>NZ_CM001403.1:6932876-8408322 GCF_000166195.2 Mucilaginibacter paludis DSM 18603
GCTCGAATAATGACTGCAATTTTGCAGTTCCGATTCTTGCTCTAAAAAAATTTTATCCCTTTTTTTTCTAAAGTTGACGGCTATGCTCTCAAGAGGGGAGCTTTTTATTTCGTTAAAAAAAAGGGAATAAAAATTCTGCAACCCCCGCCCTTGGCAGTCTGGGGGCGCAGAATATGATGGATGAAGCCAGTTAAATACTGTATGCCGCGTTAGCGATTGCAGTGGAAAGCCCGCAATGCAGCGCAGCGAAATGAGGACTTGTAACGGAAAGCGCGGCACGGAGGGAAACGCCCCTTGCTGGTTATTGGTTATTAGTTATTAGGTTATTGAGTTATTGGTTATTGGGTTATTGAGTTGGTTAACTATATGATGCATAGTGGAAGGTGTGACTTGGCGCATAGATTAGCCTTACGCCAATAACCCAATAACCCAGTAACCCAATAACCAGTAACTCAATAACCCAATAACCAATAACTCAGCAACAAACCACGTTCTGCATCAGTTCGACGCATTGGTTGCTGATTTCGAGCTCTTCGTTGGTGGGGATCACCAGGATTTTGACGCGCGAATCGGCGGTGTTGATTTCGTGGGTGGTTGACCGGCGGATCTCGTTTTCGGCCTCATCTAAGCGGATGCCCAGGTAGTCCATATCGTGGCATACCATTTGGCGTACCAGGGCGGCGTTTTCGCCAACGCCGGCGGTAAATACAATGGCGTCGAGGCCGTTAAGTACGGCTGTGTAGGCTCCTATGTATTTTTTGATGCGGTAGGCATACATATCGTAAGCCAGGCGGGCGTTGGTATCGCCGCTGTCCATCAGGGCTTTAATGTCGCGCATGTCGCTGCAGCCGGTTAGGCCGAGCATGCCGCTTTGTTTGTTGAGCAGGTTGCTGAGCTGATCGCCATCGCAGCCGGTGTTTTGCATCAGGAAGGTGAGTACTGAGGGGTCGATATCGCCGCAGCGGGTGCCCATAATGAGGCCGTCGAGCGGGGTGAGGCCCATGCTGGTGTCAATACATTTTCCGTCTTTCACGGCCGACATACTGCAGCCGTTGCCCAGGTGGATGGTGATGATTTTGGCGTCGGGCTTGTTTAAATATTGGGCGGCCTGGCCGCTTACATACTGGTGGCTGATGCCGTGGAAGCCGTACACGCGGATGCCGTAATCGTCGTAATAACTTTGTGGTATGGCGTAGCGGTAAGCCTTTTCGGGCAGGGTTTGGTGGAAAGCGGTATCAAAAACGGCAATGTGTACTGCCTTGGCAAACAGCTTTTGCGCTATCTGGATGCCTTGATAGTGGCCCGGGTTATGGAGCGGTGCCAGCGGGAAGATGCGTTTAATTTCTTCTTTTACGGCATCGGTAATGATGGTTGGCTGGGATAGGTGTTCGCCGCCGTGTACAATGCGGTGGCCCACGGCCTCAATTTCGTCGGGGTTTTGTATTACGCCTATGGCGGCATCGGTTAATAGTTTTTCAATTTCGAGCATGCCGGCTTCGTGGTCGGCCAGGTAAAGGGATAGTTGCACGGTTTGCTCGGCGCCGTTTACATTTACCTTGTGGATAATGGCGGCTGTGGGCTGGCCAATGCGCTCAACCAGGCCGGTACAAACGGGCTGCACGGATGGCATTTTAAAAAACTGGTATTTGATGGAGCTGCTGCCGCTGTTTACTACAAATATATTCATGAGGCTAAGGGTGCTAAGGTGGATGCTGGTTGATTGGCTTGCTGGCTTTGGATGGCGGTGATGATGACGGTGTTAAAAATATCATCAACGGTGCAGCCGCGGCTTAAATCGTTTACGGGTTTGTTAAGGCCCTGCAACATGGGGCCGATGGCCAGGGCGCCGGTTTCGCGCTGTACGGCCTTGTAGGTGTTGTTGCCGGTATTTAAATCGGGAAAAATTAATACGCTGGCCTGGCCGGCAACGGTGGATAGCGGCATTTTTTGCTTGCCCACGGTAGGGTCAACGGCGGCATCGTATTGGATGGGGCCTTCTACCTTCAGGTCGGGCCGTTTGGCTTTGACGATGTTGGTAGCGTTGCGCACCTTATCTACATCTTCGCCCACGCCGGATGTGCCCGACGAGTAGGATAGCATGGCCACGCGTGGCTCAATGCCAAAGCTTTTGCTGGTATCGGCCGATAGGATGGCAATTTCGGCAAGCTCCTCGGCAGTGGGGTTGGGGTTAACGGCGCAATCGCCAAATACGCAAACCCTATCCTCAAGGCACATAAAAAATACGGATGATACGATGGCTGTGCCGGGTTTGGTTTTAATAAACTGCATAGCCGGCCTGATGGTGTGCTGGGTGGTATGGGCCGCGCCGGATACCATGCCATCGGCATCGCCCTTGTACACCATCATGGTGCCGAAGTAGGATACGTCGGTCATTAAATCGCGTGCGGTTTCGAGGGTTACGCCCTTGGCCTTGCGCAGCTCAAACAGGGTTTGGGCGTAGCTGTCAAAAAGCTCACTGGTGGCCGGGTCGATAATTTTAATTTTGCTTAAGTCGAGCTTAAGGCCCAGGCGTTTAACGGCATCGGCCACTTCGCTGGTTTTGCCCAGCAGCACAATGTTGGCGGCTTGCTGATCAATTAAGCGGGCGGCGGCTTTAAGTATACGGTCGTCGTTACCTTCGGGCAGTACGATGGTTTTGATTTGGCGTTTGGCCCAGGTTAGCAGTTGGTACTGAAACATGTGGCTCGTCATGCTGTTGCTTTGGTAGGTTAGTATGCTGGCATCAAGCGCGGGAGCGTTAACAAACTTGTTAAAGGTATCGATAGCCAATAGTATTTTTTTACTGTTATCGGGCGTAATGCGGGCCTTTAGGGCGCCAATTTGCGTGGTAGAATGGAAGGTGCCGCTATTAACCGACATAATGGGCACCACATTGTTTAGCCCCTCAATGAGCCGCATAATAGGCTCTTCGGGTTGTGTGCCCGCGGTGAGCACAATGCCTGCCACCTTGGGGTAACTGGATGATAAGTTGGCCTGTAAGGAGCCGAGGATGATGTCCCCCCGGTCGCCCGGGGTTACAATCAGCACATTATCTTTAATATGGTTTAAAAAGTTGGGCAGCATCATGGCGCCGGTAACAAAGTTATCAACCTGGTTGGCCATGTAATCTTCGCCGAAAAGCATTTTGCCGCCCAGGGCTTCGGCTATATCTTTAATGGTAGGGTTTTTAAGCGAAATATCGGTTGGGATAACCGACAGGATGGTGTCCGCAGGCAACTGCCCGGCCAGCAGGGCCTGGATAATTTCGACCTGATCGGCCTGTACCTTATTGGCTATGAGGCCCAGTACCTGTACATCGTGTTCTTCAAAGTTGTGTAAAAAGCTCAGGCACTCGTTGATGATCTGGGCGCTGGTTTTATCCTCGCCGGATACTACCAGTATGGCGGGGCAGCCTAAGTTTTTGGCAATCAGCAGGTTTAAATCAAACTCAAAGGCGGTGCCATCGCCAATGTAATCGCTGCCCTCTAAAACGGTAAAATCATATTGCTCTTCGAGCCGTTTAAATTTGCTGATGATGGTATCGATCATCTGGCCCTGGTTTTCGCTTTCCAGGTATTGCATGGCTTCCTGGCGGGTAAAGGCGTAGGCATCCTCAAACTTAATGGGCAGTTTAAAATGCTCCAGTATGGTTTGGATGTGTACGTCGTTTTTTTCGGCGGGCGAGGTATTAATAACCGGTTTAAAGTAACCCACCCTTTGTGTTTTGCACAACAGCATGTTTACCAGCCCTATAGTAATTACAGATTTTCCGCTGCAGGGCCCGGCCGAAGCCACAAAAATAGTTTTAGCCATTTTCTTGAATATTTAAGTCAGTATCGTTGTATTTAGTTTGTAGCCTGCTGCACTCAAAAATGGAATTTTTAACCAGGTGGCAATTCACCAGGGCATCATCGAGCCGCAGCTTAAGGCTGGCGTAATTTTCAATCAAATATAAGTTAAAACCCTGTTGTGTTTGCATAATTAAAGGCTCCAGATGATGCAAATAATTCAGCATATCTTTTTTTAAACCGGTATAAGCCGTTTCAATGTCCAGCAACTTTTCTAACTCGCGGGCGCGGGTAGTTTTTACTAAAAGTTTGGCCGTTAACTTTTTTAGGAAATCAATTTCGCCCTCTAAAAAGTCAAGGTCGGTTATCCATTGTTTGCTGATCAGGTAAAGCTCCTGCAGCTCGGTATTCAGTTCGCGGTCCTCAATTGCGGTAGTCATGTCTTTCAGATTTGATAGTCCAAAATTGCCGCAATTAGGGCGTTGGATTATTGATTAGTATCAGAAAGAGAAGTGATGTTGGTCAGGTTTTTGGGAGGGGGGGAGGTGTGTAGTCCATGGTCGATGGTCCATAGTCCATGGAATAAAAAAGGCTATTGCATTTTTACTTTAGATCATGGACAAAAAGAACAATCAAAAAAAGTCCATGGTCGATGGTCCATAGTCCATGGAATAAAATAGGTCTTTGCATTTTTACTTTAGAATGGACTAAAAGAAACTGTATTCAAAACCATGGACCATTGACTATGGACCATGGACTAAAAGAACCATGGACCATCGACTATGGACCATGGACTAAAAGAAGCCATGGACTAAAAAAACTAAACGGGTTACGAGAGCAGCCTGGCTTTTTGGGTGTTGTATTCTTCATCGGTAAGTACGCCGGCCTGGTTTAAATCGAACAGGCTTTTGAGTTGCTCGTGAACGGGTGGGCCTGCGGCAACCGGCGGAGCTGCATGGGGGGCGTTAACATAAATGCTGTTGGTAACCGATGGGCCGCGTTGGTTAAAGAAAATGGCGTTGTACAGGTCGACATCGCCGCCGAGCGAAAATATGTCGATAATCCAGCCGATGCCAAATATACCCGCGGTGAACAGATAGACGATGCCCATGCCGGTTTTGTTGAGATAGAATTTATGGGCGCCAAAAACGCCAAGAAAAAACCATAAAATGTAAGCGGTTGATTTTGATTTCATTGTTTGTTAATTGTAATTAATAGTTGGTTGTGATTCAAAGATATTATTTTTTATGAATTTTGGAAATAGGAAAATACAAACCATCGTCATTGCGAGGAGGTACGACGAAGCAATCTCTAAGCTATACAGGGCGAATTGGCCTTTATAAAGATTGCTTTGTGCCTGCGGTGAAGTTTTACGTTTGATTTTGTGTACGCGGGAAGGTTAAGCATGGCTTAGAAACGCCTTCCTGCACCTTCCCGTGGGGAAGGAATCGCGCGGGGCCGCCGCTTTTTTTGATGGTGTGCAGGGACTTGTTTTTTAGTGTTTTATAAAACTATGTCATCTCCGGAGGCAGATCTTCTGCGCATGCCAGATGGGCTGTATTGATTACAACGGAGTGCCTGGCGATGAGAGTTTTGACAACTTTTAAAAAGTTGTCAAAACTGGTTGGAGAAGGATGATATAGCGCATACTTATCGCTCGTAAAAGTTCCCTCGTACCTCGGGATGACAGGGTTTGGAGGCGTTGATGAGGATATTTATCCGCGAAACTCTCAACTATGTCATTTCGACTGGAAGGAAAAACCTTTTGCATGCGACGGGTATGCTGGAGACTTGTCGCTCGTAAAAGTTACCTCGTACCTCGGGATGACACGGTGTGGGAGGCCTTGGTTAACCCAAACCAGGGGAGTGTAAACTAAACTGTGTCAACTAAAAATAAACTTGTTATTGTTTAAGATGTTGAAATGTGGGAAACTCCTTCAGTTTCCCACATTTCAACATCTATCCGTTATTTAGGTGACCAGCTATCCTATCGCCAAACATAATGTAAAGTTGAGATAAAGTCAAACTCCAGTTGTGCATTGGCATTGTCCATTTCTCAGAGATATTCTGGACTACCAGATATACCAGCTTTAACAAGGCTGTATCTGATGTGAATGCGCCCTTTGTTTTAGTTACTTTGCGTACCTGGCGGTGAAAGCCCTCAACCGCGTTAGTTGTGTAGATCACTCTGCGAATGTGTGCATCATACTTAAAAAAAGTTGACAGGTTTTCCCAGTTATTGTACCACGACCCGACCGGAACCGGATACTTTTTAGCCCATTTTTCATCCAGGGAAATCAGATTTTCGTAGCCCTGTTCTTTATTAATGGCTTGGTAAACCGGCTTAAGATCAGCCATGAATTTCTTCTTGTCTTTCTCGGCAATATAGCGCAAGCTATTACGGATCTGATGAACAACGCAGGTCTGTATCTCCGTTTTTGGAAAGATGGCTGCTATGGCCTCGGGAAAGCCTTTTAAACCATCTATGCATGCAATTAGCATATCCTGCAAACCACGGTTCTTTAGATCGGTCAAAACCGATAGCCAGAACTTAGCGCCTTCGCTTTCTGATAAATACATGCCTAACAGATCCTTTTGCCCACGAAGGGAAACACCAAGAATATTGTAAACAGCCCTGGTAATTACGCCGTTGCCTTCACGTACTTTATAGTGCATACAGTCCAGGTATACAAATGCATAAACCGATTCCAGTGGCCGCTGCCGCCATTCGTTCATGGCTGGGATAACTTTGTCTGTAATAGAGGATAAGGTAGTTGCAGAGATATCCATTTGATATATTTCCATGATATGTTTGGAAATATCCCGTGTGCTCAGGCCAAGCCCATACAAGCCGATTACCTTCTCTTCCAGTTCTTCGGTTATAATCACTTGTCGCTTTGGTAACACTACAGGTTCAAAGCTGCCAGACCGGTCCCGGTTGCTTTGCAGATCAAATTCGCCCGAAAGGCTCTTAACTCGTTTCGTGATTTTACCATTAAGGCGATTGGATAAGCCTGCGGCTTTTTCTTCCTGTAGATGGGTTTCTAGCTCGCCCTCAAGCGCTGCTTCTAAAAAATGTTTCAGTAAAGGCGCAAAGATGCCCTTTTCTCCGTTAAGGGGTTTACCAGCGTACATCCCCTTGATCGCCTCTCGTTTGAAACTTTCAAAATCGAAATTGTTGTTTTTGTTCATTCTACTATGTCTAAGTTAAAAATTCTATCCAAATTTTTAACTGACACAGTTCATTTTACAGTCTCCAAACCAGTGGTTAGTATTTTCTAACCATTAGTAGTTGCTCTTTGTATACCAAGCCATAGCCTTCGTCGCTTGTTGCATAGTCTTTTCCTGAGCCTCTTTCAACTTCAAACTCTCGGCTATTTTGGCTGCCCGCAACTGCAAGGTTATCCAAATCGTTAAATGAGCCATCAGGGCTATTGTTACACCAAAATAATCCATTAATGCCAATAAAATCATAACTGCCAATACGAATGTCTTTTTGATTCATGATGGCCTGGGTTATTTTAAAGATCGTTTTTAATTGCGCAGTGGTAGAAAGACGCCAGCCTTGTTTTAAATTGTAAATACTGTCAATTTTAAATTTGGCTTTAGGCCAGTTATACTCAATGCTATTAAAGTAGTCCAAACTTTGAATTTCTCCATCAGATGTTCTGGTTGTCAATTTTTCATGTTTGCCTACATACATAATTTCGTACCCGTGGCCAGGGATTGTATCAACCCTTGCTATTTGCTGTTTTACCTGGGCTCTTAATAACGATGGTAAAATAAGCAGGGCAATTAATAATAATCTTTTCATTTGGTTGATTAAAAAAAACAAATATATTATTTTTTATAACATAACAGTTTTAACAAAGTAATTGTAGCACACATCTCCATTATCATTTGCCGATGTCATCATATTTGTATATATGAGCGATCAAATCATCATTCCAACAACTCAAATTGCGCTTGGAATTAAAAGTGCTGAATTTTTGACACGGCGTATGATAATGCAGAAAATAACGCCTTTTGAGTCGCAGCAGGAGGGCTTTAACACAGGTACAGGCAAAGGTTTTGATAAGCCGTTAACGACCCGATCCTCATTAGGTACCCCTGTGTTTGTAGATCTGACATTTAAAGAAGGCGATTACACCAATGAGATTGGCAGCCAAATTACTTTTAATTTACTTAAATTTGACACCATCCTCATCTCCATCAATCAATCCAAAAATATCGTAAAAACACAAATTCAAGGCCGCAGCGGTACCATTAAAGAATATATCGGTATGGGCGATTATGCAATTACAATTAACGGAATCATCCCTGGCACCAATGGCCGGTATCCGCTCCAAGATGTTGAACATCTCAAAACCATTCTTGTTTCCCCAAACGCTTTAACTGTTACAAGTTCTTATCTGCAAATGTTCGATATCAATTCCATCGTTGTCGACAGTTTCGACATTAAACAGCAAGAAGGCGGTTATTCATACCAACCCTTCACCATTAACGCCAGTTCCGACAAGCCCATTATCGCTAACGTAAGCTCTAAGTAATGTACATTGTAAAGTCGCTGATCACCATTCAGCAAATCCCCACGGAGGCCTGGCCGGCGCGTAACAAAACAATTTATTTTGATTTTGTTTGCGATTTTGAGGCCAATGATGGCTGGAAGGATCTTACTAACAAGGGTAAGGTAACACTTCCCAAAAAAGTGAGGTACATTGATGAGAATGGGAAGGAAATCAATTTAGGCAACAAAAATGCCAACATTGGCGGCTTTAGCGATACCCCGCCTACCTTCCTTCGGGGCGATGAGGTTAAAATTGAGGCCGGTTACCAATATAAATCGGGCGACCAGGATTTTGTGCAGACTGCTACTTACTTTAAGGGTTTCATCAGCAAGGTAAGCAGCAAAAAGCCCTTTACTTTGGAGTGTGAGGATTTGATGTGGAAGCTGAAGCAAACTGCGGCCAAGGGGGGCGTAAACGGGGTGTTCGCGTCGTCTAAATACAGTGTGGAGGAGATGCTGAGCGAATTGTTTAAGAATGGAAAACTGCCTTATACCGTGAACGATATAAGCAAAACCCAAGTGGAACTGGGGATTGATTTCAGGGTGGATAACGAAAGTATTGGCCAGGTACTGGAACGGCTGCGGAAGGACCTTTACCTGAAAAGTTATTTCAGGGGTACGGAATTGCGCTGCGGATCGGTGGTATATCTTGAGAAGGAAACTCAATTGTATAATTTTGTTTTCCAGGAGAATATCATCGACGACGACCTGGAATATCAACGTAAAGAGGATATTATTTTATCGGCCATAGCCACGTCTACCTACAGCACCGGCAAAGACGGCACCACCAGCGATGGGCACCAGAAAACCAAGCAGCAAAAGCTGCAGGTGCTGATTACTTTACAAAAGGATGGTACGTTTAAACGGACGGTGAAGTTGCCGGGCGACAATACCGAGTTCCCCCCGAATAATGAGGGCGAACGCCACGATTTTAACTACAACGGTATTACCGACCCGAAGGTACTGGGTGATCAGGCCGAGGCCGAGCTGATGATTTATTATTACACCGGTTTCAAGGGCACTTTCACCACCTTCGGGATCCCTTTTGTGCGGATGGGGGATGAAGTGGCGCTAACGGACAATGTTTTGCCTGAGCGCAATGGTACTTATAAAGTGAGTAATGTGGAGTATAAGGGGGGCACCGGCGGGTTAAGGCAGGTGATTCATTTGGATTATAAGGTAGATCCGATAGTGAAAAAGGTTTGAGCCCCACCCAACCCTCCCCAAAGGAGAGGGCTTAAAAGAAGTCTCCCCAACCGGGGGAGATTTAGAGGGGGCTCTGTGCGCCCGCCCCGGTAGATAGGGCTTAAAAAAAACGAAAAAAAAAGTCTCCCCAACCGGGGGAGATTTAGAGGGGGCTTTAGAGGAGGTTGATTTTTTATAACTAAACAGTACATCAATTATAAATGCAAAAATAATGAGCGATACCCGAATAATTGATGCCGTGCGGAAGATGGCCGGCACTTATAACAAAGAGCTATCGGTAATGGTGGTGGCCGAGGTGGTGAGCGTGGATATGGCTACCCGCAGCTGCGTTTGCAACCCTTTGAGCGGGGGCGGGTCGAGCTATTTAACCGGGGTGCAGCTGATGGCCGAGGTTGACGACGGCTTTTTGCTGGTGCCAGCTATTGGCAGCGCCGTAATTGTGTGCTACTCGCCCCGCAGTGTGCCGTACATTGCCTTATTTAGCGCCATAGAAAAAATCAGTTTATTTACCGCGAGCGGGATACAACTGCAAGGCGGCGAGCTGGGTGGCTTGGTGATAGCCGAAAGCCTGACGGCGCGGCTCAACCTGATAGAAAATGCCTTTAACGCTTTAAATACCAAGGTGAATGCCTTGGCGCCAACGCCGGCCATACCGCCTTTGGCGCAAACCACTACGGCACAAATTGAAAACGAAACGGTAACACACGGAAAATCTAATGGCAGCTAATTTTGATTTGTTTTTGCAGGATAACGATTTGCTGATTGACGCGCAGTCGGGCGATTTTTTGATTGCCGTGAGCGATGATCAGCATATTATGGATAATATAGCGGCCTTCCCCGGCTGGTGGAAAGAAGCCCCTGCCGACGGCGTGGGCGTGTTTGCTTACCAGAATTCGAGCGGGCAGCTCCAGGTGCTGGGCCGCATATTGAAACAGCAGCTCCAGGCCGATGGTTACCAGTGCAATAACCCGGTAATTACCCAATCGCCGGATGGCGAACTGATTATCCAACCTAACGCCATCAAATCATGATACAAACTTATTACGCTTTAAACAACCAAACCCTGTACGATGTATGCCTGGTGACGTACGGCTCGCTCGATCAGCTTTTTAAGCTAATGCAGGATAACGGTTTAGGCAGCATCAACAACCACCCAGTGCAGGGGCAGGCCTTTGTGTGGGATGATACGCTGGTATTTAACGAGCAGGTGCTGATTAGCAACCAGGCGGCCGGTGTAAATTATGCCACGAGGGCATCTGATATGGGCAACCTGCTTTACAACATCCAGGGCAATGGCCTGCCGGTAAGCGGCTCGCCCATTGTTAGTCCGGTTACGCCTGGCAGCGGCACCGGCTCCGCCCTGTACGATTATTACCTGGTATACAATACCGATGTGCGGTGGAGCACCAATGCCGAAGGCCAGCAGGTATTTACCGACGCTTACCTGCAAGGCAAATCAGGCTACGCGGTATATGCGCAGCAGCTTGCCCAGTTTTTTAACGTTAACCAGGATACCGATCTGCATTACGACAGCATAGCAGGTTCGTTCACCTTGTTAATGCCGGGTTTCAGCCTGATTGATCAGTATTACCTGGTTATCTATCCCAATAAATTCAACACAAGCATTCCATGAAAAAACTCATTTACCTCTTGCTCTTGCTGCCATTGCTAAGCCTTGGCCAGGTAAAGCCCGACTTTGTGCGCACGCCCAACGGCGGTAATACCATTGTAGACTGGAACGTTAAATTCAAAACCCTGATTTTGCCTAAATGGGCGCCCGGAGCGCCGCCCCTATACCAGGGCCGCGATACCATTGGCGGGGTGTTTGTATCAACCAATCCGGCGGACAAGCACGTTTACGTGAAGCAGAACGACGGCAACTATACCGCCATTGCCAACCTAAACGATATTGTGGCGATAGACAGTGCAAAGTATATTACCATCACCCACTTTAATACTGCTACCGGTATATCAACACAAAGCCTGCTCAATTTAAAAGCCAACGTTGCCGATAGTATTTCAAAATGGGTTACCAAAACGCAGCTCAATGCGGCAGTTAATTTAAAGGCCAACAATAGTAATACTGTAACTGTAAATGGTAGTTCTCAAACACTGGGCAGCAATCCCTCATTTACTACAGTTTCAAGCATTACACCGGGTATAGGGTTTACCAATAATACGCCAATTACCACATCCGGAACTTTAAATGTAGATACGGTTAGTGCCATAGCCACAAAATATTACGCAAGTATAGCGTCGCCAAAAATACCTGGTGGAGCAATATCGTCAATACCCGCTATTGGCGATAACCCAGGCACTAACTTAACCTCGTCTGCATGGATTATATCGGAGTTTTACAAGTCTAAAGTACCAACGGCAACATTGACAGGAGGTTCATTGTCGGAGTATAGCACAGCCAGCAAAACGCATAATCTGGCCTGGAGTTACGGGCGACAGGATGTTACCCAGCCTATTGCCTCAGCTGTTATTAATCCGGGTAGTTTTAATGTATTTGGCACTCAGCCAGCGGCCCCCGGCACGGTTAGCGGAAGCCAGTCTGTAACTACCTCCGCCAATACCAACACCACTTATACCATTACGGTAAACACAACGGATAGCAAAACGGCCACGGCCACAACAACCGATACCTGGGCACCGGGGATATATTACGGCAGATGCGCCGGAACTGCGCCAACACAGGCCGAAGTATTAGCTGTAGCTGGTGGCGCTAAAAGCATAGCTACCGGCCACGCGGGTACATGGGTAGTTACGGCATCGGGCAGTAATCATCCGTTCATCGCTATTAATTCAACCCAGGGCAATATCACGCTGATTAAGGATGTCAATAATTTCGATGTAACAAGCAGCTTCCCAAGCTCGTCGGTATCGGTAACCAATGTTAACGGGTACACCGCAACCTACACCACTTATACCCTCACCACAGCTACAAGCGCAACTTATACATTCACAACAAACTAAGATGAAAAAATTACTCTATATAATATTTTTATTGTTGCCCTGGGGCCTTGCAACCGCGCAAATTAAGGTGGCTGTACCGTTTATAAAAAACAGCCCGACCGATAACTCAGTAACCGGATATGCCGACCTGCTCAACGGCGGGTATCACATCGTTCCTAATTATCATGGGCGCGATAGTTTAAGCTATGCTGGTTTTACAACAAAATACACAGCCGCGCTTAAATTAGGCATGTTGTGTTATGTTCAGAATGTGGATAGTACTTACAGATGGAGCGGCGCGGCATGGGTACCAGTTAATTCGGGTATTATTTATACTAATGGTTACGGCCTTAACCTTATCGGGAACTCATTCTCTGTAGATACATCCGCCATAACAAGCAAGAGTTATTTCAATACGATAATAGGTACAGCCAACAAATCGGCCTTACTGACAAAATACTCGGCAACAGATACCGTATCAACCTTAGCTACTAAGTACTATGCCCGTACGGCCATCCAACCTTTAAATAATACGTTCACAGGTAATAATACCTTTACCGGGTCGCTAAACGGTAACTTGAACGGTAATGCTTCCAGCGCTACCAATTTGAGCCGGTCGGTAAATGGGAAAATGCTCAACAGCAATATAACCTTAAATCTTGCTTCCGCGGATTTCGCTAACCAGGGAACATCCACAAGTGTTTTGCATGGCAACGCTTCGGGAAATCCGTCATTTGGGGCGGTGGGATTAACAACAGATGTGACAGGTGTATTGCCTATAACAAGTGGTGGTACCGGATCTGCATCGCAAAACTTTGTTGATTTAACCGCTAACCAGTTCGTCGCTGGTAACAAAACCTGGACGGGAACCATGAATTTAGCCGGTACAAATACATTTACCGGCAATGCTTCAATACCAAATACATCGCCTACTTTTACATTGAACAACACAACCTCTGGCAATAGTGCTATTTGGAACTATTCAACAACACTTAATAGCCTAACTCTTAGCAGCCAGGTTAATTCAGTGGGCGGCAAAGGCAACGGTGTTAAATGTACATCGGCAACCGGGCAAAACCTTGCAGCTGCCGAAACGGGGATGCCTTATGGAAATAATATAACGCTTAGTATAAGCACCTGGTTCAAAATAACAACAGATAGGCTATATGCTGATATATTGCAATATGGTGTTGCTACCAGCGGGTCTTTTGCTATACAAATTGCAAACAGTCAAACTTTACATATCAGATACAATAGTACCGGCGGGGATGTTCTACTTCGTTCTACATCTCTAAATGACGGTAATCCTCACCATTTAATAGTTACTTTTAATGGCAACTCGGTATTAGCTTATTTAGATGGAGGCTCGCCACTTGCGCTTACAATCCCGAGTTATAATTTAACTGCTGGTACTGGCTTTGTGCAACAAGTCCCCATAATAGGCACGCAAGATCAGCTTCTAATTTACAACCGTGTATTAACCTCTACCGATGTTGCTCAAATATACAACAGCGGTGCAGGCACTATCAATATACCTACAACAGGGCTTATCCGCAGATATGAATTTGAGGATGGGACAGGTGTAACGGCAACAGATACCAACCCCAGCGGAACAACCTACAATGCAACGCTTAACGGCGGCATGACCTGGGCCGGTGTCGGGAATGGAATTGTGCCATATAATGGCTCGCTACAGTCTGATAATTTTATGACTATTCGCGATGGCGTTTACCAGAACGAGAAGGGGCAATTGTGGTTGGGTGGTACGCTTACGGGTAACCGTATTTACGGGTCGTCTGTAAAGCATATTATAAACAACTTCATCCCATTTATACAAAATTTTGATGGCAGCGTGCTGGTCAGCCCGGCTAACACGTCCGAGAATGCTACCTCGCTAAGCGCGCTCGGTGTTGGCGGTGGCGTGTCAATTGGTTCGACTGCAGCAACAACAATAGCAGCACCAACTAATGGCTTATACGTTCAAGGGAATGCTCAATTTGGAACTACTTCTAATTTAGCGAGTATTAATATTGGAGGAACGTCTTCATCCATTTCTCAAATAGCCAGAATAATTAATGTAACAGGTACTGCTCAAGCAACTGCTAATAATGATGCTCTATATGGATTAGACTTAACAAATCTAAATTTAAGTATAACAGGTGGGACATCAGTTGGACAGACTACTGTCACAAATGCTGGAAGTGGGTACACCAACGGTAGTTATAGTAACGTAACTGTCACAAGTGTAACAGGAGCCGGTACAGGTTTTATTGCAAATGTGATAGTTTCTGGGGGCGTAGTAACACAAATAAACGCTACTTCAGCATCATTACCTAATGCAGGTACTGGTTATGCAGTTGGAGATATATTAACCGTTACAAATACTCAGTTAGGAGGAACAGGAACAGGCCTTACTTTCACAGTGTCAACCACAATATATTCAGGTGTAACTGCTGCTCAATTACGGGTTAATACATTGAGTCCAAATAGCCCTAATGGTGGCAGCTTAGGTTCTCGAGCGAATTATTATGGGGTTGTAGCGGCAGGTATTGTACAAACCAATAACTTAAATAACTTAAATGGAAATATATTAGTAAATGCCAGTTCATCACCCAATGCTACTTTTTTCGGTAGTGGCAACACCTTAATTTCTGCAGGAACTCAAACAGACCCTGGTTATCGTTTAGGAGTGGTTGGTAATATATTAAGTAATGGAACTATTATTGGCAGCTCAGGATTTTCCAGGGGGATGTATCTTAATCATAGTCTGCAAGCTAATGCTAATAATGATCTATTAATAGGACTTGATATAGCTAATACTACAAATGTAGGTACTACAGCAATTGCAACATTCGGAACAATAACAGGTGGTTCCGGATACACCAATGGGACTTATAATAACATACCACTAACCGGAGGTACAGGTTCAGGAGCAACCGCTACAATCATTGTTTCTGGTAATGTGGTTACTACAGTCGGTATCGCTATAAGAGGTACAGGATATACAGCAGGAGATATACTTAGTGCTTCAACAACAAATATTGGAGGAGGAACTGGCTCAGGATTCTCTATCCCCATAAGCACAATCGGACTGACCGGCATAAGTTATGTAGGCTTAAAGCAAACAGGCTCGCACCAAATGGTGGGTAGCACAAGCGGCATAGTAACCATACAACCTCAGGCCGCCGCCGGAACCTATAACTTTAACCTGCCAACCACGGCCGGAACGGCTGGCCAGGTACTAACATCCGGCGGAGGCGGTACTAATCCGTTAACCTATACAACATTATCCAATCAAATGGTTTCGGCTCAGGATGCAACCGCGCAAACGGGTCCAGCCAACATTGTTTTATATACAACCGGCGCTTCGGATGCATCTTATTCTATATCGGCTAATTTAAATATTACGGCCATATCGGGCGATGTTATCCAAACCCAGGTAGCTTATACCGACGAAACAAATACGGCCCGTACATTACTATTTTACAACCAGGGAGCCACATCGCCGGGGGTATCTACAACGGGGGTAACCAATTATTCGCCCCTGGCGGAAATACGGTCTAAAGCAGCTACCTCCATAACGGTATCAACGGTGCTCACCACAAGCAGCGGAACCATCACCTATAACAGCCACGCCACCATAACAAAAATCAGATAGCGATGAGAAACTTTAGCATTACACCCAGGGTAGCCACCAATGTGTTAAATACCAAAACATTAGGTACGGCCACCAATATCGATTTAGAAATCAGCCTCGTCATAGGCGATGCATTCGCTACGGGCGAGTACCATTTGTACGACAGTAACAGAACGCAGCTCGATACCGACACAGGTATAACCATCCCCATAGCCGGATGGGCAGGCGAAGAACAGTTTTTATACAACGCCTTTGCCGCAATCATCGGCGTAACCTTAAGCTCAGATACCACACCATCAGCATAAAAAACAATATGGAAAATACCCTACAACCCGGCGAAGAAAACACCATAGTGGTGCCCGACGCCAAAGTAACAGCCCCGACAAAAACCTCGTTCGGGTTTGATCAGTTCAACAAGGTAACGCCCGAAGCGGCCCGCAATTTTTTCGATATGTACTTCATCATCAGCAAGGCTGTGGTAGGCTGGTTGGCGGCGGTACACATCCTGAGCACCCGGAGCGAGTTTGTGGTGACGGTTACCATCACCCTGCTGCTTGATGTGATTGTGAAGGGCCTTACCAAAATGTTCGGCGTTACGGTTGCCGGTCAGGCCGAGCCATAACCATTTAATTTTTAAAAACATCATGACAGTTACCATCGAAAACAGAACCCTCCACATCGGCTGGCCTGCCGCTGTATCGGTAATGGGTTTAGCCATCAGCATCACCTGGGCGGTGGCCAACTTTACCAACAAAATTACCAACGGCCAGGAAAAAATTAACGGCACGCTGATAGCCTTAGCCAAACGCGACAGTATCCAGGACGCGCACCTGGATAAGCTGGATAAAAACCAGTTAGTTACGCTTAACGCCCTCAAAGGCATCCGCGATACCATCCGTTTTAAAAAGTATACTCGTATCCAGGCCTTTGTTACCGAGCGAGTGGTAAACGGGCATGTTGCATTAACCAAAGTAAGATAACCGCGCCATGAACAAACCCGAATTTTATAACAGCATCAAAAAAACAATCTTTCTAAACGGCCTGAGCCAGCACCAGGTTGATGGGATTGAGGCTATACTAAGCGCCTGCGCGCCTTTAACCGACCACCGGCAGCGCGCCTACGTACTGGCTACCGCCTACCACGAAACCGCCGCCACCATGCGGCCCATCGAAGAGTACGGCAAAGGCAAGGGCCGCGCCTACGGCACCAAGGTCGACCGCAACCGCCGCCCTTATACCACGCCCGACAAGCTTTACTATGGCCGTGGCTACGTACAGCTCACCTGGATTGATAACTACCGCTACTTAGGTAAACTGATAGGACAGGACCTGGTTAATCACCCGGAACTGGCCCTTGATCAGACGGTAGCCGCCAAGATCATGATGGTGGGAATGACTAAAGGGGCCTTTACCGGCGTGAAGCTCGATACCTATTTTAACGCCACCCGCGAAGACTGGGAAAATGCCCGCCGCATTATCAACGGGATTGATTGCGCTGAAAAGATAGCTGCCTATGGCAAGGCTTTCCATGCTGCCTTAACTGCATGAGGAAGCTTAAATTCCTCATCAGGCTGTGGCTTTGGTACCTGTTGGCCTTCAGCCTGATCGAATTAATTATTTCACATCTCACTAACTATTAACGTATGTCAATCATTAGCAAAGTATTATCCGCCCTGGCACATTTGCCGTCGGCGCTGTTCAACGTCATTAAATCACTGGGGCATTCTATCCAAAGCCAATGGGATAACCTGCCCAAAGCAGAGCAAGACGCCGTGATCAACGGATCGAAGGTAGGGGAGCTGCTCAAGCAGTTTTATAAGGACGGCGAAGCCGTAGTGCTGCAAAAAGTAACCGAAGCCACCGGCCTGAGCCCCGATATTGCCACCGCCGCCATCCTGGCTGTTGGTAAAGATCTGGGTATTAACGCCACCACCGTGCAGCAGGTACTGGACCACATCGGCAGCAAGGTTGACGAACTGTTGACCGATACCGGCTGGAATGGCCTATGGTCGAACATCGCCAAATCGCTCGCCGGTTGGTTGAGCACAGGTAGTTTGGATTGGGTGAGTTTATCGATGGGCTTAATGGAATGGGCGTACCGGGCTTTTGTGAAGGCGTGACCACTGATTTGAGGATGATTTTTTTGATTACACTGATTTTTTTGAATGATTGAATGATTGAGTATTTGAAACCGAATCCATGGCAAAGCAGTGTGTTAGTCGTTATTTTGTACACGGTAAAAAAGCTGTTTTTGTGGTATATGCCACGGCTATATTGAAATTATTAAAAATGTGTCATCTTAGTGCTAATCGTTGTGTTTGTGAAACATTATGTATATTTTTGAGTTGAAATATAATAGAAAATAATTTGATCACCACCGAGATGGAACCCAACAAAAAGCAAATGCCAACAGGTATTCCCGCATTGTTATATAAGGTGATGCAGGACAAAAGAGATATAAAGCAAGCTCTCAAAGAAAAAAAATCATTAAGCGAATTAGCAAAAGAAAAGGATATTAATTTTGCAAAACCGTTATAATGTAGAGCCTTCAGAAGATGGCTTAACCTATACTTTTACTACAAGATACGATATTAAATATCACTTAGCGTTAACTACCTACCAGATAGGAGAAGTTAGCGCTTTTTCTTTGTCACTGTATCCGGATGAGGAACCCCAAAAAGTTGATTACTGGATAAAGAACACGGTAATAAAAGTAATTGGTGATATCTTGAATAAAGAGTCAAATGTTATTTTTTATATATGTGATTCTGATGATGACAGGCAAGATAAAAGGCATCTGATCTTTGACTATTGGTATCAAAAATCTTCTGAACATTTCTATTATATCAGCAAATACAATCATTGCTTCAAATCCGAGCATGGCTATCAAATAAACTCTTCTGTTCTTTATAATAATCAAAATCCTTTGGATGATTTTATAATAGAGGAATTTAAAAAAGCACTTGAATATAGTTAAATGATTTGTCCCATATCATATATAGTTAGCTTTGAGGAGCGGATGGGATGCGTTGTTGGTTCTATCACGACGATTTTTGCAGTCAGCAAAATATGCTTTCAATTTGCGTTGTGTTTCTGTTTATCAGCATAATGTATTAATAGGGCTGGTATGATTGATATACATATTGCACGGCGAGTTCGCCCCCTTTATTTAATCATTTAATCCTCTATTTGGGGTGATTCAATTATGACTTCTATTTCCCCTTTAAATACCTGGGGGGGGATTATTATTGTTCCCATAGATGAGCCTAAGTTGGACGTCAATGTAGAAATAAATGATCTTACATAAGGAAATAATATGGCCGGAGCATTTAAATGCATAAATGTGTCTCTATGCTTATCTTCCATCTCCATATTTAATATAAATAATCCTGAGATGATAGTTTTTATATTAAAGTAACCTTCTGATTCTATGTGAACATCCATAACAACCTTAAAATTATCAGGCAAATTTTTAGGAAGGATAATTTTGGGAAGAATGCTATGTTTAATTTCAGCGTTTGTATATTGATTCTGAACTTCTACATGGATAGACGATATGTCTACACCAACAAAATTCAGTCGGGGTTGATTTGTAACACCCATTACGCGGCCATATTTAAATTTTGCCCATAAAAATCTGATTCACATATAATAACATTACCTTTTAATATTTCGATATGTGATGGACAATCATATTGATCTGTATACCCACCACTTATCTCAATGGCGTCCTTTAGGCCAACCGAGTCTAATTTTTTGAACATGTCATTATATGATTGAGCAGTTTGTTTTGAGATAAAACTGTCTATAGCTGCTTCTAATTTATTTAAATCTAACATGGTGTTTTAAAATTAACATTCTGCTTCAAAATGGTGCGTAAAGGTATGTATAATATTCATTTCAAAACAGACTAATTGTATCCTCTTTCTGTAATATAAATTGATAACTTTATTTACCTGTTGATTGTTTGGAATATCTTGAAACATAATTCCAGACACAGACTCCCAAATTTTATTCATTTTAATTATATTGTTTATTTCTGGTATTGTAGCTTTTCTGCCGGATTTTTTAAATATATCATCAGCTATCTTTTCCACCGCTCGATACCACAGTAGATAATGCTTCTCGTTAAAAACGGTATCTAATATCCCCTGACAATCAATAACAGCTTTATATACAATGTATTTTTTGTAGGCTTTTTTTCCGTTTTGCCCCCAAAATATGGCGTCTTGTTCTTCGTACCAAAAATAATAACCTTCACCAAGCCATGCATCTTCTCTCGAACAAATTATAGGTTCAGTTAAGTAAGGTAATCTGTACCCTTGAGTATGAAACATAGTTCGCATCGAAGTCATCGCAGCAATAATACAAATACTATTGATATGATTATTATCAAATAGAAATAAATGATGACGCTGGTGATTTATCTGCAAATATATAGTTCCACACAAAGTTAGTTTGATATTGTGCCATGAATATTTCCTTGAGAATAGGTTAAGATAAAATCAATACAGATGCCCTTGAACTCACAAAATATCACCTTCCTCCTGATGGCATAGTTTTAGAGAGGAGCGTTGCAAAACATAAATTGTTAGCTCAACTTCCAATAAACTATACCATAGCCGGCGATTTTAAAACTCTCCATCCTTTCAATAAACTCCTTACCCCGATAGATATTTTGCGTTAACGATAGAAGCGGATACCGGCCCGTGGCTAAGGCTTCGTGCAGTATGAGCGCATAGCGTGGGCCGGAGGCAACGCCCTGTTAGGTTATTGGTAGTTATTAGGTTGTTGGGTGGTTATTGAGTTATTAAGTTACTGGGTTATTAGGTGATGAAACAGTTTTTTGATGAAAAAATACCGAATAACAACCCACCAATAACCCTAATAACCAGTAACCCAAAACAAATACCCCAGTAACTTAATAGCTCAATAACCAATAACTCAGTAACCAATAACCAATAACCAAATAACAAATACGTGTGCCACATCCAGGCCTGCCACCTGCTATCACCCTAATTTTACATCAATGAAATTTATTTATACAGTTGACCCGCTGGCCGAAAAGCCGATCATGTTATTGAACGACGATATAGGCTTTAACACCGAAACCGGAAAGGGTATTGACGGTGCCAAATTTATGGCCGAGCTGATGGCGCTGGATGCCATGCGGCCGAAATCCATCGAGATCTGGATCAATTCGCCTGGGGGCGTGGTGATGGATGGATATAATATTTATGCTGCCATTTTAAAATCGGTTACCAAGGTTGATACCGTTGGCGTTGGTTGTATGGCCAGCATTGCGGCGGTAATTTTTCAGGCGGGGCGCACCCGTACCATGATGGATTACAGCTGGCTGATGTACCATAACCCTTTTGGCGGCGATGATACCAAGGTGCTGGAGGTGATGAGGGAAAGTATATCTAAAATGGTGGCCCGCTCGGGCAAGCCTGAGGCCGAGATACTGGCCATGATGCAAAAGGAAACCTACATTACCGCCCAGGAAGCCCTTGAATACGGCTTTGCCGACGCCATTGAAAACTCGGCCCAGCATAACCGCAAGCGCATGGCCGCTATTACCGAACCCTCCAATTTTCATAAGGAAGCAAATTTAATACTAAACAAACTTTTTGATACCACAAAAGCCAGCAAAATGAGCAAACTGATCACCAACAAATTGGGCCTGAATGATGATGCAACTGAAGACAGCATCCTGAGGGCCATCGAAAACATGCAGAACAAGGCTAAAACCGACAAGGAAGTTCTGGAAGCCAAGATAGCCGATCTGGAAAAGAAGATGAACGACGACTCGGTTGAGATTGACAAACTGAAAAAGGAAAAAGACGCCCTGGAGAAAGCCAAGGATAAAGCCGAGGCCGAGAAGTGCGAGGCCGAAGAGGAGGCTAAAACCCAGAAAGCCAAAAATGCCGTGGAGGAATACGCCAAGGTGGGCCGCATTAAAAACGACCCCAAGGTGATTGACTTTTGGACAGAGCAATTCAAAGCCGACGAAGAGATTGCCAAAGAGCAAATTGAGGCCCTGCCCTTAAACAAAACTGCCCCGGTAATTAACAAGACAACCGCGACTGGTCCGCGGTGGACAGCAGGGGCTGTAATGGCCAAACTAAACGCAAAAAAATTAAACAAGGAAAATCAAAATAGATAATTATGGCTGACGGTTTTGTAATTAATGACACCACGTATGCAGGCGAGGCCGCATCGCAATTTATCGTAAAAGCTATTACCGGTGCCGATACCATTAACGGCGGCAACGTGTATGTGAAAGACGGTATTAAAAAGAAATTTACCATTCCGCGCTGGGATGCTACCTATACTGATTTTATTCAGGACAGGGCGGCTACGCCGGTAAGCAAGGGCAGCGCCGTGATTGACGGGCAGGTACTTGACCCTGAGGATTACATGATTTACTACGAGTTTAACCCGCGCGACTTTGAGGACCACTGGTTTGCTACTCAGCTGGATGATACGCTGATTGACAGGGCGCTGCCGCTATCGGTTGAGAGTGTGGTGGTGCAGGAGATATTGAAGCGCCACGCCAAATATTTTAACCAGATTATGTGGAGCGGCGATACCACCCGCAGCGATATTTTTAAATACTTCGACGGGTTTTTGAAAAAGGCTAAAAGTGCCGCTGATACGGTAGTGGTAGCATCGCCCACTACACTGACTGCCGCTAACATTCAGGGCGAGTTTTTAAGGGGTTACAACGGCATACCGGCGGCGTTGCGTTATGATAAGGACATGAAGTTCTTCTGCTCGTACGCCACTTTTGATTTGTATGCCGATAGCCAGGTGAACCAGCAATACAAAGGCATTGATACCACGCAAGAGGGTAAGGATGTGTTTAAGGGCCGCAAGGTTGAAAAGATTGCCGACTTTCCGGACAACACCTTCTTTATTGCCAAGGGCCTGCCCAGCATGGAGAGTAACCTTTGGGTGGGGATGAACTCGGTTGACGATGCCAACATTAAGCTCGAAAAGTTACAGGCCAACTCGGAGCTCTACTTTTTAAAGATGCTGATGAAGGCCGACGTTAACATTGGCTGGAACAGCGAGACCGTTTACTACGGCGCTTAATTGAATATCAGCAGATGACAGAGGATTTAAAAAAGCACCTGGAGCTTAACCCCCAACTGGGCCATGTTTACCTGAATGACAGGGGCGAATGGCTGTTTCACCAGCGCAAGGGTTACGATACCGTATTTACCCGCGATGAGGTAATGGCTGCAGGCCTTGATGGCGATACCGGAGCAATAGCTCCGGACGCCAAAAAGGCTAAAAAAGAGAACAAAAAAACAGAGGACGTTAACCCGGCAGATACCATTGCCGATTAAAACAGAAGGATAAATTATTATGCCAACCACAACATCAAGATTTAGCGGCGCTAAAAACAGGGACAATACCGACAGGATACTGAAGCGGGATTACCAAACACCTGCTTACTCCGCAACCATAGCGCTGGCTATTGCCGCGGTTAACGCGTTTACTTACATTAACCCCACCACCCTAACCGGTGCCGTAACATTTACCGCCAATGTGGATACCCCGTTGATAGGCGATGAGCTGGTGTTTCTGCTGGATTCGGACGCTACAACACGTACGGCAACCTTCGGCACGGGTTTCGCTTCGGCAGGTTCGCTGGCGGTTACTACGGCCAAGTACGCCTATATCAAATTTATATTTAACGGTGCCGTTTGGCAAGAAACAGGCCGCACTGTAACCGCTTAACCCTTAAAAAAATATGCTAAGTAATATCACCTTTATACAGGGCAGTGGCGGCCTGGGCCGCCCATTGGCCGGTCAGGATCATTATTCGGGCTTAATTTTTTATTCGGCCACGCTGCCCTCGGGCTTTAGCGCAAGCAACCGGGTTAAAAAGTTTTTTTCGGTAACCGATGCCGAGAGCGCCGGTATTAACCTGGCCTATACCGACGAAACTAAAGCCACCGCTACCTACCTGGTAAGCGCAGCCGGTAATACCGGCGATACCATTGGCTTTAACGTAACTGAGCCCGGTAGCAAAACTGTAGCGTTGGGCACCTTTACCAAAACTGCTGGCCAAACTACTGTTAACGCCGTAGCCGCAGGTATAGCCGCCGCCATTAACGCCAATACCCAAACTACGGGCTACAGCGCTACGGCACTGGTGGCTACGGTAACTATTACGGCGCGGGCGGGCTTGGGTATTTACCTCAACAGTGGTTCGCCGTTGGTGGTACAATCGCCGGGCGCCATTGCCGGTACCTTGACGCAGTTTGCGGGCGGGGCAGCATCGCGCAATGCGGTATATCATTATCACATCAGCGAGTTTTTCCGCATCCAGCCTAAGGGTGTGTTGTGGGTGGGGATCTTCGCGGTACCATCTGCTTATACCTTCAGCGAGATTGCCACCCTGCAAAGTATTGCCGACGGCTCATTGAGGCAGGTGGGGATTTATAAAGATGCCGCCGCCTTTGCCACAGCCGATTTAACGGCTATTGACCTGGCATGCAAAGCGCAGGATACGGGCCACAAACCTTTGATAGCCCTTTACGGTGCAGATCTGTCAGGCATGGCCGATATTTCGGCCCTTACCGACTTGTCGCTGCTATCGGCCAGTACGGCCAGCGCCATTATTGCGCAGGATGGGGGAGCGGTTGGCGCGGCTCTTTACCAAACCTTCGGCAAATCCATCACCACTTTAGGTGCTCAATTGGGCGCTACGGCCTTAGCCAAGGTGAACGAGGATATTGCCTGGGTACAAAAATTCAACATCAGCAACGGTACCGAGTGCGAAACCCTGGCCTTTGCCAACGGCGTGCTGTTTAGCGATCCATCCGTTACCGATAACCTGCTGAACTACTTAGATGCCCAGCGCTATGTGTTTTTACGCAAATATGTGGGCTACTCGGGCAGCTTTTTCAACTCGTTTAACATGGCGGTGAGCGTAAGCTCGGATTATGCCTACGGCGAGGATAACCGCACCATACAGAAAGCCAAACGCGGCATTTACGCATCGCTGCTGCTGGTATTGAACGGTCCGCTGGTGCTTAATGCCGATGGTACGCTCTCGGCCAACACGCTGGCCTACCTGGAAACCATGACCACGCCCAACCTGGACCAGATGGTGAGGGACGGCGAGATTTCGGCCTATCAGCCGGTGATCGATTCGGCACAAAACGTATCCTCTACCGGTACGCTGGTAATTACCGTGCAGATAGTAGCCGACGGCGTGGCAAGGCAAATACAGGTTCCAATTAGTTACGTACAATCATTAAGCTAAAAAGATATGACAATAACACCATTGATAAACGGCATCAATTACGATTGGGCGAGCATCTCCATCCAGCTCTTCGGGGTGCCCATTACCGGCGTCACCAAGATATCGTACAGCCGAAAACAAAAAAAAGAGAACAACTACGGCGTCGGCCCCTACCCGGTAAGCCGGGGATACTGCAACGTGGAGTACGAGGGCTCGATAGAAATGTACCTGGACGAATGGAAGATGATCATCCTCAATTCGCCAGGGCAAGATCCGCTGCAAATTTCGCCGTTCACTATATCGGTCATCTTTGGTGCCGATGGCCGCACACCCGGTCAGGACAAGCTGAAAGGTGTTGAATTTTTAGCCGATCCGTTTTCGGCAAGCCAGGGCGAAACCAAGCTGATGGTTACCATCCCATTAATTATTGCACAAATTGACAGAGTATGACAAAAGAAGAAGTTATTAAAAAGGCCGAAGAATTAACCGTAAAAGAAGGCGTAAAAGTTTATCCGATCACCTTTATCGGCAAGGATGAAAGCGATCTGGTTATTGGCTTTATAAAGGAACCTTCGTTTTTGGTAAAAGCCAGGGCGATGGATAAGGTATACACCGGGATGGGCTTTTCTGCCAATCTGGAAATTTTAAGTGCCTGCCTGTTAACCGAGCACTCGGACCCCCGCTTATTAAGCGAAACCTATCCGAACGACCGCTATAAACTCGGTGCGGCCAAATACTGCGGCGACCTGTTGCTGATGGCTACGGACCAGACAGAAAAAAAAAGCGATTAATAGCCAAATACACGGTCACCGATCAATCAAGTGAGGATAGTAAATGGGCCGCCCGGCTCAGATACTATTCTCATTTCCGTTTAGACCCTGAAGTGATGACCGAAGAAGATTTTATTAAAAACAAACTTGCCCTGGAGTTTTGCTTAAAGGAACGGGGCGAAATAACTTATCAATAATGGCAAAAGGACTGACCAGAGCAAGTAAAGGCACGCAAAATACTATAGACCAATCAAAAAGTTATGCAACCAGTTTGAACGATGTTAGGGCCGCAGTAGATGGTGTGGGAAAGGGAGCCGCAACTATCGCCGGAGGCTTAGACATACCGCTTGATTCGGAAAAAATGGTTGAATTTGCCAAGCAGGGTATTGAAATGGCCGAAAAGATGGAGCAGGCCAATGCCCAGGTAAAGGCGGCGCTGATCAACTCAAACAATGCGGCTGGCCTGAGCTATAACGAGCTCGAAAAAGACGCCAAAAAGTTTTCAGATACTTTACCCTTTGCACAGGACCAAATAGTTGATATGCAGAGCACGCTGCTATCGTACCCGGCGGTAACCAAGGCAACCTTCAATACGGCATCGCAAGCCATAATGGATATTGCTACCCGCCAGCATGCAGGCCTTGCCGACACGGCAAAATTGGTAGGCGCAGCGTTGCAGTCGCCGGTAGAAGGTTTGAAAAGCCTGCACTCCATGAATGTAGATCTTACCGCATCTCAAACAGCTACCATTACTAAACTGGTAGAAACCGGGCATACTGCCCAGGCACAATCCATTATCCTCAAAGAACTACAGACGCGTTTTGGAGGTGCCGCCCAGGCCGCGGCGGATGCTGATCCGTTGTATGCCTACCATAGTATTATGGACTCTATTAAACTGACCGTTGGGGAGGTTGCCGGTAGTCTACTAAAGACATTGATACCAGCGCTAAAAACAGTAGGGGGAGTGGTTTCGGGGGTAACTGATTTTTTTAAAGATAATGTTGTTTTAGTCAAAGCCATCGGTGCCGCAGTAGGTATTGTCGCCATCGGCATGGGGACTTACAGTGCAGTATTAAAAGGTGTGGAAATTTGGGAATCACTCGTTGCATTTAAAACCGGCTTGGTAAATGGAGCACTGCTTTTGCAGGAAGCTTATTCGGTTGCGGCTTCTACTGGCTTGGGTACTATGGAAGCTGCGTGGTGGGCGGTAAATGCTGCAATGGAAGCAAATCCTATCGGCCTTATCATAGCGGGAATTGTTATGGTTGGCTTAGTTGTATACACGGTCATTCATAAATTTGATCTCTTTAAAGCTGTTTTGATGGGAATATGGGAGGTGATAAAAGATGTAACAAAGGTAGCTTGGGGATTAAATGAAGCATTTATAGGCTTTCAAACGGGTAATCTCTCGCTAATGGCAGATGGGATTGCTAATGTTAAAGCCGGAACCAGCGATATAGGAGACGCATTTAGTAGAGGTTACAACAAAAGTTTGGCTGCAAGTAAAAAGAACGAAGCCGAAGAGAAGAAGAAAGCGGACGATGCAAAAAAAGGGCAAGAAACACTGGCGACCGCCTTGACAAAACACAAGGCGCCAGAAAATGTAGCGGGCGTTTCTACTGCTGCTAAAGGAGTAGAGACAGCAAAGACAACAACAACCGTTGCTCCCACAACAACCGGTAGCAAACCCCAGTCAACTATTGGCAAGGTTGTAACCGCACCTACCGGTAAGCCTACCCCAACGCCGCCAGCTAAGCCAGCCCCATCAGCCACTTCCAAAGTTTCGGGCGAAGCAAAAGCTACCACCATCAATATCCACATCGGGGCGTTAATTAAATCCTTCAGTATCAGTACCACCAATATGGAAGAGAGTACCTCCAAAGTGCAGGAAATGGTAACACGGGTGCTGTTGAGTGCGGTTAATGATAGTCAGTTGGTAGTGGGGCAGTAATGGTAATGATTAGATGAGGTAACGTTATTAGATTATGATTAAGCTTTACGCTGTAGTCGGTGTCCTCGCTGAGTACTATCGTTGGGCAAGTCTCACAAGTAGTTGGTGGGGACACCGACAATGGATAAAAAAAATGTCATTTCGACGAGTTACGAGGAAAAATCTTCTGCTTCAGACGAGCATCGCAGAGCAGTCCTAAAACAGACTCAGCACGCACAGAAGATTTCTCCCCTCTCGTCGACATCAAGGGGTAACGTTATTGGATTATGATTACGCTGTAGTCGGTGTCTTCGCCGAGTACTATCGTTGGGTAAGGGCACACAAGCTGTCGGTGGGACACCGACAATGGATAAAAAAAATGTCATTTCGACGAGGTACGAGGAGAAATCTTCTGCTTCAGATAAGCATCGCAGAGCAGGCCTAAAACAGACTCAACGCGCGCAGAAGATTTCTCCCTCCGGTCGAAATGACATCAGGCGTAACGTTATTAGATTATGATTACGCCGTAGTCGGTGTCCCCACCGACTACTATCGTCGGGTATGGGGGTGCGAAAATTTGTCGGTGTCCCCACCGACTACGGATAAATGCCAGGAAGGAGTCGCAGCCTGTTATTGATAAAAACGAAAACGAGCAAGATAGCAAGGGGGCGCTGGAGAATTTTGATGCCGTAGCCGAACTAAATCATAAACATCATCCCGATTCCGCAGCCTGCCACCTTTATCTCACCCCATAGTGTACCGGTATAAATATACTAACATCCAGGCCCGGATAATACGAGGGGTAACTTACGCCATCGGCCATAAAGGGATCAACCTTTAATTTGAGTTCTTTTAAAATCTCGTTGAGGTAAGGGAGGCATTTAGCAAGATAATACGTGTCATGGCCGGGTACGCAGGATGTAATATTGCCTTGCCGGTCAATCAGGAGATTGATATCGCCGTAAGCTGTTGTGTTTCCAAGCTTCATGGTGAGGGCTTGCTCAAGGGTATGTTGAAGATAGCTCTTGGTTTCAAAAGAGAGCCTATTGTAGTTGTCGCCGGTATTTAGTTGGTCTATTTTTCTTTTGAGTTCAACGCGGCGGGCATCGGCTTTTTCGGTTGAGTCTTTAAGATGCGCCTGCCTTTCAATTTCACGTTCTTTGGCCATGTAGATATTTTCGTCAATGCGTTGGCGGCGCAATAAATCGTCCCAATCTTCTTTGTAAACTTTGCCATTTACCGTTCTGGTGCCTGTGTAGTCTTTTACGTCAGCATCATAAAATGTGGTGCCGTAAGAGTCTTTAACGCGTATCTGCAAGTGGTTTTTGCCGAAACGGTCGGGATCCATAATCTGGATGTCGTACATCGCCCTTGGCATGGCGTCTGTTTTTCTATTAAAAAGAGTTTCTAAGTGACAATTGCATTCCCCGGCAATCCTGTTGACATAGAGCTCCGGAACAAAATAAACTACCGAGTCGCCTATGGTAATTTTGCAATAGTCGCTATTATACAATACCGAGATGGTTTTTTTAACCGGGCGATCCTGCCCGCCGCTAACGTAAACAACATACGAATTCGCTATAACTCCCTGGAAAGCCTGCTGAGCTTTAGCCGCAGAAATTACGAAGAGTATTAAAGTGATAAGGATACTTTTTTTCAAGGTGATAAGGGTTGTTTAAAATTGTGATTAGTGCGCTAAATTAAGGCTTGGGCAGTTTGGTTTTAGCCATCATGAAAAATAATATTGAAAAAAGTGCGAATACCGTTCCAAACCAGTACAGATCGCTTAAAAAAAACAAGATATCCGAAATTGCGAACATCGGCTTGCATAAATGTGATATGGATTGATGGTTCAAATATATTATTTCCAGGCTGATAGAAAAGAAATACAGTTAACAAAAAATAACGTAGGGCCTCAATCGGGCTGTTTTTTGTGAAGTTTGGCGGGTGGATGTAAAAGATAAGGGGCAAGGCCTGAGCCTTTGCCCCTTATCTTTTGATGCGGTAGCAATGTTATTATTGTAGCTAAATCCGGAAGAGGGGATATTAGCCGCTGGAATTTTATATATTGATTACAAAGCTGTAAGCAGTGCCTTTATTTTTATAGGCAACGGTGAAGCTTTTATCGGTAAAGTTGACCAGTTGGAAAGTGATGGTGTAGTCTTCGCCTTTTAAGTCGCCGTCTACAAAAACAAGTCCGTTTTCACTTCTGATGCTGGCTATTTTAAATGGTTCGTTCATAGCATCACTGGATACATCGCTAAAACTTGGGCCGAGCTTAAATTTCAAAATGGCAACACAATCGGTTTTTGATCCGATCAGTTTTTTAAATTTCTCAAAATCAGGCAATACGTTGGAGTAGGCTATGCCGGTAAGGTTAGTTTCGGTGGTAGAGCCGCTGGTGTATTCGCTGCCGTACTTGTTACCTTCGGTCCGTTGGTTGGATAGGTAAATAATATTGGCACCAAACATGGCAGCCTGTAGTTTAAGCTTATGGTAGGCCCTGTCTTTAACCCGCTCCTGGTTGGCATAAACGGTAGTTCCTTTTGCTTTGGCGCCTACATCAGTAATTTTAAAAAGGCCTTTCACCTCACTTTCTACCGATGTGATGGTTACATTGTCGAAATCCATTACGCCGGTAACCGATTTGTAGGAAGTTGATTCGGCAAAAGTTTGTACGCGCCCGTTTTTAAAAATGATTTGCTGAACAGTGTTTTTATAAACACTGTTAATTAAGTCTTCGCCCGGCAAAGTGTATTTAACGGCATCGGGCGTTATTTCTTTAACGGAGCATGCAATTTTTTGGTTGTTGGCCACCAGGGTATCAACCTGGGCATAGCTGGCCTTGTTCATAAAAAATACAGCCGCAAAGGCCAATAATACTTTAAACAGATAAGATTTGTTGAAGGTTGTAGGGTACATGATAGTAGGTAGTTAGATACTCAAAAGTATCATTTTCAGGGATGTGTTTTTTTAATTTTATATAAATTTATTGTTACATCATTGTGTGTGGGCTACCTGATTGCCGGGCTATGATGGCTGGTGTAGCGAGCTTGTCGCGGGTATAGAAACACACCACCGCAGCCACACAGCCGAGCCCGCTCACTTTCAAGACGTTAGCCCTTATTTGTTGCTCATTATCAATTATTTATATAGGAAAAGCGGCGGCCCGGTGCGATTCCTGTCTTGAGGGCGGAGGGGTGTGTGCTGCGCGCGCGACAGCTTAATATTTAGATTAGCAATTTCGCCGCGCGTAGAAACACCCCCCGCAGCCGCACCGTCCGCCCGCCCCCTCTTGAGAGCATAGCCGTCAACTTTAGAAAAAAAAGGGATAAAATTTTTTTAGAGCAAGAATCGGAACTGCAAAATTGCAGTCATTATTCGAGCGAATGAGTTCGGAACTATTTGAACCAACGGTGTTAGATGGCCTGGCCCGTAAAACAGAGGCTATACAACGCAAACGAAAAGTGGGAGGCAAGGAACTATTGGATATGGCGTTATTTGATGGAGATCAATCGTTTAACGGCATGAGTATGCAGTTAATGCGGAGGGATGGGCTTGATATTTCGAAGCAGGCATTGCATCAAAGACATCACAGCAATATGACAAAGTTTGTACAAGCCGTTTTTGAGCAATTAATAGCAGTTGAGTTACCGCAAGAGCAAACACAGGGCTTGGAGATCCGTATCAAAGATTCTACCCGTTTCGCGTTGCCGGAAGTTATTGCAGAGACATTCCCCGGAACAAAAGGAAGTGGGATGAAAGCGGGAGCATCTGTACAATTTGAATTTGAAATCAAAAGTGGTAAAAGCGATATCAAAGTAACTCCGGCCAACGCAAATGACCAGGGTGAGAGTCATCTGGACAAGGCATCAATTCAGCCGGGGGTATTATATATGAGAGATCTGGGTTACACTCACTTGAGTTATATGAACAATATTAACAAAGTCAAAGCTTTCTTTATTAATAAATTATGTCCGAAAACAACGATTTATCTATTAAAGGACGACCAATACCAAAAGTTAGAGTTGTCGAAACTACAAGGCATAACCGGCGTATTTGATCAACAGGTATATATCGGAGCTGATAAGATGCCGGTAAGGATAATAATAGAACCGGTAAGTGAAGAGCTCAAGGCAAGGCGGATAGCCAATACTGAAAAGTACAATAAAAAGAAAGGCAGTACCACCAGTAAGGGATTCAAAGAGCGGGCAGGGTTTAACTTTATTGTTACCAACCTGGTGAGCGAAAAATATAGCGCTGAATTGATCCAAAAGTTATATCACCTGCGATGGCAGATAGAATTGGTTTTTAAAGCATGGAAGTCGTTTTTAAAGATACACACGTTCCCCAAAGGAAGTTCGGATCGTATAACCAGTATATTATACAGTAAGTTGATCTGGGCAGTTTTGAGTTGGAAAATATGCATGGCTATCGGTAAGATAGGTCAAATTAGTGTTTTAAAGGTGCATCGACTAATCGCTTCTACGAAAGAAGAATTGCGAGCGCAGCTTTTAGGGATATGCTCAAAGTGGTTAGCTCTGTTGGAGAAATTAAACTTAAAGCACCTTTCAAAAGAGCACAGAAAACATAGGTTAAAAATAGAAGAAATTGTAATAAGTATTTGATTATTAGATATTTAAATACTATATTTAGATAGTTAAACAAAAATAAGAAAGGCGGGGTCATCTAAACCTCCCCGCCTTAAAAAACGAAAAATATGAGAGTAAAAATACATAGGTTTGCCCATGCGGGCAAACCGCGCCTAAAAATTAAATAACTGAAAATCAACAATATATGAGTACAGCTACTTAAATTGACGGCTATGCCTCTCAAGAGGGGAGTTTGATTTGTTGCTTATTATCAATTATTTACACAGGAAAAAGCCAGGGCCCCGTGCGATTCCCCGCTTGAGAGGGGCGGAGGGGTGTGTATCTACGCGCGACGAACAAACACCAGTCGCACTTGTTTTTTAGCCTTAACGATGCGCACGGTGTGTTTACAATTCAAAGTAAAAAACTTCGAATAGCAGTAGGGGAGAAACATACCTGCGACATGCTCAAATAAAAATAAGGTTACCTTTATAATCAATGACGTATTAAGGCTAAACAAACCGATGGAAGAGCGAAAAACGGCAGCAGTTGTATTAGGCATATTCGTTTTGATTGCATTGGGCCTTATCATTATTTTACGCCAAAAGCAGCATCATCAAGCTCAGGCCCTGTTTGCAACTACCAAAACCATATCTTTCAAAACGTGCACCATCCGATATAAATATTGGAACAAAGGTTTGATGGGCGATATTGAGCGCGCCGCCCAAAATGAGTTAGCGCTTTGTTTGTGTGATAGCTATCGGCAACAGCGTGATACAGCTGTGGCTAACCGCATTATGCGGATTTACAAACGGTACGGCAATCATTACGGGCCCGATAGCCTTAGCCTTTATAACAGTGTTGATAGTTTAATTAAAAACCGGAACCGGGTTTTGGATACCTTGGTTCTGGCCGATTGAGTGAGGTTGTAAGCGCTACGGCTTTTCCATTTACTCTAAATATCTGAAGCAAGGATGTTTTGTTAACGTGGAAAGAGAGGCTCGCATACGAGCGTTGGCAAGGTCATCATGAACATATAAATGTTACCAAAACTTCCACCAGGTATGCTTTTTCTGAGTTGGAACCTTTACACGATCCGATTTGAATGTTGTTAACTCTCTTTTCAATTCTTCAGTGTAGTTCAATTTTTTTGCCAAACAACTTTGTGGAGCAGTTTTCTCAAAGTTAATCCCGAACTTATCTGCTAAGCTGATAATGTCATCAGTAAATATTTGCTCATTGATATTTAGCCCCGATTCTTCTGGTAATGGCAATCCGGTGTTCTCGGTTACACTGCCGTTAATTGAAAGGAAATTACGTTGACCGGATAAGCCACATTTGGTAAACCCAAACGAACCCGAAGTTGTCTGAATTAGAAAGGTCATTACATCTGATTTAACTTTGTCTGAAAGTTTAAGTAAAGCTGGCCCATCCCAAACGTTAATCATTTCCGGGTCGCAGATTATTGTCCAGTCATTATCAAACCAAATTCCCCGAAGGACAACATCACGTTCTGAAAAATTGAAATAGTTATCAAACAGATAGTCATACATATCGTTCAAATTATCAAATTGTTCATCTTGTTGAACGTCTACATAGTTGAATTCTTTGAAAATCTCAATTTGTTTATCGAGATGACTCCCTTTAATTGCGATAATGCTATTGGTCATGAGGTAACGGCGATACGATGTCAAATTTAATAAAAAAGTCAGTCCAATCTCCGAATCAATTAAAATAAGTGCAGCCTTGCAATTTCTTCGCGCGTAGAAACACACCCCCGCAGCCGCACGGGCCGCCCGCGCCCCTCTCAAGAGGGGAGTTTTGTTTTGTTGCTTATTATCAATTATTTATACAGAAAAAAAGCCCCGGCTCCGTGCGATTCCCCTCTTGAGAGGGGCGTAGGGGTGTGTTTCTCCGCGCGACGAACCAACACCAGCCGCAGTTGGCTTTTTCGCGTTAACGATGGGCGCGGATACCGGCCTGTGGCTAAGGCCTGTGCAGTATGAGCAGACAGCGTGGCCCGTAGGGAAACGCCCAAAAAGGTTTTTAAACTAAAATAGCCCCTTGCGGAGCTATTTTTTTTGTGGATGGTGCCCGAAGAGAGACTCGAACTCTCAAGAGACAATTCTCAACGGCTTCTGAGACCGCAACGTTTACCAATTTCGCCATCCGGGCTTTTTTTAGTAGCAGCATTGGCAGCCAATTGCGTTGGCAAACCGTGCTTGGGGCTGCAAATATAAAGTTTTATTTTACCTGTTTCAAATAAATATAAAATTGTTAATGCTTGCTATTGCTGTGTATAAGGGCTAAATTAGTTTTACCAATTAATAAATTTGATAACGATCATTTATCGGCCGCTTTTTTAAAACAAAATGGCCGGTGTTGGGCGTTATAATTACTAAAACCAAAAATAATGAGAATTAAAACTGTAATGATGATGGTACTGTTTATGGCGGTATCTGTTGGTGTGTGGGCGCAAAGCGGCGATGCTATTGAGGGTAAATGGCTTAACCCCAGTGGCGAAGGGCAGGTACAGATTTACAAAAAGGGTGATAAGTATTATGGTAAGCTGGCCTGGATTAAGTTCCCGAATGATGAGAGCGGCAAGCCTAAAACTGATAAACTGAACCCCGACCCAGCCCTAAAGAGCAGACCGGAGTTAGGCCTTGAACTGTTAAAAGATTTTACTTATGATGGAAAAACTTATGAGGATGGTACTATTTACGACCCCAAGAGCGGCAAAACTTACAGCTGCAAGATGACATTGAATGGTAATACTTTAAAAATTAGGGGATTTATTGGTGTATCTTTATTCGGCCGGACGGAAGTTTGGACAAGGGTTAAATGATTAAAAAAACTTTACATTTTATATTGGTTGCCGGGCTGATCTTTTTAGGAGGGGTTAGCCCGGCATTTTCGCAAAAAGTAACGGTGTTACAGCAGGGCAGGCCCAGCAGCTTAAGGGGCCTATCGGTAGTGGATGATAAAATTGCCTGGGTTAGCGGCAGCAAGGGCTACGTGGCCTGCACTAAGGATGCCGGTAAAACCTGGAACTGGATGCAGATTAAAGGCTTTGAGCAGTCGGACTTTAGGGATATTGAGGCTTTTTCGGCCAAGGAAGCAGTGGTGATGAGCTCTGGCACGCCGGCGGTGATTTTAAAAACGCTGGATGGCGGCCTCAACTGGCAGGTGAGGTATCATAACCGCGATACATCTGTTTTTTTGGACGCCATGGACTTTAAAAGCAAGTATGGCTGCATAATGGGCGACCCGATAAACAATCACTTTGTTATTTTTGAAACTTTTGATAGAGGCGCCACCTGGAAACAGCGCGACGTGGCAAAAACGCCCCTGGCCAGAGCCGGCGAGGCCGCCTTTGCCGCCAGCGGCAGCTGCCTCATGATTAATACCAGCGGCCTGATGCGCAATTACGAGCTGGCGCTGGCATCGGGCGGTAGTGTGGCCAATATTGTGTACACGTTATCTGCCGGTAAAAAATGGTTTCAGCATGTTTTGCCTTTGGTGCAGGGCACCACCAGTTCGGGCGCGTTTTCGGTGGCTGCGGATGGCAAACACTGGGTGGCTGTGGGCGGCGATTACCAGCACGACCAGCGTACCGACTCGACGGCCTGCTACAGTGTTGATGCCGGCAAAACCTGGAAAATGGCTAAGGCTACACCGGCTTTCCAATCGTGTGTGGAATACCTGAGCGGCAGCAAATACCTGGCAACCGGTACATCGGGCACTAACTTTAGCAAAGACGGCGGCATCACCTGGAAAAAAATTGATGCCAATAGTTTTAACGTATGCAACAAAGCCAAAAGCGGTAAGCTTGTTTTATTGGCTGGCAACAACGGTAAAATTGCCGTATTTACTCCTCCAAAAGAGTATTTGATACCCTATATTAAGTTATAAGGCTTATCAAAATGATCGGTTTAACGCTATCATTTTGATAATCGATACCCTATCGTTTTGATAAAAGCCTATCATTTTGATAGCTATGCGAGTTGGTGTCTTTACCTGGTTATGTAATTGATTGAGTTGATTGTTAGGTTTTTATGGTATTAAGATGCCTTATTTAGGCCCCTGGCATTGTATTGGCGCGCCCGTTTGCATAATGACTAATACTCAAAATGCACTTGGTTTATCCGCGGCCAGCACCGGCGCAAATGATACTCAACTTCTTGTATCTGCATCAAGCGTCTCAAATCTTAATACTCAGAGCGCAATTAATATCTAACGCTACTCCAATGTATCAATACTCATATCTCAACACTCAAATCTTACACTTCAATACTCAAATCTGATCTAAACAATGACTCCTCACCTTAAAAAGCTCTCTGCCGCAGGGATGCTCATCACACTCGGAATTATTTTTGGCGATATTGGCACCTCGCCCCTGTATGTTTTTCAAACGTTGCTGCAAGAAGGCGGCACCGTTAACGAAGCCTTGGTTTTGGGCTCCATATCCTGTATTTTTTGGACACTCACCTTACAAACTACCTTTAAGTATATTGTAATAACGCTACAAGCGGATAACAATGGCGAGGGGGGTATATTTTCGCTCTACGCGCTGGTAAGGCGCTATGGTAAATGGCTGGCCATCCCGGCAATTATTGGTGCCGGTACTTTGCTTGCCGATGGTATTATTACACCGCCTATATCGGTAACATCGGCTATTGAAGGTTTGGGCCTGGTGCCCGCCTTTGCCGAGCATATTGTGCCCGGTAACGGCCTGGTTTTAATTATTGTGCTGAGCATTATTTTGCTGTTATTTTTTATCCAGCAATTTGGTACCAAAGTGGTAGGCTCGGCATTTGGGCCGGTAATGTTGCTTTGGTTTATTATGCTGGGAGTTGTGGGCGGTTTGCAACTGGCACATTACCCCCAAATTGTAAAGGCTTTAAACCCCTATTACGGTGCGCGTTTGCTAATGGATCATCCCAAAGGCTTCTGGCTGCTGGGCGCGGTGTTTTTGTGTACAACCGGTGCCGAGGCCTTATACTCTGATCTGGGCCACTGCGGCCGCAAAAACATCCAGGTAAGCTGGATATTTGTTAAAATAACGCTGCTGCTTAATTACTTAGGCCAGGGCGCCTGGGTATTAACCCGCAACGCTGGCTTTAACTTTAAGGGCGTTAACCCGTTTTTCCAGATTGTGCCGCACGCGTTTTTGCTGCCCAGCATTGCCCTGGCTACGCTGGCTACCATTATTGCCAGTCAGGCCTTAATCAGCGGTTCGTTCACGCTCATCAGCGAGGCCGTGAGCATGAATTTTTGGCCGCGCATCACCATCAAGTTCCCGTCAAACATCAGGGGGCAAATTTACATCCCCAGCATCAACTGGATCTTGTGCTTTGGCTGTATCGCGGTGTCGCTGTACTTCCGTACCTCCGAAGCCATGACGGCTGCCTACGGTTTCAGTATCACCATTGCCATGCTGAGCACTACCATACTGATGTACTACTTTATGCGCTACGTTAAGCACTGGCCGGTGTGGCTGGTTACCATTATACTGTGCGTATTTTTATCGGTTGAGTTTTCGTTCTTTGTGGCCAATGCCGTTAAAATATTAAAACGTTTGTTCTTCCTGGTGTTTGAGTTTGGTTTGATATTTACCATGTACATCTGGTTCAGGGCGCGTAAAATTAACAACCGCTTTCTGCACTTTATCGATCTGAAAGACCAGATACCGATGCTGAACGCCCTGAGCGCAGATACCCAGGTGCCTAAATACTCCACCCACTTAATTTATTTAACCAAGGCCAATAACAGCAAGCAGATAGAGCAAAAAATTATCTACTCCATCATCAGCCGAATGCCCAAACGGGCCGATGTGTACTGGTTTGTGCATATTGACCGTACCGACGAGCCCTTTACCATGGAGTACACGGTTGACGAGATTGAAAAGGATAAAGTGATCAGGATTGATTTCCGCTTAGGTTTCCGCATCCAGCCCCGTGTAAACGTGTTGTTTAGAAAGGTAATTGAAGATATGGTGGCCCGTAACGAAATGGATATCACCAGCCGCTATCCATCGTTACACCAGTTTAAGCTGGCTGCCGATTTCAGGTTCGTGATCATGGAGAAATTCCTGTCGTACAATAACCTGTTCAACCTGAGCGAAGGTTTTATATTGAACGCCTACTTCGCCATCAAAAAGCTGGCCCAATCAGAAGCCAAGGCCTTTGGTTTAGATACCAGCGAAACTAAAGTAGAGAAAATACCGCTGGTAGTTAAACCGGTAAGCAATATTAGTTTAAAGCGGGTTGAGTTGGCTAAGTAAAACCGTAATTTTGAATTAAGGTGCCAGGGAAAGTGCGATTCCCCTCTTGAGAGCAGGGCTGTTGCATTTAAAAGAAGAAGGATTTAAATTTGCAGAAAAAAGAGTATGGACAAGGGCATCATAACCTATTTGCAGAAGTTGCCAGACGTGCGTAGAAAGGCTGGTCAGCGGCATGACCAAACGTTTATTTTGTTATTATTTGTGATGGGGACGATGAGTGGTTATTACGGCTATCGTGCTCTGGGTGATTTTATAAAGCGTAATCAAAAAGATCTTTTGACTTATTTCACTCCGAAAAAATCCCGTTTGCCTACGTTTTATACCGTGAGGCGTGTACTGCAGAATTTAGATTTTGAAAGTTTAAGCGAAGTTTTTTATCAATGGGCCAGTCAGTATACAGAAATCAATAAAAATGAATGGATGAATATAGATGGCAAAGCGATCAAAGGGACAATGAGTGATTATGCGCTTGAAAAACAGCGATTTGTAAATTTGGTAAGTATCTATAATGGGAGCCGTGGTCAAGTATTAGCCCAGGGTCTTGTAGACAATTCAAAGGAAAGTGAAATTCCGGTGGTACGCAAGCTTATTGCTGAACTGGGATTGGAAGGGGTAACGTTTACGCTTGACGCCTTACATTGCCAAAAAAAACAGTTGAGCTGATAATAGGTACGAATAATGATTATATGATAGGCGTAAAAAAGAATCAAAAGGGCCTTTATGAAAAAATAGCGGCGCTGACATCGGATACAGCAAAGGTTTGCAGCAAGTTCGTTGAATTGGAGAAAAATAAAGGACGTACAGAGCGCAGATCGGTATGTATATGCCCGGCGCCAGAAGAAATCAGTAAAGCCTGGATAGGCGCCAGTCAGGTAATCAAGGTAGAGCGTTGGGTAAAAGACAAAAATAAGATCAGTGAGGATTGCGCATTCTATATCAGCAGTGTGAGGGAAAATGCACAATTGTTATGCTATGGAATCAGAAGTCATTGGGGGATAGAGAATAAGCTACATTGGGTAAAGGATGTCACGTTTAAAGAGGATGCCTCCCGCATTAGAACTTCTCATGCACCAGAAAATATATCGGTGTTTAGAAACATCGCTATTAACGTTTTCAGAGCTCATGGCTTTCAAAATATAGCACAAGCACAAAGACTCGTTTGCAATGACATCGGCAGATTGAAACAATTACTCACTTAGAATGCAACAGCCCTGCTCTTGAGAGGGGCGGAGGGGGGTGTTCTATGCGAGCGATGAGCGATTTACAATTTCGTCGCGCGGCGAACACACCCCATGGCATCGCGTTCAAGCCCGGCCCGCCCCCTCTCGAGAGGGGAGCTGAAAAGGAAAAGCGGGGGCCTCGCGCGATTCCCCTCTTGAGAGGGGCGGAGGGGTGTGTTCTATGCGAGCGATGAGCGATTTACAATTTCGTCGCGCGGCGAACACACCCCATGGCATCGCGTTCAAGCCCGGCCCGCCCCCTCTCGAGAGGGGAGCTGAAAAGCAAAAGCGGTGGCCTCGCGCGATTCCCCTCTCGAGAGGGGCGGAGGGGTGTGTTCTATACGAGCGACAAAAAACTTGCAATTTCGTCGCGCGGCAAAACACACCCCGCCACAAAACAAAGCTAATACCTCCCCGCACAAAGAGCGGGGAGTATAAATAACACTATACCAATGGAAAACAGTAAAGGTAAGCTGCTAATTATTGACGATGAGGAACGCCTGCGCAAGCTGCTCGCCCGGATACTTCAGCTGGAAGGTTACGAGGTTTTGGAGGGCGCAACCGCTAAAGAAGGTTTAAATAAATTGCGCAACGATACCATCGATGTGGTGATAAGCGACGTAAAGCTGCCCGATATGAACGGCATCGACCTTACCAAAAAAATAAAAACCGACTACCCCGCTACCGAAATTATAGTTTTAACCGCCTACGGCACCATTAACGATGGTGTAACAGCCATTAAAAACGGCGCTTTTGATTATATTACCAAGGGCGATGATAACGAAAAAATAATCCCGCTGATTAGCAAGGCCATGGACAAGGCCATTTTACAGCGCCGTGTTTTGGAACTGGAAAGCAAGCTGAAGGTGAAGTTTGGTTTCGATAGGATTGTGGGCACATCAGCCGCCATTACCGATGCCATTAAGCTGGCCCAAAGGGTGGCCGTAACCGATACTACTGTATTACTTTTGGGCGAAACCGGTACCGGCAAAGAAGTTTTTGCCGAAGCCATACACCAGGCCAGCCCCCGTAGCGCCAAACCGTTTGTAGCTATTAATTGCAGCGCCTTTAGTAAGGATTTGCTGGAGAGCGAATTGTTTGGCCACAAGGCAGGCGCCTTTACCGGCGCCATAAAAGATAAAAAGGGTTTGTTTGAAGAGGCCACCGGCGGCACCATTTTTTTAGACGAGCTGGGCGAACTGGACCACGACCTGCAAGCCAAGTTGTTGCGGGTTTTAGAGTCGCAGCAGTTTATTAAACTGGGCGATACCAAAACCACCAAGGTTAATGTGCGCTTATTGGCAGCCACCAACCGTAACCTGCAGGAGGATGTAGCCAAAGGCACCTTCCGGTCGGATTTGTTTTACCGCTTGTCGGTTTTCCAGATCACGCTGCCCGCTTTGCGCGAGCGCCGTAAGGATATAGGCCTGCTGGCCAAGTATTTTGTAGCCTATTTTGCGGCCAAGGTAAATAAACAGGTAGCATCGCTTAAGTCCGATTTTGTTGAAAAACTGGAAACCTACAACTGGCCCGGCAACGTGAGGGAACTTAAAAATATTATTGAAAGAGCCATCATCCTGAGCGATAACAACGAGCTGGATGCCTCGCTGTTACCTTACGAATTTGAACACCCGGCGGCAAAAAACAGCAATTCGATATCTGCCTTCGATCTGGCCTCGGTAGAGAAACTGCACATCCAACGGGTAATTAACCACACCCACGGCAACCGCGCCGAAGCAGCACGCCTGCTGAATATCGGCATTGCTACCTTGTACCGCAAGCTAAAGGAGTACGACATTGACCACTGATTTTAAGGATGATTTTTTTGATTACACTGATTTTTTAATTATTGATTGATTGAATTTTGAATGATTGATTGATTTTTGGTTGGATGTTTTGAATGATTGATTAGCATCGCCTGCCCCGCCCCCCAAAAAAAACTCACAAACTATGTCATCCCGACCGGAGGGAGGGATCTCCTATGATGAAATATGCAAGGTAAACGAGGCAAAAGGGCTTAAAAAGGGGTTATAACACGTATTGCTTAAATGTTTTAAATATTTTTGGTCAAAGCATGGCCCTGTTTGTTTAACTTTCCAGTGCAAATCAAAAGAGGAAACAGGCGCTGCTGAGGAGCAACCTGCCAGCAATATGATTTGCTGAACCACGGATAAAGGCCTCTGTCAAAGGAGGCTTTTTATTTATCCTGTTCACTGAATGGCTAAAAAAACCTTCACGAATTTTTATTTTAATGCGTTGATAAATGACCAGCTAACCTCCTATAAGCTAGACACTTTGCAGGCTGCAGGATCGCGTTCAAATTATTTGGATAAAAGGGCAACCGTAACCTTTTGTATAGCAGACACCTTTCGGGCCGCAGATCCCTCGCTTCGGTTTGCCCATTTCATAAAAAAACCAAACCGGCTTTATCAGGCATTTGTCCTTGTGGACTTATTTGACAACCGAAGTTACGTAAGGTTTTTGATTCTTCATAACGAACCGTATCCGGTTGAGCATTTTTTTAGCTATCCTGATGATGGCCTTATTCTTTTTCATTTTTTTGCAAAGGTTATTGAAAGCCAGCGTCATGGCCGGGTCGAGCCTGACAGCTATCCAAGAGGCCTCGATAAGCTTCTCCCGTAATTGATGATGAGCTCTTTTAGTGAGCCCCAATATGATTTTTGATCGCCGGAACTATGCATATCCGGTACCAAGCCTATATATCCACACAAGGCATCCAGGGAATCAAAGCGTTCAATGTCGCCGATCTCTGTGACAAATAATAAGGCGGTAATCTCGCCTATACCGGGGATGGTCCGGATCAGTTTTATAATTTGTTGATAACGTGGCTGCCTGGATAGGGCTCTGACTTCCCTGGTGGCTGTGAGTACCATGATACGGGTCTGCTGGTATCCCTGTAGCAGAATATCCAGGTTGATCCGTGCTGATGAAGGCAAGCAAAGGGCCTTGAGCAGGCAGATATAATGATTCGACCAGTATTTATCGGTGTCTACCGTCACCGACTGGTCCTGGAAGTTAAGCCATCCTTTTATTCGGTTCTTATAGCGTGTCTGATCTTTGATCATTTGCTGGTAAACACGGATAATACCGCGGTCATCCTGTTGCTCGATGCCAGGCACGAAGATACCTTTCAGGGCTCCTTCACTTAATGTTTTACTGAGTTTCCGGCAATCGACCGTATCTGATTTGCGCTGCTTTTCCTTGTCTGTCAGCGGGACATCGGCAGGATTTACGACGATGCAGGACATCCCCAGCTCACTAAACTGTCGCTGATAGCCAAAGCCGCAAAAACCGGCTTCGTAAACGAGCCTGTAATCGGCCGAAGGATAGTTCTGTTGTAGATGCCCGCTTAAGGCCTTAGGTGAAGGTTCCTGGGAAAACGTCTTTAGCTCCATATGGGTGCTGCGAAGGCTGACCTTCCAGGACTTCTTGTGTACATCTATGCCAACAAAAATAGTTTGTCCGCTAAAATCTAATTGTGTACCTTGTTTCATGAGTTCTTGGTTTAAAGTGTTTGTTAATGGTTCACTATTAAGCTACAACCTTTTTTTCAAGAACTCTTTTACATCATCTATCGAACCATTTCATACATACGACCTTTTGCGCGTGCTTGGTCCTTCTGCTGCGTGTGCAAACTTTATACTAATCGCTCGTAAAAGTTCCCTCGTACCTCGGGATGACAGGGCGAGGATTGATTGATTGATTGATTGAAAAAAAATTTTTTTGATTGATTAGCCTCCCCTGCCCCCCCCCCCAAAAAAACTCACAAACTATGTCATCCCGACCGGAGGGAGGGACCTTTTGCGCGTGCTTGGTCCTTCTGCTGCGTATGCAAACTTTATACTTATCGCTCGTAAAAGTTCCCTCGTACCTCGGGATGACAGGGCGAGGAAGTTGATTGATTGATTGATTGATTGATTGATTTTCGATTGTTTTTTTGATTAGCATTGCCTGCCTTTCCCCAAAAAACTCAAAAACGATGCCATCCCGACCGGAGGGAGGGAGCTTTTGCGCGTGCTTGGTCCTTCTGCTGCGTATGCAAACTTTATACTTATCGCTCGTAAAAGTTCCCTCGTACCTCGGGATGACAGGGCGAGGATTGATTGATTGATTGATTGATTGAATGTTTTTTTGAATGATTGATTAGCATCGCCTGCCCCGCCCCACAAAAAAACTCACAAACGATGTCATCCCGACCGGAGGGAGGGAGCTTTTGCGCGTGCTGGGTGCTTCCTTTTGATGGATTGCATGAGCTCCTCTGATTTTTCCTTCGCATTCGATAATCATCCCAGATCAGTGGGATAGGCAATGTCCAGCGGGCAGGACTTGGCATCGAACAGGGTTTAGCTTTTGTGAGAACGGTGTCTCAAATCCCGATAGAACCACTTGTGAAGGGCTTACAAAAACCGGTGCAGATGCATGCTTTTTTCTACCTTTTTGCATTCTTCCCTGCAGTTACTACTTTTGTTCGCTATGCTAACAATTTCTCCAATTTCATTTTCCACTTTTCCCAGTCCTTCATTTCCTTAGTCTGTAAATCTATAAATTTCTGTGTATGGTCGTGATGAATTAAGTGACAAAGTTCATGGATGATAACATATTCAATACAGCCTTTAGGAGCTTTAATTAATTCAGGATTTAAAAGGATTTTGCCTTTAGGAGTGCAACTTCCCCAGCGTGTTGGCATATCACGCAATACAATTGAACTTGGTGCTACTTTGTGTCTCTTGAATTTTTCGATCAGTGGCTCTGCAATTGATTGAAACCTTGACCGCGCATGTTGCAAGTACCAATCATTTAATAAGTCTTCTGCCCTTATTTTTTCACAAACAGTTACTTCTATGAATTTGCCCTTCAATTTGACTGATTCATCTTCTCCAATTTGTATTTGTAAACGGTATTGCCTGCCCAAATACAAATGTGTTTCCCCGCTTACATATTTTCTCTTTGGCGTTTTTGGTTGAAAGGAAAGAAAAAAACTTTGTTGTTTAATAATCCATGGAACTTTTTTTTTGATTTTTTCCTTCACTTTTTCAATAGAGGTATCTGCCGGAGCTTTTACCAATACATCCATTTCAGGTGTTACTGTAATACAAAGCGATTTCCTGTCTGAATATTCCAGACTGAAATCAATTGTTTTACTTCCAAATTGTATTGTCTCCATCATCACTTATACCTAATTTTAGCTACTTCAATACAATCATCTGCAATTTTGTCCATTTCTTTGAAGGACAAGTCCACATTGTATTTATCTCTCACCTCATCAATAAGATAGTCCCCAATATCAATTATTAATTTTCCTGTGATGTTGGTTTTGAACTGCCAGTCGATTATGGGTTTACCGTTGTCTAATATAGATTGCTGTATCAGGTCATCAATTTGTAAAGCCGTTTGAGTTGAAACTTCTTTACGCACCGTATTATCTTGGATTTTTTCGGAAAGTGCTTCAAAGGTCAATCCATAAAATGCTTTCGCTACATCTCTGGTTTTCAACTGCTCCGGTATGTTATTGTCTGTATGTGACAGTACATTGTTCATCAGTTCCTGAACTCTCCTAAAGTATTGTGCTTCGCTGATTCGTTTAGCTTCATAGTCTGCAATCGTTTCCTTCAGCATTTGTGAAAACTTCTTATAAAATGCTGGGTCTTCATCCATTTTTTCGGAGATGTGCTTTGCAGTTCTACTTGCAATCTTATCTGCCTTTGCTGCTTTTCCTGTGGTATTTTCTACTTCCAGGCGAAATTTATCTTTGTCAAAAATGTTTACCAGCTCGGTGATGGTTTCAATTTTCTCCGTGGTGATGTGTGTATCAATTAGTTTTTGAATTTGTCCTTCATACTGTTTGTAGTCAATGACATCACTATATCTTTCCAGCACTGCCAAGCGAAGCTTCAGGAACATCATTAAATCTTCTTTGTAACGGTTGATTGTCTTCTCTTCTGTATCCTTATAAAATTGAATAGTAGATAACGCCAGCTTCAAACTTTTGGCAAAAACAGCCAGTTTATCGTAAAACAAAACCCTTATTGCCTCATCTTTTAGTAATTGCTGATAAGCTTCTGCATCGCGCTTATTGGTAATGGTTTTAAAAATATCCCAAAGCTCAGAGTGCTTTTGTGGAAGCTTTTTGATTTCATCCGAAATATTAGTGAATGTTCCTTCTAAATCTTCTTCATCAAAATCTTCAAAAGAAGAATACAATTGTAAAGCATCATCCAGATTTTCAATCACTCCGTAATAATCTAAAATATAACCAAATTCTTTATCAGGGTAAATACGGTTTACCCTTGCAATAGCTTGCAGCAGTTTGTGTCCCTGTAAATTTCTGGTAAGGTATAATACAGTGTTTTTCGGCTCATCAAACCCTGTAAGTAGTTTATCTACCACAATAATTATTTCCGGGTCTTTTTGATTTTTAAAACGGTTGATGATGTTCTTTTCATAGCTCTTTGAATTGCCATGTTCGTCCATCATTCGTTTCCAGAACTGATTTACTTTTTCAGGTGATTTTTCATAAGCACTCTCTTCTCCCTCCCGTTCATCAACGGCAGAAATCAACACTTCGCTGCTCACAATGCCAATCTCATCCAGGTATTCTTTGTACTTAATCGCATTTACTTTTTTATCGCAAACCAATTGGCCTTTGAAAGGTGTACTCCCTTGCCAGTTGTCACGAAAATGATAGCTGATGTCCCATGCAATCATTCGCATTTTTTGCTCAACTGAATTCAGGTGGTCATAACGGGCAAATTTCTTTTTGATATCCGCTCTTTGGTATTCAGTTAAAGGTTCTGAAACCATTCCGAAAAAAGTATCTATCGGGCTGGCGCTGACTTCTTGTAAAGCCAATCTTCCTTCATACAACAACGGAACAACCGCTTTGTCATTTACAGCCTGGTCAACCGTATAAGCATCAATTACACCGCCAAACTTTGCCGCGGTGCTTTTTTCTTTTTTAAATAGTGGAGTTCCGGTAAGTGCTATGAAGCAAGCATTGGGCAAGGTTTTTTGCATATCGATATTGAAAATACCGTGTTGTGTTCGGTGTCCTTCGTCCACTAATACAAAAATGTCGTGGCTCTCTAAAGGCTTACTGATTTTCTTTACTGCCGCAACAAATTTGTTGATGATAGTGGTTACCACCGCATCGCTTTTGCTTTCCAGTAAATCCACCAAACGCTGACCTGTGGAAGCATTTTCTACAAATTTGCCACATTTACGGAATGTGCTGGTAATCTGATTGTCCAAATCAGTGCGGTCTGTTACCAAAATAATTTTGGGATTGCGAATGCTCGGTTCCAATGCAATAGCTTGCGCTAACATTACCATAGTTAATGATTTACCACTTCCTTGTGTATGCCATATTACGCCCCCTTTTCTTCGACCATTTTCAATTTGCTTTATTTGTTGCATGGATTTTTTAATGGCGAAAAATTGCTGATAGCGCGCAATTTTCTTTTCGCCATTGTCAAACAAAATAAAATTGAATACAATGTCCATCAATCGTTGAGGACGGCATAAGCTATACAAGTATTCATCCTGAACAGTGGGAAGTATTTCTTCTTGCTCTAAAGCATCAAAGTACTGGCGAGCATATTTAAAACGGTCGGAAAACAATTGCTCTTTTACAGAAACGGAAAGTTTTTGATTTTTGAGTTTTTGTAATGAGGTTTTATATCTCTGTTCTTCTTCATCGCTGTTTGATTTCTCCTGCCATTTTGCCCAAAATTTTTCTGGTGTTGCATTGGTTGCATATAAGGCATCATTGCAACTTAAGCATAGCAGTATTTGTGAGTAAACATATAAGTTTCGTATACCATCTTCTTGCTGGCTTCTCAGTTGCTGACTTATAGCCTGCGTTAAAGGTTCTTTTATGTTAGGGCTTTTGCACTCAATAATGCAAAACGGAACACCATTTACAAATAAAACCAAATCAGGGCGGTAATGCTCTTTGCTTGTACTTCGCATTACACTAAATTCTTCGGCTATATGAAAAACATTGTTGTTTATGTTTTTCCAGTCGATGTATTGCAGTGTAAAGCTCTTTTTGTCGCCATCAATACTTTGTTCCAATGCCATGCCCAAGGTAAGCAGGTTATATGCTTTCTCACTGGCCGCAATGTATCCCTCGTTCATTGGCAAATGCTTCAATGCCAAAATACCACGATCAATATTCTCGTCTGTAAAAATGCTGGTTTTAGTAGCACTAACTTTAATGCTGTTTAGTTCCTTTAATTGTTTCCTTAACACATCTTCCAGCAGCACATTAGTGGTTTTGCCGCCTCTCAACCTGTCAACTTCCGCCGGACTTAAATAAGTATAGCCCAAATTCACCAGCATTTGTAATGCCGGAATCTGGCTGATATGGCCTTCTTTAAAGCTTGGTGTGTCCATTACTTTATTTATTTCGTTGCGTTATGTATAGAATAAGTACAGTTTCTATACAGGTTTATTTTTTCATTTATACTTTTACCGTTATTCTTTACATTAACCCCAATAGGAGGATAATTCGCTATTTTTTTGTAGGGGAACTACTCGAATATTTTTCTCTATACATGTCCCGATTATATGTATAGAAAAGCCCGTTTTTCTATACATATCTTGTCTGATTCACGTTCGATAGTAGGTTATATAGGTCTGTATTGATGTAATAATTATCCCTGCCCAGTTTTATTTTTTTCAAAATTCCAATCTGGTCAAGTTCATCCAAATATTTGGTCGCCGTCAATCGGCTTACATCCAAATCGGCCATTACAAAATCAATTTTAGTGTAAGGATGGTTGAACAGATTGTTGATTAGGTCTTGGCTGTAAAATTTGGTATTCTCCCTGATTTTCTTCTTATGTTTTAGCATCAGGTTTTTAATCCCTTCAATAACTTTGATGGTTTGTAAAGAGGTCTGTTCAATACCATCAAGGATATAAAGCACCCATTCTTCCCACGCATGTTCAGTTCTTACTTTTTGGAGCAAACGGTAATAATCTGTTTTATTTTGATTGATAAAACGGCTCAAGTACAGAATAGGTAAATTTAACATACCTACTTTTACAAGATACAGGATATTGATGATCCTGCCCGTCCGTCCATTCCCGTCATAAAACGGGTGGATGCTTTCAAACTGGTGATGGATAATAGCCATTTTTACCAACGGATCCCAATCGCAGATATCATCATCATTTATAAATTGCTCCAGATTGCTCATAAAGGTTACAACATCATTATGAGATTGGGGCGGTGTATATATGATAGCACCCGTTTGCTCATTTTTTAGTTCTGTTCCTGGCACTTTTCTGAAACCGGCATCATTTTCTTCTAATGTTGCCTGCATTTGGATGATATGATTATTTGACAGAAATCCTTTTTGTCTTACAGTTTCAAATCCCCAACGCAGTGCTTCTGCATAGTTGTGTACTTCTTTAGAAGCTATTGATTTAAATTCTTGTTTGAGATAGTCGCCCTGGTACAATTCATCATGTGTGGTAATGATGTTTTCAATGGCCGAACTGTCTTTGGCTTCCTGCAAAGAGAGAGTGCTGATTAAAATGTTTTCGTTCGGGATACTTAGAGCAGCTCCTTTCATCTCAGCCAGCGCACTACGTGCAGCAGCCGTTTTTTTCATGATGGCTTTGGTTTCTAAATCGAAATCCAAAGGGAGTTTGGGTATTTGGTAATTACTCATGCTCTTTTTTTTAAAGGGTGTTTTGTTAAGAATAGGCCCATTCGCATTCTAATCTTGAATTCTGTTTGGTAGGGAACTGGTATCAATTTCTATCTAACTTTGATGAAGGCGTAATTGGTTTTATCTCCCTCAAGAATACAGAACCTGATTTTTGTTGGTGAGTTTCTTACTCCAAGTATCTTCATATCAGTCGATTTTTAATCTTACTCTCCCCGTTAAAAGCTGTTGCATCAATCCCTTTTTCTGCTCGCGCAACTTCTCCACCTTAGCTTTAAGTAGGCTGATTTCCTTATCTGCTGCCTGTAATACTTGGGAAATTGCAGTTTGTTCTTCAAGTGTTGGAAGTGAAATAAACTGGTTGATAAATTCATTCTGTCCTAAGGTCTTATTCCTACCAGCTCCCCCGGGCGAAGCGTTAACCAGTAACTGCTTACCCCTTGGTGATTTGAAATAATACAGAATATAGTCTAAATTGAGTTTCCCCTCAGTTGGTTTAAACATCGGGAATCTATGAGATGCAATCATACCGATTTCTAATTCAGTAGTTTTAGCTATCGCTTGCTCCCAGGCAAAAACGATATTAATTACTAGGCAATTGGGTTCAATCCAAAACACTCGCTTATTACCTAAGTCTTTACCTGAAACTAACTCTTTATGAAAAATACCTTTGCCATGCGATCGGATGCCTATTTGTTGATAAAGCGTTTTTTCTTCAGGTATAAGCGGATTACGAATTGGGGTTAATATTTCATCAAGAGCTACTTTTTTATAATTGGCCTTTCCAAAACCTTTTAATCGTTTCTTCCCACTAAACAACTGTTGCATCATCCATTTTTTACGTTGTTTCTTCTGAACGATGAGCTGTTCAGTTTTTCGAACTGCTTTATCCCAAATTCGGAACATAGAGGCTATCACTTTTTGTTCGGGGAGGGGAGGCAACAAAAATTTTATTGATTCTAAATCTTTTCCATATATAGCAGCTACGCTTGTTGTCCCCGTTGCAATCGCTTTTAATTGTCTTAATCCGTATTCTGAATTAAAAGCATAGTTCATGAACCAATTTGATTCTACAAAAGTGGAATCAAATTTTATTCGCAACAAATTTGAATTATAAACAGCAAATGGCAACTCATTATTCCATACAGCGACTTTACCCACTAACTCAAGAGTATTTCGAGTATTGAAAAGCAAATCACCGTCTGTTAAAACATCTTTATTATTGTAGGATTCACCTTTTGGCAGATATTGAACCTTATCAATTTTAATCGTACCTCTGTCAAGATTACCCATTTTAATAACTGGTATTCCTGTGTTAGCCTCAGCATTTTCATAATTTCCACCAAGACGGCCTTCTTTCATAATGGTCTTTAGCTTCTTGACCTGCCAATTCTCTGGAACTTCTATGTCATGAAAATCTTGTATGTATTTTGTTTTTGCCATTATTTTATCAACTGATTTAGGTACTGATTAATTTCATGTTGCACTTTACTTAATTCCTCTTCAAGTCCAATGATCTCTTCTTGTACCTTCGCAATATCCACTTCCGGTTCTTCTTCAAATGTGTCTACATAGCGGGGGAGATTCAGATTGTAATCATTTTCCTGTACCTCTTCGGGAGTGGCTACATAACTAAACTTCTCTTCTACTATTCCTGGCTTTAATTTACCTTCTGCAAAATCCCGGTAAGTTTTCACAATGAGTTCTATATCCCTTGCTCGCAACCTGTTTTGGTTTTTAGCGTTTTTATATTGTTTACTCGCATCAATAAACAAAAAATTATTGCTACTTTTTTGCTTGTTAAAAATGAGGATGGCTGCCGGAATACCTGTACCAAAAAACAAATTAGCAGGTAAACCAATTACTGCTTCCAGAAGGTTCTCTTCGATGGTGCGTTGGCGTATACGGCCTTCACTGCTGCTTCTGAATAATACACCATGCGGCACTACAACGCCTGCTCTGCCATGTTCGTTCAGCGTTTCTATCATATGGCTGATAAAGGCCCAGTCGCCCTTGCTTTTGGGTGGTACGCCTCTCCAAAAACGATTGTATTTATCAGTTTCAGGATCATAACTTACGGTGGTTTTATCACCTTCCTTGTCTTCTACTTTACCCCACTTATCTAACGAAAAAGGAGGGTTGGCTACTACAGTATCAAACTTCATCAGCATATCACCTTCTTTCAGTTTGGGATTGCGGATGGTATCGCCCCAGCGGATAGTGGCATTGTCAAAGCCATGCAAAAACATGTTCATTACTGCCAAAGCCCAGGTACTGCCGTTGGCTTCCTGTCCGTACAAGGAAAAGTTATCAGAGCCAACCTCCTCACCCGCTTTAATTAACAACGATGCAGAGCCGCAGGTTGGGTCGCAAATACGTGAACCGGGTTTTGATTTGGTGAGTTTGGCAATGAGAGTAGAAACTTCTTTAGGTGTGAAAAATTCGCCTGCTTTTTTACCGGCATCACTTGCAAAATTTTCTATGAGAAACATATAGGCTCCACCAATAATATCAACCCCGTCCAAATGCGAAGGGCGCAGGTTTAGGGCATCTTTATTGAAATCGAGTAACAGGTGTTTTAGCCTGGTATTTTTGTCTTTAGGTTCGCCCAGCTTACTGCTGTTAAAGTCAATGTTTTGGAAAATGCCGGCACCATCTTCACTGTAGAGTTTTTCCCGGTTGGCTTCTTCTAAATCAGCTAAAGCTATATTTATAAGCTCCCCAATATTGGCTTCATTACGCGAATTGTATAAAAAATTAAAATGACTATGTTCGGGCACAATAAAGCGTTCGTGCTGCATAGCACGCTTGGCACGTTCCATATCACCATTGTATTTCTTTAGATAAGCATCCATTTTATCGTCGTGTACGTCGCTTAGGTATTTGATAAACAGCATAGTGAGTACATAGTCTTTGTAAACGCTTGGGTCTATACTGCCTCTGAAAGTGTCACAGGCTTTCCAAACGGCGTCGTTGATATCTTTCTGAGTTATTTTAGTCATGATATTTATTTTATTGCGTTGATTATTTGTTGTTGAATTTGTTTTTCCCGAAGTACCTCTATTTTATTCTTCAGCACTTTTTCTTTATTTCGAAGCTTATTGATTTGCAAAATCGCTTTTTGTATTTCTAAACCCGGAACAGTAATTTCCAGATTCTCTAAAACTTGTTTTGAAATTGAAGGCATTGAAGTACCTATTGCTTGTGCTTTTAAAATTGTTTGTGTTGTATAACTGTTAAGGAACAACGCCAGATATTCAGCCAACAATGTTTCACCAGTCAGTCTTATTACAAAAAACGAAGTTGATGCTACAGAAGCTTCGTTATGATTTTCAAAAACAGCAGCAAAGTTTTTTGTTCCCTTGGCAGCAAACAAAACATCTCCGTTTTTTAACAGGTGCTTTTCAGAGATGCCTTCAGCCATTAAATCGGGATGCAGAATAGAAAGTAATTGACCATATTCATCAAAATGCTTAGATTGCAAATACACCACTTCACCAATTCCGGATGGCTTTGCAAATAGCCCGGTTTGGATATTTGTAATATCTTTTATTAGCTTTTTCAAATTTATTCTTTTGTAATAGAGCTACAAATGTAAATTAATCTTTCCAATAAGCTTAATTTAATAAAAATTATTTAAAGTAGAGGCCCTACAAAATTACGCAGGTTTTTTTTAGAAGATTTTTCGTGTTTGGAGCATTGGCTATAGGGCAGTGTAATTTTCCATGCCCAATTTGCTGAAAGGTGTTGGAGAGAGGGCTGATAAAGATAACTTCTGATCCATCTGGACAAATATAATCAAGGTGGCCCTGTTTGTATGATGTATATTTTTTTTGTTAACAACCCCCTTTTGCGTTAACGATTGCAGTGAATACCGGCCTGTGGCTAAGGCCTGCGCAGTATAAACGGAAAGCGTGGGCCGGAGGCAACGCCCTGCTAAACTGAAAACACGAGGTGGAAAGTTGAAATAACGCCATCGATCATTCAATCAATAACCTGGTGTTCCCCAGCCACCCATCAAATCAATCAATCAACAATTCCTCCGGTCTATCAAAATGATAATTCCTTCTCATTATGATTTCCAATTCAGGTTTGGTAAAATATTTTTAATATTTAATTTTCTGTAAGTCAAGTAATTACAAATATGATACTCCTCTGGCACCGCTCTTGGTAAAGGCTCTATAAAAAATCAAACATTATGGATGCATTACTCACAATAGCCTACGTAGTTTTATTTATAGCCTTTTTCTGGCTCTTTTTTAAATCAGTTAATTACTTCGAAAAAATCTAAGCAACATGATCGCACTATTTATTGTGGCCGTGGCCGTGTTTGTATACATGGTATACGTGCTTCTTAAACCCGAACAATTTTAATTATTAAAACAATGAACACCGAACTTTCAGGGGTAATACTCACTTACCTGCTCACGCTCATCATTGCCGTACCGCTTGGCTTGTATATGGCCAAGGTTTTTAAGGGCGAAAAAACATGGCTTGATTTTATGGCTCCTGTTGAGCGCTTGATCTTCCGCTTGAGCGGGATTGATGCTCAGCGCGAAATGAACTGGAAACAGCATTTATACGCCATGCTTACCGTTAACGCAGTGTGGCTGTTTTACGCTTTCTTTTGCTTACTGTACCAGTCGCACTTGCCGTTAAACCCGGATGCCAACCCCAGCCAAACGCCCGATTTAGCCTTTAACACGGCCATTAGCTTTTTGGTAAACTGTAACCTGCAGGATTACTCGGGCGAGAGCGGTGCCACTTACTTTACACAGCATTTTGTGTTTATGTTTTTGCACTTTGCATCGGCCGCAACTGGTATAGCTGCCTTGGTTGCCCTGTTTAGAGGGTTAAAGGATAAGGTAACCGATAAGCTGGGTAACTTTTGGGATAACTTTGTTAAAACGATAACCCGTATACTATTACCTTTTTCTATCCTGATTGCCATTATCCTGGCTTTTAACGGTATGCCAACCAGCTACCAGGGTAAAGATACGCTGATAGGCATGCAGGGCGATACCATCCACGTATCGCGCGGACCGGTTGCTGCCATGGTTGCCATTAAGCACTTAGGTACCAATGGCGGCGGATGGTTTGGAGCCAACTCGGCCCACCCGCTGGAAAACCCTAACTATTTAACCAATACGGTTGAGCTTGTAGCTCAGCTGATTATACCGATAGGTTTGGTATTTGCCTTAGGCTTTTATTTAAATAAAAAGAAGTTTGCTTACGTGATGTTTGGCGTGATGACCATTGGGATGCTTTGCCTGATGATACCCACCCTTAACGCCGAGGTAAACGGTAACCCGGCCATTGCCCACATGGGTATTAGCCAGCCTACCGGAGCCATGGAAGGTAAGGAAGTGCGCTTTGGGCCTTTAAACTCGGCCTACTGGAGCGTGATGACTACCATAACCTCTACCGGATCGGTTAACTCGATGCATGATAGTGCTATGCCGGTTTCGGGCTTCAGCATGATGATGGGCATGATGGTGAACTGCTTTTATGGTGGTGTGGGTGTAGGCTTTTTAAACTTTTACATTTTTATCATCATCGCCATATTTATTTCGGGATTGATGGTTGGGCGTACGCCGGAGTTTTTTGGCCGAAAGATAGAGGCTCGCGAAATGAAGATCGCTTCGCTGATTGCCCTGCTGCACCCCTTTATTATCCTGGTGGGTACCGCCATATCATCTTATGTGCTGGTACACTTCCCCAATGCCGATTGGGCCGTTAAGCCTTCGGCATGGTTAAACAACCCGGGCAGCCACGGTTTCTCCGAAATGTTGTACCAATACTCATCGTGCGCAGCCAACAATGGTTCGGGCTTTGAGGGCCTGGGCGATAACAATATTTTTTGGAACGTAAGCGCCGGTTTTGTGATGATACTGGGCAGGTTTTTACCCATTATTGGTCCGGTAGCTATAGCAGGTATACTGGCTAACAAAAAATTTGTGCCCGAGAGTGCCGGTACCTTAAAAAGCGATACCTCCACATTTGGTGTGATGGTTTTCGCCGTCATCGTGATTATTGCCGCGCTGTCGTTTTTCCCTGCATTGGCGCTGGGGCCAATTGCCGAACATTTTTCTTTAAAATAAAAAAGCCCCACCCAACCCTCCCCAAAGGAGAGGGCTTTTAAAAGCAAAAAGAAAAAAAGTCTCCCCTATTGGGGGAGATTTAGAGGGGGCCCGGTGTTTATGTTTAACAAAATAAAAAAATGAAAACTCAAAATAAATTATTCCAGGGCGAGCAGGTGAGTGATGCTTTAAAGCAATCGTTCATTAAACTTGATCCACGTATATTAATTAAAAACCCGGTGATGTTCACCGTGGAAATAGGCACCGTGGTGATGCTGATTGTGAGCATCTTCTCGTTTGCCAACAAAGGCCAGGGAAGCTTTGGTTACAACCTTACCGTTTTTATTGTACTGTTGTTAACCGTTTTGTTTGCCAATTTTGCAGAGGCTATTGCCGAAGCACGTGGCAAGGCCCAGGCCGAAAGCCTGCGCAAAACCCGCGAAGAAACACCTGCCCGGGTTATTGTTAACGGTAAAGAACAAAGGGTAATGTCGTCGCAATTAAAAAAGGGCGATGTATTTATCTGCGAAACCGGAGATAATATCCCTACCGATGGCGAAATTATTGAAGGGATAGCCACCATTGATGAGTCGGCCATTACAGGCGAATCTGCCCCGGTTATCCGGGAGTCGGGCGGCGATAAATCATCCGTTACTGGTGGTACCAAAGTACTGTCGGACAGGATTAAGGTGATGGTAACCACCCAGCCCGGCGAAAGCTTTTTAGATAAGATGATTGCTTTGGTTGAAGGTGCATCGCGCCAAAAAACACCTAACGAAATTGCTTTAACCATTTTACTGGCCGGCTTTACCCTGATATTTGTTATTGTATGTATCACGCTTAAACCCTTTGCCGACTATGCTAACACTCCGATTACCATAGCGGCCTTTATTTCACTGTTTGTTTGTTTGATCCCTACTACCATCGGTGGCCTTTTATCGGCCATCGGTATAGCGGGGATGGATAGGGCGCTGCGTGCCAACGTAATTACCAAATCGGGCAAAGCGGTTGAAACTGCCGGCGATTTAGATACCCTGTTGTTAGATAAAACAGGCACCATTACTATAGGTAACCGTAAAGCCACCAACTTTTACCCCGCCGATGGCGTTAACGAGGATGTGTTTGCCCGTGCCTGCGTACTAAGCTCGCTGGCCGACGAAACTCCCGAAGGTAAATCAATTGTGGAACTGGCCGAGCAAACCAAAAATATGCTGGCTGTGAAAGCACCTGCCGGTTCGGTATTTATTAAGTTTACTGCCGAAACCCGCTCGAGCGGATTGGATACTCCCGATGGCTTGCGCATCCGTAAAGGCGCGTTTGATTCGATCCGTAACATCGCTTTAAAGGCTGGGCACATCTTCCCGTCGGAAGTTGAAAAACAGGTAAAGCTGATAGCCTCTAACGGTGGTACACCGCTGGTAGTATCTGAAAATGAAGAGATACTGGGCGTAATTGAGTTACAGGATATTATTAAACCCGGCATTGCCGAACGTTTTGAGCGCTTACGCAAGATGGGTGTAAAAACCGTGATGGTTACCGGTGATAACCCCCTTACAGCTAAATTTATAGCCGAAAAAGCCGGTGTTGACGATTTTATTGCCGAGGCTAAGCCCGAAGATAAAATGAACTACATTAAAGCCGAGCAACAAGGCGGCAAGCTGGTTGCCATGATGGGTGATGGTACAAACGATGCGCCCGCCCTGGCCCAGGCTGATGTAGGCGTGGCCATGAACAGCGGTACACAGGCCGCCAAAGAAGCCGGTAACATGGTGGATTTGGATAACGACCCTACCAAGCTGATTGAAATTGTGGAAATAGGCAAGCAGTTGTTAATGACCCGCGGTACGCTAACCACCTTCTCGATAGCGAACGATGTGGCCAAGTACTTCGCCATCGTTCCGGCGCTGTTTATGGTATCTATCCCGGCTTTAAAGGCTTTAAACATTATGCAGCTGCACAGCCCCGAGTCGGCCATATTGTCGGCAGTAATTTTTAACGCCATCATTATACCGATGCTTATCCCGCTGGCATTACGCGGTGTGGAATATAAACCGATAGGTGCCAGTGCTTTATTAAGGCGCAACCTGTTTATTTACGGTTTCGGCGGTATATTGATACCCTTTATAGGTATTAAACTGATTGATTTACTGGTAGCTATATTTATATGAGTATTGCGATGTGAGTATTGCGTATTGCGATGAAAAAGTTTAGATAGGTAGTTGAAGTATAGCGTAATGAGTATTGCGTATTGCGATAAAAAAAGTTTGGATAGATAGTAAAAAACATAATCCAGTATAACATCGCACTACGCACTACGCAAATCTCAATACTAAAATAACATCGCACTACGCACTACGCAAATCTCAATACTAAAAAAGACATCGCATTACGCAATACGCAAATCTCAATACTAAAAAAATACTAAAAAACAAACATCGCAATACGCAATACGCAAATCTCAATACTAAAAAAAATGAAAACATATCTGTTGCCTTCCTTAAAAATAACAGTGATCCTGTTGGTTATACTGGCTGGCTTATATCCTTTAGCCATTGCTGCCGTTGGTAAATTAACCCCCGGTGGTGGTGATGGTGTTACCGTAAGTTTACACGGCAAAGTAGTTGGCTACGCTAATGTGGGCCAAAAGTTTACTAAAGACGAGTATTTTTGGTCGCGCCCTTCGGCGGTTGATTACCATGCCGATGGTTCGGGCGGCTCAAACAAAGGCCCCTCAAACCCCGATTATCTTAAGGATGTTGAGGGCCGTATCCAAAACTTTTTAAAACATAACCCTGGTGTAACCCGCGCCCAGATCCCCGCCGAACTGGTAACCGCATCAGGCAGCGGGCTTGATCCTGACCTGTCGCCCGCAGGCGCCAAAGTTCAGGCCGCCCGTGTTGCCAAAGCCCGTAACTTAAGCACCGATAAAGTGTTAGCTTTGGTTGATGAGCATACCGAGCAACCCCTGCTGGGCCTGTTCGGCCCCGCCAAGGTAAACGTGCTGAAGCTGAACATCGCGCTGGATAGCATGGGTAAATAAAAAAGCGGAGGGGCGTGTGCGATAGAAGCTGCAAAGCCCCTCTGCCTATGTAGAGATTGCTTCGTGCCTCGCAATGACGTTTTAATAATATGATGATCAGTTTCTCAAAGTGTTATCGCGAACAGCAATGAGATGATGTTTGAACTTATTTTATACAAAGGCAAAAGTGGGCAAAGGCCCGACTGCACGCCGGGCCAGGAGTTGGCCTGTGGGCGGAAGGATCGGGCAGTCTTGACTTTTTTGGTTCTTTTTGTGTCAAGACAAAAAGAACAAAGCCCTTCGCGCGGCGATTGAGCGCGCCGATGCTATAAATTAAGACCTACTGCTTTATAAGCGCAAAACAAACGAAATGATAAATCGAGAACTGATACCACGTTATAAGGAGTTAAGACAAAGCAATCTCCAAGTTATACAGGGCGAACTTGCAGAGCGGCTCTGCTTCCGTGCGATTGCTTCGTCCCTCGCAATGACAGTTGGTGGCGAGGTTAATTTGCAGACCGGCCCCACCTACGTAGAGATTGCTTCATACCTCGCAATGACGCTTAAGTGAGGAATAATTATTCACAGTTAACAACCAAATGGAAAAGGAAGAATCGGTTCAGCACTTTCTCGAGCTGATCAAAAAATCAAGGCGCGGGAAGTTTAAGATCTACATTGGCATGAGTGCCGGCGTGGGTAAAACTTACCGGATGCTGCTGGAGGCGCAGGCACTGCTGCGCAACGGCATTGATGTAAAGATTGGCTATATTGAAACGCATAACCGTAAAGAAACCCTGGCGCAGTTAGAGGGGCTGCCGCTCATCCCCCGCAGGCACTTGTTTTACAAGGGCAAGGACCTGGAGGAGATGGACCTGCAAGCCATCATTAACCTGCGCCCCGAAGTAGTGATTGTTGATGAACTGGCCCATACCAATATCGAGGGCAGCAAAAACGATAAACGCTGGCAGGATGTGGTGGATATTTTAAACGCCGGTATCAACGTGATCAGCGCGGTAAACATTCAGCACATCGAGAGCCTGAACGAGGATATTGAGAAAATTACCGGCACCGCCATCCGCGAGCGCATCCCGGATAGTGTGTTGCAGCTGGCCGACGAGGTGGTGAACATCGATTTAACGGCTGATGAGTTGATTGACCGTCTGAAGGAAGGCAAGATATACGATGAAAAGAAGGTGCCTCTGGCGCTGGGCAATTTTTTCCAAACCGAGCGCATTTTGCAGCTGCGCGAGCTGGCCCTTAAAGAGGTGGCCCACCTGCTGGAGCGGAAAATTGATATTGAGATCCCTAAAACCATTAAGTTGCGGCCCGAGTTACTTTTGGCCTGCATTAGCACCAACGAGGCTTCGGCTAAAATCATTATCCGCAAAACGGCCAGGCTGGCATCGTACTACCGATCCAAATGGTTTGTGATGTATGTACAAACCGATACCGAAAGCAGTGATAAAATCAGGCTCTCGTCGCAACGATATCTGATCAATAACTTTAAATTAGCCACCGAATTGGGGGCCGAGGTAATTAAAGTAAAAAGCAACAATGTGGCTAAAGCCATCTGGGAAACTGCCGAGAAATACGAAATTACAACCATTTGCATTGGCAAGCCCCATTTTAAATTTTACCAGCTGGTTATTAAAACGGCTGTTTTTACGCAACTGCTCAATAAATTGAGTAAATCGGATGTTGACCTTGTTATACTATCATAAATCATGAGCATTAAAAATAAACTTCGCATGGGCATAGGCTTTCTGTTTTTGATGGCCCTGTTATGCTCCGGACTGGCCGCTTATTATTTAAACCGCCTGTCGTTCGATTCAAAAGCTATTCTGAAAGATAATTACCGGTCGCTGGTGTATTCCAAAAACATAGGCCAGGCGCTGGATAACCAGCCGGTACCCAACACGGCGCAGCTGCAGGTGATTGAAAAGAACCTGGCCGCCGAGCAGGGCAATATTACAGAAGTTGGCGAACAGGCTTATGCAGATTCGTTACGCATGAATTTTGAACGCTTAAAAGCTGCCCTGGGCAACCCTGTCGAAGTGAATAAAGTGAAGCTTAAACTCAAGCCCCTGCTTTATGATATTACCCAGGTTAACATGACGGCCATTGAGCGCAAAAACCGCACTGCCGAAAATACTGCCAATAACGCTGCTATTATTGTGGCGCTGATGGGCTCCTTTTGCTTTTTAGTGGCCTTTAGCTTTATGGTTAATTTTCCGGGCTATATTGCTAATCCGGTAAAAGAGCTAACGGCGGGGATTAAAGAGATTGCTGATAAAAATTACCAGAAACGTTTGGAGTTTGAGTCGGACGATGAGTTTCGCGACCTGGCCGAGGCCTTTAATCAGATGGCCCGCAAGCTGAACGATTACGAGAACAGCAACTTAGCCAGCATTATGTTTGAGAAGAAACGCATTGAGGCCATCATCAACTCGATGCAGGATGCCGTTGTTGGTTTGGATGATAAAATGACCATTGTATTTGCTAACCAGGTAGCTTGTACCCTGATAGGCCAAACCGAAGATAAACTGATAGGTCACCACGGCCCTGATGTGGCTTTGGAGAATGATTTATTGCGCAATATGCTGGTGACCGATCAGCATAAAATGAAAATTTACGCCGATAACAAAGAGAGCTTTTTTAATAAGGAAACCGTTGATGTGGTTAACGATGGCACCACCATTGGCAAGGTAATCATCCTGAAAAACATTACGGAGTTTCAGCAATTGGACGAGGCTAAAACCAACTTTATCGCCACCATATCGCACGAGCTCAAAACGCCTATCTCATCCATTAAAATGAGTTTAAAATTGCTGGAGGATGCCCGTATTGGGGATGTGAACTCCGAGCAAAGGCAATTGCTGCAAAATATTGACGACGATACCCGCCGCCTGCTGCAAATAACCGGCGAACTGCTCGACCTGGCGCAGGTTGAAACCGGGAAGATCAATCTTAACTTTGGCAACACGCACCCGCAAAATATTGTAAACTACGCCGTACAGGCCGTAAAATTTATAGCCGACCAGAAACAGATCACCATCAAAATTAATTGCCCCGATAGTTTGCCCGATGTACAGGCCGATCTGGATAAAACCACCTGGGTACTCATCAACCTGCTCAGTAACGCGGTAAAATACAGCGCATCCAAATCAACCATTGAGCTTACGGTAAAAAGGCACAAGGACATGCTTGAATTTTCGGTGAAGGATTATGGCCAGGGGATTGACGCCCGCTACCTGTCGCGCATATTTGAGCGCTACTTTAAAGTACCCGGCGCAGGCCTCGATAAAACCGGAACCGGCCTTGGCCTGGCCATCGCCAAAGATTTTATTGAAGCCCAGGGCGGCAAAATAGGAGTTGAGAGCCAGGAAGGGGAAGGTAGCAGGTTTTTTTATACCTTGAAGGTGGTGTAGGGGGAAATGATATTTCTTTTTGAAGTAGCATCATTTCTAAACCCTGTCATCCCGAGGTACGAGGGACCTTTTGCGAGCGATAAGTATACCGCGTGGAGGCACTGACCGTGAGAGCTTTGACAACTTTTAAAAAGTTGTCAAAGCTGCGTTTGTAATGGGATATGGAAAGCAGGAATGCTTTACGAGCGATAAGCCTTGCTGTATACCTTTAGCGCGCAGAAAATTTTTCCTCGTACCTCGTCAAAATGACATTTTTTTTAAGTAGCTGATGTAGGTATTTCAAACACAGTGCCTTTCTCCAACCCTGTCATCCCGGCGTGCAGTCGGGGCCTTTGCCCGCTGTTGCCTGTGGTCCGGAGAAGATCACGAAGTTTCAAACGCCATGTCTGTTTTTTCCGCCTGGCTGGGTATGTAACTCCCAACATTACCAAATTCATTTTTTATATTCGTTTATCAATCAACACCAAAATGGGACTGGACATCCGCATCGCCACTGAAAACGAAGACGTTATTTTTGAAGGCAATTACAGTGAGGTATATTTCTACCAGCATTCGCTCAGCCGCACCTTTTGCAATTTAATGAGCCGAAGGGATGTGATACAAACCGGCGAACCCGAACTCGACCAGATAGGGCAAATCACCGGGGTCGACATATCGGCATTGTATGATATGAACGATTATCCGGAAGAGGAAAGTTTAGCGTTTTTTTTATCCATGGCCTACACTGACCAGGAAAAGCAAACATTGCTGCATCAAGCGGCCCAAAACAAAGCCAAATTGCAAGGCAACATCGCGAAAATAACAGAACTCATCAATCAACTCATTCATAAGCTAACGGCCATAGATAACTTACCCGCCCTGCTAACACCAACCGATTACGATACGCTGGACAATAAAACTTATTTTTCCAACTTTACGGTCAATCAAGGCAACGGCTACATCGGCAACAACTTCGGGCAGGATTTACGCAACTTTAAAAACTTCCTTGAATATGCGCAAAGCAAAGGCATCAGCACGGTTTATTTTAATTATGGATAGGGGCGGGCGAATTTTGAGCCAGGTATTAGAGTTGATCACTAAAGGTTTTAATATAACAACCAGTCGAATGGCTTACGGCAGGCAACTCCAAAGGTTTTTATAAAACTCATTTTGATCGGTATGATCAGGTATGCCAGAAACCTGTCCATCGCCCAGCTCAATGATAATCAGATTCCCGTTTTTTTGCCTGGCAATATCCATACTGAAGAAATTGCTGGTAATGCCCTGCGCTAAAACTTCAAAACCTTCGGTGTCAGGTTTTGAAGCAAGGTACTCGCCTTCTTCCCAATAATTGTAGATGCCGATCAATTTTTTATGACAAAAAAATAAGCGATATTCTTCTTTTAAAGGCATGCCGCTTTTAGAATGAATAGTGAGATCACTAAGTTCTAAAAATTCCCTAATCACAATACCCTCATTCAGGTAATCTCCGCGGAGGCGAATTAAATTATCAATAGTTTCTTTAAGCTTCGCTGTATTCGAAGCCTGGCTTACAAAGCAGGCTGTTTGCCAATGGTGTTTCTCGGATTTTACGTAATCTTTAATAATAATGGGCTGGCTGCCAAACGCTTTTGCTTCTGCTATTAGCGTATTGATGAATGATTCACTGGATGCGCTTTCGAAAATTGTTTTTGGTGTATGGGCCGAAATAAATTTCAGACTATCAGGTAAGTAATGGCAGTTTTGATATTCGATTTTATTGTTAATCAACCTGTAGTTTTTAGCCAGCAGGTTATGATAAAGTGTGGAATACTGGTCTGGTGTAAGCATCCATCCCCGGTAAACTACATCCGTGAGTGTACCATTGGGCTTAATTCTTTTTGTTGCCAATTCAGCATCTTTGTTATCTACCAGTTCATCAAAATTGAACAACAAAGTACAGAAACCATTTTCTGTTGCACTCAAAAATTCGCTTTCAAAATCAGGATCAACCTTGTTTCTATTCAAGGGGCTTTCGCAGAATAATATGTATAACTGTTTTGGCATGTTATGTTTGGTACTTCAATTAGCCTTTATCAAAAATATGATGTTTATTTTTTGGTGGTATTAGGCTATCCAACTTTTTTAAGTGTTTCAAATGCCTTATTTACTTTTTTTACTACAAAAGGGTCATTGGCATGGTCTGTAACCTTATCACTTAAAATTGCAGTACCAAATCCTTTTTTAATTGAGGTTTGTTTTGTGATGGCAGACATACATTTCTCCTTTAAAAATCTTAAATAGCGATGTAAATCCAAAAACACCTTTACAGAAAATAAGAATATAACATCCAATGTGGTTTAGTTAAGAAATGGAGTTACTTATAAAATGGCAATATACTTACGCAAAGGCGCCGATGCTAAGCAATAACACTGCGCTTTTTATCGCTCGCATAGAACACACCCCTCCACCCCTCTCAAGAGCAGGGCTGTTGCATTCTAAGTGAGTAATTGTTTCAATCTGCCGATGTCATTGCAAACGAGTCTTTGTGCTTGTGCTATATTTTGAAAGCCATGAGCTCTGAAAACGTTAATAGCGATGTTTCTAAACACCGATATATTTTCTGGTGCATGAGAAGTTCTAATGCGGGAGGCATCCTCTTTAAACGTGACATCCTTTACCCAATGTAGCTTATTCTCTATCCCCCAATGACTTCTGATTCCATAGCATAACAATTGTGCATTTTCCCTCACACTGCTGATATAGAATGCGCAATCCTCACTGATCTTATTTTTGTCTTTTACCCAACGCTCTACCTTGATTACCTGACTGGCGCCTATCCAGGCTTTACTGATTTCTTCTGGCGCCGGGCATATACATACCGATCTGCGCTCTGTACGTCCTTTATTTTTCTCCAATTCAACGAACTTGCTGCAAACCTTTGCTGTATCCGATGTCAGCGCCGCTATTTTTTCATAAAGGCCCTTTTGATTCTTTTTTACGCCTATCATATAATCATTATTCGTACCTATTATCAGCTCAACTGTTTTTTTTGGCAATGTAAGGCGTCAAGCGTAAACGTTACCCCTTCCAATCCCAGTTCAGCAATAAGCTTGCGTACCACCGGAATTTCACTTTCCTTTGAATTGTCTACAAGACCCTGGGCTAATACTTGACCACGGCTCCCATTATAGATACTTACCAAATTTACAAATCGCTGTTTTTCAAGCGCATAATCACTCATTGTCCCTTTGATCGCTTTGCCATCTATATTCATCCATTCATTTTTATTGATTTCTGTATACTGACTGGCCCATTGATAAAAAACTTCGCTTAAACTTTCAAAATCTAAATTCTGCAGTACACGCCTCACGGTATAAAACGTAGGCAAACGGGATTTTTTCGGAGTGAAATAAGTCAAAAGATCTTTTTGATTACGCTTTATAAAATCACCCAGAGCACGATAGCCGTAATAACCACTCATCGTCCCCATCACAAATAATAACAAAATAAACGTTTGGTCATGCCGCTGACCAGCCTTTCTACGCACGTCTGGCAACTTCTGCAAATAGGTTATGATGCCCTTGTCCATACTCTTTTTTCTGCAAATTTAAATCCTTCTTCTTTTAAATGCAACAGCCCTGCTCTCAAGAGGGGAATCGCACGGGCTGCCGCTTTCCTTGCGTATTACATTGATAATGAGTGTTTTTATTATGATGTCCTCTCGGGAGGGCGCGGGTTTCGCTACGGGCTACAGGGGGGCCACGAACTCTGTAACCCTGCCTGAAAATGCCTAATTAAAACAGCTAAGCTTTGACAACTTTTTAAAAGTTGTCAAAGCTCATCGTCAAACCTTAGCCGTTAAAGCTCTACGCACACCATATCCATCATGATTTTCAAAGCCTCCCCTTCAGGGGAGGTTTGGTGGGGCTTATCTCACCACCACCTCATACGGCATCAGCATTTGTATGCCGCTCATTTGCGATGCTGCCTTAACCTGGTTATAATATTTATAGTTTTCGCCCAGTTCCGATTTAAGCATGTAAACACGGGTTTCGGCACCAAAGGCGCGGCCCAGGCTTTTAAATTTGCTGGTTTGCTCGGGGTAGGCTACTACGCTGTAATCCTTTAGTTTAGCCATTTTTGCCGCCGAGCGGATGGCGTCGTTAATGTTGCCCAGCTTATCAACCAGTCCAATTTTAATGGCCTGGCTGCCTGTCCATACGCGGCCCTGGCCAATGCTGTTAATGTAGGCCTGTGTTTTATGGCGGCCATCGGCAACGGCTTTGGTAAAGGTATCGTAGCCGCGGTTAACCTGTGCCTGTAGTATCATCCTTTCTTCGGGAGTAAGCGGGCGCGATACATCGCCCAGGTCGGCAAATTTGCCGGTTTTAACGCCGTCAAAGGTGAGGCCCAGCTTATCGTTAAAAAACTTTTGCATGTTGGGCAGCATGGCAAAAATACCAATGGAGCCGGTAATGGTATTAGGTTCGGCGTAAATGGAATCGGCAGCGCAGGCAATGTAGTACCCGCCCGATGCAGCGTAATCGCCCATGGAAACAATTACCGGTTTTGCTTTTTTGGTGAGCAATACCTCGCGCCAAATTACGTCGGATGCCAGCGAGCTGCCCCCCGGCGAATTGACACGCAGTACTACCGCTTTTATTTTATCGTTCAGGCGCACCTTGCGCAAGGCGGCCGACACTTTTTCAGATCCGATGCTGTTATCATCGCCATTGCCGCCCGCAATTTCGCCCGAGGCATATACAATGGCTATGCGGCTATCCAGATTGGTGGTATCGGCATCGTTATCGGTACCGGCCTTGGTATACTCGCCTATGTTAACCGATTTAATGTCTTTCTTTTTACTAACGCCGGTGCGGTCTTTCAGTTCGTCAAGCAATTCGTCCTTATATTTCAGGCCGTCGAGCAGTTTGTATTTTACCGCATCTTCGGGGTTTTGTATCAGTAAGTTATTGGCAATGTTGGCCAGCGAATCCTTGTTGATTTTGCGGCTGGCGCTAATCCCCGTCAGGAAATGATCATATAACGAGCCCAGGTAGGCATTCACCTGCATACGGTTGGCATCGCTCATTTTATCTAAAAAGAAGGGCTCAACCGCGCTTTTATAAGTGCCCACCTTGATGATCTGCATATCAATACCCAGCTTATCCAGTGCGCCTTTAAAAAAGGTGATTTGCGAGCTAAAGCCGTGAAACTCAAAAATACCTTTAGGGTTCATGTACACCTTATCGGCAACGGAGGCTAAGTAATAAAAGCTCTGGCTGTATATTTCGGAGTAGGCGATGATGAATTTGCCCGATTTTTTAAAGTCGATCAGCGCATTGCGGATCTCCTCGGTAGTGGCCTGGCCCGATGCCATGCTGCTCTCGTCTAAAAAAATACCTTTAATGTTACTATCAGTTTTTGCTTTGCGGATGTTGGCTAAAATATCATTCAGTCCGATGGCTTTATCTCCATTTAAACCTAAAAAACCCAGTTCGGCCAAGGGGTTATCCGGCGTGCGCTCGGCGATGGAGCTGGAGAGGGCGATGCGCAATACCGAGTTGGATGCCACTTCGGTACTTTTATCGCCACTGGTAGCTACCGAAACAATTCCGATTAAGATGATCACCAGGAGGAACGAAGAAATAATAATGCCGATGATGGTGGCAAAAACAAATTTGAAGAATTGTTTCATGTAATATAAAAAAACTTTAACTATGCAAAACTACTAAATAGATATGGATAAGAGCATTAACAAGGGTATTTGTTACAACAATGATTAAGGTTTTTTTGCTGTTGGGAAGTAACATGGGCAACCGCCAATTGTTTTTGGAAAACGCCATCAGCCAGATTGAAACGCTGGTAGGCCCGGTTATACGGCAATCGGCCGTACACCAAACCCTGGCCTGGGGCAAAACCGACGAGCCCGATTACCTGAACCAGGTACTCCTTGTTGAAACCGCCATGCCAGCCCGGCAACTGCTGCAAACCATCCTGGGCATCGAAAAACAACTGGGCCGCGAGCGTAAAGAAAAATGGGGATCGCGCACTATCGACATCGATATTTTATTTTACGGCAACGAGGTAATTAACGAGCCCGACCTGGTGGTGCCCCACCCACAACTCCATAACCGTAAGTTTACCCTTGCGCCCCTGGCCGAAATAGCCCCCGGCTATATACACCCCGTTTTGCTGCAAAGCATTGCGCAGTTAAATGAAGCGATGGCGTAGAGCGCCACTCGAACATGCTGAAGAAGCCCCACCCAAACCCTCCCCGGTAAAAGAGCCCCACCCAAACCCTCCCCGGTAGGGAGGGCTTTAAGAAAAATGCTTAAAAAAATAAAAAGTCTCCCCAACCGGGGGAGATTATGCACGGTTTTTGTTTTTTTGGTGTGCATGAGCGCTACGCGGTTTAGAGGGGGCTCATCATCCTCAATAAAAAAACTATAAAAATAGTTTGCAAACTATTTTTATAGTTTCTACCTTCACTTAACCAAACTATAAAAATAGTTAGCCATGCAAACAATCAAAGAACTAACCAAAGCCGAAGAACAGGTGATGCGCATCCTGTGGCAGCTCAATGAAGCCATGGTGAAAGATGTGGTGGAGCAAATGCCCCATCCTAAGCCAGCCTATAATACCGTATCAACCGTTATCCGGGTGCTGGAGGGGAAGGGCTTTATCAACCATAAAGCCTACAGCAACTCCTACGTGTACTTCCCCGCCATTGGCGAAGAAGATTACAAAAAATTTGCCGTAGATAAAATCATGACCAATTACTTCAGCAACTCGTACCAAAGCCTGGTATCCTTCCTGGTGAACGAGCAAAAGCTTGATGTTAACCAACTGGAAGAACTAACCAAACTGGCCGAAAACCTTAAAAACAAAAAGCCATGAACCTGATGCGCTATTTACTGGAAGCCAACCTGTACCTGGCTGGTTTCTACCTGCTTTACGCCCTGCTGCTGCGCAGCGAAACCTATTACCAGCTTAACCGGGCCTACCTGCTGCTCAGCAGCGCGCTGGCCTTTGTTTTACCGCTTTTACAAGTTGGCATTTTAAGGCCGCGGCCCACTGTTAATGTTAGCATTAATATGGGCGGCATGGTAGGCGCCGCCCTGCCCACGGCGCAGCAAAACCCAGCCTGGGCCTGGGCCGATTATGCCCTGCTGACCTACGCCCTGGTAACGCTGGCTATGCTGGTGCACCTGGGTATTAAAATATATGCATTAGTGGCGCTGGCCAAAAAAGGTGTAGCCAAACGGCATAACGGTTTTACGCTTGTTGAGCTCCCCGACCCAAATGCCGCTTTTTCGTTTTTGGGCTACCTGTTTATCAACCAGCGGCTGGCATCGTCGGCTACTATACTGCACCACGAGCAGGTACACATCAGGCAGAAACACAGTTGGGATATTATTTACCTCGAGCTGTTAAAGGCCGCCAACTGGTTTAATCCCTTTGTTTACCTGCTGCAAAAAAGCATTAAAGAGGTGCACGAGTTTATTGCCGACAGCCACGCCGCCGCCCTGGAGGGCGATACCGCCAGCTATACCGATTTTTTAATCGGCAATGCTTATGGCCTGCTCCCCAGTCCGCTTACCAATTCATTTTTCAATAAAAACCAATTAAAAAGGAGGATTATTATGTTGTATCAAAAAAAATCGGGCAGCTCGGCAAGGTTCAAATACCTGGCCGTATTGCCGCTGCTGGGCAGCATGCTGTGCATGTCAACCCTGGCCTTTACCAAAAGTTACGGATGGGTTGACCTGGTTCCGCAGCTGCTACTAACAGCCACCCAGACCCACGGTACCCGCTACGCCACCTACGACGCCAAAAATATAAGTATCGGGCTGGTAGTAAAACAGGCGTTAGCACCAGCCGAAACTTCGGTAAAGGCAGACCAGGCTAATGCAGCGCACCAAGCGGCCACTGCGCAGGCCCAGCAAGTTTCAAAGCAAACAATAAATGCTAAGGTGCGCGCAGATACTGATCTGGTTGAAATTAATCCTTCATTCCCAGGTGGCGAGGGAGCCTTTGGCCGCTTTTTAGCCAGAAATGTACGCTATCCTAAATCAGCCAGAGACGCAAGTGTTTCCGGCCGTGTATTCGTGCAATTTTTTGTCGAAACCGATGGTAGCCTGGGCGATATGACAGTACTACGCGAACCCGGCGCCGGCCTTGGCGAAGAAGCTCTCCGCGTACTCAAACTATCGCCTAAGTGGATGCCCGCCCTACAAAATGGCAAGCCAGTACGGGTAAAATACACTGTGCCTGTTACTTTCAGCCTGGCACCGCCCACGCCCGTTAGCGGTAACCCGCCCACCGGGGCCACCCCACCCGTTACCCAGGATGCAAATGCCCAGCCAATTTTTAGTGCTGTCCAGATTAATCCCTCATTCCCTGGCGGCGAAGAGGCTTTTCGCCGATTTTTAATTGAAAATGTACGATATCCTAAAACCGCCAAAGACGCAAACGTAACCGGCCGCGTATTTATACAATTTGTTGTCGAGACCGATGGCAGCCTAACCGACTTAAAAATATTGCGCGACCCCGGCGCAGGTTTGGGCGACGAAGGTTTGCGTGTGCTTAAGCTGTCGCCCAAGTGGAACCCCGGCGTACAAAACGGCAAACCGGTGCGCGTGCAATATACCGTCCCCATTAATTTTAGCCTGGCTAAATAAAGAAGCAAGATGAAAGAAGCCGGATAATAGACGCAGGAGGCAAGATGAAAGAGTCAGGAAATGAGACAGACCCAACCCGATCCTTTCTCGGGTTGTATGTACTTAACCCTGATGCTGGCTTGTTCCCGTTTCACGCTTATAAGGGCGTTGCCTGGCGGCCCGCGCTGTACGCTCATACTGCGCGGGCCTTAGCCACAGGCCGGTATCCGCTGCCATCGCTAACGCTTTAGGATTGATTGATTGATTGATTGATTGATTGATTGATTTTTGCCTGCGTTTTTTTGTCGCTCGCATAGCACACACCCCTCCACCTCTCTCGAGATGGTAATGGCACTTTCCTTTACTTTTTGTTTTTAAATATTTGATAATGAGTGTTTTGTTTTAGCTCCCCTCTTGAGAGGGGGCGGGTTTGGCGGTGCGGCTGCAGGGGGTGTGTTTCTGCGCGCGACGAACTTTTGCGCAATTGCTTGTCGCTCGTATAGAACACGCAACGCTGCCCCAAGATGGGAATCGCACTTTCCCTTCGCCTTTTGTTTTTACCCCAACTTAAAGCGGTTGGCCCCGCGCGATTGCTTCCCTCGGGGAAGGTGGAGGAAAGGGTTTCTGCGGTTTGCCAGGCAATGTTACGCTGCTTTTGTTGCACAAATGTGATGGTACTCACCATCAGTTTTGTTTCGTGTTAGCGATTGGAGTGGATACCGGCCTTGTGGCTAAGGCCTGTGCAGTATAAACGGAAAGCGCGGGCCGGAGGCAACACCCTGCTGATAGACGATTGTTGTTGTTTATTTATCTTAAGAACAGTTAATTAATTTCTGAATAAAAATGTCATCTCTGGAACGGAAGGGAGAGATCTTTTATGCGTATTGCTTATGTTGTATATTAGATAAGTATCTGTTTTTCAGATTCTTTCTTCTGATTTTTTGTGATGTTAATCATAATAGGCTTTTTTTGCCGGGTTTAGTTTTTCTATATTTTTTTATACCTGTACCTTTATTATTAAGTTTTGCTACCGCCTGTTGAGTGACTGGTGAATGTGGCCTGGGGCCTCAAATAAAAGGCTGATCGTGCGGGTAGATTTTGCTCGTTAGGGGGTAGCAGGGGTTGAGAAATACGGATTTGGTGTGGCAGCAGGGGCAAGGCCCGTATGCTTATGGAATTTAGGGGTGGCCTTTGGATGGTTTTGAAAATGGCGAATGTGATGCTACAATGCGGGTCTGGTTTTTTTTTGAAAGTATTTTAAATAATGAAATATAATTTATCTAAACCTGATGGAAACAAAAATAGTTGATCCTGCTGATTTGTATCGCCTTCCGTGGACTTTGCCTGATAACGGTATTTCGTGGCTTGAGCCTACGGCCCGCTGTAACCTTAACTGCTATGGCTGCTATCGCAAAAACATCAAACATTCGCATAAGTCGATGGAGCAGGTAAAGCACGAGCTTGATGTATTTCAGGCTTTACGCAAAACGGACTGTATCTCGATTGCGGGTGGCGAGCCGCTGTTATACCCGCATATTGTTGAGCTGGTGGCCGAGGTAAAATCGCGCGGTTTAAAGCCCATTATCAACTCTAACGGGATTGAATTAACCAGGGAGCTGCTTCACGAGTTGAAAAAGGCAGGGGTGTTTGGTTTTACTTTTCATATCGACAGTCGCCAGGGGCGGGGCCGCGGCCCCAGGTGGGAAGGTAAAAATGAGCTTGAACTGAACGAGCTCAGGCTTTATTATGCCGAAATGCTGGCTGCCGAGGGCGGGATATCCTGCTCGTTCAACTCCACGGTTTATGATGATACGCTGCACTATGTGCCGGAGCTGGCCGCCTGGGCACAAAGGCATATTGATATTGTGCATACGATGGTGTTTATCCTGTTCCGCTACATTACGCCCGATTTGCCTTATGATTTTTATACCGGTGATAAAAAGATTGTGTTTGATGAGATACACTACCACTCGGATAAGGAGGAGGTAACCAACCTGGTGGCCCCGCAAATTGTGGCCGAAATTAGAAAAACAGCGCCCGATTTTAAGCCTGCGGCTTTTTTAAACGGAACGCACCAGGCCGATGATTTTAAATGGCTGCTAACCGAGCGCATGGGCACTAAAGATAAGGTTTTGGGTTACATGGACAATAAGTTTATTGAAATGGTGATGGCTTTATATCATTATAAAAACAACCGCTATTTATCTTATGTTTCGCCAAAAACCTTAAGCCTGGGCCGCACTACTTTGTTTAGTTTATGGGCTATCAATAAGGGCATCAGGAGCACGCTAAAAAAGTACTTGGCTTATTTAATTGCCAATCCGTTGCGCATTTTTAAGCGGGTTTACATGCAATCCATCATGATTATCCAGCCGGTTGATTTTATGCCCAACGGGGATCAGAGCATGTGCGACGGTTGCCCCGATATAACGGTATGGACAGATAAGAATGGTAAAGATCAGTTGGTTTGGTCGTGTAGGTTGGAGGAGCCGATGCAGTATGGCGAGTTTTTGCATTCGGTACCGAGGGCAAACTGATTGTAAATGGTTGATAAAATCCCTTTGTATACGCTTCTTGATGCCAGAAATTACCTTTCAGCCTTTAGGCGTTGTTTATCTTTATTACTTTTGGGCTGCTACTGCTTATACTTATGAAAAGAAATCATGATAATTTATGGAAGGGCGCGTTGGAAGATCTATTTGATGATTTTCTGAGCTTCTTTTATCCTGAAGCCGAAACCCTCTTTGATCTTGATAAGGGCTTTCAATACCTGGATAAGGAGCTCGACCAGCTTTTTCCGCCGGAAGCGGGCAACCAAGCCCCCAGGTATGTTGATAAACTGGTTAAAGTGTTTACCAAAAGCGGCGGCGAAGAATGGGTTTTGGTGCATATCGAAGTTCAATCTTATACCGATCAGGATTTCGCGCAGCGCATGTTTCAATACTATTACAGGATACTTGACTTGTACCATAAGCCAATTACCGCATTTGCCATTTTTGCCGATACCAATAAAAACTTTCATCCCAAAGCGTACGAACGGGATTTTTTAGGAACAAAGGTTTTATACAGCTATAATACATTCAAGATCATCGATCAGGATGATGCCGTTTTGCAGGCAAGCGACAATCCTTTCGCCATGGCCGTGTTGTCGGCCAAGCTGGCGTTGTCGCGCGGCGAATTGAAGGATGAGCAGCTTTTTGCCCAGGCGTATGAGCTGGCGCGCAGGTTAGTGAGTAAACAGATACCTAAAATTAAGATACGCAAGGTGATGAACTTTTTGAGGTATTACCTCAGTTTTGAAAATCCGGATATGTTTGCTAAATTTGAGAAAGAGATTGCTATATTAACAAATAAAGATGATACTATGGGCATAGAAGAAATGTTATTGGCAGAAGCAAAAGAAGAAGGCAAGATTGAAGGTAAGCTTGAAGGGAAACTTGAAGGTAAACTTGAAGGCAAGCTTGAAGGCAAGCTTGAAGGCAAACTTGAAGGCGAGCGTGAAAAGGCTTTAGCCATTGCAACCGAAATGAAGAAAGACGGTATTCCAAAAGAGCAGATTGCCAGATTTACCAAGCTCCCTGTAGAAGAAATTGAAAAATTGTAATTGGATTTAAATACATCGAAGCCCCTGTTTATTCATATTAACAAATAAAGATGATATTATGGGCATAGAAGAAATGTTATTGGCAGAAGCAAAAGAAGAAGGCAAGATTGAAGGTAAGCTTCAAGGGAAACTTGAAGGTAAACTTGAAGGCAAACTTGAAGGCGAGCTTGAAAAGGCTTTAGCCATTGCAACCGAAATGAAGAAAGACGGTATTCCAAAAGAGCAGATTGCCAGATTTACCAAGCTCCCTGTAGAAGAAATTGAAAAATTGTAATTGGATTTAAATACACCGAAGCCCCTGTTTATTCATATTAACAAATAAAGATGATACTATGGGCATAGAAGAGATGTTATTGGCAGAAGCAAAAGAAGAAGGCAAGATTGAAGGTAAGCTTCAAGGTAAACTTGAAGGCAAGCTTGAAGGCGAGCGTGAAAAGGCTTTAGCCATTGCAACCGAAATGAAGAAAGACGGTATTCCAAATGAGCAGATTGCCAGATTTACCAAGCTCCCTGTAGAATACATTGAAAAATTGTAATTGGATTTAAATACACCGAAGCCTCTGTTTATTCAACAGGGGCTTTTTTTATTGGCAATGAAAAAAGGACAGGTTATTAGGAGTTTTTATTTTAAATTTATTTATATATAATGCCAATAAATTTTAATGATAACCCAAGAACATATAGATAATTTAAAAGGTAAATTGAACGAGATTTTACGCTCAGAGCTTTTACTGGGGAACGAAATTATAGAAACCGCTAAGGGATGGCCTAATGAAAAAACCATTATGATTTTTTTGAAAATGCCATTTAGACGTAATTACATTTTGAATGATATTGAATATCGCGATATCAATGATCCGCATTATTGGAAAGCCGAATACTTCGATAAATCTAAAGATCATATCCTGGCGTGCAAATTCGGGTCTTGATATTTAACGTAATTCAAAACTTATTGCGTGGTTCCAGTTGGGATGAAACCAAGCGACGCAATTGTTCATTCCATAGCCAATTAAAAATCCAACGGCCCCATCTTCCCTATGAAAACAAACCAATGAATTACAGTTTATTATGAAGGAATAAAACGACAAAATTCTTTGGGTTAAGGAGGCTGCTCCGGAGCCTTAATACCTGTGCTTCCTCTTTGTTGGTAGAGCATAGCAGTCTAATCATTGATATTATTAGTGTGCAGGAAAACCAGTATTGGTATTATCGGGCTTGCGCAAACCTACCTATACCTTTGCCAACAGTTGATGCAACAGCACTTGCTTATTAATTAAGTATTAACAAATAGCTTAACTTGAATTAAGCTTCAAAATATTAATATAATCAACTAAAATTCTGCTATTTTAGTTTGCTTATTACATTATGCTGCCTGATCACCATGTCTGATACCATTACCTATCAATACAACAAATCTTCGGCTTTAAACAAGTCTGATGCTTCAGACGAGTTGTTTTTGGCTAAATATAGCGAAGTACAAAAAACGAATGCACCTTGCTTTTTCTGGGGCCGCTTAACCGATCCGTATGTAACGGCGCGCTGCCTGCTTACACTATCAAATGTGGTTCAGTCCAGTTTTAATTTATCTCCCTTTTTGCTTGCCATGTTAAAAGACCCTATTGTTACTGCCGGTAACGATAAAATCAGATTTGAGGGCTTTTCGCATTGTGCGGGCGTTTATGCCCGGGTGGATATTTTAGGTGATGGGCACGATGGCGAATTTTTGGCAAGCGGCACCACCAATGTGGACTTTAATCAACCCATGCTTTCTGCCCTGAGCAGTATCCGTAAAAACGAAAACGTGTTACTCTCTATCGGGCAAAAAGAGGTAGGCTTACACCGCGAAAACGAAAAAATAATAGAGCGAAAAGTTCCGCTACCGGTTAAATGGATAAAGGGTTTAACTTCGGTACAAATGTTTCTTGCCCAGTCAGAAAAGGTTTATACGTTTAACCGCCTGCAGGCATTGCAGTTATTTAAAACCATACCAAGCGGTAAGCCTAAAACCGACTATTATTTATTGATAAGAGGGGGAAAGCCCCTATTCTCGCCGGCAAAAGCCCACGATGCGGTAACCATTGGCGGCATACACCGCTTAAAACTAATTGAACCTTTATTGGCCATTGCCGATGAGTTAAGGGTATTTCCGCATGCTACGATGCAGGCAACTACCTGGCAGGTTTATATTGGGCCTGTAAGATTCACCTTGTCATTATCAAGAGATGCCTGGCGCGGATTTTCTGGCGAAGGTGCCGCACTGGAATCGCTGATCGAAGATATTCCTGATCAGTGGGTGGAGCTTGTTGATCAGTATAGTTACGCCAACCAGGAGTTCAATGCCACTTTACTTGCCGTTAACGAGGGGCTGGACCTGAAAAAAGTAGAAAATATAACGGGCCGCCTTTCGGCAATTGGCTTGCTGGGGTACGATCTGGATGAAAACAGTTTCTTTTACAGGAGGCTGCCTTTTAAGCTTAGCCGCATGATGAGCCTTAACCCAAGGCTAAAGGATGCCGAAAAATTATTAAGCGAAGGCAAGGTGAAAATTATGGTACGTAACGATGATAAAATAGAAGCGCAGGTAGAAGGCAGCGGTGTTAAGCACATTGTGATACTGAGTGCAGGTAAAGAGCAATGTACCTGTACCTGGTTTAGTAAAAACCAAGGTGAGCGGGGCGTTTGCAAACATATATTGGCAGTTAAAAAATTAGTGCTTAACTAAGGTTGCAATGACTATTATTGAAGAATTTACCAGCATTGTTGAGCGCGAAGGGGAAGCGGAGCTAATTCCGTTTTTGCAGCGATTGGATAAGCAGCACAAGAAAGAACTGGTACCGGTTTTAAAAAAGCTTTATAAAGCATACTCTGCTTATAGCCAGGAAGGAGGCACAACTACCTTTAGACCAAAATGGACCGACCCGCAACGCATTATACTGGGTGTTGCAGGTTTTGTTTGCCATACCCGGAAAGATTTTGAGCAAGGTAATTCGGGCGTTATTAACAAACAAACTTTAGATACCATTTTACCTTGGTATTGCCCTAATTGGTTTAGTGATTTTATAAATAATTATGCCAATCAAAACTTTACGCCTTATGCTTTAAATTACGATTGGTATATGGAGCTGGTGGAGCAGCAATATGTAAGGGAATCGCCTTTGGTAATTTCGAGGATATTACCAAGTTATATCTTTAAGGTTTTACCCAGGGCACATGAATATGTCCCTGAAAATTTGCTACAGCGAGACATTACTTTACATGAGCATTTCTGGTATCTATTCAAGCATGAGTCGGGGATTAATTTGAGCGACCGGTATATCAACTTACCCGAGAAAACCAAAGATGGGTTATGGATTGATGCTATTAAGAAATATACCAGCGAAAACAGAATTGACCGTAAACGGCTTTTGAACGAATCGCTTAAGGCAAGTAACAATAATTTTAATCAGGGATTGTCGGGCTGGTTTATCGAATTATTCGTCAAACTTGAACCAACAAAGGCAGAAATTATAGAGTTACAGGAAGAGTTATATCAGATACTCAATTCGCCGCACAGTAAGGTGGTTAATACATCTTCCAGATATTTAAAAGATTTGACGGATGAAAAAGACTTTTTAGTTGATGCTTACCTGGATTATGCTGCCTTATTGCTAACATCAGAGTCTAAAGCTATTGTTGTTACTGCGTTAACAACCTTAGATAAGTTGGCCAAAAAGCATCCAGCACGGCAGGAGCAAATCTGCATGATTGCCTGCCAGGCCTTTATACACCAAGACAATAGCATACAGCTAAGGGCTGCCAAGCTGATACAGAAATTTGGGGATACAAGCTCCGGAAGTATGAAAGAAAGCCTTGAGGCTTATGGTGATGCCTTGTTTTCTGAAGCACGCAATGTTTTAAATGATTTTTTAAAAGAGTTTATAAGCGATGATGCTTTAACCGAGGATGATTTAACCGATACCGGGTCGGATTTTCCTGAGATCCGGATGCCCGAAACCTTTGATGAATTTGTGTTTTTAGCCAGCCAGTCATTTGATCAAAACGAAACTTATCATTTTGATTTGTTGCCAGCCTCTGTGCTGAAATTTCAAAACGAAATGACGGCGGGTAATATTTTGAAGCTGATGCCCGCTTTTCAGCGTGCCTATCAAATAATAAAGGGCGACTGGACAATTAACAGAGGTTATTTAGACGATATGCTGGCTACCTTTTTTGTAAGCTTTGGCCAGCTTTTGCTCAGTAATAAGGCTACAGCCGATGAACCTGCCAGCCCGGTGTATCAGGCCTTAGCCGATTTAGAGAACGGAAGGAACACTTACCAAATTAAGGCTGGCGGCATAAAGGGCTGGGATATCCGTTCGCGTTCGTTGGGGTATAAACCGCATAAACATATTTTGCTGAATGCTTTTTTTATGCTGGAGAAAAAAATCAGCCTACCCTTGCTGTCTACCCCAACCCACCAACCTTGTTGGGTTTCTGCAACTGCGCTGATTGAGCGTTTAAGCCAATACCAGCGGGCTCATGTTATGCCTGGAGATATGGATCTTCAGATTGCCATAGCCCGCTGCTTTCCGGGCAACCTGGCGGAGGCAATCAGGTTAGCTAACGAAAACCTTACTGGAGAATACCGCGAACTTATGGGCTTGGTTTTGGGTGAAGATCAGCATCCTAAAGATAGTTACAAACTCAAGTTGGCCTGGCTTGTTGCCGGGATCTCTAAATCTTCGCCGGATATTGACCCCCAATGGGCTTCATTTTCCAGTTTACCAGATCGGTATCTTAACGGTGAGTTTGAGTGGGACTCGTTAGTGGAAGATTACGTTTGGCAGCGGTATGATTACAAATTAGGTAAGAACGTAGACGTGCCAGCCAAAAGAAAAATTATCAGAATCAGTTTCGGTGATAAACAAAAAAAGACGTCTGCGTTTAAAACGGTATTGAGCAAAATACTTCCTGATCAAAAGGGCGTTGAACCATCAGTTTACGCTTATACCGAACTCAAATTGGAATATATATCCGCTGAGCATAATGATATTAAACGCCTGCTTTACCTGCTTCCGCAACAGCCGGATATTTTAATTGCCCATATTATTGATAAGGGTTTACTATATGGCGATTTTTCGAGCGCAGATGATAAGAAATTAATCACCTATACGCTTGAGGCTCTTTTAACTTTAAAGTACCGGCCCGGCAGTATGTCGAAATTATTAATCGCATCTTGTATGCTCAGTAACGATAAAACGGTACGGACCTATGCCGCGGAATTATGGATTAAAGGCGTAACCGAAGCAGCGATAGATAGCGGCTCAATTGGCAAGATCATCGGCAAGCACGAATGCATTGAGCTTGCACCCTTAAAGCGTTTTACCGACCTGGCTATTTCAAACATGTATCAAATATCACCGCAGCATAACCTGGCATTAGAAAGTTTGTTAGCATGCTGTATAAAACAAATGAACGATTTGCCAATCAGCGGCTGCAAAAAGCTTTTAGAAATTTACACCGAGGTTTTAGTTACGAATAAAAGTGCTGTAACAAACCCCAGTGTTATTGCGCGTTTAAATGCCTGGGAAGCTACAGAAACATTAAAAAAGGTGATTCAAAAAATGAAGAATTTGGGATGAAAAAATCAGTATGTTTTGGCCGAATAGCCTTTTTTAAAAATATCGCTGCGTAAACACCAGCAATAGAAATTGTTTTTTTGGGCTTTTATTATAGGTTACTCATAACTATAAATTAAGCAAAAATAGCAATTACTTACAATTTACATAGCTTTTATCTTCAAAATACATAGCTTAAACTTACAATTTACATAGATTTTAGGTACTTAGATACAAGCATCCTCCATTAGGACTTCCATGTTTAAAGCAAAAAGGAAATGGGTTTGCAAGGGATGGGTATTCTATATAATCCGGCCAACGGTAAAATCAAACTTGTTGTAGCAAAAGGATATCAAAGTTACTATGCCGACTGTTGAGGTTTGTACGCTAATTGAATGACTGCCTTATATGTTGCGGTTAATCCGATGGCTTAAACAAGTGAGGTAACCGCGCCGACTTATACGGCTGGATTTTCTGCATCTTCGTTAATTTATTGCGGGTTAAACCTTTGCCCGGTTAATAAGATAATTTAAAGCTTTTGCCTGCTACAAATTCGCCCTTTGTTTCAGTTATTTTAATCTTTTGATCTTCTGTAAAACCTAAGGTTTGCCCGTGTTTTAAATTAACATTGCTTAACAGCAGATAGTGGCTTGTCAGAAAAAGCATGTCTTGAAGCTCAACAAAAGGCCGGTTTGATTGGAGTATTTCAATTTCGTTTTTACCAAAAGCCAGCAGGCCATAAGTGTAGGCATTGCGCTTTTCGTTTATTGTACGGTAGCCAAAATAAATCCAGAGGTTTAGGGGTAGGGCATCATCAGTCATTAACTGAGCTATATTTAAATAACTTTGAGTAGGTATGAGTAATGATTGGACGCCCATATAAACGCCGATTGCAGCAGCCGTTGTTCTTAACGCGGCGCAAATTAGCTGGGTGAGCAGCTTAAATCGTTTAACGGCATCTAAAGAGCCTCCTGTTAACGCTATAATCAGGTGTGCCTGATGGTCTTTTAAATCCGCGACAGCGTTCGGCCAGTTATAGCTGTACTGTGCGGTTCCCTCAATATCCTCTGCCGGAATTGGCTTATCTATATTCATTAGGGCAATGTTTTCTCCATCAGCTTCTAATGCAGCAGCCATATCATCTCCCTTTGCCTCCGCAAACACGCCATAGTACAGCTTGTAATCGTCAATAAAATTTTGATACGAAAAAGAATCTTTATCTGCCAGGGGTATCATCGCAATTACCATTTCTGGCGTTGCTTTAGGTTTAGTAAAAAGCGTTTTTAGTACCCCCATTAGTTTAATTTATTTAACGGCGCAAATTAAATAATTTGTACCATATGGAGTTACTGAGGGGGCGCTTGTACAATTGGGAAAAAAACATTTTTATGTTAAATTTAAGTGCTATACTGGTACGATTTGTACCAACAGAATGTTTTTCGTATTTTTATATAGGTCATAAAATCGCATCATATGAAGTATAGGTGTTAAAATGAAAGTTAAAATAATAAAGGTAATCACCGCTGAAGAAGTGGTTGCTTTGATAAAAAAGGGTACAGTAGCAGAAATGCCATCCATTCAGCAAGGCTGGCGGTTTAATTTTGATAAAGAGTTAAAGAAATTAAAAAATGCCACTGGTTATCTTTTAGTAACGGAAGAAAGCCCGGATATTATTGAAGGGTGTATGATTTTTCAGTTAATAGATAAAAAAGCACCGTATATGGCTTTTGTGGAGGTTGCCCCTCACAATAAAAAGGATAATAGAAAATATGAGCGGGTAGCGGGTTGCTTAATAGCTTACGCTTATCAGTTAAGTATTACGCAAGGCTGGGAGCATTTTAAAGGTTATCTGCAATTTGATGTGCTGGAGCAGAACAAAGAAGATGAAACAAAGTTAATGAGCATTTATTCATCCAAATACCATGCAAAACGTGTGGGGCAAACTACTACGATGGTGATTGTGGATGAGGACGGAGAGGAGCTGGTTGCCGAGTATCTACAGGCGCCTAAATGATAAAAAAGATGAGCACAACAAAAAAAGATAAACAACTTCGAGAATATAGCTCCATGGTGACAGAGGTAACTATAGGACCTCATGACGGAAATAAACGGAGTAAGGCTAAAGCGGATGAAATGGCCGCCTTGGCCAAACTTCATCACAGCAAGCGGTCGCCCCAACGAATATTAAAAAATGCCATGTTAGCTGTACAATATCGAATGGAACATTATCTGCAAGATGATACGGTTTCATTTGAAAACACTTGTACGATTGAATATTTTGTAACAGATTTTCTCAAAGTATTGGGGATCAATAAAACAGCCTTTGCAGGTTTTATTGAAATAGATGGGGCTAATCTGAATAAATACTATCGCGGCGACCGGAAATTTAACACAGAGTTAGCTTTAAAGTTCGGCCACTTCTTTCATACTCCGGCAGATCTGTGGCTTAAAATTCAGATCAAAAATGAATTAATTGCGTTGCAGAAAGAAAAACAAGCGGATGAGAAATACATCAAATATGATTATGAAAAGCTATTACAGATAGCCTAAACATTACTTGACTATTGAGGCATGTTGCTATTAAGGCTTATAATATTTGATGCTTTAGCCGATTTTCCTGATTTCAGGTTTGCTAATATTGTTTTCGATGATGCAAAAATGGCCTTGCTTAACATCATGGACAATGGGACGCGGCAGGGTAGGGGCCGTTAAATAAAACATCGCCAAAAACTCGCTTTCGGGGATGTTTCAACATTATTGTATAATGACGTGCTGTTAAGTTATTGATTGTCAATGCTGAATTTTTCTCCGTCATGTCATTACGACGCGCGGAGGAACCTTTTGCGCGCGATAAGTATGCAGCATATCTGGTGTGCTGATTGTCAATCGCTTATTTGCGTTAATATCAGTATTCTTAATTTACACCATCGGCCCGCTCAAACACCGCGGGAAGAAGCCCCACCCAATCCTCCCCGGTAGGGATGGCTTTAAAAAAAAGAATAAAAGTCTCCCCAACCGGGGGAGATTATGCACTGTGTTTGTTTTTTTGGTGTGCATGAGAGCTTACGCTGTTTAGAGGGGGCAGTTTGTTTTAGTGTGCATGAGCGATACGCGGTTAGAGGGGGCTTATGCATCGAACAGTATAGAAGGTCCACACCTCATCCCTGTTTTTTTCACTTGGCCGACTTCGTTACTCCTAAACCACATCCCTCAAATCAATTAAACGAATGCCGAAATTCCAGCGGCGAAATGTTGGTTTTGGTTTTAAAAAGTTTGCTGAACGATTGCAGGTGTTCAAAGCCCAGTTCATAGGCAATTTCGCTGACGGACAGATTAGTGGTTGACAGTTTTTCTTTAGCCAGATCGATCAATTTGTTGTGCAGGTGTTGCTGTGTGCTTTGGCCGGTTAACGATTTGAGCAAACCGCTGAGGTAACCCGGCGAGATATTTAAGGTTTCGGCAATATGAACCACCGTAGGCAGGCCCTGTTTGGCCAGGGCACCGCTGTTAAAATAGTTGGATAGGTAATCTTCCAGCCTGGTTAGCAACTCGTGGCTCGCTATTTTGCGGGTGATAAACTGGCGCTGGTAAAATCTTTCCGAATAGGTTAGCAGCAGTTCAAGCTGAGCGATGATCACATTTTGGCTATACCGGTCTATATTGGCATTGTACTCCTGCTCAATCTGGTTGGCTATGGCCGTAAGCATGTTTTCTTCTTTATCAGACAGGTACAACGCTTCGTTAACCGAATAGTTAAAGTACTCGTACTGTTTGATGGTTTTGGCCAATGGGGTGTTCCATAAAAAATCCGGGTGAATCAATATCATCCAGCCTTTGGGGCGTTTCGGCTCGGCTTGCTCAACCACGCTATCTATACCGAATAACTGGCCGGGCGACATAAAAAACAAAACGCCTTCGTCAAAATCACAGGCCTGGTGCCCGTATTTAAATTGGGCATGATTCATCTTTTTCAGCGAAATAGAATAAAAGTCGAAAATCAGGCTGAACGGAATTTCGGCAATAGGCAGCTTGATGTCGTCCATATGCACAATGCTGATCAGCGGATGTGCCGGATTGGGCAGGCCTGCCGCCCGGTGATACTCGGTAATGGTACTGAGGCGGAAAAGCCGGTTGCTGTTCATAGATAAATTAAATATACTTATTTTTTATGATAGGCCAGGGCAAATTCTTTGGCAAAATCGGCCAGTTTTATTTTGCCCATTTGGGCTTGGCTGCGATGGAAATTCTCCAGCGCCTTACCACTATGCATCGCTGCCTGCATTTCAACCAGGGTTTCGGCCAGTTTGCCAGGTACCCTGGCCATTTTTAGTGCTTGCAGCATTTGCTTATCGGTTAGCAGTATCCATTTTAACCAGGGTTTACCTACCGCGGTGCCAATAATGGTGGCGGCCTGGTTGCAAGTCATTTCTTCACTGCCCACATACCTGATGGTTGTTTTTTCGGGCAGTAGCAGCAACTCTTCGGCCACGGCAGAGGCAATATCCTCCGGCGATACAAAAATTATCCGGTCATCGCCGCCGTAATTCCCCATCAGCAGGCCGGTTTTGCCGGTTAGCAGGGCGCCGATACCCAGGTAGCGCAACGTCAGGAATTTCCCAATCAGCCCCTGGCCTTTGATCAGGTCTATCGATTGGTAAAAGTTAGTATAAAAAGCGGCAGGCCGCATTATGGTGAGCGATGTGTTAAGCTCCGCAAATACATCCTCTACGTTTTCACCTTTCACCAGGTCGGCCGCCCAGCCACTCATCACCACTACGCGTTTGGTGCCGGCCTGCTTTAAGGCCCGCTCATAATTTTGTGCCATGCGGCGTAAATATTCGCCCAGGTCGGGTTCGGTAAAACTTAAGGGTATCATGGCGTAAACCGCATCCGCGCCTGCAAAAGTGCTGCTGAGGAAAGCCACATCATTGATGGAGCCGATAGCTGGCGTAGCCCCCAAATTTTGGATAGCAGGTATTTTATCCGGGTTGCTGCTGACTACCGTTACCGAGTGCCCCTGCGCTACCAATAGCTTGGCGAGCGGCTTGCTGATGTTCCCTAACGAACCGGTTACTATGATTTTCATGGTTTGTTATTGAGTATAAACGCCGCTTTCAATATCGGCAAGTAAGGTTGAATGGGTTGGCTGCCAGTTTAACCATTGCTGCGTTAGTTTACTCGATGCCGGGCAGTCAAGCGCGGCCATCTGGGCAAACCAGCCAAAATGTTCTGCTGCTGCTGCTGCGCTTACTGATTTAACCGGGATATCCAGTTGTTGGCCTATGGCTTCGGCTATTGTTTTTAGGGTGATGCTTTCTTCTGCGGCAGCATGATAACGAGCATGAGGTGCGCCGCTTTCTAAAGCCAGCCGGTATAAATGGGCGGCATCAAGCCGGTGCACGGCGTTCCATTGGTTAAGGCCTTCGCCGATATAGGCAGAAACGCCTTTTTGGCGCGCGAGATTGATCAACATCGGTATAAAACCATGGTGATCGCCATGGCCATGTACCGATGGCGATAAACGGATGGCTGCCACGCGCACGCCCAGCGCGGCTACAGCTTCGGCGGCCTGCTCAGAAGCACGCGGCCATTCCGGGTTAAAGGTGGGGATGATATCTTCGGTAGCCAGTTTTCCGGGGCGTACCAGCGCCGTGCCTGAAGTAACAATCAAAGGGCGGTTTGAACGGGCCAATACCTGGCCGATGGTTTCGATGGCTTTTTGATCTACCTCGCATACTTCTTTAAAGCGGGCAAAATCGTGAATAAAACCGGCATGGATTACGCCCTCTGCCGATGCGGCACCGCTGCGCAGGCTGTCCAGGTCTTCAAGGTCGCCGCGATGCACCTCGGCACCGGCCTCAATGAGTTTATTGGCTGATGCATCCGAACGGGCCAGACCTAATACCTGGTGCCCGGCACTAATTAATTCCTGCACAATGGCAGTACCGATGAAGCCTGTGGCTCCTGTGATGAATACACGCATAATTAATTTGAGTTTGTTGATACAAAGATCAATTATGGAGGTTAAACTGATTTATCCAAATCTGCTTTTGGTTTAGCCAAAAGCATGATTATCGGGTTAGGGTGGTGTGGTAGGGGGGGATGAGTTAATTGGCCCTAAGGCCAGCTACTAACGAGGTTACTCTTTAGCCGACGTTCATTTATTTTATTGGCGATGCTATTTTAAAAGCCCAGGGCACGGTAGTATACAAGGATGATTTTACGTAATACACTGCAGCAGGCAAATCTTTAAAAACAAACTCCCGGGCACGTAGTTTAATGCCCGGGAGTTTGCATATCGAGCTATCACTTTCTCGAAACCGTACTTTTATAAAAACTATTGATATCCCCAGTCATGATATCTTGTTCGGTAAACGATGTGTGGTTTATCAAGCCTGCGCCATATCGATCGGCATCGTTTACCATATGAATCACGCCATCAGTTGTTTGCACAGCATCCGGGTAACTGGGCGACGCTACTATATCGTTTGCTACCAAAACTGTTTTATATTTCCAACTGACGCCGTTATTTACAGATAAAAATACCGTAAGGTTGGTTCGATACCAGCTATTATTTATGATCAATAAAATATTGCCGCTTTTTAATTTCCTAATAAATACCCTGGAAGCGGCATTAGGGAATATTTTTTTAAACGCCCTAATGGTATCCCAACTGTTGCCATTATCATAACTGTTTGAATATTGAATATTACCGGCATTATTGCCTGCCCCGGTTCGCGTTAGAGCAAACAAATGTCCATTGCCTAAATCGGTAACCATGTGCTCAATGTTATCACCTGTGGCGGGCTCAACAGCAGGTAGGTTAGATAATTTTGCAAAACTGTTTTTAATGGCAAAACTCGCTTTGTAAATAAATGCCCCATCAAGGCCGGCTTGAGTGGGTGCATCTCTCCATACGCTGATTGGAAATATAATATCAGCATTGTTGTTGATGCAGATCGGCTTGTTCATCATAATCCCGTCAGACAACCGTTTGGGGGTATCAAATTTTAAACTATCATTTACAAAACTTAGCCTTGAATACCAAACTCCACCTCTTCCGTCCCAAAGTAATTTCGATTTTACCTTTCCCCAGAATAAATAAACATGACCATGGGGATCCGTCCATAAGCAAGCGTCAAAAAAGCGGATTAAAGTATTGGCATTGGGTGTAATGATGGCTTCGTTATCTAACCAGCTCTTGCCCAGATCTTTACTGACAGATACGGTAATATAGTTACCTGGTCCTTCACTTTTGTAACCGCTATACCAGGCCGCAAATAAATTATTATTATTGTCGGCAGTGATAGTAGGTACCCCTTGCCAGATTCTGTTTAAGAACGCCGGGTTTGTTTTTTGCTTAATTAAAATCCGCCCTTCTAAGGGTTCAGTTGAGCTGCCGTCCGAAAAAATTGTCGTATCGTTGGGATTGATCGGCGGTATCGGTGATACTTTGCCACCCGAATCGGCTACCGGGGGGCTTGTGTTGTTAATCGTAACTTCATTTTTTTTACACGAAAACAAAACAAAAAAGAGCAAAAAACACAATTTAAATTGCTTCATAAGATATATAGTTTTAGGTGCCGCAAAATAAATTAATTTTCGTTAGTTGTACATTAAGGTTCAATTAAATTTCGTTTGATTAGCTATTGTTCAATGAGCTTCTTACGGTTTGATAAAGCAGTTAAAAACCTTTTTTAGCCAGCTTTCAGAACCGATAATTGTAAGCAGTTACCTCCTTAATATACGGTTAGCCTTCAATGCCTTGTTCGCTTAATTTTGCCAATCCGTGTTTCATTGCTTTAACCTGTTCCGGAGCGTGTCCCTGCCAGATGGTAATCTCGCCAACAACTTTAAATGGGTGCTTGGAGCGGTACGATAAAGTGGGGTTGCCTGGAAATTTTTTGTCCGTCAAATCGGGATCATCTTCAACCTGGCCCATCGGTTCTACTAAATATATGCGCTGCCGTTCTTCGCCATAAGCAAGTTCAGCCCCCCATATAGCGGCATCAAGCGTAGCCGTAAGATACACATATTCCGCTTGTTTTCTTTGCCCATAATTGGAGTTCATGCCAGTGGTTACCAGCTCGCCGAGCTTTAGATCAGCTTTGGTACCGTGGAAAAATGTCTGTGAAAATACGCTTTGCATAGGTGGGATCCATTTGTTTTTATCAAAAATATAAGGAAACACTTATCAAAATATTGGTTTTTAACTATATTTTTTTGAACGCAATACCATAAAGGTAAAGTCGTTATCCTTACAACATGGCTGATTAAACCAGCATTGATACACCGTCGGAGTCGGCATAGTTGTGGCCAGTAATTGCAGCAACAATTTATGTTTTGATACAAAGAAGGGCACGGTCCAATTAAAAATAACGTTCAAATAAATATACATCCATTTCCGCTCCACTCATTTACACCAATTAAGTTAACAGTTGGCAACAAGTAATAAGCGCTCGCAGTAAAATAGTTTGCGCAGACAGGAACAGACCCCTTAATTAAAATGCAAAAGCGGTTGAAATGTCGGTTAACTTTTGCAACCACGCGTGCCTGCAGTATCAGGTTAGTTTTTGATATGGATGAGTTTATTTTTGATTTTTGCTGAAATGTTTTCGACGGTATAGCGGTAAATTAACGCAGTAATGATGCAGGCCGTTAGGCAGATAATCAGGGTTACATTACTTGCCACCTGTATTTGCATTTGTTTGAGGATGTTTTGAATGATATGAATAACAAATTTATGCGATAAATACAGGGCATATGATAAGCTGGCAAGTTGTGAAGTGGCGAATAACTTGGTACGATAAAGAAAGCATGATTCTGAAATTGCCGCCATTACAAGCAGGGTATAACTTAGGGCAACGAGTGTAAATCCCCAGGTTGATGCGTGCGGAGAGACCTGGTCACTACAAAACCAAAATGAGAAACCGAGCATAATGATGCCAACAATAAAAAGCAAATTACCTTTCGACGCAATAAACTTTTTGAACCAGGCGGAATACTGAAACAAATACCCCGTTAAAACACCCATTGCTAAGCCATCCAAGCGGGTGTAAGTAGGGTAATATATCTTCATATACCATTCTTTCCAGTAGTTGTCTGTCGGAATCAGCGGAACAATATCTTTCTGCCAGGTGATGTAACGTGCTGATATGGAAATCACTATCAGTATCAAAATGATATACCGGATGTATCTGAAGGTTTTGGTTTTTATCAGCAGCAGTAATGAAAAAGGAATGAGCAGGTAAAACTGCTCTTCAATACATAACGACCAGGCATGAGAAAATGTGCCCTGATCAAATAAATTTAGTCCGTAATTCTGGGTAAAGGTGATGAATTTCCATAATGGTGGTAAAGCTTCCTTCTCCCTGATCACCGGAAAGCAGAAATACAATAACACGGTAAGCAAATAAGGCGGAATGATTCTGAAAAGACGTTTTGCAAAAAACACTTTCAGGTTAATGGTATTTTGTTTTTTAATTTCACTGAAAAGTTTGTTGGAGATTAAAAAACCGCTTAAAACAAAAAATAAGTCTACCCCCGTCCATCCCAGTCCACCATAGGTATCAACCCAGTCCGGATGTCCAAACATCCGGTAATGGAAAGTAAGAACCAATAAAATGGCAACGGCTCTTAAATGGTCGAGCCCGTTAAATTTCCCGGAAAAGGAACGCATGGATATGTTTTTAGCCAATTTAAATCTTTAAAATGATGTTTGTTATATTGCTTTCTTTTTATTTAAAGCAGCGATACCCGGCATGCGGTAGGGGCCTTTTGCGCACATTTCCTATCTGCGCTTTGTAATCTATAAAGTTGAAACATCATTCCTGTTTTTTTGCTTGGTCAGGTTCATTACTTGTAGTGATTTGTTGTTAAGTTTTTGATTGTCAATGTTTAATAATCTCCGTTATGTCATCCCGACGCGAGGAGGGGTCTTTTAAAAGCGGTAAGTTTGCATCATATTAGTAATGCCAGCTCCCGGCCCGGCGTGCAGTCTGGCTTTTGCGCACTTTCTTTCTACTCTTGGTAATCTATAAGTTCCAAACTTCATCCCTGTTTTTTCCGGCCGAACGGGTTAGTTACTTATTATTCTGGCCGATCAGCTAAAAATACAAAATTCAAGGACTATTCTTACACAAGACCGGCATTATAACCACGAAGATATTGGGGATTTGCCGGGATGAGAGACGGAATTGATAAGCGGTTGATTGCCTAAATATGATGGCCAAAGCTGAGCTATGTTACCGTGCATCAGCACATCGCCGGGTTGGGCGCTGCTTTGATAACTATTATGGGCATCAAAATATGAATCATGGCAATTGCCGGATGCGAAGCGCATCAGTAATTCACCCTGCTGATAAATCAACCTGATAACCTAATGTAAATCAGTTAATAAGGTCCATTGGTAAATATGGAGGTTTAATCGCCGTTGTTAATTATACACTGTCCCTTCATTATAGCCGATCCTGATGGTGTTCAATGTTCCATTTTTGAAAATCAACCTGACTGCCGAAGTTGCGCTTGTTGACGAACTGGTGCTTTCGGTAAAAGTAAATGCCCACTCGTTGTAGTTAGCCATATCGGGATCGAAGGGATTGCTGAGCGGTTTGTTGGGTAAAATGATTTGGTAACCGGCGTATTGGGGTAGCTGGAAAATACCAACCAGTTTTAAATAAAGGGTACTAAGCGGGTCGCCCTGGTGGATAGTTAGCGCGTCGGCTACATTCTGTGGCCATTTAGTAGCTGCCGAAGGTAGTGCTCCACCGGTGTTTATGGCCTTTACCTTGTTGTCATCAAGTTCAATCACGGCGCGTTCTATCTGGCCCTGGCTGGTTTGCAGGGTAACGGCGTTATAGTATTTAAAAAGGCTTTGTACTTGCGCCGGCTTTGAAAAAGCTTGCCGGTAAACAACGGCCACCTCATCAAAGCCTTTATCTGCGCCGACTTGTTGAAGCTGCGCAAAAACGTCCGCCGGGGAACTACCTATCTGGATGCCCCATTTACTACCCTTGGTAATGGTTTGAGAATTTGAACTGTTATCTTTTTTACAAGAGAGCAACAGCAGCGTTGTGATGATACACAAATGAATTCTTTTCATAGATAGCGTTGTTAGGTTATTGAACTGTACGTATGGCAGTGCGAATGCGCTACAGCATTGAGTGATTTTTTTTTCGGAAGTTAGTTATCAATGCGGTATGCTTAAAAGCAGCGGCCCCGCGCGAATCCCCTCTCGAGAGGGGCAGAGGGGTGTGTGCTCTGCGCGCGATATGCTGCTTGCGAAAAGCCACAAAGTTCGTCGCGCGCAGAGAACACACCCCTGCAACCGCACCGCCAGGCCCGCATTACTCTCGAGAGGGGAGCTTGAAAAAAGGCGGAGGCCCCGCGCGAATTCCCTCTTGAGAGGGGCGGAGGGGTGTGTCCTCTCCGCGCGACGAACATCACCAGGTGCAGTGGGCTTTTTCGCGTTAACGATGGGCGCGGATACCGGCCTGTGGCTAAGGCCTGTGGAGTATGAGCAGACAGCGTGGCCCGTCCGGAGGCGGGAAACGCCCATATGCTTATTTACATTGGTTGTCGGTTCTACCTCCAAAAGCCGGTCCGCTTGCAATAGCAAAGGCATTTACGTATCATAGTGGCAATAAACGGTGACGTAAAGCAAATTATCAATGCAAGCTATTCCATCAACTTACCAAATATTGGCTTATAAAGTTTTAGGGCAAAGTATTGATGACGAATGGGTTAACTGGGCCGTAGAGATGTTGCAGGCTGGGTTTGATACCGAAAGCTTAACCATATTGGCCGGGGTAAGTCCGTTTTATAACCAGTTTGAATTACAGGCCTTAACCGACCGGGTTTTTAACGAACTGCAACTTGATTACAGCGATGCCGAAGCGGTGCTTGCAAACTACACATCGTTTTTGGCTACCGTGTGTTTAGCCGGGCAACGGGACTACTTAGCGGCTTTCCGCAGTTTAAAGGATATCCACATCGGCCTTGGATATGCATCAAATTTTACTAACTTTTATACACTGTATTTTGCCAAAGCAGATTTGTTGGTTTCAGAACATCAATGGTATTGGCCCGGGGCGGATAGATCAAATATTGATGCTATCATGAAAGCTGAGTTTGAAGCCTGGCTGGCGGCACATCCTTTGCCGGGTTTTAAGTAAATAGCGGTTGATTTCGGTCCATTTGCTGGCCAAACCACTGCGGCCTACTTCAATACAAAAACTTTTTGTAAATTCGTTTTGAGGAATTTGCATTTGGCCCCTGTTAGCACACTCTCTGATCATGATTTAATTTCCCTGGTGCGGCAAGGCAGTGAAGCCGCCTTTAAGGAGGTTTACCTGCGCTACGATAGCTTGCTGTATATTTATGCTTATAAAAAATTGCAAAATAAGGCAGAAGCTCAGGATGTGGTACAGGAGGTTTTTATTACCCTTTGGAACAGCCGCGAAACATTCATTTTAAAATCTACTCTGTCGGGCTTTTTGTATAAATCGGTGCTCAACAAGGTTTTCAATATTTTTAAGCATCAGCATATTATTCAGCAATACATCAGTTCGGGCGAGCATTTTATTGAAACCGACAGCGCCGAAACTGATTACCTGGTGAGGGAAAAGGATATTGCGGCGCTGATTGAAAAAGAAATTGCGGCCATGCCGCCACGCATGCGCGAGATTTATGAGCTTAAACGAAAAGAGTTTTTAAGTACCAAAGAAATTGCCGCGAGGCTCCAAATTTCGGAAATGACGGTTTCTACCCAAATGAAACGGGCGCTTAAACTGCTCAAACTTAAGTTAGGCGTGGTAATTTATATTGTTTATGTGCTGCATGGTTGAGGTGATTTTGGATTAACTGGCTTGCGATCAGTACTTAAAGAATAGGGTTAAGCGATTTTAATGCACTAATCTTTTCAAAATCTTTCAGATTTCGGGTATACAGGGTTAAATCATGGATGAGAGCCGTTGCTGCAATGATACTGTCCCCCAGTTTTAGGTTGTATTTTTTACGAATGTCAATCGCTTTATCAAACACTTCCTGGTTAGGTATAATAATCGGAACGTAACTAAAGATATTCCGGAAATATTCTTCCTGATCCGTTTTTAAGCCTCCATAACCTAATACCTCAACTCTTGTAATTTCGGAAACCGCTGCTGATTCATCAATTAGAAGCTTTCGTAAATAAGTATACTCATCAGATAATGAATATATAACAATATTGCTATCTATCAAAAATGTCATAACTAAGATAAAGGAAGCGCTCTATCCTCGCGTTGTTCCCTTTCCCATCCGGCAGCATCGCCAAAAGGTAATGTTCCTTTTGCTTTAAAATTTAAAATGCGATTTTTTATAACTTCTTTTTCAATTTCACCGGCAAGGTCATTTTTTTTTTCAATAACAATATTAAGCTTTTTAGCTAAGGCTAAAATTTTCGCCATACTTTGCTCGTTATTCGATTTCAGGATCAATTCCATTTTGACATGCGATTGTTGATATACAAAAATACGTTAATTCAAACTTGATTACAAATGCCCTGGTTGCACAAACAGTTAAGACCCTATTGGTGCATTTGGGCATTAATAAAAGCGTAGAAGCTTATACTATAGATCAGGCCTCTTCCATTATACTTTAGGATGATATGTTCCGTAAACAGATACCTGTTTTGATGCTATTTTGGCTACGGGCAATTTGGGCCGTTAAGTACTACCTGTAATCGTTTCTTGGTGCAGGCTTTGTCTTTCCTCTTCTTCTAAAAAACGTATCCACCTCTGTTGTACTTGATGGAATCTCTGTTGGTTTATGCAAATCGTTTAAATCCACGTAATTATTTCATGTTTTATTAACTTTTTTTTAACCTCTTGTACCTAATAGGTATTTCTGGGTTGTCTTGGTTATAATAAAAGCCCTACAACACGTGGAAATGCAAAAAAAAGACATCAAAGATCTGTTAAACCGGGTTGAATTAGGCATTGCCACGCCGCAGGAAGAGGAAGTAGCGCAATTTTGGCTGCACCGCTTAAATGAACAAGCCGGTGCTGGCCTAACCGATGATGATTTGTTGCAGGCCCGGGAAGCTATGTGGCAAAACATCAACACCCGCAAACATGCCAAAATTTATCCTTTTAAAACACGCAGGTGGATGGCCGCCGCAGCCGCCGTTTTGTTATGTTTAAGTATGGGGGGCTACTTTTTGTACCGGCAAATAGCCCCGGGGCAAATAGCGCAAAACCTGCGCTTTAAAAATGATTTGGCTCCCGGTAGTAATAAGGCTATGTTAACGTTGGCTAACGGGCAGAAAATTATATTGAGCGAGGCCAAAAATGGAACCTTAGCAAACCAGGGCAATATAACGGTTACCAAAACAGCAGATGGGCAAATTGTATACCGTGCGGCCCCGGCTGCGCCAATGGCTAAAGTAGCCGGTGCAGCGGTGGGCTTCAATACCATTACCACGCCGCGCGGCGGCCAATACCAGGTTATTTTGCCCGATGATAGCCATGTTTGGCTCAATGCGGCATCATCGTTAAGTTACCCAACTGCATTTACCGGTACAGAGCGTAAAGTTAAGTTAACGGGCGAGGCTTATTTTGAAGTGGCAAAAAATAAACAAATGCCATTTAAGGTAGAGAGCCAGGGCCAGCAGGTTGAAGTATTAGGCACGCATTTTAACATTAGCGCTTACGCGGACGATGCCGATACCAAAACTACTTTGCTGGAGGGCAGCGTGCGTTTAAACAACCGGGTGGTGTTAAGGCCGGGCGAGCAGGCAACCATGCAGCCGGGCGTAGCGCTGGGCATTAGCGCGGCCAATACCGATGATGCCATTGCCTGGAAAAACGGCAAGTTTAAATTTGAGAACGAAAATATTAAGGATTTGATGCGCAAGGTAGCCCGCTGGTACGATGTGCAGGTGGATTACGAGGGTGGCATGAGCAGGCAAAATTTTTCGGGCAGCGTATCGCGTTTTGATAGCATATCCAAATTGTTAAATATTTTAGAATCAACCAATACCGTACATTTTAAAATTGAAGGGAGGAGGATTACCGTTATGCCATAACCTATACCCTAACGGTGAGCCTTAAAAGGAAGTCAGGAGTGCTTGGAACCACCCCTGACCGATTGCAGGGTTAACCTTTCTATAAATTACTGCGACAAACAATTATTTACGATTAAAAACCCTAACAATTCAAATGTATGAATTTTTACTTTCTTAAGCGCAGGTATAATGCCGGCGCTTTGCATAAAACCCTGCTGGTTATGAAGCTGATTACCATTTTCCTCACAACAGCCATTATGCAGGTAAGTGCCGGCAGTTTTGCCCAGCGCATCACCCTGATTACCAAAAACAGTACGCTTAAAAGCGTGATCGACCAGATCCATCAGCAAAGCGGATACGATTTTATTTATAACAATTTTGATTTGCAGGGCGCAGCGCCTGTAAGCATCCATTTGAATAAGGTTGAGCTCGAGAAAAGTATCGAGATCTGTTTAGCCGGGCAGGACCTGGATTTCGAGATCAAGGATAAAACCATTATCCTGAGAAAAAAAGAAAGAAACCTGATCGATAAGCTTTCGGATGTTATTGCTCCTGCAGGGCTCATCAAAGGCAGCGTGATTGATGTTAATGGCATGGGCCTGCCGGGCGCAGTTATCCGGGATAAAAGCCGTAAAACAACTACGTTTACCAATACCAAAGGCGAGTTCGCCATCAATGTAGAAGATGGAACAGTGCTGGTGGTATCTTTTGTGGGCTTTAAAACGCAGGAAGTTGTGGTTAGAAAGGGCGCCAAAAGTTTGATCATTACGATGGAGGAGGAGGTATCTAAGCTGGATGAGGTATCGGTAGAAGGCTATCGCAAGGGCTCCCAGCGCTTAGCCACCAGTAATATTTCGAGGATAACCGCCGAAGAGCTGGATAAGCAGCCTGTACAAAACCCCTTACAAGCTTTGGAAGGCCGCATACCGGGTATGGTAGTCAGCCAAACTACTGGTGTACCCGGAGCCCGTTTAAATGTCGAGATCAGGGGGCGCTCTAATTTTGATAATTTTTTATCAACAGATCAACCTCTGTTTATTATTGATGGCGTGCCCACTGCGGCCGGTAACGATAAGGTTAATGTGCAAAGCGGCCCCTTTGGCCCGGCAACAACCAACGGCCTTTCGGCTTTCGCCGGGCTTAATACCGCCGATATTGAAAGTATTGATGTTTTAAAGGATGCCGATGCCACCGCCATTTACGGCAGCCGGGGCGCTAACGGCGTTATACTAATTACCACCAAAAAAGGCAAAGCCGGTAAAATGATTTTAAGCGCCAACGCTTATTCGGGCATTAGTACGGTTACTTACCTTACGCCATTGCTTAATACCCAACAGTATATTGCCATGCGTAACGAAGCTTTTGCAAATGATAAGCTAACCAAGACCAATTCAAACGCTTACGACCTGTTGCTCTGGGATCAAAACCGTTATACAGATTTTGAAAAATTGCTGATTGGCAATAAAGCGCGTGCCACTGATGCGCAGGTTAATATCTCGGGCGGGAGCCTGAGTACCACCTATCGGATAGCTACAGGCTACCATAAAGAAACAACGGTGTGGCCAGGCGATAAATCGAGCGATCGCTTATCAACCAGTTTTAACTTAAATACCCGCTCGCAGGATGAAAAATTTACTGCTGCCCTCACCGGCAATTACTCGGTAAGCAATAGCGATTTGGTAGCCGGCGACCTGGCCGCCGCCGCCATTTTGCCACCAAATTACAGGTTGTACGATGCCAACGGAAACCTCGCCTGGAACGAAGGCGGTATTTACGATGGCAAAGATAACCCCCTGGCTTTGCTCAAGCAGCAATATGCATCGGCCATGTACAACTTAAACGCTAACCTGGTGCTTAATTACAGGTTACTGCAAAACTTAACTTTAAGAAGTAGCTTTGGTTATAACAGTACCCAAAACAACGAGCAGCGGGTAATACCGATAGCTTCTCAAAACCCGATGAAGCCCGGTGGTGCAACCGGAACAAGCGGCTTTGGCAATACGTTTTTCAGGAATGTAATTGCCGAGCCTCAAATTGAGTATAACGGGCATGTGAGCAAAGGCAAGCTCAATGTATTATTGGGTACAACTTATAATCAACTCAATACATCTACGCAAAGCATCAGCGCGTTAGGTTACACCAGCGACGATTTAATTGGCTCGCTCAAGGCAGCTACCTCCATCAGCGCTACCAACTCAAGTTCGCAATATAATTACCAGGCCATTTTTGGGCGTATAAATTACAATTGGGAAGATAAATACATTATTAATTTTACCGGCAGGCGGGATGGCTCAAGCCGGTTTGGGCCCGATTTGCGTTTTTCAAACTTCGGTGCGGCAGGTGCGGCCTGGGTGTTTTCAAACGAGGAGATCTTAAAAAATAATAAGGTAGTAAGCTACGGTAAGTTGAGGGCCAGCTACGGTACCACCGGTAACGATCAGATCGGTAACTATACTTACCTTGATTCATGGTCGGCGGCAAGCGGCTATACCGACTCTACAACTTTGCTTCCTACCAAGCTTTATAACCCTTACCTGCATTGGGAGCGCAATAGCAAGCTTGAATTTGGATTGGAAATGGGTTTTTTTAAAGATCGTATCCTTTTCACGGCATCGGCCTACCAAAGTATCACCTCCGATCCGTTGGTTACCTACCCCTTACCCAAAATTACCGGCTTTGCCAGCATCATTCAAAACCTGGAGGGTGTCCGCGTACAAAACCGTGGCCTTGAATTTACGCTTACTACAAAAAACCTTAACGGCGGGAGCTTTAAATGGTCTACCGATTTTAACATGACGGTGCCCCAAAATATTTTAAAGCAATACCCGGATATCCAGAATACGGCTTACGCCACCAGATATATTTTGGGTAAATCGTTAACAGAAATATTTAGTGCGCAATATAATGGTGTCGATCCGGCAACGGGTTTATATACCGTAAAAGATGTAAACGGTGATAAAATAGCTTCATCGGCTGATTATGCCGATTATGGTAATTACGATCCTAAGTTTTACGGTGGAATTACTAACTCGTTTAACTATAAACGCTTTAGCCTGAGCTTTTTTGTTCAGTTTACCAAGCAATTGGGCAGAAACTGGCGGCAAAGCGGCGCCGTGCTCAGCCCTGCCGGTACGGCCAATAATGTGCCCACCCTGGTGCTGGACAGATGGCAAAACCCGGGCGATATAACCGACGTTCAAAAATTTACGACCAGTGCAGGCTCATTAACGGGTTTGTCGGGTTATTACGCAGGTTATTTTTCAAACTTGTTTTACGTTACCGATGCCTCGTATGCTCGTTTAAAAAATGTTTACCTCTCTTACGATGTGCCGTCAAAATGGCTAAACATGGTACACGTCAGGTCGTTCAGGGTTTATATGCAGGGGCAAAACCTCTTTGTGATCACACCTTACAAAGGTGCCGATCCGGAAACACAAAGCTTTACCTTGATGCCCCCTTTGCGCACCATTACTGCAGGTTTACAACTCTCACTTTAACATTTAATGAGTCATGAAAATAAATTATATATATAGAAAAATCAGTATATGTACCTTGTTCACCGTATTGATATCGGTATCCGGATGCAAAAAATTTGTGGAGATTGATCCCCCTATAGATTCCATTCCAGCGGTACAAGTGTTTGATACCGATGCCAAGGCCGATGCCGTAATCAGGGGTTTATATGTGGATATGGTGGGCAGTACAAACTATGCCTTCGGCGGCGCAGTATCTGTAGGCCTTGGCCTCAGTGCCGACGAGTTAACGGCTACTACGCTAACTACGTTAAACTCTTATCCCGATTTGTATAACAACTCGGTTAGCTCATCAAACCTTGTTTTGGGGTATTACTGGGGCCCGATGTATAACATGATCTATGTGGCCAATGCCACTATCGAAGGTATCAATGCCTCCACCCAAATGTCGGCCGCGGCAAAACTGCAATACCTGGCCGAAGCTAAATTTATCAGGGCGGCCAATTACTTTTACCTGCTTAATTTATTTGGCGATGTGCCGATGCCGACCACCTCAAACTATAAAGTGAACTCCCTTTTGCCGCGTACACCTGTTGCAGATGTTTATAATTTAATTCTCGACGATTTAAAATTTGCCCAGGCCAACCTTACTCCGGCTTATATCAGCGGGGCAAACCGTTACAGGGCCAACCGCTATGCGGTGAGCGCTTTGCTGGCCCGGGTTTATTTGTACCTGCAGGATTATGCTGATGCAGAAGCCATGGCAACGGATGTGATTGACGGGGCTGTGGGGAAAGTTTCGTATAGTTTAGAAACTACTTTAACCAATACCTTTTTATTAACCAGTAAAGAAGTTATTTTACAAATTGTACAGCCGGATAAAATACTGTATACCTGGGAAGGGTACGCGTTTATTTCAACCGGCGTACCTAACTATCAGATCAGCGATGCGCTTTATACTTCGTTTGAAACCGGCGACCTGCGAAAAACCAATTGGATAAAAACCAATACTGTAGGCGCCAAGGCTTATAATTTCCCTTATAAATATAAAATAAACAGTGGTACAACGGCCACAGGGCCACGTACCGAGGCCTTGGTTTTTTTGCGCCTGGCCGAAGTATACCTCATCAGGGCCGAGGCCCGGGCGCAACAAGCGGGTAAACTTGCTGCCGCCATTGCCGATTTAGATGTGGTACGCAACCGCGCCGGCATTAGCTTAATTGCCAACACAAAACCAACCATCAATCAGGCCGATTTGCTTGCCGCAATTGCCCATGAGCGCTTTGTAGAGTTTTTTGCCGAACTGGGCCACCGCTGGCTCGACCTTAAACGTACCGGACAGGCCGATATTGTACTTAAAAACAAACCTAACTGGCGGCCCGAGGCTAAACTGTTCCCCATACCGGCAGGAGATATTATTGCCGATCCGTTTTTAAAACAAAACCCGGGCTATAGTAACTAATTGATTTACCTATAACAATAACATATGAAAGTTAAAAAATTAAGTCTGTACCTGGCTTTTGCATTAATACCTGCTGCGGCCTGTGCCCAGAGCGATTATGTAACCATTAGTGGCAAGGTAAAGCCATCGCATAACGGCGAAGTGGTGATGTTGGTCCACAGTGGCCCCAAAGGTGCCGTAAAGGATAGCACCGTGGTAGCCAACGGAGCCTTTACCATTAAAAGCGAAGTTTATACACCCGAGGTAGCTTACATCAGGTTAGGTAAAGTGCAGCCCGCCAATAGCCTGGATATTTTTATTTCGAAGGGTGAAATCAGCTTGCTTACTGCCGATTCGCTCCAATATGCTACCGTAAGCGGCAATAAACTTGCCGAAGATTATGTACGGCTGATGGCTACCGTGCGCCCCCTGGTTAAACAACGTGCGCAGCTAACTGTCCAATATCAGGCCATTGCGGCGGCAGACCGTAAGGGCGAAGAAGGGAAAGCCCTGGTGGTTAAAATTATGGATGTTGCCAAAACAGGCCTTAATGCCATTTACGATTTTATCGATCATAACCCCGATTCGTTTGTTTCGCTCGATTTTTTAGAGAAGGTTTCGGGCGCTGCCATCAATTACAAAAACACCATGCCCCATTTTGAAAAGCTCAGCAACCAGTTGAAGAACACCGAAAAGGGGAAGGCCTTTAACAAGAAGTTAATGGCTGCTAAAAGCATGATGGTTGGCTCAAAGGCCAAAACCTTCGAATCATTAACGCCCGACGGAAAAAAGCTCGGCCTGCAGGAAGTGGTAGCCACCGGCAAATATACCCTGATTGATTTTTGGGCAAGCTGGTGCGGCCCCTGCCGTGCCGAAAACCCCAATGTGGTAAAGGCCTACACAACCTATCATGATAAGGGTTTCAATATCTTAAGCGTGTCGTTAGATACCAAAGCCGATGCCTGGAAGGCCGCCATCGCTAAAGATGGCATGCCCTGGTACCATGTATCCAGCTTGCTGGGATGGAAAGAGCCCGCCGCCGAATTATACGGCGTACACGCCATTCCGCAAAACGTACTGGTTGATGCCAAAGGCGTTATTATAGCCACCAATTTACGTGGCGAGGCTTTGATTAATAAGCTAAAACAACTGATGTAGGGAGGGAAGCCAGAAGTGAGAGGCAGGAAGCAAGACGCAGGAGGTAAGAAGCAAGAAGGAGTAAGAGGAAGGTTATTGAAAAGAGAAAAAATAAGCGTACAGTTGCCTGCTTCTCACCTCTTATTTCTTACTTCTTACCTCCTGCTTCTTACCTCTTACTTACTTCTTCCCACTCCATCCTGAAAACAAAAAAAACGATGAAATTAAAATATTTTAGAACAAGCATTTTATGGGTTTTGCTGCCTGTTTTTGCCATGGCGCAAAGTGCTGATGTAACCGTAAGCGGTAAGTTTGATGCTACCCATAATGGCGATACGGTAACGGTTTTGTATCAATCGGGTAAAAAATTTACTTTGGGCTCAGGCATCATTAAAAACAGCACTGTTACCATCAACCTGGTTGCTCCGCCGCCGCAGGTTATTCATTTATCGATGGGCCGTACCGTTCCGCACGACCAGAGGAGTATCTATGTGTCCACCGGGAACATCACTTTTACTACCCGCGATTCGTTAAAATACGCAGTAGTTAGCGGCGGCAGCAAGCTAACCGAGGATTATGACCGCATGAACAAACCGGTTGCGCTGATAAGCGATCAGAAATTCAGGTACTGGAGCCAGCTCAACGCCATACCTGCCGGGCAGCGCAACGGCCAACAGGCAAAGATGATCGAGGCCAGGGTAGAAGATTTAAAAAAGCAGGAAAGCGCCGCCATTTACCAGGCAATAGATGATAACCCTAATTCATACATCGCCTTAATGTTTTTAATAAACATATCGGGCAGTGTGGTGAGTTACGATACAGCCATGCCGCACTTTGAAAAGCTGAGTGCCGAGCTCAAAAGTTCGCCCGAAGGAAAAGCGCTCGAAGAAAAAATATTGGCCGGAAAAAGCAAACGTGCCGGTTTAATGGCTGCCGATTTTGAGTCGCTAACACCCGAAGGTAAAACTTTACGCTTGAGCGATGTAATGGCTGCCAGCAAATATACCCTGGTTGATTTTTGGGCAAGCTGGTGTATACCCTGCCGTGCCGAAAACCCGAATGTGGTAAAAGCCTACATGGCCTATCATGACAAGGGTTTCAACGTATTAAGCGTATCGCTGGATAACAAGGCCGACAACTGGAAAGCTGCCATAGCCAAAGACGGGATGCCCTGGCTCCACGTATCCAGCTTATTAGGCCATAGCCGTCAACTTTAGAAAAAAAAGGGATAAAATTTTTTTAGAGCAAGAATCGGAACTGCAAAATTGCAGTCATTATTCGAGCGAATGAGTTCGGAACTATTTGAACCAACGGTGTTAGATGGCCTGGCCCGTAAAACAGAGGCTATACAACGCAAACGAAAAGTGGGAGGCAAGGAACTATTGGATATGGCGTTATTTGATGGAGATCAATCGTTTAACGGCATGAGTATGCAGTTAATGCGGAGGGATGGGCTTGATATTTCGAAGCAGGCATTGCATCAAAGACATCACAGCAATATGACAAAGTTTGTACAAGCCGTTTTTGAGCAATTAATAGCAGTTGAGTTACCGCAAGAGCAAACACAGGGCTTGGAGATCCGTATCAAAGATTCTACCCGTTTCGCGTTGCCGGAAGTTATTGCAGAGACATTCCCCGGAACAAAAGGAAGTGGGATGAAAGCGGGAGCATCTGTACAATTTGAATTTGAAATCAAAAGTGGTAAAAGCGATATCAAAGTAACTCCGGCCAACGCAAATGACCAGGGTGAGAGTCATCTGGACAAGGCATCAATTCAGCCGGGGGTATTATATATGAGAGATCTGGGTTACACTCACTTGAGTTATATGAACAATATTAACAAAGTCAAAGCTTTCTTTATTAATAAATTATGTCCGAAAACAACGATTTATCTATTAAAGGACGACCAATACCAAAAGTTAGAGTTGTCGAAACTACAAGGCATAACCGGCGTATTTGATCAACAGGTATATATCGGAGCTGATAAGATGCCGGTAAGGATAATAATAGAACCGGTAAGTGAAGAGCTCAAGGCAAGGCGGATAGCCAATACTGAAAAGTACAATAAAAAGAAAGGCAGTACCACCAGTAAGGGATTCAAAGAGCGGGCAGGGTTTAACTTTATTGTTACCAACCTGGTGAGCGAAAAATATAGCGCTGAATTGATCCAAAAGTTATATCACCTGCGATGGCAGATAGAATTGGTTTTTAAAGCATGGAAGTCGTTTTTAAAGATACACACGTTCCCCAAAGGAAGTTCGGATCGTATAACCAGTATATTATACAGTAAGTTGATCTGGGCAGTTTTGAGTTGGAAAATATGCATGGCTATCGGTAAGATAGGTCAAATTAGTGTTTTAAAGGTGCATCGACTAATCGCTTCTACGAAAGAAGAATTGCGAGCGCAGCTTTTAGGGATATGCTCAAAGTGGTTAGCTCTGTTGGAGAAATTAAACTTAAAGCACCTTTCAAAAGAGCACAGAAAACATAGGTTAAAAATAGAAGAAATTGTAATAAGTATTTGATTATTAGATATTTAAATACTATATTTAGATAGTTAAACAAAAATAAGAAAGGCGGGGTCATCTAAACCTCCCCGCCTTAAAAAACGAAAAATATGAGAGTAAAAATACATAGGTTTGCCCATGCGGGCAAACCGCGCCTAAAAATTAAATAACTGAAAATCAATTATGTATGAGTACAGTCGCTTAAATTGACGGCTATGGCTTATTAGGCTGGAAAGACCCCGCCGCCCAGTTATACAACATCCAGTTAATCCCCCAAAACGTGTTGATCAATTCGAAGGGCATTATTGTAGGTACCAACCTGCGCGGAGAAGCTTTAATGGACAAGCTGAAGGAGTTGCTATAGTGGATGAGGGCCGATGCTTTTATTTAAGAACTAATGATTGTTGAAGGGGGATTCCCTGATAGCCAATTACTTAAAAATTTTTCATCATAGGTAACAGATCCGGCGGCCTGAAAAAAATAGGAATGACGTTTAAAAAGCATCTTAAACTATGTCTTTGGAACGAAGCAATCGCACGGCGGCATGTTCACTCTGCCTATGTAGAGATTGCTTCGTTCCTCGCAATGACGCTTTTATACTGTCTGTCAATGACTTAAGTGAGGTCATCATAAGTAACTGACCAGGCCAACCGGAAAAAAATAGGGGTGACGTTTGTACCTTCGGTAATTATTGGAGCACAGGTAAAAGCGCGCAATGGCCCCGACTGCACGCCGGGCCGGGAGCTGGCCTGTGGGGGGAAGGATCGGGCAGTCCAAAGCCCCCTCTAAATCTCCCCCGGTAGGCATATGCGTCAACCTAAGGTAAAAAGGCAATATCGAAATCCTGTTCAAAATTGGGTCTGACTCTTTTATCGTAGGAGCAGTACCTGGCTAAAGCAATTAGATGATATCCTATCTTGCCCTTATAACTTTCTATGGCTTTAACGACCTGTATTATTTTAGAGGCATTTTTTATGAGATACCGGACTACTTTTATCATACTCAAGCCCCTTTTCTGATGTTTTTTGATGATCATTCTGGCAGGCGAAAAGATATACTGGATGTAAATGATGATCATGATAAATCTCGCATAAAGGATAAGTAATAGTTGTTTTTTCGAAACATTATGGATCTTAGAAAACTCCATGTTACTTTTCCAGGATTTGAATATGATTTCAATCCGCCACCTCAGGCTATATACTTTGAAAAGAAAGTTATAATTTGCGTCCTGTCTGGAAATGGTAGTCATAAAAATGGACCATGACATCAGAGCCAGGCACTCTTTACCCGGTTCCTTTTTGGCCTCTTTCTTAGCCTTCATCCTGCGCCTGTTTGCAATTTCGTCACTTACAGGCAAGGCGACTATCCTGATTTTTGTACCTTTTTCATTATTTAAAGTAACCTCAAAATCAAGCTGTTTTTTTGATTTTAATTCGGTGAGCAGGTTAATTCTTTCTTTTGTTTGGTTGTCTAAAAGCACTATATTACTCTGATGCCTGTATATGCAGTCCGCTTCTGCTGTCCAATGCCTCTCGATTTCCTTAAGGGTTAGATACCCCCTGTCCCGAATAACAAGGTCGCCGTTTTCTATCGTTAATTCGGGGGCGGCTTTCTGATCGTTCTTAGTATAAGAATCGATGGTAAAATAAATAAAGCTTTCAGTTATCAAATCGTAAACACACTGAATCCGGGCATTACAAACACTGGACTGGGCGTTGGAGACGCCCGAAAAAAAGCCAAACAACCTAAGGGGCAACTTAATGATTGTGCTGTCCTGCACTAAAACACGCTTAAATTTACCTGCCCTGCGCAATGAATCGATTTCTTCCTTTCCGATTCTACTGATAATAACAAGGGCCAGTATCTTTTTTAAAAAAAGCACACATGATTCTTTGTTTGTCTTTTTTGCAATTGCCTGCCTACTTACAGAAACAGTAGTTTCCGCATCTATTTTTGCCGCCAGATCATTAAAGCTAACCGTTCCATGCGTGGCCGTGCAGCAAATGGCATATAAAATATCGGCAGGCTCTATAAGACCTTTCCGTATCAGAAATCCGGTATCAATTGCTATTTTCTTTATTTGATCAGCACCAATGTTCATGGCATTTAGCAACGCTAAAAAATCGACCTTTTTCATTATGTCTTTTTGATTAATGGGTGAAATAATTTATATTTACATAGTATATATACTATGTAAATTAATCAAAAAAAATGGGATACAAAGTAAAAGTTCAAAAAGTTGAGCGAGGAGGTACCAAATCGTTTTATGTAAACTTCCCGGCAGCAGTTGCCGATGCTTGCCTGTTAGAAAAAGGCGAAGAAATGGAATGGTTGATAGAAGATAGAAATAGCTTCGTACTAAAACGTGTAAAGAAAGCCAAAACTAATCTTCCCAAACAAGAAAAAGACAAGTGAAATTAATCGCCCAAACATCTTCTCCAATAATGTCAGGTGTTAGGTTGACGCCTATGCCCGGTAGGGGAGACTTTTTAAGCCCTCCCTACCGGGGAGGGTTGGGTGGGGCTTCTTCCCGCGGCGATTGAGGTGCGCCACGAGGCGTGCGTATTAGTAATAATTAAATACCTAAAGGATGAAAGAGCCTTACAACCAAATTTGCCGTTCGGGTTGAAGTAAGCCTGGCACATTGGGAAGAAATGAACAATGTGAAGCTCAGGCGAGATGGTTCTGTAAGCTGCACCAGTAAGGCTTCGTTACGCCAAAGGATATCGGTCAAGCACCCTCATTTGCTTAAACCTGCCATGACAGTGGGAATAACGGCAATAAGAACACTGTCAGATACCCGGAGTAGAATGGTGTTGCGTGCAGGACGAAGGTAGCGCATGAACGTGGGAGACCCTAACGGGATATGCATGTCGGCATATTGCCGAGGGAGTCGGGAAAGTGCTTTACTTTCCCGCTCTACTCTACCGGGCCGATGTTCTAAATTAAGAATACTGATTTTTGGAGCAAAATATACGCAATGATAATCAATGACTTAAGAAGACGTTGTTATAAGTAACGAACCCGGCCAGCCGGAAAAAAATAGGGATGACGTTTGAAAAGTATCTTAAACTATGTCATTGAGGTACGAAGCAATCGCACGGAGGCATGTTCGCTCTGCATAGTTCGCGATTGCTTCGTTCCTCGCAATGACGATTTTATACTGTCTTTCAATAACTTAAGAAAACGTTATTATAACAGCACATCCTGTCAGCCAACGCTTCCCCTCTCATCTTACCAATCCAACTTCAACAAAGCAACCCCCTGTCGCGGTAAAACCAGGTTTACAACCGCTGCGCCATCCTTAACAAGCACCTTTTGCGCAGCCCCCATAGTTTGCAGCTGTCCGGCTTTTTCAAGCTGACTGATTTGCTGCGGGGTAGGGTTTTGTGGCGAGCCCATTTTCTTCCATACCTCGTACGAATTACTGTGTTGGTTATCGATACGGTATTGGGTTAGTTTAGCGGTTGCCGACGGTACGCCACTGATGTTGAGCCTGATGGCCGAACCAGCGTCCTGCTTGTCCTCGTCGTGGTAGTTCCACACCATTACTGCGGCGTAGCCCTTTGCTTTGGTAGCTAATACGCCAACGTCGGTTTGCTTTCTGATACCCGAGTCGAGGATAGTTTTCAGGGCGTACATCCGGTCGCTTTGCGCCAACACCCGCTCGCCCTTCATCATGCCGTACATCCGGAAAACGTTTAAAACAGGTTTATCAACGCCGTTAGTTGCCAGATCGCGGAAACCCGCAAACCAGGGCTGATCCTCAAACTCAAACGACCACGATACCGCTCCCGTAAGGTTCAAGCCAAACTGATCGGCCAGTTGATATTTACGGGCGAATGCTGCCGCAGTATAGCTGGAATACATGGTGCCGTTCCGGTAAGCATTCTCGGGGTTGGTAGCCATGCCGCAGGCCGCGCAACCTTCCGGGTCTGATTCGCCGATGATGATGGGGATGTTTTTGAGCTGCGGGTAAGCGCTGATCACCTTAAAATGTCCGTTAATATTACCCAGCTGATTGCGGATCCCCATGGTAACCACGCCGTTTACAATCCGGGGCGAACCCTTGGCATGGAACAATAGCGCATCCATCGGCGATCCTATTTTCCCCGTAACGTAATTAGTGTCCTTTAAACAATGGTTAATAAAATCGCGCAGCCACCGGGTAGCGCCGCCAGTAACATTGGCGCCGCCTATGCGGGCGGTAGGCAGGGCCCGCTTTACGCCATCTGCCGCGTAATCGTACAGCTTAAAAAACTCCGCTTCGGTGCCTTTCCAGTAGGCGCCGTCGGGCTCGTTCCAAACCTCCCAGTACCAGCTTTCAACCTCTTTTTGCCCGTAGCGGGCCACGCAATGTTTAACCCACTGATAAACCAGCTCGCCCCATTTTTTATAATCCTTGGGCGGGTAGGCCCATCCTGTTTCAATAACCTTGTAGTCCATCCCCGGTTTCCAGTAATGCCGGTAAGGCTCCGGGTGGGTAGATAAAGCCTCGGGCATAAAGCCAATTTGCGCCAGCGGTTTCATGCCGCGTTTAACGTAAGTATCAAAAATACTATCCACAATGTGGTAATTGTAAATGGGCCTGCCCTGGGCATCTTCAGTATAAATATTGGTTGACCCCCACTTTAAAGCCGCCACGCCATCGCCGGATGTGAGCAGGTTATGTGCACGCACATAAACCGGTACAGGGCTCAAAGCCGCAATTTCGGTAAGCAGCCTGCGGCCGTCTTTCATATAAGTAAAATTGGGTTCATCATAACCAAACCATGCCCATATGGGTTTCATGGGGCCAATTTGTTGGTTTAAATCAACACTAATGTTCACGGGGACTTTATCCTGCGCGAAGGCGCTTGTTTGGATAAGGGCAATAATAAGCAGCAGCAGGCAAAAGCGTAAGGGTGCAAGCATTGGTTTTATAATTGTTAGGTGTACAATTATAAGCTAAGATAAGGTATTGATATGATGTTTTGAAATACAATAAATATAGTGGTGAATGTTAACGGCATGCCTGCGCTTTTATATTCATCCACCATAATTGGGTAGTAATATTGCAGCATGCGGATGAATTTAGAATCGAGAAAATCGCAACATTGGCCAAGATGAATAATTGCTCCTACAATAGCGGGTGTCGTAATTTTACCCCGGGCTTTTTTTTCTTCCGCCCATTCCATCGCCCTAACTGCGTTGTTCTCCCAGAAGTAAATACCATGACCAAGCCAGTCGTAGTTTTCGGTACTTATTTTAATGTCGTCTGGCTGGTTAATCAATTTATTAGCCACGCTGGCATCACAGCCATGAAAACCAATCAATATGTTCGGCCTGGTGTCATACATAGGCTTTGATTAGGCTCTCGCCTCCTCAAGCTCATTATAAACTTTCATGGATTTGCCTTTTTTGGTTAGCAGGCCTGCCTTATTAAGTGAAAGAATAGCTTCTTTTTTTGACATATGTTTAGCTTCTTCCAATTTTAACTTGGCCAGCTCAATCAACATTTCTATGTCCTTATCACTCATGGTTTATCAATAATTATAATCAAATATAATAAATGCTCAATAAATTTCAAAAATTATCCCTCCCTAAATCCCCATACTCCCTCATTAAAACCTTTCTACCCTATCTGTTGTTTAATCATCACGAAGCGGGATAACTCAACCAGTTAAAAAAGCCCGTTTCGTACCAATTAAAAATAAACTATTAGACAGATATATATGGACGATGATTCAAATATGCGTAGCCTTGATACCGAGCGCATCAATATACATGAGTATTACGAAGTGGAACACTGGACAAAAGAGTTAAACACCAATGTAGAGGCCTTGAAGCAGGCCGTTGCAACGGTTGGCACATCAATAAAAGATATCGAAAAATATCTTAAACAATAAAAAATAAGCCATGAGCCTGGATAAATACGTGGAGAAGCGCGACTTTACCAAAACCGCAGAGCCCAAAGCCGGTAAAAGTGCCGACAAGGATAAGCTGATGTTTGTGATCCAGAAGCACGATGCATCGCACCTGCATTATGATTTCAGGCTCGAGATGGGCGGCGTATTGAAGAGTTGGGCGGTGCCCAAAGGCCCTTCAACCGACCCTAAAAACAAGCGCCTGGCCATGATGGTGGAGGATCATCCGTTCGACTATCGCAACTTTGAAGGCATCATCCCGCAGGGTGAGTATGGCGGCGGTACAGTAATTGTTTGGGACGAGGGCACCTACGAACCTATCGAGGAGATTAAAGGCAAAAAAGCTCAGGAGAAACATTTGCTACAGCAACTTAAATCGGGCTCACTCAAAATTAAGCTCCACGGTAAAAAGCTGGAAGGTGAATACGCGCTGGTTAAAACCCACGGCATGGGCGAAAACGGCTGGCTGCTCATCAAACACAAAGATGCTTACGCTTCCGCGGATGATATTACTAAGGACGATAAGTCGGTACTATCTGGCAAAACCATTGAGGGGATAGAGAAAACCGGCGACAAGGTGTGGCTGCACGGGCACGAGGAAGATTTAGAAAAGCCGAAGAAGGTCAGTAAAAAAAAAGCCCCTGAACCGGCAGCAGATTTAGCCGGTAACGATAGCGGCGATGCCGAAGCCCCCGATGTGGCTGCCTTACTTAAAAAAGCCAAAAAAGCGTCCATCCCCAGAGGGATTAAACCCATGCTGGCTACCCTGGTTGATGAGCCTTTTGACGACCCCGACTGGGTTTACGAGGTGAAGTGGGATGGCTACCGCGCCCTCAGTTTGATTAACAAAGGCGAGGTGGAGATGCTGTCGCGAAATAATAAGGATTTTAACGAGAAGTTTTATCCCATTTACCAGGCCCTGTTAAAATGGAAGATAGATATTGTGGTAGATGGCGAAGTGCTGGTGCTCAATGAGCAAGGCATATCCAACTTTGGCGATTTACAAAACTGGCGAAGCGAAGCCGATGGCGAATTGACCTATTATATTTTTGATGTGCTTTGGTACGATGGTAAAAACCTGATGGACCTGCCTTTAAGCCAAAGACAAGCCATTTTAAAAGAGATAATACCCACCAACGACGATCGCATCCGCCTGAGCAAAGTTTTTAAAGCCAGCGGAACCGAATTTTTTAGCGCCGCCGAGCGGATGGGGCTGGAGGGCATTATTGCCAAAAAAGCCAGCAGCACTTATTCGCCGGGTTTGCGGTCTAACGAATGGTTGAAGATTAAGGTACACAAGCGGCAGGAGGTAATTATAGCGGGCTATACCCGCAACCAGGATACCTCCAAGCAATTCAGTTCGCTGTTGCTGGGTGTTTACCAGGATGGCGTGCTGCAATATGTAGGCAAGGTAGGCACCGGGTTTTCTGATAAGCTGCAAAAGGAGATGATAGCGCAGTTTAAACCCCTGGTTACCGATAAAAGCCCCTTTGATACCATTCCGGATGTTAACAAGCCGTCGCGCTTCAGGCCCAACCCGCCCAAGGCAAAGGCAACCTGGCTTAAGCCCGAGCTGGTTTGCGAGGTAGCTTTTAGCGAGGTAACCAGCGATGGAGTTTTCAGGCACCCATCGTTCCAGGGCATGCGCATCGATAAAAAAGCCAAAGAGGTAGTACGCGAAACAGCTATCCCAACCGAACAAGTAATGGAGCAGACAGAAAAAAAAACCGGCACCCATGCCGAAGCTATTAAGCCGCCAAAGGAGAAGGGACGCAAAACTTTACTGAACCCCACAGAAGAAACCCAGGTACGCAAAATTTGCGGCCACGACCTGAAGTTTACCCACCTGAGCAAAATTTACTGGCCCGAAGATAAGGTGAGCAAGCGAGATATGTTTAACTACTACTACCAGGTTGCCGAATATATTTTGCCCTACCTGAAGGATAGGCCCATGTCGCTCAATCGTTTTCCAGGCGGCATCCATGGCCCCAGCTTTTACCAAAAGGATGTTACAGGCAAAGCGCCCGACTGGGTTAAAACTTTCCCCTATACCACCAGCGAAGGTGAGCACAAAGAGTACCTGGTTGGTACCGACGAGGCTGCCCTGCTATGGATGGCCGCCCTCGGTTGTATCGAAATGAACCCCTGGTTTAGCCGGGTGGAGTCGCCGGATAACCCTGATTATTGCGTGATTGACCTGGACCCCGATAAAAACACCTTCGACCAGGTAATTGAAGCCGCGCTCGAGGTTAAAAAGGTTTTGGATGCCATTGATGTACCCTCTTTTTGCAAAACATCCGGCTCTACCGGCATGCACATTTATATCCCGCTGGGGGCAAAGTATGATTATGATCAATCGCAAATGTTTGCCCGTATTATAGTGAATATTGTACACAAGCAGCTGCCCGATTATACCAGCCTGGAGCGTATGGTAGCCAACCGCAAAGGCAAAATGTACCTCGACTTTTTGCAAAACCGACCCGGTGCCACCATTGCCGGCCCGTACTCGTTGCGCCCCAAAGTAGGCGCTACCGTATCCATGCCCCTGCATTGGGACGAGGTAAAACCAGGACTAACCATGAAGGATTTCACCATATTCAATTCCGTAGCCCGCCTGAAAACCGAGGGCGATTTGTTTAAAGGCGTTTTAGGAAAAGGCATTGACCTTGAGAAAGTAATTGGCAAAGCTAAGAGTGTCTTTGAGGTGTGATGAGTAGGGGCATGATTGATTGATTGATTGATTGATTGATTGATTGATTGATTGATTTTTCAGGACAAGACCGAATGATTGATTCAGCACTGGCCGCCCGATCAAAAACGATGTCATCCCGACCGGAGGGAGGGAACTTTTGCGCGTGCCAGATCTGCTTTAGGCTTTTTGCAAGGGCTTGTTATACAGCAGACTTATCGCTCGCAAAAGTTCCCTCGTACCTCGGGATGACGTCTTCTTAAGTTATTGATTATCATTGCGTATTTTTTTCTGCAAAAAATTAGTATTCTTAATTTAGAGCCGGAGCCTTACTCAGTATGACACGCCTTTTTTTGTGCGCGAAAGCGGTCATCCTGAGCCTGTCGAAGGACGTGCGGCATGGCCCTGTACGAGGTGTTTTTTTGATGCGGCTTATCATTTCGATTACATAAGCTACTGATTGTCAATGTGTATATTATTGCTCTAATATACAGTATTCTTAATTTAAAGCATCGGCACGCTCAACCGCCGCGTGAAGGGCTGTTACGTTATTCACTGTTGTTTGTTTTTGGTGTGAATGATTGCTATCGCAATTTTGTCTTGACACAAAAAGAACCAAATACCGACCGTAGGGAGCTCATGAACACCTTGAAAAAACAAACAACAGGTGAATAACGTCACGACTGCCCGATCCTTCCTCCCACAGGCCACCTCACGGCCCGGCGTGCAGTCTGGCTTTTGCGCACTTTTCTTTCTGCACTTAACAGTCTGCGAGGTTTTGAATGTCATCCCTGTTTTTTCCGCGGGGAGGCCCGCTGGGTTACTCGGGATGACAGGTTGGTGAGAGGTATGCGGTGGCGGGTATAATTAACCTCTTGCCGAACTGGTCAGTCTGGCTACCACCCATCGCTCGCATAGTGCACACGCCTCCACCTCGCTATAGGGAATCGCAAATGCTCATCGGTTTTTTGTCTTAATTTATTTATAATGAATACGTTAAATTAGCTCCCCTCTCGATAGGGGGCGTGCTGGACGGTGCGGCTACAGGGGGTGTGTTTCTGCGCGCGACGAATAATGCTCACCGCCCCAGACCCACTGCATTGATCTCAACAGGTAAATGCAACCTCTGCCACAAAAAATAAATTACATCCAATCTCATAAATAAATGAATATTCACTTATATTTGCAGCGAGATTAAATTTATGCGCACCAGGGATACCGAAAAAGAGCAGTTAGTTAAGCAAAAGGCTATTGAAAATATTGTTAAATACGGCTTTGAGGGCTTCAGTATGAATAAGTTGGCTAAGGCCTGCGGCATATCGGTGGCTACGCTTTACATCTATTACAAAGATCGGGATGACTTGATCATCAAGGTGGCCATGGAGGAGGGCGATAGGATGGGCGACGCGATGTTGAAGGGTTTTGATCCGGAATCGTCGTTTGAGGATGGCTTGTGGGTGCAATGGAAAAACCGGTACGAGTTTATGACTCAGAATTATTTGTCGGCCCAGTTGTTTGAGCAGTTGCGCAGCTCAACCTATCACGAAGAGTTTATGAGCGCGGTGATGGAGCGGTTTAAAATGACGATAGGGAAGTTTATGCAGAATGTAGTGGCCCGGGGCGAGATGAATGAGATGCCTTTAGAGGTTTACTGGTCGGTAGCCTTTGCGCCGCTTTACTCGCTGGTGCGTTTCCATAACGAGGGGAGGAGCATTGGCGGTAAGGCATTTATCATGAACGACGAGTTATTACAACAAGCGTTTAACCTGGTATTAAAAGCGTTGAAAAACTAATACCATTAATTACAGGAGGAAGAGTAATGGAGAATTTTGACCATGTATTGATTTTTAAAACGGATGTTAAAACCGATGCCGACAAAAATGCCCTGCATCGTTTACTGGACAATGATAGCCGGATAAACCAATGGAATCTGGACATGGAAGACGAAGATCATGTTTTACGTATCGAATCGGACTGCCTTAATCACCAGTATATTATTAATTTGATTAACGTGCATGGCTACCATTGCTGTGAGTTAACCTAAGTCAAAAAAAAAATGAAAAATAAAGAAATTGCAGCCTTTACGGGCTATCAAAAAATGGTGATATTTATTTTAGCCCTTACCCAATTTACGGTGATACTTGATTTTATGGTGATGTCGCCCCTGGGCGATATGCTCATGAAATCGTTAAGTTTAAAACCCTCCGCTTTTGGCGTAGCCGTATCGGCCTACGCTTTTAGCGCGGGCCTTTCGGGCCTGTTAACTGCTGGCTTTGCCGATAGGTTTGACCGTAAAAAGCTGCTGCTGTTTTTTTACATCGGCTTTATTGGCGGTACTGTATTTTGTGGTTTGGCGCATACTTATGTGGTACTGGTGGCGGCCCGTATTATCACCGGACTGTTCGGCGGGGTTATCGGCTCCATCTCTATGGCCATTATCACCGATTTATTTACGCTGCAGCAACGCGGCCGGGTAATGGGTTTTGTGCAAATGGGTTTTGGCGCCAGCCAGGTATTAGGTGTGCCTATAGGCCTGTACCTGGCCAATGCCCTGGGTTGGGAAGCGCCTTTTTTAATGGTTGCCGGTTTGGCGGGTATTATTGCGCTGGTTATTATGTTAAGACTAAAACCGGTAACACAACATTTGCTGGTACGTAACGAGAAATCGGTACTGCTGCACCTGTGGCATACAGTAGCTAAACGCGATTACCGCATTGGCTTTACCGCTACGGCACTGCTTTCGATAGGTGGTTTTATGATGATGCCCTTCGGCAGCGCCTTCGCTATCAATAACCTGGGGATTACTGCGGAGCAACTGCCCTTGTTATTTATGGTTTCGGGCGTTAGCTCATTAATTATTATGCCTGTTGTAGGCCGGTTGAGCGATAAGGTTAGTAAGTTTAGGTTATTTATGATAGCCTCGATATGGATGATGGTGATGTGCGTGCTTTATACCAACCTATCGGTAACGCCATTTTTGCTGGTTATGGTTTTTAATATCCTGATGATGATGGGGGTGATGAGCCGCGTGATACCATCATCAGCCTTAACCAGCGCCGTGCCCGATATGGAAGACAGAGGAGCCTTTATGAGCATCAACGCATCGTTACAACAAATAGCGGGCGGCGTAGCAGCGGCGGTTGCCGGGATGATTGTAGTACAGAAAAACAATTTTAGTCCGCTGGAGCATTACAATATTGTAGGTTATGTGATTGTGGGGATATCTATCATTGGTATTTTGCTGATGTACAGGGTAAGCGAGCTGGTATTGAAGAAAGCTGCCGGTAAAGCATTGGTTGCTTTTGAAGAAGAGGTGGTGTTGAATGAAGGGTTGTAAGGTGGAGTAAAAATCTGTCCTTTCACAATCAATACTCAAAAATCAATTATTCAGTCAATAACACCATTTATTGGATGGTAGAGATTGAAATAGTAATAATAAAATAAAGTATTTTTATCTCTATATTTGTAATTGATTTACATTTTAAAAGGAAAAGGTATGATTATTTACTTTTCTGCGAGCAACTTTCGAAGTATAAAAGACACGGTTACGCTGTCTTTTGAGCCGGAGAAAGCACAGGATCTTGACCAATATTACTTAGTTGAACCGATTGAAGGCCTTAAACTACTTAAGCTTGGGTTGATATATGGGCCTAATGGTTCAGGTAAAACAAACCTTCTTAAAGCATTAAATTTTCTACGCCGCTTGGTTATTGAGCCGTTAGAAAAGAAAAGCGAATTGCTCGACTTTAGCCCGTTTTTGTTTGATGATTCAACGCCAGTCGAAGATTCTGTCTTAGAAGTGGCTTTTGTGGCGAATGGAGTCAAGTTTTTATATAACGTTAGTTTTAACACCAATTCAATAACGTTTGAGAGCCTGCACTTTTACTCGCCGAATAAGGCGCTGGTGTATAAAAGAACTACTGATGCTGAAAAGCGCCTATCACTAATTGAATTTGGCAATAAAATCAAAATAAAAAAATCGCATAAGGAGACCTTAGAAGCAAATACTCTGTGGAATAATACCGTGTTAGGAGGCTTTATGAAGACTAATATTGAGTCGGAAGAGCTAAAAAATAGTGTAGACTGGTTTCAAAATGTTTTAAAAGCATTAATTACTCCGAAGACAAATTTGCTCGGCTATATATCGGACCGGTTAGATGCGAAGAAAGTTGACAAGAAGACAGTTATTGAGTTGCTAAAAAAAGCGGATTTTAAAATCAACGATATACTAATTGAGAAAACAGATGAACCTGTACCTGAGCAATTATTGGAGTTGATGAAAGTATTAAGTAGAGATTCCACTTCGGCTGAAGACAGCATTAAGAAAATGGAAGAAGAGGGTAAAATATCACGTAAACAAATTTATTTTGAACATGTAGTTATAAATGAAGGGAAAGAAGCACTTTATAAATTACCGTATAAGGATGAATCGCAGGGTACGCAACGCTATTACCAATTTAGCGGATTGCTTGATATTATGCTTCGGCAACAAACTGTGTTTCCTATTGATGAATTGGAATCTTCCTTGCACCCTGACTTGGTCAAACACTTTCTTTTGATTTTTTTAGTTAATTCTAAAAATTCTCAGTTGATAGCCACAACTCACCATCGGGAGCTATTAATGGAAAAAGATATGTTGAGAGAGGATGTGATTTGGTTTGCACAGAAACAAGCTAATGGTAGTATGGACTTATATTCCCTTAGTGAATTTGATTCGTCCGTTGTCCGAAATACGTCTTCGGTATTTAACGCCTATAAATCTGGGAAGCTTGGGGCTGTCCCGGCGCTGAGTGATTACTATTTAGATATTAATGCAGACGAGAAATAAAGGGGTAAGAAAAGGTACCGGGTTTAAAACCTACGCGGTTGTGGTTGATGGGCAGACCGAAATGTGGTACCTGCAAATGTTGAAACGCAATGAACCCAATTGCACCATTACGGTTAAGCCGGAATTGCCCAAGAAGAAGACTTTAGATGATCAATGTCGCCTAGTGTCGCGTCAATTTGATATTGTCGTATATTTATTATACCTTTATCATCCAAAACGGATATGATAAAGTATAGAGTAACGTTAACAGAAGAAGAGCGGGGGCGGCTAAGTGCAATAATCAGCAAGGGTTCTCACAGTGCCCAACAGTATCGCAATGCTTATATTTTATTGAATTGCGATGAAAGTGGACTTGGGGAAAAGATCATCAACGAAGAAGTCAGCCGTGTTTTAAAAGTAAGCATGCGAATGATTGACCGGGTCAAACAGCGTTTTGTTGAAGACGGTTTTGAAGCGTGCCTGGACCGTAAGCCTATAATCAAGACAAAAGCAAAAAAAATAGACGGGGAAGCCGAGGCGCATTTAATAGCATTAAGTTGTGGCAAAGCACCCGAAGGCTTTTCAAAATGGTCGCTACGTTTATTGGCTGATAAAATGGTTGAGTTGAAATATGTAGAAGATATTTCCTATGAAACGATAAGAAAGACGTTAAAAAAAACGAGTTAAAACCCTGGAAAGTAAAAGGCTGGGTAATACCACCGCACCAAAGCAGTGATTTTGTTGCTAATATGGAGCATTTGCTGGATGTATATAAACGACCTTATAGCCAAGAGTTTCCGGTCGTTTGTATGGATGAGTCCCCAAAACAGCTGATTACAGAAACACGGTTGCCCATCCCAATGAAACCCGGACAAGATGCTCGGGAAGATTTTGAATATGCGCGTTGCGGGGTAGCCAATATATTCTTGGCATCAGAGCCATTGAACGGGAAAAGATATGTGGAGGTGACAGAACGGAAAACAAAAACAGACTGGGCAAAATTCATCAAACAAATAGCCGACGATTGGTACCCGAAAGTCACTAAAATAACCTTGGTAATGGATAACCTTGGCACACATAAACCAGCAGCGTTGTACGAGGCCTTTGAGCCGAAAGAAGCCAAACGACTAAGGGACAGGTTTGAATTTGTTTACACCCCAAAGCATGGCAGTTGGTTGAACATGGCAGAAATAGAGTTAAATGTTTTGATGGGACAATGTCTAAACCGAAGGATTGACAATATCAAAAAGATGCAAAAAGAAGTGTTGGCCTGGCAAACCCACCGAAACAATAAAGAAGCTACCATTAACTGGCAATTTACAAATGACGATGCAAGGATTAAACTCAAACGCCTTTACCCGACAATTTTAACTTGACGTGACACTAGTTATAGAAAATGCTGAGAACTATGATAAGTCGATTTGGGTGTTGGATTTGGATGCTGTTATCAAAGAAAACCGCGAAAAAGCTCAGTCGAAACAGGACCCGATGGCGGATTTGAAGAAGATTTTAGATAAGGTGGCCGGAAATAACAAAATTGATGTTTTGATTAATACGCCTTGTTTCGAATTTTGGTTTCTTTTGCATGTAAAGGAAACAGGTAAATATTACGCTGAATGCGATCCGATTAGCAAAGAGCTGAAGAAATTTCACCCTGTAGAAGATTACGAGAAAACTAAAAAGTATTTTACAAATTCGGCTAATGATATCTATAGAAGATTAAAGCCATACCAAACAACGGGCTACAGGAACTCAAGGAAATTGGGGGATTTTAATATCAGCAATCCCCAACAAGCTAAAGCGGAAATGTTTAAAATTTTTGACCTGCTCGACTTAAATAAATAGATCCGCTACTGGAAGCATGTCAATTATATCTGCCTGGGCCTGAATGCCGCGGCTGCGCTGCCCCTGTAGCTCTGTGAGGTAGACCAGTTAACTGATGGGGATAGCCAGCGATATTTGTTATTTTAAGCGGGATTTTGCATTAGCGAAACTGCATCAACGATACATACGCCCACGGGCACGCAGCAAAACCGCCCCTTGGTTAAGCAAGTTGATGAGAGGTACAAACATCGCCTCGTTTTTTTGAAGCCGGGGAGGTGTTTGTACCTGGCAATTGCCCTTGAGCAGTTTGCTTTTTTAAGCCTTTAGCTTCTTGAAACCTTAAAGCCGTCTTTTGAGATACTCCAGTCGACAAACCTTGCTCTTTTATTGATGGGGTTGGTGTTAAGGGCGGTGCGTACCCGTTCGGCAGCGGCTACATCTTTGGCGAAGATCAGCATAAAGCCACCGCCGCCTGCACCCAGTAGTTTGCAGCTGATGATGTAATCGCTTATCCTGTCGATAATGGCTTGGGTTTCGGGCGTGTTGGTGCCGCCATCTAAGCGTTGGTTAAGCTTCCAGCTGAGGCCTACGGCCTGGGCTACATGGTGCAAGTCTCCGTATTGAAACGCTTCGTAGGTTTTAAGGGCGTGGTGGTTCATCTCTTCCAGGATGCTTAAATATTTGTTGCCGTTTAAAAACATGCCTTTTACAATTTCGGCCAGGATGTTTTTGGCAACGCGGGTGATGCCGGTATAATAAAGCAATACTGACGCCGCGGAAGCGTCGGTAAAAATAAACTCGGGCGCCCAGCGTACTGTTGGTTGTTGAAATATGCCTGGTTTACTTTCCAGCAGTTTAATGCCGCCAAAAACGCCGCCATACTGATCTTGCCAGCCGCCGCCGGTGGTCAGCATTTGCTCGAGCACAAGCGTGCGCGAGCAGATGGTGTATTTGTCCCACTTGAGGTCGCAAAAGTCGCTCAGGGTGCCCAGTACGGTACTTGCCAGGATGGAGCTTGTTCCAAGCCCTGAGCCTTTAGGGATGGCGGCCAACAGCGTGATATCAATCCCCATCCCAAAATCTTTCAGCTGCTCCTGGAGCGAACCGTATTGAATTGCCGAGAACTCGGGGCTAAAGCCTGCCAGGCAAAGCGCGGCCTTGGGGATGCAAAATGCCGAGCCTACGGAGTTATTATAGTCGTTTAACTGCTGGTAGGTGGTTACTTCTTCTTTAACGCCTAAATCGATAGAGCGGAGGGTGATGCTATAATCATCCGATGGTTTGATAAATACCTGTAGGGGTGGTTGGCCGTTAAGCTCAACCGCCAGGTTTAAAACCTTGCCGCCGTTAATGAGGCAGTTAGGTGGGGTATCGGTCCAGCCGCCGGCTAAATCGAGCCTGATGGGGCTGCGGCCCCAAACAATCTGGTCGGACATGACATCCATCCGCGGGGAAGCCAGTTGTGTTTTTGCGGTTTCAACAATGGTTTCGCCCAGGAGGCCGAAAGCCCGGGCCTCGAACACTGCTGCCTCGGGGTTGGCAGAACCCAATACCTCGCTGCGGAACATCTGGTCGTGCAGGCGGGTAAGTAATGGCGCGTCTTCGGGTAGGGCGGGGGGCAACGGCAACCCACTTTTTTTATAAATAGCGGCTGCGTTTTTAAGATCGAGCTGATAAAAAACAGATTGCCGCCAGTTATTGGCCATACTTTGCAGGTTGCTCTCTAAAAAGCCCTGGCGCTGCGCATATTGGCGGTATAGGTTTACCTCGTCGGCAACATCGGCTGCGGCAATTAGCCTTTTGCTTTGGGCAGGGTAGTTAAAAGGTTGGTCAATCAGCCCCTGGATAATTTCGCTACTGAGGTCGGCCTCGTTAAATACCGGGTACACGGGCTCGTTGAACCAGTCGGGGGCGGCATATATCCTGTCGGCCCCGGTACCACGCCTGGGTAATTGGGGGTTATAAAAATTATAAACCCTAACACACCAATCGGTCCCGTCGCCAACGGGAATAAAATCAAGACAGGTTTCTTCGGGCACTGTAAGTGTCCAGTTGTTTACCGGCGCGCCGGTGATAATATGTTTGTTTTGCAGCTGCCAGGTAGGGGAGATGTAGCTATTCTCGATCCAGATGGCGCTGTTTTGGCTGGTGAAATTAATTTTAGTGATGGCATTCTGGGTAAACAGATCGGCGCTGGGCTTGATTTTGTTGTGCCAGATCTCTTCCTGGTTTTTGACCAGGTTTTGCAGTTTATCGGTTGATTCAATGAGCTCTGCGCTGGTGCCGAAGTGATAAAATTCGCCTTCGGGCAGGGGTACAATGGCTACGGTAAGGCTGTTGATGGCATCGTCTTTCAGGGTTGGGTTTTTTCCCAGGGCCTGGCCAAACTCGGTATACATATCGTAAAACGCAGGGGTACCGTTGGTAAACGAGTTGCTTGCCTTATCCCAGCCGCAGCGCTCAAACATCACTTCGATGGCTTTGGGGCTCAACAGCCAGATGCCTACATCGATAAAAAACAAGTGGTTGGGTTGCAGCTCCTGCAGCTTTTGTGCCGATGGCTTTTGCAGGGCAAAGGCCAGCTCTTTCGGGGAGCTTTTGGTTGAAAAGAACACGCCGAAGTTGGATGCTTTTTCGGCTTGTTCCCATAAACCGAAACAAACCACATCGGCCTCGGGTATTTCGGGCAGGGTACCTTCTGTACGTACCAATACATCGCCGCTGGTTACCAGGTGGTTGAGGTTTTTAGGGGCTTTGTTTAAAATGGAGTTGTAAAGTGGTAATTGCAGATCGATAAGCGACTGGTTGATGCGCTGCCCTCTTTTCCAGCGGAAAATGGGCATGGGGGTAAATACCTTGCCTACAGCCGCATAGGCTGGTAAGCGCCTGCTTTGGCCCCCGGCATGGATAATGAGTCGGTTTTCCTGGCGAAGCCAATCGCCGATGGAGCCGCTGTTGTTTTCTTGTTTACTGGCCTGGTATAATAAATTAACGGTACCGCCCCCCGAACCAACTTTGCCTTCTTTCGGGTCTGAATCAAAATAGTAGTCTTCTCCACCAAAATGATCATTGCCAAATTGTTTAAAGGTTGGCGGGATGGTTATCAGTTTTTTCATGTACAGGTTGTTGCTAAATAAACGGTTTGAAGATATGCCTTATTAGTAAAAAACACAACTATAAGTAAAAATGGATCAGGGCAAACCCATTAAAAAAGACAAGAAGGGGGCACCTACGGAGCCAAAGACAGGTTAAAAGCGTTTTTCCTATAAACAGGCGACTCCGCTGGAGTCAAAAACAAACCATTATAGAGCTCCGGTAGGAGCTACCTGTTTATAGCAAAACAAAAGAAGAAGTTTTGGCTCCGTAGGTGCCTCCTTGTCAGCAGGTTTTCCTTTTTGCGTCAATAAAATCAAATGAACTTTTTAATGCGTTTGCCCTGAAAAATGGATGCTTTTTGAGTAAGGTGATGGTGTTTGATGGCGGGGTAAATCCATCTGAAATTATTGCTTTAAACCAGCGCCGAGGGACACTGGTGGGCGATGGTATGCGGTGGGAATTTGATTTTTAGCAAGCGCAGATGCATCAACGTTTGTGGGGGAGATTTAAAGGTATCTGGTTGTAGCTTTGTAGGTTCTGCCGATGGAAATTGACAAGCCAAATACCTGTTTAAATTTAATGATTAGTTTTACAACTTAACCTGACTGTGATGACCACTGATGAAATTGTAGACATTTTAAAAGCTGAATTTGAAGGAAAAGATTATGTGATATCCTGGGATGTGGTTTGGGACATTAAGATTCTTCTTTCGGAAGACGACGACTTTGATAAAGCAAGCAAAAGTATTAGTGAGAGTGCTATTGCAATAATCACTCAATTAGAAGATCTTCCCGGATTAAGCCTAACCATAACGCAAACCGAATCGACCCCGACACAAATCAATTCAAAATCTACTTTTATTTATTTTAGCGATGATGTATGATCTTGAAGTGTAACGACATCAAGACCATACCAAGATTTTTATATCATTGCTAAACTAATTCTTGCAGCATGCTTTTTAATACTGCCTGGGCAGCCCATACCCGGTTACCTGCTTCGTGTACGACAAGCGAATTGGGGCCATCTAAAATTTCGGCAGAAAGTTCGAGGTCGCGCCTTACGGGCAGGCAGTGCATTACCTTTGCATCGTTAGTTTGGGTTAGTTTGGCATTGGTGAGCATCCAGTCGTCGTGACCGGTAAACACCTTGCCATAAGGCTCGTAAGCCGACCAGTTTTTTACATAAATAAAGTCCGCATCGCGTATGGCTTCCTGCTGGTTGTGGGTAATGGTTGCGCCTTTGGTAAAATCCTCGCACAGCGCGTAACCTTCGGGGTGGGCAATTACAAAATCAACCTCGGCTTTGCACATCCACTCGGCAAACGAATTGGGTACCGCCTGTGGCAACGCTTTAACATGGGGTGCCCAGGTTAAAACCACCTTGGGCCAGGGGCGTTTTTGCAGCTCGGTAATGGTAACCAAATCGGCCAGGCTTTGCAGCGGGTGGCGCGTAGCCGATTCAAGGCTTACTACCGGGATGCCGCTATATTTTACAAACTTGTTAAAAATATCTTCGCTATAATCTAATGTTCTATCCTTTAATCCGGGGAATGAGCGTACACCCAAAATATCCACATACTGGCCCATTACTCCTGCCGCCTCACGGATATGCTCAACCGTGGTGCCGTTCATCACCACGCCGTCGTTCAGCTCCAGCGCCCAGCCTTCCTTATCAATATTCATCACCATCACATTCATGCCCAGGTTCATGGCAGCTTTTTGGGTGCTTAACCGGGTACGCAAACTGGGGTTTAAAAAAATAAGGCCCAAGCTTTTATTTTTACCCAAATGTTGGTCGGCATAAGGGTTTTGCTTTAGTTTTAAAGCATCAGCAACCAGTTGTTTAATGTCGGTAACGTCGTGTACGGAAGAGAATAATTTCATTTTTAGTATTAAAATAGATAAAACGATGTTGTTTTTTGACAGGCAGGATACTATCCCATCAGTCAAAATAAAAACCAATTTATGAATGGCTAACCACCGCGCTGGCTTTTAAAACTGTGGTAAATGCCTCTAAAAAACGGTCGGCATGAGCTTTGGTTAAATTTAAAGCCGGTAATAGCCTGATTACGTTTGGTTTGGCTTCGCCGGTAAAAATATGGTGCTTAAATAACAGCTCCTTTTTTACGTGGGCCAGTTCTTCGGGCAATTCAATGCCAATCATCAGGCCACGCCCGCGTACCTCTTTAACTTCCTGAAATTTGTTTAACTCGGCAATCAGGTAGCCACCAACTTCGGCTGCGTTTTGCATCAGCTTATCCTGCTCCATTACCTCTAAAACGGCCAGCGCTGCTGCGCAGGCCAAATGGTTGCCGCCAAAAGTAGTACCCAGCATATAATAAACAGGTTTTATTTTTGGTGCGATGGATATGGCGCCGATAGGGAAGCCGTTGCCCATACCTTTAGCCATGCTGTAAATATCGGCGTTGATGCCTGCAAAATCGTGCGAGTAAAATTTGCCGGTACGGCCATATCCGCATTGTACGGAGTCGGCAATAAATACGGTGTTGTTTTCGTCGCACAGGGTGCGGATCTTCCTCAGGAAGCTTTCAGTGGCCACCTGGATGCCACCAACACCTTGTATCCCCTCGATAATAACCGACGAAATTTGATCTTTATTGTCGGCGAAAGCCTGCTCAAGCGCAGCCTCATCACACCAGGGCAAAAATATTACATTGTCGGTTTCGTTAACCGGCGCAACAATTTTAGGGTTATCTGTAACGGCAACCGCTAAGGATGTACGCCCGTGAAAAGCCTTGCGGAAAGCGATGATTTTTTTACGGCCGTTATAAAACGATGCCAGTTTTAAAGCGTTCTCGTTAGCCTCGGCGCCGGAGTTCACCAGGAACAGTTGGTAATCTTCTTTACCGGATACATGGCCCAGTTTGGTAGCCAGTTCCTGCTGTAAAGGGATCTCGATAGAGTTGGAATAAAAGCCGATTTGATGTAACTGGGTTTCCAGTCGTTCTACATAATGTGGATGGGTGTGGCCAATGGATATTACGGCGTGGCCACCGTATAAATCGAGATATTCGGTACCATTTTCATCGTATACAAGGCTCCCTTTGCCTTTAACAATTTCAATGTTGTTGATAGGATAAACATCAAATAATTTCATTTTCTTTTGAAGTTAAAGGTGAATGGTTAAGTCATTCACAAGTTTTAATATTGTTAAATCTCCACGCGTCATTGCGAGGAACGAAGCAATCTCTACATAAGCAGAGCGTCTTTGTAATTCGCCCTGTATAGTTTAGAGATTGCTTCGTCGTACCTCCTCGCAATGACGTGCGGGGGGAGGTGCGACGAGCCGGTTAAATCTTCACGCGTCGTCAATCAAATCTACACACGTCATTGCGAGGAACGAAGCAATTTCTACGTAAGCATAGCGTCTTTGTAATTCGCCCTGTATAGTTTAGAGATTGCTTCGTCGTACCTCCTTATAATGACGTATTGCTAAGGCGCTGATTATCAGTACGTCTATTTTGCGTTGATAATCAGTATTCTTAATTTACTACATCGGCACGCTCAATCGCCGCGTGAAGGGCTGTTACTTTTGTCTTGACACAAAAGTAACCAAAAAGTCAAGACTGCCCGATCCTTCCGCCCACAGGCCAGCTCCCGGCCCGGCGTGCAGTCTGGCCTTTGCCCGCTTTTACCTCTGCACCCAAAAAACACGAGTTTCAAACGTCATCTCTGTTTTTTTGTGGCACCCGGTTGGATACTTAGCATGACAGCTTTCGCGCATAAAAAAGGGGTGTCATGCTGAGCCTGTCGAAGCACGGTGTGGTGGCCTCTACATGCGGCATTCCCTTGCCATTTCACCCTTCATCCCTGCCTTTTTTCGGTTGGCCGGATCCTCCTCGCAATCACGTGCGGGGGGAGGTGCGCCAAATAAGCAATCTCTACATAGGCAGAGCGTCTTTGCAAGTTAGCCCTGTACAGTTTAGAGATTGCTTCGTCGTACCTCCTCGCAATGACGTGCGGGGGGAGGTGCGACGAGCCGGTTAAATCTTCACGCGCCATCAATTAAATCTACACACGTCATTGCGAGGAACGAAGCAATCTCTACGTAAGCAGAGCGTCTTTGTAATTCGCCCTGTATAGTTTAGAGATTGCTTCGTCGTACCTCCTCGCAATGACGTGCGGTGCGATACGTTATGGCTTCTATTGGTGCTTCTCGCAAGCACCATTTTTTTATCTTCAAGCTTAAAAAGCTACCGCTTTCAATCTCAATCCCGCTGTTTCATCAAGGCCGAACAGCAAATTCATGTTTTGTACGGCCTGGCCTGATGCTCCTTTGAGCAGGTTATCCATAATGCTGATGATGAGCAACTTGTTGCCATGTTTTTTTACCTGGATAAAGCATTTATTGGTGTTTACAATTTGCTTTAAATCGATATTGCGGTTGGTTACATGGGTAAACGGGTGCCCGGCATAATATTCGGTATACAGGGCTGTGGCTTCCTCTTCGGTTAAATCGCAGTCGGTATAAATGGATGCGATGATTCCCCGGGTAAAATCGCCCCGGTAGGGGATGAAATTTAGGGTGCCTACTGCCGTATCGGGTTGTAATTGCTTTAACGACTCGCCAATTTCGTTCAGGTGCTGATGGTCAAACGCTTTGTATACCGATAGGTTATCATTTCGCCAGGTGAAGTGCGATGTGGGCGACAAACTCTGGCCTGCGCCGGTTGAGCCTGTTGTAGCCGTAATGTGTACTTCGTGGGTTAATAATGCTTTTGATGCAAGGGGTAACAAACCTAATTGCAAACAAGTGGCAAAGCAACCCGGGTTGGCAATGTTTTTTGCCGTGCGGATAGCCTCGCGGTTTAACTCCGGCAGGCCGTAAACAAACTGGCGCAGGGTAGGTTCAGGGTCGGCGGTGATGGTTTTGAGCTGGAACTTTGAGTTATGGCTCAGTCTGAAATCCTGGCTCAGGTCGATAATCTTTACCTGTGGTGCTACAGGCACCGCATCTAAAAACTTTTTGGCATCGCCATGGCCAACACATAAAAACAGCACGTCGATATCATCCGATATTTCTCCGCTGAATTTGAGGTCGGTTTCGCCAAACAGATCGGTATGTACTTCGTAAACGTAGTTACCCGTATTGCTGTTGCTGTGTATAAACGCAATTTCAACATGGGGGTGATTGATAAGGATACGCAACAACTCGCCACCGGTATAACCGGCACCGCCAATAATACCGGCCCGTACAGTGATCGGCTTTTCCGGATCTGTATTGAGGGCGGGCTCTGTGGTGTTATGATTGTAGTGCATAATTATTAATTTAAAGTACGTTTTGCCTATCGTTGTTGGTTGATGGGCTCGAATAAAAAATAAACTCCAGGTCGGTATTAACGTTGTTGCTGATGTAATGCTTTTGCCCGGCTTTAATTTCAATCCCCTCGTTAGGTTTTAAAATGTGTTCCGTGCCATCAATGTTGATGGTGGCCCTTCCGGTTAAAATAAAAAAGAACTGGTTGGCAACCTCGTGGTAGTGCAATTGCTCCCGGGTATCGGGCGGCATTAATTCCTGCTTAATGGATAGGGCTTCGGTATCAACAAAGTTCCAGCCATAGCAATCATCGCCCCAGGTGTACTGGTTAAGGCAGTTTGATTTAGAAACCGCCCCAAGCGCCAATGGTAAATCTGCCGCCGTTACATCATTTTTTATGTCGTTATCCATATTTATTTTTTATCCCCGTAAGGGGATAAAATTAGCCGTTTACTTTATGGTAGATCATTACCTGGTTACCAAATATTTTGGAGAAACCTTTTACATCCTCACCGCTCCATGAGTTGTTCATTTCGCCGTATGTGCCAAATTTATTCGACATCAAATCATGATCCGATTCGATACCGATAACCTGGAAGCGGTAGGGGTGAAGCTCAACAAACACTTTACCGCTTACATAAGTTTGGGTATCGGTTAAAAAAGCCTCAATGTTGCGCATAATAGGGTCGTGAAACTGCCCTTCGTGCAACCAGTTGCCATAGAAAGACGATAACTGGTCTTTCCACGATAGTTGCCATTTGGTTAACACATGTTTCTCTAAAGTATGGTGCGCTTTGATGATGATGATAGGCGCGGCGGCTTCAAAACCTACGCGGCCCTTAATGCCGATGATGGTATCGCCAACGTGAATATCGCGGCCAATGCCATAAGGCTGGGCAATAGCTTGCAGCGCCTGGATGGCCTTGGTAGGGTGGGCATAAGTGGTACCGTCGATACCAATCAGCTCGCCTTTTTCAAAAGTAAGCTCCAGTTTTTTAGGCTCGGTTTGCGATACCTGGGTTGGCCAGGCTTCTTCGGGCAGGCCCTGGTTGGATGTTAAAGTTTCGCGGCCGCCAACTGATGTACCCCAGATGCCTTTGTTAATGGAGTATTTGGCTTTCTCAAAATTCATTTCAACACCGTGTTCCTTCAGGTATTTAATTTCCTCTTCGCGACTCAGCTTTAAATCGCGGATGGGGGTTAATATCTGTACTTCGGGCACCAGGATATTGAAGATCATATCAAACCTCACCTGATCGTTACCGGCGCCGGTGCTGCCGTGGGCAACGTACTCGGCATTAATTTCTTTGGCGTAGTTGGCAATGGCAGTAGCCTGGCTAACACGCTCGGCACTAACTGACAGGGGGTAGGTATTGTTTTTTAATACGTTGCCATAAACTAAATAACGGATGCAGGTATTGTAAAAGTTGATGGTTTCGTCAACTACGTGGTGCGATGTAACACCCATTTCGTAGGCGCGTTTTTCAACCGCTTGTAATTCTTCCTCGCTAAAACCACCGGTATTTACAATTACCGAATGTACCTCCATGTCCAGGTCACGGGTTAAATAAATACAGCAGAATGAGGTATCTAAACCACCGCTGTATGCCAATACTACTTTTTTCTTCATTGTGTAATTTTTAGTCCATGGTCCATAGTCGATGGTCCATGGGGTGTTTGTTTAGTCCATGGTCCATAGTCGATGGTCCATGGGGTGTTTTTTTAGTTCATAGTCCATGGTGTTTAGTCCATAGTCCATAATGTCAGTCGATCGCCGATAGTTTTTTCCATGGACCATGGACTATCGACTATGGACCACTCTTCAATAATCCTGTCCTATTTTTTTCAATGCGTTTTCAATCCGCTCGAGCAGGGTAGCTTTGTGCGTAATTTTTTTCATTTTTTCTTCGTACTCTTTTTGCTTTTCGGCTGGGTCAAACAGCATGGCGGTACACATGCAGTTTTTGCGGCCTTTGCTCATTAAAATATCGTAGTTTACACAGCTGGTACAGCCCTTCCAAAAATCCTCGTCCTGCGTTAATTCCGAGTAGGTTACGGGCTCGTAGCCCAGGTCGGAGTTGATTTTCATTACCGCAAGGCCCGTAGTTAAACCAAATATTTTAGCGTGCGGGTATTTAGTGCGCGATAATTCGAACACTTTGTGCTTGATGGCTTTGGCTAAACCAACCTTTCTGAATTCGGGATTAACAATTAAACCCGAATTGGCCACAAAATCGCCGTGGCTCCAGGTTTCAATATAGCAAAAACCCGCCCAGGTGCCATCCTTATACAAAGCAATTACAGCTTTGCCTTCCAGCATTTTATCGGCCACATATTCGGGCGAACGGCGGGCTATACCCGTACCACGCGCTTTTGCTGATTCGGCCATCTCGTCGCATATCGCCTGTGCATATTCAACATGTTGTCCGGTGGCAACCTGAATATCAAAATCTTGTATGGTCATTTAAAAAGAAAATATGAATTGGAAAATTAAATGGCCGTTTGGGGCCTTAATTGAAACAGATGATGGAAAAAAAAATGTTTTCTTTTTCCGGGATAGGACGATGATCGAATGATCAATCAAACCCTTGGTATAAAAAGCCTTCGTCGGGAAGTGGAGAATACAAAAACAGTAGAAACCAAAGCACGAGCTACCGGGGCATAAACCGCCCTGGTTAATAACGTATTTAAGGTTTGCTTATTCATTATAATTAATGTTTTTGTTAAGCTTTGAATTTTACTGCAAAATAGGGTATAATTTTTTGATTTTACAACAAACATTTTTTAAAATAACATGGAGTTAACATGTTATTGCGCCCGTGGGCAATGGGCTAAACTATAGGTTTACAAAAACCTTTTGAAACAAAAAAGCAGCATTACAATACGGTAATGCTGCCAAACTTAAACAATGATTAAACTATGCAATGCTATATACTGCTAACGGGCTGCGGATTGCTTAACGGCAGTTAGCAAATCTGCAGAATTGAGGCTTTCTGTAAAATCCTGCTCTACATGGTCGTAAATAATTTGCCTTGAGGGCGATATCACATAGGTGGCAAGCAGGGGCACATTGTTATCAATACCCGAAAACCTGTTCCATATCGGGTCGCTTTCAGAGTAGAGCCTGAATTTTTCGGCAATGCTGTATTGATAATCGAAGTAAAAATTAAGCGACAGGTTATTGTTCCAGGCAATTTTTTCGGCGCTTTCCTTTTCGTCGCTTACAATGAGCAAATTGCCGCCCGCAGCGCTGATTTCGTGCTGTAAAGCATCCAGGTTTTTAAGTAATGCCAGGCCATGATCTTTCCATTGTGCCGAATAGAAAGCAATAACCAAGGGTTTAGTTAAAATATCGCGCAGCAAAATAGTGTTTCTAACCTCGCGGCCATTAAAAAACTTTTGCCATTTGCCATGCTCCCTTTGCAAAGTAAAATCGGGCGAAAGGTTGCCTGCAGTTAGCGGAATAAGTGCTTTGTGTTTTTTTAAAGGTATATTGAGTTCGGTAATGATTTCTGAAAGATCAAAATAAGGTATATAGTTTAATGCTAACATGATGTTATGATATTGAAGATGGTGAACTATTAAATTATTGAAGTGATTTGATACGCAGGATTAAAAATTAAGCACACATATAACAACGCATTATAAACCGGTTTTTACCAATGGTTATAACTGTTTGCGCTGTTGTAGTTGTTGTGTAGCGTTTCATAATGATATCTTTAAATTTAATGAATACAAATATACTATAATGTATATGGATTTTATAGTCTTTATTTAAAATAATTTTAGATATCTGTAAATCAATATTATAAATTTGTTTTATGCTCTCTGTGGGGTGCTTTATGTGCTTGTTGGCTAAATAGTGGTTTGAGGCTTAGATAATTTAAACAAAGCAGATTATTTTACGTTAAAACGTATACCAATACATCAACCTTTCTATACATTACCTTTAGTGAATTTTGCCTTCCGAAGATTTATTCACTGCTTTTTACATAGTTAAAAGTAAATGTGTTTATTTTTAGTAAATTACAATTGCAATAATCTTGAGCCTGGTGTTCAATATTAACAAAGATTAACGGTTTGTTTATATGTTATCCGGTTTAATGTGCCTATCTTAGCAAAATTCTGCACAGTTATAATCCTTAAATGTTTTAGCCCCCTAACTTAAAAAAATTTAAATGGCATTTTTAGACCATGTATTACAGCCGCCTGCATATGGATGGCAAGATGAAAACGGCGATTTAGTAAAACCTTCCTCCAAACAAATCTGGCACGAGTTTTTTTCCCGGCTAAATGTATTTAAGGACCGTAAAAACTGGCTCGGCTTTTTTAGCTGGCTCAAAGTAATTTGCCTGGTGCCGTTTTTTTTATTATTTGTATTTAAGTTTTTTAGTGTATGGATGTTGCTCATCGCGTTTTTATACAGCATGATTATCATGGGGACACACGGTACCATTTGGTATCACCGGTATTGCACACATGGCGCCTATAAGTTTAAAAATAACTTCTGGCGGTTTTTAACTCAAAACCTAACGCTAAAAATAATTCCCGAAGAAATTTACGTGGTGTCGCACCATGTACACCATGCCAAATCTGATCGCCCTGGAGACCCTTACAATGCCTTTGGCGGATTTTTATATTGCTTTTTGGCCGATGTGAACCACCAACCCATAGCCAAGGATTTGAGCAAGGAAGATTATAACCGCGCCGTACAACTCATGAAGCATACCGGGCTCAAAACCAATACTTATGAGCAGTACCAAAAATGGGGCTCGTTGGCTAACCCGGGCATGGCTATTTTATATTGGATAGTTAACTGGAGCTTTTGGTACCTGGCCTTTTACCTGATGGGTGGCCACGCGCTGGCCTGTACTATTTTTGGCGCCGCCGGTTTTTGGGCGGTAGGTGTGCGTACCTTTAATTACGAAGGGCACGGTAAGGGCGAAGATAAACGGCAGGATGGGGTAGATTATAGTCGCGATGATATGTCTATCAATCAACTTTGGCCGGGTTTTGTGGCTGGCGAGTGGCATAACAATCACCACCTGTTTCCTAAAAGCGCGCGTACCGGCTTTATGCCGCACCAGGTTGATTTTGCCTGGTACTATATTAAGTTTTTAAGTATGATAGGAGGGGTGAGCTTTTACCGCGATTCTAAACAACAATTTTTAGAGCAGTATCACCAACCTTACCTGGAAAGCAAAAAAAATGCTTCTGCGTTAAATGCGGAAGTAGTTCCAAATATTTTAACTTCTGAGCCCTAAAGATTTAGGAATTTATTCCTATTTATTATTATATTTATAGTAAACACCACATCTCGGGAATGTGGTGTTACTTAACTAACAAACTGAACTCAATTGGAGCCCTTTTTATCAGGCTCCAATTGGGTTTTTTAATTTCTTTTCAGCCAAAGGTTTTCAAACATTTGCTGTTATGCCCCGCTAACCGGTACACGTATATTGGTAATAAACACCACACCTCGGGAGTGTGGTGTTACTTAACAAACAAACTAAACTCAGTTGGAGCCCTTTTTTACCAGGTTCCAACGGGGCTATTTAATTTCTTTTCGGTTATTGCGTTCTTTCGCGAGCTGCCCATCATCATAGGATGGTAACCATTTTATTGGTAATAAACACCACACCTCGGGAGTGTGGTGTTACTTAACAAACAAACTGAACTCAATTGGAACCCTTTTTACAGGTTCCAACCGGGTTATTTAAATTCTTTCTCCACCCATGTCAGGGGCAAATTCTAAATTACATAACAAGATAAGTTGCTTAGGTGTTGATTGTTTGGGTGGGATAGTTTTAAACCGAAGTATTTCGCTATTGCGGATACAGGCTCCAGCTAACACCATTAATGTGATAATGAGCAACCGCCACACCCGGGAGTGCGGCGGCACTGGTTTTAAAACTAAACTAAAACTACATTATTAAAGTTCTTCACCATGCTGGCTCATATCAAGGCCGACAACCTCGTCTTCGGCAGTTACACGCAGCGGGCTAATCAGGTCGGTAATTTTCAGTAACAACAACGAACCGAAAAACGCGAATACCGATACCGATACCAGCGCTATTAAATGCGTAACAAACAAATGTGTTTCGCCATAAAATAAACCGTTACCAGTGGTATTACCTGCGTTAACGTTGGTATTGGCAAATACCCCGGTTAATAGCATACCCACCATACCGCCAACACCGTGGCAAGGGAAAACATCCAGCGTATCATCAATAGAGGTGCGTGAGCGCCACATTACCACCAGGTTACTTACCACAGCTGCAACAATACCTATAATTAAAGAGCTTGATACGGTAACGAAACCGGCTGCCGGTGTAACGGCTACCAAACCAACTACGGCGCCTATACAGGCATTCATAACAGATGGTTTTTTGCCTAACAGGATATCAAAAAACACCCACGACATAGCTGCCGCCGCCGATGCTGTTGTTGTTGTTGCCAGCGCGGTAGCCGCTAGCGGGCCTGCGCCCAAAGCCGACCCTGCATTAAAACCAAACCAGCCAAACCATAGTAAACCTGTACCCAATAATACATAGCTGATACGGGCTGGCGCGTGTACGGGCTCGTTCCGTTGTTTAAGGTATAAGGCCGAAGCAAGGGCTGCCCAACCTGCAGACATGTGTACAACTGTGCCGCCGGCAAAATCTAATACCCCTAATTTAAACATGATACCATCCGGGTGCCAGGTAGAGTGCGCAAGCGGCGCGTAAATGATCACGATAAACAGGCAGATAAAAATCAGGTACGAGTTAAAGCGGATACGCTCGGCAAAAGCGCCGGTTATCAGTGCCGGGGTAATTACCGCAAATTTAAGCTGGAACATGGCAAACAATACCAAAGGTACGGTAGGGGCCAGTTTCCAGGTAGCGTTGCCCAGCATGCCCTTCATCATGAAAAATGTAGCAGGGTTACCTATGATGCCGCCTATAGAATCGCCGAAGGCTAAACTAAAACCGAACACAACCCAGATAACAGTAATTACGCCCATGCAGATAAAGCTCTGCATCATGGTTGATAGTACGTTTTTTTTGTTAACCATGCCACCGTAAAAAAAGGCCAGGCCCGGTGTCATGATCAATACAAGTGCGGTAGAAGTTAATAACCAGGCCGTATCGCCGGTATCTATTTTGTTGGTGGCGATGTTAACCGTTTCGGCCGACGGAAAAATGAGTGCAAGTATCACTACAATAACGAGTAACGCAAAGGGTATGATTTTTTTCATGATAAGGAAATCAGTAATAATGAGTTTGATCAATGTTTGGTAAAAGCGCAATTAGCCCTTTAGGCTGCAAGGCCGTATAAATGCAATACACAGCCATTAGTTTACGCAACGTTTTGGGCAGGTATTGTTAACTTAAATAAGTACGATTGATCAAATAATCACCAAAAGGCATGAAAAGGAAAGAGGAGCAGTCTGCGGAAGCGGGAAAAGCCCTCAACGCTGCCGCCGGGAATATGTTTTAAGCTGCGAATACCCGCGAACATGTTTGGGTTTAAAACAAACGCGAGCTTTACGAAATTTGCGGGTTTATAATTTTGCGAACTAATCCGCGCAACGCTGCCTTGATTTAATAACAAATCAATAACGCTATTGCCGCTTTTTGGAGTGGTTGCACTTACAGTGGTATGCTTAACGGCGTGCTTTACCCTGCTTACATGGCTCAAATCAACCGTGGTGCTCTTCGCACCCAGGCCCATTGCCAGTAAAAGGAATAAAGTAGATCTTAAAAATCTTTTAAGCATGCCTAAATATAGGAATTATTTAAATAAGTACTATAGAATTTATCAATTTACTTGATAATTGTGGCTAAAGTTAACTTTTGTTATAATCTTTTTAAAAAATAAATTCAAATTTTAGCTAAATATCGATGCTGGGATGAAATTGTTGACTAAAAAAATTAAATGATGGCTATTGATATAGATAAACCTGGGATAGTTATACTATTTCTAACTTAAACCGGGGAATTAAACTAATGTATAGCTTGTTTTGTATTTTTTAGTTATTTAAAATACAGCTTTAACTCCTTAGTCTAATATCAAAGCTTCGATATAGCCTTTTGTTAAAAAATGTTAAACCTTTTTTTTAGTAAAGGTAAAAACACTACGGTTGTTACCTTTGGCGTTTATGATATGATAAAAAGGATAAACCATTGCTAATTTTATTCAGATTCGGATACTTTATATTTTAGACATATCTTTGCAGTTGATTATAACGATCTGTTTCAAACGGACATGGTTTAATTCTTATTAATTTAATTGTTATGTTAAGTTCAACATTATTATTTCTGAGCGCTCCAGATATTACCATCATCCTGGTGGTGGCCCTTGTGTTATTTGGCGGAAAAAAGCTTCCTGAACTGGCCCGCGGCCTCGGTCAGGGAATTCGTGAGTTTAAAGATGCCACCGAAGGTGTTAAAACCGATATCCAGAATCAGGTGAACAAAGAACCCGTAAACCCAGCGCCACCTGCTGCGCCTGTAAACCCGGTTCCGCCCGTTACGCCTGTACAAAAAAGCGATTTGCCGGAATATACGCCTGTTAACGATGTGCGCCAGACGCCCCCGCCAACAAAAGAATAATTATACCCATATAAACCTACACATGATATTTTTTATTTCCTGAAAAGAGCCATGCAATACAACAGACTAAATAATCTATTGGGCTGGCTTTGCTTTGTCATAGCGGCAGTTACCTACACCTTAACCTTAGAGCCATCAGTAAGTTTCTGGGATTGCGGCGAGTTTATCTCCTGCGCTTTCAGATTACAGGTATCACACCAGCCAGGCTACCCTTTATTTGCCATGATAGAAAAGGCTTTCTCCTTACTCTCATTCGGCAATAATGCAAAAGTGCCTTTTTACACTAACTTCGGCACAGCCTTAACCAGCTCGGCTACCGTGATGTTCCTTTTCTGGACCATTACCGCCATGGCTAAAAAATTAATGGCTAAAACCAACGATGTGATGGATCAGTCGCGTACTATCCTCATCATGGGTGCCGGTTTGGTAGGGGCGCTGGCCTTTGCTTTCTCTGATACTTTTTGGTTTTCGGCTGTTGAAACCATCGTATGGTCAACTTCAACTTTGTGTACCGCCGTTGTTTTTTGGGGAATATTAAAATGGGATGCGCATGCTGATGAGCCCGGCGCCGACAGATGGATCGTTTTTATCGCCTATGTAATGGGCTTATCTATCGGTATCCACCTGCTTAACTTAGTTACCATACCGGCTATAGCGTTGGTATACTACTTCCGCCGTGGTAAGCTGATCGATCCTAAAAACACCATCATCGCTATTTTAACAGGTGTGGGTATATTACTGTTTGTACAGTTCGGTATCATCCAATACACTGTTAAATTTGCCGCCTATTTTGATCTGTTTTTTGTGAATACATTGAAAATGGGATTTGGTACCGGTGCCCTGGCCTTCTTTATCATTTTGATAGGCGCAATTGTGTACGGCATCATCTATACCACACGCCACAATATGCCGCGGTTAAACATGGCTTTTATATGTGTGGCCTTTATCTATTTAGGTTACAGCTCTTTTGCCTATATCCCTATCCGCGCCACTGCCGATCCGAACTTAAATAACACCGACCCTAATAACGCCTTTGCCTTATTAAGTTATTTAAACCGCGACCAGTACGGCGACAGGCCGCTTATTTACGGCCAATACTTCGACTCCAAACAGGCTGACTTAAGCGCCGAAGAGATTACGGCGTTAAAAAACAGCGGTAGCATTGTTTACCGTAAAGGCAAAACCCAGTACGAAGAGGCCAGCAGGAAATATTCTATTCCGTACGAAAGGAATACACTGCTGCCCCGCATCTACGACCAGGAAGGCGATCACCCGCAGTTTTATAAAGACTGGCTGCACATCGCCGAGGGACAGAATGCGTCGTTTGTAGATAACATTAAGTTTTTGTTCAGCTGGCAAATCTACCAGATGTATGTCCGCTACTTTTTGTGGAACTATGTTGGCCGTTACAATGATATGGACGGACAAAGCAATATAGCAGGTATTGATGGTAACTGGACTTCGGGTTTTTTTGATAGCTCCAAAAATTTGCCTAAATCAATATTAGAAAACAAAAACTATGCGCCTTTATATGCACTGCCGTTTTTAATTGGCGTATTTGGCGCGGTATACCATTTCCGCCGAAACAGACGGAACGCCCTGGTGGTAACACTGCTGTTCTTTTTTACCGGCTTAGCCATTATATTATACGTTAACCAGCCGCCATTGCAGCCGCGCGAGCGCGATTACTCTTACGTAAGTTCGTTCTATGCGTTTGCCATCTGGATTGGTTTGGGCGTTATTGCCGTGGCCGATGTGTTGCGTAAAAAGCTGAGCCCACAAGTATCGGGATTAATTGCAGCCGGTGCATGTTTACTGGCGGCGCCTGTATTGATGGCCAAGCAGGAGTGGAGAGGTCATGACCGGTCGACCAAGTGGACGCCGCACGATATGGCGTACAATTACTTAATTTCGTGCGCACCCAACGCTATCCTTTTTACCTACGGCGATAATGATACCTATTCGTTATGGTATGATCAGGAGGTGGAAGGCATCAGGCCCGATGTACGTATCGTTAACCTGAGCTTATTGGGTACCGATTGGTATATCCGTGGCATGAAACATAAAATGAATGCTTCTGAGCCGTTGCCCATCACTATGCCCGACGAGAAGTTTCAGTTAGGTGTACGCGATGTGATCTACTATAACGACTCCAAGATTCCAGGATCTGTTGAGTTGAAAGAAGTATTTGATTTTATAACATCCGACGATAGCCGCGCCAAGGTTGAATACCAAAGCGGCGAAACCATGAACTATCTGCCTACTAAAAACTTTAAAATCAGCATCAATCCTGATGATGTTATTAAAAATGGCGTGGTTCCGGCAGATCAACGGGATAAGATAGCCCCGGTAATGGATTGGAAATATACATCCAATTATGTAACCAAGGATAACCTGGCCATGCTGGATATATTGGCCCACAATAACTGGAAACGCCCGGTTTATTTTGCCATCACCGTAGGTAACGAAAACATGATAGGCCTGCAGCCTTATTTATATAAGGAAGGTTTTGCTTATCATTTGATGCCTTTAAAAGTTGATACAGCCGCAAAAGATCAGGATAAAACCAATACTTTGGTGATGTACCATAACGTAATGGAGAAATTTAAATGGGGTAACATGAAGAACGCCAGTTACCTGGATCACGAATCGACCAATATGTTCTACCCGGTTATTTTATCGCTGTTTGTTAACCTGTCGCAAAATTTAATGGCCGAAGGGCATACAGACCTTGCAGCTAACACACTTCATAAATATGTTGATGTAATGCCTGATATTTATCCGGACATTACCGTTGCCCTGCGTAAAAACTACCTGGCACAGATGCTTTATGAAGTTAATGACGTTGCCGCTGCCAACAAAATGCTGAACAGCATTGACGATTATGTGGTTGACCAGTTAAATTACGACTACAGGTTATTAGAGAAAAATAGCGGGGGCATCAACGGGCAAGAAATACAATACGGTGTTTCGTTGATCAACTCGATGGTGAATACCACTAAACAATACCATCAAACTGCGCTAAGCGCAAAATTTGCTGCACAGTTAAAAGATTACGAAAGTAAATTTGCCGGAATAATAGGGCACTAATTGATTTACTTGATATAAACTAAGGCCGGGCTAATACCTGGCCTTTTTTATTTAGCGGTTTACTAAACCTGTGGCTTGCCTTGCGGCGAATCTCCGATGCTACGGCAAGTGTCCCCGCTTGTGGCCATAGCAGTATGTTATGAGGTATGTGGTGTGAATTGATCGGTAAGCGTAGCTTGCTTAATCTACAAGCGAGGCTTGCAGTAAGGCGCTGCCCCACTACTGCAAAGGATTCTTATAAAGCTTTACATAAATGTTTAGCTTAATTGAATCACTTCTGTTTACTTTGATTTTTTGTGTTTCGAAAGTCTGATAGGGGATACCAATGGCTTCAAAATGATAAGTTTCCGGTTGTAAGGTTAAAGAAAACTTACCTTCGGCGTCTGTTTTGCTCATAACTTTGCCATCAACTCTAATCGCTCCTGTGGTTTTTAAAGCAACTGTCGTTCCATATTCATAAATTTTTCCGGTCACCACAGGATCGGCATTCGATGTGCTCTTGATAATTGAATATGTAGAAGAACCATTCGAGTTTCTGTACATATTTTGTTTCAGAGAGCAGGAACAAAACAGCATGAAGGCTGTAAATAATGAATTGTAAAAATATTTTGGGGTGTGTTTCATATTAAATAAAGTGTCTATGACGTTTTGTATGGGTACTAAAAATACAATTTGTGAGTGATAGGCTAAGCCAATATTTTACTAATGATATTTTTCGTGAAGTTCCACTACTGTTTTAAGATCTTATTTTTAATTTAGCCATTGATTATCAATGTTATATGTCTTTATAAGTAACGAGCCTATCCAGCCGAAAAAAATAGCAATGGCGTTTTGAACCTCAATGACCTTCTCTGGTGCAGAAAGATAGTGCGTAAAAGCCTGACTGCACGCCTGGCCGGGTGTTGGCCTGTGGGCGGAAGGATCGTGCAGTCCAAAGCCTCCTCTAAACAGCGTAAGCTCTCATGCATACAAAAAAACAAACACAGTGCATAATCTCCTCGGTAGGGGAGACTTTTTAAGCCCTCCCTACCGTGTAACCACATCTTTTAGGTATCATTAAAAATACTCCCGGAGGAGTAAAAGGCCGGTAGAAATGATCAATCAAAAAACGTTTAGTGCCCGTAGGTACGCTACCATTAGTTAAGCAGTTCAGGCAGGTTGCAGAGTTCGTCGCACGGTGAACACACCCCTGCAGCCGCAATGCCAAACCCGCCCCCTCTCAAGAGGGGATCTGAATAAATTCACTCATTATCAATGCAATATGAAAAAAAAGCGGCGGACCGTGCGATTCCCCTCTTGAGAGGGGCGGAGGGGTGTGTTCTATGCGAGCGATTATAAAGCGCAGAAATTTTGTATTATAATATCCTGTTTGTTAGCGTATTATTGGCTTGGTGTGAATAGATCATCAACTTGTAAGCAATCAATTTTAACTTAATGATATTGGTCGTAGGTACGACACATATCGACCGTATGCTGCTCCATTTTTTTTGAATTGCGCTTATAAAAAGTGAAGAAGTAGCGTACCCGACGGCACGAAAACCCCATTTCGCCAATGTTCTACAAAGCTTCAACCCCGATGGGTTTTACTTAAAAAGATGTGGGTACACGGTAGCCTACCGGGGAGGGTTGGGTGGGGCTTCTTCACGCGGCGATTGAGCATGCCGATAATCTAAATTAAGAATACTGATCATCAGATCAAAGATAGCACATTGATAATCAGCGCACCAGATATGATGCATACTTACAGCTTTTAAAAGGTCCCTCCTCCCGTCGGGATGGCATGATGGAGAGAATTCGGATTTGTACAAACAAAATCCATATTCTATTTGTAGTTTTGCAGCAAAGCCGGAAAATGCTTTGCCGGTTTGCAATATGTTTTTGCCCACTTAATGTTCTTTCATGAAATACATCTACCCGATCCGTAAAAAAGGACTACTAATTTTTGCCACCCTGGTTTTGATGCTTGCCGCCGGCAAGGGCTTTGCACAGCTAATTTACCAACCTTATTCCTACCAGTTTTATCAAAAGCTAAATAAGGATATGTATTCGCCGGCCACCAGCCTGCATACCTCAGTTAAGCCCTATTTTATTTCAGATTCAAGCTCGTTAAGGCATTCGTACGATTCGCTGATGCATAACAATGTGGATAACTCTAAAAAAAGCTGGCTTAACCATTTGCTGTTTAGCGGGCATTTGGTAGAAGTTAAAAACAAGGAGTTTACCTTCTACATGGATTACATTACCGATTTACAGTTGGGGCGTGAGTTTAATGATAAAACAACTACCAACTTAAACACCCGCGGGTATGATATCGGTGGCACCATCGGCTCAAATTTCTTTTTTTACACTTCGGGATACGAGAACCAGGGGAAGTTTGCCAACTACGTTAACAATTATATCAACGCGGTAAAGATGATACCCGGCCAGGCCTACGACCGGACAGCCAAGGGCGATTCGCGAGTAATTGGCAGTAAAGATTGGTCGTACGTAACGGCGATGATCGGTTTTATGCCGAATAAGAACATCACCATCGCTTTAGGACAGGATAAAACCTTTATTGGTGACGGATATAGGTCGGTACTTCTGTCGGATTACGCGGCTACTTATCCCTTATTACGTTTTACGGCCAACATAGGTAAACATGTACAGTATATGGCCAGTTGGGCCTATATGGATAACCGTACCGCCCCCACATTTGATGTCAACCCCAGTGGCCCCAATTACCGCAGGGCTTGGGCCGCCTTCCACTATATCGACTGGAATATAACCAACAGGGCATCCCTTGGCTTTTTTAACGCTTTAATTGCCGCCGAGGCCGACGATCAGGGCAACCGCCATGGTTTCGATGTAAACTATATTAATCCTATCCTGTTTTTGCGCTCGCTGGGCCCCGGCGGCATACCCGACCATACACTCGCCGGCTTTAACGGTAAATATAAGGTACTTGATAAAACAACGGTTTACGGCCAGATACTTTTCGACCAAACCGGCACAAGCTCAAATAGCAACAGCCGTGGTGCTTACCAGTTAGGTTTCAGAGGGGCCGATCTGTTTAAGGTAAACAGTTTAAACTACCTGTTTGAGTTTAATACCGCAGCGCCCTATACGTACTCAAACCAATATCCTATTGTAAGTTATACGCAATTAAGCGAGCCGCTGGCGCACCCCTACGGTGCAAATTTTAAGGAGTGGTTGGGTATTGTAAATTATTCTGTTGGTAAATTTGATTTCCAGGGGCAATTAAATTATGCTAAGTACGGCTTAAACACCACCGCTACTAACTATGGTAAAGATGTAACGCTTGCCGATAATGCATCCATACCTTCCGGAAGCATCAGTACAGGGCAGGGGATAGCAACTACTTTAAAATACGCCGAAGGTACGGTGGCCTTTGTGTTGAACCCTAAATATAACCTGCGGGTTGAGGTGGGAGGTTTATGGCGCAACGAAACCAATGCCCTAAGCGATACCAAAACAGTGTTGCTCACCTTTGGTTTGCGCAGCAGTTTCAGAAATCTGTATCATGATTTCTGATCTGGTGAATAAGTCCGTTTTAAATGATTATAATTATCGCTTTATGAAATTTACCTCTACCACCCGATATAAATTACTGTTTGCCTGCCTCATCATTGTAACGCTTGCAGCTAACCGGCTTTCGGCGCAGTCGGTTTATCAGCCATATTCTTATTCTTTCTATCAAAAATTCAGCGCCGATCTGTACTCCACGCAAACGCGCATACACAGCTCGCTAAAACCTTACCTTGTTGATAGCCTGTTAAGGCACACGTACGATTCGTTGATGAACGTGGGCATCAATACGGCTAACAAGAGCTACGGCTACCGGAAGCTGTTTAGCGAGCATTTAATTGATATACAACATCCGGGTTATACCCTTTACGGGGATGTACTTCCGGATGTACAAATAGGGCGCGATTTTTCGGGCAGTAAAAATACCTGGCTAACTACGCTGGGTTACCAGGTTGGCGGTACCATCGGTTCAAAGTTTTCGTTTTACGGTAGCGGGTATAACAACCGCTCGGCATTTCCAGATTACTTAACCAATTACATCAACACAAGCGGTGTTGTGCCGGGTCAAACCCGGGTAACCAATAGGGGCAGCAGCATTACCAATTGGTCGTACTATACGTTTTTATTATCCTATACGCCTGTTAAATATGTTAATTTTACCATAGGGCAGGATAAAACTTTTATTGGCGATGGCTACCGGTCGATGCTTTTATCTGATTATGCCTCCCCATATCCCTTTGCCAAAATAACCTTTAACCTGGGCAATGTGCGCTATATGGCCATGTATGCCCGCTTTGAAGATCCTAATGCGCCTAAAATACCCAACAGCAGCGATAACCGCATCAAATGGGGATACTTTAACTACTTGGACTGGAATGTAAGCAAGCGTGTATCGTTGGGGATGTTTAATTCCATCATGTCTGTTGATGCTGATGACCAGGGCCATAAGCGTGGTTTTGATTTTACCTACGCCAACCCATTTATATTTTTGCGCCCGCTTGAGGCAACTAATGGTTCGCCGGATAAAGCTGGCATAGGTTTTACCGGTAAATGGAAGGTTATTGATAAGACGATATTGTATGGGCAGTTTTCGTTGACAGAATTCCAGGCGAAGGATTTTTTCTCAAGCAATGGCAGCGTACGCAATAAATACGCTTACCAGTTAGGTATCCGCGGCGCCGATCTGTTTAAAGTGAAAAGCCTTAACTATCTTTTAGAATATAATACCGCCAAGCCCTATACCTATACCGAAACCAGGGGTGTAGGCAATTATTCGCAATATGATGAGCCTCTGGCACATCCGATGGGCGCTAACTTCAGGGAATGGTTGGGCATTATGAATTACTCCGTAGGCCGCTTTGATCTGCAGGGCCAGTTGAACTATGCTTACTACGGTTTGGATATCAATGGGTTGGATTACGGTAAGGATATATTTAAGTCGTACCTTAATGCTGCAAAGCAATTCGGTAATTACACCGGGCAGGGCCTCCGTACCGATTTTTATTATGCGCAGGGCAAGGTGGCCTACCTGCTTAACCCCAAATATAACCTCCGGTTAGAGTTAGGTGGTACTTACCGAAACGAAAAGAATGCCTTGTTCAATAATAAAACAAGCATGATTACCGTTGGTTTGCGTAGCTCGTTCAGAAATATTTACAGTGATTTTTAATTAGCTGTTCCGTATTTTCTCAAATTTGCATCCTGATCACTCTTATATATATGAATAAAAAGTTTATCTACCTTTTCTGCGCCTCAATTTTATTAAGTTTTAACCTGTTTGCTCAAAGCACGCCCGATACTTTGCAAGGCAGCCTTGATGTGCATTTCAACGCCTTAGGCTTTATGGATAACCGCGAATACTCGGCTTTTGTGCCGAGATCGCGCACCTACTCGGGCACTCGTACTACTTTAGATTTTGGAATTAACCTGGATAGCCTGAACCATTTTATTGTGGGTGTTAACGGCATCCACGAGTTTGGCGCCCAACCTTATTTTTTAAAGGTTGACCCTATTGCCTATTATCACTACGAAAGCAATAAATGGACATTTAATATAGGCCAATTTCCGCGCGAAGGTTTATTAACACAATATCCGCGTGCCTTACTGAACGATACTTTACGTTATTACCGCCCCAATGTTGAGGGCTTGCTAACCAGCCTGCACACCAAGTACGGTTACGAAACTATTTGGATTGACTGGGTGAGCCGCCAAACCGCTACCGACAGGGAGCAGTTTTTGTTTGGCGATTGTGGCACCTATACGCCTAACCCGAAAGGGCCTTTCTATTTATCGCACTATTTTTTATTGCTGCATGATGCCGGTAACTCATCAACAGCACCACAGCCGGGTATCAGCGATAACGGTGCAGCCCAGATCCGGGTAGGGTTGGATTACAGCCACAGAACGGTTTTCGACTCCTTGAAATTTGACGTTGGCGGTATGCTATCCTTAGAGCGCACCCGTGGTGTAGATGGCTTTAGGGTGCCTAAAGGCTTTGTAGCCAGTGCCTTTATCAGCTACCATAAGTTTGCTTTGTTTGAAGAATTTTATGGCGGCCAGGGCAGCCATGTGGACTATGGCGACTCGTTTTACGAAAAAAGCACTTATAACCGTTTGGATATCATCTACTCGCCTTTTGTTTTTAAACACATTAAAGGGCAGTTTATCATCAGCATCCATTCGTCGCCGGGGTATATCGGCGATAGCCAGCAGGCATTCAGATTAACTTATGATTTAGGCCGCAAGGTGCTCAAGAGATTTAAAACCGATAATTTATTATAGGTGCACCTTAGGGCTTGGTGTTAAATTGCTGGGGCTCGCTACCAAGGCTAACTTCAAATCGAAGGTATATAGGAGGTTATAGCAAGTAATAAAATAATGGCTATTGATTTTTATGATTTGGGCGATGTACATTTTGCGCAGCTATTATTTAAGATAGAGCATCATGACTTTGATTGTTTGAAAGATGTTTGGTTAGGGTTAAAAAACGCGACCGGGATATATATCGATCAATACGGTAAAACCAGAATTTATCCTACTCAGGTGAAGTTAATTGCCTCGCTAATTAAAGAGCACCTGGAAAAGATAAGTTCATCCGACGAGAAGGCAAAAAGACCATATTTTTTTGATTTATATAACAAGTTTGTAGAAACAGAAGGTGGCTTAATTGCTTTGGGTGATTAAGAGATGTTATCCTATCGGTTAAATTCAATACGCTAAGGAAAGGAATATTGATAATTGGCCACCGCCATCCTTCAGATTTTAAAATCCGGCTATACTTTGTATCTTGCTGTTTCGTAATCACGCTTATGAAAATACACCCTGCCAGCCTTTGGGCTGTTGTTACTTTATTGCTATTTACCGATACCGTTAATGCCCAAAGGAGACAAAAAGGGCCTAACAGTAACGATACTGTATCATCAGTTTATCAGCCATCCGATATATTCTCGCCCTTGTTCTATGCCGAACGGGGTAACGAGTACCATAGCGCAAACGGAGCGCCGGGCTCTAAGTACTGGCAAAACCGGGTAGACTATCAGATCAAAGCCAACCTGGACACCGTAAAAAAAGTGATCCGCGCAAGCGAAACCATCAATTATACCAACAATAGCCCCGATCAGCTTCGGTTTTTGTGGATCCAGTTAGATCAGAATACCTATCGTGCCGATGCCCGGTCTAACTTCCCTACGGGAGCCGCCGCCGCGCAACATACCAACGGTTACGAGTTTGAATCTGTCGAGATCATACAAAATGGCAAGGCCGAAAAGGTGCCCTATGTTTTAACCGACACCCGGATGCAGGTGCGTTTACCTAAAAGTATTTTGCCCAACGGCGGTAAAATAAGCGTGCTCATTAACTATCATTATGTTATTCCGGGCGCTTTTGGCGGCCGTACCGATTATGCCGATACTAAAAACGGAAAGATTTATGAGATAGCCCAGTGGTTCCCGCGGATGTGCGTGTATGATGATACCAGCGGCTGGGATACGTTGCCATTTTTAGGCAGCGGCGAGTTTTACCTGGAGTATGGCGATATTGATTACCAGGTTACCGTGCCCTGGGATATGATAGTAGCCGGATCTGGCGAATTGCTTAACCCGCAGGAGGTATTGACGCCCAAGCAGATAAGCCGCTTGCAGGCTGCCCGCAACAGCGATAAAACCATCATGATTATCAACCCGGACGAGGTAGCAAAACCCACCTCCAGACCGGTTAACCGGGGAACGCTTACCTGGCATTTTAAAATGAGCAATACCCGCGATGTAGCCTTTGGCGCATCACGCGCTTACATTTGGGATGCCGCGCGCGTAAACCTGCCCGGTGGTAAAAAATCGTTGGCTATGTCGGTTTACCCGGTTGAGAGTGCCGGTAACGATGCATGGGGCCGGGCTACCGAATACCTGAAAGGTTCTATAGAATATTTTTCGGCCAAGTGGTTTGTTTACCCTTACCCGGTGGCGGTTAATGAAGCCGGTATTGCAGGAGGCATGGAATACCCCGGGATTGTTTTTGACGGCATAACCGATAAGGGCAAGGAGTTGTTCTGGGTAACCGCCCACGAGATAGGACACAACTGGTTCCCGATGATTGTAGGATCAAACGAGCGCCGCTTTGCCTGGATGGACGAAGGCTTTAATACTTTTATTGATATTGGAGCCTCGGACGTGTTTAACAAAGGCGAATACGCGCCCAAACGCGATAGCGAATATGCTCCCGCAGGCGGTAACCCGGCTGATGAGATTATCCCCATCATTACCGATCCGAATGCACCTACCATCATGACGGCGGCCGACGCCATCAGCGAAAAATATCGCCATCCCATAGCCTATTTCAAACCCGCCTTTGGGTTGGTACTGTTGCGCGAACAAATTTTAGGTAAAGAAAGGTTTGACTATGCCTTCCGCAATTATATCCGCAACTGGGCCTTCAAACATCCTACCCCAAATGATTTTTTCCGGTCGATGGATAACGGGGCAGGGGAGGACCTATCGTGGTTTTGGAAAGGATGGTACTACAACAACTGGAAACTCGACCTTGCCATTATCCATGCCGAATACACCGACATCAACGACTTAAAAAAGGGAATCCGCGTTACCATAGCCAACAAAGAAAAAATGGTTATGCCCTGTACCGTAGAAGTGAAATACAAAGACGGTAGCAAGCAACGCATGCAACTCCCGGTAGAAACCTGGCTGCAAAATAAAGTCACCACGTTTACCTTCCCCTCAACAAGTGAAGTTGTCTGCGTAGATATTGACCCTGATGCGGCTTTGCCGGATGTGAACCGGGTGAATAATCATTGGGTGATGAAGTGAGGTGTGGGGGGATAAATCCCTTGGGTGATTAAAGTCAAAAGAGGTGGGAAAGTGCGATTCCCCTCTCGAGAGCAGGGCTGTTGCATTCTAAGTGAGTAATTGTTTCAATCTGCCGATGTCATTGCAAACGAGTCTTTGTGCTTGTGCTATATTTTGAAAGCCATGAGCTCTGAAAACGTTAATAGCGATGTTTCTAAACACCGATATATTTTCTGGTGCATGAGAAGTTCTAATGCGGGAGGCATCCTCTTTAAACGTGACATCCTTTACCCAATGTAGCTTATTCTCTATCCCCCAATGACTTCTGATTCCATAGCATAACAATTGTGCATTTTCCCTCACACTGCTGATATAGAATGCGCAATCCTCACTGATCTTATTTTTGTCTTTTACCCAACGCTCTACCTTGATTACCTGACTGGCGCCTATCCAGGCTTTACTGATTTCTTCTGGCGCCGGGCATATACATACCGATCTGCGCTCTGTACGTCCTTTATTTTTCTCCAATTCAACGAACTTGCTGCAAACCTTTGCTGTATCCGATGTCAGCGCCGCTATTTTTTCATAAAGGCCCTTTTGATTCTTTTTTACGCCTATCATATAATCATTATTCGTACCTATTATCAGCTCAACTGTTTTTTTTGGCAATGTAAGGCGTCAAGCGTAAACGTTACCCCTTCCAATCCCAGTTCAGCAATAAGCTTGCGTACCACCGGAATTTCACTTTCCTTTGAATTGTCTACAAGACCCTGGGCTAATACTTGACCACGGCTCCCATTATAGATACTCACCAAATTTACAAATCGCTGTTTTTCAAGCGCATAATCACTCATTGTCCCTTTGATCGCTTTGCCATCTATATTCATCCATTCATTTTTATTGATTTCTGTATACTGACTGGCCCATTGATAAAAAACTTCGCTTAAACTTTCAAAATCTAAATTCTGCAGTACACGCCTCACGGTATAAAACGTAGGCAAACGGGATTTTTTCGGAGTGAAATAAGTCAAAAGATCTTTTTGATTACGCTTTATAAAATCACCCAGAGCACGATAGCCGTAATAACCACTCATCGTCCCCATCACAAATAATAACAAAATAAACGTTTGGTCATGCCGCTGACCAGCCTTTCTACGCACGTCTGGCAACTTCTGCAAATAGGTTATGATGCCCTTGTCCATACTCTTTTTTCTGCAAATTTAAATCCTTCTTCTTTTAAATGCAACAGCCCTGCTCTCGAGAGGGGCGGAGGGGTGTGTTCTATGCGAGCGATTAAAGCCACTGCCTGTGAATGAGAGGTTCACAGAATGCTGCTTATAGAGGCCACCGCGCCGTGCTTCGACAGGCTCATGACACCTTTATTTTGTAATTTCCTTTAACCCTTTTGTGCGTAAAAGCTGTCCTCCTGATACTTCGTCGGGCTCAGTAGTCGAAGGACGTGCGGCATGGCCCTTTACGATGTGTTTTTAAGGCACCTGAACTCAGTTTAATCTTGTAATTACGGGATTAATAAATTATACATACCCGTCAACGGGTAATACATTATGTTTTTTCAAATCATAATGTATTATATTTACAATAATTTTCAAGCATTTTATGGCTTACATCAACCTGCCAAATACGCAACTGCCCGGAATAGTAGGGTTATTCGATTTTAGGAAAGATACAGGCAAAATTCTTGCCGATCTTGCTGAACTTTTACTCCGTGGGCCGTCAACATTGACAAGCGGAGAGCGCGAGATAATTGCCTCATCTGTATCTTATTGGAATGATTGCCATTTTTGTCATACATCCCATGCGGCAGCTGCAAAAGCGCACCTCGGGGCAGGTATGGAGCTGTTCGACCAAATAAAGGCTGGGTTTCCAGATGTTGAAATTTCGTCGAAGTTAAAAGCCCTGTTACTGATTGCACAGCAAGTTCAGAAAGGTACTAAACATGTTTTGCAGTCGGATGTCGATTTTGCAAAAGATTGCGGGGCCGACGATTTGGAAATTCATGATACTGTATTGATTGCTGCTGCCTTTTGCATGTATAACCGTTATGTGGATTGCTTAAACACCTGGGCCCCGGAACACAATGAAGAATATGTCTCCATGGGGGAGCGAATGGCACACGTAGGTTACGGCAAAACGATCCGGGCAACAGAAAGTTAGTTCAATTAAATTGAGCTTCATTAAAGCTTTTCAGAAGCTTAATTTTGTATCGTCTTCCAGAACAATGACAAAATATTATTGTATTTCCGGAATGCGTCCTGCCTAAGTAGAGATTGCTTCGTGCCTTATAATGCTTTCTTCTTAAGCTATTTATTATCAGTGTGTTTTGCGTTAATAATCAGTATTCTTAACTTAGGGCATCGGCCCGCTCAATCGCCGCGGGAAGGGCTGTTACTTTTGTCTTGACACAAAAGTAACCAAAAAGTCAAGACTGCCCGATCCTTCCGCCCGCAGGCCAACACCCGGCCCGGCGTGCAGTCTGGCCTTTGCCCGCTTTTGCCTCTGCACCAAAAAATCTATGAGGTTCAGACTTCATCTCTGTCTTTTCCGGGCCCCGGACCGGTTCCTCAATGACGCTTGGAGATGATATAATTGCGCTGATTGTGAGTGTTATAAAACGATCGTCATTGCGAGGAGGAACGACGAAGCAATCTCTAAGCTGTACAGGGCGAACTCGCAAGGCCTCCTTAAGGATGAGGTTATAGTCATTCTAAACAGCAAATGAGCTTGTACCGTTGTCGCTACTGCAAGCGTTATACTGGCGGTCATCATGCTAAGTAACCAGTGTATTATGAAAACCCTCACAAGCATTGAAACGGAATTTCTGTTGAGGCACACGCCACAGGCGTACGCCTGCGTTTGATAGTAAAGCGCATGCACATCAAGATCTTTTTCATTAAGATAAAGTTTAGTTGTTGACGCTGAACGACGTTTTAAGTGCCTGGTTAGAAGTGGCATTACTGATCGTAAAAGCATAGCTGAGGCCGGTATTATAAGTTCCGGAAGTCAGGCTTACGGTATTACAGGCAATTCCGGCGCTTGGCCGGGGATAGTCAATAGTTTGTGTGCTCCCGGCTTTAATAACAATGAGGCCGATATCCGTACAGTTCGTACTGATACAAGGCCTGCCCATATCAGCCCCCGTTGCACTGTATGCACGAAATAAGTTGCTTTTTGGATTGCAAATGAGATCCGGCATGAAATTATTTAAATTAACGTCCCGATTGGTCGTATTGGAAATTATGAGCTGGAAATGGATGGTATCGGTTTTACTGAATGAGGTCGTAACCATTCCACTGGAATTGGCGGTCTGTAATTTAAACGTTAATGGGAAATCCGTTGTATTGTCTTTTTTACAGCTCAATGATCCGAAAACCAAAATTGTAAAAATAAAAGATAAGTTAAAGCATTTCATAAGATTAAGGTTAGTCAAATAAAATACGTAAACAATAGTCAAAACGCTACAAGGGATTAAAATCTTTACTAAACTGAAGAGGCAGCTTGATTATCTTAAACGTTTATACACTTGTTCTTTAAAAAGCTACGCTTTTAAAGAGTTATTTATTATTTCCAGGATACGTTCATTTTTCACTATCCACATTCCTAATCGCTCTTCTGTAATGCCCTCTTTAAGTTGATAGCTGTTTACTGGGGTAGTATCTTCAAAAATAGTTTCCATATAACGGAAATTAATGTTTTGGATGGATGATAATTCATGGGCAACCTCCACGATATGCGTCGAAACTAAAAAGAAAGAAGTTCTTACTTCCGCAAAAGCGGTGATTATCGCAAGAGAGGCATCATACGCATCTTTAACATTTGTCCCTCTAAACAGTTCGTCAAAAATGACGAGTATATTTTTTGACTGATTTAATTTTTCAGCCACATGCTTAACCCGTAATACTTCCTTATAGAAGTGACTATGTCCCTGTTCCAGATCATCTGCTAAGTTTATGGTTGTGATCAGGCCTTTAAATGCGGAGGTTACCATGCTTTTTGCAGGCACCGGAAAACCTAATTGAGATAAATAAACAGCAATTCCAATTGATTTAAGCAGAGATGATTTCCCAGCCATATTAGTACCGGTGACAAAACAAACATTTTTGTCGGGACTAAATTCAATGTCATTACTTTTAGCATTGGCTATAAACGGATGGAATAAGCCCTTGATAATTAATGCCGTTGTGCTGGTTTCAATAACTGCAGGAAAAGTGAAACCAAGGGCCTTACCACTTTTACTAACAGATTGATAAACATCTAAATGATAAGCAACCTTTAACAAGGTTTTTATCTGCTCATTGGCAAGTTGCCTGAAAAAGTGATCTGCTTTCACCATATCGGTTGCACTACGATGGCGTTTCTTTATCAGTTGTTGTAGCCATTCAAATTCTTCCGGTTGGAAAGTGTCTAAAATAATTGAACGGAACTCCTGTATTTTTTTAGGCAGATCGCCGTGTAGTGTATCAGTGAATTTTATTAAGCTATCAACTATCGACAGAATATTTTTTACACCGGTTTGAATTACATAATAATCATCGTCATTAAATTTGAATGCATATATAACTTTTTGTATGAACTGGGTTATAACTGAAAATGGCCTGGCATGATAATGCTTTTTCAAATAAAACTCTGCAAAATCATAGTCGTTCCTATTTAAGTTAATTTGAATGTTGTGCTCTTCAATATACAAAAGCACATTTATTCTTTCCTGTATGTGAGCAACATCGATAAGCGGATTGTTGAACATATCCTGCAACACTTGATTGCCACCAATTGTAATGGTGTGGTTAAAAAGTTCATATACAGATTGTCGGGAATTGTTATTTGGAAATATTGCCAAATCATTTAACGTTTGCCTATCGATATCGAAATTCATAAAAATGCGTATAAGTTGCTTAAAGCTAATCTTTCTTTTAGATTATTTGTGATGATATCGTATAGTACGGCCCCGATGCTGGTACACGACTGTGGCGTGTGCCTTAACAGTTTTTAATAAATAAGCGCAACTTTTAAATGGGAATTATAACTCGTAATTTCCAATGCTAGTGCCCGTTGAGGCACACGCCGCAGGCGTGCGCCAGCGTTTGGTGTGCGAATCTGCTTTTCTTTAATTCCAATGGTGGAACAGCGACACGGGCGCACCAGTATTGGGAGGTATAAAATTCACTTGATAAATTTAAGGCTTGACTTTCCATAATTGCAATACATTAGATGTTATTAAGACAACTGTTTTGTTTTTATTTAACCCAAAAAAATAATCAGCTTTTGCAGGTAAGAACGAACTAAATAAATCTAACCCTTTTGCTAAGTTCTTTTTTCCATCAATGCAAAAAAATATTTCTGGACTGTCCATCTTTGCGACATGGTCAAGTTGGGACTTATCCAAAATAGTTAAATTAAATCCTTTTTCATTCAAATCAATTTTATATTGAACCTCTTTTAAATTTACGGTATCAATGTTATTATAAAATACCATTGAACCATTTTTACATTGATAGCTCCTACTTAACTCTACTTTATGACTTGGATTTAGGTTTATAATAATCACTATCAGTACTAACAATACCTTAAACTGTACCATAACTCGGGATTTTTGTTTGTAAATCAGTTAATTTCAACATCACACGCTGGTGCGCGCGTGTCGCGCGCCCCCCCCAAGGCATCTCCCTACCTCCCCCTTTATAAACTTATTAAATCTATTTACAATGTTATGCCGAATATATACCTTAGTTCGATAATTCGCCGTAATTAACAGGCAAATCAAAATTATTAAAACAAGTAAAAATAAAAATATTTTACAATGGCTATTAACTTATTAAAGGGGCAAAAAATAACAATAGGGTTATCAAAAATGACGGTTGGCTTGGGCTGGAACCCCAACGAGGGCACGGGTTACGATTTCGATCTGGACGTTTCCGCCATCATGATTGATGCTAACCGCTTTGTGCCCGAGGATGAATTTTTTGTTTTTTATAACAATGCCGATTCGCCCGATACCGCCGTACACCATACCGGTGACGATCCTTCGGGAGGAAACAGCGATGGCGGAGACGATGAATCTATCAATGTTGACCTGACTAAGGTTGATGCTAAAATCCAAGAGATCTTATTTGTGGTCACCATCCACGAGGCCCAGGCCCGCAGGCAAAACTTTGGGCAGGTGCGCGATTCGTACATCCGCATTGTTGACGATTTAACCGGCGCCGAAGTTTGCAAGTACGAGCTGGGCGAGGATTTTTCGATAGAAACCGCTATCGAATTCGGTCGCTTGTACCGCCGTGGCGGCGAGTGGAAGTTTGAAGCTTCGGGAGTAGGGTATAAGGAAGACCTGGCTTTCTTTTTAAGTAAATACTTTAAAGGGCAGATTATAAAATAAACACCATGGCTATAAATTTAGTAAAAGGTCAAACTATTGATCTGCGCAAAAACGATCGGGGCGAAAGTTACGATTTGTCGTCGGTAACTATTGGTTTAGGCTGGGATGTTAAACAGAGCCATAGCGGCGGCTTTTTAGGAAAGCTGTTTGGCGGTGGCGATGATGCCGAATATGATTTGGATGCCATTGCTTTTTTGTTGGATAAAAACGGAAAAGTAGCCAACCGGGGCCGTAATATCAAAGCCAGCGATGGCCGTAACCTGAGTTTGTTTGAAAGCGATGTAATCTATTTCAACTCCATGAAGCATCCATCGGGTCATATCTGGCTAACGGGCGATAACCGTACCGGGGCCGGCGAGGGTGATGATGAACAGATTATTGTAAAGCTGGACGCGCTCGATCCAAAGTATGATCGCATCCTGTTTTTGGTTACCATATACCAGGGGCGCAAAAATAACCAGCATTTTGGCATGGTCGAGAACGCCTTTATCCGTGCTGTAGATGCACGCGGTACCGAAATTGCCAAGTTCAGCCTATCCGGAAACTTTACCTATAATGGCATGTGCTCCATGACGTTTGCCGAAGTTTACCGCAGGGATGGTTCCTGGAAATTCAGGGCCATAGGCGAGCCCGGCACAACAGATAGTTTTATCGATATTCTGACCAAATACACTGCTTAAAAACAATAATATTGCAGGCAGCCCGGTTTTTGTAACTCAGGCTGCCTGCAATTGATATGCTATGCCCTTTTACCAGCATTATTCCTTCGACCTTTGGCTTACGCTCATTAAATCAAACCCTGGTTTTAAATCCGAACGTACCAAAATATTCCACCGCGATTTTAATCCGGACCATAAAAGTATCGACGAAGTTGCCCTGGCCTTTCGGCAGGTTGATTTGATGTGCAACGCCGTGAATGAGCGTACCGGCAAAAATATCGATTCGGACGAGATGTACCTCATGGTGATCAGTCTCCTTAATAACAATCAACTCAACCTTTACGATATTGATACTGACGAACTTTACGCCGGTATGGAACAACTGGTATTTCAATATATGCCGGTTTTGTATTCTGATGAAACAATTGAGGTGCTGGCGCGTCTAAAAGATATGAGCGGTAGCACCTTTAGTATCTTAAGCAATACAGGCTTTATCCGCGGAGTTACCTTGCGGAAAATACTGATGGAGCTGAAGCTGCATCCCTACTTTGATTTTCAGCTTTATTCGGATGAGGTAGGCCTGTCCAAGCCCAATCCGGATTTTTTTAACCTGATGTTAAAAAAAATAAGCGAGGTAAAGTCCGCAAATGATGTGAATTTGAAAAATATTATCCATATTGGCGACAACCCTAAGGCTGATATAGAAGGTGCTGATGCGATAGGCATCAACAGCTTTTTAATTAATTCGAACCATTTACCTATTTCAAGCTTAATTAAATAAATGTTAGCTACCTATTCGCTACATCATATAGATAATGCCAACTACTTTGGGTTTAACCCGGACGACTATAGCCGTTTTAAGTTTGGCGACGAAGCCGTTGCCAAAACCTATGGCACCAGCCTTGCCGAGGGCTTTATTCAAAATTGCCTGGTAAGGCAGTCCATTGAGCAGCAAATTGTGGTCATTTCCAGTCCTTTTTCCTTTATACCTACCGCTACCTTTGCCCTTAAAACCTGGTTTGTTTGCCACTTAAACCGCTGGTTGGCCAGGCATGGTTATCAGGTAGTGCAAGAAACCAAGGTACACCGCACCGTTACCTATAAAGAAGATTACGGCGAACTGGATGCCGAGCAACGAATCAGCCTCATCGGGAACGACCTGTTCCACATCGATAAGGATTTTCTCACCAATAAAACCCTTATTTTTTTAGATGATATTAAAATAACCGGCAGCCACGAGCGGATGATCATGAAAATGGTTGGCAATTATCAGCTCGATAACGATATCTACATGCTTTATTTTGCCGAGTTGGTAAATAAAGCCATTCATCCCAATATCGAAAATTACCTGAACTATCACCAGGTGAAATCAATTTTTGAGCTCGACCCAATTATCAAAAGCGGCAGCTTCGCCATCAATACCCGGATAGTAAAATACATCCTCAATTACGATTTTGATAGCTTCCGCATTTTTATCGAAAACCAAACCAGTGCTTTTGTTGATCTGCTTTATGATATGGCGCTGGGCAACGGCTATCATACTATCGAAGCTTACGCTAAAAATTTGAACTTTATTTCTTCTAACCTGTTAATAAACACTCATAAACTGATACAACATGGCAATTAACTTGCAAAAAGGGCAGCGTGAAGCCATTAACGCACCCAAATTTACTATAGGCCTGGGCTGGGATACCAACAGCTCATCAACTGGCAGCGCATTTGATCTGGATGCCTCGGTTTTTATTCTTGGCGACAACAAAAGAATTGTAAGCGAAGAGCATTTTGTTTTTTACAACAACCTCGTTTCGCCGGATGGTGCCGTTGAACATACGGGCGATAACCTTACCGGGGCCGGAGATGGCGACGATGAGCAGATTAAAGTTGACCTATCTAAAATTGACCCCAGGGTTAGCGAAATTTGTATTGTAGTAACCATACACGAAGCCGAGAGCCGCAGGCAAAACTTTGGCCAGGTACGCAACTCTTTCATCCGTATTTTTGATGCCGATACCAATGCCGATATTTTAAAATACGAGCTGGAAGAAGATTTTTCCATCGAAACCGCAGTTGAGTTCGGGCGGATTTACAAACGCGATAACAACTGGAAGTTTGAGGCCGTAGGTGCCGGTATGAAGGGCGGCCTGCAGGATTATTTAACCAAATATAACTAAGCAACATGGCAATCAATCTTCAAAAAGGGCAGCGCATCAGTCTCGAAAAAAGCAACGGTAGCAAGCTGCAAAACGTTTGCGTTGGTATTAACTGGGGCGCTATTGAAAAAAAAGGACTTTTTGGCTTTGGCGCTACCAAAGAGGCTGTTGACCTTGACGCCAGCTGCGCGCTGTTTGATGAAACCAAAAAACTAACCGAGGTGATCTATTTTGGCAATTTGCGCTCAAAAGATGGTTCGGTAAAACACAGCGGTGACGATTTAACCGGCGATATGGCTGGTGATGATGGCTTGGATAACGAGGTAATTACCCTTGATTTTTCTATGCTGAAACCGCAGATAAGCTATGTGGCTTTTGTGCTCAACAGCTTTCGCGGGCAGGATTTTGGTACCATTCCGTTTGCGTCCATTCGCATTTACGAGGGTACGCCTAAACGGGTGAACGAGATTTTTGCTACCTATGATATTGCACACAGCAAAGATTTTGCCGGGCATGTATCCATGGTGATGGGCGTGTTTTATAAAAAGAACGGCGAGTGGAAGTTTAATGCCATAGGCGAGGCTACCCGCGATAAAAAACTGGAAGAAACGGTACGTACCGTAGGCCAAAACTTTTTATAAATCAAATTGGCCAATGGCCATTTGATAACTGTAGGTAATTATTAAAGTGTAAAACAATGGAAAGCACAGATAACCAAGAACTAAATATTACACCGGTGAGCCTGGATGCAAGCACCACCCCGGTTAAGGTGGATAAGGAGGGCAATGTTGACCTCAGCAATATTAAGCCCGAAGAGGTAAAAAAATACGGTGAGTTAAGTAAGGATCTGAACCCGAAGGATGTAAACTCCATCCTGAACTATGGTACCGAGGTACAAAACTCGATGGAAAGGTATAGCAATACCTTCCTCACGTCTGTACGTACTTATAACTCGGGCGAGGTGGGTGTGCTCATTACCGATTTACTTACCGAATTGAATTATATTGATGTGGATGAGTTAAATCAAAGCGCTTTTTCATCCTTCATATCACACATTCCGTTTGTTAAAAAATTGGTTTTCGATGCAAAAAAACTGTTTCAAAAATACGATACGGTAGTTAACAACATCGATAAAATCACCAATAAAATAAAAGCGGGCCGGGTAAACTCCATCAAGGATAATGCTTCGCTGCAAACCATGTTTGATAGTAATGTGGGCTACATACACCAGATGGAAGAGCTGATTATCTCCGGTCAGTTAAAATATAACGAGTTGAGCGAGCAGTTGGCGCAGATGGATGCCAACCCATCGGCCTATAACGATTATGAAATTGCCGACATGCGCGATTTTGTGAACCGGTTGGATAAGCGCCTGGCCGATTTAAAGGTGGTACGTTTTATTATGCTGCAATCGCTGGCGCAAATCAGGGTGGTACAAAACAACAATACTTCTATTGCCGAAAAGGCACAGTCTATTGTATCAACCACCATCCCCGTTTGGAAAAACCAGCTCACCATCGCCGTAGCCCTTAATCGCCAAAAGGAAAACGTGGAGATGCAGAAAAAGATATCGGACACTACCAATACCATTCTGCAAAAAAACGCCGAGCTGCTTAAACAAAACAGTATTGATGTAGCCCGCGAGAACGAGAAAACGGTAGTCTCGCTGGATACCCTGAAACGGACAACAGCATCGCTGATAGAAACACTAACAGAAGTGAAGCGCATCCACGACGAAGGTACTGCTAACCGCAAAACCCTCAATACGGAATTGCAAAACCTTGAAACCGAACTGAAAAAGAACGTAACGAGTTTGACTTAGTGTTGAGTAGGGAGTCCGGAGTCTTGAGCCCGGAGTCAAGAGTCAAGAGTCTTGAGTCAGGAGTTCTGAGTTGGGAGGCAGTAATGTATTCATTTTTTGTCATCCCGACGGTAGGAGGGACCTTTTTCGCGCGATAAGTATACTACAGACTTTTCGCGCGAAAAAGATTTCTCCTCGTACCTCGTCGAAATGACACCACGGAAAGGCACTCAAGACTCAGAACTCCTGACTCCCGGCTCAAGACTCAGGGCTCAGAACTCAACACTCCCAACTATTTCGTAATTTTGTAACCGGATAGAGGGCATAATTGACTAACAGATTTGATGGATGAAAACCGGCTACATATTTTAAACGAATCCAACCGGATGCTGAGTAAGCTCCAACTGCTTTCGGTTTTTTTTGCAGAGGATGTTATTTTTAAAATCCACCTGCGTAGCCAGGTGATCCATAAACTGTTTGAAACCAACCCCGACCTGGATATTAACAAGCTCGAGTTATTCCACGTACAGTTTACCGCCAGCCTTGTTGATCTGTTGCGGAAGATCAAGAAACGGAACGAAAACAACATCAGCCTTTTATTTGATGAGATACAGCTGAATAAGGAAATGATAGCCAAGCTGAACGACGCCGTTTATACCGAAAAAAATTATAACCTGGATAAGCAGCGGCAATCGTTAAAAATGAACCTGTCGTTGCGTAAGCTGTTCCAGGTGCTGTCTGATAACTCAACCGAAAATCCTTTCTCCAAAAATATCAACGCGTTCAGTTCGCACTTTGCGGCCGATTTTTTTTACAGCATTTCGCCTGCACTCTTTGCCGATCTGATTCAATACAACCCGGCCGACGTTTATACCAACAGTTATGCCATCATCCAAAAAAAATTGATGGGCGTGTTGTGTAAATATAACTTTAAAACGGAGTTTTACTGTGGCCTTAACGCGGGCGGCCAGGTGATAGAGCTATACCGGTTTTTGGATGTAGAAAGGTGTTTTTTATACCTGCCCTCCAATAATTTATTCTTATTTTGCGATATCGACAAGATCAGCAACATCGACAGGACTAACAACCTGTCGAAAAAAGAGAAGCTGATCCACGAGTTAAACGATAAAAATGACAAGCTATTGAGCAGCGCCGGTGCGATGAAAGCCGATATGCCTGTGGAAATTAAAACTTTATTGGCCGAAAATTACAAGAAGATTGAGGACATTAACTTCCTTGAAAATCTGAGTAATTTTGATGTGCAAGCCAATATTTTAAAAACAATGTTAAATACTGATATTATCTGATATGGACTTTTTACACACCCTTTTGGGGCCTGATATTAAAGCCGGCCTGTTAATTATTTTAAACCTGATTGTAATTGAAAGCTTACTATCGGTAGATAATGCCGCCGTACTGGCCACCATGGTGATTGATTTACCCAAGCATCAACGTGCCAGGGCACTGCGTTACGGTATCATCGGCGCTTATGTATTACGTGGCGTTTGCCTTTTTTTAGCATCGTGGCTGGTAAAAATATGGTGGTTAAAACCTATCGGCGGCTTGTACCTGTTGTACCTGGCCTTTAACTATTTTAAAGGCAAAATGAGCGAAGCCAGCGGCGGCGAAGATGAATCTGTTGATAAGAACCAAAACTGGCTGTATAAATCAACCGTGGGCGTATTTGGCGTTTTCTGGGCCACGGTAGCTTTGGTTGAACTGATGGACCTTGCGTTTTCTATCGATAACGTGTTTGCTGCTGTAGCCTTTACCGATCATGTTTTTTTAATTTATACCGGCGTATTTATTGGCATACTGGCCATGCGTTTTGTGGCGCAGGCTTTTGTGAAGCTGATGGAGAAATTTAGCTTTTTAGAAACCGTGGCCTTTATTGTAATTGGCGTGCTGGGTATCAAATTAACAGCTTCTATTTATGTACACTTTTACCCGGCCAGCCCCGTGGCCGAAGCTATGGAAGGCGAAACGGCAGATATATTGGTTTCTGTATTTACGGTAGCCATATTTTTGATACCGGTAATTACTTCCTTGCTGTTTAATTTTCCTAAAAAGAATATCATTAAACCCGAGGTGGCCGAATCTGCTGAGGATGTGGTTGATAAATTTTAATCCCGGTTTGATTTAGATATTTAGAGATCGATGGACGGGTTTAAGTTTGCTAACAAAGCCATAGCATCAATTGGTGGCGTTGGGTTTTTAAAAGGAGGGGGCACTTATGCCGCCATATTAACCTGCGGTTTGATTTGGCTGTGGTGGCAAAACCCGGCCTTGCAAAACCCCTGGTATTTGCTGGTTTTTACCGTTTTGGTTACACTCTTGGGCGTTTACGTAGGCAATAAGGTGGAGCCCGACTGGGGCGAAGATAGTTCGCGCGTGGTCATTGACGAAGTTGCCGGGATGCTTATCGCGATGTTGTTTATACAGCCCAATATTTATTTCCTGATAGCGGGGCTTATTCTTTTTCGCTTTTTTGATATCCTGAAGCCATTATACATCCGCAAGATGGAGGATTTTCCGGGTGGCTTAGGCGTTATGATGGATGATGTTTTAGCCGGGGTTTACTCCAATATATTGCTTTGGCTGGGGTATTGGGTGTATCAGTTATTAAAAAGGCCATAGTAGGGACAAGGGGAAGAGTATTTGAATCTTTGCTCCGACAATCAGTATTCTTTAATTTAGATCATCGGCCCGCTCAAACGCCGCGTGAAGGGCTTTGTTCGTTATTCACTGTTGTTTGTTTTTGGTGTGAATGGTTGCTATCGCAATTTTGTCTTGACACAAAAAGAACCAAATACCGACCGGAGGAAGCTCATGAACACCTTAAAAAAACAAACATAGGTGTGAATAAAGTCAAGACTGCCGATCCTTCCGCCCACAGGCCAACACCCGGCCCGGCGTGCTGTCGGGGCTTTGTCCGCTTTTCCTATCTGCGCTTGGTAATCTATAAGGTTCAAACGTCATCCCTGTTTTTTTCCGAATGTCCGGGTCCGTCACTCAGAATGACGTTCTTTTTCTGTGCGCGAAGGCTGTCCTCCTGAGCCTGTCGAAGGATGTGCGGCATGGCCCTGTATAAGTTTTTTTTGATGTACCTTATCATTCGCTTACTTAAGTCGATGATTGTCAATTTGCATATATTCTTAATTTACAGCATCGGCCCGCTCAATCGCCGCGTGAATGGTTTTGTTGTTTTTGTATTGATACAATGCGCTAACGAACAGAAGATTATAATACAAAATCTCTTAGCTTTATGATCGCTCGCATAGAACACACCCCTCCGCACCTCTCGAGAGGGGAATCGCACGGGCCGCCGCTTGTCTTGTGTATTGTATTGATAATGAGCGTTTTTTTTTATTCGTCTCTCTCGAGAGGGTGCGGGTTTGGCTTGCGGCTGGCTGGGAGGTGTTCACCGTACGACGAACTCTGCATACTGCATGAACTGCATACATCATGGTATTGTACGTACGGCACGAAACCTTTTGTGATTGATCATTCTACTGCGATTTTACTTCAATAGAGCATTCTAATGGCATGCAAAAGATATGGGTACAAGGGTAGTCCACTATACCAGCTTTTAAAACGATATTTATTGAGCCCCGGCTCAATAAATATCGTTAATCATATTGGCAATGAGCGCGCTCCAGCCGGTTTGGTGGCTTGCGCCAAGGCCATAACTGTCGTCGCCGTGGAAATATTCGTAATAAAGTATCAGGTCGGCATTTTCTGGTTTTCGGTAAAAAGCCTGGTGGGTTTTATAATTAACCGGCCTGTCGCCATTTTTATCGGTCTCAAAGGTTGATATTAACCTGCGGATCAACTGGTTGGCTATTTCGCCGAGCGATATTTGTTTAATGCCTTCGTCTGTAGGGAAATTGAATTTCTTTTCGTCGCCATAAAACTCATAATACTTTTTAAGCGAGTTGATCAATATAAAATTCATAGGCATCCAGATGGGGCCGCGCCAGTTGGAGTTACCGCCAAATAAGTTTGTTGTCGAGTCGCCGGGCTCGTATTTGATAGAGTAGTGGCGCCCGTCAATATTGGCGGTATAAGGGTTTTTTTCATGGAATTTGGATAAGGCTCTTATCCCTCCCTTGGCTAAAAATTCGCTCTCATCGCATATCCGTTCCAGTAATTTAGCCAGGCGCTCAAAAGGTACCAGGGATAGCAATACTTTGCCCTTTCCGTCATCGTGTATCGGCAAAAATAATTTATTCTGGGTGCGGTATTTATTGAGCCATGACGCCCTTTTGGTAAAATCCCTCAAAGCCTCGAGCTTATCATAGTTGAAAACCGATACTGCAAACATCGAGGTAAGCCCCACCAACGATCGTACTTTTAAGTGGTGGTTGCCGTGCTTCATGCGTAGCATATCGTAAAAAAACGAATCCTCCTCGTTCCATAAGCCCAGTTCGTTCAGGGCTTCGGCAATCAATACAAAGTGCTCGTAAAACTTGAGGGCCATATCCTCGAAAGAATCGTCGTACATGGATATCTCGAGCGCAATATCCATCATGTTGAGGGCAAAGGTGCCCATCCAGCTTGTACCGTCAACCTGCTCCAATACGGCATCTTTGATCTGGCTGCTGCGGTCAAACACGCCGATGTTATCCAGCCCCAAAAATCCGCCGGCAAATATATTGTTGCCGTTAACATCCTTGCGGTTGGCCCACCAGGTAAAATTGATAATCAGCTTCTGGAATATCCGTTTTAAAAACCGCAGATCGCCAACGCCCTTTTTCTCTTTTTCAATCCGGTATACCTGCAAGGCCGCCCAGGCCTGCACGGGGGGGTTAACATCGCTAAAGTTCCACTCATAGGCAGGTACCTGCCCTTCGGGGTTCATGTACCACTCGCGCATAATCAATATCAATTGATTTTTTGCAAACTCAGGGTCAATAATAGCCATAGGCACGCAGTGGAAAGCCAAATCCCAGGCAGCATACCAGGGGTATTCCCATTTATCGGGCATGGATATCACATCCTGGTTGTTAAGGTATTTCCAGTTGCCGTTACGGCCGTTGGGCCGGGTTGCCAGTGATGGGTCTGAGTGGGTACTGGCGCGGTGCCATTCCCTGGTATCGTAGTGGTAATATTGCTTGTTCCACAGCAAACCCGCAAAAGCCTGCCGCTGAATGTTAGCCAGTTCGGGCGAGAGCGATTTAGGCATCAGGCTGTTATAAAACTCATCGGCCTCCTTCTTTCTCAGTTCAAATAACTCTTCAAAATTATGGCCTATCGGGTTTTCAACCGGCTCCTTGCTCAGGCGCATAAATATTTTTTTTGATTGCTTAGGCCTGATGGTGTATTTATAAACGGGCGCAAACTTTGTTCCGTCGTTTTTGGCTGCTAATTCATCAAAGTTATCACCATCAATAATAGCCTCATGGAAAGCGTCTTTTACAAACACGTTTTCGTTGGGTTGCCTGTATATGCGCTCGCGGTTGGTTTCGTTTTCTGTAAATAACGATTTGCCGGTATCCTGAAAATAAAAATAATAATCGCCGATGATGTAATGGCTGGCCTTAACGCTTTTATGGTTTAGCCGCGTTATAAGCGGTTTGGGCTTTGATTTATCTGTTTGCCAGTAATTAAAAAACCAGAGCGTGGGCAATACGGTAATATCGGCAGTTAAAGGGCCTCGGTTAACAATTTCAATACAGATCTGTATATCTTCCGAGTGGTGTTTGGCGTAGGTAATGTATATATCAAAATACTTATCGTTATCAAATACATTGGTATCTAAAAGCTCGTACTCGGGTTCCATTTTGGAGCGATGGATGTTTACACTCACCAACTCATCGTACGGGAAACCTGTTTGCGGGTATTTGTACAAATACTTCATGTAATAATGCGATGGCACATTATCCAGGTAGTAATACAGCTCTTTAACATCCTCGCCGTGGTTACCCTGCCCGTTTGGCAAGCCAAATAAACGTTCTTTCAAAATGGGATCTTTACCGTTCCAAACCGCTACGGCAAAACATAAACGCTGAAAGTAATCGGATATCCCAGCTATGCCGTCTTCGCCCCAGCGGTAGCTGCGGCTGCGGGCCTGGTCGTGCGTGAAGTGCCCCCAGGCATCACCGTTAGAGCTGTAATCTTCGCGAACGGTTGCCCATTGCCGCTCGCTTACGTAAGGCCCCCAGTGCTCTAACGGAACAGGCTTTTTTGCGTTTTCGTCTAACCTTGTTTGCTCTGCGTTTTTAACCGGATTTGCCATGAATTAATTAGCTACTAAAATTTTTAACCATTTGCTTGAAGTTGTAAAGTAAATAAAATATTTATTACTGTATTGTTAAAAAATTATTTGTTTTATCGATAGGCGCACTTTGTGGCTAATTGCTATATTGCGATGGCTTACATATTAAATAACGATATAAGTAATTATTAATATAATAAATTGTTAATTTTTTAATTAATACCGGAATTTAATATTAAACTTGCTTTTAAGTTGCTTTAGCCCTTAGGCTGGTAAAATTGCTTTTTTATAATAATTAACTGACTTCTATTTAATGCTTCAAACAAGGTATCTGCTTATCTGCATGCTTAATTTGTCGTGCATATCTATTGCTTGCGGGCAATATCAAAATGCGGGCATTAAGGGTGAAATAACTGATGCTCAAAATAATCCCCTGCTGGCGGCTTCGGTTTTTTTATTAAAAGGTCAGGATTCTGCCGTAGTTAAACTTGCCATTACAGATCAGCATGGCATGTTTAGCTTTAGTGATGTTACGGCCGGCAAGTATTTAATAAAGGCCACACTTGTGGGATACAAGGCGATAACTACAGCCGCCTTTGATTTAAAAAGTGGTATCAACTTCAATGCAGGGGCCATTAATTTGGCTGCCAATACAATTAAACTGGCCGAAGTTGCCGTTAACAACAACAATCACTTTACTGATGCTTTGCCTGGTTTAATTACGCTAAACGTGCGTAATAATATTTTATCAGCAGGTAGTAACGTCATAGAAATTTTAAAAAGGGCCCCTGGTGTACAGGTAGATAACAGCGATAATATATCATTAAACGGCAGAAGCGATGTGTTGGTAATGATAGATAATAAGCCCACATATTTATCGGGCCAGGCCCTTGCTGATTTGTTAGGAGGCATGCCAGCGAGCATGATTGATAAAATAGAACTGATCAGCAATCCTAATTCAAGTTTTGACGCGGCCGGTACAGGCGGCGTAATTAATATTAAACAAAAAAAAGATAGGGGTACGGGCACCAACGTGCAGGTAATCAACAGTATGGGTTTGTATCAGCCGGGAGGAAACCGCAGCTCGGAAGTTAAATTGAATACCGGCTTCAACTTTAACCATCACACAGGCAGGATAAATATATTTGGCGGATATGCCTACAACAGTGCGCCGATAGACAGGTCTTCATCGTCAGACAGGCTGGTTACTTATCTAAACGAGCTTGATCAGATCAATGTAAACTGGTTTAGCCAGCAACGCAGGCAGATCAATAATTACAGGCTCGGCGTGGATTATAGTATCAACCCTAAGCATATCCTTGGCTTTTTGGTTAACGGCTCGGTAAGTAATTTATCAGCCAATAAAAACACATCATCATTAATATCAACTCTGGGTGTTATTGATTCTACCATCCTGACCAAATCCAACTTGCAAAAAAAATTATCCAATTTGATGCTCAACGTTAATTACCGGGGCGATTTTAGTCGCGGTGGGCAACTTACCATCGATGCAGATTACAGCAACTACATCCGCCACTCAACCGAACTGATTCAGAGCGAATACACTAAGGACGATGATAAATCGGCGTACCGTTTTTTAACATTGCAAAATACCTCGCCATCAGAGTTTGATTTATATACCTTTAACGCTACTTACCAGCTCAAAATTAGCCTAACCAACAGAATTGCCGCTGGCTTTAAAGCCAGCTATGTTAAAACCGATAACAATTCGGATTTTGGGCAGTTAATTAACGGCACATACCATGCCGATACGTTGTTTACCAACCAGTTTAAATATACCGAGCGCATCAACTCAGCCTATATTAATTATAACCATCTCTTCAGTAAAAAGATGGGCCTTGAAATAGGCACAAGGGTGGAACAAACCATATCCGACGGCCTGTCGCCGGATCAGAAGGAAAACATCAGCAGTAATTATTTCGATATTTTTCCTAATGTGCAGTTAAACAATACCATCAGCGCTAATCATCAGCTATTGTTTACCTACAGCCGCCGCATCACCAGGCCCAGGTATGAAGATCTTAACCCTTTTTTATCTTACATCGATCAGTATACCTATCAAATCGGTACGCCCTATTTACGACCATTTTATTCAAATACGTTTGAGCTAACTCATATCTATAAAGAGAAGCTAACCACTGTATTAAGCTTTGCCCTTATTAACCGGTTTACACAGGTTGTTTACACGCAAAACAATAACAGTCAGATTGTTACATTAAGTAAAATGAATCTGGGCGACCGTTATAACTACGGCATACATTTGATGACGCCCATTGCTTTTAATAATTACTACAGTGTGGATTTTGATTTGAGTATGCTTTATCAGCATTTTAGTAACCTATCGTCGGGAGGTAGCCTGGATAGCGGCAGCCCCGATGTTACTTTAAAAACAACGCATTATTTAAAGCTTCCCCTTAATTTTAGACTGGAGCTGTTCGGCCTTTACGAAACAGCCACCACCTTTGGCATTTTTAGGTACAAGCCCAACTACTACTTTAACGCAGGCCTGAGTAAAGGCCTGTTTAAAAAGCAAGCGACGGTATCTTTAAGGGTGGATGATGTATTTAACACAGACAAAAATATCTACACTTCGTATTACCAGAATCTGAACATCGGCGGTAATCAAAAAAATTCTTTCAGGTTAGTCCAGCTTAGCTTTTCTTTTGTTTTTGGAAGCCGGTCTGTTAAGCCCGTGCGAAGGAGGAGTACCGGCGACGAAGATGAGCAGGGCAGGGCGGGCGCAAACTAATGTGGAGTCAAGAGTACTTAGCCCGTAGTAGCATTGTGGCGTTTTGATGGAGTATAGATGGCTTTTAACGCAGCGCTAACTCAATTTACCGTTGGCACCAAACTAAAACAGGATATATACCCATAAGGTATATATCCTGTTAAACAATATAAAATGAAGTGATTATTGTAACTTGGCCAAAGCGGCAGCAATCCGGTTCATGGCTTCAATCAGTTTTTCTTCCGATGCAGCGTATGATATCCGGATAGATTTTGGATCGCCAAACGAATCACCGCCTACGGTGGCTACGTGTCCTTCTTCCAGCAAAAAGATGCTCAATTCGTCGGCATCGTTAATGGTTTTGCCGTTATAGCTTTTTCCAAAAAACGAGGTCACGTTAGGGAAAAAGTAAAAGGCGCCATCCGGCAGGTTAGTTTGTATGCCCGGTATTTTTGATAACATATCGTAAACAATACCACGGCGTTTTCGGAAAGCTTCACGCATTTCTAAAACGCTCTCCAAGCCACCTTCGTAAGCGGCAATGCCTGCACGCTGGGTGATGGAGCAGGTACCCGAGGTAATTTGACCTTGTAATTTATCAAAAGCAGCAGCGGTTTCTTTGCTTGATGCCGAGTAGCCAATGCGCCAGCCCGTCATGGCGTATGATTTTGAGAAACCGTTGATGATGATCACGCGGTCTTTAACGGATTCAAATTGTGCGATGGATTCGTGGGCCTCAACAAAGTTGATATGCTCATAGATCTCGTCAGACAGGATGTAAATTTCAGGATAGCGTTCAAACACTTCTACCAAACCGGCCAGTTCTTCTTTGCTGTAAACACTGCCGGTAGGGTTACACGGCGATGAGAACATAAATAACCTGGTTTTAGGCGTAATGGCAGCCTCTAACTGTTGCGGCGTAATTTTAAAGTTTTGCTCAACGGTCGAGTCGATAAAAACGCTTGTTCCTTCGGTTAATTTAACCACTTCCGAGTATGAAACCCAGTACGGTGTAGGTATAATTACCTCCTCGCCGGGGTTAACCAAACATAATAGCGCGTTAGCAATAGCCTGCTTAGCACCGGTTGAAACAACAATCTGGCTAAAGTCGTAATCCAGGCCGTTTTCGTTTTTTAACTTGGCGGCAATAGCCTTACGTAGTTCCGGGTAACCGGATACAGGGGTATAGTAGGTGAAGTTATCGTCCATGGCTTGCTTGGCAGCGGCTTTGATATGCTCCGGTGTGTGAAAATCGGGCTCACCAAAACTCAGGCTGATCACATCAACCCCTTTAGCTGAAAGTTCGCGGCCCAGCTTTGCCATTTTAATCGTTGCTGACTCAGATAGATTTTGGATCCTGTCGCTTAATACATTCATAATATTTGGTTGTTATTGCGCCCAAATATAGAAAATAACTTTGCTGCTGTTATACTGCCCAATATAAATTTCACTTTTAAAACTAATTGATGAATAGGCTATTAACTGGCATACTGCGTTTCTGTAAAATTTATAGGAGAAATTTTATATAAGTTTGCCGTAAAATAAAAACAACTTGCAGGAACAACGAAAGATAATTCTGATTTCTTTAATCACAGGTATCGTGTTAATGGTAGCCAAATTTTCGGCCTATTTTTTAACAGCTTCTAACTTTATACTAACCGATGCCGCCGAGAGCATCGTTAATGTAGTGGCCAGTGCCTTCGCGTTTTTCAGCATCTACCTTTCGTCGCGGCCAAAAGATATCAATCACCCTTACGGGCATGGCAAGGTGGAGTTTTTTTCGGTATTTGTTGAGGGAATTTTGATCCTGATAGCGGGTATCGTTATCGTGGTTAAATCTGCCTACGGCCTGTTTCACCCTAACGAGGTACACGATGTTTTAAAAGGCGCATCCATCATCGGTGCAACCGGCATTATTAACGGTGTATTGGGCTGGTACCTGATAAAAAAGGGCGAAAGTTTACGATCGATGACGCTGGATGCCGATGGGCGCCATTTATTAACCGATATGGTTACCAGCGGCGGCCTGGTAATAGGTTTAACCTTAATTTATTTTACCAAGATAGCCATACTTGATAATGTACTCTCGATAGCCGTTGCCGGATACATTATTTTTACAGGCTATAAGCTTACCCGCAGGGCCATAGCCGGCTTAATGGACGAGGCCGACTTTAAAATTGTAGAACATGTTATTGCTATTTTAAACGCCAAACGCAAGGTGGAGTGGATTGATGTACACAACCTGCGAGCGCAAAAATATGGTAACGAGTTGCATATTGATTGCCACATGACGCTGCCAAACTATTTCGATCTGAACCGCGTGCACCACGAGGTGCAGTTGGTTGATGTATTGATTAACCAGGAAGCAAGTATTAAAACTGAACTGTTTATCCATACCGACCCCTGTATACCCGCCTGTTGCCATTATTGCAGCATGCCCGATTGCCCTATCCGCAGCGAGCCAAAATCAAAAGATATTGAATGGACCATGGATAATGTAACACGTAACAAAAAACACTTTGAATAATGCCGTCATTTAATGTAAGGGTTTATGGCTTATTGATTAATGATAAGCGCGAGGTGCTGATTAGCGACGAAAAGGAATATGGCACGCTGTTTTCAAAATTCCCCGGTGGTGGGCTGGAATATGGTGAAGGTTTAATAGATGGTTTAAAGCGTGAGTTTTTAGAGGAGTGCGATATGGAGATAGATGTGGTGAAGCACTTTTATACAACGCATTTTTTTGTTGAGGCTCTTTTTGTTGGCGGGCAGCTGATCAGCGTATATTACCTGGTGAAAAATGTTTCGCCCATCAGCCTGGTTATTAAACACAAACCGTTTGATTTTGATGCCGAAGGCGAAGTTTTACAGGCGTTTAGGTGGGTAAGTATCGATAGCATTACGCCCGATGATGTTACCTTCCCCATTGATAAACACGTGGTTGAATTATTAAAAAACGAACATGAACTTAGTTGAGCGCGATCTGAAAGTAATATGGCACCCTTATACCCAAATGCAAACCGCCGCGCCGCCTATCCCCATTGTTAGGGGCGAGGGGGCTTTACTGTTTGATGAGGAAGGCAAAAGCTATATCGATGCGGTTTCATCCTGGTGGGTAAATATTCATGGGCACTCGCACCCATACATCGCCCAAAAAGTTTCGGCTCAGTTATCGCAATTGGAGCATGTGATATTTGCGGGCTTTACCCATACTGGTGCCGTTGAACTCGCCGAAAGGTTATTGGAAATATTGCCACAAAATCAGTCTAAAGTGTTTTACTCTGATAACGGTTCAACCGCTATCGAAGTGGCTATAAAAATGTGCCTGCAATACTGGCACAACCAGGGCGCGCCGCGCACCAAATTGCTGGCGTTTAAAAATGCTTATCATGGCGATACCTTTGGTGCCATGGCAGTTAGCGCACGCAGCGCCTTTACCAATGTTTTTGAGGCGTTGTTGTTTGAAGTGGAATTTATCGACTTGCCAAATGCCGCTAACATCTCAGACCTCAAATCTCATATCACCAACCTCAAAGCTAACTTAGCCTGCTTTATTTTTGAGCCCTTGCTACAGGGTTCGGGTGGGATGTTGATGTACGATGCGCCATACCTGGACGAGTTGATGGCTCATTGCCGCGCCGAAAATGTTTTAACCATTGCTGATGAAGTGCTTACCGGCTTTGGCCGTACCGGGAAGCGTTTCGCCTGCGATCATCTGCAGCAGCAGCCGGATATCATGTGTTTCTCCAAAGGTTTAACAGGCGGAACAATGGCCCTGGGTTTAACTACCTGCACACAGGCTATATACGATGCATTTTTATCGGCAGATAAGCTTAAAACCTTGTTTCACGGGCACTCGTTTACCGCCAACCCCATTGCCTGTGCGGCTGCGCTGGCCAGTCTGGATTTGTTTTTGTTGCCCGAAACCATGGCTAATATCAAGCGGATTGAAGAGCGGCACTCCCGTTTTGGTTTGAAGGTGGGCCAGCATCCCAAAATCAAAGAGTGCCGCCAAACAGGAACCATTATTGCCCTGGAGTGGGAAACAGGTAGCCAAACATCGTACTTTAGCAACCTGCGCGATAAACTTTACAATCATTTTTTGGAAGCTGGTATTATTTTGCGCCCCTTAGGTAATGTACTTTACATTTTACCCCCATATTGCATTACCAATGAGCAACTGGATTATATTTACAGCCAGATTGAACATGCGCTGGATGTTTTTTAACTGATTGACTATGGAGAACTTATTGAATACCATTGTAGCTAACCCTGATTTGCACGCCCGCTGGTTAAACACCCTATCGCTGATGGAGAATACCGGCGCCCGAAAAATTTCGGCCAGCGAGGATACCGTTAACGTAACCTATATCATCCTTAAACACGCCGCCGAAGAGCATCGCCATGCCTTTTATTTAAAAAAGCAAATAGATAAGATAGGCGAGGGTGTATGCCCCACCTATGCCCGTGAGTTTTTGCTGGCCCCGGCTCAAAGCAAATATTATTTAAACCAGTTGGATGTTGAAGTGTGCCGATACCTGAAACGCGAGCTCAAGTTAAGCGGGGCTGATTTAAGGTTTGCCGCCTATTTACTGGTAACCTATGCCATCGAAGTTCGTGCTGACGAGCTATATCCCATTTATCAGCAAGCCCTGGATAACGCAGGCAGCAAGGTTAACGTTAAATCCATCATTTTAGAGGAAGAAGGGCACCTGGAAGAGATGATCAATCAACTTAAAGCTTTCTCGCCGGATTGGCAATTACACGCCGATAACGCAGTGGTTATGGAGCGTGCTTTGTTTGATCAATGGATTAAAGGCCTGGGCGAGGAGATATTGGTAGGATAGAACTATAGGCTGGTGATGTTATTAAGTTATTATAAATCAATGTCGTTTAGTTACGAAATGGGGTTGTTTATAAAATGGCAATATACTTATGCAAGGGCTCCAGATGCTATTTATAATCGCTCGCATAGAACACACCCCTCCGCCCCTCTCAAGAGGGGAATCGCACGGGCCGCCGCTTGGTTTGTGTAATGTATTGATAATGAGTGTTTTTTATCATTATAAATAGGGATATTTATAATCGCTCGCATAGAACACACCCCTCCGCCCCTCTCAAGAGGGGAATCGCGCGGGCCGCCGCTTGGTTTGTGTAATTTATTGATAATGAGTGTTTTTTATTCTGATCCCCTCTCTCGAGGGGCGGGTTTGGTTGTGCGGCTGCAGGGGTGTGTTTCCCCGCGCGACGAACTCTGCAACCCCCAACTGCTTAACTAACCGGCATTGAATAATCGATGCCAAATTTCTTGATCTGTTATTCGGGTGGACGAATCTGTTAATTTCCGGAACGTTAAATTTTAACAAGTACTTAGGAGCTTATACTCCTGGAAAGTATTCCGAATTTATTGAAGGTCCATCAATAAAAACAATTCATCGTTCACCTCATCTCAATGCTTGCCCACATACTCCGTAAAAACCTGCTGCAAATAGGCTTTGCCGTACGTTACAGTTTTATCGTTCAGTGCCTTATCAGCCTTGGGGTTTTTGGTGTAGATAATTTCTTTCCCGATGTTATCGAAAGATACGGCTTGTTCGGGTGTCATAAAACCAAAGCCATTATCCCAGTCAAAAAAAGCGAATGATTTGCTGCCCGGGTTTAGCAGATCTTTTGACCATTTAAACTGGTTATAAGGCAAATTAAGCTGACCCAATACCGTTGCGGCTATATCAGTTTGGCCGCCGAGCTTATGTATTTTAAGGCCGTGGTATTGATCTTTGATAGCGCCACCCACAAACAGTAATGGGATGTGGTATTTAGCAGGCATATAAGATTCTGATGTGTTGCGGGGCAGCCTGTGGCCATGATCGGCAACTAAAACGAACAAGGTATTTTTATACCAGGGCTGTAACTTGGCATGCTCAAAATAAGCGTTCAGGCACGAGTCGGTATAAAAAGCTGTGCTCCTGAACTGGTTGGTAACGCTATCGCCCGGGAAATGGCGCTTGCCGGGCATATCAAAGGGCTCATGGTTGGTTAAGGTTTCTACCAGCGAGAAAAATGGCTTGGTTTCCGTATTCAAATACCTGATGTGGGCATCTAACAGCGTTCCGTCATTTACACCCCATTTGGAGTCAACCTGGCTGCGGTCAAAATTACCTTCGCCGGTAATATGATCAATGCCGTGGCTCAGCATGTACGATTTAAAATTCATGTACTCCACCTCGCCACCGTAAAAGTACGAGGTATGGTAACCTGCGTTTTTTAAGGCTGCAGATAGGGCCGGTAGTTTTTCTTGCTTGGTATTATCGGTTATGATAGTGCGTGTAGCTTGCGATGGAAACGCGCTTAAAATAGCCACAATACCTTTGTCGGTACGGTCGCCGGCAGCGTAGGTACTGTCAAACAGTACGCCTTTTTTAATAAAGTCCTCAAAATGGGGGCACACGCCTTTTTCGCCACCTAACGATTCAATCACATCGGCAGTAAAACTCTCCAGTTGAATAATGACGATGTTTGGCCTTTTGGTGTTTAAAATATGAAGCGTTGTATCCGCCTTTTCCTGGTATGAGGATCGCGATAAACTATCGGCAAATTGAGAATCAAAATACAAGTAAGGGTTATGGCTGGCTTTAAGGTTTTCAAAGATATTGTCGAACAGGTTCCATTCGGTATTCAACGCCGATTGGTTCAGGATCTGCTTGCTCGAAAAATAAGCCATACTTTGGTTAATGGGCGTAGCTTGCAAGCCGCCGCGGATCACCAAAAAATTAATGGCGAGCAGGAGAGCCGAAAAAATAATTTTGAAAGAGTTTTTCCTTTCGGGTGCTTCGTACTTATACTGGATCACCTTTTCGGCAATGATGATCCCTAAAGCCAGCATCAACAGGCCAATACTGATGCACAGGAAAATGGGAGAGGAGCCGCTGGATGCAATAGCCTCCGAGAACTGGTGGATAATACTATCAAAAACCCGGTAGTTTACTTTGGTGCCCCATTCGGTAAAAATATTGAGGTCAAGTATGGTCAAAAAGCAAACCAGTACCAGGCAGATCCAGATGTATACCCTGAGCCAAATGGTGCTTATGCGCGGGTGGGGCATAAACCATACCGCTATAGAAACCAGCAGCGGTATTATCGCTATGTAAGCAGCTGTAGAAAGATCGAGCCGGATAGCATATAAAAAGGATTGGATAATTTCTGTCCAGCTCGCTATTTTTAATTTTTCACTGAAGTAGATTTCAAATGTAATCCTGGCAATAAAAAAGAAGATTAGCCAGAATAGGTAAAATCTGACTAAACTAAAAAGGTTTTTCAACATCGGGCGCTAAATTAGCTATTTAACCCGATGTTAAAAAATCTTTACCATATTGTTACGATAAATGTTAGTGCCTGCCCCTCGACATGTTTTGCAGGTCGGTTAACGATATTTTAGTATAATCGGCAGGTACAGCAAAAGCACCTGCAGGTAATTTTGCATCGCTGATTGATTTTAATGTAACCACTTGCGCGCCTTTATCACTACCACCCTGTAAATAAGTAAACATAACCGGTGTGCCCAGGCTGGTATAATACTTATTGATCATGTTTGGTGGTACGGTGATGTCCTTAGTGATCCATAAGTCGTAAACGATACCGCTCTTCGTATCCTTAGATTGATATTTAATGCAATTGTAATCGCCAATTTTTTTAGTTTCTTCTGTTTTGGTAAAGGCGTACTGTGGCTCCATACTCATGGCTTCTTCAATCTCGGCTGGTGTGCCTACAGCCGCCATTTTACGGTTAGCAACGGGCACATCAACTAAAACCGCAAAAAAACCATTTTTCTCGCTGCTCACCATTTTAATCTGCGCCGGTCCTTGTTGAAACGACAGGCTCGAGCTATCACCTTTAAAGGCTGATAAGGCATCGACACTGTTACCTGCTACACTGATATTATAAGTGATGGTACCTTCGGTATAAACTTTTTGAGCCTTTGCGCCAAATACCGTTGCTGTTAAGGCAAGTGCTAAAGCGGCGTTTTTAATTACAGTAATATTCATTGGGTTTTATTTTTTTACAATTTATTGATTAGATACCAAAGTTAGCGATTTGTTACGTTTTAAGTTTCTATAATTTACTTTTAACAACATCGCCTCCTGTTCCAGTTGGTCGTTTAAACGGTTTGAATTTGATCCGCCAACTATCAACAGTTTAAAAATATAACTTTGTTTCAGTAATTGCAAATTGGTTTGCGGGTTCCCGGTAAGGTAAATATAGTCGGTATTTAACCTTTCGGCCATTTTTTTTGCAACAAGGGTTCTGTCAAATATCACAATACGCTGCCCGTTAAATTTAATGGGCTTAACAGGCGGCAAGTTGCCGTTATGGCCTGTAAGCAGGTTGATATCCACCTGGTTTACGGTGCCGATCTGGCAGCTATCCAGGTATGGCTGTATAGTATATTGATAGGCTTTATCCTGCTCCTTTAAATCGGTTATTAAAACAGCCGAGTTACCCGTACGGAACAATATGCCGCTGTTTTTGCGTAAACTGAAAAAAGTTAAAGCATTGGTGCGCGATGATCTGAAAGTTTTAAGGCTGATGCTTATTGATAACGCTAAACCAATTACCAAACTAAATTTTAGCCATTGTTTATTCCGCAGGGTTAAAAAACAAAAGATACCGGCAATAAGGGCGTAGCATAATATAAATTCTGCCGGGCTAAGCCATAATTTATTAATGGTGGCAAAAGGGGCATGTTCCATCAGGGCCAGGGTTTTGGTCATGATAGATATGGTTTTATCCAGCAACCAGCCTAATCCGTAAGATAGCCAGGGTATCGGGGGCAGCGCCAGGTACAGTATACCTGCATACATTACAATAGCCGACGGTATAATGATGAAAATGTTACTCGCCAAAAAGTACACCGGGAAATCATGAAAGTACAAAATGCCTATTGGCAACAGGATAATTTGGGCCGATAGGGATACCGAGCAAACCAGCCATACCTCGCGCAGGTATTTATTTTTAAAGCTTAGCCAGCGGTAAATAGGTGGCTGGATAATGATGATGCCAAAAACAGCAAGGTAAGAGAGCTGGAAGCCTGCATCGGTAATGTAAAATGGGTTGTAAAGCAATAATATAAAAGCAGATAATGCCAGCAAATTTAATTTATGAATATGCCTGTTAAAGGTAGAACCTGTAATAACCATACTAAGCATCAAGGCGGCACGGCTTACCGCTGGCGAAAAGCCCGTAATTAACGCGTAACACCAAATAAGCACAATGGCTATGATAGCTTTAATTATTTTGCTGTGTTTGTGTTGCGGCAAAAGCGACAGTATAAAAACAATCAAAAAATAAACCAGGCCCACATGCATCCCCGCTACCGAGAGCAAATGCATGGTTCCCGTTTTGGAGTAGGCTTGCTGTACATCTTTACGCAAATCGGCCCGGTAACCTAAAATAATGGTTGATGCCACAGCCACGGCATCGGTATCGGCCATGTTAGCCCTGAGCTTGTTAACCAGGTAAAGCCTAAGCTTAAGAGCATTGGCTACCATTGGGTTACCGCTGTTATGGTGCAAGGTGGTAATTTCGTGCTGAATCAAGAATAGTTGATGGTATATATTTTGATGGGCCAGGTAGGCTTTGTAGTTAAATTCGGCGGGGTTTAAGGGAGCATCAACAGGCGTAAATTTGACAGGGAACAGCACCTCGTCGCCATAGGCCAAATTGATTTTTTTACTGGTGTCTGTTTTAACAGAAACAAGCAGGTTGCCGCTTACAGGGTTTAGTTTAACCGTATCGCCACTTTGTTTTACTTTAACTATAAACCTTAAAATGCCTGCATTTAGCTTAGGCTCGCTGTTGATGATGCCTGTTAAGTATTTTGCCGGGTGTTTGGAAAAATGATCAGTTGCATTAATACCGCGGTTTATTTCAAAACTATATATGCCGGCCATTAACAATAAAGTAAATGCTATGAGGCCGCCCATCCACTTTGTTTTGTAAATATGTAAACGCTGGTAGGCAAAGTTTAACCCAATAAAAACCAACGCTACAGCCCCTAATGCAAGTTGCAGCAAGTGCAGGTGTGCTGCAAACGGATACAGCATAGCTAAACACAGGCCGGCCACAAAGGGCAGCAATAATAGTGCAAAGGGCACTTGTGCTTTGTTAAAGGCAATCATTAATGAATGCGATAAGGTGGTGATATATCGATTTGTAAATTAAACTTTTTTATGCGGCATAAATTAGCAAATTTATAATAATGAAATAATAGCAATAAGCGGTATTGTTTTTGTATACTTTTGTATACTATTTATCCGATAACTCAATGTCGAAATATTTTTTCCGGTTTGTTTTTTACCCTTGTTTAATTTTAATGTTGTGTATAACGGCTTGTAAGCAACAGCCGCAGATTGCGACTAAATTTTACAAGCACTATCAAAATAAAGTATATAACGAATTTGACACCGCTGCTTACTATACAGAATTTTCGCGGCAGTTAGCGCTGCTCAAACCCAGGCTGCGGTACTCGGCCACACTCAATAATTATTATAAGAGCCGCCATTTTGAGTTGCATTTTGTCGACCAGTTTTTATTTAACGGGCAACTGCGCACGCTCATCAAATATTTAAACGATGCGCCCGGGCATGGCCTTAACGCCGCTGTGTTTAATGCCGCCAGTATTGAGCGCGATCTGGATACCATGGAGGCTAATCATTTTACTAAAATACAGGATGTTTACCCTGTACTGGTACGCTTAGAGCTTGAAACCGCCAGTTCACTGTTAACCTACGCAACCGCCTTACAATACGGCGTGGTTAACCCGCGCAGTTTATATAGGCGTTATGATATACCCGTTAAGCGCCCGGATAGCTTAATGTTTAAAAAAGTATTGGAGGCCGATAGTTTGAATAGCTACCTGGAGCAAATTCAACCCCGGAGCGAAGCATACCTTGTGCTTAAAAAAGAGCTGGCCGCCATGAGCACCGTTACCAACGCGGATAGTCTTCAACTACGAACCATTAAACTGAATATGGAGCGTTTAAGGTGGCAGACGCCTGCCAAAGATAGCCGCTACTTATGGGTAAACATACCGGCTTTTAAATTGCAGTGGATAGAGAATAAAAAGGTTGTATTTGACATGAAGGTTTGCTTAGGTGAGCCGAAGCCCGCCGGTTATGATACCATGCTGCTGCGATATTTAAAAACGCATAGCATTGATGATAAACCCGTTAATCACGAAACTACCATCCTGTGCAGCCGCATCAACACCATACAGCTTAACCCCAACTGGAACATACCCAGCAGCATAGCACAAAACGAAATTTATTATGCCATATTAAGAAACCCGGCCTACCTGTCAAACAATAACATCAGGGTGTATTACAAGGATAAATTGGTTACCCAGCCCGATACCATTCGCTGGGGGCGGATACAGCGGCAAAAAATACCCTATAAATTCAAGCAGGACGCCAGCGAGTTAAATGCGCTTGGCAAGTTCAAGTTTATATTTGACAACGAAGCCGGTATTTACCTGCACGATACGCCCAATAAGAAAGCCTTTGGCAGTAGCTGGCGAGCGGTAAGCCACGGTTGTGTGCGTGTTGAAGATCCGTTGAAATTGAGCGAAGCATTGGTTAACGATACCAATATGGTTGATAACATCCGCATGGAGGTTGGGCTGAAGCCGGTAAACCTGAAAGACACCACCAAATACAACGCTATACAAGCCAAAAGAGCGGTAAAAGGCTTTGAGCTAAAATCGAAATATATTGGCCTTAAGCCTGATATGCAGCTTTTTATCGACTACTACACCTGCTGGCCCGACGAAAATGGCAAACTGGTTTTTTATGCTGATGCCTACCGCATGGATACTGTTTTGGAAAAGGCGATGGGGAAGTATTTGAATAAGTAGGGGATGCCGAATATAAAGAAATTATTCGTTCTGCTTTTTGCGATGATTTGCCAGTACCATGTAACATTGGGACAGGTCGCTAAGTATCATAAGGTAAGCAATGAAGCCTTAGTATATGTTCTCAATAATTTAACGCTTATAGCTAAATATAAAACGCCCGATAACTATCAAACCTCGGGGCCGGATCTTTTTATCAGTGTTTTTGATGTTTCCGACCCATCGGGGAGCGCAGGGAATGAAAGTTGTGAGGTTACCACTACGATCTATATTGCAGTTTCGGAAGATGGAGAAGCTCCTGAACAGCATGTTTATAAACTCACCTCCCTTTACAACCCTAAGTTTGTTAAATGGATGCAAAAGCCCGGAGGGCCGGCGATGTTATTATCCTACGGAAGCTCTGATGGAAAAAGGAAGGCAATTGAAGTGAAAATCGCTTTGCAAGGATTAACCATTATAAGCAAATAATGGAGTGTTTCAGCGGAATTGATACTTTTTCGATAAAAGTGAAAATGTGACAGAAGTACCCTTCATTCCTGGGAGCAAATGACTTAGGGAGGCATTTAAAATACATGGCCATGAGGTATAGCGAAGAATCTTTTCAGCGTGCCATGCAGCCGTGGAGATCTTGCCGCAGATTTATTGCTCCCATAATCAGTATCTTAATTTACAACATCGGCCCGCTCAATCGCAGCGGAAGAGCTTGTTACGTTATTCACTGTTGTTTGTTTTAGTGTGAATGATTGCTAGTGTCGCGTCAATTTGATATTGTCGTATATTTATTATACCTTTATCATCCAAAACGGATATGATAAAGTATAGAGTAACGTTAACAGAAGAAGAGCGGGGGCGGCTAAGTGCAATAATCAGCAAGGGTTCTCACAGTGCCCAACAGTATCGCAATGCTTATATTTTATTGAATTGCGATGAAAGTGGACTTGGGGAAAAGATCATCAACGAAGAAGTCAGCCGTGTTTTAAAAGTAAGCATGCGAATGATTGACCGGGTCAAACAGCGTTTTGTTGAAGACGGTTTTGAAGCGTGCCTGGACCGTAAGCCTATAATCAAGACAAAAGCAAAAAAAATAGACGGGGAAGCCGAGGCGCATTTAATAGCATTAAGTTGTGGCAAAGCACCCGAAGGCTTTTCAAAATGGTCGCTACGTTTATTGGCTGATAAAATGGTTGAGTTGAAATATGTAGAAGATATTTCCTATGAAACGATAAGAAAGACGTTAAAAAAAACGAGTTAAAACCCTGGAAAGTAAAAGGCTGGGTAATACCACCGCACCAAAGCAGTGATTTTGTTGCTAATATGGAGCATTTGCTGGATGTATATAAACGACCTTATAGCCAAGAGTTTCCGGTCGTTTGTATGGATGAGTCCCCAAAACAGCTGATTACAGAAACACGGTTGCCCATCCCAATGAAACCCGGACAAGATGCTCGGGAAGATTTTGAATATGCGCGTTGCGGGGTAGCCAATATATTCTTGGCATCAGAGCCATTGAACGGGAAAAGATATGTGGAGGTGACAGAACGGAAAACAAAAACAGACTGGGCAAAATTCATCAAACAAATAGCCGACGATTGGTACCCGAAAGTCACTAAAATAACCTTGGTAATGGATAACCTTGGCACACATAAACCAGCAGCGTTGTACGAGGCCTTTGAGCCGAAAGAAGCCAAACGACTAAGGGACAGGTTTGAATTTGTTTACACCCCAAAGCATGGCAGTTGGTTGAACATGGCAGAAATAGAGTTAAATGTTTTGATGGGACAATGTCTAAACCGAAGGATTGACAATATCAAAAAGATGCAAAAAGAAGTGTTGGCCTGGCAAACCCACCGAAACAATAAAGAAGCTACCATTAACTGGCAATTTACAAATGACGATGCAAGGATTAAACTCAAACGCCTTTACCCGACAATTTTAACTTGACGTGACACTAGCGCAATTTTGTCTTGATACAAAAAGTAACCAAATACCGACCGAAGGGAGCTCATGAACACCTTGAAAAAAACAAACAAAAGGTGAATAACATCAAGACTGCCTGATACTTCCACCCGCAGGCCAAGCCCAGCCCGGCGTGCAGTCAGGCTTTTGCGCACTTTTCTTTTTGCATCTAACAGTCTGCGAGGTTCAAAAGTTATCCCTATTTTTTTCGGTTGGCCGGATCGGTTACTTAACATGAAGTATGTTTTTTGCGCGAAAGCTGTCATCCTGATACTTCGTCAGTCTCAGTAGTCCAAGGACGTGCGGCATGGCCCTGTACGAGATTTTTTTGATGCGGCTTGCAATGGCGCGCTTTTAAGCTGTTGATTATCAATGTTTTTTATTTTGATAATAATCAGTGTTTTTAATTTAGAGCACCTAAGCCCTACTCAAACCCTGCTTGGTAGATAGTGCTTTAAAAGTCGCCCCTAATAAACCAACGCACATAATTAACCCCAGTAATGCATAGGGATTTAGAAAAAGCGGCGGCCTTTTGCGATTCCTTCCTTGGGGAAGGTGTAGGAAGGGGTTTGTTCGCCTACCTTGACGTCATCCCTGTTTCTTTCGGTTGGCCGGATCGGTTACTCAGGATGACCTCGGAAGGGAAGGTGCTTGTCTTCAATCAACAGAAGCACATGGTTGGAAGAACTTTACACTATCATCCCCAAAACATCATTAATCGGCTGATCGCTGTTAATCAATATCCCTTTAACCCCTGCGGCGGTTCCGGCTTCTACATCCCGTTCGCGGTCGCCAATAAAATACGATTGGGCCGGGTCGATATTATATTTTTCAATTCCCTGGAGCAGCAGGCCGGGTTTTGGTTTGCGGCAATCGCAGTCGCCGGTATATTGGGGGTGATGCGGGCAGTAAAATATATCAGTAAATTCAACACCGTGTTGCTGATAGGTATCTCGAAGCAGGGCGTGCATTTTAGCCAGTTCATCCTCGCTGTACCAGCCTTTGGCCAGGCCGCCCTGGTTGGTGGCCACAATCAGCAGGTAGCCCTTATCTTGCAAGGCTTTTAAAGCGTCAAAATTATTCAACACTACAAAATCCTCCACGCGGCAAACATAGTCGCCTAATTCCTTATTCAATACACCGTCACGATCTAAAAAAACAGCTTTATTTTTTGCAGGCATTTATTCCAATTTGTAGCAAAAATATAAAATTAGTTGGAAGTGGGGTTAATGGCCGCCGTATCGGGTTGGTTTAGCCTCATATAAAAGTTGGTATAAAAGTCCCCGTCCGATGCCGTAAACTGATATCCGGCAGCGTAGTAATTGTTCCATCCAGATTTTTTGTCCTCAAAGGCTTTGGCATAAGCCGGTTTAAGGTCATCCTTCAATATCGCCCCGGCATTTTTAAAATTGATAAAGAAAGCTACATTGCTGCGTTCGGCCTGCAAATTATCAAAGCGCGTAAAGTCATCCGATTTACTTAAAAAGTTCCCCTTGGTGTAATTTTTATAATACTCCGTTAAGCCCGATTGCGAGTTGCAAATAATGAGGTAATTATCGGCAATCATAAAATAGGGCCGCCTAAAAATGCTAAAGGCATCGCCCAGTAAATAAAACGGCAGCTTATCGTAATTAAACAGGCCCATATCATCGTTAACCATGGTACTGATGTTTACCATAAAAGGGCGAAGGTTTAAGCCGTTTTTAAGCTGTACAAGCGCTATTTTTTCCTGGTAGCGGGTAGTGATGATGGCAAACTCGTTACCCAGCAGGTTAATAAATTCTTTATTGAGGTCGATACTGGTTTCTTTTTTGATGCGGTTTAAAACCGCTTTTTTTTCGGCTGTAAACCCAGCCTTGAGCTGCCATTGAAAAAGATTGTCCTCAAATTTAGCCGGATCGGATATGGCAAAGTTGATACTGTAGGCCGTACTTGCCGGGAAAATACTTTTAAGCTTATTAACTGTGGGCTGCTGGTAGCGGTAAATATCTAAATAACTTTTAGGTCCCTGCTCCTGGATGTGGCTTATGCCGTTAAACATCAGCGCATCGGTTTTATAATTGAGGCTTAAAGCGCCAATGGCCGATAGCATCCTGAAGCTACGGAATATATCGGTATTTTTTGTGCTGAAAAGCTGATCGAACAGCGGCGATAGTTGTGTATAGTTAACGTACAGGTTAGCAATAGAGTTGGAGTTTTGCTGATCGGAAAGCTGTACAAAATACTTTTCGTGTTTTTCTTTTTTGTATTTGGCCGCGTTTTCAACCAGTTGCTGCGAAAAGCTGGCCGAAAACGTTTTATCATCAGCCAGCATTAAATAAAAACGCCTTTTGGTTGCGTTAAGGTAAATGTTATAGCCTTTTTTACCGCCGAGCTGCATTTCATGTATCAGCACCTTTCCGTTTTTTTGCCTGGCTATCTGGTCCAGCTCGTCGCCTATGTCCGCCGTGCTCGATGTGGTAATCAAAAAATCAATAGCATCGGTTGGCTTTTGCGGGTGCAGCGATATAAACAAGCTTTGCCCGTTAAACAATGGTTTTAAAAGCGGGTTATCCAGTACGCTAACTTTTAAATCGTTTAATTCTGCCGATTTTTCGTCGCCTATCAGGGTGCTTAGCAGCGGGCTGTTCTTAAATATATCGTAAAAACCCTGGTCGTTTTTATATTCAAATATCAAAGCGGCATCAGCTGGTATATTGCCCATTACCTTGCCCGATTGCTGGCCCGGTGGGTTTAGGTTTTTAAAATACATAACCGATAGCATTACCGCTATAATCAGTAACACAATCGTCATTATAATATTTCTCATTACAGTATTTTTTTCAAATTTAGATTTTTAGCACCGGGCAGTTAAATTTCTTTTCAACTTGTTAACTTAGCGGTCTAAATTTCTCCATGAACAAACAAATTATCTTAACAGCTTCGTTCTTCGGAATGCTCGCCGTTATTACAGGTGCCTTTGGCGCACACGCTTTAAAAGCTGTGTTAAGCGAGCAGCACCTCGAAACCTGGCATACCGCCGTACAATATCAGTTTTACCACACATTTGCCCTGTTGTTTTTATCATCGCTCACAAGGTTTAAAAATAATATCGTTTTAACAACTTATTACCTGTTTACTTTCGGCATTATTTTATTCTCGGGTTCGCTTTACCTGCTGTCCTGTCGCGATTTATTAGGTTGGAGCTGGCTGCCTGTAGTTGGGCCGGTAACACCCATAGGTGGTTTGCTATTTATAGCCGGATGGGTTACCTTAGCAATTGCAGGTTATAGAAATAAATAATGCTTGATTTTGCCCAGCCGCTACATAACGAAAGAGAAACGCTTTTTGTTGAAGTGATATTGCCTTTGGCTATTGCTAAAAACTATACGTACAGGGTACCTTTTGAGTTAAATGATAGCGTTGCCATTGGTAAGCGCGTTGTGGTGCAGTTTGGTAAAAGTAAATTGTACACCGCTATTATCAGCTCGATAGGGAACCAGGCGCCCGAAAAATACGAAGCCAAATACATCATCGATATTATGGATGATGCCCCTGTAGTAAACGCCCGGCAGTTATTGTTTTGGAAATGGCTGGCCGATTACTACCTGTGCCATGTAGGCGAGGTGATGAATGCCGCACTACCCGCCGCCCTAAAATTGGCCAGCGAAACTAAAATTGTACTCAACAAAGAGTTTGAGTACAATAAAGCCGACCTGAACGATAAAGAATACCTGATTATCGACGCGCTCGAAATTCAACCCGAGCTCTCCGTTAGCGATATTGTGAAGCTGCTGGGCCAAAAAACGGTGATGCCGCTGTTGCGCGCCCTGTTCGAAAAAAACATCATCCACATATCCGAAGAAGTAAGCGATAAATATAAACCCCGCAGGCGCACCTTCATTACGCTGAATCCGGTTTATAGCAATCCTGAAAGTTTAAAAGAGCTATTTACCATACTGGAGCGTGCGCCCAAACAACTGGATGCCCTCTTGGCCTGCATCCAACTATCGCGCAAGCAAAAACTAATTACCAAAGCCGAGTTAACCGAGGCCAGCGGCGCAGGGGCAGCAGCAATAAAAGCCCTGATAGATAAGGAAGTTTTTATTGCCGATGAGCGGACGGTTAGCCGCCTGATGGGCGAAGAACATGAGCTGGACGAAAATTTTGTGCTAAGCGATAACCAACGTGCGGCGCTTAAAAATATTAACACGCAATTTGCTGATAAGGATGTAGTGTTGCTACACGGGGTTACCTCATCGGGCAAAACGCAGATCTACATCCGGCTGATTGAGCAGATGCTGGCCAGCGGCAGGCAAACGCTTTATTTATTGCCCGAAATTGCCTTAACCACCCATATTGTTGAGCGCCTGCGCCGCCATTTTGGTAACCATATTGGCGTTTATCATTCTAAATTTAACGATAACGAGCGGGTTGAAGTTTGGCAGAAGGTATTGAAGGGCGATTACCAGATTATACTGGGAGCGCGTTCATCGGTGTTTTTGCCTTTTGACGATCTGGGGCTGATTATTGTTGACGAGGAGCACGAAAGCTCATACAAACAATATGATCCGGCGCCGCGCTACAATGCCCGCGATGCCTCAATTTACTTAGGGGCACTGCACAGTGGCAAGGTGCTGTTAGGATCGGCCACGCCTTCGTTCGAATCTTACTACAATGCCAAAACCGAAAAGTATGGCCTTGCCGAAATGCCCGAGCGCTTTGGCGGGGTGGAGCTGCCCGAAATACAGGTGGTAAGCATTACCGAAGAAACCAAGCGCAAAACCATGCAGTCGCATTTTAGCAGTGTGCTGATGCGGGATATAGAGGAGGCCCTGGCCAAAAAAGAGCAGGTGATTTTGTTTCAAAACCGCCGTGGCTACGCGCCTGTTATTATTTGTAAAACCTGCGCCTACAGCCCCAAATGTATTAACTGCGATGTTACCCTAACTTACCATAAAAGCAGCGGCAAATTGCATTGCCATTACTGCGGCTACCGCGAAGATTCGCCTTCGATATGCCCGGCCTGCGGTTCGGCCCATTTGGAGCACAAGGGTTTTGGTACCGAAAAGGTGGAGGATGAGCTAACCATTTTACTGCCCGATGCCCGCATTGCGCGGATGGATTTGGATACCACACGATCAAAAATGGCCTTCCAGAATATTCTGAATGATATTGAGGAGAAGAAAATAGATATTTTAGTAGGCACCCAAATGGTAGCCAAAGGCCTGGATTTTCCGGATATTACGGTAATTGGCATCATCAGTGCAGATAGTTTGCTCAAATACCCCGACTACCGCGCCAACGAGCGCAGCTTCCAGCTGCTGGCCCAGGTAAGCGGTCGCGCCGGTCGCCGTGGCAAGCAGGGTAAAGTGGTTATCCAAACTTACGACCCAACGCACCGGGTGATAGCCCAGGTGATCAGCAATGATTACCTCGACCTGTATAATACCGAAATTGTAGAGCGTAAAGCCTTTAAGTATCCGCCTTTTTACCGCATCATCAACCTGGATATTAAGCATAAAGACCCGGAAAAACTCTACCACCAGGCCGAATACCTGGCTATCGAGCTCCGCAAGCATTTTGGCGACAGGGTAATAGGCCCCGAGTTTCCGCTGATTAACCGCATCCGCAATTATTACATCAAATCTATTATGCTGAAGTTTGAGAAGGATACGGTATCGATAGCTAAAGTAAAAGTAATTTTACAGGATGTGCTGCTACAGTTCCAAACTACTAATTTAAGTAAAGGCTGTATTGTGCAGCCGGATGTGGATCCATATTGAGTTTTAAAATTTGGGTTTTATTGGATTTGATCGGGTATCGTACATGTTTAGCAAGATAATTTCGGTATCGGTAACCCGGTAGAATAGGATATTATGTTTGATGATCAGAAAGCCACGGATCTTTCTGTCGTAATTTTCAATTGTGCCTATTTCAGGATTGTCGGCTAATAATTCTATAACTTTGTAAGTGCGAATGACGAAGCTTTTGGTGACTTTTTCATTCCATTCGTTTTCAAGATAGTTGATAACGCAGTTGAAGCTATGGTTTGCTCTTTTCGTCCATACTATTATTTTAGCCATTTTTCGTGCTGCTTTTTTACAAGCTCATGGCTCAACAAATGCGCTGTATCAAAACTTTCGTCATAAGCCAATAATAAGTCCTGTTGCTCAGCGTCATTTAGCCTGCTCCAAAGCTCGCCGGATTGATTGGCTACCAGGCGTTGAATGAGCTTATAGTAAGCCTCCAACAATTGCTCATCGTTTATGCCATCAATCAGCTGATGGAAATCATTTTTAATATTCATACCTGTTTGCTTACATACTAAGGTAGTGTTTTTGAACGAATAATTTACAACAGCAGCCTTGTAAAATGATACCCACAGCAGCTAAAGGTCTCGGTAAATTTGATGAGGAAATGTTACCTTGGCTATACAAATCATCCTTATCTATGAAACCTGTTGCTATCCTTATTACGTTATTATTAGCTGCCTGCAACGCTAACCAAAAACCTGTAACCGTTGCTAAAACAATCGCCAGGAAAGAAATTATGTTCCCTTTCGGGGATACAACTTTTCATTGGAAACAGATTGAAAAACAAAATGATACCTTAAAGGAGCGCTTTATGAAGGTAGCCGCCAAGTTGTTGCAAAATGAATATTCGTACTACAACCAAAACGAGCCATCTACACCAAGCTTATCGGATTTTAAACAAGCATTACACGTAGTTGATTTTAATGGCGATGGCCAGGATGACCTGGTATTTGATGGCGATAGCGGTGGCGAACCCAAAGTAATTGCTTTTATATTGAACACAATAGCTGGCTTTAAAATTGTTTTTAAAGACATGCAGTATGTTAAACGGTTTGATTTTGATGATAAGCACCGTATCGAGAGTGTGTATTTGCAAGATCCAGGATGTTGCGACGCTCACATGACATTTAATAAAATTTACCACATTGAATATCGGCTTGCTAAGCCAGTATTTAAGCGGATTTATTTTACAGGGCATCATCAGGATACCTATTTCCCGAAAACTTATTTTAGCGAGCCATTTAGGTTTGAAGTATTAAACAACCATTATAAAATTCGGACGAAGCCGATGATTGACGATACCTGTACTACTTTTATCAGCGGCGATCCTTTAAAAGGAGATGCCATAGGCGAGTTACGTAAAGGTACGCGTGGCCGGGCCATAGCTTCACAAGCCGATAAAACAGGGCGGCTTTGGTGGCTGGTTGAGTTGGATTTAAAAAGTAAAATAAAAACGTCTGTATTTTATGACGATGAGGATATGGGTATTTCAAGTAAGGTTGGCTGGATAAGCAGCCGTTACGCTAAGAAGATCTGATAGATCCCCCTAACATCGTTACCTTATTTTTTGATTATCCGGAAAGGTATTTTATATATTTACCTCGCCAATAACTATACTGCTTTATGAAGAAATCAATAATATCATCGGCGCTGATCATCGCTGTCGCGTTTTCCATCAGTTTCAAAGCATCCGCGCAAGCGAAAACCGAAGTTAAAGAAGTTAATGCCGAACAATGGTTTGCCTCACACCAATATCTCGGCGGGTTAAAGCTGCTGCCTCATCCTTCTACCAACGCCATTGAGTTTGCTAAGCAGTATAAATTAAACAAGGCCGTTTGGGATAAGGCCTTTGCCTACCTTAAAAATACCGATCTGGATAAACTGCCGGTTGGCAAATACCCTATTGATGGCGATAATTGTTTTGCCTCAGTTACCGATAACCCAACCAAACCTTATGAGCAAACGGCTTGGGAGTCACATCGCAAATACATCGATCTGCAATATGTTATCCAGGGTGCCGAAAAGATGGCGGTAATACCCGTAAGCGAAGCCAAAGTGACAGCACCGTACCTCGAAGCGAAAGATGTTGCGCATTATGATGCCGAGGGCAAAGTTTACGAAGCCCGGCCAGGCAGCTTCTTTTTGTTTTTTCCTCCGGATGCCCACCGGCCCAATATCAAAGTGGATGGTATTGAGCATGATAAGAAGATTGTGCTGAAGATTAAAGTGGTTGAGTAGAATATGTGAAGATTTGCTTGTTACTTATAGCCTGAATTTTGTAGATGACTCTTGATTTGTATAGATGCTGTTGAAATCCTGATTGATGGTAATGGTTTTATAAGCATTACCATCTAAACGGCCATTTCATCAATTTAACTTTTTAATAATTGTATCCTTAACCTTTACAGGCATATCGTTTTCGTCGGTTAAAATTTCAACGGTAACCAAAAACTTCTCTCCGGTTGGTAGTTCTTTGCGGTAGTAATCGCCGTCTTCGGTGAATTTTGCATAAAATGGATTGCCCAATTCAAAGGCCCGTTGGCGGCCTAACTCATGCATATTACCCATGTTTTTTAACAGACGGTCTACAATTGACGTTGATTCCATAATAGTTAACTATTGAATAATGTAAAAATAGCTATTTTGTGCTCTACACCCAAGCGGGCTTAAACCTTTTACATCCCTTTTGTTTTGCACAATTGCCATTTTGTTGAAACTGATATTTGCCTTTATGATAACTTTGTGGTGAAATGGCTTATAAGTTTATTGATAATTACAGGGAAAAAGGTGCACGCAAAAGGTTGGTTGAACTGCTCCGGAAAAAAGGGATTGAAGACGAGCATGTTTTAAACGCCATAGGCAAGGTACCGCGTCATTACTTTTTTGACGAAACCTTTTGGAACCAGGCTTATAAAGATATCGCTTTCCCGATAGGCGAAGGGCAAACCATTTCGCAGCCCTATACGGTAGCCTACCAAACCGAACTGCTGCATATCCGCAAGGGCGATAAAGTGCTCGAAATTGGTACCGGTTGCGGTTATCAAACCTGTATATTGCTGGAGCTTGGCGCCGAGGTTTACACTATTGAGCGGCAGGAAAAACTTTACCTGCGTACCATACAGGTGCTGCCGCATATGGGCTATAAGACTAACTTTTTTTGTGGCGATGGCTCAAAGGGAATGGTTAAATACGCTCCTTTCGATAAAATTATTGTAACAGCGGGCGCCCCCTTTGTGCCCGAAGATATGCTGAAGCAGTTAACCATCGGCGGCATCCTGGTGATACCCGTTGGCGATGAGCAAAGCCAGCAAATGGTAACCATCCTGAAGGTTGGCGATCAGGATTATGAAAAAATTGTATTGGATACCTTCCGGTTTGTACCACTGGTAGGCGATAAGGCCTGGTAAGCCCCTGCGGCCCCAGAGCGGAAGTATCTGGGCTGGCTTTCTATCTCTAAGTCGTGGTTGGAGGTAAAGTCAGCACTCCCATGTCGTGTCAATATATGGCTTGTATCAACAACAACTGCCACTAACCCGCAGCCCTGTGTAATTATGTATTCTCATATTATTTAACACTTTTTAACAAATAAATGTTAAATAACCCTTGTGTAAAAATACCAGTCGTTTAAATTTGCCCACCGAAATAAAATATCCTCAGATATATGGAAGAATCAAATAGTAATTACGTTTCATCTGCTGCCGCTCAGGAGCCTACGTCGCAATCGACAGATATCCGCGCGCTCAATGAAATGATACAGCGGGAAAGTGCCTTTATCGATATTCTTAAAATGGAGATGGATAAGGTTATTGTTGGTCAGAAATACATGGTAGAGCGTTTGCTGATTGGCTTACTGGCCGACGGGCACATCCTGCTGGAAGGTGTACCCGGCCTGGCAAAAACCTTGGCCATCAATACCCTGAGTAAATGTATCCAGGCCGATTTTAGCCGTATACAATTCACGCCCGATTTGCTCCCTGCCGATTTACTGGGTACGATGATCTACAACCAGAAAAAGGAGGAATTTATTGTGCGCAAGGGGCCCTTGTTCAGCAACTTTATTTTGGCCGACGAAATTAACCGTGCACCCGCCAAAGTACAGAGCGCACTGCTGGAAGCCATGCAGGAAAGGCAGGTTACCATTGGCGATACCACCTTCCCGCTGCCTACGCCATTTTTGGTACTGGCAACCCAAAACCCCATTGAGCAGGAGGGAACCTACCCGCTGCCCGAAGCACAGGTTGACAGGTTTATGCTGAAAATTGTAATTGGCTATCCCAATAAGGAAGACGAGAAACGCATCATCCGCTCTAACATATCGCCGACAGGCATGTTAAAACCCAACCCGGTAATTAAACCCGAGGATATTCTACGCGCACGTAAAGTGGTAAGAGAGGTATATATGGACGAGAAGATAGAGCAGTATATTATTGATATTGTTTTTGCTACCCGTTTCCCCGATCAGTATAAACTGGCCAACTATAAAAACCTCATTACTTTTGGCGCCTCGCCGCGTGCCAGCATTAACCTGGCGCTGGCCGCAAAAGCCTTCGCGTTTATCAAACGTCGCGGCTATGTAATTCCGGAGGATGTACGTGCCGTGTGTCACGATGTATTGCGCCACCGGATTGGCTTAAGCTACGAAGCCGAAGCCGAAAACATCACATCAGAAGATATTGTAACCGGGATTTTAAACGCTGTGGAAGTACCGTAGGGGAGAGAAGTAAGAAGTGAGAATCAGGAAGCAAGATATGAGATTTGAGAGGCGAGAAACACGAATTGAGCGCCTTGACTAAACTTTCACATACGGTGAGGGCTTCACAAGTATTTTTTTTATACAGATACAATGATTAACAGTCATACAATTCAAATTCTCCCCTACCGGGGGAGATTTAGAGGGGGCTTATGGATACCAAAGAGTTACTCAAAAAAGTACGTAAGATAGAGATCAAAACCCGGGGGCTAAGCAACCACCTTTTCTCGGGCGAATACCACTCAGCCTTTAAGGGGCGCGGTATGGCCTTTAGCGAGGTGCGCGAGTATCAGATTGGCGACGAGATCCGCACCATCGACTGGAACGTGACCGCGCGTTTTAATCATCCTTATGTTAAGGTGTTTGATGAGGAGCGTGAGCTTACGGTAATGATATTGATGGATGTATCCGGATCAGAAAACTTTGGCACCATTAACCAGCAAAAGCAGGATGTGGCTACCGAGCTTTGCGCCGTGCTGGCCTTTTCGGCCATCCAGAACAATGATAAGGTAGGGGTGATCTTTTTTAGCGATAAGATAGAAAAATTTATTCCGCCTAAAAAGGGCAGGAGCCATATCCTGATGATCATCCGCGAGCTGATCAATTTTACTCCCGAAAATAAGGGTACCAACGTAGCCGAAGCCTTGAAATACTTTACCGGGGCCATTAAAAAGAAATGTACCGCCTTTGTAATTTCCGATTTTATCAGCCCAGGTTTTGAAGACCAGCTGAAGATAGCCAATAAAAAGCACGATATTATCGCCCTGCGCTTGTACGACAGGCACGAGGAGGAGTTTCCAAACATGGGCCTTATCCCCGTAAGGGACGAAGAAACCGGCACCATACAATGGGTAAATACGGCGGATAAAGAAGTGCGACTGGCCTTTAAAGCCGATGCGCTGAGAAGAAACGGCGCGCTTAAAGAAGTTTTTAAACGCTCCGGCGTTGATTTTGGCGACATTGGTACACATGAATCATACGTTAAACCTTTAATGACATTATTTAAAAAGCGGGAAAGCAGACGTTGAAGATGAACCAGTATTTTAAATATTTCCTTGTTTTATTAATCTCCCTGGGCAGCTTTTACAAGGCTAAGGCCCAGGCGGTGCAGGTTGATGCCCGGCTGGAAAAGGCTACCATACCCTTGGGCGATCAAACCAAGCTGCACCTTACCATACGTTTCCCGGCGAAGGACAGCGTAACTTTTCCTAAACTGGCAGATAGCATTAAGGCCAAGCTATTGATAGTAAGCGCCAATAAGGCCGATACCAGTTTTGATAAAAGCGATATCAGTATTGAAACCATCGATAAAACTTATACCCTTACCTCGTTCGATACCGGGCAGTATGTGATCCCTCAATACCAGTTTAAAACCAAAGCCGGAGTATTTACCACTAAAGAACTGGTTTTAACCGTTAACCCGGTAGCCGTTGACACCAGCAAAGGCGTATACGATATTAAGCAGCCCTTTACCGTATCCTACTCCTGGATGGAATGGCTGCGCGATAACTGGCCCAAGGTAGCTTTCCCACTACTGGCCATTTTGGTTATTGCCGGTATTATTTATTATCTGCGTAAGCGCCCTAAAAAGGAAGTGGCAGTTAAACCCGCCGAACCGGAGAAACCTGCTCACGTAATAGCCTTAGCTAAATTGCATGCTTTGCGCGATGAGAAGTTATGGCAGCAGGACAGGGTGAAAGAATACCACAGCGAAATTAGCGATGTAATGCGCGATTACCTGGAGAGGCGCTACAACATTAGCGCTAACGAGCAAACCAGCGACGAAATTTTTGCCAGCTTGCGTTATATGGATATTAGCGAGCAGGATAAGAGTATGCTACGCCAGGTATTGATGCTGGCCGACCTGGTGAAATTTGCCAAAGAAAAACCCCTGGCAGCCGAAAACGAATACAGCATTAACAACGCTATTGATTTTGTGACGCATACGCAAAAAGCAATTGTACCACCAACTATAAATAAAGAGGGAGAGGGCGGCAATGAGTTGGTTTAAAGAAATTGAATTTGCCCAGCCTGGCTTTTTTTGGCTGCTTTTAATTGTGCCGTTTATGGTGGCCTGGTATATCTGGAAGCAACAAAAATTGCACGGTACGCTCAGTGTGCCTACCCTCAAGGGTTTTAATATACACCGCAAGGGTTTAATACCACGCCTGCGCCATGCGGGTATTGTATTGCGCTCGCTGGCTATTATAGCTTTAATTGTAGCTTTGGCCAGGCCGCAATCGTCGTTAAGTTGGCAAAATACCACCACCGAAGGGATCGATATCATTATAGCATCGGATATTTCGGGCAGTATGCTGGCTGAGGATTTTAAACCCAATAGGTTGGAGGCCGGCAAAAACATAGCCATCGACTTTATTAAAAACCGGCCCGACGACCGGATAGGCCTGGTGATATTTAGCGGCGAAAGTTTTACCCAATGCCCGCTCACCATTGATCATGATGTGTTGATCAACCTGTATCATGATATTAAAAACGGAATGATAGAGGATGGTACCGCCATTGGTATGGGCTTGGCGACCGCCGTAAACCGGTTAAGGGGCAGCGAGGCCAAAAGTAAGGTAGTGATATTGCTGACGGACGGTGTAAACAACGCGGGCTCTATCCCGCCCATTACCGCTGCCGAAATTGCCAAACAGTTTGGCATCAGGGTGTACACCGTAGGTATAGGTACGCAGGGCTATGCTCCATACCCGGTTCCGTCGCCGTATGGCGGGGTGGTATACCAGCGGATGGAGGTGCAGATTGATGAGCCTACCCTCACTAAAATTGCCGCTATTACCGGTGGCAAGTATTTCCGCGCTACCAATAACGATGCGCTTACCCGTATTTACAAACAAATTGATCAGCTGGAAAAGGCCAAAATTGATGTAACGCAGTACCGCAAAAAAACCGAAATGTTTTTGCCTTTCGCGGTGATTGCCCTGTGCCTTTTGCTGATTGAATTTTTATTGAACAACACTTTATTTAAAGGAGCCATCACATAAATATGTTACGTTTTGCACATACCGAATTTTTATGGGGATTGCTGGCTATCCCACTTTTAATCCTGCTTTTTATCATGGTGAGCAGGTGGAAGCGGAAGGCTTTGGCCGCCTTTGGCGATAAAAATGTAGTGAAGCTGATGATGCCCGAGGTATCACTATCCAAGCCCTGGTTAAAGTTTATCCTGTTTATTATTGCATACGGTTTTTTAATTGTGGCAGCGGCCGATCCGCAGGTGGGCTCAAAAATGGAAGAGGTAAAACGCAAGGGTGCCGACTTGATGATCTTGCTGGATGTATCCAACAGTATGCTCTCGCAGGATCTGTCGCCAAACCGGCTGGAGAATGCTAAACGCGCCATCTCTCAGCTGATAGATAATCTGCACGACGACCGGATAGGTATTATTGTTTTTGCCGGGCAGGCTTACGTTCAATTGCCTATCACTACCGATTATTCGGCTGCCAAATTGTTTTTAAATACCATTAACACCAATATGGTGCCCACGCAAGGCACGGCCATAGGCGCGGCTATAGACCTGGGTATGCAAAGCTTTGATTTTAAAAATGGCATGAGCAAGGCCATGATTGTGATTACCGATGGCGAGAATCATGAAGATGATGCCGTATCTGCCGCCAACCATGCCAGGGATAAAGATGTAACGGTAAATGTGATAGGGGTAGGATCGGAGGAAGGCGCGCCTATTCCCATCATTAAAGATGGCAAGCAAGCCGGTTTCCATACCGATAGCGCCGGTAAAGTAGTAGTGAGCAAGCTGGATGAAAATATGGGTCGCGAAATTGCCGCTGCTGGTAACGGTGTGTATGTACGCGCCACCAACGCCAACAGCGGGCTAAACATTGTGATGGAACAGATGGGCAAAATGCAGCGCAAAATGTACGACAGCAAAACATTTAAAGATTTTGAAGACCGTTTTCAGTTTTTGCTGGCGCTTGCTTTGATATTGCTTGTTTTGGAGTTTTTTATTTCCAACCGCAAAAGTGTAAGGCTGAGCAATCTCAAATTATTTGAAGTGAAGGAGAAGCAGGTATGAAAAGGATCGTCATCTTGATAGTATTTACCTTAGTCACCCAGGCGCTGTTTGCCCAAAAGGAAAAAGGCGATATCCGCAAGGGTAACCAGTTATATCAGCAGCAAAAATACAAGGAGGCCGAAGAAAGTTACCGCAACTCGGTAGCAAAAAAAGACCAGAGTGTTGAAGGGAATTTTAACCTTGGCGATGCGCTGTATAAACAGAAAAACTATAAGGACGCGCAAACACAGTTCAGTAAAATAGCAGCATCGTCAAACGATAAAAATGTGGTTGCTAAGGCTTATCATAACCTGGGCAACTCCCTGCTCGAATCAAAAAAACTGGAAGAGAGTATCGATGCCTACAAAAAATCGCTGATCAATAATCCTAAAGACGACCAAACGCGTTATAACCTGGCCTACGCGCAAAAAATGTTGCAAAAGCAAAAAGATCAGAACAAAAAGAACAAGGATCAGAACAAAAACCAGGATAAAAACAAGGATCAGAACAAGGATCAGCAGAATAAAGATCAAAACAAAAAGGATCAGGATAATAAAGATAAGAACGACCAGGACAAGAAGGATCAAAACAAGGATCAGAAGGACCAGGACAAAAAAGATCAGGATAAAAAAGACCAGCAAGGCGGCCAACCCAAAATGTCTAAAGAGGATGCCGAACGCATGCTGGAAGCATTAAACAATAACGAAAAACAAACACAGGATAAACTGAAAAATAAAAAGCTAAAAGGAGTAAAGGTTAATATTAGTAAAGATTGGTAAATAGACAATAAAAAGCGGGGGTAAGCGCGATTCCCCTCTCGAGAGGGGCGGAGGGGTGTGTTCTACACGAGCGATAAGCAATTGTGCAAAGTTCGTCGCGCGGCCAAACACACCCCCTGCCATTGCGCACAACCCGGCCCGCCCCTCTCAAGAAGGGAGCTGAAAAACAAAAGCGGGGGCCACGTGTGATCCCCCTCTCGAGAGGGGCGGAGGGGTGTGTTCTATGCGAGCGATAAGCAATTGTGCAAAGTTCGTCGTGCGGCCGGCACATCCCCTGCCAATGCGCACAACCCGGCCCGCCCCCTCTCAAGAAGGGAGCTGAAAAACAAAAGCGGGGGCCACGTGCGATTCCCCTCTCGAGAGGGGCGGAGGGGTGTGTTCTATGCGAGCGACGAATATCAAAGTTCTAAGCGCGCAACAAACACACCCCTGCCACAACACAGTCTAAACCGATCTCAAAAGAATAAAATATTGACTTAATCCTGTTATTTTTGAAAATATAAATGACCATCAAACATTACATATTCATCATCTTACTCTTCTGCACCGGCTCTTTACTGGCGCAAGATGTGAGGTTTACGGCTTCGGTTAGCAAGAGCCAGGTTGGTACGGGCGAACAATTTGAAGTCACCTTTTCGTTAAACAGCAACGGCGACAGGTTTAACCCACCCAATTTTAGCGGGTTTGAGGTGTTGAGCGGCCCTAACGAATCTACCAGCATGACATCCATTAACGGCAACATGTCATCCAGTGTATCGGTGAGTTACGTTTTAGTGGCCACCCGCGAGGGTACTTTTACTATTGGCCCGGCAAGCGCTGTGGTTAATGGTAAACAGTTAACCACCAACCCAATCAAAATAAAAGTAGTTAAGGGCCAGCCGGTACAACAAAATAGTGCCCAGGCGCAAGGCGGTCAAGATAACGATATAGCTCCGGCTGCATCCGGCGATTTATCTAAAGATTTATTTATCAAGGCCTCGGTTGATAAAACCAACGTTTACTTAGGCGAACAGATCAACGTAAGCTATAAACTTTATACCCGTGTGGCGCTGGTAGCCAATAACCTGGATAAGGCGCCCGAGCTCAATGGGTTCTGGAGTCAGGATGTGAAGAGCGACCAGCAAAACGTTGCCTGGAAAGAAGAAATATACAAAGGAGCCCGGTATAAAGTGGCCGAAATTAAGCAAACCATCCTTTTCCCGGAGCGTTCGGGCAATTTAACCATCGACCCATTGGCCATGACCTTTGTAGCCCGCCAGGCTATGCCCGCGCGCGACATTATGGAGCAGATGTTCGGCGGCGCTTATAAAGATGTAAAGGTAAAATTGCAGAGCACCCCCGTAACTATCCATGTAAAACCGTTGCCCGAGGCTGGTAAACCAGCCGGGTTTACAGGCGCGGTTGGTAGTTTTACTGTAGATGCCAGTGTAGATAAAAAGGAATTGAAGGCCAATGAGGCGCTTAATTATAAATTGAAGATAACCGGTTCGGGCAATATCAAGCTGCTAAAAGAAGTCAATATCAATCCGCCAACCGATTTCGAAAAGTACGACCCCAAGGTAACCGATACCATTTCAGAAACTACACGGGGCGTTTCGGGCAGCCGCATCCTTACCTATTTGCTTATCCCAAGGCACCAGGGCAATTATACTATTGAGCCTGTGTTGTTCTCTTATTTTAATCCCGCTACAAACCGGTACGTAACTTTAAGTACCAAAGCATTCCCCATCAAAGTTAACAAAGGTATTGATGGCGGTAATGTAACCAGCTTTGCACCCAGCGACAGGCAGGATGTTAAGTTGCTGAATAAAGATATCCGTTACATTAAAACATCCGCGCCCGATTTATACCGCGATGGCGAAATGTTTTACGGCTCCGCCGGATTTTACTTTTTACTGCTGTTAGGTCCGCTTTTATTTTTAGGCGCCTATATTTACCGTAAAAAAGATGAAGAAAATAACGCCGATATCGTCAAAGTAAAAAGCCGTAGGGCTAATAAATTAGCAGCCAGGCATATGGCTAATGCCCAAACACAGCTTGCCGACGGTAATACACAGGCATTTTACGAAGCCGTGTCGCGCGGGATGTACGGCTACCTGAGCGATAAGCTCAATATCCCCGCTGCCAATTTGAACCAGGAGAACATTGCAGCCGAGTTAAAGTCGCGCTCGGTAGACGATGGGCTGGTAAACAAACTGATAAACACCTTAGAACTATGCGAAATGGCACGCTTTGCGCCGGTATCAGGTGTATCGCAACAAGAAGTTTTTGATGGCGCTAAAAGTATGATCAATGATATCGAAACCAAAATATAAAATGATCAAACGTTTAATATACCTGTTCATGTTAATCGCTGCACCCTTAACAGCAAAGGCAGATGATCAGGTTAATTCACTTTTTACAAAAGGTAACGACCAATACGCCAAGGCTAAATACCAGGATGCCGTTAAAACATACCAGGCTATCCTTGATAAAGGGTATCAATCGGCAGTAGTTTATTTTAACATGGGCAATGCCTATTATAAGCTGGGCGAAATCCCGTCGGCGGTGCTTTATTATGAAAAGGCGCATAAGCTGGCTCCTGGCGATGAGGATATTAAGTTTAACATTCAATTAGCCAACGCCAAAACTACCGATAAAATAGAAGCCACCCCCGGCTTTTTTTTAACTAACTGGTGGAACGCCTTTATACTATGCTGCTCGGTAAACTCGCTGGGTATCATTACGGTGCTGCTTATTGGTGCCGGGTTTGGTGTACTGACGTTTTACCTTTTTGCACAATCGGTCGGCCTAAAAAAAGCTTCTTTTTATGGCGCTCTGGCACTAATTTTTTTAGGACTGGTAACTGCATTAATGGGAGCGAGCCAGGTGCATTATTTTGCAGCGCACCATCAGGCCGTTGTGTTCAATAATGCTGTTACGGTTAAAAGCGAACCCGGAGCGGCATCAAAAAACTTATTTGTAATTCACGATGGTACCAAGGTTGATATTTTAGAAGATAACAATGGTTGGATGCGCATCAGGCTCTCAAACGGAAACGAAGGCTGGATGATGGCGACGGATGTTAAACCGATCTGACAACTCCACGTTTACTGCCTGTAATAATTTGAGTATATGCAGCATTTAATTTTACAAGTGTTTTAAATTTGGTTTATTTGCAGTTTATCCAAATTTATACATGCGTTATACAAAGTTGAAACTATTCTGTTTGCTAAGTGCCTCAGGATTATTATGCCTTGGCAGTCAGAAATCCGTCGCTCAATCGACCAAGGATTCTATTAAATATGATCATCTTGATCTGTTTACCCCCATCACCTGGCCCACACCGGGCACCGAGTTGCGGGCCTCGAGCGGGCAGCCGGGCGCGCATTACTGGCAAAACCGGGCAGACTATCAAATTAAGGCGGCTTTAAACGAAACCCCTAAAGATACTACCGTTACCGGCGAGGTAACCATATCGTACACCAATAACAGCCCGGATAAGTTAGATTATTTATGGCTGCAGTTAGATCAAAATATATTTAACCCTTCATCAAGGGGTGCCGCTACTACACCAATATCCGGCGATAGGTTTGATGTAAAAGGCTTTACCCGTGGTGGCTACCATATTGCAACGGTAACGGTTACTTATATGGGTAAAAGCTATACCGTTACACCTGTAATTACCGATGCCCGTATGCAGGTGCGTTTGGCTGCGCCGCTTGGTGCCAAAGGCGATAAGATACAGGTAAAGGTAAATTATGATTTCTCGATACCCTATTATGGAGCCGACCGTATGGGCCGTAAAAAGTTTAAGGATGGTTACGTATACGAGATAGCGCAGTGGTACCCGCGCATGTGCGTTTACGATGATGTTGAAGGATGGAACACTTTACCCTATATGGGTTTAGGCGAGTTTTACTGCGAGTACGGTGATTTTGATTACTACATTACCGCGCCATCTAACATGCTTGTTTTCGGCTCTGGCGATTTGCAGAACCCCGAGCAGGTGCTTACACCAACCCAACTGAGCCGTTTAGCAGAAGCGCGCAAAAGCGATAAAACGGTAATGGTAGTGAAACCGGAAGAGGTTGCCGCGCAGGCCGCAAGGCCCGTACAGGGCACCCGTACCTGGCACTTTAAAATGCTCAATAGCCGCGATGTATCCTGGGCGGCATCCAAGGCCTTTATCTGGGATGCGGCAAAAGTTAATTTCCCTTCGGGCCGTAAAGGGATAGCCATGTCGGCTTACCCGGTTGAAAGCCTGGGTAGTGATGTAAGCGAATCTTGGGGCCGCTCTACCGAGTACCTGAAAAACAGCATGGAGATCTACTCCAAAGCCTACTACGAATATCCATGGAACTCTGCCGTAAGTGTTTCGGGCGTGGCTCTGGGGATGGAGTATCCCGGTATTATTTTCTGCCTCGATAATTTAAAGGGAGGCAACCTTTGGGGAGATATCACCCACGAGATAGGGCATAATTGGTTTCCGATGATTGTCGGCTCGAACGAGCGTAAATATATGTGGCAGGATGAGGGTTTCAACACCTTTATCAACGAATATGCCAGTATACAATTTAACCACGGCGAATATGCCGATACCACTTCGCGCCCGGCACGCTCATTAATGAGGAGCTTGGCATTGAACAAAGATCCGCTGATGACGCCTTCGGAAGCTATGGATCTGCGCGATTATGGTTTATACTACAGCAAAACATCATTAGGCTTAAACATGCTGCGAAACGTAGTACTCGGGCACGATCGCTTTGACTATGCCTTCCATACCTATATTAAAAACTGGGCTTTAAAACATCCTACTCCCTATGATTTTTTCAGGGCGATGAACAGCGCCTCGGGTGAGGATCTGAACTGGTTTTTTAAAGGCTGGTTTTTTACCACCTGGAAACTGGACCAGGCAATAGCCGGTGTCAAATATGCTGAAGCCGGCAATCCGTCAAAAGGCATATTGATAACCCTGGTTAATAAAGAGAAACTGGCTATGCCTGTTGATTTAAAGATAGTGCAAAGTAATGGTAAAACCGAGATGGTGCATCTGCCGGTTGAGATATGGCAGCGAGGGGCCACCTGGACATTTAAATACCCCTCGACCTCGGCTATAGAAACCATAACGCTGGATCCGGATGCACAATTGCCCGATGTTGATTTAAAAAACAACACTTACCAAGGCACTAAATAAGTAGAGCCAACGTTTAAACAGGTACCTGGAGAGCGAAATTCAGGTACCTGTTTGTTTTTGATGCAGCCTGTTCTTTCGAGCTTATTGTAGTTTTAAGAAATTTTATTTCATATAAATAACAGGTTATTGAATTTTTATTCTACCTTTATACTCTATTTGCCGTTTGATGAGTAAAAAAATAATAGTTATCGAAGATAATCACGATATCCTGGATATGATTGCTTACATATTAGAGGATGAAGGTTATCAAGTGATTTCTTCCTTAAATTCTGAGCCGTTAGAGGATGTTGAAAACCATAAGCCCAATTTAATATTACTTGACGATTGGTTGCCAGATAGCTATGGTCATGATCTTTGCAGGGAACTCAAGGCCAGCCCGGCCACTGCTCATATCCCAGTACTGTTGATCTCGTCCGTAAGAAACCTTCAGGAAATCGCTTTGGAGTGTAATGCCGACGGTTTTATCCGTAAACCGTTTGATATCGAATATCTGATCAGTACGGTTAGGCATCATTTAGATGTTAAACCGCTCGAAACCTCCGGGCATTAATACACCCTGATACCTACACTCAGGTTAAACATATTAATCCTGGTATCAGGATAATCATCTTTGCTTAATTTATTCAGGCCCGCCTCGTAACGTAAATCAATGGTAAGGCTCTGTAAGGTTACCCCGCCGCCAAATTGCAAGGCAACAGCCTGGTTATTATATTCAAATTTTGTTACCTTGTTATACGCGCCGCCCAGGCTTTGGTTTTTATCTACCACAAATGATATCACTGGTCCGGCGTTAACATGTACGCCTATGCCTGCAATACCCCAGTTTTTTACCAGCAATAAGGGTACATCAATGCTTGTAAATTTTACGGTATTTTCATCTCCGTTATCATTGGTGAGCTTTACATTTTTGCCGGTTAAATAAATTTCAGGCTCAAACTGTATCATCTTACCCACACGAGCGTAAAAGCCCGCTAAATAACCAGCCTGGTTATCGCTGCTGAGGTTGCCACTGGTTGATAAACTGGTAAGGTTGATCCCTCCTTTAACTCCAAACTCAAATGTGGGTATCAGTTTGGCAACTCCTAATGCGGTTGTGATGCTTTGGGCCCGGCTGATTGACGCCACGGCTATCAAAATTAAGAATAGTAAATTTTTTTTCATGGGATGCTTGCTTTGCTTTTTTAACAACCAAAGTACGTACAAATGATGAAGCGTTGATGAAGTTGGTTTGTTAGTTAATATAATTTTCTTTTATTCGTCGCGATGATTACTGGTGAGCCTTCATCTAAATTTCATAAATTTTATATTATTTTCACCCTCAAATAATACCAGTTGTAATGCGCATCCTTATTAAAGTACCCTTTTTGCTGCTGCCGTTTTTTTTTAGCCTGAATATCAGCGCCCAGCAATTTGGCGGTAACCCGCCGTCTATAAAATGGCGGCAGGTAAATACGCCTGCAGCCAGGGTTATATTTCCGGCCGGGATGGATTCTGCGGGGATCAGGGTGGCGGATATCATCAGCAGCATGAACACCAGGATACAAGCTACCATCGGCGGTAAGCAAAGGCAGATCAGCGTATTGCTGCAAAACCAAACCACACAGTCAAACGGGTACGTGGGCCTGGCTCCCTTTAGAAGCGAGTACTATTTAACCCCCGATCAAAATAGTTTTGAACTGGGCAGCCTGCGCTGGACAGATCAGCTCGCCGTACACGAATTTAGGCACGTACAGCAATACAATAATTTTAACGTTGGCGGCTCCCGTTTTTTGCGATACATTTTTGGCGAAGGCGGCCAGGCTGTAGGTAACGAGTTAACCATTCCCAATTGGTTTTTTGAGGGTGATGCCGTATTTAACGAAACCTATGTTACCGCGCAAGGCAGGGGCAGACTACCTTATTTTTTTAACGGTTACAGGGCGCTATGGGCAGCCGGTAAAAATTATAGCTGGATGAAGCTACGGAATGGGTCGTACAAGGATTACGTGCCCGACTGGTATCCCATGGGATACATGCTGGTATCATACGGCCGGGAAAAATATGGAGACCCTTTCTGGAAAAATGTAACGCACGATGCTGCCGCTTTTGACGGTTTGTTTTACCCTTTTCAAAAAGCCATTAAACAATATTCGGGCGTCGATTTTAAACAATTCCGTTCCGATGCGCTGGGTTATTACAAGCAGCAGTTCAGCCAGCCGGCGATAGCCGACCCGGTTAAAAAAAATCAACATTTTATTGGCGACCAGGAATATCCGGCCTTTGTGGATGATCATACCATCATCTACAATAAAACCACCTACAACCATCCGGCGGTGTTTGTTATCCGTACCGATAACCAGGAGCGGGTGATCAGCAGCCGTAATTTTTCGCTCGATAATTATTTTGATTATCATGATGGTAAAATCATCTATTCATCGTACCGGCCCGATTTACGCTGGAGCTACCGCGATTACCAGGAAATAACCCTGCTGGACGTACAAACCGGCGACGAAACCCGGATCACTAAAAAAACTAAATATTTCTCACCAGCATTAAACGCTGATGGTAAAAAAATAGTGGCCGTGCAGGTTGCTGCCGATGGCAAAAACCAATTGCATATCCTCGGTCTGGATGGTAAGGTACTCCATACAATACCCAACAACGACGGCCTTTTTTTTACCTACCCCAAGTTTTATGGCGATAAGATCATATCGGCGGTACGAAAACCAGACGGGGAAATGTCAATTGCTTTGATAGACCCAGGTACGGGGAATACCGAATATTTACTGGCATTCTCTATCAAGCCAATCGCTTTCCCATCTGTACACAAGGATATGGTTTATTTTTCGGCAGCTACGGGTAAAAACGACGCTCTATTTGCCTTATCCTTAAGTAACAAAAAGCTGTATCGTTTGCAAAGCGATTCTTTATCGGCGTCTATCGGTAATTACCAGTCGGCTATATCGTCCAATAAAATAGCCTGGGTTAGTTTTACAGCTTACGGGTACCAGGTACACCAGGCAGATAGCAGCCAGGTACAATGGCAGCAAATTACAGGCGATGCCATACCCGGCGATTTGCCCACCTTTGGCATAACGGCCTTAAATAAAGGCGAAGCTACCGGTTTGCTTGCGTCGGTAACCGATGCACACCCGGCGGTTACAAAATATAACAAAGCTTTTCATTTAATTAATTTTCATACCCTGCAACCTGATTTTAGCGATCCAAATTACACCATTGCCCTGCAAGGCGAAAATGTGCTGAATACGCTGCAAACACAGCTATCATTCAACTATAACCGCAATGAGGGTTATAAGGAGTTTGGTTTCAGTACGGTATACGGCGCTTTATTTCCATACCTGTCTGCCGGTGTTGATTATATTATAGATAGGGAAGCCTTTGATCGGAACAGCCCTGTTTATTTTAACCAGCTACAGTATCACGCCGGGTTGCAGGTGCCACTTAATTTTACCCGCGGGCGTACATCAACCGGGTTGTCCTTCGGGAGCGATGTAGTTTACAGCCGTAATTTTTTTAGCGCCCCTTATGATAACGCCACCAATAGCCGCGAGTTGGTTTACCTTAATAATTATGTAAGTTTTTCCAGCCGCTCGCGCGTGGCCAAAAAGAATCTTTATCCCCAGTTGGCCCAAACCATCTATTTAAATTATAAAAACGCGGTAAACGGCATCAACGCAACGCAGTTTTTAGCCACAGGCGATTTTTATTTCCCCGGTTTGCTGGCAAACCACAGCCTGGTGATCAGCAGCGCTTATCAGCAAAGGGATAAAGAGAACAACGGAGGTTATTCAAACGATTTCCCTTTTGTGCGTGGCTATCAATCGCGCAACCTGTACCAGTTGAGCAAGCTTTCGGCAAGTTATCATTTTCCGCTTTTTTATCCGGATGCAGGGCTTATTAACGCGGTTTACCTGTCGCGCATAAGGGGAGGGGTGTTTTACGAATATGGCCATGGCAATGATTTTTATACCAATGGCAGCCCCTTTAAAGCTGATTTTAAAAGTACCGGTGGCCAGCTATTTTTTGACGGCCAGTTGTGGAACCAGTTTCCGTACAGCATAGGCATCAGGTACAGCCGTTTGTTAGATCGTGATATTTTTGGCGGCACCGGCTCAAACCGGGTAGAGATTGTACTGCCAATCAGTTTGTTTTGATAGCCTGGTTGGCCAGCTCGATAATTTTTTTTACCCTGTCGGCATCGGTTTGCTGCAGGGTATATTCTTCACCATCTGGTCCAAATAGTATTTTGCTGTTGCGGTATACCATCTTGCTGTTAACTTTGGTTTTAGCCGAGGTATGAAATTCTGCTGCCCCGGTATACTGAACCAGGTGTACAATGTTATACTCGTTAATACCGCTGCCGGGCATAATTTTGATGCGGCCGGCAGCTTGTTGCACCAGCCGGGCAATATTGCTGGCGCCCTCTATCGCGGTACTTTTACCGCCCGATGTTAAAACTCTTTCGCAGCCCATCGTGATCATTTCTTCAAGTGCTTCTGTCTGATCGCGGCACATATCAAAAGCCCGGTGAAACGTAACACCTAAACCTGCCGTTTGCGCCATGCCGGTCAGGATGGAGCATCTGCCCGTATCAATACTGCCGTCGCCATTAAGTATACCTATTACAATGCCATCGCAACCGGCCTCAATACACGTTTTAACATCAAGCTTCATCAGCTCAAATTCCATATCGTTATAAAAAAAATCTCCGGCTCGGGGCCGTATCAATACATAAAGTTGGATGTTTAAGAGTTTACGCGCCAATATGATTTGCCCATAGGAAGGCGTGGTGCCTCCTTCGCGTAAATTTTCGCATAGCTCAACCCGGCTGGCGCCGCCCTGCTGTGCGGCTAATGCAGAAGTTATAGAGTTTGCGCAAACTTCAATAGTGATCATCAGGTAGATAAGTATGAATGATGAAGTTAAATTAATTAACGGTTAATTGTTTTGTTTTTTTAATCAATCCCCATCAGTAAATATAAAATTGAATAAGGTTTTGCCGGTTCATGCGGGCGATGGCTGCAATATCCCCAACAAGATATTAAGCAACAATCATGGTATATGCACCATATATTGCTTCCTTTTTCTAATTTATTAAAAGCTATTTGTATTTTTCGGGCTTAATGTGCTATGGCTGCAACTATTATGCTCGGCTTTAGCTGTTTTTAGGCCTGCCTTTAGTGTTACGGACATTGCTGTACCTTGAGTTAAAAGTTTCCGTATTGCGTTATGGTACGCTATATCAAAACTACTGGCGGAAATTAAGACTGGCCCATTGATTGGGGACGCAGACGATGGGGTATTAGAAAAGCCGGGTTGGGAAGCGGATGATAATGATGCGCCAAGCGCCGGGAGATTAATCAGATTACGGCTGTTGTACATAACAACAAATAAACGGCAATTAGGGCAAAAAAACATGCCAAATTTGGAATGCCTATGTTTTTGTTACACTTGCTGAATGCATACTGTAAGGGATTTTTTTACTTAAAGGCCAGCTTTTGCAGGTACTAATTTTTATTTACTTTTAGTGGAAACTATGGAGATCAAAAATAACAAGAAAACGATCAGAGCCTGGGCTATGTTCGATTGGGCAAACTCGGCCTACAACCTGGTAATTACGTCAACTATCTTCCCTGCCTATTATGTGGCTGTTACCAGCAATGCTGATAACGGCAACCGGGTTAGTTTTTTTGGAAAGAGTTTTGTAAACACTGCCCTGTCTGACTATGCCCTGGCCGTAGCTTATATGATTATGGTGCTGTTATTGCCGGTACTATCGGCCATAGCCGATTACCGGGGTAACAAAAAAATATTTATGATGTTTTTTACCCTGCTCGGCTCGGTAGCCTGCTGCGGACTTTTCTTTTTTACCATTAAAACGCTCGAAGTAAGTATAATCTTGTTTGCCCTGGCTGCTATTGGTTATAGCGGCGGTTTTGTGTTCTATAACTCTTACCTGCCCGAAATTGCTACTTTTGATATGCAGGATAGCGTATCTGCCAAGGGTTTTACGTACGGTTATATCGGCAGTGTTTTATTGCAGTTAATCTGTTTCGCGTTTGTACTATCGCCTAAAACTTTTGGTATTACCGATGCCAGCTTCCCGGCAAGGTTATCGTTTTTATTGGTTGGCCTGTGGTGGATAGGTTTTGCCTCCATACCCTTTACCGTACTGCCCAAAGGGAGCCCCAATGCGCAAACCCATCAGCATAATATTATTAAAGGTGGTTTTGTAGAACTGGCCAACGTATGGAAAAAAGTAAAAAAAATGCCTTTGCTGAAGCGTTTTCTGGCTTCGTTCTTTTTCTACTCCATGGGCGTGCAAACCATTATGCTTGTTGCTACAGGCTTTGCTGCTAAAGAGTTGCACATGCCTACCGCCTCATTGATACAGATCATCCTGATCATTCAACTGGTGGCCATTGCAGGCGCCACGCTGATGTCGAAACTGTCCGACAGGATTGGCAACGTTAAGGTTTTGATCATCACCGTTATCATCTGGATAGGTGTGTGCCTGGCCGCTTATTTTACAACTACCGCAGCCCAGTTTTATATTGTAGCTGTTGTAGTAGGTTTGGTAATGGGCGGTATCCAGTCTATGTCGCGCTCAACATACTCAAAATACCTGCCTGAAAATATCCCGGACACGGCTTCATTTTTTAGTTTTTATGACGTTACCGAGAAACTGGCCATAGTAGGTGGCTTGTTTAGCTTTGGTTTTATCGAGGAGCAAACCAATAGCATGCGTAATTCAACCCTGGTATTGGGCGGTTTTTTTGTTATCGGCTTACTTTTATTACTTTCTTTACTATCGGCTGAGCGAAAGAACCGTAATTTTGCTGACTTTAGCCACGAATAATATTGAGTAGATGAAGATTGAGTTGTTTATACCGTGTTTTATAGATCAGTTGTTTCCGGATACCGCTTTCAATACGGTAAAGGTTTTGGAAAAAGCCGGGTGTACAGTAGAGTATAACCCTAACCAAACCTGCTGCGGGCAACCTGCTTTTAATGCCGGTTTTTGGGATGAGGCTAAAGAAATAGGCGGTAAGTTTTTAAACGATTTTTCGGAAGATAAATACATTGTGTCGCCGTCGGCATCGTGCACGGGCATGGTTATCAATTATTATAACGATTTGTTTACCAATACAGCGGTGCATAACCGGTGCCGCAACATACAATCAAACATCCATGAGCTGTCGGACTTTTTGGTGAATGTGATTAAACGAGATTACTTTGGTGCCGAGCTGGAAGGGCGGGCAGTTTACCATGATAGCTGCGCCGGGCTTCGCGAATGTAAAATTAAGGCAGAGCCAAGGCAATTGCTCTCCAAAGTGCTGGGCCTCGATCTGGTAGAATTGAAGGATAACGAAACCTGCTGCGGCTTCGGTGGCACTTTCTCGGTTAAGTTTGATGCCATATCAAGCGCTATGGCGCAGCAAAAAGTTGAAAATGCGCTGGCTGTTGATGCCGAATACATCATCTCGACCGACGCATCGTGCCTGTTGCAACTACAGGGCTATATCGATAAAAATAACCTGCCTATTAAAACCATCCACCTTGTTGATGTTTTGGCCAGCGGCTGGGGGAATATTTAGGGTGTTAGTTATGGGTTTTAGGTTGGGGCCACCGTTGCGCCTCTAAATGCCTGATGGATGTTTTAAATTCGGGCAAAAAAACTTCTTTTGCGGCAACGCCCGTTTTGATATCGTAACTGTATGGGATTACTTCATCCTCGCTCGTAAATTTTCTGTCTTTATTAGTGTCTTTTACAATTTGCATTAGGATTTTATTTGACGATTTGATGAGTTGCCAGCTTGTTACTTTCAAACTATCAGGCGAAATCTGCTTAAAATAGTAGCCCATTTTGTTGGATGTAAACAAATAAGAGGGATCGCTTTCATCAAGCTTTCCATCATGATTATAATCACATGCCGTAACGGAATAGTAAAGCAGGGTGTCTGCTTTTGAGTTTGCTTTAGTTGTAGTGCTTGTAGTTGAGGCATCGCCATCTGTACCATTTGAAACATCAATCAGCATCTTTCTTTTCTCGTCAAGTAAATGATATTTTCCTGTTGACGTATTATAGAAAATGATGTTCCAGTAATTGGTTTTATAGCTGCGTGAACTCCCGGAGTATTCTGATTCAACCTCATAACCGGTGATATTTAAAATGAGTTTATACATCACATAATCAGATGTATCTATCCGTTCAGGATTACTAAAATCCATTTTGGGATTTTGAGCCTGTGCCGCAGTATCGGGAAGTGTGTTCTCAGAGATAGTATTACCTGTTTTTTTGTTTGAACCACATCCCCATAAGCTCATTGCGATTATAATGATGGCTGTCTTCTGCATGATCTATTTTATATAGATAAATATAGCACATTCATCTATATATTAATAGGCAGTCGCCCGCCGCTACTTATTTTTCCTCGCGCCCAAATAACTTGCGCAAAACCTTCTTCGCGCGCTCTAACGGTACCTTTTGTTTTTTAGAAAGATTTTTACCGGCCCTGTTTTCGTAGAAATTGAGCATCGACATTGCACTTTGGAAGGGCGAGGCTTTTCGCCGGTGACTCTTTTCGGCAGAACGTTTTAAAGACGACGCGATTTTTTCAGGGTCTTTGGATTTAAAAATGTCATTCTTCAGATCGAGCGCATCACTCTCTTCGGTTACCTTCGCCGACCATTTCCTGGTGCCTTTTTGGGTTTTAGCTTTTGCAGCAGCCATACTGGTATTATTAATAGGTATTACTCATTGTCTCTGGAAGGGGCTTTGTCTTTTTCAGAAGCTGTTTCTTTTGCAGGTGCACCCGGTTCGCCGTTTTCGTTATCCGGTGTAACTGTAGCAACACGAACGCCGTCCGGTTTGTCTTGTTTTTCTGGCTGTTTGCCTTTCGCTAATTGATCGTTCTCGCCGGTTTGGTTTTTTAGATTTTCCATAGTTGTAATGTTTTGAAAATAACAACTATGCTGGTTAAGGGTTTTTAATAATTAATAAAATTTCTTTAAGATTAATATGACGATAAAGGAGGGATGGTATTAAATACTACATAAATATTAACATAAATTAACATATATAGCTATCTGCTACTAATTATTTAGTTATATATTAGCTCATCAATCTAAATGCCTAATGAAATTCATAATTCCGGTAATATTTGCCTTGTTATTACTATCACCTGTTTTATACGGCCAAACTGGTATCATTAAAGGATCGGTAGGGGATAGCGCCTCGGTTAACAAGCTGGCAAATGCTACCGTTTGTGTACTACGCGCTAAAGATTCAAGTTTGTATAAGTTTGCCAGGGTAAATGCCGACGGATTATTTGCGGTTAGTGGTTTACATCGTGGTAAATATATCTTGATGGTAACTTATCCTCAGTATGCCGATTATATCGAACGTTTTGCCCTGGATTCGTTAAAGGATCATATCGATTTCGGTAAAATTGATATGAAACTTAAATCGCGGGTTTTGGCCGAAGTGATGATTAAGGCAGCTAAAGATGCCGTTAAAATTAAGGGAGATACTACCGAGTACTACGCTTCGGGCTTTGTAATACAGCCTAACTCAAAAGTAGAAGATTTATTGAAACAGTTGCCAGGCATCCAGATAGATAAGGATGGCAAGATTACCGCCCAGGGTAAAACGGTGAACAAAGTACTGGTTGACGGCGAAGAGTTTTTTGGCGATGACCCAACCCTGGTAACTAAAAACATACGCGGCGACATGGTTGATAAGGTGCAGGTGTATGATAAAAAAAGTGACCAAGCTACTTTTACCGGGATTGACGATGGCGTTAAAAATAAAACCATTAACATCCAACTGAAGGAGGATAAAAAGAACGGGTATTTTGGAAAGGGCGAAGCGGGCGCCGGTGCCGACAAATATTACCAGGGCCAGGCGATGTTTAATACCTTTAAAGCCAAGCAAAAATTATCGGTTTACGGTATCGTTGCCAATACCGGCAAAACCGGGCTGGGGTGGCAGGATAGCGGCAAATACGGATCGGCATCTGATGATATGGAATTTAGCGATGATGGCGGCATTTATTTTACATCGGGTCGGGATGATCTTGAATCGTTTGATGGCAGCTACAATGGCCAGGGTATTCCGCTGGCCCGTACCGGGGGAGTTCATTACGATAACAAATGGAACGCCGACAAACAATCCATCAACAGCAATTACAAATTTGGCTACCTGGAAGTTGATGGCTTAAACAATGCCTTATCGCAAAATACTTTACCCACTGCGGTATTAAGCAATAGCTCCGATCAGAGTTATAAAAAATCTCTTTTCAGGCAAAAGTTGGATGGTACTTATCAGTTCAAAATTGATTCATTATCAAATATTAAAATATCATTGGATGGTACCCTGAAACATTTTGAAACCAATGACGATTATACAGCTACAAGCTATCGCGGATTTGATACCCTGCTCAATAATAGTAAAAGGGCCTTAACCAGCAACGGCAATCAGCAGATTATAAACGGAAGCTTATTTTATAATAAAAGATTTAAAAAAGCCGGGCGTTCGTTTTCGTGGAACATCAGCGAGAGCTATAACGAAAATAAAACAACAGGGAATTTAAATTCAACCATTAACTATTACAATGCCAGGAGCGGCGGTATAGATAGCACCCAAATTATTGATCAGTATAAAACCAATCACATCAAAGAGAATAATTTAAAAAGCAATATCACCTATACCGAGCCCTTTTCGAAGTCGTTCTCGGTAATTTTAAATTATGGTACAGGGTTTAACAATAGCAGCTCCAATCGTCAATCGTTCAACAAATCGGCGTCGGGCCTGTACGATAAACCTGATGCCGGGCTTAGCAATAACTACCAGTTTAACCAGCTATCCAACCAGTTAGGTGCAGTATTTAATTATAAAAAGAGCAAAAGCATTTTTAATTTCGGTACAAAAGCTACAGCGGTAACCTTCAATCAAATTAACGAGTACACCGGCAGCACATTTAAACGGAGTTTTATTAATTGGAGCCCGCAGGCCAGTTATCAATACAAGTTTTCGCAGCAACAGGCCCTCTCGCTTCGTTATAATGGTAGCGCAACGCAGCCCACTATCGATCAGATACAACCTGTTGTTGTTAATACCGATCCATTAAATATCAATTTAGGAAACCCCGACCTGAGCCCTTCGTTTAATAACAGCTTCAGCCTTAACTATAATTCGTATAAGGTATTAAAGGGGCAGTCGGTATATTTAGGCGGTTACTTCTCTTTTACTTCAAACCCAATAGTGAGTAATTCGGTAACGGATACAACAGGCAAAACAATTTACCGGGCCGCCAACATCAACAAAAAACCGGTGTCGTTCAGCCTATATGCCGATTTTAGTCAAAGTATCAAAAAAATTGATTTGAATGTGGGTCTCCGCATCAATGCATCAGGCAATACCTCTTACAATTATTCAAATAACGTGCTTAATACCACACAGTCGTATAATTACTCGGGGCAAATTGTCCTTTCAAAATACAAAGAGAAAAAATACGATATGTATATCGTATTCGGGCCAAATTATACCTATACAAAATCATCGCTACAGGCGGGAGTCAATAACAACGGCCTGGGATTTAACGGCGATAGTGGTTTTAATTTTTATCTGCCTTGGAAAATTGAAATAGGTACAGATGGCAATTATCAGTATACGCCTAAAACGCAATCGTTTAACGAGGGCCTTTCAAAGTTGATCCTGAATGCGGCGGTAGCAAAAAAGCTGCTTAAACAAGATAATTTGAAGCTAAGCCTTTCTGTTAAAGATTTGTTGAACCAAAACATCGGGTTTAACCGCTACGTATCTGATAACACCATTGGCCAAAACAGTTACAACAGCATCCGGAGGTATTTTTTATTTTCCATCACTTATGATTTTAGCCACATGGGGGGCAGTATAGCAAAAAAATAACTTTATGATAAAGTATAGCTTGATTTTAGTAATAGGTTTTGCGGTAGCGGTTACAAGTGCAGCGCGAGGCCAAAACGCCCATTTTACAGTGCAGGGAGTTATCGAGTTTGATAAAACGGTGAATACCTACGCCCTGTTCCGCAAAAATATCAATAGCGAAAATGAAGGGTGGATGGCACCTGCCTTTGATGCTTATAAAAAAAACAATCCACAGTTTAAGGTATTGAAAAGCAAGCTTGCTTTTTTGCAGAATAAAACACTTTTTACTCCGGCAACAACAGAAGAGGAAACAGGCGGTTTTGATAACAACCCGATGATTGGGCAAAACAATATTATATACAACGATCTGAAAGCCGATAACAGCGTTGTACAAAAAAAAGTATTTGAGGAAACCTTTTTGGTAAAGGATAGCCTGCGTAAAATTAACTGGAAAATTACCACCGAAACCCGCGATATTTTAGGTTATAAATGCAGGCGCGCTAATGCCCTGATACTCGACTCGGTTTATGTGGTTGCCTTTTATACCGACGAAATACCTGTTTCCGGCGGCCCGGAATGTTTCAATGGTTTGCCGGGAATGATATTGGGTGTTGCCTTGCCGCACGAAAACGTTACCTGGTTTGCAAGCAAACTAAGCGAAGTTGCGGTTACCGAAAAGGACTTGGTGCCACCAAAAAAAGGAAAGCCCACCAATAACAGCGGTTTGCACCAGGTTCTTTTAGCGGCTTTAAAAGAATGGGGAGAGTATGCCAAATCCTTTTTTAAGGCATTTTCGTTATGATGACGATTATAAAGTTTACAAAATTCGGTTAGTCCAAATCCATAAATTCTGCTATTTTTGCACCTCAATAAAATCACCATTGTACGTGATTGATTTTTTAATTTTATTTAACTTTTAAATCATAGTTGTAGATGATTAACATTACACTTCCTGATGGTTCCGTTCGTCAATACGAGCAGGGAACCAGTTCCTATCAAATTGCCCTGTCAATTTCCGAGGGTTTAGCCCGCAACGTTTTAGCCGCCGAAGTTAACGGCGAAGTTTGGGATGCCAGTCGCCAAATTGAAACTGACGCACACGTAAAGCTGCTCACCTGGAACGATGTTCAGGGTAAAGCAACTTACTGGCACTCGTCGGCCCACTTAATGGCCGAGGCTTTAGAAGCCCTTTATCCGGGAACCAAGTTTGGTATAGGCCCGGCTATTGAAACCGGTTTTTATTACGATGTGGACTTTGGCGACCGCGAATTTTCGTCGGACGAGTTTAAAAAGATCGAAGATAAGATCATCGAGCTGGCTAAAACAAAATCTGACTTTGTGCGCAAGCCGGTTTCAAAGGCTGACGCTATTGAATATTTTACAGAAAAAGATGATGAGTATAAGCTGGATCTGATTAAAGATCTGCCGGATGGCTCTATCACATTTTATACCCAGGGCAACTTTACCGACTTATGCCGTGGCCCGCACATCCCCAATACCGGCTTTATTAAAGCGGTTAAGCTGATGAGTGTTGCCGGTGCTTACTGGCGCGGCGATGAGAGCCGCAAACAGTTAACCCGTATTTATGCCGTAACTTTCCCTAAGGCAAGCGAGTTAACCGATTACTTGCACCTGATAGAAGAGGCAAAAAAACGCGATCACCGTAAATTGGGTAAAGAGCTTGAGTTATTCGCCTTCTCCGAAAAAGTGGGCATGGGCTTACCTTTATGGTTGCCAAAGGGTACCGCTTTGCGCGAACGCCTGGTTAACTTTTTGCAAAAGGCACAGGTAAAGGCAGGCTATGAGCAGGTAATTACACCGCATATTGGCCATAAAAACTTATACGTAACATCGGGCCACTACGAAAAGTACGGGGCCGATTCGTTCCAGCCGATTAAAACACCGCAGGAAGGGGAGGAGTTCTTTTTAAAACCGATGAACTGCCCGCACCACTGCGAAATTTATAAAACCAAACCACGATCATACAAAGATCTGCCGGTGCGTTTTGCCGAGTTTGGAACCGTTTACCGTTACGAGCAAAGCGGCGAGCTGCATGGCTTAACCCGTGTACGTGGCTTTACACAAGATGATGCGCACTTGTTTTGCCGCCCCGACCAGGTGAAGGAAGAGTTTAAAAAGGTGATTGACCTGGTACTTTATGTATTTAACGCTTTGGGCTTTAAAGATTATACCGCACAGGTATCACTACGCGACCCGGAAAACAAAGCTAAATATATTGGTACCGACGAAAATTGGGCCATAGCCGAAGCTGCCATCATTGAGTCGGCAGAGGAAAAAGGCTTGCCTACCGTACATGTAACAGGCGAGGCCGCGTTTTATGGCCCTAAGCTCGATTTTATGGTGAAGGATGCCTTGGGCCGTAAATGGCAGCTGGGTACCATCCAGGTAGATTATAACTTGCCTGAGCGCTTTGAATTGGAATATACCGGCAGCGACAACCAAAAGCACCGCCCGGTAATGATTCATCGTGCGCCGTTTGGCTCGATGGAAAGGTTTATAGCCGTGCTAATTGAGCATTGCGCAGGTAATTTCCCGCTGTGGTTATCGCCCGAACAGTTTATCGTTTTGCCTATATCAGAAAAGTATGAAGAATATGCAAAAAAACTTTCAGATTTGTTAAAAGATTCGGATATTTGCGGGCTTATTGATTTCAGGGATGAGAAGATTGGTCGTAAGATCAGGGATGCCGAAGTCAAAAAGATACCATATATGCTTATTGTTGGAGAAAAGGAAGAAGCAGAAGGCATGGTTTCTGTAAGGAAGCATGGCGAGGGCGATTTAGGCAGTATGAGTATAGAAGAGTTTACACAAAAAATAAAAAAAGAAATAACAGTATAACTTGGCATTAAATAAACCCAATTTTAACAGAGGTCCAAGGCTTCCTTTCAAAAAGAAAGAGGCCGAACATAACATCAACCAGTTTATCAGAGCTCAGGAAGTTCGCTTAGTAGGCGATAACGTTGAGTCTGGTGTGTTTTCATTAAGAGATGCTTTGGCTATTGCCGAGCAACAGGAACTCGACCTGGTTGAAATATCTCCTAACGCGGTTCCACCGGTTTGTAAGGTAGTGGATTATAACAAATTCATTTACGAACAGAAGAAGAAGCTGAAAGAGATTAAAAGCAATGCGAAGCAAACTGTTATAAAAGAAATCCGTTTCGGACCGAATACTGATGACCATGACTTTGAGTTTAAACTGAAGCATGCCATTAAGTTTTTGGAAGCCGGCGAAAAGGTACGAGCCTACGTGCACTTTAAAGGACGTGCTATTGTGTACAAAGAGCAAGGTGAAATATTGCTGCTCCGTTTTGCACAAGCCCTTGAAGATGTTGGCAAGGTAGAGCAACTGCCCAAGCTGGAAGGTAAACGTATGTTCCTGACGGTGACGCCAAAGGTTGGTAAAAAGTAAGATTTGAGGTGTTAGATATGAGACATATTGAGCATCGCCTAAAAGGAATTATAATAAACTAAATAAATTATATGAGTTTGGATGCGGGCTTTAAATCTCAAATCTAATATCTCATATCTAACATCTAAACAAATAGTTATGCCAAAAATGAAAACCAATTCCAGTGCAAAAAAGCGTTTTAAGCTTACTGGAACCGGTAAAATTACCAGAAAAAACGCATACAAGAGCCACATCTTAACCAAGATGTCGACCAAACGTAAGCGTGCCTTAGGTCACACCAGCTTAGTATCTGATGCCGACTTAGGTAACGTTAAACGTATGCTTTGTATCGGTAAGTAATTAATTTTTTAACCAGGTATTAGAGTAAGCAAGTCCGCCAATTAAGTTATGGGGCACTCACTACCAAAAACACGCAAAAATGCCACGTTCAGTTAATGCAGTAGCGTCGAGAAGACGCCGGAAAAAAATCATGAACCTCGCCAAAGGCTATTGGGGTTCACGTAGCAAGGTTTATACCGTAGCTAAAAACACAGTTGAAAAAGGTTTACAGTACGCTTACCGCGACCGTAAAGCTAAGAAAAGAGAATTCAGAGGCTTATGGATCCAACGTATTAACGCTGGTGCCCGTCAGCACGGTTTATCTTACTCACAATTAATGGGTAAATTAAACGCTAAACAAGTTGGTTTAAACCGTAAGGTTTTAGCTGATTTAGCGATGAACCACCCTGATGCTTTTAAAGCAGTTGTTGATTCAGTAAAATAAATTTCCAGTTTATTATAATAGAAAAGCCTTTCCGTTTTGGGAAGGCTTTTTTTGTATGTTACAGGGACGTTTATCAGTTGCTTGCGCAAATTACCATCTGTGGTGCAACCACCATCTCCAAGCGTCATTGCGAGGAACGAAGCAATCTCTACATGGGCAGAGCGGCCCTGTAAGTCCGCCCTGTATAGCTTAGAGATTGCTTCGTCGTTCCTCCTCGCAATGACGATAGGGGTAACAATTTGATTATTAACGAGCTATCCTTCTCTCTAAGCGTCATTGCGAGGAACGAAGCAATCTCTACATAGGCAGAGCGGCTCTGCAAGTTTGCCCTGTATAGCTTAGAGATTGCTTCGTCGTACCTCCTCGCAATGACGATAGTTTTAATGATAACAATTAGTTCAAAATTACCCTCTCTAAGCGTCATTGAGTGGACTACCAGGCGAGCCCAGAAAAAACAGAGATGACGTTTGAACCTGGTAGGTTTTTTGGTGCAGAGGCAAAAGTGCGCAAAAGCCCGACTGCACGCCGGGCCAGGAGTTGGCCTGTGGGCGGAAGGATCGGGCAGTCTTGACTTTTTGGTTACTTTTGTGTCAAGACAAAAGTAACAGCCCTTCACGCGGCGATTGAGCGTGCCGATTTTGTAAATTAAGGATACTGATTATCAGAGCAAAATAAACGAACTGATAATCAGGGTCTTAATGATGCCTCATTATAAGGTACGAAGGGATCTATAGACCAGCAGAGCAGCCTTGCAAGTCCGCCCTGTATAGCTTAGAGATTGCTTCGTCGTTCCTCCTCGCAATGACGATAGGGTAACGCGTTGATTATTAATAAGCTTTTCTTTTCTCCACGCGTCATTGCGAAGCAATCTCTACGTAAGCACAGTGGCCATACAAGCCTTGTCAATCGGATAGCTCCCTATTCACCTCCCCATTCAAATCTTATCCTTCTTAAACTCCGAAGTACTATGGAACTCAACATCCGGGAAATCGCGTTTAGCCAGGTTAATCATAAAGTCGTTATCGGCTAAAAATACCGGGTTGCCTTCTTTATCCGTCGCTATCTGGTGCTGGCGGCGTTGTAAAATTTCCCCCAATTTCTTTTTATCGGTGGCGGTAATCCAGCTTGAACGTTTAAAGGTTAACAACCGGAAGGCTGCCTTGGCGCCGTATTCATGCTCTAACCTGAAGCTGATCACCTCAAACTGAAGCTCGCCTACGGTGCCTATAATTTTACGGTTACCGGGTTGCTGCACAAATAATTGCGCTACGCCTTCCTCGGTTAATTGCTGAATGCCTTTTTCCAGCTGCTTGCTTTTCAGTGGGTCGCGGTTTTCAACCTCTTTGAAAATCTCGGGTGAGAAACTCGGGATCCCTTTAAATTGCAATTGTTCGCCTTCGGTTAAGGTATCGCCTATTTTAAAGTTGCCGCTATCGTATAAACCAACAACATCGCCGGGCCAGGCTTCTTCAACCAGGCTCTTTTCGTTGGCCATAAAATCCATCGGGTTGCTAAATTTAAGTTTCTTTTGCAGCCGCGTGTGGAAGTAAAATTTATTACGCTCAAATTTACCCGAGCAGATCCTTAAAAAAGCGATACGGTCGCGGTGATTAGGGTCAAGGTTGGCGTGTATCTTAAATACAAAACCGGTAAAGGGTTTCTCGGTAGCCAATACCTCGCGGGTTTCGGCTTCGCGGCTTTTGGGGCTTGGCGCTATGTTCACAAAGGTATCCAGCAATTCGCGGATGCCGAAGTTGTTAATGGCACTACCGAAGAACACGGGAGCCAATAACCCTTCCAGGTACATTTCCTTATCCAGTTCGCCGTAAACCCCGTCTATCAGCTCCAAATCATCTTTAAGGGTACTTAACTCTTTGGGCTTTAAATATTGATTGAGTTGCTCATCATCCAGATCCTGCACTTTAACTACGGGCTCGGTAATTTTATTTTTATCCGGGTTAAAAAGGTTTAACTGTTTCTCGTAAATATTATAAACCCCTTTAAAGGTGTAACCCTGGCCGATAGGCCATGATAGTGGACACAAGCTAATGTTTAGCTGTTTCTCGATCTCGTCAAGCAGGTCAAAGGTATCTTTACCCTCGCGGTCCATCTTGTTGATGAAAATGATCACCGGTGTGTTGCGCATACGGCAAACGCCCATCAGCTTTTGTGTTTGCTCTTCAACCCCTTTCACACTGTCAACCACCAGGATAACGCTATCCACAGCTGATAAGGTACGGTAGGTGTCTTCGGCAAAATCCTTGTGGCCGGGCGTATCTAATATGTTAATGCGCTTATCCTTATATTCAAAACCCATTACCGACGTAGCCACCGATATACCACGTTGCTTTTCAATCTCCATAAAATCCGAAGTATTGCTTTGGTTGGCCTTGTTCCGTTTTACAGCGCCGGCAGTGTTAATGGCGCCACCAAACAGCAGGAACTTTTCAGTCAGGGTAGTTTTACCGGCATCGGGGTGACTAATAATGGCAAATGTTTTTCTTTTTTCTATTTCTGGATAAACCATAGTTGTATTGATACGCAGCAGCGCGATATGAGATATTGTTAAAGGAAAGCAGAGTAAAAGCCTGGTTTCATATACGAGGGTGCAAAGATAATAATTTTATGTAGTTATATGGTAGTGTAACTATTAATGAAGGTATATCAATATTGCCGTTGGCGCAGCAATGGTAATATAAGGTATAAGCTGCCGGAGCATTTGCGATCTAGCCAAGGATAAAAATGCGAAGGCTAAAGCTAAAGTAGGCGCAACTATCGGCAGTGCGGTTATAATATTATAGTTGATATAGTTACTGGATCCGAAGTTAGTGATTTCTTCGTTTGGGGCTTTGACTTTATTGAGGCGATATTTTTTTCGAATAGTTAAACTCATTAAGTAAAATATCGGTATTTCGTTACATTTGCTTCTAAATAGCATCTAAATGGAAGATAATACCAATAAACCTAAGGGATATTATAAGTTTGGCATGTTTTATTACGAAGAAAATAACAAACGTTTAATCGTTCGTAGTCCCAACAATCGATATACATTGAATTTTGCAAATAAGTGGTCATACGCGATTGAAGCTATATTCTTTATTATTGTTATTTTGAAGATATTAGTTACATCTGGCCTAATTCACTAAACTCATAAATCTATTGAGGTGCTTCTAATTTTAATGATTTTCGCTATTTTAAACTCGCTTAGGTTCTATGCACAAGGCCACATAGTGCAGATAAAGTTTAAGCATTCCTAACAACTGTTTTTTGAACTTAGTATTCATCTGCCGCCTATCAATTGGGCTATTTAGCTTATATTTGGTGTAGATGAAAACATGGATATACAGCCTTTTAACAATATTATTACTGCAACACGCTACCATTCTATCCGCCCAACAAACTAAAACGTTTAAGGTAATCCCCTTAGGTGTTTTAGGCGGAATTGACGAGAGCAACCTATCAGCTTACATGCTGGCGCCTGCAGGTTTCAGCGATTATGTTTGCCTTGACGCGGGTACCTTACACTACGGCATAAAAAAAGCAATTGAAAATAATGCCCTTAACGGGGATGTGGATGAAGTGCTTAAAAAATCCATCAAAGGTTATCTGATCTCGCATCCGCATCTTGATCATGTAGCGGGTTTAATTATCAATTCACCCGATGACGTGAATAAGAATATTTATGGGCTGCCATCGTGCCTGGATGTATTGCGCGATAATTATTTCACCTGGAAAAGCTGGGCTAATTTTGGCAGCGAGGGCGATAAACCCATCCTCAATAAATATCATTATACTCCGCTTACTCCCGGTGCCGAAACGCCCATAGCCAGTACCACCATGAGCGTGCAGGCATTTGTATTGAGCCATGGCAACCCTTACCAGAGTACGGCTTTTTTAGTTAAGAGCGGAGATAGTTACCTTCTTTATTTAGGCGATACCGGGGCCGATCAGATTGAAAAATCAAACAAGCTACAAATACTTTGGCAGGAAGTTGCTCCCCTGGTTAAAAGCAAAAAGTTAAAAGCCATCATGATCGAGGTATCATACCCCGATGAGCAGCCCGAAAAGCAATTGTTTGGGCACTTAACGCCAAAGTTGCTGATGCACGAGATGGATGTTTTAGGCAAGCTGTCGGGTATTCAGGCAATGAAAGGCTTGCCGGTGGTTATTACACACATTAAACCATCGGGCCATCACGAGGCGCAGATTAAGCAGGAACTGGGTAATGCCAACAGCTTACAATTGAAGTTGATTATCCCCGAACAGGGTAAACTGCTGGAGTTTTAATCCTGATCAGGCTTCTCAACACTTTTACCTTTCATGGCCTGGCCAATAGCCTGGTCCATCAGGCGCTCTGCAAAGGGGCGGGTAAAGTCGTTCAGTTCGTCAATGGCTTTGTGTATCTGGTCTTTGTCGCCGCTGCCCAAGCTGTCTTTCAGGGCTTGTACTAATTTGGTTGTGTCGCTTATCTCGGCAATTCCGAGCCACGAACTGTTCTTTTTGATGAAGCCTTCAACGGTGTAAACCATTTGTTCGCCTTCGGTGCGGGCTTCAATCAGCATGCGCTGGGCAACGTCGTCCTTGGCGTGGGTAATGCTGTCCATCAGCATTTGCTCAACCACATCATCGGTAATGCCGTAGGCCGGTTTTACTTCAACCTCCTGTTTTACGCCCGAGCGTAATTCTATCGCCTGGATCTTTAAAATTCCATCCGCGTTAAGCAAAAAATTAATATCAACCTTGGGGAAACCTGCAGGCATAGCCGGTATGCCTTTCAAATCAAATTCGGCCAGTTTGCGGTTCTCCTTAATCAGGTCGCGCTCGCCCTGGTAAACGGCAATCTTCATGTTTATCTGCCCATCAATCGAGGTGGTATATTGCCTGCCTGCCTTGGTAGGTATTTTGGAGTTACGTGGGATGATCACATCCATCAGCCCGCCCATGGTTTCGATGCCGAGGGACAGGGGGGTAACATCAAGCAACAAAATATCCGACCGGTTACCGGCCAGTATATCGGCCTGGATGGCTGCGCCCAGGGCAACCACCTCATCGGGGTTCACTTCGTCGTGCAGTTTACGGCCAAAAAACTCCGATACCATTTTTTTAACCAATTCGGTACGGGTTGATCCGCCAACCATCACCACCTCGTCAATTTCGGTAACCTGCATACCGGCATCTTTTAAGGCATTCCGGCAGCTCTCTATCGTTTTTTCAACCTTAGGTAATATCAGTTCTTCAAATGTATGGCGGTCTATGGTACACCAAATTTCGCCAACCTTTTCGTTAAACAAGCTTTGGTGGCTAAAGGCTATTTTAGCTTTCTCGGCCAGCAGGCGAAGTTCCTGTGCCAGTTCGCGGTTTTGTAATAGCTCTTCGCGGTTAAGGTTATTTTTTTGGATCCAGTAATCCAGTATGGCGCGGTCAAAATCATCACCGCCTAAAAAGGTATCGCCATTGGTGGCCAGTACTTCAAAAATTCCGTTTTGTATTTGCAGGATAGATACATCAAACGTGCCTCCGCCTAAATCATAAACGGCAATGGTTTTGGTTTCGCTTGGATCGAGCCCTATGCCATAAGCCAGGCTGGCGGCGGTAGGCTCGTTTACAATACGCATCACATCCAAGCCTGCCAGTTTGCCGGCATCACGGGTGGCCTGGCGCTGTGAATCGTTAAAATAAGCCGGAACGGTTACTACAGCACGGTTAACAGGTGTTTTTAAGGCATGTTCGGCACGTTCCTTCAGTTCTTTGAGTATCAATCCTGATAGTTCGATAGGCGTATAAAATTGCTCGCCCACCTTTATTTTTACCAGGCTCTCGCTGTTATCGTCAATTACTTTATAGCTAAAAAAATCTTTATGATTTTCAATATCGTGGTAAGAGCGGCCCAAAAGGCGCTTAACCGAGAAGATGGTGTTTTGCGGATCAGTCAGTAAAAAGTTTTTAGCTTCGTTGCCAACGCTGATCTCCCCGGCAGGGCCAAAATGGACTATAGATGGTACCAGCACCCCCTTGCCCATATCGTTGATTACCTTTGGATGCTTATCCGGATCGATAAAAGCAACCAGCGAATTGGTAGTGCCCAGATCGATACCTACGATGATCTCTTCTTTTTGTAACGAACCCGTTGCCAGGTTGATGGAAATTTTAGCCATAACTCTTTAACAAGCCGCAAATGTATATAGTTTTTGCCGATGCCGTGTCATGGTAATTTACGTTTTTGTATGCTGCCGGATAAACATGGCCTAATGATCAACCTTTGTGCTTGCAATAGCGCCCGGTGAGGTGCTATTTACCTTTGGAAACTAACATATCCGGTTTTAAGATATAGGTGAGCATATCATCTATACCATCATGAGTGTTGGCATATAAACCGTCATCGAGTTTAAAACCGATTTTCTCCAATATCCCTACCGATTTAATATTGTTGGCCGAGGGGAACGCGGTAATGGTTTCAGCCTTGATCTGTTCAAAGCCAAATTGAATAGCAGCGTGGATAGCCTCCGTCATAATACCTTTGTGGTGATATTCCGGCAGTAATTCGTATCCTAATTCTATGGTGCTGTTTGCCTCATCAAAGTTCCAGAAACAAATGCCGCCAATTAATTCAGGATTGCCTTTTAACGCAATGGCCCAGTTAACCGATTGTTTATTTTTAACGTATTCGTCGATTTTGTTGATGTGTGCCAGGGCATCTTCTATCCCGGAGGAAGGGATGCGGTCGATAAATTGATTGACTTCCTCGTTCGACCGGAGCAGGTGAACTTGCTGGGCATCGTCGGCGTTTAATTCCCTTAATACCAGGCGTTCGGTAAACAGTTCCGGGAAGATTATAAAATTCAGGTTTAACATAGCTGCTATTCTTAGCAGCTAATATAAAAAATAAGGCCCCTTTTTGGGGCCTTTATTTTTACAATTTTAAAGCTTCCTGCTCTTTCAATTGCTGGATATTGTTACTGTTTTCGTATTCGTCGGTTTTACCGGCAAAATATTCCAGTATTCCGGCAATGGTATCCATATTATCGGATACGCGCTGGTGCATATCTGGCAAATCTTTTTCTAATCTTTTATCGCCCAGGTCAATATTATCAACTTCTATTTTACCTAACTTTTGTATGAGCGCCTGCTGGCTGTTCTTTAAGTCATTCAACTCATGAACAATTTTTTCCATCAGTTCAAACTTCCTTAGCTTATCCATGATCTTATAATTTGAGGTTAAATATTAAATTATCTAACTTAGTTTAAAGCGACAAAAGCCAATTATGTTTCAAATAAATCCAATCTATTATTAACAGCATAAAAAAAGCCGTAAAACACAAAGGCTTTACGGCTCCACTTAACATACACTTTAACAAACTATAATCAACATTTACTGGGTAACAACCGTTTTTTTAACAACGGGCTTTGTTCCGGTACTTTTATGTACAGTATGCTTTGAAACCGTAGTTTTTGAAACTTTGGTAGCTGTAACCGGGGCATGGGCTTTAACAGTTGTGGTAGTAGTTGTTGTTGAAACCTGGGCCGGTGGTGGCGGAAGGGTAGCATTTACCGGTGCTGGTTCAACAACAGGTGCCGGGCCGTTAGCTGCAGCGCCAACTGTAGCCGAGGTTCCGCTGCCCGAAACTTTGGTTTTGGTAGTGCTATTGCGGCCTTTACGGCTCACTTTAACCTTCTTTTTAATTTCTACATGATTGGTATCGATAGTTTGAGCCTTTGCATCCTGGAATGTCCATGCAAAAACGGCCATTAATAGCATTAAGCTGATCTTTCTCATAATTTACGTTACTTATACTATTGTAACATAATTATGACAATTTTGTTTTGAATATAGCATGTAAGTGCTACCGGGCAGCATACTAAGCTGTAAAGGTAGCATTTAACTGACTTGGGTAACTTTAAACCAGGCGATCCGGTGGAGGATTAAATACGGTTCAGTGATGACCAAATGTTAAAGTAACTGTGGTAGGTACAGTACTGTGAGGAGTTGGCTGCTATATACTTTGGGCTGCTGCCGTCTACTGCTGCAAAAGGTAGTTGTTAATTACCAATGCAAAGCGGTAAAGCAGCAGCTTACCGGCCTATCAACTGCAGGATAAAAAAGAAAGCAGCCACACCTGCAAACGCCAGGCTGATTAACCAGTAGATTCGTTTTTTGATCAGGATAGAGATGGCACCGATAGCAATCGCGATCTGGAACAGGGTGACGGACCGGGCCAGCGTATTGTGGCTCTCTGCATGCCGGTGCGATTCAGCTTCGTATTCCTTAGCTTTATTCATAATCTCCTGCTGCTCTGCTTTATTTTCACTGATCTTTTCTTCGTCCGAAGGGACAGCCGCTTTACCTATCGCTTTCAATAACTTACCGTCCGACACCAGGATCTCCGTTTTAATTCCCTTTGCCTGGTAGTAAGCCCATTGGTCGCTTGCTTTGATCTGGCTCAGCATGGATTCGTCCGCATGATAGGCTGCCAGCAAACTGGTAATTGCTGATAGTACGGCAATTACCGCCGTAGTTAAAGCCACATAAACTATCCATTTATTGCCGGTAGCTTCGGCATGGTGAGCCTCCTCATGGATATGCTCATGTAGCGATTCGGTAGGGTCCTCAAGTTCTTCCATCGTTTTTTATTATTGGGAATTTTCGCCCCAGTTGTAAAAATATTTTCGCTGTTTGGTACTATGTAAACTCTATTTATCAGGGCTAAAATTGCCTTTTAAGCCTTATAAGGCCTGTTAAAGTCTGTATCAAATTAAGGTTCAATTATTGTATAAATCTCTGTAAGCACAAATAAAAATAATTGTTTAACCTTTAAAAGATCATGTTATGTATACTTTTATCGCTTTCTTAATGGTTGTAAATTCAGTTTTGCTTTTTAACTCCCGCAATAAAGTCCTTTAAGTAATAGGGCTCAAAGTAAGCCACGTCGGCAAAATTCCGCTTATTGAGTTTTTGAATTGCCGGAACTAAAATATCCTTTGCCGAGTTGCTAAAGTTATCTGCAAATAAAGCGTTAGGATGATGGCCCAAAGCCAGCTTGCATTTTTGAGCACCGTCGCCAAAAAATATCATTTGTTGCTTAGTTAACAAATCATCAAAGCTTGCTTCATCAATAACAACAGCAGCTGTAGGGATGATTTCCTTGCCTGCATCGTCAAAAACTGCAGTGTAAACTTCCATTCTACGCGCGTCTATCATTGGGCATAACAGGGCACCGGCAGGAATGTCAACTATTTTGCGGTTAATTAAACCAAAGGCCATAGCCGATAAAGTTTCAACGGCTATCAGGGGCTTGTCTAAAGCAAAGCATAAACCTTTGGCTGTAGATACGCCTATCCGCAAACCGGTATATGAGCCCGGCCCGCAGCTTACCGCAACAGCATCAATATCGGTATAAAGTTTGCCTGTTTCGTTAAATAATTCTTCAGTAAAAACGGTGATCACTTCGGCGTGAATATTCCGCTGGTCAATTTCGCGCAAAGCGATGATCTGATCGTCAGCCGCGAGGGCAACTGAGCATGATGTGGTAGCAGTTTCTATTAAAAGGATTAAGCTCATTGTTGTCAGGGTACAGGGTCGTGCCCATGGCCTCCCCAGGGGTTGCAGCGGGCAATACGTTTCAAAGTTAACCATCCGCCCTTAAATGCGCCATATTTTTTTATTGCCTCGATACCGTACTGCGAGCAGGTAGGGGTGTAGCGGCACTGCGCACCCAGGATAGGAGAAAGTAAAATTTGGTATAGTTTGATAAGCGCAATAAAAAAACTGCCGACAATTGTTTTCAACAGGTTGGTTATTGTGCTCATTGCGCAGTGGCTTGTGTGCTCAGTTGAAGCAATGCCTTTTGCATCTTCTTTTCCATCAGGCTGTAATCGGCTATTTCTTTACCAATGAAACCGATAGACAGCACAATAGTTTTATTGGCAGCCAGCAAAGGGTTGTACAAGCATTGTTGTTTATACAGGCGATAAACCTCGCGCATGCGCCGCTTAATCAGGTTACGATCAACAGCGCGTTTATAGCGCCTTTTAGATACAGCAAGTACAACCTGAACGGGCACCGGCTGATGCTCAGGGGCTGCACACCACGAAACTTTAAAGGGGTAACATAAAAAAGAAGAACCTTTATGAAAAAGCCCGTCGATGAGCCTTTTATTACATAATCGTTCTTCTTTTTTAAATGTATACATACGATTGCTACTGAACCGAAATAAATTAAATTACCAGCCAGCGTCAGCCCTGTTTTTAACAGAGTGGAGCAATCAGAGTAGTATTATGCTTTGTGGCGACGCTCGTCAGATACTGACAATCTTTTTCTGCCCTTGGCTCTGCGTGAAGCTAAAATCCTTCTACCATTTGCTGTTGACATGCGCTCACGGAATCCGTGTTTATTTCTTCTTTTACGTTGAGAAGGCTGAAACGTTCTTTTCATGACTATTTTCTTATATTCGCTGTTTTAAAAACAAGAGCGCAAATATAGCGTACTTTTTTTATAATTCAAACGTTGCCTGTGCTTTTTTGCTTTAAATATTTTCCACATATCAACATCCGCTCATATTATACCAAAGTTATGAAATTGTTATCTTTCATTGTCCTGATTTTCAGTTGTATTACAGCTTTCAGTCAGCAGAAAACGGCTTTGCACTATAAAATTTATAATACAACCAGCCGGAAAATGGTTACTGCCGACGATGTTGTAAACGATATGGCAGGCGCTGATGTGTTATTTTTTGGCGAAGAACATACCGATTCTGTTGCGCATAGCCTGGAGTTGATGATTTTTACAAAGTTGCTCAACAGGTATCCCGCCAAGGTAGCATTGTCCATGGAAATGTTTGAGACTGATTGCCAGCCCGTACTTAACGAGTACCTGCGAGGATTGATCCGCGAGAGTAACTTGATCAAAGATGCCCGGGCTTGGCCAAACTATGCAGACTACCGCCCTTTGGTTGAGCAGGCTAAAATATATGGCACGAGTATAATTGCAGCAAATGCACCGTCGCGCTATATTAATATGGTTACACGCCTGGGCCTGGGCAGCCTTAATCAGCTTGATGCTGTTGGTAAGGCCTGGCTGCCACCCTTACCCATAGATACGGCTACAGGCAAATACTATGAGAAATTTGCCGCTGTTATGGGCGGGCACGCCAGTATGGACGGTATGCAGCTCTATCAATCGCAAAACCTTTGGGACGCTGCCATGGCATGGTCGATAGCACAGTATTTAAAGAGCCATGCAGGCTATAAAATATTCCAGGTGAATGGTGGCTTTCATAGCGAAGAAAAGTTGGGTGCGGTAACGCAATTGAAAAAATATGATCCGCAGGTGCGGATTTTGAATATAGCTTCAGTATCGGGCACCGATATCACTAACCCTGATTGGGAAAAGTACGTTAACCTGGGCGATTATGTTATTTTAACTTATGAGTGAGCTTTTTCTTTCGTGGAGCGTGGGGGGAGAAGATGGTTATTAACTCGCCCTCTCACCGAGCGTCATTGCGAGGCACGAAGCAATCTCTACATAGGCAGAGCCGCTGTGTAGGCTGGATCTGTATAGTTTAGAGATTGCTTCGTCGTACTAACTCCTCAATGACGGCGGGGGAGAAGAGGGCAGTTATTAACTTACCCTCTCACCGAGCGTCATTGCGAGGCACGAAGCAATCTCTACTTAGGCAGAGCCGCTGTGTAGGCTGGCCCTGTATAGTTTAGTGATTGCTTCGCCGTACCTCCTCACATTGACGATGAGGGAAAGAAACTGATGTTAAACCCTTTTTGCCAGCAAATCCCTGATCTCGGTTAATAAAACTTCTTCTTTTGATGGTGCCGCTGGCGCCGATGGCGCTGCTTCTTCTTTACGTTTTAGGGCGTTAATACCTTTTACAATTAAAAATACAATAAAGGCCAGTATTACAAAGTTAAGGCTTACCGTTAAAAAGTTACCCCAGGCAAATACTGGTCCCAGTTTTTTTGCATCAGCTAAGGCTAAGCCTTTGGGCACTTTGGCAGACAGGGGTATATAGATATTACTGAAGTCGGCTTTGAAAAATATCCCAACCAGTGGCGTAATTAAATCATTCACCACCGAATCAACAATTTTACCGAAAGCTGCCCCGATTATTACACCTACCGCGAGGTCAACCACATTACCTTTTATTGCAAATTGTTTAAATTCTGACGCAAATCCCATAGTTGTTTTAATTGTGTTTTACTAAATTGATAATAAATCTGAACAATTTTTAATTTGTTTAGTTTATTATTTCATAAAAAAATCCATATATCAATATACATTTAAACTGGCCTAAATATACGGCAGACCTATCCTGCTTGCTTTGTTGTTCGGCTATTTAATGTATTTTTGTATGCCCATTATGCTAAAACAAAATTTACAACAAAAATTATTACAAAAGCTATCGCCGCAACAAATACAATTTATTAAATTGTTGCAGGTGCCTACTGTGTCGTTGGATACGCGTATTAAGGAAGAACTTGAAGAAAATCCGGCGCTTGAGGATTTTAGCTTGTCGAATATGTCAGAACCCGAGGAACAGTACCCGGATAGGGATCCTGATGATGATAATTTTAACAAGGACGATAACGATCAAAGTGAGTTTGATGAATTTAACATAGACGATTATTTACAGGAAGATAACGTAAACGATTACGGCTCGCGTTACGACCAGAATGGCGATGATGATGAAGAACGTAAGGAGATGCCGATAGCCATCCAGTCGTCCTTTTTTGAGAGCTTACAGGCACAGCTTGACCTTGTTCCGCTTTCGGATAAGGATTTTAGGATAGGGCAGCAAATTATTGGTAGCCTGGATGATGATGGTTACCTGCGCAGGCCGGTAATGTCGTTAACGGACGACCTGGCATTCTCGCAAAATATAATGGCCGAAGATGAGGAAGTGGAGGAGATGCTGAAGCTGATCCAAAGTTTTGACCCGGCCGGGGTGGGCGCACGCGACTTGCAGGAATGCCTGCTCATCCAACTCCGTAAAAAAGATCCTAACGATCCTATTATCAAAAAAGCTATCATGGTGGTTGAAAACTACCTGGACGAGTTTACCCGTAAACATTACGACAAGATGGAGCGCTCGCTCAACATGACGTCCGAAGAGCTGAAGGCGGTTGTTAACGAGATATTGAAGCTTAACCCCAAACCCGGCGACTCCAACGAGGTTAACACCAAACAAATGCAGGTGATACCCGATTTCCATATCACCAACAACGATGGCGTTTTAATTTTGACGCTTAACTCAAAAAATGCCCCGGAACTACGCGTAAGCCGCTCTTACCAGGATATGTTTGAGCACTACGATAAATCTGCCCAGAAGGATAAAAAACTCCGCGAGGCGGTTCAGTTTGTAAAGCAAAAGCTCGATTCGGCCAAATGGTTTATTGATGCCATAAAACAAAGGCAGCAAACCTTGCTGAAAACCATGAACGCCATTATGCAATATCAGTATGAGTTTTTCCTGACGGGAGATGAGCGTAACCTGCGCCCCATGATATTGAAAGACATTGCCGATAGGATAGGGATGGATATTTCTACCGTATCGCGTGTGGCTAACTCAAAATACGTACAAACCGAACATGGCACCTTCCTGCTGAAATCCTTTTTCTCCGAAGCTATCCAGATGGAAAGCGGCGAAGAGGTATCAAACAAAGAAGTGAAAAAGATACTGGAAGATTTTATTGGCGCCGAAGATAAACGCCACCCGCTTGCCGACGAAAAATTGACCGAGATATTGAAAGATAAAGGTTATAACATAGCCCGCAGAACGGTGGCAAAATATAGGGAACAAATGAATATCCCCGTAGCACGGTTGAGGAAAGAATTGTAACTGTAAGAGGTAATTTAAAATTGCAAAGCCTGATCAAGTTAATTTGATCAGGCTTTGCTGTTTTTTATAATGACTTGCTTTTAAGTTGTTGATTTTCGATAGTTTACTTCTGTCCGTTAAGTCAGAGATCATAGTTTTTATAGCATCTCTAAAAACAATGTCGACAGGAGGGAGAAATCTTCTGCTGGTACTTTGCTTTAGATTGGTAAAGCGTTGGCTGTTAAATGCAGTTAGGCGCTTTTGTTATTGATTATAACCCTCTTCTTAAAACGGAGGATCCTCATCATTCATTTTTGAAGGCCTGATTATAAAATTGCTTGGTTTCTCAAAATCCTGTGATGGTGCTAAACCGGTGAAGGCATTCGGTGCCGCACCCATTGGCGGGAAGCCCTCTACGCCTTCGTCCAGATCCTCAAATTTTACGTATTTACCAACAAATTTCAATCGTACACGGCCAGTTTCGCCGTTACGGTGCTTGGCTATAATTACCTCGCCCACGCCCTGGGTTGGGTTGTTATCTTCGTCAAATTCAAGGCCGTAGTATTCGGGGCGGTATAAAAATAGCACCATATCCGCATCCTGCTCAATAGATCCCGATTCACGTAAATCCGAAAGCATTGGCCTTTTTGCACCGCCCGGGCGGCTTTCAACCGCACGGCTCAATTGCGACAGCGCAATTACCGGTACATTTAACTCCTTAGCTACCGACTTTAACGCCCTGGATATACTACCGATTTCCTGCTCACGGTTACCACCTTTACCATCTGATTTACCATGCATCAGCTGCAAATAATCGATGATGATCAGCTGTATATCGTGCTGTGATTTTAATCTACGGCATTTGGCCCTAAATTCAAATATGTTGAGGGCAGGTGTATCGTCAATAATTAACGGGGCCTGCTCCAGGCGTCCAATTTTGGAGTGGATCTGTTCCCATTCCCATTCTTCCAAACGGCCTTTACGTATCTTTTCCTGCTCAATTCGGGCTTCGCCGGATATTAAACGGTTAACCAACTGTACCGACGACATCTCGAGCGAGAATACCACTACCGGGCGGTTAAAATCAACCGCTGCGTTACGGGCGCAGGTTAAAACGAAGGCCGTTTTACCCATCGCCGGCCTTGCCGCTATAATTACCAAATCGGATTTTTGCCAACCCGATGTCATGCGGTCGAGCTCGGTAAAGCCCGAAGCTACGCCCGTTAGTCCGTCCTTTTTATCCTTCAGCGCCTCAATTTCTTTTAAACTTTCGTGCAAAATATCATCCATTTTGCGCGAATCGCGGCGAAGGTTATTCTGCGCGATATCAAACAGGTTCTTTTCCGCCTTATCCAACAGGTCCAGCACATCGGTAGTATCTTCGTAGGCGCTGTTGATCACTTCTGTTGAGATGCGGATCAGCTCACGTTGCAAATACTTCTGTATAATGATACGCGAGTGGTACTCAATATTAGCCGCCGATGCTACACGGTTAGTTAACTCGGTAATGTAGTAGGCGCCGCCTATCATTTCTAACTCGCCCTGCATACGCAGCTGCGAGGTAACGGTTAAAATATCAACCGGAGATGTTTTTTCAAACAGCGTGCGTATCGCCTGAAATATCTTTTGGTGGCTATCGCGATAAAAAACTTCGGGTTTTAAAATATCAATAACCGAAGATAGGGCGTCCTTCTCCAACATTAACGCACCTAAAACGGCTTCTTCTAAATCGGTAGCTTGTGGCGGTAATTTCCCCAAACCGCTGGTGGGATTATTGCTGAATCTGCTTCGTTTGTCGCCTGTAATATTAGGCTTGCCTGCCTGGTTATCGTTCTCCAAAATCATTTGCACAAAAATATACAAAAAGGATTTGTAATCGGTATTATTCATCAACATCCTTTTTTTTGCTAAAAATAAAAATGTTGAAAATGACGTTTTAAGCGTCGATTTTAATTAACATCAATTGTTAATTACTTGTTAGTAAAATTAAAATGGGTTTAATAGTCAATCACTTAACAGCAGTGTTAATAACGTTGGCCCCTGTTAGTTATTTTGAATAACATATTGCTAAGTTTAGTTGTAAAGCGGGCTAAAATCAATTAATATGTTAATTTTGCTGACTTATACAGCAGTTGAAATGAGTTTTAGAAACGAACCTAAAAGAGAATATAACCAAATGGTTTTCGGTATCCGCGCCGTGATAGAAGCCATCAGATCGGGCAAAGAAATCGAATCGTTATTCATCCAGCGAGGGCTCGGTGGCGAGTTGTTTTATGAGCTTAAAAACTTGCTGAACGAATATAAAATAGAGTCGCAACAGGTTCCGGTAGAGAAGCTTAACCGTGTTACCACCAAAAACCACCAGGGGGTTATCGCCATCATATCACCTATAACTTATTACAAGATTGAGGATATTATACCCATGGTATTTGAAAAAGGCGAGGTACCTTTAATTTTGATTTTAGATGGCGTTACCGACGTTCGCAACGTGGGCGCCATAGCCCGTACCGCCGAATGCGCTGGTGTACATGCCATTGTAGTACCGGCAAAGGGTTCGGCACAAATTAACCCGGATACCATTAAAACATCGGCGGGAGCACTGTACAATATCCCGGTTTGCCGCGAAAGCAGTTTATTGCAAACGGTTAAATTTTTACAATCATCCGGTTTGCAGATTGTATGCTGTACCGAAAAAACTACCGACTTTATCTATGCGCCCGATTATACCTTGCCCACAGCCATTGTAATGGGTGGCGAAGATGATGGCGTAAGCAACGAGATTATCCGAATAGCCGACCATTTAGCTAAAATACCCATGTATGGCGAAATAGAATCGCTCAACGTATCGGTATCAACCGGCGTAATTTTGTACGAAGCCATCAGGCAAAAAAGGGGAGGCCCCCCAGCCCCCTGAAGGGGGAGTTTTTGATTGGCTTGCGGTTTACCGCAGGCGATTAGACAAAATGTATTTTATATAAAAAGAGGCTGATCATGTATTTGAAGTGAACCCCAAAAGTTAGACAAAAACTTTTGGGGTTTATTATTTATGTCAAAGCACACATTTGAAGAGAAACTTGATGTAGTTTCTCAAGTAAGAAAGGGAAAGCCGATTCTACGGATATCCCGCGAACGCCATATCCGTGAAGGCATGATATTGGAATGGGTTCGGAAATATGATCTTTATGGCGAAAGTGGGCTGCTCAAACAACCTAACGTCAAGCCCACGCCTGATTTCAAAGAAGAAGTTGTAAGGCTTGTCATAGAAAAAAAAGTACCTTTAAATCAGGTTGTTCTGGAATATAGATTAAGCAAGACTGCTTTAGAGCGCTGGGTAAGATCAGTACGGGTTGAGGGATATGCAGTACTATACCAGCAAAAGAATCCTGGACGACCACCTAAATGCATGGGAAGATCAAAGAAGCTTGAACCTGAAACAGAAGTAGAGAAGCTCCAGGCGGAAAATAGCCGTTTGCGGGCGGAGAACGCACTATTAAAAAAAGTCACGGCCTTAGTCAAGGAAAAAGAAGCCCGCGAACGCATGAGTGGGCAAAAGCCATCGAAGAACTAAGGCCCGAACATGATGTTTCAATTCTATTGGATTGCAAACAGATGGCTCGTTCTGTATTTTATTATCATCGCAAGCGCCTAAATGATGATAAATACAAGCATGAAAAAGAAGAGATCGCAAGTATATACCACTTGCATAAAGGCAGATATGGTTATCGGCGGGTCACCGCCGAAATGAAGAACCGGGGTTATAGCATAAATCACAAGACTGTCCAAAAATTGATGGGAACATTAGGCCTAAAATGCAATATCAGGAAAGTAAGTTATCGCTCATACAAAGGTGAGGTTGGTAAAATTGCCCCTAATGTACTTGAAAGGGATTTTGAGGCAAATCTGCCTAATCAGAAATGGGCTACGGATGTCACTCAGATGAACATTAAAGGGGAGAAGATCTATTTATCTCCTATAATTGACATGTTCAACGGGGAAGTCATTTCTTATAGTATTTCAAAATCTCCAAATATGCAGATGATAGATGAAATGTTATATGAGGCTTTTGATAAAGTGAAAGATATAAGGGGACTTATTTTTCACTCTGACCAAGGGTGGCAATATCAACATTATGGATATAGAAAGGCTTTGGAAAAACATGGAATTATTCAAAGCATGTCCAGAAAGGGAAACTGCTTGGATAATGCCTTGGCCGAAAGCTTCTTTGGGATCTTAAAGACAGAATTACTGTACAAACAGAGCTTTGAAACTGCGGAAGAATTTATAACTTCGTTAAAAGAATACATTCATTACTATAACAATGAAAGAATAAAAAACAGGTTAAATGGAAAGAGCCCGGTGGAATACCGAGCTCTCGTACAAAAAACTTAATTTTGTAAACTGTCCAACTTTTTGGGGTCACACCATATTATGACCAGCCTCTTTCACTTCCTCCCCCTTCAGGGGGCCCGGGGGGTTAAATATATTTCGTGCCGAACTTCTGTTTCACATCGGCAACTACCTGTTTTACGTTTTGCTCTTCGGAGCGAGGGCAAATTAGCAGCGTGTTGTTTGATTCTACAACGATAAAATCGTGCAGGCCTTTAATGATCACCAATTTATCTGCTGGTACGTTAACCATACAGTCGGATGAGTCGTACATGATCACCTTTTCCGATGGGATTACTGCGTTGCCTACATAATCCTTTTCGGCAAGCTGGTAGATAGAGGCCCAGGTACCCAAATCGCTCCAGCCAAACTCTGATGGTAATACGTATACGTTATCAGCCTTTTCCATAATACCATAATCGATAGATATGTTGGTACATTGCTGGTAGGCTGAGTGGATGTAATTTTTTTCGTCCTCGGTATTATAAACCGGGCGTGCATCAGCAAAAATATCATTGATCTCGGGCAGATATTTGCCAAACGACTCAACAATAGCCTTTGCCGACCAGATGAAGATACCTGCGTTCCATAAAAAGTCGCCGCTTTGTATAAAGGTCTTGGCAATTTCTAAAGTAGGTTTCTCGGTAAAGGTTTTAACCTTGTGGAAATCGTTATTCAGGGTTTTATCAGTAAACTGGATATAGCCATAGCCGGTATCCGGGCGCGATGGTTTAATACCCAAAGTTACCAGGCATCCGTTTTCTGTAGCCGTTGTTAACGATTTTTCTATCGTGTTAACAAAACCCTGCTCATCCAATATCAAGTGATCAGACGGGGCTACCACAATTGATGCGTTGGGATTGAGGCTTTCAATTTTAAAGCAACCGTAAGCAACGCAAGGCGCGGTGTTGCGCATTACAGGCTCGGTTAATATCTGGCCATCGGCCATATCAGGTATTTGCGCTTTTACAAGGTCGGTATATATTTCGTTAGTAACAACGTAAATGTTCTCTTTAGGACAAATTTTTAAAAAACGGTCGTAAGTTTGCTGAATCAGGGTTTTTCCGGTTCCCAGGATATCGATAAATTGTTTGGGATGAGAGGTTCTGCTGATGGGCCAAAAGCGACTACCGATACCGCCAGCCATGATTATGGCATAGTAATTACTGTTCATATTTTGTTGTTTTTTTTGAATCGATTTTAAGATCGTGAAATTGAATAATAATTTTCAAACTACGATAACTAATAAAAAATTATTTTGAATAAAAATGATGTTTATTTCAAAAAATAGTTGTACATTATACTTTGAATATCATAGTTTCTTAAAAAAGCATATTTTAATGCCATTTCTTTAAAAAATTTTGTTATTTTGATCTTTAATTTTTTATACACACATCGAATAATTTTATAGTAATGATTGAGACGAAGAAGTCACTTTTCGATAATCTTCAGAATTTTTTTGGTTTCGATAACTTCAAGGGTGAGCAGGAAGCTATTATTACAAATATTTTGTCAGGCAACGATACTTTTGTGATCATGCCAACCGGTGGCGGAAAATCCATGTGTTACCAATTGCCGGCCTTGATGACCGATGGCATGGCAATCGTAATATCACCGCTGATAGCCCTGATGAAAAACCAGGTGGATCAGTTAAGGGCTTTTGGAGGATCTGACAGTATAGCCCATTTTTTAAACTCCTCATTAACTAAATCAGAAATTACGAAAGTTAAAGAAGATGTACTGAGCGGTAAAACCAAGCTGCTTTATGTAGCACCTGAATCATTAACCAAGCAGGAAAATATTGATTTTTTGCGTTTAAACTCGGTTTCCTTCGTTGCTGTTGATGAAGCGCATTGTATATCGGAGTGGGGCCATGATTTTAGGCCGGAGTATCGTAAAATACGCCAGGTAATTAGCAACATAGGCGAGAATATCCCCATTATCGCGTTAACAGCTACCGCCACGCCTAAAGTGCAGCAGGATATCCAGAAAAACCTGCAGATGAACAATGCTACCATTTACAAATCATCGTTTAATCGCGGTAATTTGTTTTACGAGGTTAGGGCCAAGCGCAATGTTTTAAAAGAGATTGTAAGGTTTGTTAAACAGCACACCGGTAAATCGGGCATTATTTATTGCCTGAGCCGTAAAAAAGTTGAAGAAGTTGCCGAAGCTTTGAGCCTTAACGGCGTAAAGGCGCTCCCTTACCACGCCGGTTTGGACGCCAAGGTACGCGCCGACACGCAAGACAGATTCCTGATGGAGGATGTAGATGTGATTGTAGCGACGATTGCTTTTGGAATGGGCATTGATAAACCCGATGTTAGGTATGTGATACACCACGATGTGCCCAAGAGCATGGAGGGTTATTACCAGGAAACCGGGCGTGCAGGCCGCGATGGCGGAGAAGGTGTTTGCTTAGCTTTTTACTCTGAAAAGGATATTGATAAGCTACAGAAATTTATGAAAGATAAGCCTGTTGCCGAAAGGGAAATAGGTACGCAGATATTAAAGGAAGTGATTGATTATGCCGAATCTGCAGTTTGCAGGCGTAAGCAGATATTGCACTACTTTGGCGAAAACTTTAACGAGGCCGGCTGTAATTGCATGTGCGATAACTGCAGTGCCACCAAGCAGTACTTTGATGCCGAAGCTCCTTTGCATAAGGCCTTGAGCCTGATGAAGAAGTTGGGCGAAAAATTTGATGATCATCACATTATCAGCGTTTTAATGGGTGTTGATAATCCGCAGATCCACAATTACGAACATCATTTAATTGAGGAGTTTGGATCTGGCAAAGAGGAAGGCATCAACCTATGGAATTCGTTGATGAGGCAGGCGCTCTTAAATAATTTTGTATCTAAGGATATCGACCATTATGGCTTGCTGCGCTTAACCAAATCGGGCCACGCGTTTTTAGAAAACCCTTATACGCTTCGGTATGTTTTAAACAGGCCGATGGGTTCAACCGATGATGATGACGGCGATGATGCCAAACACGGCGGCTCGGCGGCGTTAGATACTGTTTTGCTGCAAATGCTGAAAGATCAGCGGAAAAAAATAGCCAAGCAAAAAGGATTGCCCCCGTTTGTTATCTTCCAGGATCCTTCTTTAGAGGAGATGTGCACGCATTATCCTATCAGCATTGACGAACTGAAGCAGATTTCGGGCGTTGGATCAGGTAAGGCATTAAAATTTGGTGCGCCTTTTATCGATCTGATAAAAAAATATGTGGAGGAGCATGATATTGACCGCCCTGTAGATATGGTGATTAAGAGTGCCGCCAACAAATCTGCCTTAAAGGTTTATATCATCCAGAATATTGATCGCCATTTATCGCTGGAAGATATAGCTAATTCCAAAGGCCTGAGCTATGAAGATATTATCCGCGAGGTTGAATCTATCGTCAACTCAGGCACCAAGTTAAACCTGAACTATTATATTGATGAGATGATAGACGAGGACAGGCAGGAAGAGGTATTTGATTATTTTAAATCGAGCGAGATTGACTCGATTGATGAAGCCCTGGTAGAGTTAGGCCCCAACGAATACACCCGTGAAGAAATGCAGTTGATGCGGATTAAATTTATGAGTGAGTTAGGAAATTAATTTTAACTGACCCTGATAGAGAGAAAGAGCGATAGGATTAACTTATCGCTCTTTTTTTGTACCTATAGCGCAGGGCAACGCTAAAAAAGTTTATTTGATTTTACTGACACAGACGGGAAACCCGCCGACAAATGGGCGCCTACAGAGCCCAAACTTCTTTTTTCAGGACTATACATATAGTAGTGCGGTATTGATTTGCTGGCTGGTAGATACTTTAGTAAAACCGTTTGTGTTTTTGCTGGCCAAGATTGGTTTGCAACAGCTACATCATCGCTTTTAAACTGGTTTGATTATTACAGAGTTAATTTGATTGTTAAACCATTGCGTGAAATTTTGCTCAAAGCATTGAAAATATCCTAATGGTACAATCATGACAGAGCATCAGCACAATACATTCAACCCCGTTACCGTGTTAAGATTGAGTATTGGTATCGTTTATTTGTGGTTTGGCGTATTGAAATTATTTTATGGTTTGAGCCCGGCCGAGCATATCGCTTCGCAAACGATACACCAATTAACTTTCGGATTAATGCCTGACCGGGTTGCTATTGACTTGTTGGCGCTGTGGGAATGCGGTTTAGGCTTGCTGTTGCTGATGTGTAAATGCATGAAAGCGGTTTTGTTAATGATGTTTATTCATATGGGTTTTACGTTTACGCCTTTTTTGTTTTTTCCGCACCAAACTTTTAATCATTTGCCTTACGATTTTACCCTGCTTGGCCAATACATCATGAAAAATATCATCATCATCAGCGGTGGCCTGGTACTTTGGCGACAATATGTACAGCAGGTTCCGTTGTTTTTGGTGTCCTCTCCGGCCAATCAACATAAATGATTCCTTTTTCGGAATTAAATTCTACTTAACGTGTTTTTTCTTTTATTATTAAAATTAAATTCTGTTTTTATTTTATAATTCAGCTTTATATTCTTTGTAATTTTAATATTACAGTATTATTGAAATTTGGCGTTAAACTAAGGCGGGTAGCTATCGTCTTAGATATATAACACAACAATAAAAAAGTTGAAACTACCAGGAATAAAAAAACAAGATCCAAAGTAGTTGTAAATTAAAATAAAAAAATAAACAGCATGAAAAAGTTAATTTTAGTATCCGCAATAGCAATTAGTGGTTTAATGTATCAAACTGCAAGTGCCCAAATAGGTCTGCATTTAAACGTTAATTTAGGCCCAAGGCCGGTTTACGTTGCACCGGCACCGGTTTATAATGATGCTGATTATTATTATCTGCCCGAAGTTGAAGCCTATTACTCGGTAAGTAATCACTGTTATTATTACCAGGATGGTGGAAATTGGATAACAGGAGCCTACCTGCCAGGCAGGTTTCATGATTATGATTGGCAACATGCACGCCGGTTTGCAGTTAACGAGCCAAGGCCATACTTACACAACGATGTTTACCGCGCCAGGTATGGCGGGATACAAGGCCGCCGCGACTGGGGACGTCGTGATGATCATAATGTGAGGGAATATGCCAGTCAGGACCGATTTAACCACGATGAGAACAGGAGAAACGACAATCAACATTACGATGCAAGGCCTAATCAGCAACGTAATGATCAAGGCGGCAGAGGTAATTACAACGACAGGGGAGACCACGACAATGGCGACCATGGAAGACGTGGAAGATTTTAACTATTGATTATTGATTAAGTTTGGCCGCCTTGTATAACAGCAGGGCGGCTTTTTTATGCCATTAGTTTTTTAAGGCGAACATAAAAAGTTGTCCCTTCACCCGGGGTACTTTCAAACCATATTTCGCCGTTGTGGCTCTCTGTAATTTGCTTTGAAATGGATAGGCCCAGCCCGAATGATTTTTCGCCAGCGGTGCCGGGCCTTTTAGCCTCGGTGAACATGTTAAAAACCTGGTCTTTAATATCAGCCGGAATACCTATTCCCTGGTCCTTAACCGCTATTTTGATTTTGTCGTCTTCAACGCTCAGTTTAACGCCGATAACAGAACCCTGCGGGCTAAATTTAATGGCATTGCTGATGAGGTTGCTTAATACCCGCCATATCTTTTCGCGGCTAATGTATAGTTCCTCGGGTTTATCCAACACTTCCAGCATTATTTTTTGATTTTTTTCCGCTGCCTTAAATCTTAACAAGTCAACACTGTGGCTCAACAGCATATTGATATCCACATATTGCCTGGTTATAATGGATGATGTTAATACGCCTGTAGCCTCTAAAATCTCGTTAATCAACTCGAGGGAGTTATCGGCAGTTTCCTGTATCAACTTTAATAGCTCTATTTGTTCGTTATCTAAGCCTTGTTCAACCAGTAGCAGCGTGGTTAAAGAAGCTATGCCCCCTATGGGGTTGCGTAAATCATGCGAAACGGCCCGCAATATCCTGTCCTTTTCTTTGCTGCTGTATTCAAGTTCCAATAACGAAGTTTCAAGTTGCCGTTTTTGCTCGTTAACCGTTCGGTTGAGTTCGCTTAGCAAAGCCACATTTTGTTTTGATCGCCTCCAATTATAAAGTACTAAAAAAACAATGGCCAGGGCCATCAAAGCGAAAGCGAGGGTTATAATTAAGTAAGTGTGTTGTGTTTGGTTATCGCTTTTTAAGGTATTAATGGTCGACTGGTTTTCAAAATCCTTAAATTGCTGATTTACATTGCTCTCCTTTATCTTTATCGTAGCTGTGGTTAACGAATCCTTTATAGCTTCATATTTAAAAAGGTAAGTAATTGCCTTTTCGGGCTCTTTTTCGTTTTGATAATATTCGGCCATTAAATGATTCCAATCAGCCTCGGCTTCGCTATTTTTTAAGGTATCTAATTGTGCACGGATATTTTTTAATAAGGCTATCAGCGCTTTTGTATTGTACAGATCAGCGTATAAACGGGCCAGTTTTAATTCAGTAAGCTGCGCATCTTTATTTTCGTATCCTTTTTTTAAATTAATTTGGATGCTTTTCTTTAAAAGGTTTTCGGCCTTGTTAAATTCTTTGCTTGCCAGGTAAAGGTCGGCCAGGTTGCCGTATACAACCCCTCTGGCTGCCTCAATCACTTCGCTTTTTTCAGGATATTTCCTGGCGCTGGCATTGATGTAGCTGAGTGCATTTTTAAAATATAACTCGGCGCTATCTCTTATACCGGCTTTGTTATAGCTTAATGCTGCATTGTCTAATAGCTCTTGCCCCCTGTAGTACGACAAAAAACCAACACCGCAACTGGCATTTTCAATGAAGCTTTGTTTAAAGTGGCTCGCAGCCAGTGCAAAATGCTCTTGCCTGTACATAATCATCCCCATGCGATAACTGTAATCACCTATGGTACAATTATCAACATAGTTTTTACCTATCAAATTACCCTTATAATAAAGCTGGTAGGCCGCCTGGAATTTATTATTGATAAATAGTGCATCGCCTTTGGCAAAACTGGCTACGCCATATAGTTTGGCATATTTTTTTTCGTTATGCGTGCTTTCTATGGTCGAAAGCATACTATCGGCATAAAGCATTGCCTTGCCGGGATTTTTTTTGCCCCGGTAATTGATATAGTAAAGAAAGGAATAATACCTGAATACATCTACAACGTCCGAATTTTTGGTGGCTGTTTTCGCGGAGTCGAGCAAGTGCAAGGTTCTTGCCCGGTTGTTGGCGTACAGGTTGTCTGCACTATCAAGAAGCCTGGTGAATTTTGGGGATGAAGGAGTTGTGGATTGTTTTTGAACGCAGGCTATGAATGAAACAGAACACAATACAAGGAAAAAAGTAACTAAACTTTTTTTTGCATCATAGTTCTTTCCGGTAATATAGGGCATTCAAACAAATTAGTAAACCCCAAATATAGGGTTTAGATCACTTTAAACAATTGTAAATAAAGTTATAATTAAATTATTTGTCCAATAATAAATGGGGGTTTGTGTTTTATTTAAAAGCATCCTGCCCGGTTATATCCATCCCGGTAATCAGTAAATGAATATCGTGCGTGCCTTCATAAGTTATCACCGATTCGAGGTTCATCATGTGCCGCATAATAGAGTAGTCGCCGGTAATTCCCATTCCACCCAAAATTTGCCGGGCCTCGCGGGCAATGGTTATCGCGGTTTCAACACTATTGCGTTTGGCCATTGATATCTGTGCTGCCGTAGCGCGGTTTTCGCTTTTTAATACCCCTAAGCGCCAAACCAACAGTTGCGCCTTGGTGATTTCGGTAATCATTTCGGCCAGTTTTTTTTGTTGTAACTGAAACCCCGCTATAGGCTTGCCAAATTGCACCCGCTCCTTGGCGTACCGCAGTGCAGTATCGTAACAGTCCATCGCACAGCCTATAGCACCCCAGGCAATGCCGTAGCGCGCCTGGTTTAAACAACCCAAAGGGCCTTTTAAGCCAGATACATTGGGCAGTAAGTTATCTTTGGGCACTTTAACGTTATCAAAAACCAGTTCGCCGGTTGCTGATGCTCTTAACGACCATTTATTGTGCGTTTCGGGTGTGGTAAAGCCCCCCATGCCACGCTCTACTATTAAGCCCTGTATTTTGCCGCCTTCGTTTTTAGCCCATACCACGGCTATATCAGCAAAGGGCGCGTTCGATATCCACATTTTGGCACCATTCAGTAAATAATGATCGCCTGCGTCTTTAAAGTTGGTGGTTAGCCCGCCGGGGTTCGATCCATGATCGGGCTCCGTTAAGCCAAAGCAGCCCATTAACTCTCCGCTTGCCAGTTTAGGCAAATACTTTTTGCGTTGCTCTTCCGATCCATAAGCGTATATAGGATACATCACCAGGGAACCCTGTACCGAAGCCGTAGAGCGAATGCCGGAGTCGCCGCGCTCAATTTCCTGCATAATAATTCCGTAGGCTATATAATCCAAACCGGCACCTCCATATTCAACCGGGATGGTAGGCCCAAAGGCGCCTATCTCTGCCAGGCCCTTAAGCAATTGCCTCGGAAATTCGGCACGTTGAGCATAATCTTCAATAATAGGGCTCAGTTCTTTCTTCACCCAATCGCGCGCCGACTGGCGGATCAGTTTATGCTCATCGCTTAAAAGTTCGTCCAGTAAATAATAATCCGGGGCTTCATACAGGTCGTTTTTAGGCATAACAGGTGTTTATGTATAAGCAAATCTAATAATTAGGAATCACAGCGCATAATGTTTAGTTCCTGAGTTAATGATCTGTAGTTTGGCAAAGTAATGATGGCTTTGGTTTATTATGGCAGATATCATACGCCATGCTCTCATCAAACAATCGCCAGGCATTAATTGCACTAACAGGCCAATTTGATAACTTTACCGCATGATTAAAGTGGCATTGCAAGGCGTGGAGTTTTTTGCTTATCACGGCTTTTATCCCCAGGAACAGGTTTTGGGTAACCATTTTGTGGTTGACGTATCGGTTAGGTTTGTGCAACAGCATCATTTTAATGATGACGAGATTGCTTACACCGTTAATTACGAACAGCTTTACCGGATAGTGGAGCAAGAAATGAGATACACCCGTAAATTGCTTGAAACTGTGGTGCAGGGCATTATCGATCAAATAAAAACCACTTATCCTTTTGTGGAAATTATACAGGCCAGTATTCAAAAATTAAATCCTCCCTTACCGGGTAAAGTAGCCAGCTCTTTTATCGAGATAACCTATACCAAACCTGATGATGTTCAATAAAATAACGGATGCATTGGTAACGCGGATGCGTGATATTGCGGGAGCTGGTTGTGTTTATACTACGCCCGGCGAGCTGGAAAAATACAGCCATGACGAAACTGAAGATCTGCGTTATTATCCCGAAGTGGTGGTGAAACCGCAAACTACGGCGCAGGTTTCGCAGCTATTGAAGCTATGTAATGAATATCATATCCCCGTTACTCCGCGTGGTGCGGGTACAGGTTTAAGCGGTGGGGCTTTGCCTGTAAACGCAGGCTTGGTTATTTCGATGGAGGGTTTTAATCACATCATCGCTATTGATGAGCGTAATTTGCAGGCTACTGTTGAGCCTGGCGTAATAACCGAAGTATTTATGGATGTGGTGGCTGCTAAGGGTTTACTTTACCCGGTTGACCCGGCAAGTAAAGGCAGTTGTTTTATTGGCGGTAATGTTGCCAATTGTTCGGGCGGGCCGCGTGTGGTAAAATACGGAACCATCCGTGAGTATGTATTGAACCTGGAAGTTGTTTTACCGAGCGGCGAGGTGATCTGGACGGGGGCCAATACCTTGAAATACGCATCGGGCTACAACTTAACGCAGTTGATGATAGGCTCGGAGGGAACGCTGGGCATCGTTACAAAAATTGTGGTCAAGCTTATTCCGCGGCCAACGCAAACGGCGCTGATGCTCGCCTCGTTTGCTACCAACGAGGAAGCTTGCGGTGCTGTCTCTGCCATATTCAGGGCAGGCATTATCCCATCGGCACTGGAGTTTATGGAACGCAGGGGAGTGGAGTGGGTGATAGCGCACGATGGGATTAACTTTGCGCTAAAAGACGGCATAGCTGCCTTTTTATTGATTGAGGTTGACGGGAATAACCCGGATGTGATATTTGCTGATTGCGAAAAGATTAACGCTGCTTTAGAAGAATTTAATTGTCAAGATGTGTTATTTGCAGATTCGTCGGCGCAAAAGGAAGAGTTATGGCACATGCGCCGTATTATGGGCCTGTCGGTAAAGTCAAACTCGGTTTACAAGGAAGAAGATACCGTAGTACCCCGTGCCGAATTGCCCGCATTAATTAAAGGGATTAAAGCAATAGGAGCGAGGTTCGGCTTTGAATCGGTTTGCTACGGCCATGCCGGAGACGGAAACCTGCATGTTAACATTATAAAAGCAAGCATGAGCGATGCCGATTGGAACAAAAAACTGAAAGACGGTATTAAAGAGATCTTTGAATTAACCGTATCCTTAGGCGGCACCATCTCCGGCGAACACGGTATCGGCCTGGTGCAAAAAGAATTTATGCCTATCAAATATCCGGATGTTAATTTGGCGCTGATGCGGGGCATTAAACAGGTTTTTGATCCCAATGGGATATTGAACCCCGGGAAAATATTTTGAAAGGCTTAGGTTTTAAATTTTACCACAAAATCGTATCCCAGTGCACCGTGCCTGATAGAAAATATAACGATCTGACCAATTTTTAGTTGATTGTAAAATTCTTGATCTACAATAAATCGCTCTTCATTATTGTTTACATCAACAAAGATGTAATATTCGGAATGTTTACTATCGGTGCTTTTACTGTTAACTTTGAAAGGTAATGTTATCACTTGAGGTGAAGCATATTTCCTATTGATTAAACTCGCGGTTGCCGGCGCAAATGTAAACATGCCCAAAATCAATCCAAAACAAACTATAAATCTCAAATTGCTGGAGCGCTTAATTTGGAGGTATTTGCGCTGCGCTAAAATTGTCAAAATTATACCTGCTGTAATGCCTCCCACGCAAAACTTCCAAAACATAGCTGCGCCTCTTAATGTATTATCTATGTTATTTATTTCGGTGATAAGAAAGGCAAGCCCACCCATAACTAAGCAAATAGCTAACGTGCTTATTACTCTTTGTGTTAAAGGATCGTTGTAGTAATTTGATGGCGTGTTTAAGGGAAAGAAATCGTCGATGAGTGCTTGAGCATTCGTTAAAAACCATATCAATTGAAATATGCACCAAAAAACGGATGGTACTGCAACCGGAACCCTAATCCAATAATTATCATTATCGCCAAACGCAACAATGATAATTATGCCGATAGCAAGGTAAAGTAAGTGTAGTAACGCTACTCGCCTGATTAAATGAGGCATTTATTTGATAGCTGTTATCTAAATACTTCAATCTAACTATTCATAATCAATTTCGGCTCGTCATAATCAATCATTCGCTTGCGTTGCGCTTTGGGGATGGGGCTTGATTTGCCTGCTTTATAATCGTAGCTGATGCACACGGTTTTGCCGGTGGTGCATACCTCTTCTTTTTCATCTTTTACCCTCATCAGGATATACTCCACATCAAAACTGCTGTTGCCTACGCGCGAGGTACGTACATAGCATTTAATTTCGTCGTCAAGAGTGATGGGTTTCTTGTAATCAATTTCCGACCGGCCCAGTATAATGCCCATCTCATCCCAATCCCATTGGATAATGTGGCGCCAATAATCGCCGCGGGCTATCTCAAAATAGGTTAAGTATACGGCGTTATTAACGTGTCCGAAGGCGTCCATATCCGAAAAACGTATATGTATGGGCGTGAAGTATTTAAAATTAGCAATATTTGGAGCCATAATCAGTCAATATGTCGGTCTAAAATAATTTTAAGTGTCAATGTGTCTGCTTTTGAATGGGCTAATGCACTAATCGGTGCGTTAAGTTCAATTGGTATACAGATTGATTAACAAGATACGAAGATAATAAAAACAAAAAATTAAGGAGATATAAAAATGACACTTGTAAAATTTGCAAACGGACAAAAAAACAACGGTTTAAACCCATTATTTACAGATGTATTTGATTCGATATTGAACGATACATTCTCTGGCAGCAGGTTGGTATCCAAAGTACCCGCAGTTAACATTGCCGAAACTGAAAATGAATTTCATATCGAATTAGCTGTACCTGGTTTAGCCAAAGAAGACTTTAAAATCAACGTTGATAAAAACATCCTGAGTGTTTCGGCCGAAAAGAAAATTGAAAACGCTGCAACAGATAAAAAGTACAGTAAAAAAGAATTTAGCTACAACTCGTTCAGCAGGACCTTCACCTTGCCTGAAACTGTTGACCAGACTAAAATTGAAGCTGAATATACCGATGGTATCTTAAAATTAAGTGTAGCTAAAAAAGAAGAAGCTAAAATTCAAGCCCGCGAAATTGCTGTAAAATAAGACAGGTTTTCAATAAAGTAAAGTATCATGTGCCGGATTTGTGTTAAGGTTTAGTGTTTAAGCACATGATATTTCATATAGGTTGTTGTTTAGTTTGAGCCGGGGTGCAGCGTAAGCAGCATCCCGGTTTTTTTTGTCTCTACCGTACCCGTCCATAAAATTTGGATATTCCCCCATTCGCCCATTCGCCCATTTGCAAATTCCCTCATTCGCAAATTCCCTCATTCGCACATTTCCTCATTCGCACATTCCCTCATTCGCACATTTGCAAATTTCTCATTTGCACATCCGCACATTCCCTCATTCACACATTTGCAAACTCCCTAATTCGCACATTCGCACATTCTCTCATCCGCACATTGTCAAGCTTAATTGCGCATATTAATATATTGCAGCGGTTGGCCAAAATCTTCGGTGCGGCAAAGGCTGATTACGGCTTGCAGGTCGTCTATTTTTTTTGCAGTTACTCTAACCTGGTCGTCCATAATGGAAGCCTGCACTTTTAGTCCGCTGTCTTTTATTTTCTTTACTATCTTTTTGGCAGCCTCCTTCTCAATCCCTTCCTTTATTTTGATCGACTTACGGATCATGTTGCCCGAAGCATATTGCTCCTCACCAAAATCGAGGGCATTAGGATCAAGCGATTGTTTAACCATCCGGCTGATAATGGAGCCCTCAATGGCTTTTAAGCGCATATCATCTTCAGTAACCACAGTTACCTCGTTTGTTTTTTTATCCAGTTCGATGGTGCTTTTTGATCCGTGAAAATCAAAACGGTTCAGTATTTCTTTTTTTGCATTATTGATAGCATTATCAAGCGTTTGAGCATCAATTTTGCTCACAATATCAAATGATGGCATACAGGTTTATTTAATTAATGTTACAAATTTACCTTAATTATTATTTAAATAAAGTAGTTTTACCTTGAGAGGGAGAAGTTTATTTTACCGTTTGCACCAAGGTGCGCGTAAACAATTTGTTACCTTTATGTAAATGTTAACTTTAAGAAACTTTGATTATGAAATCCAATACCAAAAAAGAAGCGAAGAAACAGATTGAAATCAGCTTGACAGATAAATTTACACAAGTCCTTGTAGAATTAGGGCACGATGCGGCCAAACTGAAAAAAGAAATTAAAAAAGTAAGCAAAACTGTTGCTAAAAAAATCAGCCAGACTTTGGATGATGTTAAAGACGTGGTGGAAGCTAAACTTGAAACCAAGCCAGTAAAAAAGGCGATAAAAAAGGCTACCAAAAGCACCAGCCCGGCAAAAAAAAATATTGAAAAAAAAGTAGAGCAGGTTGAAAAAGTAATAGCGAAAGCAACCAAAACAGCCGAAGAAAAAGCGAAAAAAACAGCAGCCACCAAAGCTGAAAAGAAACCCGGCGTTTTACCAGAACAAGCATCGGGCGTGCCCACTCCGGTAGTCCGGGTAAAAAAGGTAGCCGCGCCTAAACCCGATGCGGATACAACCGCTGAAAAGCCCGCCGAAGCGGTTATAGCAGTCAAAAAAAGCAGGTCGCCTAAAAAAGCTTAACATTAACACAATACAAATTGGTTAAGTGATAATATTATGTTAACAAATAAATAAGCAGTTTTGTAGTCCAGGTTGTAATGACCGGGGACTTTTTATTTTATGGACATTAAACGTATTCCGCTAATTAACAGAGAGATCAGTTGGCTTTATTTTAACGATAGAGTTTTACAGGAAGCAGCCGATCCCACAGTCCCTTTAATTGACCGGATTAAATTTCTGGCCATATTTTCGTCCAATCTTGATGAATTTTACCGGGTACGCGTAGCCACGCTGAGCAGGCTTGCCAGTTTAAACGAGAAGGCCAAGGAGGTATTGGGTTATAACCCCAAAAAGTTGCTCAACCAAATTAAAAACCTGGTTGTAAAGCAAGAAAAAAAGTTTAACAATTTATACGAGAATATTATTGTTAAACAGCTTGCCGAAGAGAAGATCTTTATCCTCAATGATAAACAGCTGAATGTTACCCGGGGGGCCTTCGTTAAAAACTATTTCAGGGAAAATATTTTAGCTACCCTGGTGCCCATCATGTTAAACACCGGTGAGCCTTTACCTGAGCTGCGCGACCGGGGGATTTATTTTTTTGTAAGGCTTATCCAGGGCAAAAAAAGTAAGCTGGCACTGATTGAAATTCCGGATAGTTTGCCACGTTTTATCGCTCTTCCGCAAACCAACGATCTCAAGTTTATCATCCTGGTTGATGATATTATCCGTTACAGCCTGGAGGATATCTTTTTCATTTTTGAGCACGATACCATCGAGGCTTACTCCATACAGCTTACGCGAGATGCCGAGCTCGACCTGGATAAAGAAGTGAGCGATAAGTTTGTAGACCTGCTTTCAAAAAGTTTGCTGAAGCGTAAAAAGGGCAAGCCGATGCGCTTGTTATACGATACCGAGATGCCTATGGATATGCTGGCATTTTTAGTGACCAAGATGGGTGTGAATGCCGAAAGCCTGATTCCGGGTAACCGTTACCATAATTTTAAGGATTTTATCGTTTTCCCTAACGTGGGCCGCCCGGAGCTTGAATATCCCAGGTACGATTCACTGCCTGTACCGGAGCTTTCTTTCGGTAAAAGTCTGATCAGCCTTATTGCCAAAAAGGACTTTTTGGTTAGTACGCCTTACCAGTCTTTCGATTACATTATTCACTTTTTACGCGAGGCTGCTATCGATCCTAAGGTCAAAGAGATCAGTGTTACCCTTTACCGCCTGGCTAAAAACTCAAGGGTGGTACACGCGCTGATTAATGCGGCCAAAAACGGAAAAAAAGTGAATTGCCTGGTAGAGCTAAAAGCCCGTTTTGATGAGCAGGCTAACATTACCTGGAGTCGCCGATTGGCCGAAGAGGGCGTTAACGTAATTTACGGTATTTCGGGGTACAAAGTACACTCCAAAATTATCCTGGTTTCCCGTTTAGAGAAAAACAGGATCGTTAATTATGCCTGTTTGTCAACCGGTAATTTTAACGAAAAAACAGCTACCATTTATGCCGACCATAGCCTGCTCACCATGGATAAGCGAATTACGGATGATATGGTGCAGGTATTTAAAGCGCTCACCAAAAATACCGTTCCGAGCGGTTTAAAAAACCTCATCGTATCACCCATCGACTCAAGGCCGGCCTATTTTAAACTGATAGATACCGAAATGAAAAATGCTAAGGCGGGTAAACCGGCTTACATGATACTTAAAATGAATAGCCTGGCTGATGAGCAGATGATTAGCAAGTTGTATGCCGCCAGCAACGCCGGTGTAAAAATAAAGCTCATAGTGCGCGGAATGTGCTGCCTTGTAGCCGGCGTAAAAAACCACAGCGAAAATATAGAGGTAATTAGTATTGTAGATAAATATCTTGAGCATGCCCGGGTACATATTTTTGCTAATGGCGGCAAAGAGTTGATCTACCTTACCTCGGCCGATTTTTTAAGCCGTAATCTGGATAGCCGCGTTGAAGTTGGCTTTCCGATTTATGATGAAAGGTTGCGTACCGAGATCAGGGATATCATTGATATCCAACTACAGGACAATACCAAAGCGCGCGAAATTAACGGGCAAAATAACAATAAGTACGTTAAATCTAAAGAGAAGATCCCTTATCGTGCGCAAATTGACATTTACAATTATTTAAAATATAAAAACTAAACAAATTGAGATACGCCGCCATTGATATAGGATCAAACGCTGTCAGGTTATTGATAGCCGACATTGTTGAAAACGACCAATCTGTTTCCTTTAAAAAGAACACTTTGATCAGGGTGCCTTTGCGTTTGGGGGATGACGCTTTTTTAGATCAGCAGATATCCGATAAAAAAACTGCCGAATTGATTAAAACGATGCAGGCTTTTAAAAACCTGATGGATGTTTACAAGGTGACCGACTACCTGGCTTACGCCACATCAGCTATGCGCGAGGCTTTGAACGGGCCATCGTTAGTGATCAAAATTAAACAAGAGGCGGGGATCAATATTGAAATAGTTCACGGCGAAAAGGAAGCAAACATCATCTACTCCAACCATATTGAGCAGTCGCTGGATAAAAATAAAAATTACCTTTATATTGATGTAGGCGGAGGCAGTACAGAGCTTTCTATATTTTCTGAAAACAAGATCATCGCTTCGCACTCCTTCAATATAGGCACCATCCGGATTTTAGATAACCAGGATAAGGAGGAAACCTGGAACGAAATGCACGATTTTGTTAAGGAACACACCCGGACCTATAAATCAATTATAGGCATTGGAACCGGCGGTAACATCAATAAGTTGTTTAAACTCTCGGAAGAAAAGGAGAATGTGCCTTTGAGCTTTGCCAAATTAAAGTCGCTTTATAATTACCTTAACTCGTTCTCGCTGAAAGACAGGATCAACGTTTTGGGTTTAAACAACGACCGTGCCGACGTGATCATCCCAGCCTGCGAAATCTATATCACGTTAATGAAGTGGGCAGCCATTAAAAACATCTACGTGCCTAAAGTGGGAATGGTTGATGGTATCATCCAAACGCTAATTGACAAGAATTTTAAAACCAAATTATTGCAGTAATCATATTTTACATAGCCGGATGTTTGTTTTTTCTTGCGGCAGTATTAACTTAAAAAATTTTTCTTAATAATTTCTTCATAATTTGGAAACGAGTACTTATATTTGTGATGCCCCTAACAGGGCATGTTTTTCATAGGTAGATGTAGGGTCGAGTATTTATATTCGACCCTTTTTTTATGCCCTTGTTTTAGTATAGCTTTGCGCTCTATATGACAAAGAAGATTATCGTTGCAATCACCGGCGCCAGCGGCGCTATTTACGCTAAACTTTTACTGGATAAATTACAGCAATTGAGCGATCAGATAGCCGATGTAGGTATTGTTATGTCTGATAATGCCAGGCAGGTTTGGAAATTCGAATTGGATAACGATGCTTACAGCCAATATCCGTTCCGGTTTTACGATAAGAATGATTTTATGGCCCCCTTCGCCTCTGGTTCGGCTAAATTTGATACCATGGTTATTATACCATGTTCAATGGGGACGCTCGGACGCATTGCGGGGGGTATTTCAAACGATTTAACCACGCGTGCTGCTGATGTGATATTGAAGGAGCGGCGTAAATTGATCCTGGTTGCCCGTGATACCCCGTTAAACCTGATCCACATTCGCAATATGCAAACAGTAACCGAGGCAGGCGGCATTATTTGCCCGGCTGTACCATCCTTTTACAGCAAGCCAACAACTATAGAGCAGGTAGCCTTAACCGTTGTTGACCGTGTTGTTGATTTAATGGGATTAGATAATAAGAGCTATCGCTGGAACGAATGCGATTAATTTACTTATCCTGGTTGGTAATATCCAGCGCGGTAGTTTGTACATCTGTTTTACTTTCATCTGTACTTTGTCCTTCCTGTAATATAGCAGGTTTTGTTTCGCTTACGCTAACCACTTTCTTTGGTTTAGGTTTAGCTTTAAGTAAGGCATAATACTTTTGTACGCGTAATTGCTTCGCCTTGGCCTGTTGTGCCATGCTTTTGTCTAAATTGTACTGTAACAGTGTATAATGTTTATCCATTGCAGTAGCGGCTTTAACTTTGCCGCTGTTGGTGTAAAGGGTGGATAAACATTTCTCAATTTCAATTTGACGGTTTACATCGTTTTTAATTTTAGTCAATGCGATAGCTTTGTTAAAATCTACCTCGGCCATTTTGTAATCTTTAATGGCTATTTTAATAGAAGCAAGCCTCATTAAAGAGTTGATCATCGCGGGTACATCCTTTTTATATCGGGATATGTAATTAGATTGTAAAACAAACCATTTGGCTTGGGTATATTTTTTTTGGATAAAATAAGCCGAACTTAAGCAGTCGAAATTATTACGTACAGCCAGGGTATCATTATATTTAGAATTAATGTGTAGGGCTTTTAGTACATATTCAATCGCTTTACCCGCATCCGCGTAGCTAATCTCTCTCGTTTTTTGGCAGTTAAACTGGATCAGATCGGCCGCCTTGTTGGTGAATAATTCGGCTTTAGCACACTCTATGCTCGCTGTATCACGTTGCCTTTGCAGCGAATCTATATTTTGGGCTTGTGCTTTTAAAAACTGCGCACTCAGCAATAAGAGTAACAAATAAGTAATTTTCTTCATGATACGTATCTTGATATAACCAGGTATAAACCCCTGAAGCTGTAATTGCAATTAATGTGCCCCGATCTTTACCAGATACGCATCGTTCGGCAAAAATAAAAAATTCTTATCTTTGCAGCTTTAAAATGAACAAGAAAGTCGCTTTTTATACTTTGGGCTGTAAGCTCAATTATTCTGAAACATCAACAATCGGTCGCCTTTTTAATAAGGCCGGTTTTGATACGGTTGATTTTGCAGATACTCCCGATGTATTTGTGATCAACACTTGCTCTGTTACAGATAATGCCGATAAAAAGTGCAAAAAAATAGTTAAAGAGGCGCTAAAAATATCGCCTAACGCCTATGTAACTATCGTTGGGTGTTATGCGCAGCTAAAGCCGCAGGAAATTGCCGAAATCCCCGGGGTGGATATGGTGCTGGGAGCGGCAGAAAAATTTAACATTGTTGAGCATATTGCCGATCTTACTAAAAAGCCTAAAACTTTAGTATATAACCAACCGGTATCAGAGGCTAACCAGTTTATAGCTTCTTATTCTTTTGGCGATAACCGTACGCGTACCTTTTTAAAAGTACAGGATGGATGTGATTACTCGTGCACTTTCTGTACTATCCCGTTGGCCCGCGGAGCCAGCAGGAGCGATACGGTTGAGAGTGTGCTTGAACAGGCTCGCGCAATTGCAGCTTCGGGCGTTAAAGAGATTGTGTTAACAGGCGTAAACATTGGTGATTACGGCATTCGCGACGGTAAGCGCGAGCATAAATTTTTCGACCTGGTTAAGGCTCTGGATGAGGTGGATGGTATTGACCGCATCCGTATTTCGTCCATCGAACCTAATTTATTAACCGACGAAATTATTGAGTTTGTTGCGGTATCTAAACGTTTTGCCCCACATTTCCATATTCCGCTGCAATCAGGTTCCAATAAAATTTTATCGTTAATGCGTAGGCGCTATAAAAGGGAACTTTATGCCGATAGGGTAGCTAAAATTAAACAGTTGATGCCCGATTGCTGCATAGGTGTGGATGTGATTGTGGGTTTCCCGGGCGAAACACGCGAAGATTTTGTTGAAACTTATAATTTTTTAAATGAGCTCAACATCTCATACCTGCACGTATTTACCTACTCCGAAAGGGAAAATACGCTGGCAGCGGAGATGACAGGTACAGTGCCCGGTTCAACACGATCCGAGAGGAGCAAGATGCTGCATATCCTTTCAGACAAAAAAAGAAGGGCTTTCTATGAGAGCCAGTTAGGCAAACATGTCGAAATTCTTTTTGAACGCGATATTACTGATGGCTATATGCACGGTTTTAGCCGCAACTATGTAAAGGTTAAAGCCAAATACGACCCCATTTTAGTAAACGAACTCAAAACCGTTCAGTTAACAGCAATTTCATCTGATGGTGACGTTGAAATAACCGAGACTGAAGAAACATTGGTTCATTAATTTTTATATTAGCCCACAAATTAACACCGATGTTTCCAACCATATCCGAGCTTATCAAATATTTTACAGGTTTAAATATTCCATTGCCCATTCAAACCTTTGGTTTTTTTGTTGCCATAGCCTTCATGATTTCTTTTTGGGCTTTTGAGCAGGAATTTAAACGGAAAGAAAAATTAGGACTGGTGCATCCCTATAAAAAAACAGTAGTTGAGGGCGAACCTGCTACTTTGTTCGACCTGGTATTGAACGGCTTTTTTGGTTTCTTAATTGGTTATAAATTGCTCGATGCTGTATTTAACTACCACGCCTTGGTTGATAACCCACAGGATTTTCTGTTATCGCTCAGGGGCAATTGGATAGGCGGTATCCTATTGGCAGGGATATTTGTTTACTGGGCCTACTCCGAAAAGAAAAAGCAGGAGTTACCCACACCCCAAACTAAGCAAGTGATAGTTCATCCCTACGAAATGATGGGCAACTTGCTGTTATGGGCGGCTGTTTGGGGTTTTGCAGGCGCCAAGCTTTTTAATGCGCTCGAAAATTGGAACGATTTTATGGCCGACCCTGTGGGTATGCTGATCGGCTTTAGTGGTTTAACATTTTATGGTGGGCTATTTTGCGGCGGAGCGGCGGTACTTTACCTGGCCAGTAAAAACGGGGTTAAGCCTATCCAGATGATGGATATTGGTGCTCCAGGTATGATGATAGCTTATGGTGTTGGGCGTATAGGCTGCCAAATGTCTGGCGATGGCGATTGGGGCATTAATAACCTGGCTCCTAAACCAAGCTGGCTGAGTTGGGCACCCGATTGGATGTGGGCCTTTAAATTTCCGCACAACGTTAACATGTCTGATCATGATAATCCGATTGCCAACTGTGTGGGTAAGTTTTGCTATGAGTTAAAGGTGCCGGTTTTCCCTACCTCATTCTACGAATCGGTTATTTGTATCCTGTTGTTCCTGTTATTATGGAGCTTACGCAAGCAAATTAAGTTACCAGGCCTGATGTGGGGAATTTATTTGGTTTTGAACGGTATAGAGCGCTTTTTAATCGAATTGATTCGCGTGAATACCAAATACCACGTGGCCGGAATTTCGTTTACCCAGGCCGAATTGATATCACTACTTTTATTTATTACCGGCATTGTATTTATAGTAAACGCTTTACGCACTAAACAAGCTGAAGTGGTTAAGGCGCATGACTAAGAGATTACAGGAATCCTTCTGGAAACGGTTATTGAAAAATCAGGTTTTTCGTTTTGTGCTCTCTACAGGTGTGGGTTTCGGCGTTGATATAGCCGCTTATTTTTGCTTGTATAATTATATTTTTACCAATGCAAGCTACTCCATATTCCGTATAAGCATCTCACGGTATATTTTATCGTTGGCACTATCGTTTTTTTTAGGGGTACTGGTTAATTTTCTCATTACCAAATTCCTGGTTTTTACCGAATCCAAACTATCACCGGGGAAACAATTTTTTCGCTTTATTACCGTAGCCATTTTAGGCTTTTTTGCCAATCTCGGAGTGATGAGTTGGCTTATCAGATATTTAAATATTTATCCGGTGGTGGCGCGCCCTGCGGCGGCTTTGAGCTTGTTTTTTGCAAGCTTTTTTGTACATAAATTTTTCTCATTTAACTTATCATTACAAAATCATGAATCTGGAAAACATAGCAACTGAAGTAATAGCGCTTTCAAAACAAGTTGGAGATTTTATACGCCAGGAGCGCAAAAAATTTAATTCGGATAGTATTGAATACAAGGGCTTAAATGATATGGTATCGTACGTTGATAAAGCGGCCGAACTGCAAATTGTAGCTGCGTTAGAAGCATTACTTCCTGAAGCTGGCTTTATCACCGAGGAGAAAACAAAAAATCAAATAGGGGAGCGCTATACCTGGATTATCGACCCCCTGGATGGCACCACCAACTTTATACATGGCTTGCCTGTTTTTTCGGTAAGTATTGCCTTGCAGGAATACGACGAGCTGGTTTTGGGCGTGGTATATGAGATTAACCAGGATGAATGCTTTTACGCCTGGAAGGGCGCGCCTGCTTACCTTAATGGTATGGAAATTAAAGTAACCAAAAACCTTAAAATTGCCGATACGCTGCTGGCTACCGGTTTCCCTTATTACGATTTTGAGAAGCAACGGGCCTTTGTTGAGCTTTTTGCCGAGTTAATGCGTGGCTGCCACGGCCTGAGGCGCTTAGGCTCGGCAGCGGTGGATCTGGCGTATACAGCCTGTGGTAGATTTGATGGCTATTACGAATATAATTTAAACTCGTACGATATGGCTGCAGGGATTGTAATTGTAAGGCAGGCTGGTGGAGAGGTAGTTAATTTTTCGGGAGGGACAGACTTGTTTAACACCCGCGAAGTAGTAGCAACCAATGGTAAAATTACTGAAGAGTTGTTAAATACTATCCAAAAATATTTCCCAAAACAGTAGGCGGACGTCACCCATTATCAGGCTTGATGGCAAAAATTGAAACATTTCTGCTTAAATGAAGTTAGATAGGTATATAGTTTATTAACATCTATCACAAAATTTAAGTATCATGAAAAAGAAAATTTTAAGTTTTGCACTTGTCACGGCAATGATCGGATCAATAGCTGTAGGCTGCAGTTCTACAAAGAACGCTGGTGGTACAGATAGTACAACGGTGAAAGATTCAGGCATGAGTACAACACCGGCAGTTACAGATACCGCTAAAAAGGACACCACAAAAACGGATACTACTAAAAAAATGTAGTGTGTTAAAAAACGGAAAAACCCGGTTAGCAACAGCTAACCGGGTTTTTCCGTTTAAGTGGGTGTTATTGTAACGTTACCAGCCCGGTGCAAAGTTTAACCCGAACACAGGCAGGTTAACATCGGTGCGCTGGAATGGGATGGCAAAATAAGGTTCCAGTATAAATGCTCCAAATACGTTTATTCTTAGGGATATACCGGCGCTTGTTGCAGGCACGTGGCTATAAACCTTGCTGGGGACGGGCGAGCCGGTTTAAATACAAAGAAATAAAGGCCATCATAGTATAACCCTGCCTTCTCGCCCCAAATTTGGTCTGCAAGTCCTTCCAAAAGCATTTATATTAGAGAGCAGAGAAATAGTATATGGCTGAATCCGAGGTGTTACCTTTAGTATCAACAGTAACAACTTTCCAGTAATACCGGATATTTGATGTTGGTAAGCCCACTGCCAAATTAGTAAAAGTTGTGTTTGCAACAAGCGCTAAGTTGACATTGCTTGTACCCAAGTAAACAGAGTAAGAAGAGATATCATTATCGGGATCGCTTCCTTGCCAGGTTAAAGTGACTTTACCGTTTGTTATTGTTGCGGTGCCGTTAAACGCAGGGGTAAGCAGATCGGCAGGGAAGGGGGCATAATACACCGTCCCAGGCCCGGGGTTAAAAAACTTCCAGATATCGCTTTGTGCTACAATTGTGCTTTTGCTCGATCTTGATACCACATACCAGGAGTATGCGGTACTCCGGTTGAGCGTTGTTGTTAATTGAGGTACTTTAACAGATTGTGTGTTAGATGTGTTTGTTGATAAATTAATATTACTTTGTGTAGTTGAAATAACGTTGGTTATGGTACAAGCTGAATTTTGACTCGGGAATAATAGCGTGGCTTTTTCGGGATTAGAAGATGGTGCTGACTCGTTATCATTTTTTTTACCACACCCAACAAATACCATCGCCAGTAAAAATATCAATACCTGCCTTCTCATCTTTTTATAATACTAAATGTTTTTTGTAAGTTGTCGGTAGTTAATATAAGTGTATAAACCCCCGTCATTGGTATGGTTGATACATCAAGCCGCACTGTATTGCCTGGGTTATCAAATTGATTTTTGTAGACTAAAGCCCCCATAGCCGAATAAATGGCAACTTTTGCAGTTCTCACCTGTTGATTGCCAAGGTTAATATATAATATTTTGTCAGCCGGGTTAGGGTAAGGCAAAACATCTTCAGACGCTGTGATAGTTTTATCAATAATGCCCTGGCAAGGTTTATCTGTTGTTATCATCAGGGTATTTCGTCCTGCTTTGAGTGATAGGGTCAATACACTGTCAGTAGTGGTGTGCAAAACTCCATTAAGCTGAACATTATAAATACCGCCGCCGCTTAATGCCAACGATACAGTGTTGTTGCCGATGTTGATTGTCGAATAAGCCGATAGATCTTTAGGTTCGGTTACTATGACGGTAAAACACTGTTGATAGTTTGGTTGACCTGCCACCGTTACACAAATATTATATGTGCCTGCAGAAAGGTTGTTAAGCGCAGTTGTGGTCGTAAAAGGAATAACTGAATTTAAGCCTTTACCCGTGATTGTGGCTGTATACCCCAGGTTTTGCGCTGCGCTTATGTTAATGGCCCCATTTGATGATCCTTTGCAAGTGACACTGGTGGAACTGATCCGAAAGTTACTGGCGGGCAAGGTGAAAATAGCATTAATAGTAACCCCCGCTGATGTTTGGGATATTCCATTGTTGTAGTTAACTGACACCGTATAAACACCAGCATAATAGGCGTTAAAAGTAGCTGATGTAGCTCCGTAGATAATCGTTCCGTTTTGTTTCCATTGGTAGGTACAACCAGCTACTATCGGCGTAGAGAGTGTTACATAACTACCTGTTAGCAATACATCGGAACCTACAACGGTAACTATAGGTACAGGTAAAAATACAAAACCGGCAAGAGTACCTGTTCCTGCTGGTGTGGTAACCGAAATAATACCACTTGCACCTGCGCCAACAGTGGCGTTGATAGTGTTTGGCGAAACCACTTGGAAAGTTGTAGCATCCACACCACCGAAACTAACTTTGGTGGCACCCGTAAAGTTGGTTCCTGTTAAAGTTAAACCTGAGCCTGTTATACCCGTTGTGTTGCTAATGCTGGTAATAACAGGTGGCTGTGTAAAAATGAATGGTGTTAGAGATATTAAAGTACTGGTTGGCTTAATTACGTTAATGTAGCCTGTAACACCACTACCGGCTGTGATCGTCATAGTACTGTCCGTGTTAACCACAAATGATTGTACTGTAGTACCGCCTATTGTAACTGCGGTAGTGCCCGTCAAACCAGCGCCCGTCAGGCTAATCGTTGTTCCTTTAAAACCCTCACCCGGTGTAAAGGAGGTAATGCCTGCCAAGTTTTTTAATTTATTTAAAATGATAATACCGTCACCTCCGTAGCGGCTTACACAAACCAGGTCGGGCCTGCTGTCGGCGTCCAGATCACCTGCAATTACTTGTGTCATGCTATCCTGTGGTATATCTATCGCTGCGCCAAATGCTACATTTAGGCCGCTTGCTGTATTTTTAAATACAGAAATGTTGCTACCGTTTATAATAGCCATATCAAGTTTACCATCGCCATCAAAATCAGCAGCGCAACCGGCTATTGGTGCGCCGCCGGTGGTAATATTTTGTATAACAGCTAAATTTATAGAGCCCTGTGTACCTGTGTTCTTCAATATTTTAACTGTTCCGGCTGTAGATGCGCCCATAGCAACGGCTATCTCGAGTTTGCCATCATTATCAAAGTCACCGCTAAAAACTTCGTTTATCAATCCGCCCATATCGAACGTAAGTGGAGTGTCGTAAACGATATTACCCCTGGTGCTGATATTTCGGTATACCAACAAGTTGGATGCGCTTTTCACTAAAACATCCGGTTTACCATCACTATCAACATCGGCCAACAGCACATTTGGAAAGGTAAAGTATGGCCGACCTACCAAATAGTCGGTTTTGCCATCGCCGTCAATATCACCAACCTCAATATTGTTAGGCACGTTATAGTTTGCTTGCCGATTAGCCTCACCAAATGAGGTTATCAAAGAACTGCTGTAAGATGCATAACCATAACCGTTATTGAACATGGAAAATGACGGCACGTTAACCGCGGCATTACCACCAAATATACCGACGAGAAGAAGATCGAGCTTGCCATCCATATTCCAATCTGCTGTATTCACGTCTAACGAGCCGTTCAGGTGGTAGTCTGACGAGCTTCCTCCTCCGCCATATTGCATAATACTGGTACTAAGGCTAATATTACCGGGTTTACTATTATTTAGCATTATACGAGCGATGGTACCTGCCGAGCCAATTGTCGTAACAATAATATCCGGACTTCCGTTGTTATCTATATCCGCAAGAACAGCTCTTTGCGTCATACCGGTTTGTAGGGTTATTTTACTGCTAAAATAGGCTGCATTAAGGCTCGTTGTGTTATTAAACGTTACTGCGAATGGTATTGACGAGTAACAACTGGTACCATGGGCTATCACGTTTATGGGCTTGTAATTTGCACCCAGCGGTACGTTAACGGTTAGCGTACTATCAGTAGCGGCACTAACCACGGCGCGCTCAATACCAAAAAATACAATATTACCAGCAGGAAGCTTATCAAAGTTACTGCCTTTGATGGTAACCATAGTCCCAATTGGCCCCGACGTTGGCGAGAACGATTTTATTTTTGCTGTTTGATAATAGGTAAAGCCAGCGTAGGTTGAACTACCATAAGGAGTGCTAACAGTAAAATTGCCTGCAGAGCCATCTCCAATTATCGCATAAATACCAACGGCGTTTCTGTTGAATGACCTAACTGGATTACCATCTAAAGTAACTGCATTCACTTCACCCAAACCGTTACCATAAATTGTAATACTTGTACCAAAGGTTCCGCTTGTTTTGTCTATAGAGGTAATGGTTGGCAGCAAGTGAAAGCCGGCCATCGTAACCGAGCCACCTGCTGCAGTTACAGTAATACTCCCTGAGCTAATATCGCCCACCGTAGCAGTAATTTGCGTTGGCGATATCACTTTATACACCCACGAATAGTTGTCTAGTAAAACGCGTGTAACATCGGTAAAGCCTGTTCCGGTAATAGTTACAGTTGCGCCTACAGGAGCGGCTATTGGAGATATGGATGTAATGGTAGGTGGCGGGATATAAGTAAAACCCGATTTACTAGCCCGGCTTTTTGCTGATTTTACCGTAACATTGCCAGATGCACCCGCCGCAATTACAGCCGATATATTAGTTGCGTTGTTAACTTTAAAAGATTTAGCCGGAACGCCGCCAAAGCTAACTTCCGTAATATTTTCAAAATTAGTCCCGTTTATTGAAATAGTTGTACCCGTAATTCCTGTTGTTGGCGTAAAGGAATCTATTTGTATGCTTTTGTTGATGTTGGTGATAGCTGTTGCTGTATCGGCATAGCCATTATTACTGCATATCAATTTAATGGTATCGTTAGGGGCGTAAATATCAGCTGGATAGCTGCCGTTATAAGTGGTAGCTACAGGTTTACCATTTACCAACCAACTATAACTATAACCCGTACGTGAGTAGTTAAGTAATTTAATTTTACCAGTAGCTGCAAGGCCGGTGGTATCATATTTAAAAAGGGCTTTTGGAATTGGCGCGCCTCCACTGTTGGTACTGAGCTCCAAAAATCCATGGCCGCCGCCTGCCCAAATGGTTGAGCCGGATATTTGTATATCGTTGAAGCCATAACCTAAATATGAGTAATTGTTATCGCGTGGTAAGCGCTCCCAGATCTTACCGCTGTTAGTTGTTTTGTAAATCTGGAAAGTGCCATTCAAAGCGTAACCTGTGCTATCGTTAACAAATTGCATACGTGTAGCCTGAAAAGGGCTAATGAGGTTATCGTTTTGCTTTGCCCAGGTAATACCATTAGTGGTTATGTAAACAAAATTTTCTAAGTCTGTAGCCCAACCTTTTGTTTGAGAAAGAAAATAAACAGAGGTAATCTTGGTTGGCGGCAGTGTGAGCGTGGTCCAACTACCGCCGCCGTTTGTTGTACTATACAATGCCGTAGTGCCGTAGCTGCTGAAAGCATAAATCACATTATCGCTCAATGCCTGCAGCTTGGTGTAATGTGCACCTGCCAGAGTATTGCTCACCGTCCATGTCACGCCACCGTCAACCGTTTTTAATATCCTATCTGCATCTGTAGCATAGCCTATCAATCCGTTGGAGGGGAAAATCATATCAGTTATCCAGGACCCGGGTATGACTGAAAACTGCGAATGGAAGACAAGTTTGAACGTATTGCCGGCATCGCTTGAGTATAAAATTGCCGGCACTAATCCATAGTCACCATAAACAATGATGTTGTTTTTATTGAAGGCTTTAATACCAGTAACTTCAAAGCCGAATGTTAAGTTGACTGTGTAATTGTTAAAGTTTACGTTGGTTAAATTTATTGGTTTTTGTATGATCGTACGGCCGGTATCAGTTGTATATCCAACAGATTTAAGGAATGATACGTAACCTTCTGATGCCGTATATAAACTACCATTGTAGATATGGTTTTCGGCAGTTTCAACATGTATTTGCCTCAATTGCGCTGTAACTTGGTTATTGATACAAAAGAACAGCAACAAAACAACTTGAAGGAAGGTGATGATCTTCTGTCGGGCAGATTTAGCCCCATTACGCTCTTTGTAGTTCATTTGATAACCCAATAAAGGCCTGTAAAATGTGGTTTGTATTCGATGCACAAGATGAACAGTTAATTGTGAAATAGAAGTATAGGGTCTAAGTATTTTTTAAACCGAGCTAAATATAAAAATATTAGTTCGTAATTCAGTGTATAACTTACCTATGTAGTAGCTATTATTGTTGTTTTTTATTAATCGGATGATACAGTTTGTAACGCTAAAACACAAAAAGAAATTTATCGCAAAAATATTTTTTTATTGTGCGCCCAAAATAACTATGCTGTTAAACCTTTAAAATAAAGCCAAAAGCACTGTTTTGTAGAAGCCTCAAAAGCAAGAGCCCTATTGTCGGCATTTTGGACTTTCTTCTTAATTCGAAAATGTAAACTGTTTCAAAATTAAAAAGCCGGATAGCACTTAGCTATCCGGCTTTTTTAATTTAACAGGTATCGGTAATTACCAGCCTGGTGCAAAGTTTAACCCGAACACAGGCAGGTTAACATCGGTGCGCTGGAATGGGATGGCAAAATAAGGTTCCAGTATAAATGCTCCAAATACGTTTATTCGTAAAGATATACCGGCGCTGGTTGCAGGTATATGACTATAAACCTTGCTCGATATCGGTAAACCCGTGGTTGGGTCGGTAGTGGTTACAGTTTTAACATATTCGGGGTTGCTGCCAAAGGTTACTTTATCTGTAGGGCTCCAGGCCAGGCCGGCATCAAAAAATAAGTTCAAATCAGTAAATAGTAATTTGGAGTTGATTACCGACAGTTTTTCGGGACCGGTGAAAGGTAGCCTCACCTCAAAATTAGCAACCGCTATGCGGTTACCAAACAGTTGATCGATACTGAAGTTATTAGTTGCTGTTTTGTTGCTGTTGTAAAAACTATTAGCCTCGTAACCCCTGATCAGGTATGGATAGCCAATGTATATCGGGTATAGCGAGTTAGTAGCTTCGTTGGATGCAAATCTGCCGTAGCCATACAACCTTGCCGCAAAGGTTACCGGTTTGGCACGGATGTACTTTCTCAGGTCGATGGATGGGGCTACGAAGCTGTAAGTTCCGAAATTGAACTCACTGCCTATACGGTAACGGAAACCATCTAAGGGGGCAGCTATACCAAAGAATGAGTTATCACCCACCAGGCCAACATTTAAAGAATAAAGAACGTACGATCTTAAGTTATAGCCGGTAATTGAGCTCTCCTCGTCATTGGATACTTTTTTTTTATCGGTTCCGATGGCTGTATAATTATATTGATCGGCCTGGCCCGTGGTTTTAACCGTATCTATAGCATACAGTGTGCTATAACGATCAACCCTGAAATAGTTATAAGATACACCTGCGCCGAACTCAACTCGTGTAATTTTAGAGAGAGGGTAGGAGGTGAACAGGTTGGTGGCGTCCTGGAAATTGCGGATGATATCGGTATTTTGTGATAATACCGTTACGTTTTTACCGCCCACGTTTTCGGTAGGGGTAGTGTAGGTGCCGATACCAAACTGATAGGGAATATGCGAGATAGCCACACCAAAGTTCCAGCGGCTTTGCTGATTAATATAGGCAAACTGGCCGCCAAAATCATAAATCTCTCCGTTGATGGAGGCTGCCGCGAAAAGTTGATTACGGCCCAGTATATCACTAAATACGCCTTGTATGCCGCTTGCAAGGCCTGCTCCGTATTGCGAATTGACGCCGATACCAACGCCGCTGCTGGCCAGGTAGTCCATTTTAAATTGTGGCCTGTACTTGATGGTTTTGATCGAGTCGGTAGGTATCTTTTGGTAGGCCAGATAATTGTTCAGGTTTGAGTTGATCAGATCGACACCAACCGCACGAAGCGGAGGCAGCATAGCCGCGTCAAAATTAATGTCCTGCGGGTTTACAACTACAGGCTTAAAATCAGATACTTTGGCGTTGTATAGCGCATATTTTTGCGCCCTGTAGTAGGAGTAAGCTATATCGTTGTTGTTGGAGATACTCAGGGCCGGTGCATACTCGGTAATGCCGCTTATCCCTGTAAACAGATCTGTTAATTGTTCAACCTTACCATCGGCAAGGGTATAGCGGTATAGGTTACGGAAACCATCGCGGTTTGATAAAAAGTAGATCTGTTGATCGTCTGATGAAAACTGTGGGTTCAGGTTATTGGCGCCGTTAAAAACATCAATATCTTTTACCAACCCGGTGGCAACGTCCATTACAGCCAGGTTAAAGGTAATGGTTTGCGATAGGGATTTGTCATAAGTCGTCCTGTCGCTTGCAAAAACTATCTTTTTACCATCGTGCGAGAAGCTCGGTTGATAATCTGAATATTTATCGTTGGTAAGCTGTGTTAGTTTTTTTGTGCCTAAGTTGTACATGTACAAATCGCTTTCGCCTTCAGACATGCCCGAGAATACGATGTCCTGTCCGTTAGGCGACCAGGATACATAACTGAATTGTTCTGCTTTGCCCATCGCTATTTCATCCAGCGTTTTGCCGGTAGCAATGTCTACTATAACCAGTTTATTGCGCCCTCTGCTAAAAACGCTGAAAGCGAAACGCTTGCTATCCGGCGCCCAGGCCCCGGCAGATTCTATAAAGTTAAACTCGTCGATATGGGTATTGGATATCTTACTGGTTAACTTTTTAATCACTTTGCCCGTATGTGCATCCGCCAGGTAAAGATCAATGGTGAACAGGTTTTTTTCGGATAAAAAAGTGAGATACTTACCATCCGGACTGATGGCCGGCGCTACATTCATCTCGCCCGAGTTATGGAAGTCGATTAGTTTTTTACCAACCGGTATTTGCGAGGTATCTTTTAAATAGGGCTTGTAGGTTGTTTGTATGGAGTTTTTCCAAAGGCTGGATAAGGTGCGCTCATCATAACCAAAAGTTTTCCTGATACCGTAATCCAAACCAAAGCGGGCCACATTTTTAAAGAACGGAACAATGATGGTATCCCCATAAGTTGAGCCGATGTACGACCAGAAAGCCTCGCCGTAACGGTATGGGAAATACTTATTGGTTTCGGTAAGGGCCTTTATACTGGGTATATCCTTATTGAGATAGGCATCGCGCATCCACATGGCCGTATAAGCATCCTTTTTTCCTAAAGACAGGTATTCGGCCATACCCTCAATCATCCACAACGGCAAATTATTGATCTCGGCAAAATTGGTACTGTCATTATCCAGCAAAGAATGGTATTGAAACGCGTGCACCAGCTCGTGGCCTATAACGTGCCTGGTGGTTTGGTTAGTTTCCATAAAAGGCATCACCACGCGGTTTTTTAAACCTTCGGTAACACCGCCGGTACCCACGCTTATTTCGCCGTCAATAGCAGTTGTTTGCTGGAAGTCGGGGTGGTCTGCATAAATAATAACCGGGTTGGGTTTTTTAAATGTATCCCTGAAAACCTGTTGGTGCAATGTATACCATAACTCGCTCTCCTGGGCAAAGCGCTTAATCAGGCTATCGTTTTTAATGTAGTAGTAAATTTCAAAGTGCGGGGTTTTATAAACCTTAAAGTCGAGGTTTTTGTACCTCACTTTGTTTTGCCCAAAGCCTTGGGCAGCCGCGTTATCAGGCGTTAAAATTACACCTGTGATAAAAAACAGGAACAAAAATACAGACAAAAAAATACGCGGAAACGGGTAGCGTTTATTCATAGACGGTATGATTTAAAGTCGGGAATGATGATTGTTTTTTACGTAAAATTAAACTTTTATCATTAACGGCCAAGTTTATCATTTATTTGCGGTGGATTGATTTTCTTTTTCTTTCGGAATATTGTCGTCAACAGGCAAAGGCACTGTTAATGAGGTATCAACCGAAAGACTGTCGGTAGCCGAAGTATCAGCTTTGATGTGTGGTGTAGGGCAATCGTAAGTCCGGTTTATCTTAACCCAGGGCTTAGGGAAGGCGCCATAAGTATAGCCCGATTTTGGGTCGGCATAAACCTTCTCCATAAAGCGGCCAAAAATAGGCAATGCAGTGTGCGATCCTTCGCCAGATTCGGATGTGGTAAAGTGCACACTACGGTCGTCCGCACCAACCCAAACACCAGTAACCAAATCTTTGGTGATACCCATATACCAGCCATCTACATAGTCGGATGATGTGCCTGTTTTGCCGCCTATCTGGTTGCCTTTTTTCCACAAACCGTCATACTCCCACAAGGCTTGTGATGTGCCTCCGGGTTCTTCCATGCCCCCTCTAAACATATAGAGCATCAGCCACGCCACTTCTTCACTGATTACCCTTTCGGTTTTCAAAGTAAACTCCTGCAAAACGTTACCTGCCTGGTCGGTTATTTTGGTAACCAGCAAGGGGTTTATTTTTTCACCCTTGTTTAAAAAGGTGCTATAGGCGCGTACCATTTCGTAAACGGAAACATCGTTGGTGCCTAACGATACCGATGGTACCGATTCTAAATGGCTTTCTATTCCGCATTTGTGGGCGTACTCAACAACTTTGTCCCAGCCTACCTTTTCGGTAAGTTGCGCGGTGATGGAGTTAACCGATTTACCCATGGCCCAGCGCAACGACATTTCCTGGTACGAGAAGCTAAAGTTCGCGTTTTTAGGTTCCCAAACTTCCTCTTTACCTTTATCGGTAAATTTAATAGACACCGGTTTATCGGTAAATTTATCGCAAGGGGTAAAGCCGTTGTCCAGCGCGGTTAAATAAGCAAAGGGCTTAAAGGTTGATCCAGCCTGGCGTTTGGACTGGTTTACGTGGTCATAATTAAAATATTTATGATCGATGCCACCCACCCAAACTTTAATTTTGCCGCTTGTAGGCTCAATGGTCATCATGCCGGTATTTAAAATGCGGGCGTAGTAGTTAATCGAGTCCAGCGTTGAAAAAGTTGTATCGCGTTCGCCATGCCAGCTAAATACCCGCATCTTTTTAGGCCTGCTAAAAAAATGCCTGATGGAATCCATATTTCCGGCATATTTTTTATCAACCAATTTGTAAATAGGTAGTTTTTGCGCCGTTTTAATAGCGTAATCTTGAATTTCATTTCCGTCAGGATCGCGCCAGGGGTTTTTCTTTCCCCACAGGTTATCAAAACGCTTTTGCAGCATCTTCATTTTTTCGGCTACGGCTTCTTCTGCGTATTGTTGTAAATGCGAATCAATGGTGGTATAAATCTTTAAACCATCCTCGTAAAGGTCCATATCGTTATCTGTACACCATTTGGCCAGCCATTTTTCTACCGCCCTGCGGATGTATGAGTCGCCCTGCGATTCATCTTCAACGTAACTCAAATTCAAGTTGAGCGGAGCTGCAATATCATCCTTTAAAGCGGCTTGTGTAATATAATTATACTTAGCCATTTGTTTAAGCACGGTATTACGGCGCTCTAAAGCTTTGTCGGGGTTGCGGATGGGGTTATAGGTAGATGTAGCCTTGAGCATACCTATCAGCATAGCAGCCTCGTCGGTATTCACAGCGTCGGGGTTTTTATTAAAGTACTTTTTAGATGCCGTTTTAATACCGAATGAGTTATTGCCAAACGGTACGGTATTAAGATACAGTGTAAGTATTTGTTGCTTGGTATAAACGTGCTCAATTTTATAAGCCGTTATCCATTCCTTGCACTTAAAAACAATGGTACGGAATACGGGTATTCGTTTGATTAATCCCTGCGACTTTTTTTTGCGGGTTTCAAACAAATTTTTAGCCAATTGTTGTGTTATGGTGCTTCCGCCACGTCTGTCGCCTTGCGCTGTGGAGCGTATGCTGCTGAAAAACGAAAAGAAGTCAACCCCGCCATGTTTAAAAAAGCGGGCATCTTCCGTAGCTACCAGGGCGTTGATCAGGTTGGGAGATATTTGTTTGAATTCAACCGGCGAACGGTTTTCGCGATAATAACGGCCGAGCAATTTACCATCGGCTGAGTAAACCTCTGACGAAAGCGACATAATGGGGTTCTTAATATCCTCCATATCAGGGGAATAACCAAAAAGCCACAAGAAATTAAGCTCTATAGCACAAAAAAAGATGATGATGAAATAAATAGAGATAACAATATAACGTAGGAAACGGTTTTTTATACGTTTGAACATTGGGTAAAGATGTAAAATAATGATTCTAATTCATAGCTGAACAGCAAATATAAACAACGTTAGTTTGTAGTATAAATTTTAGGTTAATTTGTCACAAATCTATTTCTTAAGATGGAAAATATCATTAAAAAGTTCAAAATTTCTTCTGGCGACAAGTTTGAGTTGAAAAATCATCCCACAGATTATGCCGCCAATTATAAAAAGGAAGATGCCGAGGCGGTGCTGGCAGGGATTATAAGCCAGATAACTACCTTGCAAACCGAACTTTATGCCGAGAATAAACATGCCTTATTGATTATTTTCCAGGCGATGGATGCAGCTGGTAAAGATAGCGCCATAGCGCATACTATGTCTGGCTTAAACCCGCAGGGTTGCCAGGTTTACAGTTTTAAACAACCATCGGAGGAGGAATTAGATCATGATTTTTTGTGGAGACATTATGAAGCCTTGCCCGAACGTGGCCGGATAGGGATTCATAACCGGTCGCACTATGAAAATGTGCTGGTTTGTAAGGTGCATCCCGAAATTGTATTATCACAGCGCATCCCCGGTGTGGATAGCTTGCAGCAAATTGATGATACCTTTTGGAAAAACAGGTATGAGAGCATCCGTGGGGTTGAGAAACATTTAAGCGTTAACGGCACTACCGTAATCAAGTTTTTTTTAAATGTATCGAAGGATGAACAAAGAGATCGGTTTTTAAAACGCATTGACGATCCGGAGAAGAACTGGAAATTTTCGTCGGCCGATATTGAGGAGCGGAAGTATTGGGATGATTATATGAATGCCTACCAGAAAGCGATCAACGAAACCGCTACCAACGAAGCGCCTTGGTTTGTTATCCCCGCGGATAAAAAATGGTTCACGCGCATAGCCATCTCAACTATTATGCTGGAGGTGCTAAAGGATATGAAACTGAAGTATCCGGTTCTGGATAAAAAGGAAAAAGAAAAGCTGGACGAGGCCGCTAAGTTGCTTAAAAAGGAATGAGAATCTTCAACGATGGCATCCCGGTAAGGAAGAGGGATTTTTTCTTTCGACAGGCCTGCAGTTTACTTTAAGCTCGCAGAAGATTCCTCTTCGTACCTCATCGTATTCTAGGTTTCGAACAATTCCAAATTTAATTTAAAAAAGATATTTTAAGCTGACCTTCGATAGTTTTCAACATACATTTCTCCCCTTTTCACTAAGGAGAACATTCGTAGTATCAGTTTGAATTTTATATTGTTTAGCACCAACCCATATTCTTTATTCTGCATCTTGCGCTCTGCGTATGCCCTGATTTCGGGGTCATGCTGCATAGCTGTTTTAGCTGCCTGGTTAAGTTCCTGTTTCAATTCCTTTTGCGCTAGGTTGCTTGTTCGCCTTCGTCCTTTTTTACTTGTTCCCGAGGTATGCTCAAAGGGAATCACCCCTACATATACAGCATAGTGCCTCGCGTCAGGAAAGCTTGTAAAATTCTCCGTGTAGGCTATGGTCATCCAACCATTCACTGCGCCTATGCCTTTAATGCTGGTGATGATCCGGTAATTCAGATACATCTGCTCATTGCTTTTGATCAGTTCCATGATCCGCGATTCTAGCTCCTTGATATATTCCGAATTGGCATCTCTTTTTTCGTTAGATATACGGACGATCATATCCTGGTTACTTACCTCATACATATGTTTCCGCTCACCAACAGAGCTCTGATATCCAGCACTTTCCCGTACCAATCGTTTACGGAATGAAAGCAAGGTCTTAAGCTCTAAGATTTTATTATCCAACAACTTAGATGGTTCAAGACGCTTGATCTTATCTTCTCCATACTGACCGATCCGGAATGCGTCGGCCCTATCGCTTTTGCCCCTGATCATACCCATCGATTGCTTAATCTCTAGTCCAGGCACCCGCCGATAAGCTATAGACTGTGACTCGCAAAACTGGATGAAACGGTATTCATAACCGCCGGTATATTCCAGTACGATAAACGTTTCCCGTAAATCGATCAGGTTGGTTTTGCACCATTTTTTAAACTTGCCGAATCCTTCACTATTGTTATCGATGTGAACGAACAGCTTACGCTCCGACCAACAGATATCGACCGTCTTTTTTGATACATCGACACCTAAAACAACATTCCATGTTTTCATACGTTTGTGTTTTGATCAATTAATTTAATTGCCTTTTGCCAATCACCTTTGATAAATCAATGGAATTATTCTAGCTGGGCCTTGGGCAATCTTAAAAAGGCAGGGAACTAATACGACGATTGGTTCTAAAAACCAGGAATGACAAAAGTTCACCCTGCCTTTTTTATAACTTATCCACAAACTCTTTAGTTTTTAACACCCCCCTGCACCCCCCGTTTTCAACAATAACAATTGCTATTAATTATTATCTTTAGACCAAAGGGAATGACAATTTTTGATAAATAACATCATACTTCCCCTCCATGTCATCCCGACGTAGGAGGGACCTTTTTCGCGCGATAAGTCTGCTGGATAAAAGTCAGACGCAGAAGATTCCTCTTCGTACCTCATCGTGACAATTTTTGATTAATGGCATCATAACCCGCCCATGTCATCCCGACGTAGGAGGGACCTTTTTCGCGCGATAAGTCTGCTGGATACCAGTCAGACGTATAAGATTCCTCTTTGTACCTCAGCAATAACTTTACACAGCTATCACTTTTTTGTAAACACCCCCTGCACCACAAAGCTCGACTGTCCATTTTTAACAGCAATACATTTAACAGTTGTAGTTGCCGAAAGCATAACCGGTTTGGTAAACAAAGTCGAGGTTGCGGAAGGCGTAGATCCATCTAAAGTATAATAAATCTGCGTTTCCGCATCGGCGCAGCCGAAAGAAATACTGATGGAACCACCTTGAATAGCTGCAGATGGAGAAATGATATAAGGATCAGCAACAATCAAATTATCCGTTATTTTAGATACTGGTTTCTCCAGCTCCTGCATAAATAGCTTGTTGGGTAGCTTCCCGGTAAACACTTCCCAATCGCCGCCGTTGGCAATATCGTTATAGCTTATAAATAATTTACCATAAGGGTTTTTGTTCAGTGTCATCCCTTGCAGGTAAAAACTGGCATCAGAGTTACCGGGCCCGGTTATGGTGAACTTTTTGCCGTTCTCCAGGTTGATAACCGCCTTGTCAAATATCGGCGAGCCTAAAAGATAGTCGGGCTGTCCTGGCGCTATGGTATAAAAGCCCAAAGCGCTCATCACGTACCAGGCCGACATTTGTCCGCAATCTTCGTTACCGGCTAAACCGTCGGGCTTATCTTTGTATTCTTCACGCATAATCCGGTTAAGGTATAACTGTGTTTTATACGGAGCATCGGTAAAGTTAAACAAGTAGGCCATGTGGTGGCTGGGCTCGTTACCATGCGCATATTGGCCTATTAAGCCTGTTACATCTGATTGTTGCCTGCCCGTTAGCTTCTCACTGGTGTTAAACAGTTCATCCAGTTTAGCCTCAAAATTTTGTTTGCCGCCCATGTGCTCAATAAGCCCCTGCACATCCTGCGGCACCAAAAACGAGTATTGCCAGGCGTTACCTTCGGTATAATAATCATTGATATCGGTAGGTGAAAAAGGAGTAGCCCAGCCACCATTAACACGGGCGCGCATAAACCCGCTCTGGTTATCAAAAACATTTTTCCAGTACTGGCCGCGCCTGGTGTATTCGGCGTAATCCTGTGGCTTGTTCATCATCTTGGCCATCTGAGCGATGCACCAGTCGTCAATAGCATACTCCAGGGTTTTAGATACCGATTCGTTTTCATCGGCAGCCAGCACCGCGCCGTTTTTACGGTACGATTCCAGCCCGAACTGATTGCGGTTAACGGCCGCTTTCATGGCGGTAAAAGCTTTTTCGGCATCAAAATCGCGTATCCCTTTAGCATAGGCGTCAACAATAACGGGGATGGAGTGATTGCCCACCATGCAAAAAGTTTCGTTCGATGCCAGTGGCCATATTGGTAACAAATTAGCCTGATCGTACATCGCAAGGAAGCTCTTGATAAAATCAAGCGTGCGTTTTTTGTTGATGATGGTTTGCAGCGGATGCTGAGCGCGGTAGGTATCCCATAAGGAGAATACGGTATAATATTCAAATCCCTCGGCTTTATGGGTTTTTTGGTCCAAACCACGGTACTGCCCGTCTACATCGCTATAAACATTGGGTGCGCACATAGTATGATACAAAGCCGTGTAAAATATGGTTTGTTTCATTTTCGCATAGTCCACAACCGGAGTTTTAGGTTTTGGAGCGCCGCCATATCCGCCGTAACCATAACCTGGTTGGGCATTGTTGGCCTGTGGCAGCGGCATAGCAACCGGGTTGCTGCTTTCCACTTCAATTTTCGACAGCTCGTTTATCCAATCGGTTTTAGCCGCTTTTTGTACCTTTTTAAAATCAAAGTCGGGTACTTCGGTGTCCAGGTTTTTCAAAGCACCTTCGGTACTTACCGATGATATACCTACCTTGGATATTACCTCGCCTGGGCTATCAAACTGGATGTACATTTTAACATTTTTTCCCTCCACCTTGCTTTGGCCGTTTTGCAGCGCATCATTTAACGCTATTCCGTAAGTTTTAAACGGTTTTGAAAATTTAGCATAAAAATAAACGTATTGATCGTCGGCCCATGATTTTGATCGGCGCAATCCCCGTATCTCATGATCGTTAACTACCTCTATCCACGAGTCCAGAACCTCATCACGATGTTTCAAATCGATAATAATATTGCATTGTTTACTGCCCGGGAAGGTATAGCGGTGCACGCCCACGCGTTTGGTAGCCGTTAGTTCAACTTCGATATTGTATTTTTCGAGCTTGGTTTTATAGTAGCCGGGCAAAGCTTGTTCGTTTTTCTTTTTAAAGGATGAGCTGTACTGCGTGTTTTGGAACTTGGGATCGCCGGTGGTGGGCATAAACAGCACATCACAATAATCGGCTATGCCTGTACCACTTAGGTGCGTATGCGAGAAGCCATAAACAACCGTATCTGTATAGTGGTAGCCCGATGTACCGTCCCAGCCTTCCAGCCTGGTATCCGGACTGAGCTGTACCATACCAAACGGAACCACCGCGCCGGGATAGGTGTGACCATGGCCGCCGGTACCTATAAAAGGATTAACGAAGGGGGTAAAGTCTTTCTTTTTCTTTTGTGCCGATACCGGCAACGATATAATAGAGAATAAAACTAAGATTGAAAGGTACTTATGCTTCATGGATTGATAACGGTAAATTTTGTGCGTGAATATCGGTACTAAAAATTAATTTTCGGCATGGCTGCTTGATGGTATACCGATATAAATTAACAAAACTGGCGATTAATAGGGCATGTTTTTGGGCACCGGTAAAATAACAATTGCCAATCTGGCTTAAAAGCTAAGTGCGGTGCTATCCGGCTTCGGAGAAAGTTGGCATGTACTTTTTTTTGCCCAAGTATAAACAACGATAATTTGCTAAATAAACAGCCAGATTGACGTCAGGTTGATCAAACAGGTTTAGTTCAATTTCCTTTAATTAAGCAGTTTTACGCCGGGTTGCAGAGTTCGTCGCGTGGCGAACACACCCCCGCAGCCGCACTTCCGAGCCCACCCCCTCTCAAGAGGGGAGCCGAATAACAGCCTTATTATCAATGAAATAAATAAAAAAAAGCGGCGGAAAAGCGCGATTCCCCTCTTGAGAGGGGCGGAGGGGTGTGTTCTATGCGAGCGATGGTAAAGCGTAACCTGCTTTCTTATCTAATTATTGCTTAGCATCTGGCACCTTTGCGTACATCTTCCATAAGAAACCCCATCTCTTAACTAAACGGCATTGTATTTTAATTAAAGTTTAATCTCGAAATCGTCGGCGTCCTTTAAAAAGGGGAGGGCTTGCCGGGTATTAACCACCTCGTCGGGATTTATTGTAAAGGTATAAACGTCCTCTTCATCGCGTTTATAGTAAACCACGTTCCCGTTCGGATCGATACAGGTTGAATCGCCGGAATGGTATACTTCGTTACCATCGTGTCCAACACGGTTAACCGCAATAACATAACATTGGTTCTCAACGGCCCGGGCAGGTATTAGCGTACGCCAATGCAGGGCGCGTTTTTCGGGCCAGTTGGCTACCACCAATAATAAATCGTAAGCGGCATCGTTGTTTCGTAACCATACCGGGAAACGAAGGTCATAACAAATTGCCGGGCAAATTTTCCATCCGTTTAGTTCAACTATCAAACGCTTGTTGCCTGCGGTATAGGTTTGATGTTCCTGGCCCAGGGCAAATAAATGCCGTTTGTCGTATTGTTGAAAAGTGCCATCGGGAAGCATCCAGATCAGGCGGTTATAATAGTTTCCGTTTTCGGTGATGATGAGGCTTCCGGTAACAACGCTGTCGTATTTTTGAGCTACGGTTTGCATCCATCGCATGGTTTTGCCATTCATGGGCTCGGCTAAGGCACTTACATTCATGCTAAAGCCGGTGTTAAACATTTCGGGCAGGATGATCAGATCTGTTTTTTCGCGGATGCCGGTTAATCTTAACGATATGTTTTGAAGGTTTTTATCAATATTTTCCCAGAATAGATAACCCTGGAAAACTGTTATTTTTAAATTATCCATCAAATTTTGATTATGGCCGGGTAGAGCAGCCTGTAAATATTAAATTTTCATCAGCTTATTAACGGCTTTATCTAATGTTTCTTGCTGTTTGGCAAAACAAAACCTTAAAACCTGGTGGTCTGTTCCCCTCGAATAAAAAGCTGATGTTGGTATAGAAGCAACTCCAAATTCCCTGGTAATACGCGGCGCTATTTCGGTATCTTTCTCATCGCTGATGTTGCTATACCTTACAGATTGGAAATAAGCGCCTGAGCATGGTAATAACTCAAACCGGGTTTGCGCCAATGCGGAGCGGAAGTAATCTCGTTTTTGCTGGAAAAAGTCGGCCAGGCCGAGGTATACATTTTCGTCTTTCAGGTATTCGGCTACGGCATATTGCATGGGCGTATTCACGCTGAATACTAAAAATTGATGGAGCTTCCTAAACTCCTGCATCAACAGGGCAGGGGCTACACAATAGCCTAATTTCCAGCCTGTGGTATGGAATAATTTGCCAAATGAGGCTACTATAAAGCTCCGTTTGCGAAGCTCTTCATACCGGGCCATACTGTGATGGGTTTGCCCGTCAAAAATAATATGCTCGTAAACTTCGTCGCTCAGTATCAGTATATCCTGATCTTTAACAATGGCCGTCAGTTCGTCAATATCGCTTTGCTGTAATACGGTGGCCGTTGGATTATGGGGCGAGTTCAGGATGATCATCCTTGTTTTATTGGTGATCAGCCTGCGCACCATATCCCATGGGATTCGGTAATCTGGCGGAGCCAGCTCAAGTGATTTAACGATGCCTCCCATTAACTTAATGGCCGGGGCGTAACAATCATATGCGGGCTCAAAAACAATAACCTCGTCGTTAGGCTGTATAGCGGCAGATATAGCGGTAAAAACGCCTTGCGTTCCTCCGGCCGTTATGGTGATCTCGGTATCTGGATGATACTGCGCGCCATATAGTTTCTCCAGTTTAATGCTGATTTGCTCGCGCAAGCCCATCACGCCAGCCATTGGCGCGTATTGATTATGCCCGTCTTTCATGGCCTTGTTAACCAGACTGACCAACTCTGGCGAGCAGGTATAATCCGGGAAGCCCTGCGAGAGGTTAATAGCGCCAACCTCGGTAGCCAGGGCAGACATAGTTGTAAATATGTTTGTACCGGTTTGCGGAAGTTTGGATGTTATACGTATCATGCATGGCGAAAATAGATAAAAAATTAATTATAAGTCAACAAAAATAGATCATATAAAAATTCGCTTGTGCTACAAATTGTTTAAATTAGCATAATGAAGCACCAAATTTTATTAGTTACTACCGCAATTGCCTTTATATTAACTGCTTGTAACTCCTCAAAAAAAAATGATGTTGCTACCATTGGCTTTGTAGATGCCTTTGAAGATGCTACTATAGCCAAAGCAAGAACAGGTTTTACCGATGCATTGAAGAAGAATGGCTTTAGCGAAGATCAGAAGAATGTAAAAATTATTTATAACAATGCACAGGGTAGCCTGCCAACGCTTACCCAAATTGTTAACGCTTTTGTAGGGCAAAAGGTTGATGTTTTAGCTACCTGTACCACGCTATCCACCATTACTGCCATACAGAAAACAAAAACTATCCCTATTTTCCAAATGGTATCGCCAACACCGGCTTTAATGAAAGCCGTAGATGCATCAGGCAAGGCACCTGTTAATTTGTTTGGTACCGAGGAGGATTTGGCTTACATAGATACGTCGTTTTCCATCATCCCGAAATTAATTAAGCCCAAAAGTGGTAAACTGGTAGTGGGGATGATCTATAATCAATCGGAACCGCAATCGGTTGATGCGATGAACCGCATTAAGGGTTTGGCGGATAAACTCAATATAACTTTAACGTCCATCCCGGTTAATACCTCGGCAGATGCGCAAATGGTAACGCAATCGTTGCTTACAAAAAACCTGGATGCTTTTTTTGCCAACCCCGATAACACAGTCTTTGCTTCGTTTGAAACGATATTGAAAAATTGTGATCAAAAACATGTTCCTATTTTTACCAGCGAAGCCGGTTTGGTAGAACGTGGTGCTCTTGTTGCTTTTGGCGCCGATATTTACCAGTGGGGCTACCAATCTGGGTTGCAGGCTGCACAATATCTTAAAACGCATCAAACCGAAGGCTTAAAATTAGAGATGGTAAAAGTGCGCAAGCGGGTTTACAATGTGCAAACGGCAAAAAAATACAACATTACCGTTCCGGCAAACTTTGAACCCGTTAAGTAATGGACTTTTTTTTATCAGCACTTTTACAAGGTCTTTGTTTTTCTGGAATTGCCCTTGGCATTTATATTTCCATGCGGATCTTTAATATCCCCGATATTACAACCGATGGTAGCTACACTTTAGGCGGCGTAGTAACGGCTGTATTACTCACACATCATTTACCCGGATCGGTTATTTTGCCGGCTGTTATTGTTGCGGGCGCTATTGCCGGGGCATTAACCGGGCTAATTCATACCAAACTAAAAATTAATGCATTGCTTGCGGGTATTTTAGTGATGACGGCCCTCTATTCTGTCAATTTGGTTGTCATGGGGCGCTCCAACCTGCCTGTTATCAGTTTGCCCACACTATTTGATGCTGTTAAGTTAGTTGCCGATGCTAATCAAAATTCTTTTTATATCCTGATCGTTTTTGTTCTGCTGATCACCTTATTGATAGGGTATCTGCTGAAAACTGATTTCGGCATTGCCATGCGCGCCACCGGCAACAGCGAATCAATGATTAAGGCCCTGGGTGTTAACACCGACCGGATGAAAATTATCGGCCTGGCCTTGGCCAACGCTTTAACAGCCGTGAGCGGATATTTGATGACCCAGTTTCAGGGCTTCGCAGATATCAGTATGGGTATCGGCATCGTTATTTGGGGGCTGGGCTCGGTCATCATCGGCGAAACGCTGATCAACTGGTTTTCTATTACATCTGTTTGGCTTAGTTTAGCAGCCGTGCTGTTGGGGGCTATCCTGTTTCAATTGGTATTGGCGGTTACCTTAACTATTGGTGTCGATCCTAATCTGCTGAAATTGGTAACGGCAGTTTTTGTGTTGCTGATCGTTAGCCTTCCTAAACTGAATTTTACAAAAGCAGCATGATTAACCTAACGGACATACATCAAACTTTTAATCGGGGTAAGGCTAACGAGGTAAAAGCCTTAACCGGCATTAACCTGGATATAAACAAAGGCGAATTTGTAGTTATTGTGGGCTCCAATGGTTCAGGAAAATCTACACTGCTGAATATGATAACAGGCAGTATTTTGCCGGGCCAGGGCATCATCAACATTGATGGTGAAAATGTTACAAAGCTGCCCGATTATGAACGCAGCCAGTGGATAGCTCGCGTTTTTCAGAACCCGTTAAGCGGTACCGCATCCGACTTAAGCATATTGGATAATTTTAGGCTGGCTGCGCTGCGTACCAAACCCAAAGGTTTAAACATAGGTATTAACAACACTTTTATTGAGGTGGTTAAAAGCAGAATAGCCATTTTAGGGATGGGTTTGGAAAACAAGCTCTATCAGCCCATGGGCACGCTTTCCGGAGGCCAAAGGCAGGCTTTAACCTTGCTGATGAGTGTGATGGATGATTGCAAGATATTGCTATTGGACGAACCTACGGCCGCGCTCGACCCCCGATCGGCAGATATTGTGATGAGAACTGCCGATCAATTGATTAAGGATTTTAGTTTGACTGCCATTTTAATTACCCATCACCTTAAGGATGCCTTTATCTACGGCAATCGCATCATTCAAATGGCCGAAGGAAAGATAATTCGTGATATAGCAGGTAACGATAAGGCGGAACTTAAACAAACAGACTTGTTTGAGTGGTTTGCTTAGTGGCAAAGTAATTGCTGAGCTTAAATCATGACAAAGAACAACAAATTTGAAACTATATTGGATGCCTACCAATTAGCGGAAGGAGCCCAGATCAGGGCGAAAAAATATCCTGAGGAAATATTTACTTTGGCCCAATACCAGGCCGATAAACGAGGGTATATGGCTTATCCTTTAGATAACGGCATCACCTTTAACGATTTTGGCGTTTTGATAACCGAAACCGAATTACTGAAGGATTATGAAATAGCAAGTGTTGAAGTACCCGATGTTAAGTTGGACTTACAGGCTGAAAGAAAAGTTGCTTAAAATTAACTGGAGGCACTTTTAGGCAACTCGCTGATTAAGGCGAGTATGCCTGCTGAAACCATTCATGAGGATTGCTTTAATGTAAAAACACATCATTTGGTTTTATGCGTAATATAACCCGCAACTTTAAACCAGAGCACGGTTATCAAAGTATGTTATTTTTTTAAGTTCAACGCTTGTACCACGGCTAAAGCCTGGCGCGAGTGTTCTGTGCCTTCCAACATCGATTCGTAGCTAAGGGCGATCTTGCCTTTCATATCAACTACAAAAGTTTGTCGGCCCGTCATAAAAAATTTGTTTTTTACACCAAACATCTTTAATACTTTGTTATCCGGGTCGCTTAACAAAATGAAAGGTAGCTGGTGGTTCTTCTGGAAGTTTTTGTGGCTCTCTACCGTGCCTGCATTAATGCCTATTACTTGCGCTCCGGCTTTGGTAAAATCGGCAAAACTATCGCGAAAGGCACAGGCCTCTTTGGTGCATACCATGCTTTCGTCCTTAGGATAAAAGTAAACTATCAGTATATGCTTGCCGATGGCGTCTTTAATGTTAAACAGTTTACCATCCTGATCTTTCAATGAAAACGATGGCACAGCATCGCCAACGGTTAAAACTTTTTGAGCCCTTGTTGTTAACTGCAAAAGCAGAACAAATGCTAAGGTTGAAAAGATGTACTTCATGGTTGTTTATTTTAATTTACGAGGTTGAATGATAAAAAGATCGATCCTGATCAAAAACTTTAATTTGAGTCAAACTTAACTCTTCCGCCAAAATCCTGTACCCAATACTTTTGATGTTCGGCTATACCAATCTCGGTAAAGCGCGGGTCCATCAGGTTTTTACAGTGTTCTTTACTTTTAAACCAACCGTTCAGTACCTCTTCAATACTCTGCTGATTGTAGGCTATATTTTCGCCAATGGCGTAGCTTTCATAGTTTTCATAAGTGTAGCCGGCTTGCACCAATCTGTCCTCTATGCTACGGCCATCCTTACTTTTATGGTTAAAGTACTTGTTGCGGTACATATCGTAGGCATGCTCCCGGGCAGCGTTTGCCAACAGGGTATTCCAGGTTAAGGGAGCGGCGGCCTTCATGAAGCTATCGCCACATTTGCAGCCCTGTGCACGCCTGGCGTTGATGCTGTTCAAAAACTGCTCTTTAAATTGCTGCTCGCTGATCCGTAATGATGATTGCCCTGACGCAAAGGGCATCAATAACAAAAATAAAACCGATGATATATAAAGCCTTTTCATATTGTACTTTACAAACATAACTGTATTTGCTTGAGGAGGCTCAGGATATTGCCTTTTCAAATCTATCGATAAATCGGTTAAATACTACCGATTTTGCAACTAACAAATTGAAAAAAATGATCCCTATTATAGCGCAGGTAATACCAGCAAGTACATCTAAAACATAATGGTGGCTAAGATACACCGCTGCAAACCAGATGCCCAACATTACAGTAGCGAAAAAGATGTTGGCTGCACCCAATTTGTTTTTTACACCGTAGTATAAAACAATAATAGGGTATGAGGAGTGTAGCGAAGGCATTGCGGCGAATACATTGGATCCTTTGGCATAAATGCCTTTAAACAGATTTATGTTAAAATAATGATCGAATTTGGCCAGGCCCGCGGTGTTGCCAGGTGTATGTGCTACAAAATTAAAGCCATGATACTGCACATACCAGGGTGGCGCAGCCGGAAAAGTGTAGTAGATGATAAAGCCTATAAAATTAACCAGCACAAAGGTGAATAGGAAAAGCAAAAATTGTCGGCGTTTTTTAAAAAATAAATAAACCGCAAAGGCCATTGGAACGGGTACCCAGCAAAGGTAAAAAATACCACATATCAGGTCGAGCGCGGTATTGCCGTTATAGCGCCAGTATTCATTCGGCGTGAGGAGCTTTCCGCTGATGTTGATGCCGAAGGTGTGTTTCTCCAGGTTATACAGATCAGCAATATGCACTGTGGCGTAGTTATAGTTGGGGAAGGCCTTCATGTAATCGTAAATGATCCAGTATACGATGAAGATGGAAAAGCCTGTAATAAACTTCCGGGAAATGGAGGAGGCATAAAAGGCAAGATTAAACAAGCCTACCAGTACCAATTGGTCTGCTTTGTAACCTACCAATAACCACGAGAGCAGCAAGTAGCCCAATGATATAGCCGCCACAACCGCGATAGTTTTGCCGTTGATAATAATCCCCCCATTTGGGCCGGAAGCAGTAGCCATTATTTATTGGTGAAGTGCGAGCGGAAAATTTTATCCCAAAAATCAGAACTTACCCCATAACCCTTGCTGGGGTCTGAATAATGGTGAAGCATGTGATGCTGTTTGATTTTTTTCCAGATGCCCGATTTAAAATTGAAATGGTGGATGGCATAATGCGTCATATCATAAACCAGGTATCCACCGATAAAGCCCGGAAAAAAAGCATACACATAAGTATCGGGCAATATGGCGCTAAACAGCAGGTAAAAGCCCAGAGCCAGGGGTATACTTGCCGAAGGGGGCAAAACCAATCTTTTTAAATCGTTAGGATAATCGTGGTGCACACCGTGGAAAATAAAGTGCAAACGGTAGGCCCACTTTGCCTTAGGTACATAGTGAAACACAAAGCGGTGCATAATGTATTCAACAAACGTCCATACAAACAAACCTGCAAGCAAAAGGCCTGTAAAAGTGAGTATGCCCATTGATACTACAAACAGGGCCTTATAAATTAAAAACAGAATAACTGGTACATAAACGATTAGGGGTACAAAAAAGTGAACTTTAGAGAATGCCTCTAAAAGATCGCTTTTAAACATCCTTATGGATTCACTGGAGTTTGAAACATAATTTTTCTTCATTGCATTTTCACGGTTTAAAACGTTCCATTATTTCTTTTCCGGTTGCAGGGTCGGTTCCTTTAACCTCAACATAAACCACATTAGGTACCCAAAAAGTACCACCTTCAATCCGGATAAAGATTTTATTTAATATGGCCTGTTTTTTATCAATTGTGGCGTAAATATGATATTTATTATCTGTGGCCGATTTCATCAGCGACAGCGGATATTTTTTATACGATACAAATCGCACGTCAAATTTACCATTATCCAGCGGTTTTGTAACCAAGCCGTAAGCAAATTTTCGCTGAATAAAGTTGAGCTCCTCTTTTTGTCCGCGTTCGTTGTACTTTATCCAGTAAACGTGCACAGGGTTTTCCTTATCAGGCTCGCCGTTAGTGTTTACGTTCAGGTCGTAAACAATGGTGTTGGTATTAGGGTCGCGCTGTACATAAAATAATTTACTCGGTACAGCAGGAACCGGAAAATTAACCGCCCTGGTTTTTATTTTCCTTGATGTTGTATCGTAACCAACCACATAATTGTGGTGTGGCATAATCTTGCCCGCTACTGATGAAGGGTGAAAGATCAAGGCAAAATTCAACAGGATAGAAAAAGCTATATTCATTAATTTGATCTCAACTGTTATTCTTATTTATTCTCGTTGGCATCCATCGTTTTTTTGGCATCGTAAAGTCTTTTAAACGCAGTAATGTTAGATAGAACGGCCAGCACAACAATAGGCACTGTAAAAATGGTAATGGTTTCAAAAACATGAAAAGGGATTCCGGGGATGTAAAGCTTATAATCGCCCCCGATGTAGGATGATGACACGCCGCATAAGATGGCAAACAAGCCAATGGTAATCACCCGTTCCGGGCGTTGCATTAAACCGCCTTTGCATTCTATCCCCAATCCTTCGGCGCGCGCCCTTACATAACTCACCATCATAGAACCGATGAGCGCAATGAAGGCGAATATCGAACTCAAAAAATAGTGATGTGCCACCAGGTAATAACAAATACCTAAAAACATAATCAGCTCGCTGTATCTATCCAGTACCGAATCATAAAGCGCACCAAATTTCGAGCTCATTTTGCCCAGGCGGGCTACTTGCCCATCGAGCATGTCAAATAAACCGGCAAACAAAACCAAAGCGCCTGCCCATCCCACATAACTCAAATCGCCGCGGTTACCTTCTTCGGCACCTAAAATAAATATACCGGCAACAGCTACATTCAGTAACAAGCCTATGGTGGTTACGGCGTTAGGCGTTAGCCCCAATTTGATTAAAACTTTAACCAACGGGTCAATAACTTTATATATACCTAATTGAAGGTTGAGCCGGAGCGTAGTTTGTGGCATAGTCAATTTTTTTAATGTTAAAAATCTAACCGGGCCCTTGTTCTGATACCGAACTGAGGCGCGTTTTGATGATCTAAATAGTTAAAACGTTCAACCAGATCCACTCTGAAGAACTTCAATATATTACCTATACCAATGCTGCCCTCGGTATATGGCCCGTTATTTAAAGTGTAGGTTAGCGGCCTTCCCTGGGCATCCACAGGGAACTGTATTAATGAAGGATGAAGGTTAGGGTTGTTCTCGTCGCGTACGGCGCCATAAAGTGCCTTAAATGTAATAAATTCGCGGAACTTTAACCGTTTAAGCAAAGGTACTTTATTAAAAATAAATCCATTAAAGCAATGGTCGAGCGTTACGCTGGCGTAATGGTCACTCACAAACTCCAAAAAGTTCATCAGGTTATACGAATCTAACTGATAGGCATAAGTTTGATTGGCCCTGTGTACTGTTAACAACGGGAAAGGTATTCTACCAAAAGCATAATCCCCTTCGGCAACAAAGTCTGTATAGCCCAATTGCGATAAATAGAAACGTTTATCTATCCGGGCGTGTAAGTTTTGATAATTGTATTGGCCGCCAAATAATCCCTTTACGCCCTGGGTGTAATTTAACGACAGGATGGGGTATTTACTTGGTATAGTAATGCGGTATATTTTACCTTGCAACAACTGCTCATGCGGAGCATAGCGTATGCCGAAAGATAACTCAGAGGTTGTAATATTGGGTATTGATTCCAATTGACCGTTTACGTACTGGTTAAAATATAACGATCCGGCAGGTGATTGTTTCCAGCTCTTAAACCCTAAGGTATAGGATAGGTGGCTCTCATATTCGCGTACGTAGTCTACCTTGTAAAAATCGTTATAAAGGTACTTGTCGTTTACACCGCGTTTAAAGGATAGCAAAAAGTTATCTTCCTGTACAAACTGTAATTCGGCCCCAGGAATTTTAGTATCCCGTTGCACGCTCGCCCTGATGTAGTTCTGCGGAAATTTGTAAATGGTTTTATTGTTCAGCGAGTACGTGGCGCTTAAAAAATACTTCCATTTTTGGTCCTTAAAGCCATAGGCGCCATAAGTTTCAAAATAATATCTTTTGCTTAGTTCGGGCGTGGTCCGTCCGCCTAAACGTAAACGGAAGCCTTCAACCGGGTTAAAGCTATAAAACGCATTGGCAGGGCCCAGCTCGAAAGGGCCGAATGATTTATACCCGGCCAACACCAGCGATGCAATGTCCATCGTACGCTTAAAGGCGGGGATGGTTTGTAAACTGTCTATGTTTTTATAAACTTTAGATTCTGCTTTGGTTAGCGTATCCTTTCCGCGGCTTGCCACCCAGAATTGGTCGCTACGTTCTTTGGCCTCGTCGGTAACCAATCCACTAACACCGTTATAAGTTGAATCGGGGCGTGGCTGGTTGAGCACATAATTCCGGTAGGATACCGTTCGCTGACCAAAAAGACCCGCTTTACCTTTTTTGGTGATTCCAAAATCGGCCATCATATCGCTTTTTACCAGTTGGTAGCGTCCCTGCGCATTTTTATCAAACGATAGATTGACGTACATATCCCGTACCCAGTTCAGGTTGATATTTTTGTTGATGGATAGTTTAGCTTTTTGCACAGCATAATTGGTATCCAGTGTGATATAGATTTCGCCCTCGAACAACATATCGGTAGTGTTGCGTGGGGTGAAGCTGAGCTCTATCAATTTATTATTATTATCGTCGGTAATGGTATCGGTAATAAAAAATTTATAAAAAGTTGGTGCTTCATCAGCAATAGGGCTCAGAAACTGGTTGGTCATCAGGAAGATGTTATTGGAATAAATATCAACGTCAGAGTACATCCGGTTAAGGTATGTGTTGATACCATCATCATCAATAAAGCCCCCGAAGTTTACTTTTTTGGCTCCTAACACAACGGCCTTTTTACTTTCAGGATTTTTACGGTAGTAATTTTGAGTCAGTTTTTCATCAAGATAAACAGGTAATAACGATTTGCCGGGAACCAACGTAGAATCGCGGTTATCAAATAGGAATTTATACGATCTGAAGATCTTTTTCTCGCCGATAGTAGACGACAGGTTGCTGAACGAAAACTGTAACTTTTCGTACTGCTGATACTCCGCATAATCATAACTCTGTATGCGGTTTCTATCTTTATGTTCAATAACTTTCCTGATCAACTCAACCGCTGGGTTATCTTTATTGCGGTAACGTTGCCTTTTGGCCGAATTAACGGTAACCTCGTTGAGCGTTTTACCTTCGGGTTCAAGCCTGATATTGATCACTTGCTCTTCTCCGGGTTTGATGGTACGAAGTACTGTTTTATAACCTAAAAAAGTGATTTTTATTTCCGCGAAGGGTTTATTTGTTCTTAAAGTATATTTTCCGGAGATATCAGTGCTTGTGCCAACGCTGCTACCTGTAAACGCCACAGATACGTAGGGCAATGTCTGATTGGTTTTAGCATCTGTTACAACGCCCCTGATAATGGTGGTTTGCCCCTGTACCAGGATTGAAAAAAAAACAAGAAACGCGGATAATATATACTTCATTTGTGATACTAATACGTTTTATTTACATCAGCATATTGTATGCTGAAATTATTATAATAAAACGTAACAAAGGTAAAAAAAAACAACTTAGACGTTTGTGGTCAAAAAGTCAAATCTCGTTATCTTAACAGACGGTAAAACTCGGCCGTTGTTACAAGATAGGTTTAAATATATCACTTACATCCAGATTGTGTTCACTTGCTCCCGGCGCCCTCAGCTGTGCGATGCTTTTTGCTTTAAATGCAATCAAAACACTAATAAAACTGCATATGTTAGTCGCAAATATTTAGGTTTTTGGCCCAATGTGCATCCGCATAAACTGTTTGCTTTATAACATACCGCGTTTAGAAACAAAGAGCCTGTTAATATAACAAGCTCTTTATTTCAGGCATTTACATCGATTCTACCAGTTCCTGATAATAATCAAGCCCTAAGTGCGTAATCAAATCTTCGCCCATCATATGGCGCAGCGTATTTTGTAATTTAATGAGTTGTTTAAAAATATCGTGCTCTGGTTTTAAACCGGGCGCGGTTTGCGGCGATTTTAAGTAGAATGATAACCATTCCTGTATACCGCTCATATCCGCACGTTTAGCCAGATCCATAAACAAAGCCAGATCCAAAACAATAGGCGCTGCCAGAATTGAATCGCGGCATAAGAAGTTGATCTTGATCTGCATCTCGTAGCCTAACCAGCCAAAGATGTCGATATTATCCCAGCTCTCTTTATTATCGCCACGGGGCGGATAATAATTGATGCGTACCTTATGGTACATATCGCCATACAGCTCGGGGTTTATTTCCGGTTGGAAAATCTCTTCCAGAACGCTCAGTTTTGATACTTCTTTAGTTTTAAAGTTATCGGGGTCATCTAATACCCAGCCATCGCGGTTGCCTAAAATATTGGTTGAAAACCAGCCTTTTACACCCAATGCCCGGGCAGTTAAGCCCGGAGCCAAAATAGTTTTCATTAAGGTTTGGCCGGTTTTAAAATCTTTACCTGCAATAGGGGTGTTGGTTAGTTTTGATAGCTCCACCAATGCAGGTATATCAACAGTAAGGTTAGGCGCGCCATTAGCAAAAGGGATTCCTAACTTTAATGCAGCATAAGCATAGATCATGCTGGGCGCAATACGCTCGTCGTTATTTTGCAGCGCCTGCTCAAAATTAGCCAGGTTTTGATGGATTTCCGATTCCTCGAAATAAATTTCGGTAGAGCCGCACCAAACCAATACCACGCGGTTTAAGTTGTGTTTTTCCTTAAAGTTTTCAATATCTGCAATAACCTGTTGTGCCAGGTCGTAGCGGGTAGTAAACTCCTTGATATGGGTACCTGTTAAGTTTTTAACATAGTTATGATCAAAGGCGGCCTTCATGGGTACGATGGCTTCCAATGGCTCTTTAACGGCATCTAACAGGTGCTGATCCAGCACCTTTGCGTTTGATGCTGCCTGGTATACGTTATCTGCATAAACATCCCATCCGCCAAATACAATGTCGTTCAGATCGGCCAGGGGGACAAAGTCTTTTATCTTGGGGTAGCGGTTATCCGTTCTTTTCCCTAAACGGATACTGCTCATCTGCGTCAATGAGCCTATCGGTTTTGAAATTCCTTTTTTTACAGCTTCAACCCCTGCAATGAGTGTTGTAGCAACAGCGCCTAAACCCGGAATCAGGATACCTAATTTTCCTTCGGCTGGTTCAATGTTAGTTTTCATTAGATATAAATTGTTTTTATAAGATTAAACTATCGTTTACATACCCTTGCGGATATCGGTAGTTCTATAGATGTGATATTAACTTTGTATTAATAAATATTAAAGCCAATTGTTTTTTTTGTACCATGCAAAGGTCGTTTCTAAACCCTTATTCAAGTCATACGCGGGTAAATAATTTAAATCGCGACTAATATTTTCTATGTCGCATATCCAGTTGGCTGCGTTTAGTTCGTCTAATTTTTCAATATTGAGCGCAGGGGTTTTGTTACTCCGGGCGTAAACCTTCTCGAGCACACCAGCTAAAACTTTGATTACTACAACGGGTAAATGTACTTTATATGTTTTTTTATTTAGAATTTGTTTCGTGAAGTCGGCAAGGGCATACCTGCTGTAGGCTTTGCCATCACTTACATTGTAGGTTTTGCCTGTAATAGGCGATTGGAGTGCTTTTACAGCTATATTGGCCAGGTCGCTAACATACACAAAGCTAAGGCGTTGCTCAATTTTGCCAATGTAAGGCTCAAAGCCCTTGCTAAACTGTTTTAAAATAATGTAAATTCCGGTATCCCTGGGGCCGTATACTGCCGTTGGCCTCAATGTAATCAGCGGGAGTTGGGGTATGCTAAGCAATTTTTGTTCAGCCAGTAATTTACTGCGCCCGTAAGCTGTTACGGGGCGGGGCGGGGTATCGTCCTCAATAATGCCGTTAATGGTTAACAACGGGCCAAGTGCAGCAAGGCTGCTTAAAAATACAAACTTTTTTAAAGGGATATTGGCCTGGCTTGCTGCCAGGGCCAGGTTGTAGGTGTATTGGGCGTTTATCCGGTTATAATCCTGCTGGGTTTTGGCGGCTGTTACACCCGCCGCATGGATAATGTAAGTATATTGCTTTTCTTCGAGTTCCTTTTTCAGCGCATCAACGTCTTCGAAATTGATGTCGGTATATTGGATATCAAACTCTTTAAGATGGTCGGTTTTGCTTGTATGTCTAACTGCTGCAAATATTTCAAGGTTGTTTATTAGGGCATGTTCAATTAAATGATATCCTACAAAACCACTTGCACCGGTTATTAAAACCCGTTCCTTCATATTAGATATCCTTCTCGTAGATGCGGTACTTTTTATAGGGATCGCCCTTGATGGCCATAATGGCTTCGTTAATCATGGTATTGTTTTCTAAGGTCCAACCGGCTTCAGCGTGCAAAAGGCCTTTTCTTTTATATTCTTTTATAATGCCGCCATACAAACAAGCCTCGATCCCCATTTTACGGTATCCGTCCACAACGCCCAGAGCATATATTCGTAAGCTTTTAATTTTTCGCCTGTTGAGCAAAAGTTTAAAAATACCTGTCGGAAACAAACGTCCCTTTTTAATTTTCTGAAAAATTTCGTTGTAATTGGGTAAAGCTAAACCAAAGCCAATCAGTTTACCGTTTTGCTCTGCTACCAAAACAAAATCAGGGTCGAGTATCAGTTTAAGATCCTTTGCCAGGTAATCAAACTCATCATCGGTCAGGGGCACAAAACCGCTGTTTTTGTCCCAGGCCGAATTGTAAACCTCGCGCAGTTTGGCCGCTTCTTCTTTAAAGTTTTTTAAATTTACTTTACGAATGATGATGTTGTTGCGCTTCAGCCTCTCGTGCAAGGCATTTAAAAGGCGAACTGACTTATCATCATAATTATCGCCATCCCAATGCCAGGCTATCAGGTCTATTTGTTTTGAGTACCCTGCCCGTTCAATTAATTGCGCGTAATAGGGGGCATTGTAGGTCATCATTAAAAAAGGAGCACTATCAAAGCCTTCTATTAATAAACCACAGGCTTCGTTGGTAGAAAAATTAACCGGACCTATTATTTTTTGATCAACCTTTCTGTCTTTTAACCATTGTGTGGCTGCGGCAAAAAGCTGGTTGGCCGTTTCCTGATCGTTGATGCAATCAAAAAAGCCCCAAAAACCATCGTTCCTTTTATTAAAGTTATTATGGTTATTGTTCAAAATGGCAGCTATGCGCCCTACAATCCTATCGCCATCATAAGCTAAAAAACATTGTAACGACGAATGCTTATGGAACGGATGGGTGGTTAACAGATCCCGTTGAGCAATAAAGAGTTCAGGGACATAGTTAGGATCGTTTTTATATAATTCGTGCGGAAAATCAATAAAAGAAGCCAACTCTTTTTTTGACTTTACCGGAACTATTTGTATCATATTTTCTCTTTAACAGTGCTTACACCAACAGTTTTAAATGCCTTTGACAACTTATCAACCGCTTCTTCTATCTGGCTGAAAGTGTGTGTAGCCATTAGCGAGAAACGAAGTAAAGATGAATCGGAAGGGACCGCTGGTGATACTACCGGGTTAACAAAAATCCCTTGTGATTGTAAAATGTTGGTAGTTTGGAAAGTTTTGGCGTTATCTCTTACATAAATAGGTAGTATCGGACTTTCGCTTGGGCCCATATCAAAACCTTCATCATTGAGCAACATTTTGGCGTAGTGCGTGTTTTTCCAAAGGTTTTCGATGTGATGGGGCTCGGTTTCAATAATATCCAGGGCGGCTATAACACTTGCAACAGAGGCCGGGGTCATGCTGGCGCTAAATATAAGCGAACGTGCTTTATGTTTGATATACTCGATGGTATCTTTATCAGCTGCAATAAAACCGCCTAACGAAGCAAACGACTTACTGAAGGTACCCATAATCAGGTCTACTTTATCCGTCATGCCAAAATGCGAAGCGGTGCCTGCTCCTTTATGGCCTATTACGCCTAAGCTATGCGCGTCGTCAACCATAATGTTGGCGCCAAACTCGTCGGCTATATCTGACAGTTCGGGTAGCTTTACAATATCGCCTTCCATACTGAAAATCCCGTCAACTGCAATCAGTTTAACGGCTTCATCGGGCAGGTTTTTTAATTTTTGGCGTAAATCGTCCATATCGTTGTGGGCGAATTTAATAACGCGAGAAAACGACAGGCGGCTACCGTCAATTATAGAAGCATGATCATACTCATCTAATATCAAATAATCGTTACGGCCGGTGATGCACGATAATACGCCCAAATTTACCTGGAAACCCGTACTGAAAATTACAGCAGCCTCTTTACCTACATATTTGGCAAGCCTGTTTTCAAGCTCGATATGGATATCAAGTGTGCCGTTTAAAAATCTTGAACCAGCACAGCCAGTGCCATATTTATCAATCGCTCTTTTAGATGCTTCTTTGATTTTAGGGTGATTTGTTAAGCCCAGGTACGAATTGGACCCGAACATTAAAACACGCTTACCATCAATAATTACTTCCGTATCCTGACCTGACTCAATAGGCCTGAAGTACGGATACAATCCTGCTTCTTTAATCGAAGTTGCATCTTGAAATTGAGCAACTTTTTCATGTAGTCTTTTACCCATGTATGTTAACCCTACTTAAAATTTTTGTAAAAATACCACGAAAATCCTAATATCCCGCTCGTTGCTTTATAATTTTTTAACATTACATTGTTTCGGCTCGTATTTTCGGATGACAAATTAATCGCTTTTATTGCTAATAATAAAAACCAAAATGATCTTTTTACTTTAATATAACGATACGGTTATAAAGCGGGGCCGGAAAAAAATGTATTTGTAATAATGCTGTCACAACAAACGCTCTGGCATGACGTATTAGTAATTTTTTGACCAAATTGGTAAAAAAATCTAAATTAATGAATTTAATTTGTGAATTAAATGAAGTGCCCTAAAAACTTATGAAAAAATCCTTTTACCAGATTTTAGCCATTATATCAAGCTGTTTTTTATCAACCTCTTTGTTTGCGCAAGTAAAATCCGACACATCTTCACTATCAACAGTGTCATTACAGCAATGTATAGGCTTTGCTCTCCGCAATCAGCCAGTAACCAGGCAAGCCAGTTTAGACGAGCAAATTAACGAACGAAACATAGGTATAGCCCTTGCAGATTGGCTTCCGCAGGTTAGCGCTACAGGCAATGCGCAGCATTACTTTCAAATGCCGGTTACTTATTTTAATAACAACTTTGTAACATCGGGTGCCCAAAACTCATCCACTTTATCCTTACAAGCCAATCAGGTTATTTACAATAGTACAGTAGCGCTGGCAGCCCGCACCTCTAAATACAGCCGCGAGTACTACAAGGAGAATACCTTAAGCAGCCAGATCAATGTGGTATCTGATGTGAGTAAGGCCTTTTATGATGTGCTGCTATCGCAAAAGCAATTATCCATTATTAACGAGGATATCATACGCCTGCAACGCAGTTTAAAAGATGCTTACGCACAATATCAAGGCGGCATAGTTGATAAAATAGACTACAAGCAGGCTACCATTGCTTTAAATAATGAGCTGTCCAGCCGCAAGCAGTCGGAGGAGGCTATTCACAGCAAAATTGCTTATTTGAAACAAATAATGGGCTTCGCTCCCGAAAAGCCCATGCAGCTGGCCTATGATTCTACCCAGTTAGAGCGGGAAACGCTAATAGATACCAACCAGGTTTTAGATGTAAACAACCGCATCGAATACAAATTGTTATCAACCCAAAAAACATTGCAAAATTTAAATGTGGACTATTATAAATGGAACTTTTTGCCATCGGTATCTGCCTTTGGTAACTATAACCTGGCTTACTTTAACCCTCATCTGCAAGATTTGTACACCCGCTCGTTCCCCAACTCATTGGTAGGCTTAAATTTTTCGATCCCTATTTTCCAGGGAACCAAGCGCCTCCAGAATTTAAGTAAAGCTAAATTACAGGTTGAGCGTGCCGATCTGGACCTCATCAATACCCGCAACGTTATCAGTACGCAGTATACGCAGGCTTTGGCAGGTTATAAAAGCAACTACAACGAGTATAAAATACTAAAGCAAAATGTTGAATTAGCTAAGGATGTATATAATGTAGTGAGCCTGCAATACCGCGAAGGCATCAAAACTTATTTAAATGTAATTAACGCACAATCAGATCTGCGTACATCGGAGCTTAATTACTATAATGCTTTATTTAACGTGCTATCAACCAAAATAGACTTACAAAAATCACTCGGAACACTTTCTATCCAATATTAATACAATACTTAGCTATGAACAAAAGATACGTTTATTTAATAGGCCCTGTAGCATTGCTGGCGTGGGTATCGTGCAAGCAACCGGCAAAGCAAAATGCCGCTTTGCCGCCAACAGCTGTTAATGTTGTAGCCGCAGAAAAAGCAAGCGCTATATATTATGATCAATATCCCGGTACTGTTATAGCTTTAAACAGTGTTGAATTGCGATCGCAAGTGGCGGGCTACCTCACCGGAATATTTTTTAAAGAAGGTGACGTGGTTGAAAAGGGAAAACCTCTTTACGAAATTGACCGCAGAAAATACCAGTCAGCTTACTTGCAGGCTCAGGCTAATTTGAGCAGTGCCGAGGCCAGTTTGGTAAGGTCGCAAAAGGATGCCGACCGTTATAACCAGCTTTTAAAGCAGGATGCGGTTGCCAAACAACTGGTTGATAATGCAGTAGCCACCCTGGCCAGCAGCAAAAGCCAGGTTGAATCGGCAAGGGCCGGTGTGGTATCGGCCAAAACCGATCTGGATTACTCGCTTATCAGAGCACCTTTTACTGGTAGGATAGGCATATCCCAGGTTAAATTAGGCGCGCAGATTAGTACAGGAACAACTTTATTAAACACCATATCCAGTGAAGACCCAATAGCGGTTGATTTTGTTGTGGACGAAAAAGATATTTCAAGATTCTCATCCATGGAAGGCAAAACAGTAGGCAAGGCCGATTCTACTTTTATGTTGGCTTTGTCTGACGGTACCTTGTACCAACAGCCCGGTAAAATATTGGTGGTTGACAGGGGGGTAGATAACCAGTCGGGAACGATTAAGGTGCGGATCCAGTTTCCTAACCCTAAAAAGCAGTTGATAACCGGCATGAGCTGCGTTTTAAAGGTATTGAACCAGCAATCGGGCGTACAGGTTTTAGTACCTTACAAGGCCATTACCGAGCAAATGGGCGAGTTTTTTGTATTTGTATCGCAAGATACGATAGCCAAGCAACATAAAGTGCAGGTAGGGCCGCGTGTAGGTAATAAGATAGTGATATTGAGCGGGGTTAAAGAAGGCGATAAAATAGTTACCGAAGGTTTGAACCGCTTGCGCGATGGTGGCAAAATACAAATAGGTGCGCCTGCTCAACAGACGCAGGGTCAACAGAAATAATTTAAGAAGCTAAGGATGATTGCAGAAACTTTTATAAAAAGGCCCGTAACAGCTATTGTAATATCGATAGTTATTGTGATAGTGGGTATACTGTCTATTACCAGTTTACCCATTGGCCAGTATCCCGAAATTACGCCTCCAACGGTACAAATAACCGGTACTTATACCGGTGCAGATGCTCAAACGGTTGAGCAAACCGTGGCAACCCCTGTGGAGGTGCAGGTAAACGGTACACCCGGCATGACTTACCTTACCAGTAACAGCACGGCCAATGGTGCCATGAGCATGACAGCCAATTTTGAAGTTGGTACCGATATTAATAACGCTACGCTGGATGTACAAAACAGGGTAAGTATTGCGCAGCCAACTTTACCGCAAGAGGTACAACGTTTGGGTATCACAGTTAAAAAACGGAATCCAAGCATTTTAATGCTGGTAGCTCTGTATTCGCCCAAGGGTACACATACCGTGCCCTTTGTTGATAACTACACCAACGTTTTTGTGCGCGATGCCCTTTTAAGAACAAAAGGTGTGGGCGATATTGTTAGCCGTGCCGATGATTTTAGTATGCGGATTTGGCTGAAGCCGGATAAACTGGCCGCTTTAGGCATTACTGCCGCCCAGGTTACTGCCGCCCTGCAAGAGCAAAACGCGCAGATAGCCGCTGGTACAGTAGGTGCGCCGCCACAAAAAAATGCGCAAACATTTGAGTATACTGTGTATGTAAAGGGCCGCCTTGTGGAACCTGAAGAGTTTGAAAACGTAATTGTTAAAACAAACCCTGCAACTGGTACGGTAGTTTACTTAAAGGATGTGGCCCGCGTTCAATTAGGCAAATTTAATTATTCGGGTAACTCTTATGTTGATGGTAAAAATGCCTCGTACCTGTTGGTTTACCAGGCGCCGGGCAGTAACGCTATTGAAACAGCCAACGGAGTTTACGCTACCATGAACGAGCTTAAAAAACAATTTCCGGCGGATGTGGATTATGTGGTTCCATTTGAATCGGTTACTGTGGTTAAGGTATCGGTAAGCGAGGTGATTGAAACCTTGCTTATTGCGCTGGCGCTGGTAATTGTGGTGGTATTCCTTTTCCTGCAAAGCTGGAGGGCAACCCTCATTCCCGTTCTGGCTATCCCGGTATCCATCATCGGTACGTTTATATTTTTTATCCCCTTAGGCTTTACCATTAATACCTTAACCCTATTTGGTTTTGTATTAGCTATCGGTATTGTGGTGGATGATGCCATTGTGGTAGTTGAGGCCGTGCAACATTATATCGACGAAAAGGGAATGTCGCCGCAGGAAGCTACCGTACATGCCATGCGCGATATATCCGCCCCGGTTATAGCTATCGCGCTCATCTTAGCCGCGGTGTTTGTTCCGGTGGGTTTTATACCTGGTATAGTTGGGCGTTTATATCAACAATTTGCTATCACCATTGCCATATCGGTAATGATATCTGCTTTTGTGGCGCTTTCTTTAACGCCGGCTTTGTGTACCATGATATTGAAACCGATGAAGCTTGACGAATCGTCAACAGGGCTCAATAAATTTTTCTTTAAGTTTAACGCCTGGTTTGGCAACGTAACCAATAAATATCAAAACGGAGTTGGCCGAAGCATTAAAAACTCGAAGTTTGTAGTGGTCATCCTCATTTGTATCATTGTGGGAGCTATATTGCTGTTTAAAAATAAACCTGCAGGCTTTATCCCTACTGAAGATGACGGACGGATCTACATCACCTTTGATTTACCCGAAGCATCTTCAACGGAGCGTACCGTTAACGTCATTCATAAAATGATGGCGATACTGGATAGCGTACCCGCTATACAGCACTATGCAGCTTTGGGCGGCCTGAACGTGGTATCGTTTGCTACAAAATCAAATAGCGGTACTTTGTTTTGCCAGCTTAAACCCTGGGATGATAGAAAGGACAAAAAAGATCAGCTGTTTGGCCTGGTTGCCATGTTACAGCAAAAGCTTTCTACCTCCATCAAAGAAGCTAACGTGATTGTTATACCACCACCACCCATACCCGGTTTGGGTAGTACGGCTGGGTTTGCATTCAACCTGCAGCAAAGGGAAACAGGCGACATTAAAACATTTGAAAAAGTAGTTCAAACATTTATTGGCGAGGTAAACAAGCGGCCCGAAATTGCCAAAGCATTTTCGTTTTTTACCGCACGTACGCCCGGCTACCAGTTAACCATTGATCGCGAAAAATGTAAAAAGCTGGGTGTTAGCATATCCGATGTGGGTAACGCTTTGCAAACCTACCTGGGTAGCGCTTACGTAAACGATTTTACCATTTACGGGCGTAACTTCCGCGTGGTGGAGCAGGCTGATACCAATTACAGGGGCGATATTAAAAACCTGAACCAGTTTTTTGTGCGTAACCAAGGCGGTACAATGGTGCCGTTAAGTACGTTAACAAGTTATAAGGTAACCGAGAGCGCACCGTTGATATCGCACTTTAACCTGTTCCGCTCAACCGAAATTGATGGTAATGCGGCCCCCGGATACAGTAGCGGCGATGCCCTGAATGCCTTGAAAGAGGTGGCGGCTAAAACACTGCCGCAAGGCTATGGATACGAGTTTTCTGGTTTAAGCCGCGAAGAGATCCTGTCGGGATCAAAAACGGTTTATATTTTTATCCTTTCGCTCATGTTCGTATTCCTCTTTCTGGCTGCCCTTTATGAAAGCTGGTCGGTACCTTTCTCGGTATTGCTGGCCGTACCGTTGGGGGCCTTCGGCGCAATTTTGGTGCTCTCGCTGCAACCATCGCTTACCAATAACGTATATGCACAAATTGGTTTAATTACGCTGATAGGTTTGGCTGCTAAAAATGCCATTCTGATTGTGGAGTTTGCCAAGGAGCGTGTTGACCGGGGGATGGAGGTTGTTAAAGCGACACTGGAAGCAGTACACCTTCGCCTCAGGCCCATCATCATGACATCCATGGCCTTTATATTAGGCGTATTGCCCTTGGCCTTTTCATCGGGCGCAGGTGCCGAAGCGCGTAAAACTATCGGCTGGACGGTTTTAGGCGGGATGATCTCGGCCACTTTCCTGGCTATATTTATCGTGCCGGTGCTTTATGTAATTATTACCAAATTTGCTTACGGTTCAAAAAAACTGGCCGAAATGCAAGCTAATTACAAACCCGACCCCGAGCACGATGAAATTAAGGGTATAGAATAAAACAAATAAAAAGTACATTGAAACCCCTGGCTCAACTGAGTTCAGGGGTTTTTTATTGGTGGCGCGGAGGGCAGCGCGGTAGTATTAACAAAAACTGATTGACAGTTTAAGGATAGTTCATGACAGTGAAATAATTTTATAATTCTATTTTGCGCTGTAAACCTCGCTCCAACCATGTTATCATCTGTAATTAAAGTCGCTCTGGCGGGCATTTTTTTTGTTATACCTCTGTTTAAATGCAACGGGCAGTCCCTTGCCGAAGAGCATACCATTGTATTAGGTAAAGATGTTGGTTTAATTGAAAACCAGCATTTTAAACAAGGGACTAATAAAAACCCGGAGGGTGTAGTGCTTGATTTGAATAATTATTACCTGCGCATGGGCGGTAAACCCGTTTTACCCGTAATGGGCGAGATCCATTATTCGCGCTATCCAAAAGCCGAGTGGGAGCAGGCTTTATTACAGATGAAGGCCGCAGGAATTAACGTAATAGCCTTTTACGATTTTTGGATTCACCATGAGCAGGAAGAAGGACGTTTTCGGTTTGATGATAACCTGGATGTACGTTATTTTATCCAGTTGTGCGCCAAGCATGGCTTGTTAGCTATAGCGCGTGTTGGCCCCTGGGCGCACGGCGAAGCCCGCAACGGCGGCATGCCCGATTGGTTTGTGAAAAAGAAAATGAAAAGCGGTTTTGACCGGGTTACTAAAAATGGCAGTGTAGAGCCCGAAGTTGAAACCTGGTACAAAGCACTCGCCAAACAATTTGACGGCCTGTATTATAAAAACGGCGGCCCACTGATTGGCGTGCAGCTGGATAACGAAATGCGCAGCAATGGGCCCGGCAGTGCAGGTTATGAGTACCTTACATCCCTCAAAAAATTAGCCGTTAAATGCGGTATGGATGTTCCGCTGTATGTGGTAACCGGCTGGCCCGGTCCGCAGGTGCCCGAAGATGAAGTGATGCCCTTATGGGGAGGATACCCCGATGCCCCCTGGACACAGAACACCAAGGATTTGCCACCCAACAATATCTACACTTTTACAGCCGACCGGAAAGATAAAAACATTGGTAACGATGTGCTGAACTACCAGGCAGGCACGGTAAGTACACCTGTATATCGCCATCCTTTTTTAACGGTTGAGCTGGGTGGAGGCATGCAGGTAACCTACCACCGCAGGCCTACGCTGCTGGGCGGCGATCTGCTGGCTTTGGATTATACCCGCTTGGGCGTGGGTGCCAATATGCTGGGGTATTACGTTTTTCATGGTACGCAGCATCCTTTAAGCTGGAACAAGGAATATCCAACCCAGGAGTCTAAGTCAACCATTTACCCTTACCCCAATGACTATCCGATGATATCGTACGACTTTGAGTCGCCTATCACCGAATGGGGATTCATACGCGACTACTATCATGATTTTAAGCTCCTTCATCAGTTTATCAATAGCTACGGCAGCAACCTGTCGCCCATGGCAGCCCGTATTCCGGCCGATAATCCGGCAAAGGCTAATGATATGCAAAGCCTGCGCTACACCGTGAGGAGTAAGGATGGGGCCGGGTATATTTTTTTTAACAACTATGTGCGCCATTTTGATATGGCTAACCACCCCAACGTAGTATTCAATATCAAAACCGAAGACGGAACTATCCGCATTCCCGAAAAGGGAGGCTTAAACATCCGCAACAAAATATATGGCATTATGCCTTTCAATTACAACATGGATGGCGTGGTGCTGCAATATGCCACGGCACATCCATGCGCCATACTCGATAATAAAAGTAAAGTGTATTGCTATTACGCCATGGATGGCATTGCACCCGAGTTTAAATTTGAAAACAAAAACATCAAAGCTTTTAAAACTACGGGCAGGCAAATTCAATCGGGCAATTATACCTTGGTACAAAACCTTACGCCGGGCGAAAATTGTATAATTGATGTGACTACCAATACCGGCAACACCTTCCGCATATTGTTATTAAGCAAAAACCAGGCAAGGTATTCTTATGTGTTTGATATCAAAGGCGTCCAAACTATGCTGCTCACATCCAATATGGCTTATTATGATGAGGTGAAAGATTCGTTAACCATCAGATCAACCGGGGATGCCAACTTTACTTTTGATGCTTACCCGGCTATCAAGCCTAAAAATAACGATATTAAGGCAAGCGGAACTGCCGGTATTTTTGCTCATTACCAGGTAAGCCTGCCACAATGGGCTCCGGTTAACGTTGCCTTTAAGCAGCTATCAAACAATCGGGATTTTAAAAAGTATTGTGATTCTCTGGATGGTAAAACGCCGTTGGGGCCTACTTATCAAATCAATTATAACCCCGGCTTGCCTTATAAAGCTTACAGTATTGCTATGCCACCCGTAATCCCTCCCCATGTTCAGGATGTTTTGCTTGAGTTTGATTATAAAGGCAATACAGCCCAACTATATGCCGGTGGAACCATCATAGCCGACGATTATTACGCCGGAACCACCATGCCCTATAGCTTAAGGAGGCGCCAGGACTTACTGGGCAAAAAGCCATTTGTTTTGCAAATTACGCCTTTACTCCAAGCTTACCAGATTCATTTTGAACCGGGTACCGATGTAGCGTTTGCCAAAGATATTCATGCCGAATTGAAGGCAATCAAATTGAAACCGGTATACCAGGTAGTTTTTTAGCAGGTTGAAGGGGGCGAAGTAAAAATGCAATATCGTTTTATTCCTTCGTCAACCACTAAATCATCTCACCGGCAAACACTTGCCCTTGCAAATTGTTGATGCGTAGAATCTATCAATAAGGGGGGGCTCAATAATTGAAAAATACAAAACGAATAGCCATTTTAGGCGGTGGGCCAAGTGGCCTTTTTATGTTCAAAAGGTGGGTGGATGCTAACAGAAGCGATATTAGTGTAGATGTTTTTGAACGCAAAAAGCGATTAGGCGCCGGGATGCCCTATAGTGCCGAAGGAGCTAATGATGAGCATATTACTAATGTTTCTGGCAATGAGATTCCTTTGTTGGTTACCTCGCTGGCAGACTGGATCACGACGGTACCTAAAGACACGCTGGATAAATTCCATATCGATCCAAAGCATTTTAACGACTATAAAGTATTACCGCGCCTGTTATTTGGCCAATACCTTACCGCCCAGTTTGATCTGTTGCAAAAGCAGGCCAGGGAAGCCGGGCTGGAATACCGGGTACACTATAACAGCCCTGTTACCGATATTATAGACGATGCCGCTAACGAACGAGTTTTTGTGGAGGTAAACGGCGAGGAACGTTTTGAGTTTGACCGCGTAATTGTTTGCACCGGGCATAACTGGCCTGTTAAAAACGAGGGTATTGTACCTCACTATTTTGATTCGCCCTACCCGCCGGTAAAACTGGCCCTTAAACTTGATCATGCTGTGGCAATTAAGGGCTCTTCGTTAACGGCAGTTGATGCCATACGTACCCTGGCCCGCCATAACGGAAGTTTCGGGAAGCACCAAAACGGCCAGGTGATATACCACCTGCACCCTGATAGCGCTAATTTTAAAATTGTATTGCATACCCGTAACGGCATGTTGCCTGCCGTAAGGTTTCACCTTGATAATTCGCACCTGGTTAATACGTCATTGTTAAGCAAGGACGAAATTGCCAAACACATTGCAGCCAACAATGGATTTTTATCGCTGGATTATATCTTCGAAAAAGATTTTAAACTGCCCATTCGCGAAAAAGAGCCGGAGTTTTACGACAAGATCAAAGACCTTGGCCTGGAAGATTTTGTATCTGCCATGCTTGAGCTGCGTGAGCATCTGGATCCGTTCCAATTATTAAAAGCCGAGTATGCAGAAGCCGAAAAATCAATTAAGCGCAAACAATCCATCTATTGGAAAGAAATGTTGGGCGTGTTAAGTTTCGCATTAAACTACCCGGCAAAGCACCTCTCGGCCGAGGATATGCAGAGGTTGCAGAAGTCGCTTACGCCTTTAATATCAATTGTAATAGCCTACATTCCGCAAAGCTCGAGCGAAGAGTTGCTGGCCCTTCATTCTGCTGGCGTATTAAGCCTTATTTCTGTTGGGGATGATAGTTGGGTAGAGGCAGAGCCTAAGGGCGGTGCCACTTACCATTACACCAACGAAGCCGGCCAGCAGTCTGTTCACTTTAATACCTATATTGATTGTGTGGGTCAGCCGCGACTTGACTTTAACGATCTTCCGTTTAAAAGCTTGATAAACAACAGAACCGTTACACCCGCCCGGCTCAAATTCCGCTCGGCAGAAGAAGCGACTAAAGCCCTGGCAGAAGGGAAGGATGTTTTACAGGATGCTAACGGCGATTACTATCTGAAGGTTTCGGGCATTGCCATCAATGATCGTTTCCAAACGGTGGATGCCTATGGCGCTTACAACGAAAGGATTTATGTGATGGCTGTACCTTATATAGGGGGCTATAATCCTGATTATTCCGGTCTTGATTTCAGTGAAGAAGCCTCATCCATTATCATTAAAAACGTATTAGCCGAAGATGTATATTCAACCGTTAACTGAGCTTAAATTATTTATGGTTTTGCTGGGCTCAAAAGCGCCGCATAGAAATGTGGAACAGCATGATTACTTTTTTGGCATTGCCCGTACTTTGAAGGAGCTGGTACCCGCCATGCGCTCATTTTGGCCAGAGGCCGGTAACAGCATCCATGTTGACGGATGGCGCGAAATAAATCAGGTTGATGGCTACAGCATTAGCATAGTTTTAAAGCAGGATAATTTACCGCCAACGCCAAAAAAGTTGTTTTTTATTAACCTGGGCGGCTATCAGTCCAATAAACTGGAAGAACAGCACTATACTGTTTTAAGCGTTAAGGATGATCGTACAAAAGCTATCCAGCACGCCAGGAAAACAACATTTTTTAAAACTAATACCATCAAAGGAGCCGGTTCGCATATTGATGAAAAGTATGGTATCGATGTCGACGATATTTACCGCATAGAAGATATTCTTGCTGCTGAGCTCAAAGAGAAGTACCATATTTTAATTAGCCCGGCTGATGATGTGCAAGAAGATCAGATTTATTTAGGCTATCTTAAACTGGATAAAATTAAATGAGCAGAACGGAGCAACTGGCGCATTGGGTTGAGTTGAACCATACCGGGCAGATAAAAAGGTATACCGGCCAACCCGTGTTTAGCCATTTGGCAACTGTTGCCGAAATGGCAAAACCGGTAGTTTTTATGGGCTATGAAATTGGCCTGTGTCACGATCTGCTGGAAGACACAGATACCACTGCTAACCAGTTGGTAGAAACGCTAACAGGTTTTGGATATGGCATTGCCGAGGCACGCTATATTGCCGACAGCGTAACAGAGCTTACAGATGTATACGTACCGTCGGCCTATCCGCATCTGGGCAAAAAGGCCCGTAAAGAAAAAGAAGCCATACGCCTGCAAACCATCAGCGCAGCTGCCCAAACTATTAAGTATTGCGACCTGATTGACAATATGCAGGTAGTGATACAGTATGAAGAAAGGCAGGTGGTTGCCGAATACCTGCGAAAAAAGAAATTACTTATTGAAAGTATGGTTAAAGGTGATGAGCGTTTACGCCACATGGCGCTGCAAGTGATTAAAAAAGCGCGCCCAGCGGCATCCCCAAAAACTTAAACTTAATTGCAAACAATTATTGGTTTTGGCGTTTTATGAATAAAAAAAACCACTATGATACCCATCAATAATTTATTGATACCTGCCGCCCGTAAAGGTGAATTAGCCGTTTTAGCAGAGCTGATACGCCAGGGGGCCGATCTGGAAACCCGCGACGAAAAAGGCTATACCGCTTTAATTATTGCCTGTTATAACAACCAGTATGCCGCTGCCGAGTTGCTCTTAAAGGCTGGCGCCGATGTAAACGGAGCGGATAGCGGCGGCAATACCGCATTGATGGGCGTAGCGTTTAAAGGCTATCCGGATATTGCGGAGCTGTTGATATCCTTTGGTGCCGACCTGGATTTGCAGCATGGCAACGGTGGTACAGCGCTGATGTTTGCCGCCATGTTTGGCCGTAACGAAATGGTTAAGCTTTTATTGGCAAAAGGTGCCGATAAAAATATTTTGAATAGGGGAGGCCAGTCTGTAATGGATATGGCAAGATTGCAGGGCAACGATGAAGCGCTACAATTGTTAGTTTAATATTTGTCATAAAACGAAACAATATTGCTTTAATTGAGTTTTGAATACATTACTCAATTCTACCTATAATGGCAAAAAAAAATAATAACCCCCAAAATTTGAATAAGAAACTCGACGATCTTGCTCCAGACAGAGAGCATAGCGCGAACGAGTTCTTGACGACAGACCAAGGCCTGCGAATCAATGATGATACAAACTCACTTAAAGCCGGTGAGCGTGGAGCCACGTTACTTGAAGATTTTATCCTGAGGGAAAAGATTACCCATTTTGATCATGAACGTATTCCTGAAAGAATCGTTCACGCGCGGGGCTCAGGTGCTCATGGTGTTTTCCAGGTGTATGAGTCGATGGCTAAATACACCAAGGCGGGTTTTCTGCAAGATCCGTCGGTGCAAACACCCGTGTTTGTTCGTTTTTCAACGGTAGCCGGTTTTAGGGGCTCTACCGATTTAGCCCGGGATGTCCGCGGTTTTGCCGTTAAGTTTTATACCGAAGAAGGCAACTTTGATTTTGTGGGCAATAACATACCGGTGTTTTTTATCCAGGATGCCATTAAATTTCCGGATCTTATCCACGCGGTAAAGCCCGAACCCCATAACGAAATTCCGCAGGCTGCCAGTGCTCACGATACTTTCTGGGATTTTATATCCCTTACGCCCGAATCCATGCACATGATTATGTGGGCCATGTCCGACAGGGCGCTACCCCGCAGTTTACGCATGATGGAAGGTTTCGGGATCCATACTTTCCGTTTTATCAATGCCGAAGGCAAATCCTGCTTTGTTAAGTTTCACTGGAAGCCGCTGTTAGGCATGCACGCTGTTGCCTGGGACGAAGCGCAGAAAATCTCCGGAAAAAATTCGGATTTTCACCGCCAGGATCTTTGGGAAGCCATCGAAAGCGGCGCTTTCCCCGAATGGGAGTTTGGCGTACAGATTATACCCGAAGAAGATGAACACAAATACCCCTTTGATTTGCTCGACCCAACTAAACTGATACCAGAAGAATTGGTGCCGGTGATGCGTATAGGCAAAATGACACTTAACCGCAACGTAGATAACTTTTTTGCCGAAACTGAGCAGGTAGCATTCCATCCCGGCCATTTGGTGCCCGGAATTGATTTTACTAACGATCCTTTATTGCAGGGCCGTTTATTCTCCTATACCGATACCCAGCTATCCCGCTTAGGTAGCCCTAATTTTCATGAAATTCCGATCAACCGCTCTATCAACCCAATACACAATAACCAGCGCGACGGCCATATGCGCCAGCAGATCAATGTTGGCAAATCAAGTTATCATCCTAACACAGTAGGTGCAGGTTTTCCGCAACAGGCCCGCATAGCCGAAGGCGGTTTTACATCTTACGAAGAAAGAATTGATGCCCGTAAAGTGCGCGCACGCAGCAAGAGCTTTATGGACTTTTTTAGCCAGGCAACACTGTTTTTTAATAGCCAGTCTGAGCCGGAGCAAAATCATATCATCGATGCTTTGCGTTTTGAACTGGGTAAATTAGAAACCGTTGCCATCCGCGAAAGAATTGTCGGCATGTTGGCTAAGGTAAGTACGGTATTAGCGGCAAAAGTAGCCGAGGGCTTAGGTATGGCAGTGCCAGAGGTTAAAGAACCACTAAACCATAATTATGGTGCAGATGCTAACCCGGCAGATTACCAGGATCAGCCTAAAAAGCAAATCGACAAATCGCCGGCGCTAAGCATGGCTAACTCGCCTAAGGATACCATCAAAACCCGTCAGATAGCTATTTTAGCAGCCGATGGTGTAGATGGAGCCTCTTTGAAAACCATGAAGGAAGCCCTGCTTGCCCATGGTGCTCAATGTAAGCTGATTGCTCCGCATGGTGGTGCCATCAAAGATGCCAAGGGCAGTGTATTACCTGTTGATATGAGCTTTTTAACTGCCGCATCCGTTGTATTTGATGCTGTTTACGTGCCAGCTGGCGCCAAAGGCTTGTTAGATAACGCTGATGCCATTCACTTTATTAACGAAAGCTACCGTCACTGCAAAGCTATCGCAGCCGATGGAGATGGTGTCGATCTGATTAACGAAACTTATGTAGGCCCTAAGCTTAAAAAAGGCAAAGGTGATGCCACAGCCGGTGTAATTATTGGCAAAGGCGATCTGTCAAAAGATTTTATACATGCTATAGCCCAACATCGTTTCTGGGAGCGTGAAAAGAAAGATAAAGTTCCGGCTTAAGAATATTCATTCATTCAAGTCAGTCGGAAAGGACTGACTTTTTTTGTACCCCAGCAGGGCGCATCTGCTATTTGATGAAAGTCACTATGGGCAAGGTGAGGGGCGTTAGTCCAGAGGTAAGGGTGTTCACAGAAGATGAATCTGAAAAGAGCACGGTTTAATGTTTCTGCTTGTAATTGTCAATAATTGTTTATATTGTATTAATGACAATAGAAATAATGCTGGACTACTTTAGTCTGGAAGGTGTGATAAATACCGAAACTATAACTGCAATTCGGAAAGATGGTGCCTTACGAAAGAATTTGATTTATTATTTAAGGCAGAATCCCAACCGGAAATTAGCGTTGACCTTGCTAAATGAGTTTATAATTCTGAGGAAATCGCCCCAAGAAATGGTGCCCGTTGAGAATTTAATGTTTGCTTGTTATATTTTAGGTATACATCAACAAATTGAAGATAGCCTGAAGATTTGGGAAGCTAAGAATGTAGACTTTGATACTTATTGTGGTTTAGATATCCAGTTAATTGCCTTTGCCGGTTTGGAAAAAACTATTGCATTTTTAAAAAGCGAGGCGGGTGTTGAATCAGATAAAGCGTTGGCATATATCACCGCGTGCGCGGCGGGCGGAGACCTGGACGATTTGGATACCTATTTTTCTGTTGAAATACTGCCTTGGTTTATATGAATATGTCCCTCCATTTATATAAACAAAGTTTAACCCTGCTACCTCAAAATGGGCAACACATCCTGGCCCATCAAACCGGAAATGATATGGTTGTTTACCAGGCCTATAAACCTGGTATTGCAAAATTCGCTGTCGACAATCAATTTTTGGGTGGCCCCGATTTTAGCTTCACGCGGATGTCGTGGATTAAGCCCAATTTTTTGTGGATGATGTATCGATGTGGTTGGGCCGAAAAGGAAAACCAGGAACGTGTTTTAGCGATCTGGATTGCTCAAAAGGATTTCGAGGAGATTCTTCGTCAGGCGGTTTTCTCATCCTTTAACCCGCAATACTATCGCGATCACGATCATTGGAAAAATGAATTGAGCTTAAAAGAGGTCCGTCTACAGTGGGACCCGGATCATGACCCCTATGGCAATAAAGTTGAACGCCGGGCAATACAGCTTGGCTTAAAAGGAGAAATGCTTCGGTTTTTTAGTAGTAAAATTAAAAGCATTGAGGATATTACAGATTTTGTAAACCAACAAAAAAACCTGCTTGATCACCATGGTTTAGATGAATTAGAGGTGCCGGTAGAAACAATCTTCAAAACTTCCGACCCAATACTTAACAAACAAATAGGTATCACTACCGTTTAGTCAAGCTGTTCACGCGAGAGTTGCAGAGTTCGTCGCGCGCGGAAATACACCCCTACAGCTGCAAGCCAAACCCACTCCCCTCAAGATAATAGAAAGATAAAATCGATCATTATCAATTAAATATGAAAGGCAAGCGGTGGCCTGTGCGATTCCCCTCTCGAGAGCATAGCCGTCAACTTTAGAAAAAAAAGGGATAAAATTTTTTTAGAGCAAGAATCGGAACTGCAAAATTGCAGTCATTATTCGAGCGAATGAGTTCGGAACTATTTGAACCAACGGTGTTAGATGGCCTGGCCCGTAAAACAGAGGCTATACAACGCAAACGAAAAGTGGGAGGCAAGGAACTATTGGATATGGCGTTATTTGATGGAGATCAATCGTTTAACGGCATGAGTATGCAGTTAATGCGGAGGGATGGGCTTGATATTTCGAAGCAGGCATTGCATCAAAGACATCACAGCAATATGACAAAGTTTGTACAAGCCGTTTTTGAGCAATTAATAGCAGTTGAGTTACCGCAAGAGCAAACACAGGGCTTGGAGATCCGTATCAAAGATTCTACCCGTTTCGCGTTGCCGGAAGTTATTGCAGAGACATTCCCCGGAACAAAAGGAAGTGGGATGAAAGCGGGAGCATCTGTACAATTTGAATTTGAAATCAAAAGTGGTAAAAGCGATATCAAAGTAACTCCGGCCAACGCAAATGACCAGGGTGAGAGTCATCTGGACAAGGCATCAATTCAGCCGGGGGTATTATATATGAGAGATCTGGGTTACACTCACTTGAGTTATATGAACAATATTAACAAAGTCAAAGCTTTCTTTATTAATAAATTATGTCCGAAAACAACGATTTATCTATTAAAGGACGACCAATACCAAAAGTTAGAGTTGTCGAAACTACAAGGCATAACCGGCGTATTTGATCAACAGGTATATATCGGAGCTGATAAGATGCCGGTAAGGATAATAATAGAACCGGTAAGTGAAGAGCTCAAGGCAAGGCGGATAGCCAATACTGAAAAGTACAATAAAAAGAAAGGCAGTACCACCAGTAAGGGATTCAAAGAGCGGGCAGGGTTTAACTTTATTGTTACCAACCTGGTGAGCGAAAAATATAGCGCTGAATTGATCCAAAAGTTATATCACCTGCGATGGCAGATAGAATTGGTTTTTAAAGCATGGAAGTCGTTTTTAAAGATACACACGTTCCCCAAAGGAAGTTCGGATCGTATAACCAGTATATTATACAGTAAGTTGATCTGGGCAGTTTTGAGTTGGAAAATATGCATGGCTATCGGTAAGATAGGTCAAATTAGTGTTTTAAAGGTGCATCGACTAATCGCTTCTACGAAAGAAGAATTGCGAGCGCAGCTTTTAGGGATATGCTCAAAGTGGTTAGCTCTGTTGGAGAAATTAAACTTAAAGCACCTTTCAAAAGAGCACAGAAAACATAGGTTAAAAATAGAAGAAATTGTAATAAGTATTTGATTATTAGATATTTAAATACTATATTTAGATAGTTAAACAAAAATAAGAAAGGCGGGGCCATCTAAACCTCCCCGCCTTAAAAAACGAAAAATATGAGAGTAAAAATACATAGGTTTGCCCATGCGGGCAAACCGCGCCTAAAAATTAAATAACTGAAAATCAATTATGTATGAGTACAGTCGCTTAAATTGACGGCTATGCTCTCGAGAGGGGCGGAGGGGTGTGTCCTATGCAAGCGATTGTCAAGCACAGCCTGAGCGCTTATCCATATACCAATGTCATGTCAATGTAAAGACCTTTTATTTCTAAATTAAACATCTGATGTTTAAAAACAACATCGTATGTTTGTAGCGTAATTAAAGCTCATGAAAAAGGAAAAACTTTCGGATATAGTAGCTGCCAGGATAAGGCAGGATATCAAAGAAAATAAGTACAAGGCAGGGGATAAGATACCCGCCGAGCCCGAGCTGATGAAAATTTACACAGTTGGGCGATCATCCGTAAGGGAGGCTATCAAAAGTCTGGCTATGGCTGGTGTTCTGCAGGTAAAGCAGGGCGACGGTACTTACATTAATGAGCAAGCCGATCAACTCCCCATGGAGCAGCGTTTAAAAAATGCAAGCTTTGACGAAATTAACGCCGTGCGCAGGCTACTGGAACAGGAAATTGTAAAACTGGCCGCAGAGCTTCACACACCCGGCGACGCAACCGAAATGGAAAAACAATTGGCCGTGCGTAAGCAGGCTATATTGGCAGAAGACAGGGCAGCCTGCGCTAACGCCGATATTGCTTTCCATATGGCTATAGCCGTAGCATCTGGCAATAGTGTGCTTGCGGGCTTATATCAAAATTTTACGCAAACTATCCGCTCGTTTTTTTCGCAACGCGAGCAGCAGGGAATCTCCCATTTTGCGATGAGCCATCACCTGCACGAAGACCTTTTGAAAGCGATACTCGCCCGTAAGACAAAACAGGCCGTCGAAATTATCACCACTATTTTGAACAATAATTATTAACATCATGACTATCATTACATTCACTCTACTATTACTTGCAGGCGCCTACCTGGCCGGCTTAGTAGGCTCGCTCACCGGCTTAGGCGGCGGCGTAGTTATTATCCCTTTGCTAACATTGGTTTTTCACGTTGATATCCGGTATGCCATCGGCGCTGCCCTGCTCGCTTCTATCGCCAACTCATCAGGCGCTGCCAGCGCTTATGTAAAGGAGGGTATCACCAACATCAGGCTGGGCATGTTTCTTGAAATTGCAACTACGGTAGGCGCGGTTGTAGGCGCGCTGATAGCGGTGTATACACCTACCAATACCATTGCCATCTTATTCGGCAGTATCCTGCTTTTTTCGGCAGCTATGACACTCCGTAAAAAGAACCAGGAAGCTTTGCTGGTGGGCAGCCCCGCTGCAAACAAGCTTAAGCTCAATAGTACCTACCCCACTAAAGATGGCGAAGTAAGTTATCATTTAAAAAATGTTGGTGCCGGTTTTTCGATCATGACACTGGCGGGCGTATTTTCCGGACTGTTGGGCATCGGGTCCGGCGCGCTTAAAGTGCTGGCCATGGATTCAACCATGCACATCCCGTTTAAAGTGAGCACAACCACCAGTAATTTTATGATAGGTGTAACCGCCGCGGCCAGCGCAGTTGTTTACCTGCAAAGGGGATATATGGATGCGGGTATTGCATTTCCGGTAGTGCTGGGTGTATTAGGCGGTGCATTTACCGGCTCAAAACTTTTACCACGGATAGATGCCCGCATACTAAAATATATCTTCTGCACGGCTATCGCCTTTGTTGCTGTCGAGATGATTTACAATGGCTACAATCATAAATTTTAATCAGTATTAATACGATGAAAACCAACAATTCAAAAAAACACCTGGCCGATCATGATATTGAGCAATTTATCGGCCTCCAACTGCGCTGGGGCGTACTGCTCTCCAGCTTTATTGTACTGGCCGGAGGTATACTGTACCTGGTACAGTCGGGCAGTTTGCCACTACCACATTACCAGCTGTTCATCGGCGAAAAAGCAGGCTTCACAACAGGGCGCCAAATATGGGCCGGCCTGATGGATCTGAAGGCTAAAGGCATTATCGAGCTCGGCGTTATGGTGCTGATTGCTACACCCATACTGCGGATATTTTTCTCCTTAATCGGTTTTATTTTAGAAAAAGACCGGCTTTACATCGGCATTACGTTAATCGTGTTATTGGTAATGATGTTCAGCATATTTGGCGGTTTAAAAGTTTGATGTTAATACTTATAAGGCGGTGCAGAAATAAGCTTTGGAGAAACATGAAATTTAATTATAACTTGTATTTTTGATAAAGGTAAACGAGGGATATATCATGAAGAATTTACAACGTATTACACTTGACCCTGCTGTTATGGGAGGTAAACCTTGTATCAGGGGATTAAGAATGACGGTTGGTACAGTAATTGGTTTATTAGCTTCCGGATTGAGTACCGACGATATTTTAAAAATGTATCCCTATCTGCAACAGCAAGACATCACCGAGACTTTAGCTTATGCTGCCTGGCGCTCCGAAGAAATAGAGGTGCCACTTGCTATTGCATGAAAATATTTGATCGATATGAACTTATCCCCAGAATGGGTGAATGAGTTTAATCATAATAATATCCAAGCCGTTCATTGGGTCTTCTAAAGGAAAATTTCATGCCCCGGATCATATCCATATGGAGTGTACAAGGGAGAATAAGCCTATCGTGTTCACCCACAATCCTAACGTTTTAAACAAACACCAGTGCAAGGCTATTTTCATCATCAACATCCCAATAATCTTAATTTAGAGCATGATAGTATTGAGGTGTTCATCCAATGCTTTATTCATCACCGCTTTTTAAATCCTTTTTAAGCCAGTGTCGTGTAACGATAAAATGCCGGTTATCATTTTGGCAAAGTCATTAATACTTAACCGTGAATTCCGAATGAACTCCCGGCTCAAGACTCCCGGCTCAAGACTCAGAACTCCGGACTAAGTACTCTTCACTTAACATTAAATCCCGCTTCTTATCAACCGAATGTCATATCCTTTCTATTAATTGGTATATCGGGAAAAGTCGATATATCTTTGCTGTATGGATCAGGTAGAAATTTTCAAGGCGCTCTCCAATAAAACCAGGCTCCAGATTTTAAGCTGGCTTAAAAATCCGGAGTTGAATTTTCCGGAGCAGATGGCATCTGGCTTTGAACATGGTGTTTGCGTTGGCAGAATCTGCGATAAATCAGGGCTTACACAATCTACCGTGTCCGAATATTTAACAAGCTTGCAGCGGGCGGGCTTGGTATCTTCCACCCGTAAAGGCCAGTGGACCTACTATAAACGTAATGAGGAAGCGTTTGCAGCGCTTATTAAATTGATTGAAACAGAACTTTAATTAACTTATATAAAACGATGAATACTGATAGTTTATTTAAGCCATTTGCGCTAAAATCATTGAATATAAAAAACCGGATCGTTATGGCGCCCATGACGCGCTCCTTCTCTCCGGGAGGCATACCTACTGCAGATGTTGCTGCTTACTACCGTAAGCGCGCTGAAGGCGAGGTGGGCTTAATCTTATCTGAAGGAACGGTTATCGAGCGTGTTTCTTCTTCTAACGATTTTAACATTCCTCATTTTTATGGCGAAAAAGCATTAGCAGGCTGGCAAAACGTAATCAGCAGCGTGCACGACGCTGGCGGAAGCATGGGCCCACAAATTTGGCACATGGGTGTAATGAACAACCATCACTCAGGCTGGTTACCCGCTGAACCATTTGAGGGGCCGTCCGGTTTAAACAAGCCCGGCTTTAACAATGGCAAAACCATGACCGAAAGCGATATAGCTGATACCATTGCCGCGTTTGGCCGTGCCGCTGCCGATGCCAAACGTTTAGGTTTTGATTGTGTTGAAATTCACGGCGCACATGGTTACCTGGTTGACCAGTTTTTTTGGGATGGCACCAACGAGCGTACCGATATTTATGGCGGTAAAACCCTGGCCGAACGTAGCCGCTTTGCCACCGAGGTGATCAAAGAAGTCCGTAAACAGGTAGGGGATGATTTTGCTGTAATTATCCGCTTGTCGCAATGGAAACCTGCCGATTATACTTTACAAATGGCAAAAACGCCACAAGAAATGGAAGCTTGGTTAAACCCGCTGTCCGATGCCGGGGTAGATATTTTCCATTGCTCGCAGCGCCGTTTCTGGGAGCCGGAGTTTGATGGCTCTGACCTTAACTTTGCCGGATGGGCCAAAAAAATAACCGGTAAGGCAACCATAACCGTTGGCTCGGTAGGTTTAAACGGCGAGTTTTTAGCCGCCTTTGCAGGAGCAAGCTCCGAACCAAGTTCGCTCGACGAATTAATGCGCCGTTTTGATCGCGGAGATTTTGACCTGGTTGGTGTTGGACGGCCATTGTTATCAGATCCAAACTGGGTGAAAAAAATTCACGAAGGACGTACAGGCGAGTTAAAGGGCTTTACCAAAGCAGCCCTTGGCGAACTGGTGTTAGACTAATGTTTCGCCATAACCTATCGCCGGTTAGCCAAAGTTAATGGCAGTATCCAAATATTTTGGAGCTTCCGGCAATAGCGTTTATGCGGACACAATAAAAATATCTTAGCAAACAAAAAAGCATCCTCACGGGGGATGCTTTTTTGTTTGCTGCTTTACCCGTTTTTTATCAGCCATCAGGCTTTTCTAAGCACAAAGTGAATACGTTTATGCCTTGCCTAAACAACAAGGTATGTAAATTAGTTCCAATTTAATCCGCATTTTTTACACTCTCCCAAGATGCCGGAGGTTTATTTGCCGCGTAATAATGTTAATTAAATAAGTTACCTTTAAAAACATTAAAATAACTCCGTCCTAAAGTCGAATTACCGCTGTTTTTTTAATAATAATTAAGAGGCTTGCGTCTTAGTTTTTCATTTTTAAGCCGTTGCAATGATAAAAACTACGTCGCCAGCAGATGGTACAATATCTTCTATTCAATTCCCGGTGGTAGGGATCGGGGCTTCTGCCGGAGGATTGGAGGCGGTAAGGCAATTTTTGCAGGCCGTGCCCCAAAAATCAGGAATGGCTTATGTATTTGTGCAGCATTTAAGCCCTACGCATGAAAGTTTTTTGCCCGAAATCCTTCAGAAATCGGCAAAAATGCCAGTTCATCAAATTACAGATAATATCCATTTGGAGCCGGATAATTTATACATCATCCCAAGCAATAAAATAGTTACTGCTACTGATGGCGTGCTCAAACTTGTACCGCTGGATGATAAGCGCCACAAAGTAAAAATTATCGATCTTTTTTTTTCATCGCTGGCCGTAATCCACCAAAGCTACGCGGTAGGTATCGTTCTCTCGGGCTTGCTTAATGATGGTACGGTAGGTTTACAGGCTATCAAAGCATACGGTGGTATCACCTTTGCTCAAGATAAAGCCACAGCCGCTTTTGATGATATGCCTAAAAATGCCATCAGTACCGGGGCGGTGGACTTTGTATTGCCCCCGGCAGAAATTGCCAGGCATTTAATAGCCATTAACTACCCCTTTCATTCAAATGGCTCATCCTCAAAGCCGGATACCGACGAGGAGATTTTCAAACAGTTACTTACGTTGTTAAAGGTGCGTCGTGGTGTCGACTTTACCTTTTATAAAACCAGTACCCTCAAGCGGCGCATTATTCGCCGTATGGCACTTAACAGCATTGGCAAACCGGCAGATTATCTGCAATACCTGCGCGAAAACAAAACCGAGCAGGATGCTTTGTACAATGATATGCTTATTTCGGTTACCCACTTTTTTCGGGATAAGGATAGTTTTGATTTATTATGCACAACTATCTTTCCTGATCTGATAGCACATAAAACCGAAAATGAGGCAATTCGTATCTGGATAGCCGGTTGTGCTACCGGCGAAGAAGCTTATTCTATAGCTATTTGCCTGCAGGAGCTGATGGGAGATAAGGCAGCGGCCATCAAGATCCAGGTTTTTGCCACCGATATATCAGAAACCGCTATAGCTAAGGCAAGAGCTGGTATTTACAGGCCGATGGATTTGGAGGGATTGTCGGCATCGCGTTTGCAGCAGTTTTTTACCAAACAGCAGGGCAATTACCAGGTTGCCAAAACCATTCGCGATATGTGTGTATTTGCACATCATAACTTATTGACAGATCCTCCATTTTCAAAAATGGATGTGGTAAGCTGCCGCAATGTTTTGATCTATATGGAACCCGTATTGCAGAGAAAGGCGCTCACCACCTTTCATTATGCCTTAAGCGAGAACGGTTTTTTGATGTTAGGCAAATCTGAAAGCATCAACAACAGTACCGATTTGTTTACCACTTATGGTAGCAAGGAAAAGATTTTCAGCAAAAAAGGTGGGCGAGGGCGTTTTATGCAAGTTGCATCGCAGGGTAGTGAACAAAATTTCAAGGACATTGATAAAGGCGCACAAAGTAAAACCAACGAAAAAGACGCCTTTAAAATAGCGGATGAAATCATCCTGAAAAAATATACGCCGGCGGGAGTTTTAGTAAACGAGAGTTTCGACGTGACCCAGTTTCGCGGCAAAACAGATACCTGGCTCACGCTTGCTGCCGGCAGGGCAAGCCTCAACCTGTTTAAAATGGCCCGGGAAGGTTTAGCTTTTGAATTACGCAACTTGCTGCACATGGTTAAGCGGACCAATGAACAAGCTTGTAAAGAAAAGATATTATTTCAATTGGAAAGCAGGCAGTTATATGTGGATATAGAAGTAATTCCTTTAACTGGAGCAGCAACCCAGCACTTTCTTGTGCTGTTTAAAAACGGCAGAACAAGCAAGCCTGCTGTACCCTCCGTTGATGATATTGATTATCCGGAGATAGCTAATGATGGCAGGGATATCCGGATAGGGCAACTGGAAAAAGAATTACTGCAGGCCCGTGCCGATATGCTTACCATCACCGAAGAACAGGAAGCCGTATACGAAGAACTACAGGATGCCAACCAGGAACTGCTTTCGGGGAGCGAAGAGATGCAAACCATCAATGAGGAACTGGAAACATCAAAAGAAGAGCTGCAGAGTACTAACGAGGAAATCAATATTGTAAACAATGAATTGGTTGACCGTAATGCGCAATTGGATAGCGCGCGCACTTATACAGAAGGAATAATCAATACCATTGGCGACCCGCTCATTATTCTGGATAAGAATTTAAAGGTATTGAAGGCAACCAGCGGTTTTTATGCCAAATTTAAGGTAACCGAAAAAGAAACCGAGGGAAAGTATTTTTACGAGCTGGGTAACCAGCAATGGGATATTCCAGCACTGCGTGAACTATTGGAAGCCATTTTGCCTGAAAAGAAAGTAGTGGCTGAATACGAAGTGGCGCACCTGTTTCCGAATATTGGCCGCAAGGTAATGCGCCTCAATGCGCGCCAGCTTGAAAAAGTGAACGGTGAGCAAATGATCCTTTTATCTATTGATGATATTACTGACAAACGGAAAGTAGAAGATGGGCTTGCAGCGGTTGAGGTACTGTTTAAAGAAAGTAAAGAGAGGCTGAAGCTGGCCGTAGAAGCAGCAGGATTAGGGACATGGGATTATAACCCCTTAACCGGAGAGCTGATATGGGACAATCGTTGCCGTGAAATGTTCGGCCTGGTTGTAGCGGATGCCATCAGCTACGATAACTTTATGACATTGATTCACCCGGATGATAGGGAAGGGGTTCAAATAGCTTTGGCGCAAGCGTTAAAGGGTAAAAAAAATGGTGAATATAACCAGGAGTTCCGCACGGCGGAAACCCATTATAAAAAGATAAAATGGTTGAGCTTTAAAGGGAAGGCTTACCTGAATGCTGAGGGAGTGGCTTATCGTTTTGTGGGAACATCGCTGGATATTACCGTACAGAAGATACACGATGAGGCAACCGTAGCGCTGTTAAAACAAAAGGATGATTTTATGAGTATTGCCAGCCATGAGCTTAAAACTCCGATAACCACCTTGAAAGCCTCGTTGCAGTTACTGGATAAGATGAAGGATAACCCTTCGCCTAAAATGCTGCCTGTACTTATTGATGCGGCCAATAAAAGTATGGATAAAGTAAATAACCTGATTATGGACCTGCTTAATGTGAGCAAGTTAAACCAGGGGCAGCTCCATTTAAATAAAACCAAATTTGTTATAGCAACCCTGGTAGATGAATGTTGCCAGCATGTGCGGGCAGAAGGCCTTTATAAAGTGATGACAGCAGGCGACAGAACGCTCGAAGTGTTTGCCGATGAAGATCGTATTGAACAGATATTGATCAACTTTGTAAATAACGCCATCAAATATGCACCGGATTCCAAAGAAATTGTGATCAGTATTGAGAAGATAAAAAGTGGTGTGAAAGTTTCGGTAACGGATAAGGGGCCAGGTATTTCGGCCGACATGTTGCCGCACTTATTTGAGCGCTACTACCGGGTGAACAGTTCTGGCAGCCAGTATTCTGGCTTAGGGCTTGGGCTATATATCAGTTCAGAAATCATCAAAAAGCACGACGGTAAAATCGGTGTGGACAGCGAAATTGGAAAAGGGAGCTCATTTTGGTTCACTTTGCCGTTAAAGTAGCTGGCCTTCGCCGTATATAAATCATCATAGCCATTAAAGCGCCGCTAATCGCCATAACCATACAGAAAGGGAAGATGTATTGCATACCAAGGTGAGTGGCTATGGCGCCCACCAGGGGGCCGGTAATACCTAATGACATATCAGTAAATAAGCCGTAGTTACCCAATGCAGAGCCCTGGTTGGCAACAGGCAAGCGCTTAACAGCTTCAACCCCCAGTGCCGGAAAAACCAATGAAAAACCTAAGCCCGCAATGCCCGATCCGAGTAGTGCTACACCGGGTACGGGAGCTTGCCAAAGTACAAATAGGCCGGCTGCTTCCAGGCCAAGGCAGGCTATAGCCGTTTTCATGCCGCCGTAGATATCGATATAACGCGAAAATAAAACCCTGCCCAACACAAACAGGATGCTGAAAACTGATAGGCTCAATACCGCGCCCTGCCAGTTTAAAAACGAATAATATAGCGTGATAAAGGTTGAGATGGTACCAAAACCCAAGCCACCCAAAGCAAGGCAGATGCCATATGGCGATACTTTTTTAAGTACCTGTAAATACGATTGTCGCGGCGCGTTGTTGTGGCCACCAAGCGCTACTTTACTTTTGGCATAAATAAGCCCCAGAGCGCCCAAAAGAACGGTGAGTATAGCGATGCTGCCCATACCGAAAGCATTCTGTAAAATAACACCCAAAGGCGCCCCAACAGCTAAAGCACCATAACTGGCTACACCGTTAAAGGAGATAGCCTTGCTGGTATACTGGTTGCCAACGGCCAGCAAAGCCCAGTTAATAGGACTTGCGCCCACGAGCCCTTCTGAAAAACCCGTCATCAGCCGGGTGATGATTAGCAGCCCCAGGCTTAAAGCCGGGTTGCTTTTTAAACCATAAGCCATAAATAGCAAAATTCCGCTTAACATAAAGCCGAGCATGCCTAATAAAACAGCAGGTTTGGGCCCTTTTTTATCTACAATATTGCCTGCGTAGCTACGCGATAAAAAAGTAGTCAGGTATTGTAAGCTAATAACAATGCCGGCTACCATGGTACTATAACCCAGTTGGTGGTGGATGAAAATTGGCAAAACCGCCAGAGGCAAGCCAATGTTAAAATAACCTATAAATGTAAAAGCTACAAACCCAGCAATGGTTAACCGCACTTTGGATACTGGAATGCTGCTGATCGTATCTGCTTGCATCAATTTCAAACTATTTATTGTGCTGCAAATTTAAGGAGATTGAAAGTTTTTGAGTTAGTTAAATTACTGGATAGTGTATTAATGACACTATCATTAGATTTATGATGATCGTAGATGGAGTCAGACGCAGGATGCTCGTCCGGGTGATAAAGTGGTTGCAGTTTGGTGATTGAGGGGGGCATTAGACCTATAGCGCATTTGCCTGCTGAAATTTATTTTTCACTTTTCTACCAGAGCTTTTAATTTGACAAAGGTATAATACGGAGCCACAGTTGCTGTATAGTTAACCAGCCATGCCGGGATGGAACCACCCGGATCAACACTTAAGGTATAATCAACCCTGATGCGGTTGCCGGGCAAGCTATTTACCTTATAGGTACCTACGGAGTAAGGCACCCTCACCAAATTCGGTTTAGCGGGTGTCAAGTTCGGCATACTCTTTACGGTTATAGTAAAGGTGCCCAGGCTATCAGTAGCAACCGCCAATTGAACGGTTGCATCCCGGTTACTTGCCGGCCAGGGAAGCGCTATTTCCGAATAATAATAAAGTGTATCCTTATTCTTCCGGCTGATCTGGTACGATCTTATGGTTTTATACACCCAGTTTTTATGATCTTTTACGTTCTGCAATACTTTAACCAGCTTTTCGGCTGGGGCATCAAATTCGCATACCACCCTGATTTCCTTGTATTTTTCGCTGCCCAGCATCCTGCTATAAACCGCTATACCGTTCTCATCTTTTCTTAAGGTCCATTTTTCCTGGGCATAGCAAATAATCTGTGATATGAGTAAAAGAACCGAAACCCCAATTTTTTTCATGCCGATTTTTAATAATTTATGCCCCGATAGGATACCTAAAAATCAACATATAAAACGATAATGCATACCACAGCTGCTAAATTATTATTTTCGGTTAAAATAAATTATATATCTTGTACGCTGTAATATAACCAAAATTATAAATGGCATCGTCGAGTGATAAATCCATCAGGGCATTAAAATCCTTAAATGCTTTAAAAAATGTGGATACCTTGATAGACAATATCAAGAACAAGCCTCTGCCTACAGAAAAAGGCGATAGCCTTCCCGGCGAATTATCCGTTACCGGCGAGGGTATCAAAAAGCGGCTTGAATTTTTATCAGGCAAAACAGGATATCAATTTAAATACCTCACAGGCAACGAATCCTTTACCCAATTCCAGCATTTAGAAGGTAATATCGAAAATTATATAGGTATGGCTATGGTGCCCACCGGCCTCATAGGCCCGGTAAGGGTTACTGGATCGGCCGCCAACGGCGATTTTTATGTGCCGCTGTCTACAACCGAAGGCGCGCTTATCGCGTCCTATCACAGGGGAGCAAAAGCTTGTTACCTGGCTGGTGGGGCCACCTCTGTTTGTTTAGTAGAAGGTGTGCAACGGTCGCCCTTGTTTAAGTTTGCCAATTTAGGCGAGTTGGGTACTTTTTTAATTTGGCTGTTCGGGCAACTGGAGATGTTTAGCCAAATAACCGAAAAAACCAGCCGGTTTGGCAAGCTAATGGATATGAAGCCCAATATTGAGGGCAATCACCTGATACTCACTTTTGAGTACCACACCGGCGACGCGGCAGGGCAAAATATGGTTACCATTTGTACCGACGCGATATGTAAATATATTGTTGAGCATGCACCGGTAAAACCACAATTTTGGTTTATTGAAAGTAATTACTCGGGCGATAAAAAAGCTACGGCATTATCTTTTAGCAATGTTCGTGGAAAAAAAGTAACTACCGAGATCATTTTACCACAGCAAATAGTGATCGATATATTACGGACAATGCCCCAGGCGATGGCCGATTATTGGCAATCTTCAACCGTGGGTGCCATCCAGAGCGGATCTATCGGGGCGCAGGGGCATTATGCCAACGGGCTTACGGCTTTGTTTCTGGCAACCGGCCAGGATGTGGCCTGCATTGCCGAAGCTGCCGTAGGCATAACACGCATGGAACTGACCGCCAACGGCGACTTGTATGCCAGCGTAACGCTGCCTAACTTAATTGTAGGTACTGTGGGCATAGCCGTCAATTTAAGTAGCTGTACTTATATATTGTTGATTTTCAGTAATTTAATTTTTAGGCGCGGTTTGCCCGCATGGGCAAACCTATGTATTTTTACTCTCATATTTTTCGTTTTTTAAGGCGGGGAGGTTTAGATGGCCCCGCCTTTCTTATTTTTGTTTAACTATCTAAATATAGTATTTAAATATCTAATAATCAAATACTTATTACAATTTCTTCTATTTTTAACCTATGTTTTCTGTGCTCTTTTGAAAGGTGCTTTAAGTTTAATTTCTCCAACAGAGCTAACCACTTTGAGCATATCCCTAAAAGCTGCGCTCGCAATTCTTCTTTCGTAGAAGCGATTAGTCGATGCACCTTTAAAACACTAATTTGACCTATCTTACCGATAGCCATGCATATTTTCCAACTCAAAACTGCCCAGATCAACTTACTGTATAATATACTGGTTATACGATCCGAACTTCCTTTGGGGAACGTGTGTATCTTTAAAAACGACTTCCATGCTTTAAAAACCAATTCTATCTGCCATCGCAGGTGATATAACTTTTGGATCAATTCAGCGCTATATTTTTCGCTCACCAGGTTGGTAACAATAAAGTTAAACCCTGCCCGCTCTTTGAATCCCTTACTGGTGGTACTGCCTTTCTTCTTATTGTACTTTTCAGTATTGGCTATCCGCCTTGCCTTGAGCTCTTCACTTACCGGTTCTATTATTATCCTTACCGGCATTTTATCAGCTCCGATATATACCTGTTGATCAAATACGCCGGTTATGCCTTGTAGTTTCGACAACTCTAACTTTTGGTATTGGTCGTCCTTTAATAGGTAAATCGTTGTTTTCGGACATAATTTATTAATAAAGAAAGCTTTGACTTTGTTAATATTGTTCATATAACTCAAGTGAGTGTAACCCAGATCTCTCATATATAATACCCCCGGCTGAATTGATGCCTTGTCCAGATGACTCTCACCCTGGTCATTTGCGTTGGCCGGAGTTACTTTGATATCGCTTTTACCACTTTTGATTTCAAATTCAAATTGTACAGATGCTCCCGCTTTCATCCCACTTCCTTTTGTTCCGGGGAATGTCTCTGCAATAACTTCCGGCAACGCGAAACGGGTGGAATCTTTGATACGGATCTCCAACCCTTGTGTTTGTTCTTGCGGTAACTCAACTGCTATTAATTGCTCAAAAACGGCTTGTACAAATTTTGTCATATTGCTGTGATGTCTTTGATGCAATGCCTGCTTCGAAATATCAAGCCCATCCCTCCGCATTAACTGCATACTCATGCCGTTAAACGATTGATCTCCATCAAATAACGCCATATCCAATAGTTCCTTGCCTCCCACTTTTCGTTTGCGTTGTATAGCCTCTGTTTTACGGGCCAGGCCATCTAACACCGTTGGTTCAAATAGTTCCGAACTCATTCGCTCGAATAATGACTGCAATTTTGCAGTTCCGATTCTTGCTCTAAAAAAATTTTATCCCTTTTTTTTCTAAAGTTGACGGCTATGGTACTGTGGGGGGAGGAACCGGTCTGCCTACACAAAAAGAATGCCTGGAGCTGATGGATTGTTACGGAACGGACAAATCCAAAAAATTTGCTGAGATCTGCGGAGCGGTAGTACTCGCCGGCGAGCTTTCTATAGCGGCGGCCCTTTCTGCCGGGCATTTTTCGGCGGCTCATCAAAAATACGGAAGAAAGAAATGAGAAGGGCTGTGGTGGAATCTCCATTCAGTAAACCCGAAGAAAACAGCGCTTCGTTTTTCCGCAGGTTTTATCTGTATCAAAAGGAAAGATTTCCCTTTCTGGGCCATGGCTTACTGGTGGCTTGCTTCAGCTTTTCGGCAATAGCTTATTCGCGCATCTGCAGGGGGGCGGCAGGCTTTGTCGGTACAAAAATATTCCTCAGCGGCATCCTGATCACGATAAGTCTTTTTTTGCTGGTACGTATCTTCGACGAATTTAAAGATGCCGAAGATGATGCCCTGTATCGCGGCGATTTGCCTGTACCGCGTGGCCTGGTGTCACTCCGCGAGTTGGGTTGGGTTGCAGTGGTGATCTTTGTGATGCAAATCAGCGTTATTCTGTATTGTTATCCTCAAATGCTATGGCTTTATTTATTGGTGATTGCCTATTTGCTGTTAATGGGCAAGGAGTTTTTTATCGCCTCCTGGCTAAAAAAGCATCAGTTTTGGTATGTCACTTCACACATGTTCATTATACCATTGGTTGATATGTATGCCAGCGGCCTGGACTGGAAGCTGGCGGGTGCTAATCCTGCCAGGGGATTACTCTTTTTCTTCGCGGTATCTTATATGAATGGTATTGTTTTGGAAATAGGCAGAAAAATCCGTGTTCCGGATATGGAGGCCGAAGGAGTGTTAACCTATTCGGGGCTGCTCGGTGCAAACAAAGCGGTGCTGCTTTGGCTGTGTGTGCTGGTAGTTACTTTATCATTAAGTATTGCCGCGAGCCTGTTTGCCGGGTATGGCATGATCGCTTTTATTGTTTTGGGCTGCGTGTTTATTTTATGTTCGATACCCGCTTTTATTTTTTTAAGCTGGAAAACCCCCAAAATGGCCAAAGGTATTGAACTCGCCTCGGCTTTATGGACGATGGCTATGTATTTAACCTTAGGCGGCGGACCCATGATCTCAAAACTCTTTTTTAAATGATGTATCCACTTATCGCCAAAAAAGAATCGATCAATAACTTTAGAATCGGTGGCAAAGCCGCTAATCTTTTCCGGCTTGTGGAGTTAGGGATACGGGTGCCTCAGTTTGTTGTGCTGCCTTGCGAAGTTTTAACAACGATTTTGTCGCCGGCCGGTTCAAATATTGATCGCCAGGGCACGCTATCTCTTTTGCAACAAGTTGAGATACCTCAAAGTATCGTCAAGGATATTCTTTCGCACTTTCCCGGCGCTACCTATTTCGCGGTGCGCTCATCGGCGATGGATGAGGATGGTTCGGATTTTTCGTTCGCCGGGCAGTTTGAGAGTTATTTGTATGTAAGCGCAGACGGGCTTGCCGAAAAGATTAAAAGTGTTTGGTGTTCGCTTTTTTCGGATAGGGCGACAGCCTACCGCGAAAATAATAAGCTGCCGGGTGGCAATGGCATAGCTGTGATTATCCAGGAAATGCTGAATGCCGACGTGGCGGGAGTGGCGTTTGGCATCAATCCTGTTAACGGCGATCAGCACGAGAAATTAATTAATGCTGTTTATGGTTTGGGGGAGGGCTTGGTTTCGGGTGAATTAAATGCCGACCTGTACTCCGTTACCAATGGCAGGATAACGAGCCAACTCGCCGAAAAAACACACCAGGTGGTGCCGGATCTGATGCGGGGAAGCGGTATAAAACAAGTTGAGGTAGCCCAGGAAAAGCAAAATATACCGGCGTTAACGGATAAACATATCTTCGAGCTGGCGAAAGTGCTGGATCTGCTCTGTGTTGAATACCAGGCTCCGCAAGACATTGAGTTCGCTGTAAGGGATGAACAATTGTATCTGTTACAAGCCAGGCCGGTTACTGGTAAGCATGGCCAGGCCGACTCGCCCGAGGGATATACCGTTTGGGATAACAGCAATATTATCGAGTCGTACCCCGGTGTCACCACGCCGCTCACTTTTTCGTTCATCAGCCAATCATATCGTGGGGCCTATCAATTGTTTTGCAGCTATATGGGGGTAAGCGATAAGGCCATCAAGAAGAACGAACGCGTTTTTGCCAATACCCTGGGCCTGATTAACGGAAGGGTTTATTATAACTTAAAAAGCTGGTACCACATGCTGGCTATGGTTCCGGGCTATAGCATTAATGCCCGTTTTATGGAAAGTATGATGGGCGTTAAAGAGCGATTTGATGTGCCCGAAAGTTACCGCCTCCCTAAAAGAAAAGCCTTTTGGCAGATCATCAAAATGGCCGCCCGGATGTATCTGCGATTTTTGACGCTGCCCCAAAAAAGAAGAGCGTTTTTAGCGCTTTTAAATACCACCATTGCCGATTATAAAAAGATCAACTTTGGGGAGAAAAGTGCCTACCAACTGATGCATCTCTATCTCGCCTTTGAAAGTACCTTGTTAAACGAGTGGAAGGCGCCGCTGATTAACGATTTTTTTGCCATGATAGGTTATGGGAGTTTGCAAAAGCGTTGCCAAAAATATGCTATCAGCAAAAATCCCAATATTCATAACGATCTGCTTTGTGGCAGCAGCGACATCATTTCTACCCAACCCATACACCGTTGTGTGGCGCTGGCCACGCGGATTCATGATGATGCTGAATTAAAAGCCTTATTTCTGTCGGAAGGTGAAACCGGTATTTGGGAAAAGCTATGCCGTGATCAACGGGAAAAATACTGTACGTTAAAAAGCGAAATCGACCGGTATATTGAGGATTTTGGCGAACGCTACATAGGTGAATTAAAGTTGGAAACCATATCCTACACGCAAGATCCGGCTAAATTTATCAGGGTATTAAAAGCCTATGTAGAAACAGAAATAACGATAGCGAGCACATCGGGTAAAATTGAAGAGGAGATCCGCAGAAACGCAGAACAAGAGATAGCCATAGCCCTTAAAAACAAGTGGTATAAGCAATGGAAGCTAAAACGTAACCTCAAAATGGCACGGCAACTGGTAAGCGCTCGCGAAAACCTGCGCTATGAACGTACCAGGGCCTTTGGCATGGTACGTGAAATGTTCTCGGCCATAGGACAGCGATTTTTTTCGGATGGAATTATGGATAATCCGCGCGATATATTTTATTTAACCAAAGAAGAAATTTGCGCGTTTATTGAGGGAACCTCGGTTACACAAAACATCAGGGCCTTGATTGCCTTGCGGAAAAAAGAATTTGAAAATTACCAAACACAACAGGCACCGTCAGAACGTTTTTCCACTGTGGGTACGGTATACCAGGCCAATAATTTTTTTGACAAAACTAAGATTGAGAAGGCAGATGGTATGCTCAAGGGGATAGGTTGCTGCCCGGGAGTGGTAAGGGCGCGGGTTAGAGTGATAACGGATCCAACCCAGGTATCGTCGCTGAAAGGCGATATTTTGGTTACCTCGAGTACCGACCCTGGTTGGGTTACACTCTTCCCCAGCGCTTCGGGTATTATTACAGAGCGGGGAAGTGTGCTAAGCCACTCGGCCATTGTATCGCGCGAGATGGGGAAGCCCTGCATTGTGAGCGTGAATGGCCTTTTAAGGACACTTAAAACGGGCGATGAAATTGAAATGGACGGAAGTACGGGCATAATCACAAGGATAACGGGCGATAATTGATGGACGAACTGACGAAAAAAGTTGATTTTAACATCATCCGGTATGCCAATTGCTGGGAAGATGCGGATATCCTGCTCCAGGGTTTATCGCCAGCGGCAGGCACTAAAATACTTTCCATCGGCTCGGCGGGCGATAATAGTTTCGCGCTGTTGGCTACCCATCCCGCAATAGTGGTAGCCGTGGATATCAACAGGATACAACTTCATTTGATCGAATTGAAAAAGGCCGCTATCCAAGCCTTGGATTATGCCGAAGTATTACAATTTTTAGGCTTTGAGCCATCATCTCAAAGGCTTAAAATGTTTAATAGCTTTAAAGCCGGGTTGAGCACCGAAGCGCGGGCCTATTGGGAAGCAAAAAAAACTATTATAGAGACAGGGGTAATTTATGCAGGCAAATTTGAAACGTACTTTAAGTTATTTACCAGCCGCATTTTACCGCTTATCCACTCAAAAAAAACGGTGGCCCAGCTATTCGCCATTAAGACTCAAGTCGAACAGGAAGCGTTTTTTAATCAGAAATGGAACTCCTGGCGGTGGAAACTTCTATTCAAAATATTTTTCAGTAAATATGTGATGGGACGCTACGGGCGCGACCCGGAGTTTATGAAAGAAGTTGATGTATCAGTTTCCACAACCATTTACAACCAAGCCTCGGCTCATTTAAAATCGGCAGAAGCCCAGCAAAACTTTATCCTCCATTTTACGCTCACCGGAACTTTTGGGACACTGTTGCCCTACTATCTCCGCGAAGAAAACTTTGCCCTTATTAAATCAAATATCGATCGCCTGGTTATCAAGGAAGGTTACGCGCAACAAGCCATTGGTGACTATGGAAAGTTTGGAGCCATGAATTTATCTAATATATTTGAATATATGGATAAAAGGACCTTTTCGGCCGTGGCTGAAGCCCTGGTAGCCGGCACAGAGCGGGGTGGTAAGCTGGCGTACTGGAATTTAATGGTGCCACGACGGATATCACAGGTTTTTGCTGAAAAAGTAAATTATGAGCGCGAACTTTCAACTGAGCTAACCAAAAAAGATAAAGGTTTTTTTTATAACCAAATGATTATCGATACCATTAAATGAGGGAAAATATCATCAACAGCTTGGTATTGGCGGGTTTGTTTTTGGCGCTCTTCGCGATAGGCGAATTACTTTATCATCAAACCAAAATGAAGGCCGATGATACCCGAAAGGTGATACATATTGGCACGGGCTTGTTAACCATGTTGTTCCCGGTAATGTTGCAGAGCCATTGGTTTGTTTTGTTGCTGTGTGCCAGTTTTGGTTTAATCCTTTTTACAAGCCTGAAGTTTAATTTGCTGAAATCGATCAACGCTATCGATCGTGTTTCGTACGGCAGTTTGTTATACCCTGTTGCGGTTTATGCCTGTTTTTGTGTTTATACCTGCCACAACAATAACTACCTGTATTTTTCCTGCCGGTATTAACCATGGCCATTAGCGATCCGGTAGCGGCTGTATTTGGCAAAAGATGGCCCTACGGCAAGTTTTATGTGCTGAAAGATAAAAAAACATTGGTGGGGTCATTAGCTTTTTTTTTATCGGCCTGTATCGTTAGTGTTATTTTATTTTACTTTCTGCCGCAAGGCCAATATGGTTTCGCCCCGGTATGTATTGTTACCCTTTCATCTGCTGCGATAGCTACCCTGGCAGAGGCTTTCAGCGCAAAGGGTTTTGATAACTTAACCATCCCGGCGAGTGTGGTATTTGTTTTAACTTTATTGGATGTTTGAGATTGTAAGAACAATTCCGGGAGATAGCAATTTTAGCGACTTTGAGAATTTTATCAAAGAAGTATATCCTGCAGATAGTCCGGCTCATCAAATTGCCGAAAGTATTAATTACGAATACCTGGAAGCCGGATATCTTGTTAAAGTTAACGGACATACTTATTGCAGGGCCGCTTTATACCATAATCCGCACTTGTATTATAGAAGTTTAAAGGCATCCTCCATAGGTAATTTTGAAGCAGTGGATAATCCGGCGCTGTCGGCTGAGTTGATTAAGCAGATCGCCCTACACGCAAAACAATCGGGCGCTCAATACCTCATCGGCCCTATGAATGGCAGCACCTGGGATAATTACCGTTTCAGCGTGGAGCATAACTATCCGCCCTTTTTTTTAGAGCCGTATCACCACCTGTATTATAACAGGCATTTTCTGAGCGCCGGCTTTAAGGTCATAGCCAATTATTACTCGAGTATCGAAACAGACCTTGGGTTTAATAACCCCGCGATGATGCAAAGGGAAGCGGAGTTCAGGCAAGCCGGGGTTGTAATCCGGGACCTTGATATGGCCGGATTTGAACAGGAACTTGAAAAGGTTTTCGCGTTTAACTCGCTTGCTTTTCAATCCAATTTGCTGTATACCCCTGTTACCAAAGCCGATTTTATCCGGAAGTACGCCCAAACCAAACGCTTGATAGATCCCCGCATGGTGTTAATGGCCGAAGATGCCCAGGGCAACCTGATAGGTTATTTTTTTTGTATTCAGGATTTTTACAACCGGAAGCGTAAAACCCTAATTGCCAAAACCGTTGCCCGCCATCCGGATAAAAAATGGAGCGGTATGGGGCATGTTTTGGGGAATATCATTTGTAAAAGGGCTTTCAATGATGGTTACCAGGCTATCATCCACGCCTTTATGTATAATGAGGGTACATCCAATACCATGTCGAAAAACTTTGCAGGCAACCCGTACAAAAATTATGTTTTAATGGGGATGGAACTATCCTGAAAATTGCCGGATTTTAAATGGTCACACCGCATGAGCAATAATTACGAAGCCTTTAACATTACAGATTTGTTTTTTGAAGCGGCAAAAAAACATCCGCTTAAAACGGCAATTATTGCCCAAGGAAAGCGGATCCATTTTGGCGGCCTTGCGGCTGAGGTTGAAAGAACCGCCCAGTATTTTTTAAAAAAAGGCATTGGCAAAGGCGATAGGGTATTGGTATTTGTACCAATGGGCGTCAACCTGTACCGTATTGTGCTGGCCCTGTTTAAGATTGGCGCTACCGCGGTTTTTCTGGATGAGTGGGTGAGTAAGCAAAGGATGGAAGAATGTTGCAAGGTGGCGCAATGCAAAGCCTTTATTGGTATTGCCAAAGCGAGGATATTGGCTTTTCTTTCGGCCGAATTAAGAAAGATACCGATTAAATTGGGTGTGGGTTATAAGGAGGCAGGGCCGAAGATGCCAATCCCGGTTACCACAACGGAAGATACAGCATTAATTACGTTTACCACCGGTAGCACGGGTACCCCTAAGGCGGCATTGCGTACCCATGGTTTTTTGTATCACCAATTTATAGCGCTTCGCGAGGAGATAAAGCCTGCCGATGCAAATGTAGCCATGGTAGTGTTACCTATTGTATTGCTGATTAATTTGGCAACGGGTACCACGTCGGTTATTACCGATTTTAAGAGCAGCAAACCCAATTCGCTCAAGCCGGAGCAAATCATTAAAGACATTGAAACCTATTCGGTTAATCTGATCATCGCGTCGCCTTTTTTTGTGAAGAAGCTTTCGGAATACATCATCCAAAACCAAATTTCAATTGCCGGGATGGAAAAGATTTTTACGGGTGGGGCACCTGTGTTCCCGGCGGAAGCTGCAATTTATAATGAAGCCTTTCCTAAAACAACCATACAAATTGTCTATGGATCTACGGAGGCGGAGCCGATTAGTTTAATTAACATTCGTCGCTTGTTAACATTGAATGATCAAATTTTTAACGGGCTAAACGTAGGCCGCGTAGCTGAGTGTGCCCAAGTGAAAATTATCCAAATTTTGGATAAAGTAATTGAACTGAATACTGAAGGCGAATTAACGGGTATCACGCTGCCGGTTAGCCAGGTTGGCGAGATTATAGTAAGCGGCAAGCATGTGCTGAAGCAATATTTTAATAACGATAAGGCCCTAAAAAGGAATAAAATTTTTATTGCTGATGAGTGCTGGCACCGGACAGGCGATAGTGGCTACCTGAATGCCGCTGGCGATTTGTTTTTAACCGGAAGATGCAATACCTTGATTGAAAAAGACGGGAAGATGGTTTATCCTTTTATTTATGAAAATTATTTTCAATCGGTGGATGGTGTGGAGGTAGGCACGATGGTGCTGCTGAAAGACCGGATCACGGCGGTTATCGAACTCAAAAACCGGCGCAAAGATAAAGATGTAAAGAATACCCTTATGGCCGACGATCAGATTGAACAAGTAGTTTTCCTGGAAAAAGCACCTCGCGATTTAAGGCATAACTCCAAAATTGATTATCAAAACCTGGCAACAGTTTTAGAGAAACTTGATTGATAAATTACAGGATATTCAAAAGCCTGGTAATGAACGATCGCTCTGTCGTTAGGGACGTGCACATCAATAATTTAACCCTACGCCCAGGCTGGTGTGCCACTTCCCTCGCCATCAGCATCATTCCATCCAAATTATATTTAATGTATAGTTGCTGTTATCAATTATACTTACCTTACAATTAGTGTATTATTTATGAGGTATTAATTAAAAAAGAAGCTTATTTTTAGCTGTCGCCTTAAACAAGCGCCGTTCAACCTTATGCTTTATCAATCACAATCTGCCAAACCTGGTAACGTTATCAAATTCTGCCTGTTTATTTTTTTTCTGGCGTTAATCTCCATCCCTGCGTTTTCGCAAAACAAGTCCAATTATAGTTTGCTGTGGCGCATTAGCGGTAAAACCTTAAAGCAACCCTCGTACCTGTTCGGCACCATGCACGTTAAGGATAAGCGGGCTTTTCAGTTTAGTGATTCGGTGATGCTGGCCTTGCAGCGTTGTGAAGCCTTTGCCCTGGAGGTACATCCGGATACCTTGCTTTATGATATGTTTACCGCCATTGATAAGGATGATAGTAAAAGAATACGCGAGATGCTTACCGATGAGCAGTATAAAGAGTTAGCCAAACGATTTGAACAAAAAAATGGCTACCCCATGGGCGAGATTAACTCCCTGGTGATTGAAAACCTGATTGATAGGAAAAAACCAAAGCCTGATGATAAAAATACTTTTGTGGATGCCTACTTACTGGGTATAGCCAATACGCTGGGCAAAAATGTTAATGGATTAGAAAAATCGAAAGACCAGGTTAATTTTTTTGATGATGCGGATAAGCTTAAAAGCAGGATTGAGTATTACCTGGATGGCAAGGATACTTTGGCTGAGGATGCCGAAATGGATAAGTTAACTAACCTTTACAGCAAGGGTTACCTGGATGATATTTATAAATACCTGGATGAGAATAACGCGTTCGACTCTGTGTTAATTGCGCGGAACAAGGTGATGCTGAACAGCATGCTGCGCATTATGGCCACAAAAGCCATGTTTACAGCCGTTGGGGTGGCGCATTTGGCAGGGGGCGACGGCTTGATAGCCTTGCTTCGGAAAAATGGATATACAGTTACCTGTGTAAATGCATCCTTTACCGGAGTGAGCGATCAGTTTAAGATCGACCAGTCCAGGTTTCCGTGGACAACCTTTACCTCGAAAGACGACGGCTACACGATGGAAGTACCAGGCCCGCCAATGATAAGAGATGCTCACGAAAATAGCTTTAAAATAGTGATCTATCCGGATATGGTTAACGAATTATATTACGGCGCCTATGTGATCCCGATGCCGTCAAACGGAAAGGAGAGTAATTTACAGGCGGTTGAAAACGGTGTTAAGCGCTATAAAGCGAGTATGCAAGGCAAACTTATAGATGAGAAAATTATCAGTGTAAACAATTTGCCCGGTGTTGAGCTGGTAGTTAAAACCCAGGAAACCACCATGCGCATGGAGTTTGTTGCAAAAAATAACCTGTTGTACTGCTTATATCTTGGCAACCGGGCTGATGCTCTTCATCAGCCTGATGCAAATCGATTTTTCAAATCTTTACGAATATTCCAGCGTACAGAAAAGCCCGCTACTCCCTGGATCAATTATAAAAATCCCGAGGGGGCTTTTTCTGTTTCGCTACCGGTTGTACCGCAGTTATTTAATAAGGAAGTGCCCTTGGCTGCAGGCAGCGACCTTGGCCCATATCTATTGCATATTTACTCATCTGCCGACGAAAAAAATAAAATGGAATACCTGGTCCGCTACAACGATCTTCCAACCGGAATGTATATGTTTGGTGAACAGGCTGCTTTCGAAAGTATATTTCAAAGTTTTAAGGGTGCAGGTGGCTTTATTGGCAAACCTGTTAAAATACAAAAGGATGGTTTTGAAGGTAGATCGGTAAAACTGACTTTCAGCAACTTTAACGCAGAAGCTAATATTTATATCCGGGGTAACCGGCAGTATTTTTTGTTAAGGCAAAGCACCGTAGCAGGCGGCAAAGTAATGCCGAAGGATGATTTTTTTAACTCCTTTAAGTTTACAGATTACCAGGATGCACCGTCTTTTATTTACAAACCTGCTGATGAGAGCTTTAGTATCGATCTGCTCTCTAAGCCGAAAACTAAAAAAGATTCTATCGGCAATACAACCTACCTGCAAAACTCAATCACCACTTTGGCAACTAACCCGGCATCGGGCGCAGTGTATGGTGTAGAGTACCTCAAAATCGCCCCTTATTACCGGGCCGAAAACGTGGATACCCTCTATAAAAATGTAATTAATAAATTATTGAGCTATACGGATACGTTGTTAAAGGTAGATACTGTATTATTTGATGGCCACAAAGGGCGCGAGTTTATTACTCAAACTAAAAATAGCGCCCATAAAAAACGGCACCGTTTGTTTATCGATCAACAATCCATGATCCTTTTAACAGGTTACATGAATAGTGATGAATACTTTAGCGCCGCAAGTAACAGGTTTTTTAACTCGTACGTTAAGCTGAAAGACGCAGCGCCATTTGATATCAAGGCTTCAAAAGCAGATAGGATACTGGGCGATCTTCGGTCGCCGGATAGTACAATCACCAAGTCCGCCAAAGGGGCTTTAAATTATTATGATTTTACAGATACTGAGCTTCCCTCTGTTTACGCCGCGCTAAAAAGAAGCTATCCTGATGATACACTTTACCAGGGTATTAGGCATAAACTCATCAACAAACTCATCAAATGCCATAACGATTCTACCTTAAATCAGTTAAACGTTCTCTACCATGCTACTAACACACCTGACGAGTTAAAACTGGCGGTTTTAAGAGTTTTACCAGTTATCGACAAACAAAAAGGTTACCCTCTGTACTTTGATAATTTAACAACAACTCCATTTATCAAGCTGCAAGAAAACTATGAAGCATTTTTACCTTTACAGGATTCTTTGGAATATGCGGCGGCTAACTTTAACCGGATTATGCCTCTTTTAAAGCATCCGCAATACCGGCAGCGGGTGTTGAGCTTGGCTGTGAATTTGCTTGGGGATAAAAATAATGCATTTGCCGACCTGATTAAAAGTAATTATCAGGAATTGACAAGCTATAACGGCCAGGATATAGACAGTTACTTAACTGATACCGCAACCACCGCTTACAATACCTCGGTATATTATTATTTGCAACTGATGGAGAAAGTGCCTGGGCACCCTGATGTGGATAGTTTTACTGCGAAGATTATCAAAAAAGGACGTGCTGGATCTCAGCTTCTGAATGCCGTAAGCGCGAGGATAGCAAACCATCTCGCAGTTCCGCCATCTGTTCTTAATTTGTTGTTAGATAGCATTGGCACGCGATATGATGTAATGGCCGCATACAACAAGGTTAATCAATTAAATAAAGTGCCTTTAAAATATCGCACGCCAGCGGAGTTTGGCCGCGTGTGCATGTATAACTATGTGGGAGAAAATTCTGACGAAGAAGCCTACCCGGATAAAGTAAGTTTTTTAGGAACTGTATCCTATCAGGGAGTATCCTATTATGTTTATAAATTTAGGCAACTGCTTAGTGATGAAAGCCGCGACATTATTGGCGTATACAAACACCACAAAATAGGGGCAGCCGGTCTTGATTTTAAAAAATACAATTGTTTTGCCAATTGGAGTTCCAAAAAAGTTAATTGGCAACTTCAGGCCCAAAAGATGATAGCCGAGTGGAAAAAGCAAAAATAATTTCCAGGCGACTGTATTGGTTTTCAAGTTGATTAGCTCCTGTCGGTCTTTTACTGGGTAGTGGATTTTAGAGATTCGGTGGTTGGTTTACAAAGTATACGGCAGTGGCTCCATCAGGGGAAAGCTTAAATCATTTTTAGATTAACCCTGCTTGGGTGTTTTTTGCTGTTTCTTTAAGAATTTTCTTAATTGTTTAAGTTCGTCTTTTTTAGCCGTATCCAATTTTTCAATAGCTGCCGTAAAAGCTACCGGGTGTATGGCTGCAATTTGTTGTTGTAGCAAGGCCAGGGTTTGTGCCGGATAAACATTGCCCATTTCGCGCAAAGCCCAGCCAACGCCTTTTTGTACAAAATAGTTTTCGTCGGTTAGTAGGGTACTCAACATGGCCAATAGTTTTTCAAAAGAGGGAAGGCTTTTTCTGATCCTGCTATAATATAAAGTACCTACAACAGATTGCCGGCGTTCCCATGGGTTTGCGGATTTATTCCAAAGCATATATTGGGCGTATACTACAGAGGGTTCTTTTTCGAGCAGGTGAGCATACACGGACGACAGACTATCCGAATGCGCCCAATTGTCAACCTGCTTTACCCAGTTTTTTAATGTGTCCCATAAAAAAGCAGGCTCAAAACAACGCTCATTTTGGCTTACAAACATCAACGCGAAATTCATAATTTCATACTGTCGGCTTGTTGTCCACAACTGATCCCAGATTTCCAATTGTTTATCAACAGGTAGCCTGCTAAAGCTGAATCCTTTTTTAAATAACAAGCGCTGCCCAGGAACCGACAAACCGATAAGATCATAATTGGTACCGATGTATTTCTTCAGATCCTTAAATTTGGATGGCTTATTGGTTTTCGCCGCTTTAACCAGTAGCTGCAATAATTCTTCTTTTATCGGGTCCATGGGGCGTAAATTTAAGGTATCTGGGTAAATTACCCTATCAATTGGTCATGGTAATTCAACAATTGAGGTAAGTACAAAGGTTAGATAAGTAAACCTTTTTTTAATCTTAATTTAATATCTATCTTGCCGCGATGTATGATATTTGTTGTATAGGTCATATCACGTCAGATAAGGTAGTCAACGCCAGGGCCGTAATGTATATGCCCGGCGGCACTGCTCTCTATTTTTCGTGCGCAATGAGCAAGCTTAACATGAGCTACCTTTTGGTAACATCCCTTGCTCCGGCCGAGATGGATTATGTTGCCAGTCTGGAAAATCAAGGTATCCCTATAATAACCTACCCCAGTGCCAACACTGTAAATTTTGAAAATATTTATGCCGAAGATCAGGACCAGCGTACACAAAATGTATTGCAGAAAGCTGATCCCTTTTCAATAGAACAGTTTAAAAACGTTGATGCTAACGTTTTTCATCTTGGCCCTTTGCTGGCCGATGATATTCCGGTCGATCTGATCCGGTACCTGGCGGGCAAAGGCACTATCAGTTTGGATGTGCAAGGGTATTTGCGTAAGGTTGAGGACAAAAAAGTATACCCTACCGACTGGCCCGGTAAAAAAGAAGCGCTACCGTTTGTTGACATACTGAAGGCCGACGTTGCCGAGTTGAACGCACTAACGGGCTGCCAAGATGTGCACCAGGGCGTTAGGATTTTAAACGATTGGGGCGTTAAAGAAATTGTAATTACCAACGGGAGCATGGGCTCGTTGATTTACCGTGATAATCAGTTTTATGATATCCCTGCTTATGCACCACCGGTAATTTTAGATGCCACCGGTTGTGGCGATACTTACATGGCCGGTTATTTATACCAGCGTAACAAGGGCGCAGGTATACAGCAACGCGGCGAATTTGCAGCAGCCATGGCTGGTTTAAAAACCGCCAGTGCCGGCCCGTTTGCCGGTACCGAAGAGGATGTAAACAGATTTTTATTGAAGTGATTGCCTTTTTGATAGGGCATACAGCATAATGAAGCATGTAGCTGGCAATTTCTCCCTGAAGAGCACTTGCTTGGCTAAGCGCCGCTTCAGGGAGAAAAGCAAAGGTTTATACAGCGAATGCAAATGGGGTCAGAAGTCAGTTGAGCAGGTCAAATTCTCCCATAAGCGGATCTCATCGTGTAAATTGTCAATTTTGATAAGGGCTCTGTTGTAGGCATCTCCGCCCAGCAATAAATAAAGTGGCGGATTCTCTTCGCCTGCTATTTTTATAATGGCCTCCGCAGCTTTTTTGGGATCGCCGGGCTGTTGGCCATCCATCTTTTTATACTTTTTGTGGGTTGCCCTTACATCCTCATAATCCTCTATGGGGTTTGCAGTCATCGCCAATGATTCTGGGGTTAAAAAATTGGTCCTGAAAGCGCCTGGAGCTACTAAAGTAACCTTAATACCCAATGATTTTACATCCGTGGCGAGTACCTCGGTTAAACCAACTACAGCGTGTTTGGCGGCACTGTAAATTGCCCAGCCTGTGCCCGGCGCTATACCCGCTATGGATGAGATGTTCATGATGTGGCCCGAGCGTTGTTTACGCAGGTAAGGCATTACATACCTGATAACGTTGAGCGTTGCAAAAACATTCACATCAAAAGCTTGCCGTGTCTCTTCATCGCTCAATTCTTCAATTGCGCCGCCTATGCCATAACCAGCATTGTTAATCACTACATCTATCTTACCAAAAACTTCATAAGTGTGCTGCAGGGAGAGCGATACACTGCTTTCGTTCACCAAATCTACCTGTAAGGGCAAAAAGTTGCTGCTGTTTGTGTTAACCGCATTAATTAATTCCTGTTGATTTCTGGAGGTGGCTGCCACAAACTCACCTGCATATAATAATTGTTTAACCAGACTAAGCCCGAAGCCTTTTGAAGCCCCGGTAATAAACCATACTTTTTTGTTGTTATCCATTCGTGCTACTGATTTGATATACAAAAGTAGATAGCGGGCAGGCGCAAAGTATTACGCTAATCAAACAGATGCTTACAAAATTCAAACATTTCTAAAAGTTGAGGGCGTAGTACGGGTTTGTTTTTTGAAAAAGTTGTTGAAATGGGTAGGTTCTTCAAAGCCCAGGCAGTAACCAATTTCGGCAATATTCCAGTCGGTATGCTTGAGTAACGATTTGGCTTCGTTCAGCAGTCGTTCCGCAATATGGTCGGTAGTGGTTTTGCCGGTAGTCTGGCGTATGGCCCTGTTCAGGTGGTTTACATGTACCGATAGATGTTGTGCAAAATCACTTGCCGACCTTAACTGAAAGCGCTGTGATGGCGATTCGATAGGGAACTGCCTTTCCAGTAATTCTGTAAAAACAGAGGTGATTCTGGATTTGGCATCCGGGTGTTTATAAATATTTTCCGTAGGCTGGGTTTTCAATGCATAATGCATAATCTCGCTCACGTAATTGCGGATCAAATCATATTTAAAGGCATAATCCGAATTTATTTCGTCGATAATTTTCAGGAACAAACTGCTAACATAGGCGTCCTGGCTTTCGTCAAGCGAATAAAGCGGAGTGGCGCCCAGTTGAAACATAGGTAGTTCGGTTAAGTTCCCCCGCATTTTTTCTGTGAAAAACGCTTCGGTAAACAAGCAAAAAAAGCCTGTACGCTCGTCGCCCAGCGATTCAAATGTGTAAGGTACCTGCGGATTGAAAAAGATGAGCGATGTGCCCGATAGCTCTAAACTTTTGTTGGCATAATGGCAGATGCCTTTTCCGCGGCTCAAGCTTATCTTATAAAAATTTCTGCGGCTGTAGGTCACCGGTTTGGAATTCGGGCCCGAGCAGTCTTCTACCCTGAAAACGTTGAAGTGCCCAATGTTTTGCTGTAAGTTATCGGGTAGCCAATCAAATTTATTTTTGTAAAATTCTTCGAGTGTTTCTGTTGCCATAGCGCGAAGTTACAAAATTCAAACTGAATACCCAGGGTTGGTTGATTGGTGTTTATGCCATTTGTTTAGCGTAGTGCCAGTGTGATGTTCTACCTTAATAATGACGTATACTTAAGCTATTGATTCAATATCGAATCGTCATTGCGAGGTACGAAGCAATCTCTACATAGGCAGAGTTGCTCTGAAGATTCTCCCTGTATATTATAAAGACGTCTATTTAAGTTTTTGATTATCAGTTCGTCTGTTTTTGCGTTAATAATCAGTATTCTTAATTTACAACATCGGCCCGCTCAGTCGCCGCGGGAAGGGCTTTGTTCTTTTTTCTTGACAAAAAAGAACCAAAAAGTCAAGACTGCCCGATCCTTCCGCCCACAGGCCAGCTCCCGGCCCGGCGTGCAGTCAGGGCCTTTGCCCGCTTTTTTTTTGCGCATAACAGTCTTTAGGTTTCAAACATATCCCCTTTTGTGTGCTCTGAAGCTGTCCTAAGCCTGTCGAAGGACGTGTGGCATGGCCTTGTACGAGGTGTTTTTTGATGCAGCTGATCATTGCGATTGCTTAAGTTTTTGATTGTCAATGTGTGTATTGTCGCTCTAAATTTATCAAGTTTCAAACGTGGTTCCTGTTTTTTCGGCTGGCCGGATCTGTTTCTTGTAAGGGATGCCAACCAAATTGAGTATTTGCGAAGATCAACACTTAAATAAACAGGATAGGCGATACCGTTGCAACCATAAAGGTACCTTTGCCACCAAACTATTTTAACATTTGTTTACAAACAGCAGCCATTAACAGTTCCTTTTTTATAAATTGTCGGCTTTATAATTAACTGGCTACTCATTAATAATTAAAGCGATATAATGAAGTATTTATTTTTACCTGTACTAACTATGTTAACTGTTTCGGCAGGCAGTGCCTTTGGCCAAACAACCCCGGCATCGGGCCTCGACCCTGCAAACCCCTTTTATCTGCCCAGCGCGTTGCCTTTCCAGGCTCCTGCATTTGATAAGATTAAAAATGAAGATTTTAGGCCCGCTATGGAGGCTGGTATGAAAGAGCAATTAGCCGAAATTCAAAAAATTGCTGATAATAAGGCTGCACCCACCTTGGCCAATACACTGGTAGCCATGGAAAAAAGCGGCAGGTTATTAAACCGGGTAAACGCAGTGCTCAATGTGTACACGGGAGCCAATACCAACCCGGTGCTGCAAAAGGTAGAGCAGGATGAAGCGCCTAAACTGGCGGCCAACAACGATGCCATTTACCTCAATACAAAATTATTTAAAAGGGTAGAGGCTATTTATCAACAAAGAGAACAACTGAAACTCGATGCCGAATCAAAACGGCTGGTTGAGTTTTATTATCAAAATTTTGTGCTGGCCGGAGCCCGGCTGTCTGAACCGGATAAAGAAACGCTCAAAAAATTAAACCAGGAGGAAGCTTCGTTACGAGCCAAATTTGGTAGTCAGTTACTGGCCGGTACCAAAGCGGGCGGCCTGGTGATCAATGATAAGGCCGAATTGGATGGCTTGTCTGACGCAGCTATCGCTGCGGCCGCTCAAAATGCCAAAGCTGCCAACCTGGAAGGTAAATGGCTGCTTACTTTGCAAAATACTACGCAACAGCCCGATTTACAATCGCTTAAGAACCGCGCTACCCGCCACAAGCTTTTTGAGGCATCGTGGACCAGGACTGAAAAGGGCGATGCTAACGATACACGCGCAACCATCTCGCGTATAGCACAAATCAGGGCTCAAAAAGCTAAGCTTTTAGGTTTTGCAAGTTACGCCGCCTGGAAGCTACAGAACCAGATGGCTAAAACTCCCGAAGCTGTTGAAGCATTTTTGGATAAATTGGTACCCGCTGCCACAGCAAAAGCAAAGCAGGAAGCGGCTGATATACAGGCTTTGATCGACCAGCAAAATGGTGGCTTTAAGGTTGAAGCCTGGGACTGGAATTTTTATGCCGAGCAGGTTCGTAAAGCTCGTTATGACCTTGACGAAAGCCAGATTAAACCTTACCTTGAAATTAACAACGTATTGCAGAAGGGCATATTTTATGCGGCTAACCTGCTTTATGGCATAAACTTTAAGGAGCGTAAAGATTTACCCGTTTACCAGGAAGACGTACGGGTGTTTGATGTTTTTGATAAAGATGGCAAACAACTGGCTTTGTTTTACTGTGATTACTACAAGCGCGATAATAAAAGGGGCGGTGCCTGGATGAGCAATATGGTTGGCCAATCATACCTGTTGGGTACCATACCCGTTATTTACAACGTATGTAATTTTACCAAGCCCGCGCCGGGTCAGCCAGCGTTGATCAGCTTCTCTGAAATGACAACCATGTTCCATGAGTTTGGTCACGCCCTGCACGGGATGTTTTCGAGCCAGAAATATCCGGGATTATCGGGCACCAGCACCGCGCGCGATTTTGTAGAGTTTCCATCGCAATTCAACGAGCATTGGGCCACCGATCCTAAGGTGATCAGCCATTTTGCCTTGCATTATAAAACCGGCGAGCCTATGCCCCAGGCCCTGATCAACAAAATGAAAAGTGCGGCCACTTTTAACCAGGGCTATGCGTTTACAGAAATTTTAGCGGCACATAACCTGGATTTAAAATGGCATAGCCTGCCACCCGATGCGCCGTTACAGGACGTAGATCAATTTGAGGCCGGCGCGTTACATCAAACTGGTTTGGATTTACCGCAGGTTCCACCTCGGTACCGCTCATCTTATTTTTCACATATCTGGGGAAGCGGTTACGCCGCCGGTTACTATGCGTACTCGTGGACGGAAATGCTGGCGCACGATGCTTTTGCCTGGTTCGAAGAGCATGGCGGCCTGACCCGCGAAAACGGCCAGCGTTTCAGGGATATGATATTGTCTCGCGGTAATACGATAGAATTAGGAAAAATGTATCGCGATTTCCGCGGACATGATGCGGATATCAAACCTTTATTAATCAGCCGCGGATTGGTTACTAAATAAATGCTTTTGATTTAAAAGAACGTTATTCCCTGTATAAGATTCCAATAATCGGCCCTGACATTCAATGGTCGTTATTGGATTCTTAAATTTTGGATGGCAAAATTGAGCTGTTTCAAAACAATTTTACGCTAATGCGTTTACTGATTGGACATTCAATTGATCCTACACATGGAAAATACACAAACAAAATTAGAAAACGCGGCAGATGGCTTGTTGATGATGAGTGAATCTGACTACCCGTTTGATTACTTTACCACAACCGATGAAGTGGTTGATGATAACCTGATTTTAAAACTTGCCGGAAAACCCGCTGGTACCTTAGTAGAAAAAACAACGCTCGATTATTTGTTGCGCAACATGACCAATCCCGCTTCGGGTTCCGTATCTCCCGAAATAGCAACTCGGTTTAGCCAGTTATCCACTGCCTTAAAGCAAGAGTTAAGTGAGCCCGAGGTGTACCGGGTGGGCGACAGGCAGATTGATGTATTTATTTTAGGTAAAACAAACGAAGGTGTGATAGCCGGCATGCGCACTAAATTAATCGAAACCTGATTTTAAAGCCAGGTTAGGTTATCATAAACCAGTTTTGGCTGGTGGATATGTTATTTAAAAACCAAAATATATCCAAACCGGTTTTAAAGGCCATATTCAATACATTTTTTATAAAGATGTGGTGAACAATGCATAAAGTGGTCTTAAAATTGCTTGTGTAAGTTTATGAAACGAAAAGTACTTGTAATTGAAGATGAGCCCATTATTGCGGAGATGATGAGCATACTTTTGGAGGTTGAGGGCTATAAGGTTATCAGCCTGGCCGACACGGCAAGGGCCCGGCAAAAGCTTCATCAAAAAGAAGTAGACATGGTGATGCTTGACCTGGGTTTGAAGGGCGAAAACGGCCAATCAATGTGTGCCTATATTAAAGGGCAAGATGACCTGAAACATATACCGGTAATACTCGTTTCGGCCAATAGCGATTTGGAACAGATTAAACAGGAATGCGGTGCCGACGATCATATTGCCAAGCCGTTCGATCTTACTTTTTTTCTGCAAAAGGTGCGTAGCCATGCCGACGCCATTGTTCAGTAGCCAGAAACTGTTTGTTTATAATGATGTTAAGTTATTGATTATCAATATCAAATCGTCATTGCGAGGTACGAAGCAATCTCTACATAGGCAGAGCGGCTTTGAAGGTTCTCCCTGTATATTATAAAGGCGTCTACTTAAGTTTTTGATATGAGTGCGTCTGTTTTTGCTCCGACAATCAGTATTCTTAATTTGTAACATCGGCCCGCTCAGTCGCCGCGGGAAGGGCTTTGTTCTTTTTTCTTGACAAAAAAGAACCAAAAAGTCAAGACTGCCCGATCCTTCCGCCCACAGGCCAACACCCGGCCCGGCGTGCAGTCGGGGCCTTTGCGCACTCTTCATATCTGCACTTGGTAATCTATAGGTTTTCAAACGTCATCCTTGTTTTTTTTTCGGTTGGCCGGGTCCATTACTTATAATGATGTGCTGTTAAGTTGTTGATTGTCAAAGTTGAATCTCTCTCCGTCATGTCATCCCGACGCCAGGAGGGACCTTTTGCGCGCGATAAGTATGCATCATATCGGGTGCGCTGATTGTCAATGTGCTATCTTTGCTCCAATAATCAGTATTTTTAATTTACTACATCGGCCCGCTCAGTCGCCGCGGGGAGGGTTGTTACTTCATCATCTTATTTTTCCTGAAGGCAAGTGCCTCACCTTGTATTCATTACGTACGAGGACAATATCAGGTATAAATTAGCCTTTTAAGATTGCCTTTGGCGATGTTAATTCCGCGGCTTGTTTATTTTTCTGTATTCATCCGAATCAAAAATGATTTCTGGTGGTTATACTTAAAAACAAGCGCCATGAAAACTCCAGCAAATTACAACCCGGATATCGACCCGATTGATGATGAAGATCAAACTACTGACGAGGAATTGGCAGGTAATGAGGAGGAACAATATACCGAAGATGAAGACGATCTCAGGGAAATCAGAACCAGCGATGATGTGGATGAACCCGATCCGGAAGATCCGGACTTAGTACCCTTAGAATCTGGCGATCCGGATACGCTTGAAGATGAATAAACGGATAGGTTGTAAAAGCGTTTAAAAATAAGGGAATAAAACTACCGTATTAAACGGGCTTTGTGCAATTTTGAATATTGATACGGGTATGCTCTAATACGGTGCAAGGCCGGTTATCGATTGTATCGCTTAAAACCAGTTTAATTTATGAACGATCAACAACTTTGTAAGCATCTTCAGGCCATAGAACAGGTAAAAATAGGGGAGGGCCACGTTTGCGAAGAATGCGTGAAGCATCATCAGCAATGGGTGCACCTACGTACCTGCCAAACCTGCGGTGTTACCTTATGCTGCGACGATTCGCCGCAACAGCACATGACCAAGCATTACCATGCTGAACATCACCCGGTAATAGCATCTGCCGAGCCCGGAGAACGCTGGCTATGGTGCTACCCGGATGAGCAGTTTGTGGAATATTGATACATGATTGTCAAAAAAGTCGTTCAGTCCGGTTTCTGCCGAGCGACTTTTTTTAACTATCAAATAAGCTTAGCGGCCCATGTTTCCATCCGCCAGGCGCTGTCCCAAAACAACCATTCCAACTGGCAGCCCATTTCAAAAGCATCGGCCATGGCTTGTTGTTGCTGTTGGGTACAGTTTTGAGCCGCATCATTGCAAATATCAATAGCTTTGGCAACCAGTTGCGCAAATTCTTCGCCAGCATAAGTATCAATCCATTCACTATAAGGGTTGTTAGTCACTTGGTGCTGCCCGTAAATATAGTCGCCCACCTTTTGGTATATCCAAAAACAGGGCAATACGGCGGCCATGGCCACCTCTACCTGTGCCAGTGCGGCTGTGCTGAGTAAAAAACTGGTATAGTAATGGCAGGCAGGCGTTGGCTTGGCCAAACCGCTAATATTATAGGTGTTAAAATAGCTTGCATGCAAGGTGCTTTCAACCACTATGGCACCCTCGGCAAAACGGGTATAGTCCAGCACATGCTGTGTTTGGTGAGCCCGCCCCGCAATAAGTGCCAAAGCCCTTCCAAATTGTTCCAGGTAAAGGGCATCCTGCTCAATGTAAAATTTAAACTTTTCTTGAGGCAATGTGCCTGCAATAAGCTCCTGTATAAAGGGCATTGCAATAATTTTTTGATAAATATGCTCGGCTTGTTGCCAGGCGGTGTTACTCCAGCTCATATTGAATAGCGATTTGAGGATTAAAAAAATGGTTAACAGGCCCGTGGCCCTGGCCGGTTACTACCTGCGCGCCCTGTTCTATAGCCTGATGGATATAGTGCTGCGCCTGTATAATGGCGTTTTTTAATGAATTACCCCGGGCTAAAAAGGCGGCTATTGCCGATGATAAGGTGCACCCAGTACCGTGTGTATTGCGCGATTGTACCGCCACAGAGCTAAATAACTCCTGATCGGCATTTTGATCCAGATAGAAATTGTAAAGAGTATCTCCCTGTAAATGCCCACCCTTAATTAAAACGGCTTTGCAACCTTTTTTTAATAGTTCCGCTGCCGCATTTTGCATATCGGTTACATTATTCACGCGTTTGCCAGTCAATAGGGCGGTTTCATCTAAGTTGGGTGTAAGCAGTGTGGCCAAGGGGAATAATTCCTTTTTAAGCAGGCCGATGGTATCATGCTCAATCAACTGGTCGCCACTGGTGGCTACCATTACCGGGTCGAGCACAACCGGTATATGCGGGTAATTTTTAAGGGTTGTGGCAATAGCCAATGCCAGTTCGGCGCTATGGATCATTCCTATTTTAATAGCCAATGGTTTGATGTCGTCCATCACTGCTGTAATCTGCCCGGCCACAATCTCCGGCGGAATACTGTGTATCGCGGTAACGCCAAGTGTATTTTGTACGGTGATGGCCGTAATAGCCGATGTACCGTAGCAGCCTAAGGCGGCAAATGTTTTCAGGTCGGCCTGTATGCCTGCACCGCCTCCGCTGTCGGAGCCGGCAATGGTCAATACCGATGTATATTTAAATTTTTTCATAGCTGTTCATACTTCGGTCAATTAGGTTTCTTAATCTTTCTGCCGCCAATGCCGGATTTTCGGCCGAGCAGATAGCCGATACAATTGCCAGGCAATCGGCTCCAGCGGTAATGATAGAAGCGGCATTAGCTTCATTAATTCCGCCGATGGCTACTAAGGGTTTATTGGTTATCTGTCGTACCCTGTGGATGCCTTCAGTTTTCCACTCGGTAACAGTATCCGTTTTGGTATTGGTGGCGTAAACCGGGCTCAGAGCCAGGTAATCTGATACACGTGCATCCTCCGTTTCAAGCTGCGCTTCATACTCAATCGAATAACCTAAAAATTTTGTATCGGGGTGTTGTAAGCGTATTTTAGTTGGCGGGCTGTCGCTGTTACCAACATGTATCCCTGCCGCGCCGCAATGCACGGCTACCGGCAGATTATCATTAATTATCAAAGGGACATTATACCTGTCTAACAGATCTTTCAACAGCAGGGCCTTGTTTAAAAAAGCCTGGTCCGATAGGTTTTTCTCTCTTAGTTGCACCATATCAACGCCACCTTTAATGGCTTGTTCAATCACCCAAAAAAAGTCCCGGCCAAGGCAGGCGGCTTCGTCGGTAACCAGGTAAAGTCGGTAAGGGAAATTGCCCATCACGCTTAGCTTATTTTAAGTGTGGTAAAAAACTCTTCTTCAGTAAGGTTATACAAAATGTCGAGTAGGTTAACCTGTAAACTTCCGGGGCCTGCGGATAGGTCAGCGGCTATTTCACCACATACACCGAGCAGAGCCATAGCAGCTGTAGTAGCCAAAAAAGCATCCTGCGGATTTACCGCCAAAAAAGCGCCGGTTAAAGCCGTAGCGGTGCAGCCAAGGCCGGTAACCTTTGCCATGAGGCTATTGCCGTTTGAAAGCCGTGTTGTGTTATCGTTATTAACAATAATATCCGTAGCGCCCGAAATGCAAACCACACTGCCAAACTCATCGTTAAGCCGTAGCGCTGCCGAAACAGCATCATTACTTTGGTGAACGCTGTCGACTCCTTTGGTACTGTTGCTTTGGCTTGCGAGTGCCATTATTTCGCTGGCGTTTCCTCTAATCACTGTGGGCTTAAGTTTTAAAAGTTGTTTCAATACCTCGTTACGGTAGGTTGTGGCACCTGCGCCAACCGGGTCAAGCACCCAGGGCTTGCCAAGCGTATTGGCTTGTTCAGCAGCAATCAGCATACTTTTAACCCAGTACTCATCAAGCGTGCCTATATTAATTACAAGCGCTCCGGCTATGTTAACCATCTCGGTTAATTCGGCATGGGCATGTGCCATAATAGGTGATGCTCCCACGGCCAGCAAAGCATTGGCAGTATTATTCATTACCACATAATTGGTAATGTTGTGTACCAGCGGCGAGTTTTGTTTAACGGCGATAATTTGCGCCCAGATTTGCTCCTTCATAAAATAGCTATTAAATAAATTAAATGGCCAAGGAGCTCTTTTTGAATAAAAAGATGCAGAACTAACATTTACTTTTCCCTTCGCCGGCATTATCCGGATCAGGTTCAAAGGGTATCATCTCAGTGCCTGTGTTACAGGTACACCCCTAAAGCCGTTGTAAAAGTAAGCAGAATTTATTTTTTCAGCGAGTTTAATTAGCTTATCACATCCGGTTAAATATTGATTAATATCATTAGCTTTGAATGCACTGCCATATTCGGGCTTTGTTTAACCATGATAACCTGAGTTTTAATTTGTAAATGTTTTTTACATTGTTTAATCTGCGGTTGGCCCTTTAAAATACAAACCAATTGTAAGTCGTTTGATCTGATTGTTTAGATCGGGCATTTGTCATCGCCATTTTACAGCTACTCAATTTAAATAATCCAATGATGGATACTTTCAATAAACGGATCATTTACAGTATTGAATTATCCATGCTGATTCTGGCTTGCCTGCTGTTTGCATCCTATTATGATATTAAGCGGGCTAACACGAGGGAATTGTGGCTAAAACATTCGGACGAAGTACTGGTCCATACCGGCCGTATTCAATTAGCTGCAACTGAAAGTGGCATGTCTGCAAGGGATTTTATGCTGACAGGCGACCAGGCATCAGTTACGCGATTTAACCAGGTCAGCAATCAAGCTTTAAAGGAGCTTGATACGGTTAGACATATTACAGCAGATAATTTAGTCATTCCGCCGCTGTTAGATTCGGTAGGTAAGTATCTCAATATACAAACAGCATTTTCAAAACGAGTTATTTCATTACGTAAATCTCAAGGCCTGGCACCGGCTCTCGCGCTTGTTCAAGCTGGCAAAGGTAAAATAGATGCAGATAGGGGTGCTTTTTTTATCAGGCAGGTTGAGCATAACGAGAATGGATTACTGAGTGTGAGAAAGGCCGAGTCTAAAAAAGCCCTTTCAATAGTTAATATAAGTTTGTTTACCACTGGCGCCTTTATTTTAGCGTTTATTGTGATGTTGCTGAAGCGGGGCCGGAAAGAAGCTAAGGATCGAAGCAGGCTGCTCGACCGTTTGATCAGGAATAACGAACACAACAACATCGCAGAAAAATTGGCTTCCCTTGGCACCTGGAGCATGAACCTGGATACTCAGGTGGTTAGCGGGTCTGATGAAATGTACAGGATCTGGGCGATAGATCCTGCAAAAACGGAGAGTGTTTTTGAAAGTTTTATTCAAAAGGTACACCCGGAAGATAGGAACTTTGTGCTTCAAAAAACATTGGATGTTGGTGATAAAACGAATGTAGAAAGCTATAATTTTAGAATTTTAAATAACGGGCAGATCAGGTATCTGAATAATGGGGTAACGGTGATACGCAATGCCGATCATAAGCTCCATACCATTGCCGGCTATGTGCAGGATATTACCGAAAAGCGGCTTGCAGCAGTAGATTTGGAGGATGCCCATATCCAGCTGACTACCCTGTTTAACAGGATAGGGGAGGTTTTATTTTCGAGAGATGTAGTTGAAAACCGATTTATGCGGATATCTGATAACTGCGATCAGATTTTTGGTTATAATCCCGAAGAATTTAAGGCCGATCCTGAATTGTGGATCGCCGTTATTCACTCCGAAGATCGTCATCTGATCGAATCCGGAAATGTCATGTTGGCACAAGGCGTACAAACGGTTAACCAATACCGTGTGATTCGTAAAGACGGTGCTGTACGGTGGGTTGAGAATAAAAGGGTACCTTGGGTGGATGCCAAAGGTACCCTGGTACGGGTTGACGCGGTGATAAAGGATATTACCGAAAAACGTTTAGCCGAGCTGGAGTATGACAGGATGATTGCAGACGTTGTTCAGCGCAATAAAACCCTTGAGCAGTTTACTTATATCGTTTCGCATAATTTTAGGGCACCGGTGGCCAACATTATAGGTTTAAGCCAGATTTTGGATCTGTTGCCGAATGCTAATCCGGCTGAACAAATGGCAGTGATCAAACATATCCTTTCGTCGGTAAATAATCTTGATCATATCGTGAAGGATTTGACGATGGTTTTGCAGGTACGCGAACCGGTGAACGAAAAAAAGGAGACGGTATATTTTAACGATTTGCTAACCGATGTTAAAATGAGTTTACAACCCGTCATCAACCAAAATAATCTGCAAATTAGTTGTGATTTTAGCCAGGTTGACCGCTTGTTCACCATCCGGAATTATCTGTACAGCATCTTCTATCATTTGTTGTTAAATAGCGTTAATTATCGCCGCGAGGATATTGTAACGATGATCAGGGTAGAGGCTTATCAAACATCGGATCATCTGGAACTGGCATTTACAGACAATGGAAAAGGGATTGACCTGGTTCAAAACGGTTCGAAATTGTTTGATTTATACAGCCGTTTTGATACCAGTATACAAGGCAGGGGCATGGGGCTGTTTATGGTAAAAACACAAGTAGAGGCTCTTGGCGGAACCATCGGCGTAAAAAGCAGCCTGATGAAAGGCACAAAGTTTAACATCATACTCCCTTTGATGCCGACGCAGTAAAACCAGGTGTCGCCATCCTCGATCGCTCTGCTAACCAACGAAAATTTGATGGCTTTGAGTAGCATTATCAGCATACAAAATTTACCTTTATAGTAAATTATAACCCGATGCAAGTCCGCTTTATTCTGTTATTAATCATAATCGCTTCTTCTTTCCACGCTTTTGCGCAGCAAAAACCTGTGGAAAGGGATACCTCCTTCACGTTATACAGCGCATTCAAAAACGCAAAAAAGAAATATCCATTTATCACTGTGGCTAATCCGCCGGTACCGGTTAACATCATATCTAAATTGAACCTGGTTTATTGCAGCGTTGGTGGCAGGCAACTGCATCTGGATGTTTTTTATCCATCGGCTAAAAGTAAAAAAAGCTATCCCGCTATACTGATGATTCATGGCGGCGGCTGGCGCTCGGGCGACCGCTCGCAGCATGTGCCTATGGCGCAGCAGATGGCCTCAAAAGGTTATGTAACTGTAACTGCTGAATATCGTCTTTCAAATGAAGCGCTCTATCCGGCTGCTGTTAACGATTTAAAAACGGCTATCCGCTGGATGCGCGCCAATGCTAAAGCATACCATATAGATGCAGGTAAAATTGCGGTATGGGGATTTTCTGCAGGAGGGCAGCTGGCCACGCTTATCGGCACTACCAATAATAGCAGCCTTTTTCCGGGTGATGATTGCTATAATGATCAGTCGGACAAGGTGCAGGCTATTGTTGATGTAGATGGAACACTGGCATTTATTCACCCCGAATCAGGCGAGGGTAACGATAGCAAGGGCAAGTCGGCAGCAACTTATTGGTTTGGGTTCAGCAAGGACGAGCGTCCTGATCTGTGGAACCAGGCAGGAGCCCTTAATCACGTAGACCAACACACGCCGCCTATAATATTTATCAATAGCGCGGTAGACCGCATGCACGCCGGGCGAAGCGATATGATCCATCAACTGGATTCGCTGCATATTTATAGCGAGGTTCATACCCTGCCCGATACCCCTCATCCATTTTTATTATTTAACCCCTGGTTTGAGCCAACCTTAAATTATACCGTTGCGTTTTTAGATAAGATATTTAAGAAGTGAGAAATGAGAAGCAAGAAATAAGAGGCAAGAGATAAGAAATAATAGGCCGAAAGCCAAAGTCCTGCCTCTTATCTCTTGCTTCTTACTTCCTGAATTATACCGTTGCATTTTTAGATAAGATATTTGGAAGTGAGAAATGAGAAGCAAGAAATAAGAGGCAAGAGATAAGAAATAATAGGCCGAAAGCCAAAGTCCTGCCTCTTATCTCTTGCTTCTTACTTCCTGTTTTTAGCTTCCAGCGTTAAAGCTTCGCCGCAGGTAATTTCCTTATTATAAAGTTCCGCGTTAGGCTCCTGTAGTTTGCCGCCATCGTGCAGGCTGCCATTATCAATACCGGCGAAGCCAATTTGTTCTATCAACCTGGCAACTTTGGCTTTGGCTTCGGTATTATCTCCGGCTATAAAAATTGCCCTGCGTTCCTGTAGGGGCAGTTCTTTTTGCGGAGCGTCGGCTAAATGCTTGAAGTGGATGGTGTTAAATGCTTTAACGATAAGGCTGCCCGGCAAGCGTTTGGCAGTTTCTTCGCTCGATGTGCTTTCGCCCAGCTCGAATAGCTCGCCATTTTCCTTATAGGGGTTCATGGCATCTATCACAATTTTGTCCTTTAAATATTGCGGGTCGGGTAGGGCTTCGGGCGATCGCCACGGCACCGTGAGTAAAACCACATCGCCAAAGGCAGCGGCATCGTTTACTTTTAAAGCTATGCAGTTGTCGCCTAATTGCTTTACCATTTCCTGTAGCGATTCCGGTCCGCGCGAGTTACTGATGGCCACCTGGTATCTCGCCTTAATAAATAATTTAGCAAGGGTAAAACCCATATTGCCTGCGCCAATGATGCCTATTTTCATTTTGTAAATTGTTAAATCAGGTATGTTTAGCTAAATATTAAAATTGTATAGTTCCGGGTGTTACAAAAATTATTGTTCAGTGTTTTTGATGCGCCTTTTGATCAGCGATGCTGATGGCCTTCCAGGCTTAAGTGTTATACAATTGACTGCCCAATATGTTTAGTTTAAAAATGCCAGTTAACATGATTTTAGTCATACTTTGGCCAGTTTACGAATTATTGAGATTAATTCTATTGATATTGTAGGCTTTATATTATGTTAATATAGCGAAGTTTTGTGTGGTGTATTTGCCATTTTTTTATTGCTTGGCTATCAATATTAAAATAATGATAATCGAATGCTTCTTTAGGATCATTTTTTTGATTAATCCTAAAAAATTCTTAATCCTTTTATAATTTATCTGTATTGATTATCTTCGTTATTACACCCTTTTATAATAATGCTTTACTAAGCTATGGAGCAAACTGATTCTAACCAGCAAGGTCTTTACCGGCCCGAATTTGAACACGACTCGTGTGGTACCGGATTTATAACCAACATCAATGGGCATAAATCCAACCAAATCATTCTTGACGCGCTTACCATTCTCGAAAACATGGAGCACCGCGGAGCTTGCGGCTGCGATCCTTTGTCGGGCGATGGAGCTGGACTTTTGATACAACTTCCTCATGAGTTTTTCATGGAAGAGTGTACCAGTCTCGAAATAAGCTTACCCGAGCCGGGTGAGTATGGCGTAGGTATGATCTTTTTCCCCAAAGATTCTGCCGTTAAAAAAGCTTGCCGTAACGTGATTAAAAACGCTATCGAAAAGCTTGGGCTACATAACCTGGGTTACCGCAAGGTGCCTGTTGATTCCTCGGGTTTAGGTGAAACCGCCCGCGCTGCCGAGCCTGATGTTGAGCAATTATTTATTGCCCGCCCGCAGCATATTACCAATGCCGACGATTTTGAGCGTAAGCTTTATGTACTGCGCAGGTACATCACCAAAACCATTAACGAAACCATTAAAGATGCCACCGAGGATTTTTACTTCACATCTTTATCCTGCAAAACTATTATATTTAAAGGTCAGTTAACTACTTACCAGGTTCGTCAGTATTTTACCGACTTGTCCGATCCGCGTATGGAATCGGGTTTCGGTATGATCCATTCACGTTTTTCTACCAATACGTTCCCATCATGGCGCCTGGCTCAGCCATTCCGCATGATAGCGCATAATGGCGAGATCAATACCCTTACCGGTAATTTAAACTGGTTTTATTCGGGTTTAAAATCTTATGTATCTCCATACTTCACACAAGAAGAAATGGACATGCTGTTGCCTGTAATTGATAACAATCAATCCGACTCGGCATGCCTGGATAACATCATCGAGATACTATTACACTCAGGCCGCTCATTGCCACACGTGATGATGATGCTGATACCTGAAGCCTGGGACGGCAACGAGCAGATGGACCCGATAAAAAAGGCCTTCTACGAATATCACGCCACGCTGATGGAGCCATGGGATGGTCCGGCAGCTATTTCTTTCACCGATGGTAAACTCATCGGCGCTTTGCTCGACCGTAATGGCCTTCGTCCTTTACGGTATGTGATCACCAGCGATAACCGTGTGATTGCGGCATCAGAAGCCGGCGTATTAGCTCTGGACGAAAAGAATGTAGTACGCAAAGGCCGTTTACAACCCGGTAAGATGTTCCTGATCGATACCGAGCAGGGTAAAATTATTACCGACGACGAAATAAAAAGGAAAGTTACTTCGCAGCAGCCTTACGGGCGCTGGCTCGAAAACTATAAGATTCGCCTGGAAGAATTGCCGGAGCCTCGTTTGTCGTTCTCCAGCCTGTCTGCCAATTCTGTACTTCGTTACCAGCAGGTTTTCGGTTACTCGCGCGAGGATATTGATACCATTATTATGCCTATGGCCATCGATGGTAAAGAGCCTATCGGCTCCATGGGTACCGATGTTCCTTTGGCTATCCTGTCCGACAAGCCTCAGCATTTGTCAAGCTATTTTAAACAGTTTTTTGCCCAGGTTACCAACCCGCCTATTGATCCAATCCGCGAGCGTTTGGTAATGAGTTTGGCTACCTTTATCGGTAACAACGGTAATTTGCTGGACGAGGATAAAATGCACTGCCATTGTGTTACCTTAAAACAGCCCATCCTGAATAATTATGAGCTGGAAAAACTGCGTAGTATTGACACCGGTTTGTTCCACGCTAAAACCATACAAACTTACTTTAAAGCCGACGGGCAGCCGGGTTCACTTGAAAAAGGTATAGCCAGGCTTTGCCGTTACGCCGAAGATGCAGTTGAGGACGGTTTTGAGGTACTGATCCTTCAGGATCGTGCTATTGATTCGGAACATGCTCCCATACCATCTTTAATGGCGGTATCGGCCGTGCATCACCATTTAATTAAAAAAGGCTGCCGTGGTTCGGTAGGCCTGGTTGTTGAAGCTGGTGATGTTTGGGAAGTTCACCACTTTGCCTGCTTACTGGCATTTGGCGCAAGCGCTATTAACCCTTACTTGGCCCTGGCTACTATCGATACTTTAAAGAATGATGGTAAGATAGACCAGAGCATCGACTCAAAAACATTATCAAAAAATTATATTAAGGCCGTTAGTGATGGTTTGTTAAAAATCTTCTCTAAGATGGGAATTTCCACCTTGCAATCGTATCACGGTGCGCAGGTGTTTGAAATTTTGGGTCTTAACAAAAGCGTGGTCGACCGTTACTTTACCGGTGCTGTTACCCGTATAGGTGGCTTGGGTGCCGACGAAATTGCACGCGAGGCATTGTCAAAACATCGTATTGGTTTCGGCGAGTCGAAAAACCAATATCATTTATTGCCAGAAGGCGGTATTTACCAATGGAAACGAAGGGGGGAAGCGCATTTGTTTAACCCTAACACCATCCACTTGTTGCAGCATGCCACCCGCACCAATGACTATAACGTATACAAAAACTACGCTAAAATAGTTAACGAGCAATCAGAGAAACATTTTACCATCCGCGGCCTGCTTGATTTTGCCCACCATCGTGAGTCTATCAGCATCGACGAAGTTGAACCGGTTGAAACCATTATGAAACGTTTCGCTACCGGTGCCATGTCTTTCGGCTCTATCTCTCATGAGGCTCACAGTACCCTGGCCATCGCCATGAACCGCATAGGAGCCAAGAGCAACACTGGCGAAGGGGGTGAGGACGAAATGCGTTACGAGCGTTTGCCTAATGGCGATTCGATGCGCTCAGCCATTAAACAGATTGCTTCGGCACGTTTTGGGGTAACATCAAATTACCTTACCAATGCCGATGAGTTACAAATTAAAATGGCACAAGGTGCAAAACCTGGTGAAGGCGGTCAATTGCCCGGCCACAAGGTTGACGACTGGATTGCCAGAACCCGCCACGCTACGCCTGGTGTAGGTTTGATATCTCCGCCGCCGCACCACGATATTTATTCGATTGAAGATTTGGCGCAGCTGATCTTTGATTTAAAGAACGCTAACCGCACGGCACGTATTAACGTGAAGCTGGTATCAAAAGCCGGTGTAGGTACTATTGCAGCAGGTGTTGCCAAGGCTCATGCCGATGTGATATTGATTGCCGGGTATGATGGTGGTACAGGCGCGTCGCCGATAAGTTCTATCAAACATGCGGGCTTGCCGTGGGAGCTTGGTTTAGCCGAAGCACACCAAACCCTGGTACGCAGTAAACTGCGCAGCCGTGTGGTTTTACAGGCCGACGGACAAATGAAAACCGGTCGCGACCTGGCAATTGCCTGTTTAATGGGAGCCGAAGAATGGGGCGTGGCCACAGCCGCCTTAGTTGTAGGTGGTTGTATTATGATGCGTAAATGCCATTTAAATACCTGCCCTGTAGGTGTTGCCACTCAAGATCCTGAATTGCGCAAGCTATTCACCGGTCAGCCGGATCATGTTGTGAACCTGTTCCGCTTTTTAGCCGAAGAGATGCGCGAGATTATGGCCGAATTAGGTTTCAGAACGATTAATGAGATGGTGGGCCGTGTACAATTCCTTAAGGTTAAGGATGGCATTAAACATTGGAAAGCCAAAAAGATCGATCTTTCCGGCATATTGCACCCGGTATCTAACGCTAAAGGTTTAACACTTTATAACAGCGAGCAGCAAGACCACGGCATGGCCGATATACTCGACTGGAAATTGTTAGAACATGCTAAACCGGCATTGGACGACCAAAGCCCTGTCTTTGCAGCGTTCGACGTTAAAAATACCGACCGTACCATTGGTACCATGCTTTCTAACGAGATCTCTAAACGATATGGATCTGCTGGTTTGCCCGAAAATACCATTAACTACAAGTTTACCGGTTCCGCGGGACAAAGCTTTGGCGCTTTTTCAACCAAAGGCCTGTCTTTTGAATTGGAAGGTGAAGCTAACGACTATGTAGGCAAAGGCCTTTCGGGAGCGCAACTGGCGATCTATCCGTCTAAAGAAGCCACCTTTGTTCCCGAAGATAATATCATCATCGGCAACGTGGCGCTATATGGCGCTACATCCGGCGAGTTATTTATCCGCGGTATGGCCGGCGAGCGTTTTGCCGTGCGTAACTCGGGTGCTACCGCCGTGGTTGAAGGTGTAGGCGATCATGGATGTGAGTACATGACCGGCGGACGTGCGCTTATTTTGGGTACAACCGGTCGTAACTTTGCAGCGGGTATGAGCGGCGGTATAGCCTGGGTTTATGATCCGGAAAATACCTTTACCGAAAATTGCAATACCGAAATGGTAGACCTTGACCCGCTATCGGCAAAAGATAAAGAACAGGTTGTTACATTGCTGCGCAAACATGTGCAAATTACAGGTAGTACGGTTGCCAAAACACTATTGGCCAACTGGGAAGAATCACTTCTGAAATTTGTAAAGGTATTCCCTAAAGAATACAAAAAAGTTTTGCAACAGGCACAATATCAAACCATCAGTTAATATAATAATGGGAAAACCAACTGGATTTAAAGAATTTGGAAGAGAGCTTCCGCATAAAATAGCTCCGCAGGAGCGTGTTAAAAACTACAAGGAATTTGAAAGTTTATATACCGATGAGAAACTGAACGAGCAATCGGCCCGCTGCATGAACTGCGGTGTGCCTTTCTGCCACTCGGGTTGTCCGCTGGGTAATATCATTCCTGAGTTTAACGATGCCGTTTATCGTAAAAATTGGGAAGAAGCTTATACCATTTTATCGTCGACTAACAATTTTCCGGAGTTTACGGGCCGTATATGCCCTGCGCCCTGCGAATCGGCGTGTGTGTTGGGTATTAACAAGCCGCCGGTAGCTATCGAGGAAATTGAAAAACATATCATTGAAATAGCTTACGCTAAAAACCTGGTTAAGCCCACCGCCCCGCTGGTTAGAACCGGCAAAAAAGTGGCGGTTGTAGGTTCTGGTCCTTCAGGCTTGGCTGCTGCGGCACAATTGGCCAAGGCTGGCCATAGCGTTACCGTATATGAGCGCGACGACAGGCCGGGAGGTTTATTGCGTTACGGTATCCCTGATTTTAAATTGGAGAAATGGGTTGTTGATCGCCGGATCCAGATTATGGAGGAAGATGGCATCGTTTTTCAATGCAATACCGAGATTGGTAAAGACATTGCGCCCGATGAACTGCTGCGTAATAACGATGCGGTAATTCTTTCAGGAGGTTCAACCATTCCGCGTAACCTGCCTATCCCTGGCCGGGATTTGAAGGGTATTTATTTTGCAATGGACTTTTTAAAACAGCAAAATAAACGGGTGAGCGGCATAAGCTTTGATGCCGAAGATATTTTGGCCACAGGTAAAGATGTAGTTGTAATAGGTGGCGGTGATACCGGCAGCGATTGCGTGGGCACATCAAACCGCCAGGGGGCAAGCTCCGTAAGGCAATTTGAGGTGATGGTGCAGCCGCCTGCTGAGCGTACGCAACACATGCCGTGGCCAAGTTACCCTATGGTGCTTAAAACCACGAGCTCGCACGAGGAAGGGGTGATGCGCCACTGGGGAATTAACACCAAAGAGTTTTTGGGTGACGAAAAAGGAAATTTGCGGGCACTGAGAGTTACTGATGTAAACTGGGAATTAGATGTGATGAACCGCCCGGTTAAATTTCATGAAATTGAAGGTTCGGAGCGCGAGATACCTTGCCAGCGTGTGTTTTTAGCTATGGGCTTTTTAAACCCGCAATACAACGGTATGCTGGAGCAATTGGGTATTGAGCTTGATGAGCGTAAAAATATAAAAGCGCGCGAGGGTGTTTACCGCACCAATGTAAGCAAAGTGTTTACTGCCGGTGATATGCGTCGTGGCCAGTCGCTGGTGGTATGGGCCATATCCGAAGGCCGCGAGGCTGCGCGCAAAGTTGATGAGTTTTTAATGGGGCATACCACGCTTGAGAGCAAGGATGCTGTTAATATGTTTGAGCAGGTGTTTTAGATCAAATCAAACCATATAATCAGATTAAGCCGGCTTTATGCCGGCTTTTTTTTTAAGCCATAATACACTGATCAAAATTAGTTGGATTCAACAGCTTTGCCGGTAATATTTTAAGCTCTTTTTTCGTTAATTTATTGGATATCGTTGCTCTGTTTACACTGGGTAGATATGCACTGTTGTGTTTTTACAATTTAATTTTAAGCTTATATTACTATGCTGAGCTAACCGTGGAAACTATAAAAAGTAAGGATAACCTGTTGCCACATCTATCGGTAGCTATCAGTAAAAACAAATTACTTTTACTAACCGACCTGCTTTACAATGAAATGTTTGATGTTAAAGAGCTGATCTGCCTAACACTCGTACCCGAGAAGGAGGTAGCTTTTAGGGCCTCATGGTTAATGGAGAATTTGATATTACGTGATTCCTTCAGGTATATTAACGAGATTGATGAGCTTGTTCTAAATTTTTGCCGCATCGGGAACAAAAGCTGCCAGCGCCATTATGCTAAAATAATAATGCATTTAACGGATGGGCGCAGGCCCAAAATGATAAGCGATAAGGTGGCTTTACTAAACCTGGAGCCAGTTGCCGAACGTTGTTTCGATTTGTTGATAGACACAAAAACGCCCGTAGCGGTAAAAACGTTTTGCCTGCAGATTTTGTTTAACCTGAGATTGCGTTACTCCTGGATAGGGGACATGCTCATTGAGCAGCTTAACTTAATGATGAATGCAGGTAAGCCGGGTATAAAGGCCAAATGCCGCAACTTGATAAGCTGCCTTGTTGCCGGTTAAATAGATGCCGGGGCGTTAAACTCAAAAGAAAGTGCGCCAGAGGGGCAATTGTTAATCGTGCGGACAATATCTTCTGTTTCGCCTTCCGACAATTCTATCCATGGTTTACGGCCAGGATCAAAAACAGCCCGAAGCCCACGTACACAGTTGGCGCTATGTAAGCATTTTTCGGGCTGCCAAAAAACAGTGATGTCCTTATTTTGATATGTTTTATGAAAATCTGTCATTTCATATGGTTATGGTTTAATTTGGCTTCAATTGCCGAAGAGCTGTTGTTGGCGTAAACGCCGTAGGCATTCATCAATACACCTTTCAGGTTGTTTTTTTCCGAGTCGATGGCATAAACTATTGACATATCCGATGGGTTGGTAGCGCCCTCAAAACGATAAAACTCAGTAATTTCAAAATCATCTGCAGTCATTTTTATCCCGCGGGCCTTATCATCAATGGTATCACCTTCAAGGCTTAAGTTGGCTGTATATCCCCGCTTGTTCAGGTCCTGTATGGCATCCAGTGCCGTTTCAAAGTTTTTCATGATAGCTTGTATAAAGTTAATTATAATTATTAACCTAAAAGCAGGGGGCTTGTTTTAAATTGGATGGCACAAAAAAAAATCCCCGGCCAAAAAACCAGGGATTAAATGATATGCTTGCTTATGTTGCCTTACGCAACCGGGGCATCGGCTTTTTCGTTTAAAAATACAAATTGGTTATCAAAGGTATCCAGTTTTATTTTACTGTCTTTATCAACCTTGCCTGCCAGTATCTGCTTGGATAGCTCGTTCAGTATTTTTTTCTGTATAACACGCTTTAAAGGCCTTGCGCCATATTGCGGATCATAACCTAACTGGGCAAGCCAATCCAAAGCTTCCTCGCTGGCATCGAGCGTGATGCCCATTTCGGCCAGGGTTTGTTGCAGGTGCTTAAATTGCAGTTTAACAATATCACTAATCTCATCGCGGCTAAGCGGTGTAAACATAATGATCTCGTCTATCCGGTTTAAAAATTCGGGGCGGATAGTTTTGCGCAACAATTCAAACAGCTCGTTTTTTGTTTTGGCAATCACCTCGTCGCGGTTAATCTCTTCATATCCCTGGAAATTTTCCTGGATGATATGCGATCCGATATTGGAGGTCATGATGATGATGGTGTTTTTAAAATTCACCACGCGGCCCTTGTTATCCGTTAAACGGCCATCATCCAAAACCTGTAGCAAAATGTTGAATACATCAGGATGCGCCTTTTCAATCTCATCAAGCAAAACAACACTGTATGGTTTGCGCCTAACAGCCTCGGTTAATTGCCCGCCTTCATCGTAACCTACATAACCCGGAGGCGCGCCTACCAAACGGGATACCGCATGGCGCTCCTGGTATTCCGACATATCTATCCGCACCAGCGCACTTTCGTCGTTAAACAGGTATTCTGCCAGAGCTTTTGCTAACTCAGTTTTACCAACCCCGGTAGTACCCAAAAATATAAATGAGCCTATGGGTTTGCGTTTATCCTGCAAACCGGCACGGCTGCGGCGTATGGCATCGCTTATGGCCTCAATGGCTTCTTCCTGCCCGGCAACCCGTTTATGCAGTTCGTCTTCCAGGTGCAGCAGCTTTTCGCGCTCGCTTTGTATCATTTTAGAAACCGGTATGCCTGTCCACCGGGCTACAACACCTGCAATATCCTCGGCGGTAACTTCCTCTTTAAGCATGCGGGTATCATCCTTGTTTTCAAGCAGGGCTTTCTTCAATTTTTCAACCTCTTCCTGGGTTTCGCGGATGCGGCCGTAGCGCAATTCAGCTACTTTGCCATAATCTCCAGCGCGTTCCGCTTGCTCGGCTTCCAGCTTATAGTTTTCTATCTGTTCAATTTTACTGTTGATATTGTCTACAGCGTCTTTTTCCCCCTGCCATTTGGCACGGAGCGAATCGCGTTCGGAGGACAGATTGGCAATTTCTTCGCTCAGATCTTTTACCTTTTTATCATTATGCTCGCGTTTAATGGCTTCGCGCTCAATTTCAAGCTGCATAATGCGGCGTTCCAACTCGTCTACTACTTCTGGTACCGAATCCATTTCAATCCGTAATTTTGAAGCCGCTTCGTCCATCAGGTCGATAGCCTTATCGGGTAAAAACCGGTCGGATATATAGCGTTGAGACATCTCTACCGAAGCAATGATCGCCTCGTCCAGTATCCTCACCTTATGATGCGATTCATATTTTTCCTTCAGCCCACGCAAAATAGATATAGCATCCTGGGTATCGGGTTCGTCAACCATCACCTTTTGGAAACGGCGTTCCAGGGCTTTATCTTTCTCAAAATATTTTTGATACTCGTTTAATGTGGTAGCACCTATGGCTCTTAACTCGCCACGGGCCAAGGCCGGTTTTAAAATATTGGCCGCATCCATTGCCCCTTCGCCACCACCGGCGCCAACCAGGGTATGTATCTCGTCAATAAACAGGATGATATCGCCTTCGGCATTGATAACTTCTTTCACTACAGCCTTTAAACGTTCTTCAAACTCACCCTTGTATTTAGCCCCGGCAATTAACGCGCCCATATCCAGCGAGTAAACTGTTTTAGACTTTAAGTTTTCGGGTACGTCGCCTTTGATAATCCTGAAGGCAATCCCTTCGGCAATGGCAGTTTTACCAACGCCAGGCTCACCAACTAAAATAGGATTGTTTTTGGTACGGCGGGACAGGATCTGGATCACCCGCCTGATCTCGTCATCACGGCCAATAACCGGATCGAGCTTGCCCGACTCGGCATACTCGTTTAAGTTTCTGGCATATTTATTTAACGCGTTGTAAGTGGCTTCGGCATTTTGGTCGGTTACTTTATTGCTTCCGCGCAGGTCAACAATAGCCTTTTTTAAATCTTTTTCATTAACGCCCATATCCTTGAGCAGCCTTGATGGTTTATCGTTGGCGGCCAAAATACCGAGCAGCAAATGCTCAACAGACACAAAATCATCTTTAAACTCTTTTAGATAGCCTTGTGCCTTTTGCAATGCCGAATTGGCACCCGATGAAAGGTAAACCTCGCTGCCACTAACTTTAGGGAAGGTAGCTATCTGCTGATCTAATGATTCGTTTAGTCGGTTAATATTTACGTTGAGCTTTTTTAATAAAAAGCTGATCACATTTTCGTCAACAAGTAGCAGCCCCTTGAGCAGGTGGGCGGTTTCAATTGCCTGTTGCTGGTTGCCCACGGCAATTTCGGAAGCCTTTTGTACAGCCTCCTGTGCTTTGATGGTAAAGTTGTTGAAATTCATAGTGATTAGGGTTAATCAAATCCACTGCCATCTCCCGCCATCAGTAAAAAAGTCAGTCTAAACCGGCCATAAATGACTAATCGTCAATTCATTATTTTGTTTTAAGCCAAATAGGCATGCTACAGCCCAAACTTGCAGGCGCAGATGCGGGATACTGATGTATTTAAAACCAGTATCCTGCAAAATGTGTTTCAAAATTTGGCTGAATGATGCACCTGCCTGTAGCAGAGAAATATTTTTGATGTTACTTACACAGGTATGGTGCAGCATAAGGAATTAGCCGCATATGCCAGCAGAAATGAAATTTAAAGCGTATCCGTTGCGGCTAACATGATTAACCTCAGGCAATCGGGCCGCTTTTTAACTGAATGTGAGATAGAAGCGGAAAACTTATTTAATTCCCTGATTAAGCTATTCCTCATCAAATTCCTCTTCTTTTCTTCTCCCTGGTAATCAAGCCCAACTCGCGGCTCATTTGCCCTGCAATAGCGGTGTTTTCTTCTGCCCGGCGGAATAGATAGGGGAGTACTGCTTTTACAGGGCCGTAGGGTACATATTTGGCTACATTGTATTGCGTATCGGCCAAGTTAAAGCTTAAGTTATCGCTCATGCCTAACAGTTGCGAAAAGTATACATGCGGGTGGTTATGGTTCACCTGGTATTCATCAAGCAAATTGGCCAGCAGGCGGCAGCTATCCTCGTTATGGGTACCGGCAACAATAGCAATTTTGCTAATATGTGCTATACAAAACTTTAAAGCCTCGTTATAATCGGCATCGGTGGCTTGTTTGGTTGGCTGTATGGGCGATGTGTAACCATTTTCTGCCGCGCGTTTACGTTCTTTTTCCATATAAGCCCCGCGTACCAGTTTGGCACCTAAATAAAAACCTTCGGCTTGGGCAATTTCATAATCGTGCTGCAAGGATGACACCTTATCGTGGCGGTATAATTGATAAGTATTATAAATGAGCGCTTTTTCGCGATTAAAAGTACGCATCATATCCAGGGCAAGGCCGTCTATGGTGTTTTGTATCCAGCTTTCCTCGGCATCAATCATTACCGGGATGTTTAGATCATAAGCCTTTTGGCATATTGCCTTAACCCGGGCTTTTACCTTCGTCCATTCCTGTTGTTCGGTTTCGTTGAGCGCTTGTTTAGCATCGAGCTTTTCAAGCAAGGCAAAACGCCCAACTCCTGTTACTTTAAAAACGGTTAATGGTATCGCTTTATCGCCGTTGGCGCGGTTAATGGTGCGGATAATTTCCTGGCAGGTTTCGTCAAAAACAGCTTCTTCGTCTTCCCCCTCAATCGAATAATCGAGTATGGTGCCCACGCCACCCTTATTTAAATTGGCAATGGTAGCATCGCATCCCGCAATAGTTTCGCCTCCGCAAAACTGTTTAAATATTGTAGCTCGGATAATTCCTTTAACAGGTAAACCGATATTCAACGCGAAATTGGTAATAGGAGGGCCTATTTTTACCAAAAAGTTAACGTTGATCATCCTGAAAAGCCACCACGCCCGTTTCAGGTCGGCATTGGAAGTTTGCCTGAAAGCAACTTCGGTATTTTCAAAAGAAAGTTGTTTCCCCACACGGGGAACTGGATTGTTATGGGTCAGCATGCTGCAAATTTATAAAATGCGTTTTTATATCACTCATTATTCAACGAATAGTTTATTTTTGCCACTCCATGATTGAATTTATACTAACCGGAGATTATATCCAGATGATACAACTGCTCAAGGCCACAAACCTGGTGCAAACAGGCGGCGAAGCCCAGATAGTTGTAAGCCAGGGCGAAGTGAAATACAATGGCACCGTTGATACCCGTAAGCGATTAAAGGTTAAACAAGGCGATTTAGTAGAATTTCGTGGCCATCAAATTTTAGTGAAATAAAATGAACCAGATACAGAGCATTAATTATCCTATTTATTTTAATAGCGTAACAACACACCTCAATAACTTTATCAACGAAGGTAAGTACTCCCGTTTTTTTATTCTGACTGACGAGCATACCAGTACGCACTGCCTGCCTTATATCCGCGAAAAATTAAACAACCGCGACGATTTCGACCTGATAGAAATTAACGCCGGCGAAGAAAGCAAAACCATTGATTTTTGTATCGGGATATGGAAAATGCTGATTGATTTTGATGCCGATCGTAGTAGCTTGTTGATTAATTTAGGTGGCGGCGTGGTAACCGATCTGGGTGGCTTTGCGGCATCTACCTTTAAACGTGGTATCGATTTTATACATATCCCCACTACATTGCTTTCCCAGGTGGATGCTTCTGTAGGCGGCAAAACAGGTATCGATATTGATAACCTGAAAAATATCATAGGTACGTTTACTCAACCCAAGGCGGTTTTTATTGAGCATGCCTTTTTAAGTACTTTGCCTGCAAGGCAGGTGAAATCGGGCATGGCCGAGATGTTGAAGCACGGTTTGATAGCCGATGCCTCTTATTGGAACGTCTTGAAAATTAGCGACCTGGAAAACCCAACTGATCAGCTAATCTACCAATCGGTTGTTATCAAAAATAAAGTAGTTACCGAAGATCCTTCTGAACGTGGTATACGTAAAATTTTAAACTTTGGCCATACCATCGGGCACGCGCTTGAAAGTTATTCGCTGGATAACGACAGTAACCCCTTAACCCACGGCGAAGCCATAGCGGCCGGTATGATATGCGAGGCTTATCTTTCGCACTTAAAGGCCGGTTTACCTGCCGGTGATATGCAGGAAATTGTTGACACCTTGCTTGGCGTTTACGGCAAATATCCTATTCATGAATCGTGCTATACGGCATTGAACGCCATCATGAAAAAAGATAAGAAGAACCAGGGTGGGAAAATAAATTGCTCCTTACTGACAAAAATTGGCGAATGCCGTATTGATAACATCTGCACTGATGACGAACTTTGCGATAGTTTGAAATATTACGCTTCGTTACAATATGCCCAGGTTTGAACTGAAAGATAAGGCCGCTATCTGCTTATTTATACTGCTGATTGTTTTAACGCTTGTTGAAATGATTTTCAGCTACGTTCAAAACCGTAAGTACTACCAAAAACGCGATACTTTAAATAACCTTTACCTTACAGGTTTGGCTTTTGGCCTCAATTTATTGGTCAAGGGGTTTACCTTTTTTGTACTACAGTTTTTTTGGCAGTTCCGTTTATTTGAAATTAAAAACGTGTTTGCGTATTGGTTTGTGCTCATCGTAGTTCAGGATTTTTTGTACTGGGTGCTACATTATACGGGCCATTACTGCCGCCTGTTTTGGGCCATGCACGTAACGCACCATTCATCCGAGGAGTTTAATTTTACGGTTGGCTTCCGGTCTACCGTGTTTGAGCCGCTGTATAGAGTGTTTTTTTATTTGCCGCTTGCGCTGATGGGTTTTAGCGCCATCGATATTTTATACGCCTATCTGCTCACGCAGCTATACGGTAATATGGTGCACACCCGGTATAAAATTAACCTGCCGCGCTGGTATGGCTACATCTTTGTAACCCCTTCGCAACATAGCGTTCACCATGCCTCCAATATCCCGTATCTTGATAAAAATATGGGGATGGTACTTAGTATATGGGACAGGATGTTCGGCACTTTTAGAGACGAAGACCTGGACGAACCCACCCGATATGGCATTACCAAGCAGCCGGAAGATATGGGGCCAGTCAACATTGTTTTCCATGAGTGGAGGGCGCTTATAGCGGATATGAGTAAAGCCCCCGGCTTGGCTAACAAATTGAAATACCTGTTTAATCCGCCCGGCTGGAGCCATGATGGCAGCACCAAAACAGCACGGGTTTTACAGCGCGAAATTTTAGCTAACAAAACTGCTGAGGGGCCAGAGTTATAGCTGGGTAGGTTAAAAGAAGTTAATTTATAAAATTATCAGCAACACAGCCATCGTATAGACTCTTTAGACAGGTGTTTAAATTGCCAAAGTCTGCTTTGGTTGAGGTGGATAACTTAAATTAACTCGCCCACAAGGATAAGGATGTTGCCCAACAAGCGAGGGTCGCCATCTACCTGATGAAGTTTCAATGGCAAATCACTTTAGAGAGTAATTCAATGCTTAAACAATGGCAGTCACCACCGACCATATCAAGGCACTCAGTAAAAATAAAAAAGCGAACAGCGTTCCAGATACATTCTTCATCACGGGTATTTTTATAGAGTTTAACAATTCAATTAATTACTCTTTTAAGCATTAAACAATAACCATTCCTAAAAGTCAATTCTGCACAAGTAAAAAAAAAGTGACAATGTGCCAATGCGGAAATTTTCAAATGTGTAAATGTGCAAATGGGGCTTCCCCCCTCCCGAAAACCGATAGAGCTTCAGTACTTCAAGTTTGTACAGCTTAAAATTTAAAGTATTCAAATTTACACATTAGCATATTTAAAATTTGCACATTTACCCATCAGCATATTTGCACATTAAAACATTTACATAACTCATTATTTACAATTATAACCGCATGTCCTACTTCAAGCATACAATAGCGATCCTTTTACTCATCGGTCTTCTGCCGCTTCATTCATCGGCTCAAAGCCAAACCGTTGGCAAACTTGCGCCAAAACCGCTATTTGTCGATCCTGTTTACGATGGAGCGGCAGATCCGGTGATCGTCTGGAATAAAAAAGTAAAAAAATGGTGGATGTTTTATACCAACCGCCGCGCCAGCGATCAGAGCGCGGTTGGAGTTACCTGGGTACATGGTACGCGGATAGGCATAGCAGAATCTGTAGATGGTGCTACCTGGAAATATAAAGATACGGCTAATATTAATTACAGGCCCACACCCGAATATACTCATTGGGCGCCCGAAGTTATAGAATATCAGGGTTTGTATCATATGTACCTCACGTATGTTCCCGGTATTTTTACCGATTGGCATCATCCCCGCAACATTATCCATTTAACCAGCACCGATTTGCTGAATTGGAAATACCAATCAACCCTTAAGCTGGCTTCGGATAAAGTGATAGACCCTTGCGTTTATAAACTGCCCGATGGTACATGGCGCATGTGGTATAATAACGAAGACGACCATAAATCGATCTATTATGCCGACAGTCCTGATCTGGATAACTGGACAGATAAAGGCAAGGCTGTACATGATATGCCCGGTGAAGGTCCGGTAGTATTTAAATGGAAAGACCGCACCTGGATGATTGTTGACAACTGGAAAGGCCTGGGTGTATACTCAAGCAGTGACTTGCTCGACTGGAAACGGCAGGAAGAACGTTTGGTAGAATTGCCCGGAACCGGAAAGGACGACCAGGCTATTGGAGGCCATGCCGATGTGATTGTTAACCAGGGCAAGGCTTACTTGTTTTACTTTACGCATCCCGGCAGGGCAAAGGCCAACCCTGCGCCACCCAATACATTACAAGCGCGGCGCAGCGTAATACAAATGGCCGAGTTAAAGTATGTTGATGGTAAAATAACCTGCGATAGAAATGAGCCCGTTTATATCAACCTGAAGTAAGCTTGAACATAGTAGCGCAAAGAGTATCAGGCTAACAGGTATTACCAACGCTAAGCTAATAAAAAAGCATTCTTAAATGGATAATCATTTAAGAGTGCTTTTTACTTTATTCATGTCAAAGCGGTTTAAATGGTAAGTAATACCGTATAAAACACGTGGTATAACTCTTTTAAAGTGGGAATATCGGTAATGCCATCTTCTATATTAAGTTCTAAAAAGGCTTGTTTTTCGTCACTGTCTTCAATATCGTGCAGGTGTATGCCGAAATCAAAATCCGTTAGGCTGGTAAAAACCTCTCTTACTTTAGGGTCAACAAAAAGCGTTTTTACTTTTTCCTCGTCATTGGTTTTAATCACCAGGTGATGGTCAAGTTCCGGGTATCCTATTTCTACATCCTGCATGCCAAAAAACTTGCCTATTTCGTCTGTAAAGTGTTCTTCGTGTACGGCAAATTTAAAATTATGGTTTGCTACAGGTGCGCTATAACTCGTGGTGGCATAGCCGCCTTCAAAGCCTCCGCCAAGGTCAATGTCTATGTCAAGCATAACGTGCTTATCGTCTTGCTCTATCATTGCGCGGTATTCTAAAGTATCGTCGTTAATATCGGTGGCAATTTGTTGCCAAATTTCGTCTTCGGTTGTGCCGATATATGCTTTATCTATTTCCATAGCGATTTGATTTTGGGTTTGATTAATTAACGGTTAAGCGGATGGTTATGTTTTAAATTGACAGAATAATATATATCCTGTTAACAATAATTGGTTTGTTTTGTATAAGGATAATTAAACGGAATAATGCAACAAACGGATATACTAATTATAGGCGCAGGCGCTGCGGGCTTAATGGCAGCGATGCATTTGGCAAAGGCTGGAAAAAAAGTGACGGTTCTGGAAGCCCGCGACAGAACCGGCGGACGCATCCATACGGTTGTTGATGATGTGTTTATTGATGGTGCCGAGTTGGGCGCCGAGTTTATACATGGCAAGCTCCCTGTTACGCTGCATTTGTTAAAAGAGGCTGGCATAGGGGCAACAAATGCCGCCGGTGATATGTGGCGTTACAACGATGGCAGTTTTAAAAAGGCCGAACAGTTTATACCTGATTATGAACTGCTGATACAAAAGCTGAATGCCTTGACGGAGGATATAACGCTTGATAATTTTTTAGATACGCATTTAACGGAAGCAAGATATGCCGAAACCAGGGACATGCTACGCAGTTTTGCTTCCGGTTACGATACCGCCGACGCAGCCAGGTTCAGCACTTTTGCGATGCGCCGGGAGCTACAGAGTGAAGACGAAGAACATCAATACCGTGTAACAGGGGGATATTCGGTCATGATAGCTTACCTGGAGCAGCAGATTATTAAGGCAGGTGGCGTTATCCATTTATCAACTATAGTTAAACAAATACAATGGCAGCCAGGCAAAGTTATTGCTGTGGATGATGCCGGGCTTCAATACTCGGCACAGCAAGTGGTAATTGCATTGCCCCTTGGTGTATTGCAGGCTGGCAAGCATGAGCGGGCTGCCCTCAGCTTTGTACCGCAGATCCCCGAAAGGGAACAAGCCATCTTGGAAATGGGTATGGGAGCGGTTATTAAAGTACTGTTGCAGTTTAATGATATATTTTGGGAAAGGCAGGCGCTTGAAAAGGGTGCCGATGCCAGTGTGAAAAATATGATATATCTGTTTAGCGGCCAGGCCATCCCTACGTGGTGGACACAAACTCCTGATGCCATCCCGATGTTAACCGGTTGGATAGGAGGGCCGCCAGCCATGGCCCTTAAGGATGCCACAGATGATGAGGTTTTGCAACTGGCTTTACTTTCCTTGTCTGAAATTTATAGCATGCCTGTATCCACCCTGAATGAAAAACTAACGGGCCATAAAATAATGAACTGGACGGCCGACGATTTTACGAGAGGATCATACAGCTACGCTACCATTGCCACCGGAAAATCGCGCAGGCTGTTAGCCGAGCCCTTCAACAACACCATTTATTTTGCAGGCGAAGCATTGTACGACGGTGCTGAAATGGGCACTGTAGAAGCTGCGCTGGCAAGTGGTAAGGCCGTGGCGGGGCTGATACTAAGCAGTGTAAAGTCAATAGTACTTAGTCCGGAGTCTTGAGTCAAATTCGGAATTCCTGATTGATTATTAATAAATTAGCTCAGCGATAATAGACATTTTATCGTTGACACGATACTGATGCCGGTAAGTAGCGAGCCCCTATTCAATAACGAAGCTTATGGATTTGCCTTCAGTGTTTCTTTAGTTTGCCCGCACTCAAGCATCTCTTTGCCATAGTAAGGGTTTTTAATAGCCATTGTTTCGCTTAGCCAGCTTGCTTTTTTCATGGGGCAATACTGCTGGTAAATTACCTGTTTATTAGCTTTAAGGGCTTTAACAACGGTAAACATGTTTTTAGATAAACTTGTAAAATGTTCCCGCTGATGATCTATCTTTTGAGATTCGCTGATGTGGTCGCCGTCAAATCTTAATTTTTCGCTGTAGGCCAACCAGGTGGTTTTTTGTTTGGCATCCAGTTTACCGGCGTTTACCGCTTTAAGGGCGGCGGTAAATTCCGTTGCTTTTTGATTTGCTAACTTACTATTATCCGTTGCAAGGGCGTTTTTAATATCCAGGTATGATGCCAGCACCTGGTTCAAACCTGCATTGGCCGTGCCGTTTTGTGCATTGGCATGATAAGTACCCATCAGGATAAGGGCAATAATAAGATATTTTACTTTTTTCATCGGCTTGAAATTGAATAGCAAAGATAACTGTTGCATTTAAAATTAATTATATATTTTAGCAAGGCTGCGCCACCAGTTAAATATAAGAAAGGGCTGATGGGCAAAGGGATTGATGGATGATTTTGCCATCGGCCGGCATAAATACCTTGTTTTTAATTGTTGGCAACAGGGCGGGCCTGCATTGCACTTATGGTTGGGCTTAACACTTTCATCCGCATACGTGGAATCGATCAGCACATTAAAACATAAATACCATATAATAACATGAACATCATCAAATCGTTATCGCTTTTTATAGTAGCGGGCTTGCTGGAGATTGGCGGCGGTTACCTGGTTTGGTTATGGCTTAAACAAGATAAACCTTTGTGGTACGGTATTGTTGGCTGTGTTACCCTGGCTCTATACGGTGTTGCCGCAACCCTGCAAACCGCTAACTTTGGCCGCGTTTACGCGGCATACGGCGGTATATTTATTGCCATGGCTTTGTTATGGGCCTGGAAAGTAGATGGTTTTAAGCCCGATAAATACGATATTATTGGAGCACTGGTAGCCTTAATGGGCGCCGGTATTATTATCTACATGCCTCGCGGTAAATAATCCAAACTTTAAACCCGTGCCTTAATGGGCAGCGAAAAACAAAACTTCGATCCTTTACCCTCAACGCTATCCACCCATATTTTTCCACCTTCGCGTTTAATAATTTCCGAGGATATGTACAGGCCTAAGCCCAGGCCCGGAAAGGTGTGTTCCTTGTCGCCGCTTACGCGATAAAACTGTTCAAAAACTTTGTCAATTTTATCCTGCGCTATGCCTATACCAAAATCCTGAACGGAAACCTGTACTTCATTGTTTTCAATTGCGGTTCGGATGATGATCTCGTCCGAATCAGGCGAGTATTTAATGGCGTTGGTAATGAGGTTGATCAAAACTTGTCCTACACGGTCCTTATCCGAATAGATTTCCGTATCAGCATTAAAATCTTCAATCAGCGTATGTTTGGCGGTAGTGCGCTGCAAATCTTCAACTACTTCTTGCATCATCTGGTTAAAGTTAAACCAGGTTTGATGGAACTGCAACCTGCCCGAAGTGATTTTGGTAACATCAAGCAGGTCTTCAATCAACATGGTAAGGCGGTTTATCTGTACGTTCATTTTGGATATCATGCCCGCTTCTTTTAAGTCGCCCTTTTTGCGCATCATACTTTCCAGCAGTTGGGTATATGCTTTAATACTGGTTACCGGGGTTTTTAACTCATGGCTGGCAATGCCTATAAAATCATCCTTTTGCCTTTGCAGTTGCTTAAGCTCGGTAATATCAACACATGCGCCAATATAGCCTGTAAATGCGCCATGGGTATTGTATTGAGGGTTGCCGGTACAGATGATATAGCGTAACTGACCATCCGTGCTTTTGATCCTGAACTGGCTTTCATGGAATTTGTGCCGTTCAAAATCGCTTGTCAGCTTGTTAGCCGCCGTCGTCCTGTCCTCCTCAACCACGGCCTTGAGCCAGCCTGCGCCCAATTGTTCGGCTAAACTATATCCCGTCCAATTGATCCAGACTTCGTTAACGTAGGTAATCTGGCTGTTTATATCCGTCATCCATAAGGCTGCTGGCGAAGCGATGGTGATCTTTCTAAAAAGTTCCTCGCTTTGGGCAAGAGCCTGCTGTGCTGCTTTTTCGGCCCGCATATCCCTGGTAACCGATGCAAAACCTATTGGTTCTCCCGTCGCAGGGTCGTTTACGGTGAAGGCGTTTAACCAGGCGGGTATTGCTTCGCCGGTTTTAAAATGCCTGCATTGTATTTCACCGGCCCATGCCCCGTTTTTCAGCATGTTAGGGCGCACTTCCTTGCCCAGCAAATGCGTTGCGTCTGGCATAAAATAACCAAGTGCTTTTTTATAACATTCTTCAATATTATCGGCCCCTATTAATTGCTGCCCCGCTTTATTAATGTAAGTTACATTACCTTCCAGGTCGGTAACAACAATCATGTCGGCGCTGTTTTCTACAACGGTTATCAAATTCTGCTGTTCTTTTTTTAAAGCTATCTCGTTACGCAAATCTCTTACCACGGTAGCTCTGCCCAATGGCTCTTCGGTTAGCGGATCCTTAATTAACAAGGTGTTTACATGCCCCGGAATAGGCTGCCCCGTTACTGCGTGCCTATACAAAAGCTCGCCGCTCCAGCGTCCGTTTTTTAACATCGCGGGCAAAATTACCTGGTTAATTTTGTCCACTTCGGTTGGCATCAGATAGTGATGTGCGTCTTGCAGCGCGTCTTCCATGTTATTAAAGCCCATCATTTGCCGCCCGGCGGTATTAAGATAGGTGAGCTTACCATCCCAGGTAGACAGGCTGATAAAATCAGAACTGTTTTCAATCAGGAAAAGTAACTTTTGTTGTTCATCGCGGGTATTTATTTCCGGAGTAATGTCAATCACGGTACCTGCAAAACGATAGGCTTTGTTATTGTCATCAAAATAAGCGCGTCCTTTGCATCGCACCCATCTCAATTTATAGCCTACAGTGCGATAAGTTACGTCATAATTTTCCTTCACCTGCGGATTGATGGCATTCATCACAGCGATATCCACCCGGGCGATATCATCGGGGTGCATATGGCTTAATAGATCTTCATATCGAACCAGTCCATCCTTCGGAAAGCCGAAAAGCTCTTTGCAGCGATTGTCGCAGGTTACGCTGTTATTGATCAGATCAAGGTCCCAGGTACCCATCCCGGCGGCGTCGAGGGCAAAATTAGTGCGCGTTTCGGCCTCTTCAAGTTGTTTGCGCATCAATACCAGGTCGGTAACGTCGGTGCCGGTATTTAAAATGCCCCATATTTTGCCCTCTGCCGTTTTTAAAGGCTTAAAAGCAAAATTAAAGTAATATCTTCTTAGTTCGCCGTTAACCATCAGGTAGCAAACGTCTTCTTTGGCGTGGTAAGGTATGCCGGTGGTGTATACATCATCCAGCAATTTAAAAAAGGGCTGACCCTCCAGTTCAGGCAGGGCCTCTCTGTAAGTTTTACCAATTACGGATTCATCCTTACCCCATATTTTTAAAATGGTATCGTTAACCACGCTGATTACCATTTCGCGACCCACATATAAACCAACAGGCAGGGGCGATTCTTCAATTAGTGTACGGAAAATATTTTCGCTATAGGTGTTAAACTCTTCTGAACCGGTATTATTTATTCTCATTTGCTATAAAGGTGTTCAACGATAAAATATTATTGCGCAGGATAAAAACTATTAACTGCAAAACCAGTATTTTGTTATTTGGTTTTATAGAATACACCTCATTACCTATTTGCTATCCCAATTAAAGCCGGATGGGTCATGGTTTAAGTTAGGATAGCGGCGCTGTGTTAGGATAGTGGAGTTGACCGGGGCAGACGCGATTTTTTTAACCGGCTATAAATGATATCTGCATAAAAGATCGTAATTTCGGGAGTATAAATAACCGCCAAGGTATCTTGAAAAAAATTAAAGAAAAACATTCTCTTGCCATGCGTTGGTTTCACTGGGTTAATTTCCCGGTGCTGATGGTGATGATATGGAGCGGTATATTAATTTACTGGGCCAGCGATACTTACAAAATATCGATAGGCGGCAACGAGCTATTTCATTTTTTTCCGGAGAGCTTTTATAAATATTTCCATATAACGCACCGGCTTTCAGAGGGTATGGCCTTTCACTTTTTGTTTATGTGGTTTTTTGCCGTTAACGGTATTTTATATGTAACCTATACGCTCATCTCGGGCGAATGGCGCGATCTTGTTCCTCAAAAGCATTCTTTTAAGGAAGCCTGGCTGGTGTTGCTCCACGATCTTCATATCCGTAAAAGTGCACCTGCACAGGGTAAATATAACGCAGCGCAACGCATTGCCTACACCGCTATTATTTTAATGGGCTTAGGCTCCTTGTTAACCGGGCTGGCTATTTATAAACCCGTGCAGTTTGCTTGGCTTTGCTTTTTGTGCGGCGGTTACCATTTTGCCCGTATTATACATTTTGCGTTAACCATAGGCTACTGTTTGTTTTTTGTGATCCATATTGTACAGGTAATATTAGCGGGATGGGCAAACTTTAGCTCGGCAGTAACCGGCTTTGAGGTTGTAAACGAAGACAAACCCGGGGATACAAACCCTAATTTAGTTACAAATGATGGATCAGCCAGCTAACCAGCCTGAAGATACACGTGCAGAAATGCCGGTGGATAAGCAAATAAAAAGGCGCAGTTTTATAGCCTTTGGAACGTTTATTTTATTGCAGGCGGCGGCCTTAACCGGCTGGAAGCTGCTTTATAATGCCGAGCTGGAAACAACAGGCATTACCGCCAGAACGCGCAAGCCATTGCGAAGGGCTTTAAACCAAACCGAGTTGTTTTTTAGGCGGCTATTCAGTAATAATCACCTGGTTAAAACCTATCCTAAAGAGATGGCGGCAAAAAAGGTGCGCGTGAATAGTGATATTGGCCTTACCGGCGATTTTAACATAGCTGATTGGAAACTCAATATAAACCGGGCGCCCGGCGATGTACTGAGCATTAGTCTTAAAGAGTTGCAGGCCCTGCCTAAAACTGAACTGGTTTTTGATTTTAAATGCGTTGAGGGCTGGGACCAGATACAGCATTGGGCGGGCGTAAAATTTAGTGATTTTGTGGCGCATTACCAGTTGGATAAGCAAGCCGAGATGGAATATGTGGGTATGGCTACGCCTGATAAAAAATATTACGTGGGCCTGGACACGGCCAGCGCGATGCACCCCCAAACCATATTGGCATACGAGATGAATGATGAACCTTTGTTGCCCCAACATGGCGCACCCTTGAGGCTGATTATCCCGGTGAAATATGGCATTAAAAATCTGAAACGGATATCAACTATTACCTTTAGCAATACCCGCCCACCCGATTACTGGGCCGAACAAGGGTATGATTATTATTCGGGTTTGTAGCGTTGTGGCTGAGCTAAACCCGGCCCGGCGTGCAATCTGGCCTTTGCCCGCTTTTCCTATCTGCGCTTGGCAATTTATCAGGCGCAAACGTCATTCCTATTTTTTCCCGGTTGGCTGTGCTCGTTACTTATAGTAGTGTTCTGTTAAGTTATTGATTTCAATACCAAATTCCTCTCCATCGTGTCATCCCGACGAGAGGAGGGACCTTTTGCGTGCGATAAGTATGCATCATATTAAGTGCGCTGACTATCATTGTGCTATCTTTGCTTTTATAATCAGTATTCTTAATTTACGACATCGGCCCGCTCAAACGCCGCGGGAAGGGCTTTGTTCTTTTTGTCTTGACACAAAAAGAACCAAAAAAGTCAAGACTGCCCGATCCTTCCACCCACAGGCCAAACCCGGCCCGGCGTGCAGTCGGGGCCTTTGCGCACTTTTTTATCTGCACTTGATCATCTAAGAGGTTCAAATGTCATCCCCTTTTTCCCCGGTTGGCTGGATCGCTTACTCAGCAAAACTTAAAATCTGTCAGAGCTTCGCCTTGGTTGAAAAGATAACCACACAGGCGCCCATGGCAGCTAAAAACATAAACGAAACCCGAAGCGTAAAAGCTCCGGCCAGGAAACCGATAACAGGTGGCCCAATTAAAAAACCAACAAAGCTGATGGTTGATACCGCAGCTATGGCTGCCCCCGGCAGCATGGTTTTTGATTTGCCCGCAGCGCTGTAAACCATCGGCACTACTGATGATATACCGGCTCCCACCAGCATAAAACCGATAATGGCCGTAAGCATAGTGGGGAATGTAACTGCCACCAGCAGGCCCAGTGTGCTTAGTGCCCCGCTAACCTGCAAGGTACGTTTTAGGCCAAACCGGGCCGAAAAGCTATCGGCCACAAACCGGCCCATAGCCATGGTACACATGCAGGCGGTGTAGCCTGCTGCTATCCAGGCTTTTTCTGCCAGAACAATTTTTTTAAAATAAATAACGCTCCAGTCAAACATGGCGCCTTCCACAATCATTGAACAGAAGGCGATAAGGCCCAAGGTAACCAGCGATTGATCGGGTAGTACAAAAGCAGGGCCACTGCTGGCGGGGCTATGATCATTATGGAGGTAATGCCAGCTGATACCTACAGTGATGATCGTAATGATGGCTATCAGTATAAAATGATACAATGGTAAAATGTTAATCCCTATCATCAACGTGCCTATGCCTGCGCCAATAAAGCCGGCCAGGCTCCACACGCCGTGGAAGGATGCCATTATAGGTTTAACATACAAACCTTCGGTAGCTACGGCCTGGGTATTAACGGCTATATTGGTTGCGTTACTGGCTAAGCCGAATATTACCAGGCAGCCCACCAATTGGTAAACCTGCGTTGCCGCGCCAAGGGTAATTAAAGCCAGGCCGTAGGTGCTTAATGCTGCTGCCAGTAGTTTACGGCTGCCTATTTTGGTTACCAACCATCCCGACAAGGGCAACGATAACATCAGACCCACCGGCAAAGCAAACAATACGCCACCCAATGCTGCGTCTGACAGGGATAGTTTTTGCTGAATGGTGGCAATGCGCGATGCCCAACTGGCAAAGCACAACCCGGCCATAAAAAACATAGCGGCTACAGCGAGCCTGACTACTTTGGGCGAATGGTTTAACTGGGCTGATGTAATTTCGGTATTCATTTAGTGTAATAACTATTTGGCAAGCAGCTCACTGATCAGGTCAATGCCAATATGGGTAAAATCGGGTATCACGGCATCGGCTAACCCGGAAAGCTCTTCTTGGGTATGCGTAGTACTGATGCCGATCACCTTCATACCTGCGTTTTTGGCCGATTGGATGCCAGAGAAAGAATCCTCAAAAACACAGCAATCAACAGGCGGTATGCCTAATTTGGCCGCTGTTTTTAAATAGATTTGCGGATGAGGTTTGGAATGCTGTACCTGCGACGAATCTGTAATTACAGTAAAGTAGGATGTAGCTCCGGCCATATCCAAAACGATAGCTACGCTTTCTGCTGGCGATGAGGTGGCGATAGCTACTGGTATTTGATGGGCTATCAGCAATTCAACAAAATTTTTAAAGCCGGGTACAATCAAACCGTCTTCCCGGTAACGTGATCTTACTAATCCCTCTATCTGTTTTTGGTAGCCCAGCATTTCATCTGTGCTAATTGGCTTATTAAAAACCAGGTTAAGCGTATCTGTCGAGATCCGGCCAAAAACATAGTGGTTTAACTGTTCGTCGGTAAGATCAATATCGTACATCCGGAAAAACTCTTTCCAGGCTTTGGTTATCAATGGGTTACTATCGATAATTACACCATCCATATCAAATATTACCGCGAATGGTTTATCAGTCATTATTAATTGTTTGATTAATACACTATTGTATTTTGCAACAAAAGTAACCTTATATTGTAAGTTTTGCATTTTTGCTGGTGCATTTTTGCAATGGTATGATTGCCGTTTGGCGCAATATTGCCAGGAATACTTCGCTTTGCCGGCGGGGGCATCGAATGTATATTGCTACGCGGGTATGGAAATTGCTACGTTATTTTGCCGTTATGAGGTACTTGAAATGTGCGATATGACAAGGTTAACTTCCAAAAAAAAGGCTGCTATCCCAATGAAGTGAACCCCAAAAGTTAGACAAAAACTTTTGGGGTTTATTATTTATGTCAAAGCACACATTTGAAGAGAAACTTGATGTAGTTTCTCAAGTAAGAAAGGGAAAGCCGATTCTACGGATATCCCGCGAACGCCATATCCGTGAAGGCATGATATTGGAATGGGTTCGGAAATATGATCTTTATGGCGAAAGTGGGCTGCTCAAACAACCTAACGTCAAGCCCACGCCTGATTTCAAAGAAGAAGTTGTAAGGCTTGTCATAGGAAAAAAAGTACCTTTAAATCAGGTTGTTCTGGAATATAGATTAAGCAAGACTGCTTTAGAGCGCTGGGTAAGATCAGTACGGGTTGAGGGATATGCAGTACTATACCAGCAAAAGAATCCTGGACGACCACCTAAATGCATGGGAAGATCAAAGAAGCTTGAACCTGAAACAGAAGTAGAGAAGCTCCAGGCGGAAAATAGCCGTTTGCGGGCGGAGAACGCACTATTAAAAAAAGTCACGGCCTTAGTCAAGGAAAAAGAAGCCCGCGAACGCATGAGTGGGCAAAAGCCATCGAAGAACTAAGGCCCGAACATGATGTTTCAATTCTATTGGATTGCAAACAGATGGCTCGTTCTGTATTTTATTATCATCGCAAGCGCCTAAATGATGATAAATACAAGCATGAAAAAGAAGAGATCGCAAGTATATACCACTTGCATAAAGGCAGATATGGTTATCGGCGGGTCACCGCCGAAATGAAGAACCGGGGTTATAGCATAAATCACAAGACTGTCCAAAAATTGATGGGAACATTAGGCCTAAAATGCAATATCAGGAAAGTAAGTTATCGCTCATACAAAGGTGAGGTTGGTAAAATTGCCCCTAATGTACTTGAAAGGGATTTTGAGGCAAATCTGCCTAATCAGAAATGGGCTACGGATGTCACTCAGATGAACATTAAAGGGGAGAAGATCTATTTATCTCCTATAATTGACATGTTCAACGGGGAAGTCATTTCTTATAGTATTTCAAAATCTCCAAATATGCAGATGATAGATGAAATGTTATATGAGGCTTTTGATAAAGTGAAAGATATAAGGGGACTTATTTTTCACTCTGACCAAGGGTGGCAATATCAACATTATGGATATAGAAAGGCTTTGGAAAAACATGGAATTATTCAAAGCATGTCCAGAAAGGGAAACTGCTTGGATAATGCCTTGGCCGAAAGCTTCTTTGGGATCTTAAAGACAGAATTACTGTACAAACAGAGCTTTGAAACTGCGGAAGAATTTATAACTTCGTTAAAAGAATACATTCATTACTATAACAATGAAAGAATAAAAAACAGGTTAAATGGAAAGAGCCCGGTGGAATACCGAGCTCTCGTACAAAAAACTTAATTTTGTAAACTGTCCAACTTTTTGGGGTCACACCACCAATAGCAGCCTTTTCTTTTTTGAAAGATTAAAATGTGACTCTTATTTGAGCTCGATTTGACGGCTCACCGATTTTGCTTCTTCTTTTTTGGCTACATCAATTTTCAGGATTCCGTCTTGATAGGTAGCTTCGATGTTAGCGTGATCGGCAAGTTCGGGTAAGGTGAACGACCTGACGAACGAAGTATAGGAATATTCCCGTTTGTTATACTTACGGTCGTTGTTTTCGGTTTGCTGTTCTACCGAAATATTCAGCAGGTTATCATCAACACTGATTTTGAAATCTTGCTTTTTTAAACCGGGCGCTGCCAATTCGATATGATAATGATCTGCCGATTCGCTGATGTTGACGGCTGGCACGCGGGTAACCAGTCGGTCATTAAAAAAAGTATCGTTAAAAATAGATTCAAATACGTCGTTAAAGCCTGGCAATAACGCGTTGTTGGTGTTGTTTTTAAATTTAACCAATGTCATGGCCTTTTCTCCTTTAAATTGTTTTTTAAAAAATAAATGATCATTAATTCATTAAACTTCCGGACGCATGTCCGCTTAAACCTTAACAATCCCAATGCCAAAGCGCTAATGCTGACTTTAGCAACAGTAAAGGTGAAAAAGCGGCAGCTCACGTATGCTTTTTTTTCTGCACCAGTGTCAAATTTTCAGTATCATGCGTATCTGGTAACGCCCCCAAAATAGGCGTGGCAGCATATTGCCAGCGCTTATAATAAGTATTTTTATTGCCCATGCTTTATTTAGCAATTAAATGCTATTTTAACTGCGTTAAACTAAAGCCTCTACCATGACGAAAAAACTGTTATTTTTTCTGCTCGCGCTTACTTTCAACACAGCCTGGGCGCAAATACCCAAGCCGCAAAAAAACAGCTATGTTGATGATTTTGCGCATGTATTAAGTAAAGCAGATGTTGATGACCTGAACGATAAGATAGCCGAAATGGACAAAGCATTGGGCGTGCAAATGGCCATTGTTTTGGTAGAAAAAATTCCGGATGGGTATACTATCAAAAGTTTTTCGACGGCAATAGGTCAGGAATGGCAAGTAGGAGATAACCAGAGTGGTTTAGTATATGTTGCAGCCATTAAACAACACCAGCAACGTATTGAGGTAGCACGCAATTTGGATTCTGTTTTTACCAGCGAAAAGTGCGCCGCTATTTTGGATGCCATGAAGCCTTGGTTTAAAAACAAGAATTATGCTGGTGGCCTGGAACTATTGGTAGGGCAAATAGCAGATGGATATAATTCCCCAGCGCCAGTAACCGTCACTTCGCCCGCTAAAATTGTTCAGCAACCTCAACCACAAACTCCGCCAGAAGGAAGGGAAGACTGGCCGGTCACTATATTAGTGTTATTATTCCTTTTGGCGGTTGGAATAGGCATCTTTAAGCTTTTTGCTGCCGTGATCAAGAATCAGAGAAACTCGGGCAATTCCCGCCCGTCAATGCCTGGGTACACAGGCCGCCCTGTTAACCGCTCGTATGGCCATAGCTCAAGCGCAGGAAGCTTTATTGCAGGGGCCGCGGTTGGTGCCGCTACTGCTTATGCCGCAAGCAAAATGCAGGACAATTTATCTGATAATTCTGATTCAGACGATTCATCGTCATACGCGGATAATAGTGATGATGACGATGATAGCAGGTCTGGCAGTAGCTGGGGATCATCCGACGATAGCGGTAGCAGTAACGACAGCTCATCATACGACAGCGGCTTTTCCGACAGCGGCTCGTCCGATAGCGGCGCTACTTCGGATTGGTAAACACTTTTTAAAATTCAGTTAAACAATTTATTCTGTCTGTCAGCATGGCCAAACCATCCTGGTCGCATTTTTTACGCAACTCAGCTAAAAACGAAACAGCGTAATATTTGCTCACCAGTCTTTTGTTAAGCAGTTCAATATCCTGGTAAAAGCTATCCAATAAAGCCCATTCGTGGGCCTCAAATAAGTTCAGCTTTGATTTTTGCTCACGTCTCGTAAAGCCGTCAATATCGCCCTTATAGTTATCAAATAGCTTGATTTTTTCGGTAGTTATCATGGTGATGTTTTTAATGTACGAAGCTTTGGCAATATAAAAAAGTATTTTATCTGTTTATCCTGAATAGTTTAAAACCTTATCCTCCGGTATGCATCGTCGGCTAACAGTTTCATGAAACTGCCATGCTCAAATTAAATTGGTTTGGTGGCTTGCCTTTGCTTCTGTAGCATTTTTTTATTCACTCAGTCAATACTTTAAATCAGTTACCTCATTTCCAATCAAAGCAGGCCACAAACTTGTTCATATTTCTCTTATATTTATTTGCACTAATTTTTGCACCCATGATTAAGGTTACTACCAGTTGGCTACAAACGATAGATCTGCTTCAGGATGTTCCGGTCGTACAATTACAATGGCTTATTGATAACAGCAAGCACCATATCATTAAAGATGGTGATTTCCTCTTCAAAACCGATAGCCCTATTGATGCTACGCATTTTGTTGTTAGCGGCCGCATCAAATTATTCCTGGTAACCAATAACGAAACACGCCAGATCACTACCCTTGAGCCCAAGGCAATTGCCGGGTATCTTCCTTATTCGCGCGGTAAAATAGCGGTTGCTTATGCCGAAGCCAACGGCGATGTACAATTAATGAGCCTGCCCATCGAGAAAAGTAAAGAGCTTATAACCAATTACTTTGAGCTCACGCAATCGCTTGTACATGTAATGACTACCCGCGTACGCGATTTTACCGCTTTGCAGCAACAGAATGAAAAAATGATGGCGCTCGGCAAGCTTTCAGCAGGTTTGGCCCACGAGTTGAATAACCCGGCATCGGCAGTAGTACGCGGATCGGCATCGTTGAAACAGCATCTGCAACTGATACCCGACAGATTTAAAGATGTAATTTCTATCCGCATGAGCCCCGAAGAGGTAGACAAGGTTAACGACCTGATGTTTGCCGTATTGAATAAAACCGACAAGCCGGTGCTGACTATGATGCAGCGGAGCCAACAGGAAGATGATATGGTTGATTGGATGGAGCGATACGATGTGAAATGCAGCACGGATATTGCTGAAAATTTGGTAGACTATGGCTTTAAGCTCGCTGATCTGGATGCCTTTAAGGATCACATACCCGAGAGTTATATTTCGCCGGTATTTAACTGGATTAACAGCAACCTGGTGATTGAAAAAATGGTTGGCGATATTGAGGACGCCTCGAGGCGGATTGGCAAACTGGTTGACTCGGTGAAAACCTTTACACACATGGACCAGGGAAGTGATAAGCAATTTGCCGATATCCATAACGGCATCCGTAATACGCTTACCATGTTGCAATATAAAATCCGCAAAGGCAATATCGATCTTATTGAAAACTTTGACCTGGAGCTGCCGATGGTAAAAGCCATGATAGGCGAATTGAACCAGGTTTGGACCAACCTGATTGATAATGCTATTGATGCCATGGAAGTAAACGGCAAGGGAATACTGGAGATCAGGACCGAACGCGATGGAGCTTTTGTACAGGTGTCTATCATTGATAACGGTCCGGGTGTTCCCGAACAGATACGTACCCGCATATTTGAGCCGTTTTTTACCACCAAAGAGATTGGTAAGGGCACTGGCCTGGGGTTGGATGTGGTGATGCAAATTGTTAAACAGCACCATGGCGAAATCAAAGTAAAATCAACCCCGGGTAATACTGCATTTGTTGTTTGTTTCCCCATAAATGGATAAAACCGATTTTTAAAATTGTATTTTTGGACATGGAATAAGCCCTAAACTTTATCCTGTAGAAGCTATAAAAAATGAGTTTACCTATTATATTTTGCATTGACGATGATGTTCAGGTTTTAAGGGCCATCACCCGCGACCTGAAAAGCAAATACCGCGACAGCTACCGCGTATTGAGCACATCATCTATCCAGGAAGGTTTGGACAGTATGCTGGAGCTGAAGAACAAAGGCGAGAATATAGCGATGTTCATCTCCGACCAGCGCATGCCACAAATGGACGGTGTATCATACCTGGAAAAGGCGATGAAGTTTTTTCCGGATGCCAAACGTATTTTGTTAACCGCCTATTCGGATACCGATGCGGCTATCAAGGCCATTAATACCATTCAGTTAGATTATTACCTGGTGAAACCCTGGGATCCACCGGAAGAGAAACTATACCCTATTATTGATGGTTTACTGGACGACTGGCTCAATACCTATCGCCCGGATTTCAGGGGCATTAAAGTATTAGGTTATCAGTATTCAAAAAAATCGCACGCCATTAAAGATTTTTTGGCAGGCAACCTGATACCATACCAATGGCAGGATGTTCAAGTATCCGACGACGCGGAAAAATTGCTCGCCCTGAATAACCTAAATACTAAGCAACTGCCGGTAGTGTTTTTTGAGGACGGTACTTACCTGGTTGATCCGCCGGTTATTGATATTGCCAGGCATATCGGCTTAAACCCGCAAATTAAGCACGAGATTTATGATGTGGTGATTATTGGCGCCGGCCCTGCCGGATTAGCGGCCGGAGTTTACGGAGCGTCGGAAGGTTTGAAAACCCTGCTGATAGAACGCCGCGCACCGGGCGGGCAGGCCGGCACAAGTAGCCGGATTGAAAATTATTTAGGTTTCCCGACGGGTTTAAGCGGATCCGAACTCACCAGGCGGGCCATGACGCAGGCTACCCGGTTGGGAACAGAGTTTTTATCGCCCTTATCCGTTACTGCAATACAGCAAAAAGATGGCTATAAAAAAATTATACTGGAGGATGCAGGCGAAATTAATACCCGCAGCGTAGTGATTACCACCGGGGTTGATTATCGTAAGCTGGAAACTACAGGCATAGCCGATTTTGCGGGCGCAGGCATTTATTATGGTTCGGCCATGACGGAGGCTGCCGCTTGTAAGGATAAGCAGGTATATATTGTGGGCGGCGGCAATTCGGCAGGGCAGGCGGCTATGTACCTGTCTAAATTTGCTAAAAACGTTTATATCATTATCCGTAAAGAGGATTTAACCAGTACGATGTCTGCCTATCTCATCGAGCAGATTGGCGCAACGGAAAACATCAGCATCATACCAAAATCGGAAATTGCGGAAGCCAGAGGCTCGGATAAGTTGGAACAATTGGTTGTCAGAAACATTATTGATGGCCATGAAGAGCTTAGAGAAGCGAACGGACTTTATATTTTTATAGGCGCCAAGCCCTTTACCGACTGGATTCAGCTGGATATTATCAAGGATGGTAAAGGCTTTTTAGAAACTGGCCGCGAACTTAAAAATTATGATGCCTTCCAAAAGATATGGAAGCAGGCCCGTGATCCGTACTTATTGGAAACCAGTTGCCCCGGTATATTCGCCGCCGGAGATGTACGCGCCGGTGCCATGAACAGGGTTGCATCCGCAGTAGGAGAGGGCTCCATGGCGATCAGCTTTGTGCATAAGTACCTGGCCGAGGTGAAGTAAGCATTTGAGTGCAGATCAAGATGATTTAATCAAAAATTTACTTGATTGTTAAAACGTAAGATGCTCACGCGAAGGCGCAAAGACGCTAAGAAATAAAGGACAAAGAACTTTACCGCCCTTGCATTTCTACGGGAAAATCTGCCCAACTTAATGCCAATTAGGTTAGTTGATTAGTACGCCGTTAGCAACCACTACAATATAGAATTAAACAAAAAACGCCGGCTGAAATTCAGTCGGCGTTTTTTGTTTAATTTATCTTTTATGCCATGGCATACATTTCTTCGCGTTGCTTTTGTACGGCTTCGTTGTTAATGTACTCGTCATAGTCCATCAACTTGTCTATAATGCCGCCTGGGGTAAGTTCAATAATGCGGTTGGCTACGGTTTCGGTAAGCTCATGATCTCGTGAGGTAAACAACATCGTTCCCCTAAAATCTTTCATGCCGTTGTTAAGCGCCGTGATCGATTCCAGGTCGAGGTGATTTGTAGGCTCATCAAACAACAATACGTTGGGCTGCTGCAACATCATCCGGCTAAACATGCAGCGCATTTTTTCGCCTCCAGATAATACGTTACATTTTTTCAATACCTCTTCGCCCGAAAATAACATCCGTCCTAAAAAGCCACGGATAAACTGATCATCCTTTTCACCTTCAGAATATTCGCGCAACCAGTCTATCAGGTTTTCGTCCTTACCGTTAAAGTAGGCCGCATTATCCATCGGTATATCGGCGGCTTTAATGGTAACACCCCATTTAAATTCGCCTTTAAAATCCTTATCCCGGCCGGTTAATATATCGTAAAAAGCGGTTGTTGCTAAGCTGTTTTGCGATAATACGGCAATTTTATCGCCTTTGTTTACCATCAGCCTCACGTTATTAAACAGCACTTCGCCGTTCAGACTTTTGCTTAAATTTTCAATCTGTAATATCTGGTCGCCAGCTTCGCGGCCCAGGTTATTAAATATAATGCCCGGATATTTACGGGTTGATGGCTGAATTTCGTCAAGGTTGATCTTGTCCAGAGCCTTTTTACGGCTGGTAGCCTGTTTCGATTTTGACGCATTCGCGCTAAAGCGCCTGATAAAATCCTGAAGCTCCTTAACTTTGTCTTCCAGTTTTTTATTCTGATCGGAGCGTTGTTTTAAGGCCAACTGGCTTGACTGATACCAGAAGGTATAGTTACCGGTATAGATCGTCATTTTACTAAAATCGATATCTACCACGTGGGTACATACGGTATCTAAAAAGTGCCTGTCGTGCGATACCACCAGTACAATAGCTTCGTATCCGGCTAAAAAATCTTCAAGCCATGCAATGGTATTGATATCCAAATCGTTGGTGGGCTCATCCAGTAACAGGATGTCCGGTTTGCCAAACAGGGCCTGTGCCAGTAATACCCGTACTTTTTGGTTACCATCCAGTTCCTTCAGCAATTTATAATGATGCTCTTCTTTGATACCCAGGTTACTCAAAATGGTGGCGGCATTGCTTTCTGCGTTCCATCCGTCCATTTCGGCAAACATGTTTTCCAGTTCACCGGCGCGTTCGCCATCTTTATCGGTAAAGTCTTCCTTCATATAGATGGCGTCCTTTTCCTTCATGATGGAGTATAACTCTTTATAACCGATTAAAACAGTTTCAATCACCGGGAAATCATCAAACTCATAGTGGTTCTGTTTTAAAACCGCCATACGCTCGCCTGGCGAAAAACTGTAGCTCCCGCTTGTAGGATCGATTTCTCCGGAAAGGATTTTTAGAAAGGTTGATTTACCTGCACCGTTGGCGCCAATAATGCCATAGCAGTTGCCGGGAGTAAACTTTAAGTTAACATCTTCAAAAAGTGTGCGTTTACCATAACGCAAGGAAAGATTAGAAACGGTAATCATGCTGCAAAGGTAAGGTTTTTGAGTTGAAAGCAGAAGTGGGCTTTGATAAAAGCCGCTTCTGCTTTCTGTAAGTGCTGGAGCAGGTTGGCAGTATTAGGGCACAGCGCGACAAGCTAAATTTCAACGCATCAAAATCTTTCTCAAAATCTGCGTAAGCTGCTGTTTAAATCTTGGCCGCTATTCGTCGTAGATTAACGTAAGGTAAAAAAAAGTGCTTGTAAAGGCGTAAAGAAAAACTTTCGGCATGCCAAGCTCTCCTCAATAATTGGCCTCGGTACCGGCGGGATAAAAACGTTGGTTAAAGTTAACCAAAAACAAAGCCGTGGTAGCGCGTGTGCAGGCGGTATAAAACCAGCGTAAAAAATCGTTGTTCACCATCTCTTCGGTTAAGTATCCCTGGTCAACAAAAACGGCGTCCCACTGGCCACCCTGCGCTTTATGGCAGGTAACCGCGTAGGCAAATTTAACCTGCAGGGCATTATAGTAGGGGTTGGTTTTAAGTTCTTCAAATTTTGCCCGCTTGTTGGCAATATGCTCGTAGTCCTTCATTACCTCCAGGTAAAAACGTTTTTGATCGGCAGGTGGCAGGGCAGGGGCATCGGTGTATAGCGTATCCAGCATTAGTTTGCAATTGATGGTCAGGCTTTCGGCATAATCTATAAATTCCAGCTGCGCATCGGCAAATCTAAAGCCATACATATCCTGAAAATTGCGGATCTTTTTAATGCGGGCTATATCGCCATTGGCAATAAAACCGGTGCTGTTCTCTTCTTCCTCCTTCAGCCAAAAATAATTATTGCGTACCACCATAATCTGGTCGCCGCCGGTAATTTCTTCATCGCGGAATAAAACCCGCCCGCGGATCTGCTGGTTATACATATTGGCGTTTTTGTTCGACCGGCAGATGACCAGCGTCCTATCCATGCCGTATTTTTTATAAGCATAGTTTAACCCTTCTTCCAGCCTGTCGCCATTCAGGCGGAAAACATCTTTAAAGCCTTTGGTAATGATGCTTGGTATTTCGTTTTTGTTGTTCCTGATGAGTTCCCTAACGCCGGTAACATTCATTAAGATGCCCGAATCCTTTTCCTGCCGTACCACATCGGTTAATTCAAAAGCAAATACGTTAAGGCGGAAATGATCTTTCAATATTTTTTCTTCGAGCGCCGGGCTGCTAACCGAGCCCACCGGCGGTAGCTGGGCCGTATCGCCCACGAGCATCAGTTTGCAGTTTTTGGTATTATAAACATAGCTGATCAGATCCTGCAACAGGCTGTTGCGGTTATTGCCGTTAGCCTCATCGGATATCATGGAAGCCTCGTCAACAATAAATAAAGTATCCGTGGCTACGTTATCACCTAACATAAACGACTCATCGATACTCATTGCCGATTTTTTACGGTAGATCCTTTTATGAATGGTAAACGCCTTTTTTGATGAGTAGCCCGATATTACTTTAGCTGCCCGGCCCGTAGGCGCAAGCAATACGTACTTGTAATTATATTGCCTTAAAGCTTTCACCAGTGCGCTAATTACAGTTGTTTTACCGGTACCGGCATAACCTCTCAATAAAAAACACTCGTCGCCATCGTCGCTCAGCAAAAAATTGTTCAGCCTTTTAAAAAGCTCAAGCTGCTGCCCGTTAGGTGTATGCGGAAACGATTTGATTAAATATTCGGCGTTGGTATTCACATACCAAAAATGCAGAAAAAAGGCTTAACCGCGGATGTGTTATTTTTTTTACTTTTGCTATATGAGTAATGGCTTGTACAACTACTACGATCCCGAATTTAACCCGCAAATAACAAAAGGTAACCAACTGTTGATTGATATCAACGATAACTATTTCTCTTTTGTGATACTGCAAACCGAGAGTAAAAGAGTGCTGGTGTGGGGCGAGAATTATGCTCAAAGCGAACTGGATAATCCCGACACACTCAAGCAGATTTTAACCGTAAAATATGAGGATGTTAAAGTTGTTGTACCATCAGACAGTTTTACAATTATCCCGAAGGCGCTTTATAACGAGCACGATGTGGACGCGTATCGCAAACTTTTAACGCTCGGGCCAACAGATACCGTATTAGTTAACGGATTGGACGCCTCCAACTATGTGATTTTTAAAGTTACCGAAGCTTTAATGAAATCAGTAGGGAACCATGTAAATTTAAACTCCATATTTTTTGCTGGAAAAGTGTTGATAGCGGCTTTAAACTACTTAAAGCCGGATGCATTTAATTTGTATGCCCATATACAAGGTAACAAACTGCAATTGGTTTACCTGAAAGATGATTTACTAAGGTTTTATAACAGCTACGCGTTTAGCAACCCCGACGAACTGATGTATTACATTGTTTTGGTTGCCAACGAGTTAGATTTGAATTTAGATGAAACATCATTGATATTAAGTGGAGAGGTTAGTATCAGCGATAAAAAGATACAGCGCTTAAGCGATTTGCTACCCAAAGTTTATTTAAACCAAACGCAAATTGTTGCTTTGCCTCTTGGATTTTTACCTCACCAGGTTTTACTGCTTTCCGGATTAACATTATGCGAATCATTGGTGGAAAATTAAGGGGATTAAGGCTTAATACACCTAAAAATTTACCCGTACGCCCTACAACCGACTTAGCTAAAGAGGCTTTGTTTAATATTTTAAACAACCAGATAGAGTTTGAGGGTTTAAACGTGCTTGATTTATTTAGCGGTACGGGTAATATCTCGCTGGAGTTTGCTTCGCGGGGAGCCAGGCAGGTTGTTGCTGTTGACCGGAGCGTGCATTGCATTAATTATGTAAAGGATACGGCCCGGCAGCATAAGGTGGAAGATATAGTAACCTATAAGGCCGATGTTTTTAAATACCTGGAAATGGAAACCGAACAGTACGACCTGATATTTGCTGACCCGCCTTACGACCTGAACCGTATACCCGAAATACCAAAAATTATTTTTGAGAAAGGCCTGCTTAGCGCCGATGGCTTGCTGATTGTGGAGCATCAATCGATGCAAAATTTGAGCCAGCATCCTGCATTTGTTGAACAGCGTAAATATGGGCATTCATCATTTTCGTTTTTTAAAAATTTAGTATCTTGATTGGAGTAAACATGGTAATTTAGCTCTATCCAAAATCAATGAAAAAATACCTTTACCTGCTTCTTTTCGCCCTATTATCAAGCATTGTTTTTCAAGGATGTTTTTTTGAGGTGGCTACAGTGGGCTCGTGGCACAATAAAACCATTGATCAGGATGTTAGGGACGAAATATCCGCTTTAAATAACAGCCTGTTTAAAAGTATAGCAAAAGGCAATGCCAAGGGGGTTAAAAAGTTAATGTGTGATGCCTCGGTGAAAACCTCCGGTTCGGATATTGACACAATTCTGAAAGTGTTTAGCAAATATAACGCGCAAAGCTACAGGGTTTTAGATGAGTACTATGTTAAAAACCTGAATGAGGTGAGTAATGTGGCGCTGGCGTCTAACAACGATAATAGTAACGACTACCGCTTAAACTTTGTGGCCATTAACAAAAAAACCTATGTTTCCGTTTTGGTAACAACAGGCTTGCCGGTTAATTTTATGATCCTGGCCATCTACGGCAAGTATGGCGATAGCTGGAAGCTGAATATTTTAAGAGTAGGCGACTACTCGGTAATGGATCAAACTGCTCCGGATCATTATCAGTCGGCGATTAACCATTTCCAAAGCACCAATTATATAGATGCTGTAGACATGATTGTTGTAGCCTCGAAACTTGCTGATCCCGGAGGCGACAAGTTTGAATACCTGAACGATAACGCGATGAGTGCCTTTTATACCGATGTGATGAAAGAAGCCAAATCGGTTTACAAGTTTCCATTTGTGGTTGACAGTATTAAGTCAAAACCTCAAATATTTGCCATTGGCCCACAGGTAGTGAGAGAAGGTAGTCCGGTTGGTATCTTTGCGGTAATTAAATACAAATCACATATCGCCCTTGCCGATACCAACGCTATAAAAAGTGAGAACAAGGCACTACAAAAAATTATAGGCACCCTATTTAAAGGGGTTGACAAAAACAAGCCGGGCATTATTTACCAGGCCTACAATAAGTTTCCAACCGACAGCACCGATGCAGACCATTTTACAATTAAGCAAGTGTTAGGCTATACACTCACCCATTCATACTAATTAAACAAGGTAAACTATCTTTTATTTAAAACAACATCCATGAAAATTGCACTTTTCCCAGGCTCGTTTGATCCGGTTACCAAGGCTCATGTCGACATCCTTAAACGATCTGTAGCTTTGTTTGATAAGGTATACATTGGTATTGGTGTGAATAGCACCAAGAAGGGTTTTTTAAGTATCGAGAAACGCGAGCAGATGCTGCGCGCCGTTTTTGAAAACGAACCCAAAGTGCACGTGGTAGCTTACGAGGGCCTCACCATTAATTTTTGCAAACAAATTGGAGCGGGCTACATGATCCGCGGTATCCGTACCGTATCCGATTTTGAATACGAGAAGGCCATAGCGCAGATGAATCACGCCCTGGAACCCGAAATTGAAAGTATTTTTATTGTAAGCAAGCCCGGTTATTCGTCTATCAGCTCTACCATCGTACGCGAAATTTTGCGCTATAATGGTAACGCCGAGCAGTTTATTCCTAAGGAAGCTTTGCCTTATCTTTAACCAACTCAACGGTTTCCATAACCTCTAAAATTGAGGGGAAGGTGTTTTTGGTGATGACGTTCATTTTTTCGGGAACAAACCAGCGCGCATCGGTAATACCTTCCTCTTTTTGGGGTTTCAGTTTTTCCTGGCCTTCGCACTTCATTTTAAACCAATAGGTTTTCTTCAATACAACTTCGCCCCTGTAAATATAGGCGTGGTAGGTTTTACAAATTCGTTTACCTAATTTTTTTACAGTAATACCGCATTCTTCCTCCACCTCGCGCACGGCTGCTTCTTTCACCTTTTCGCCTTTTTCAATTTTTCCTTTGGGCAGGTCCCACTTGTCGTTCCGGTAAATAAAAAGATACTCCTTCCGTTCATTTTTCACCAATCCGCCGGCGGCTTCGATAACGGGTATCGCTTTGGTTATTTTTTTAAAAAACGCGCGGGCATCGTTACAGATCACAAAAAAATTATACCCCTTATAATGCTCCAGTATAAGTGGATAAATTATTTTCAAATCAAAAGATTGATGTTCAATTTGTTGAAAGTTTGTCAGGTTAGCCGGTATCGATTCTGTGATCAGAAGTGTCTTTTGGTTAATATAAATTCTATAGATTTGAGCCATGTTTAATAAAAGTGAGATCGAACAGCAAGTTGCCGAGTTTCTGCTGCAAATTAAAGCAATTAAATTACAACCTAACAATCCTTTTACATGGGCGTCGGGATGGAAATCTCCAATTTATTGCGATAACCGCACAACACTTTCACACCCGGCCATCCGTACTTACATCCGTCAAAAATTGGTCCGTTTAATACAGGAAGAATTTGGCCCCGTTGCCTGCATAGCAGGTGTGGCTACGGCAGGCATACCCCAGGGCGTATTGGTTGCCCAGGAGCTTGGGCTTCCGTTTGTTTATGTGCGTGCTAAGCCTAAAGAACATGGTACCGGCAATTTAATTGAAGGCGATGTTTTTGAGGGGCAGCGCGTTTTGGTTGTAGAAGATTTGATATCTACCGGTAAAAGTAGTTTACAGGCCGTTGAAGCACTTAAAGCCATAGGCTGCGATGTGGCTGGGCTGGTAGCTATTTTTACTTATGGCTTTGATGCCTCGGTTGAAAACTTTAAAAAAGCAGGCTGCAAATTTGCTACCTTATCAAATTATAACGCGTTAATTGAGTATGCTGAAAAGAATCAGTATATTTCAAAAAACGATGTAAGGCTGTTGGAGCAATGGCGCGAAGACCCTGCTGGATGGGATGCTAAATTACCGGATTGAACAAAATAAAACCTACCATGACTAATATTGAGAGCAAGATTACCATTCAGAAACCTGTTGCCGATGTTTACCAGTTTTTGGCTGATTTAAATAATCATCAGCAACTGATGCCCGAAAATATTTACAACTGGACATCTACTACCGACGAGGCCCGTTTTACCATACAAAACATGGCTAAACTGGCTCTTAAAGTGAGTAACAGGATAGAGAATCAGGAGATACAGATCATCCCTGCTGAAGAACCTCCTTTTGCCATGGAGTTAAAATGGATATTACAAGGTGATGGCGACAACACAGTAGCCACACATCAAATTTCGGCAGACCTGAATATGATGATGAAGATGCTGGTAAGCGGTCCGTTGCAAAAGTTAGCCGATAGCGAAACTTCCAAACTGGCCGAAATTTTAAATAACCGTTAAGCAAATAGTATTAGCGAAACTTATTGAACAGATCGATAAATTTAGTTAGGATACGGTCGGCTAACATAACAACCAAAACAAGGGTTACGACTATTAATAATGTGTTTGTCATCTCTTTATTCTGTTTTTTAGAGAAGACACAATAAGGATACCGGAATTTAAAGCTTTATTTAAATATCTGAAAATTAGGTATTTAAACTATTTTAAATTTAATAAAGACTGTTGGCGGGGCGTGATTGCCCCATTTTTATCTACCCAACTGTAACTGCTTCACAGTAGTTTTTACTGTTTCCTTTTAAACAAGACTATAAAACAAACGACGGCCAGGAGGGCGATGATCATGACGGCTATAGTGGTAATTCCGTTTTTTTCCTTTGTTAACTTTTGTTCTGTAAATTGTTTTTGCTGCAATATCAATTGTTTTTGTTTGTCGGCCAGTTCTTTGGCCTTTTGCTGCTGTTGATTTAAAGCCATTTGTTTAGCCTGGGATACGGAGTCGGTTAAAAAGGCGATTCTGTAAAGTGCCGCGGCGGCTTTGTCAGCATTACCTTTTTTAGTATAAAACCGCGCAATGCTGTTTTGTACTTCAACCTGAAGATCAATTCCGGGAATGGTGCCTGCCAGGCTTAAGGCATCGCGCAAATCCCTTTGGGCCATAGGGTAATCTTTAATATCTGTTTTTACAGCTGATAAGTTAAGCAGGGAATGAATAATGTTAAGCGTATCGCGCATATCGCGGGATAAACTGTTTGACTGTATGTAGAACCACTTAGCCTGGACATACTTTTTTTGTAAGTGATACACCAGGGCCAAATGATCAAAAGTTTCGCGCAGGCCTGTGCTATCCCTGAATTTGGAATAAATATGCAGGCCCTCCATGATATAGTTAATCGCTTCGTTTAAATCGGCCGAGCGTGCGCCTGGCGTGGCAAGCGTCAAGGCAATTTGATTCAAGGTATCGGCTTTAACCGTTTGGCTCTTGATAAATTGTTGACGGGTAAGGCTATCTTTAATCAGGTTGATGGCGCTTAACTTTCCGCTCATTACAACAAGCATTATAATAAACAGGAATATTTTTTTCATACAGGGGGATATAACACTTTTTACTGGCCGGTTTGATTCCTTTTTTTGATCTCGAAATAGCATTGGCCGCAAACAATTTTAATTTTTGCAAAAGCCATTGATACATCATTCCATTCGCCTTCACTCAATCTTATTTTTTCACATTCATCACACCAGGCCTGGTAATCGTCTTCCTCATCGTCGTCAACCAAGGGATCGGATTCAAATGCCTCATGAAAGCCGGTATACTGGTCTTTACTGATGTGTTGGCATACAAAACTCAACCTGCCGGAGTTATGGATACTGCAATCGACATATTTATCCTTTAATCCATCGTATTCTTCCTGCGTTAATTGGTTGGTGAATACAAAATAAATAAACAAGTGCTCTTGCGGAACGCGGTATGCACCAATGGCACTTAACAGCCTGGCCGCTATGGCATTCATGGCCCAGCCTGTGTAATCATCGCCCTCAAACAATCCCTTGGTAAGCTGATCAAAGTTATTAGCCTGGCCAAATGCTTTTACTTTTTCAAGCCCGCGGCATACATGCGCCGGTGTGGTTTGATTATCCCAACTCCAGTTCCAGGTATTGGCCTTTGTAGAAAACGATCCAACGTCAACATATTTAAAGTATAGGTTTCTTCCATCATCAGCTTTAAAATGGAAGGCGCCAATACCGTGGTCGTAATACCAGTGTTCGTAACTATCAATGTCATATAATTTCATAAACTCCCCTTGCAGATCCATCAAATCTTCAAGGCAATTGTTCTTGTAGTCTTCAAAATCCGGTTCTAACGAAATCATATCGGTTTTTATTTAGGTTGATGTTTAGTTTAAAATATAAGTTCAATTTAGAAATGATTTTCACTCATCCATCAGGTGGCGAAGGTATAATGCCGGGTTGTTTAAAAATGATTTGGTGAGATAAAAATGCTCGGTATCCTGGTAGCTGCTTTGGCGCACACCGGCATCGTCAAACTGATAAATAGATGCGCCCGGGTAACAAATGAGCATGGGCGAATGCGTTGCTATTAAAAATTGAGCCCGGCCGCTCTGATCAAGCTGGTGAATTACCGACATAAAGGCCAGGATCCGGGACGGCGACAGGGCAGCTTCGGGCTCATCAAGGATGTAAATGCCCGCTTCGAACTGGTTGTTAAACAGGGCGAGGAACGACTCTCCGTGAGATTGCTCGTGTAATGATTTGCCGCCATAAGCTTGTAAAATGCGGGCATCCTCGACAGCCAACTCATCAATGTACGAAGCAAAATTAAAAAAGCTCTCGGCACGCATAAAGAAGCCTTCGGTTACCCGGCGTGGTGTCCAGGTGAGTTGCAAGGCGCGCGCCAGGGGCGATTCGTATCCCGTAAACCGGTGCCCAGTGTTTGAATTATGGTTGCGGTTACCTCCCCTTAAACTAAAGCCACAATGCTCGGCAATGCCTTCAAGCAAAGTAGATTTCCCCGATCCATTCTCGCCCACAAAAAAGGTAACATTGCTTTGGAGCTTGAGTTGCAGGCCCCTGTTAAGGCTGGGGATGTGTTGCAGGTAAGTGCCATCCTGCAGGGGTGGGAGCGATATTTGAGATAAAAACGGCATATATGTACTTATTGATCCTTATTATAGCTTCTGTTTATAAAAATAATCTTGTTGTAATCAGCAGTTTTAAGTAAAAAATGAGAAGATTTATTTTTCACTCATCCATCAGATGGCGAAGATATAACGCCGGGTTATTCAGAAACGATTTGGTGAGATAAAAATGTTCTGTATCCTCATAGCGGGTTTGGCGCACACCGGCGTAGTCAAACTGATAAATAGATGCGCCCGGGTAACAAATGAGCATAGGCGAATGAGTGGCTATTAAAAATTGTGCACGGCCGCTCTGCTCAAGCTGGTGAATTACCGACATAAAGGCCAGAATCCTGCCCGGCGACAGGGCTGCTTCGGGCTCATCAAGAATGTAGATACCTGCTTCGAACTGGTTATTAAACAGGGCGAGGAACGATTCTCCGTGAGATTGCTCATGTAATGATTTGCCACCGTAGGCTTTTAAAATATTATCTTCCTCATCCTCTTCTTCAGCGGCCAATTCATCAATATAAGAAGCGAAATTGAAAAAGCTTTCAGCACGCATAAAAAAACCTTTGTTCACCCGTCGTGGGGTCCATACAAATTTCAGGTAGGCTGCCAGGGGCGATTCAAAATCCTCAAACAGGCGCGCTGTGTTCAAATTATGGTTACGGTTACCTCCCCTTAAACTAAACCCGCATTGCTCGGCAATACCTTCAAGCAAAGTAGATTTCCCGGATCCATTCTCGCCTACAAAAAAGGTAACATTGCTTTTGAGCTTAAGTTGTAAGCCCCGGTTAAGGCTCTGGATATGTTGCAGGTAAGTGCCATCCTGTAGGGGAGGAAGCGATATCTGGGATAAAAATGGCATACTATCTTGTTGTTGATCCTAAACAAACTTACACCATTCTGGTCTTATTTTCAGCATGGCATGTAATAGGCCAAACCTTATGTCTTTTGATCAAGCCTTGCCTTTTGCGCACGGTATTGGCCAGGGGAAAGCGCTATCCGTTTACGAAAGAAATGGGACAGGTGGCTTTCGTCGCTAAAGCCGAACTCGTTAGCAATTTGTTTCAGCGTTAAGCCAGCCATTACCCGTTTTTCAATCAGTTTAATACGGTAGTTGTTAATATAGTCGCGGTAACTCATATCAAAGTTCCGGCTGAAATAAACGCTGAAATAATTGGGTGCAATGTTAAAATTAGCCGCCACATTTTTAACCTGTATCTTTTCAGGCTCATAGATATGCTGATGGATATAGAGGGTGAGGGCCTTCAGGTCAGGAAGCCTGCTTCGCAGGGGGATATCCAGTTGCGCCATGGCTTCTTTAATCAATCCAAAAACAGACAGAACCTGGCAGTAAATAAAAGGGGAGGAGGTGAGGTCCTTTCTATCTTTGCTGGCAACTATATTGCACATTGTATTGTTTAACAGATACCTTGCAGATTCATCCAAAGCCAGTTTACCTTCCTTCAGTAATTTATTCCGCATGATGGTTTCGGGGCGGTTGATCAACAGGTCATCGGGTATCAAATGTTGTTTATCGCAGAAATAGCTATCGGTAAATTTAACTATGGCAAAGCGGGTGCGTTGCTTTATCTCGAAGTAGTGCTTGTCCTCCGGCGAAACTACAAACAGGTCGCCGGAGTTATAGGTTATGCCACTATCATTAAGCCAATGCACGCCATTGCCTTCAAAAATATAAACTATCTCATAATAATTCTGGCTGTGCGAAGGTTGATGGAAAACAGTTTCCTCATATTCTTCCACCAATAAGGCATCAAACTGCTTTAATTTCTTCATGGTATAAATGTACAAGTATTTGTTATCAATATACAATAACTATGGCTCATCTTCTGCCCAATTTTGTGAAATAAAAAGAACGATGGATAATTTTGTAATGATAGCCGTTTGTATGATAGCCGGAATGGTGTTCCAGGCGGCGCGACTTGTACCGGCGGATGCGCATAAGGGTATCAATACCTGGATTTTGTATCTGGCGCTGCCCGCGGTATCATTCAAGTATATCCCCAGTATCCATTGGTCGGCCCAAATGTTGTTCCCGGCTTTATCATCTGTGGTGGTATGGGCTGGCAGTTGGGTTTTTATGGAACTGTATTGCAGAAGTAAAAAATATACGCAACGTACCCGGAGCACCCTGGAACTGGCCAGCGGTTACAGCAACACTTCGTTTTTAGGTTTCCCCCTTATTGCTGCCTATTTTGGCGAACAATACCTGAGCATTGCCATTATTTGCGACCAGATGATGTTTTTACTGCTATCAACAACCGGTATTATCAACGTAGTAAAAGGAGACAGAACAGGGGCAGGCCGGGCCGGAGTTGTCATGATATTAAAGCGGTTGGTTACCTTTCCGCCTTTTATCGGCTGTGTGTTGGCCTTAGTGCTTTCGCATTTTTTCAACCTGTCTTTCGCCCAGCCCTTCTTCGGCAAACTTGCGGCAACCGTAGGCCCGCTGGCGCTCTTCTCGGTAGGGTTGCAACTCAAGTTTAAAGGGTGGAAACAGCAAATATCACAACTATCGGTAACGATGCTGTACAAGTTGATGATTGCACCGGTACTTGTACTTATTGCGGCCCTGGTGATCGGCATCCGTGGAGACATTGCCCGTGTAAGCATATTTGAGGCCGCTATGCCCACGCTCATTACCTCGAGCATCATATCTGAGCAGTTTCACCTCAACTTCCGGCTCGTTAACCTCATTATCGGCGTAAGTATATTGGTTGGTTTTTTCACTACGGCCTTTTGGGATGTTGCTTTGCAATGGCTCAGAGTGTGATAAACTGGCTGTCGAAATCAGTTTGTTTTATAGAGGGCGCTAATATTGTACCTCTTCATAGCATCTTCTTTTTATCTATCGTCACAATCCCTTTGTTATGGCTTAGAATAAGGTAAATAATATGATTTTTTCTTCTGATAAGTTATTAATACCGTATTTTTCATGGTTTTTTTACTCATTTTTCACTTTTTTAAAAAAAAAGTGAAAAATGAGTAGGTGCTGCGGCTGTTTTTTCACACTTGTATATATATGAGGTTGAAAAAAATATCCTCTCATATAAAAACCTTGCATGCAACTACCTATCACGTGTTTTTTTATTGAAGTAATAACTGCATTAGTACTATAATTATAATGGAACAAGTTATTACGACAGAATCCAGGGCAGACTCCGGTTCTGTAGCTGGCCGGGATACCGGTTTGAATATTAAATCATTTCTGTTAGCGCTGTCTTTAACACTGATGGTATCGGTTACGTCATTCCTTGATTATTTTAAGATCAGGGAAATTTTCTGGGCGGTGGAATTACCCCCTTACCTGTTTTGCGCCATGGCTTGCTTTTTTATGGTGTCCATCATCAGCTTCAGGAAAGATGCTGCTGGTATCAGTATCATTGACGTCGCTATCCTTGCATTTTTCTTCTATAGTGTTGTAAGTGCCTATATCCTGGCATCTCCCTTTCTGCCTGTAGACAGGATTTACAGCCTGGCAGGATGTATCATATACTATAGCTGGATCAGACTCGGCTTTTTTCGGAATGGGATGGTCACGGTACTTTACGGTATCCTCTTGGTATCATTTTTACAGGCCAGTTGGGGATTGCTGCAATATTTTGCCTTGTTGCCGTCCTTTGCCGGGAGGCCGGGAATCCAGGGAGGCTTTATCAACCCCGGTATATATGGGTGCTTTATGGCCGTCGGGCTGATTATTGGCCTTTACCTGGCCGGTATTTACAGAGGTCCGAAATTGGGGTTGATTTTATTGGCGATTGCTAATCTCATCATAGCGGCCGCCCTGGTGTTTTCACTTTCCCGTACGGCCTATGTCGCTGCAATATCGGGTATCTGTTTGTTGTTATTTTTCAGCTTTAAGGATAAAATTCGCCCGTTGTTTATCCGTTTCTGGCCTCTGCTAACAGTTATTATCGCAGCTGTGTTTGCCGCCCTTGCCTATTACCTGTGGCAGCGCAATACTTTATCAGTTTCGGGCAGGTTTCTGATCTGGAAGATCAGCGCCCGGATGTTTACTGAGCATCCTTTATGGGGAATAGGCTATGGCAATTTCTTTACCGAATATGGTAACTACCAGGCGGCCTACTTCCAGTCGGGCAAAGGCGCGCCGCAAGAGATACAAACCGCCGGGCTGAACTATTACCCCTTTAATGAGCTGTTAAGAGTCGCCATCGAAAACGGCATTATCGGCCTTGGCTTATTTATATCGGCCATTGTGCTCGCCTGTATCCAGGGTTGGCGTTCGGTTAAGGCAAAAGTTCCCAATGCTGCGCTTTTTACCACCTTGCTCATAGTTATCCTTGTCTTCGGGATGTTTTCTTACCCATTTCAAAGTGCCGCTATCAATTGCGTATTTTATTTCTCCATAGCGGTAATAGCGTCCGGTCAAAAGCCCTTGTTCGCGTTCCGCTTCAGCCGCATGGCTAAGGTTGCCCTTTTTATACCCGCCTGCCTACTGCTTTTGCTGTGCCTGCAAAAAATAAACGCGCTGCTCAGTTGGAGAAAAATAGAAAAAACCATGTTATACTCGGAAGGCGATGCCTTTAGGCAGTATGAGAAGACCTACCGCGTGCTGGGCAATAATGGCGCATTCTTATTTAACTATGGTGCCGAATTGGGCGAGATGGGCATTAATGACAAGAGTCTGCAAATACTGAGCCTGGCGAAGCGCTATTTAAGCGATGTAGAACTGTCAACACGCCTGGCCATGCTGAACAGCAAGCTGCATCAGGAAAAACAGGCGGAACAATATTATTTGACAGCTGCCTATATGGACCCGAAAAGGTTTGTCCCGTTGGATAACCTCTTCATCTTCTATCAAAATACCCGGCAAACGCAGAAAGCTCAGAATATGGCGCTCCTGATAATTAACAAGCCGGTAAAAGTACCTTCAGCAAAAATTGCGGTGATCAAAAACGCGGCCCGGCAATACTTACAAAACCTGGCACCAGTCGACATTAAAAACTAAACCTTATTAAAATCCAATCTAAAAATGAACAAAATCAAAATCAACTTCCATTGGCCTAAACCTTATCCGTAGGCTCAAGTTGGAAAACTAAAGACAGTAATTAAAAAACAGATCTTATTACTTCACCTACCTTAAAAAATGTTAAAAATCAAAAACTATGCTTCCTGGGCAAAGGCCCTCGCATTGTTCACTATGCTGCTTTCGGCTGCCTGCCAAAAACATGACTACGCATTGCAAAGTTCTGAAACCGTTTTCACCAAAGATGTAGCCAGCGTTGCCCAATGGTATAACAGCCAGTTGATTCCAAGTACGGCAGATACCGGCTTCGCTTCACTCAATAAACCCGACTGGAGTAAAACTACTGTCAAACAGGTTAGCGATACCAGGACATTTACTACACCTGCGTATACCAATGGCACCGTACGCCGGGAGGTGGTCATCAACCTGACCGGCGAGGTGTATGCTGGTGTTGTAAAACAGTACAATAAAACCGATAAATACTTTACTGTAGTTCGTACGTATAGCATTAATGGGAAGCCTATAGAGGAAGGGTATATCAATGCAACCAATAACTATCACGTAACAAAAACCTGGCAGAAGAACCCAATGGGAAGTACCTTGAGAGTAATGGGGATTGGCGATGAAAGTCCAGAGCCGCCACTCCAGTGTTGGATTGTCATGGATCCATCTGCTATAATTATAAAAGATGCCGGAGGACCTGTACCCGAAGGATATGGCGTAACATCTACCGGTCCTATAGATTTCACTATGGATGTTTGCTCTGACGGTACGAATTGGAAACCATATATAACCTCAATAACAGGGCACTACTATTCTACGTCACGCCTTATGCCGGGAACGACAGAAGTGACTGGCCCAGGTGGCAATACGAACTCTTCAAACTATTGCCAACAAATGGACGACCTCAATAACTTAGGTAGTAATCCGTCTGGTATAGGCGCAACCACCTGGTATATGTTAAGTGCCATAATTGCACACGAAAACTTCCATATAGGCAGGCTTTTACCGTCGCTAAAGGAATGTATCCCCTTTTTTAAAAGTATGATGAATACCTATTCAGTACCCTTAACCGGAAATTCCCAAGCTAGTGCCTTAGCGACTTTCACTTCCTATAAACCCCTTATGAAGGCCGCTATGGAGAGGTATTGGAATATTCAACAAGCGAATGATTCGATGGCTGACGAAGATTGGAACGCAGGTCCCCGTCAGGCAGAACGTGCGGTTGTTTTTCCGATGATCACGACGATATGTAGTTTCTCAAAGGCGCCAGCGCAAAACTGGCCTGTTTGTCCAAGTGGAGTATGTCCTTAATTAAAAAATAATAATCATGAAAAAGATTGCAATCAATACCATTCAGACAGCCCTTTTTTTACTTTCAATTATTGGAATAACCGGGGCCAAGGCACAACACAGGGAAGTCCAATTGACCAAAGTTGATAAAAATCAAGTAACGGCGATTGGCGAAAACGTAAAAGTTTTTCTAAATATTGATACCGTTCAACGACAATCGGATCAAGGGATTAAATTTTCGATCAAACTAAAGAATCTAAGTAATGACGATATCAAAATATATAACATCTTAGACCTGATGAGTTTTCTTTTAATGGATGAATCCGGAAAGAGTGTGGATATCCCCCATGTTTCCAAGTTCCTTTCCAACACCCGTTCTTTTAAATATGAGGAATTTATCGTTGAACAAATAAGGGCCAATGGCACGAGGGAAAACCTGAAAATGGAAAATGAAAAGTTTATAGACATAAAAAATGGTGGAACATTTGAGATTACATTGAGAATACCTAAAATCAAGGGTGGAGACAGAACCGAGTTCTATCCGAAAACCCGGGTCTCCGTACCGAAAGGCAGGTATACCTTCCAGCTATTCCTTACGCTGGTAGAGATGAAAAATGGTGTAAAGGGCTCTTCAGAAAGTTTGAACTTGCCGCCGGTGACTATTTCCTATGGGAATTAAACGATTGGGCTATAGCTAACGATAACCGCTGTACTCAAGATTTTCGCAGACTTTTAAATGAAAAAAAAATCTTATCACTTCACCTACCTTAAAAAAATGTTAAAAATTAAAAACTATGCTTCCTGGGCAAAGGCCCTATTACTGTTCACGATGTTGCTTTTGGGCGCCTGCCAAAAGCATGACTTTGCACTGCAAAGCTCCGAAATCGTTTTTACTAAAGATGTATCCAATGTTGCCCAATGGTATAACAGCCAGTTGATCTCCACTGCGGCAGATACCGGCTTCGCTTCGCTCAATAAGCCCGACTGGACTAAAACCACTGTAAAACAGGTTGGCGGTACCAGTACATTTACAACTCCTGTTTATACCAATGGCGCTATAAGCCGAGATGTGATTATCGAGCTGACCGGCGAGGTGTATACCGGCGTTGTAAAGGAGTACAAAAAAGTTGATAAATACTTTACCACTGTGCATGTCTATAGCATTAATGGCAAGCCGATAGAGGAAGGGTATATCAATGCGACCAATAACTATCACGTCACTAAGACTTGGCAGAAAAACCCGATGGGAAGCACCTTGAGGGTGATGGATATTGGCAGTGAACCAGGGAGTGGGGGCTCAAGTGCTGAGGATGACGCGGCAGCACGTTTTTTTACTAACACTGAGGCCCAACCTGTTAGTGAGACTATAAGTATTAGCACCGATTTATTGCCTGATCCTAATAAGAGAAATAGAAGATACATTTGGACCTTTGCAAAAGGCGCTACGTATAACCTTGAAAGTACTGAGCATGCCATACAAAGCAGATTATCCGCAACAGCTCCATGGACTTTTGACTCATTAACACATTTTTCTGATGGTTTAACACATTCTTTAATAACGGGAGGAACGTTTTCCTATCATATAGTGGATGCAAACGCTACAGTGGGAACATATAATGCTATTATGAACATAAAATTTAACACAATCTCGACATTTAATGTCAGGAGTGTGCCAACAACCGTTACTTCAGCTGATATTAATAGCGCTAAGGTCTGGAACGTGAATGATCCTGACACCAAGTAAATATGGTAAAGTATAGTAGTAATGCCATTGCTAAAACTTCGGTTTTGGCAATGGTAACTTTAATTATTTTCGGTTTCAGCTCCAATAGGCGCAATTCTGATCATTGCAGGTTTGTGAAATTAGTTTACAAACTCGAATTTATCAAACCTGATAATGCGGAAATGGTCGTAATGCAGGATACTTTGGGTATAATTTATTATGGTAATTACATTGCCTACCAAATACCTAATGAATTTACGTTATCGAATGTAAATATGGATAAAGATCAAAACGTGATATCAGAAAATGTTATAAGAGAAGAAACAAAGTATAGCTATATGGTTTATAACAAAAATAAAAACTATGGATACATGTTTGATTCGATAGGCGCGATCAAGGCCGCGAAGGTATCCGTAGATTCGTTTTTGTTAAAACGGGCGTTTAAAAATTTCCCTTTTTATAATTCAGTTATTGATAGCCTGGTCAGCACATCAACAAAAAACGAAAGCCTGGTTGAAACACGCATTTGCAAAGAAAAAAAAGATGAATCTTTCAATGACACTATCCATTATTTTTATAAGAAGGGCTTTGAGAAGATCGATTATACATTTTCTAAATATTTAGATTCCACCCGAAATTTAAAGTTATATAAGATCCAAATGATTTTCAACCCGATACCGAAAGGCAAGTACGCGTTTGCAGTCCCGAAAAGAGAGTTTTTATTCGAATTAAAACCTAACGAAACATTTAATAGTAAAGAACTTACTGTTTTTTTTGAGAATTTTAAAAAACGTGAAAATATGGATAGCGCAAATTAAATTAAGGAGAACTCGTTATAACCGAAATTCATATCATGATTGTTACTGTAAATGTATTTATAATGTAAATAACAATTCATTTAAAAGTCATAATCGAAAATCAATTCTCTGCCGATGAAAATCTCTAACATCCGACCAATCATAGTAAACGGATATGCATTTAATCAGCATCTATTACCTAAAACTCAGGCAGGTCAAGATTATCAGTCCGGATTCGGCTACAGGATCAATAAGAGTGGATCATTGAACACGATGATCATCAGTTTTAATATTAGCTTGACTGTAGGAGAAAACGAAGAAGATAGTAGTAGTGTATTAATTCCTTCTGATGATCCAAAGTATTATACAATACACGTTCAAGGCGAGGAACCTACCGAAATATTGGTTTCTTACGACAGTTCATGCCAATTTGATTTTGAAAGCGAAGGCTTTGATGCTGATATGATATCGTTAACGGAATTTCTACGTGATTATGACACGCATACAAAAACGTTTTTAAGGAATTACGGATATAAGCCCGTTCTGGATATGGAAAAAAACTTACGTATTCACTACTCTATAAATAAATGTGGGCTTTCAGCAATTGACAATTTACGGCTAAATAACATGTATGAGTTCTGAATATAGCGTTACTGGCCTATGAGCGAAGTACTCTTGAATGCCCACGTTGAAACTATGTGAAAATCGGCCTCGGGCAAACCATCAAAACCTTTACTATTTGCGCCCGACAGCGATAATTTAAATTCGCGGGTACTAATCAATCATTCAATGCATTTATATTAAACATCTAACCTATCAATCGATCTACCTTTAAATGTTTAAAATCAATCTATTCAATAAAAATAACATTTTAATAAAAGCAGGAATTCGCCTGCTTTTATTAATCATCTGCCAGCATAGTTTCAGCGCGTTTTCACAGCGGCCAGCACTCACCATGCAGCAAAAGGTTACTATAGCGATGAATTTCGCGGGTGAAAACAAAGCGGAATTGCAAAAAGTACTCGACCATTATGGCGCATCAGCCCGCGACAGCCTCAAGCTCAGGGCAGCTTACTTCCTGATCGCCAACATGACGGGGCACTTCAGTTATACCGGATACCAACGACAAGGCGTTGATTCGCTGATCCGTTACATCGTAAAAGCAAAACAGGTAGCCGGAAACGATTTCTGGCAACCGGGAACCTTTATTCAACTGGACCGGCTATGGTTCAACGTGATGGCCTATGCCTCGGCGAAGCATTCGGGGCCCGAAAATACGTTTGATAACAAGGCCATATCTGCCAATTTGCTGATCGAGAACATTGAATATGCTTTTAAAGCCTGGTCGTTGCCCTGGTCGCGTCACTTAAGTTTCGACCAGTTTTGTACTTATGTGCTGCCTTACCGCTTTTATGACGAACCCTTAGAATCATGGCGACCGCGTTATATGGAAAAGTTCGGCTGGTTAGCTAAAGCGATGGGTAAAAGTACCGACCCCGTTTTGGCCTGTAAGTTAATTAATGAATCGCTTCAACGTGAAATTCCTTTTAACAGGGGGCTTGAAAGATACAACAAGGCCCTCAGCCCGAGCGACCTGTTATTAGCAGGACAGGCCAACTGCCTTAATCAAGCCGCCGCCGCCAATTTTGCTATGCGTGCTATGGGCATACCGGTGGCGCTTGAGGTAGTGCGGCAGTGGGCAAACCGAAGTTTTGGGCATAAGTTTAGTAGTGTAATTGATAAAGAGGGTAACTTTATTTCAATTATAGGAGAAGAATTTCTTCCCCATCAAACCAGGTTACCCTACATAGCTCCAAAAATTTTCCATTTGGGCTATACCATCCAGGATGATAGTTTGATGAAAGCACGGATGAGCAGCGGCGGCCTGGTGGCCGATTTTGACTGCTTCCAAACTGATGCAACCCGGCAGCTTATCCCGGTAAAGGATTTAATGGTGACCATAAGGCCCGGCACTGTTAAACCAGGCGAAACGGTATACCTGTGTGTGTTTGATAACCGGGATTGGGCACCCGTTTGTGCTTCTGCCTCGCCGGACGGTAAGTCGGTATTATTTAAGGATATGGGGCTGGGCGTACTTTATCTGCCTATGGTTTTGCGCGATAAATTGATGCCGGTATCATCTCCGCTCATCCTGCAAAACGATCAATCTATCAAGCCGGTCATCGTTAATAAAGGAGCCAACGATACCATCACCCTGACGCGGAAATACCCGCTATCGCAGGCCAAGCTCGATTGGCTGTGGCTGATGCTGGATGGAAAATTTGAGGGAGCCGATAATCCGGATTTCTCCGGCGCGAAGCCCTTATATACCGTTCAAAATCCATTTGCCATGATGCTGAACCGGCGACGGATACCCCGGTCGAATTTTAGGTATGTACGTTACTGTTTCCCAAAGAACGCTTACGGCTCACTTGCCGAAATTTGTTTTTACGGAGATTCCTTGTTGAAGCAGCCCTTAAAGGGGCAACTCATTCATTCATCTAAAGTACATGATTCGGATGTGCAGAAAGCCTTTGACGGTGTTTTAGGAAATTATATCCAAACCCCTGACTCATCGGATTATAATGGCGAGTGGATAGGCCTGGACCTGGGCGAACCAAAGGCCATAACCGGGGTTGGATTTAGCCCCCGCAATGATGAAAATGGAATTGATCAGTACATGAGCTATGAGCTCTATTATTGGGACGATCAATGGATTTCCCTGGGGCCGGGAACACGCGTTGAGGATCAGATCAGTAAACTAAAATTCAGCAAGGTTCCAAAAGGAGCTTTGCTGTGGCTGCGAAACCATACCGTCGGAAACGAGGAAAGAATTTTCCTTTATGAAAACCATGCTCAAAAATGGTGGTAGGGGAGATGAATGGATACTGATGTTTGATGATAATAACATTGCTGAATATTAATGGACATTTTTAAGCTAATCATGAAAAAGATTATAGTCAATATCATTCAGGCGGCCCTTTTCTTATTCCCAATTATTGGAGTAACCGGGGCCAAGGCACAACACAAGGAAGTTCAATTGACCAAGTTTGATAAAAATCAGGTCACGGTAACCAGCGAAAACGTAAAGGTTTTTCTAAATATTGATACTGTTCAGCCGCTATCTGATCAAGGAATTAAATTTTCGATTAAACTAAAGAATCTAAGTAACGACGATATCAAAATATATAATGTTTTAGATCTGTTGGGTTTCTATTTAATGGATGAATCCGGAAAGATTGTGGGTATACCCCATGTTTCCAAGTTCCTATCCAACACCAATTCTTATAAATATGAGGCATTTATCGTTGAACAAATAAGGGATAATGGCAAGAGGGAGAACCTGAAAATGGAAAACGAAAAATTTATAGACATTAAAAACGGTGGAACATTCGAGATTACACTGAGAATTCCTAAAATCCAGGGGGGAGACGGAACCAATTTCTATTCGAAAAGCAGAGTGTCATTACCGAAAGGCAAGTATAGCTTCAAACTCGGCCTCACGCTGATAGAGATGAAAAATGGTGTAAATGGCTCTCCGGAAAGTTTGGACTTGCCGCCGGTGACTTTTTCCTATGGGAATTGAACGATTGGACCATAGCCAACAAATAGACACTTTAGCACAATAACGATATGAAGAAATTAAAAATTACTACACTGCTATTACTGCCTTTGTCTTTTTATGGTTTCAGGAATTTTATTCCTGAAACCATAAAAAATCAACTCACGGCGATCAGTTTTATATACAACGTGCAAGTCATCAATCCAAGGGACGGGCAGGCTGTTCTTTTGAATGATACAACCAACTTTTATTATGACACACGTTATACCATCTATGAGTTACCTTATTGTCGCTATTATAGTAAAGACTCTCTCGATCAAAATTTTAAGGTTACAAATTACCATCAATGGATAGAAAAGGGTACAAGCTTCTTCATATATAACAATGTAAACCCAATCGGTTTGATGTATGATTCTTTAACTGTAGTAAAGCCCCGAAAAATGCCTGTCGATTCATTTTTGAAAGCTCAAATGTTTAAGGATAATCCATTTTTTGCGGCAAATAACGAAACTTTGTCAAGTACATCCACAGAAAACGGAGTCTTGGTAAAAAAATACAGTACGATTAACCAATATGAAAATACCGTTGCCGATAGTTGTTATTACTATTTTGATAAAAATTTAAGTGATGTAAAATATTCATTTTCAACATACTTAGATTCGTTGGAACATTCGAAAGTATTCAAGATGAAATTCATTTTTTTGAAAAAAACGTATAAAAATAAGGAATTTCCTGCCAGGGTATTAGTTTTTCAAATCAAGCGAAATGACTCAGTGAAAAAGGAAGTTATAGATTTTTATAAAAAATTCATGGCATCTAAAGAGAACTATTAACAAAAAAATCATCAATTGTTTCACCAACAGGGGTTTATGAACCTTGTAGTTAAATTTTCATTGTGTTTACGATTACATCTTACATGCAGTATGCCCAGGCTCAGAATAAGAAGTTATCTGAATCGACAGGTTTTATTATTTATACGGGCGAAGATATAGTCCCTATGCAAGTTTTGTTTATTCCTGCCAAAATAGAGGAAACTTTGGAAAAGACAATTGAGATTAATTTCAACGGTAAAACGGTAAATATGGCATATTCGCTTTTCTTTGTTCAAATAGGGCGTATTTTGCCGAATTTAAGCGAGGTTATGCAAAAAATCAGCTACATGCCCGCCAAGTATGGCTTGATAGAGAACCCTGCGAAAATATGTATCGGAAAATTCGTTTTTGACCTTTCTTATGCCGAAAATAAAGATCCGGACACTCCTGAAGATACCACGATTCATAGCACAGTTATAAACATTAGTGGGCGGACATACCAGCTGAAGGTGATGGATTGGCCTGATGCCAACGGAGCCCCCAAATTGTTTATAAAGCTTCCTTAAGAGGTGTCATGGTCTGAATAATAGCCTTGAATTTACACATCATTAAAATAACACCCCTTTTAATGAATGTATTTAGCTGATAGCCGCATTCTAAATATTTATGAAAAGTTAAAAAGCAAGAAAAAGCAAATAATGCCCATCATAATTAAAATTCAATTCTTTGCCGATGAAAATATTTAATATCCAACCGATTAAAATAACCGAATACATATTCAACGAGCAGTTATTAGCTAAAACTCTAACAGATCAAAGTTATGGGTCCAGCTTCAGCATAACAGGCAAAAAGGTTGAATCATTGAACACGATGATCATCAGCTATAATATTAACTACACTGTAGGCGAAGGCGGAAACGATCGTAGGGTATTTATCCCTTCTGATGATCCAACTCAATATACAATACACGTTGAATTTGAGGAGTGTACCGAACTATTAGTTTCTTACAACAGTTCCTGTCAATTTGATTTTGAAAGCGAAGGCTTTGATGCTGATATGATATCGCTAACGGAATTTCTACGTGATTACGACACGCATACAAAAACGTTTTTAATGAATTACGGATATAAACCAGTTCTGGATATGGAAGAAGACTCACGTATTCGCTCCCCTTTACATGAAAATGCTCTTGTAGCAATTGAAAATTTACGGCTAAATAACCTATATGAGTTTTAAAGGTAAAACTTTACTCCTCAATAATTACATGATATTTAGCTTGTACTACAGGTTATTGGGTTTAAAATGTAACAAACAGCCATGAAAAATATTTTGAAATTCTCAATCATTACAGTTTTATTATTTTCATTAACCAATGGCTTAAAAGCCCAGATAAAACTTACTTACAACCCTAAAAGAATTAAACCATTAACCGAGGACAGCCTTTTTAATGATTTTCGGAATGCAATCTATTATACTTACTATCACCCATCTTATATGAGCAATAAAAAGCCAATTTTCACTATGCTGAAAATAACGCTCGATTGGCAAGGGAAAGTAACAGACCTCGGGTTTTCAGATAGTGCTGATTCGGTATTTGTTAACGCGTTTGCCAATAAAGCAAAACAATACGACTTTAAGGCAACGATAGAAACGTATGCAAAAGTAAAGTCATTAACCAAAATCTCGCTGATAATCCCGGTTTATTTTGAGCCAAGCTATGAGAAGAAAGAGCATGCTTTTACTTACGGCGAACTGGAAGGTTTGATGAAATTTAACAAGCGTAGCTTTGAAGGGCCCGCCATTTTTTATCCTGAAATGAATATTGCACTTGGGGAAATGAATTTTTAAGCCCTTTTACCGAAGCATCGGGGATTGGGTTACAACATTCAGCCAAATGCGGACTATATCGTTCATTTATAAGTTGTGGCGATTTTTAAAAAAGCTTTTATGTTAAAGGAAAAAGTACTGAGCGCTATTGAATTTTATTATCCCAAAGGGATTGATGAAACCTATGAAAACGAAAAATACTATCAGTCGGAACAAACAGCAAGGTACGACCAAGCTTTGCGTTTTGCAGGTTCAAGATATGGAATAGAGTGGCAGGGACTTCTTGATGAAGTTGACAAAATGAGGATACCATACCTTGACTATTCGCACATACCTTGGCCTGATTCGGTTGGCCCGTATTACAACAGTTGCTTTCATGTGCATTTTAAGATAAAAGAGCACATGCTCATCCTATTGGTCAGTGCTTTTTTTAAGTCGTATAATTTTTTAGTGATTAATGTTGAAGGCCCTAAACAAAAAGATTACTTTCCGGTGTGGAGCAACTATACGGAGAACGTTTTAATAAAACATAATCTATTGAAAGCCTTGCTGGAAAAGTTCTACCCGGATTATGTAGAGTTGCCTCATGAGCTGATGGCGATGCAGGTTCCTGATTTTTCTGTTCAGCCATTTGAACCCGGCGAGGCAAGGGTTTTTCATTATTTGTATACGATGTTAACGTTGTTTGATGATATATTATGGCAGTAAATGAGGTAACTGATAAATGAATATGAAAAAATTAATCACTTTAATGATAAAGACAACTTAAATACAATTGAAAAATGATTAAGGGAAAAAGTACAACATTCAGGGAGCAATGTTTCTACCGCAGGAGCAACATATTATTAACTAATACCGAAAATCAACCATGAGATCAATCGCAATAATTTTATTATTCATGACCTGCTGCCATTTTGCGACAGCGCAGGAAATAAAAATACAGCCTTTAAAAAAAGTATATCATATTAATCATGAAACGGCTTACTGTAACGTACGTAACCAAAGCTCTCTGTATAATATTTATTACCGGGTGGGTTTGGAGATTACAAAAAAGGAACTACCGATAGGAGAAACTGATGACGTATATAAGCTTCTTCCAACAAAGGAGATCAAAATAACCAAATTTACTAAACTCAAACCTAAACAAATGATAGGCGGCAGAATAGAAGCAGAATGTATCGGAAAAGAGAGCCTATACGGTATCTCCCAGATTATTCGTAACGGCAATTTAAATGATTATGATTTTAGGTTTAAGGTAGTTTACGGTAAGGATACAAGTTCAGTTAATAAGGTAATGTATTCAACCTCATTTAAAATTGCTAAAAAGAGTTTAGTTCGCTGATTTACAATATTTTAATTTGATTGAATTACATGTGTTTAAGATGGCTATCAAAGCAACTATTGTATATGCTTAAGGGGAATTTGATGTAACAATAAGTTATATATCAATAAAAAATCATGAAAAAGCTACCAATTTTATTCGCGTTATCAGGCCTGATCCTGTGCATGTCTTTTAGAACAGAAGACGATTTAAGTTTTGTAAAATCGTTTGTCAGGGATTTATCGTCCAATCATTATCAATCCAAGACAATCATCTCCAATTACTTCTGTACAATGAGTGAGGAAAATCATGAAGAGAAGTTAAAAGTTATAGAAATTCAATTAAAAAGTATTCATAAGTATCTTTTAATGGGCGGAGTAAAAATCGAAAAATATTCAGCAATCCCAGCTAAAGATCAAAATATCATTATTGAAGAAGCTAAGAAAAAAGATATTTACCGCGTGTCGGGTCGGCAAGGATTGATTTTTTTTATTCTAATGGAAAATAAACAGATAAGCTCAATTTCCACTCTTAATAAAGGAGGGAGCAGGGTCATCATTAAGATATGTGATTAAATTGGCTTTTATCATACAATCAAAAAACAGAATGCTATTATCGCCCTCAAGATAATATTTGTTAATTTTTTATTGATTAATTGTTAATTTTAGTTCCTGTTTGCGTGTCACTCAAGTAACTATGTCCTTAGAAAAAGGAGTTAATTCCCTGCTCCTTTTCTGCCGTTTTGTTCTTTAATTCAATTGTTTACTACAGGTTAATTTTATTAAATAGCATTTTTTGTTTTGTTCTACCCACGTAAATTGCTGCTGTTTGATTATCTAAAATAAGTATTGTGTATTTGTTTTATTACTATATATTTATTGAAATTTAAGAGTTCTTTGGGGGGTAATAAGTTTAATATTTATTTCACATTTGGTTAATAAACTGTTTTGGTCAAATAATAACTCCTGCACCAGCCGCAGCCAGTTTGGGAAAATATGGTAACTATGAAGAATATTATAAATGGGTTAACTTTATATTTGGCTATCGCTATCAATATAGGTTGCAATAGTAATTCGCCGAAACAGATTGCGAAGAAAAATAACTCGATTGATACTACCCACTCTGTTAAAATAGATACGGCACATTCCGTTAAAATAGATAACTACTGGGTAACACCCAAAAAATACCTTGAATTTAATTCGCTTGGTAAAGAAAATTCAGATACTCTTACTTTAGTAATTTGTAGTGATTATGTTTATTCGCCATTTGGAAGCATAAAAGATAGCTTGGGTTTAAAGTTAAGTTTGCTTAATAACTTCAGCATTACTGATAGGCTTTACAGTACCGATATTGAACCACAAAAATTGCAAATATTGAAATTTAAGAATAGTAGATTAATGTTGTTTTTTGATAGTGATCCGGAAGCATCAACACATTCATACATTCTTAAAGGCGAGATACATGACATAGAAGTTCGATTTACAAATAACATTAAGATCGGGATGTCTACAGGCGATTTTTATAAAAGTTTCTTCGATTATTTTCCTGAAGAAATTCAACAGCGATATAAATATGTTCAATTTGAGTCTTGTGTAGAGGATATAAAACACATCTATACTTTTAACAACAATAAATTATCATCGGTTAAATTTATTTCGGATACATACTGGAAACTCGACTATTAGTAATCAACTAGTAAGAATGGAAATAAAAAAAAGCAATTATTATTTATTTATCATACTAACAGGGGTTTTCGCGAGTAAATCGCGTTTGAAAATATTTTAGTTAATATGGTGGCATTCAATGGTCGACAATGTATTGGGACTACAAAATGCCACCATCTTACAAAACTGTGCATGAGCAGTGCTATTTAATAACTATTTGCTTTGATCAAATGCTGGTGTTGAATTCGCCGGTACAAGAGGGAAAGCCAATCAATTCGATCAAAGATTTTCTGATGAAAATCGGTGAATCGCTACAGAAGCAGTAGGATTGCAATGGGGATTAGGCGCTATATTACGTTAAGTAAGGTTGATGTACTTCAGGCAGTTTAACACGGCAAATAAAATTCCAAAATAATCCATAGCCTAAGTCAAAGCCTCAGCTATGGATTAATAACTCCTATGGATCTAAAGGATCAAATGGATCCATGTGGAGGCTATCATAAGTGGGGTAAAAAACAATGTCGTGATTGGAGATTCCTGTTTTATCCCTGTAGGGCAAATAACCTAACTCGTTCCTGTTTCTTTTATCAAACAGTTCGTTTTTAACATAATCAGTTTGGCTTTTGCTGGTTATAAAAACCGAAGGTTTATCAACATGAATACCGTAGCGAATAATCAGGCGGTTTGCGTTTCTAAAATTGGTAGTGGTGTGCCGGGCGTGTGGGTCGATGATGATGGCGTCTTCGGGGATTTCGAATTTTTGCATCAAATATTTTTTCATTTGCACGGCCTCGCAGTACGGGCCCTGAAAGGGGTAGCAATAGCCGCCGCTTACTATTATAAATGGAGCCCAACCTTTTAAATAACGTTCGGCGGCAACATCGCAGTGTATTTTATTGTCAGGGCTTATCGGTGTAGTGGTTATCTCCGGCCCGTTGCCCGGTATTACAATGGTGGCATATTTATAATTACTCCATTTGATGAGCTTTACCCTGTCGAAAGCTTTTTTGTTTGCACCGGTTTCCATGGGTTCAAACCGAGCCGGTTCATCACGATCATTGGCATCCATCAGGCGCATGGCTACCGCTAACGATGGCTGGTAAAACTGCTTCATACCGTCTGTGTGTTCATCAAGCGCTGCAAAAATATCCTTCATCACGGTGCGGTAATAGCGGCTGGTGACTACATAGCTTGGCGAATCTATGCGTGGGTAGCGCATTTTTTTACCAAAGCCAAACTGATCGATGATGTAATTAATACCAATAACGTACTGCCCAAAGGCCCGCACCAATAAATCCTGGTTATTTAAATTGATAAAGCGTTGATAATAACCCGATGGCCGTAGATGGTTATCGATCATCACATCAAAAGCGCCGGTGTTTTTAACATACAGCTCCTTTAAAACAAGCGCCATGTTAGCCGAATCGCTCTTTGTCCATCTAAAGTCGCCGAGTAGGCTGGAGGGTAGGCTACAGGTATCGGTTACGTGTTGTTTTAAAATTTCAATCCGGTTGTTAAGCAGGGCATTCAATTGCCCGTTGGCGTTCAGGATGCTTTTAATTTCGGGCGTGTGGTCGATAACCGTGAGAACGTAAAAATTTTTGTCGGCCACCAGGTTGTTGGAGTGTACAAATTTGTAATTCTTGCTGTATCCTTTGTTGATCTGGGCAATGGTAGCCCTGCCGCTTAAAATCAACAGGATGATCATTAATATTTTTTTCATGTTGTGTTGAGGTGAAAATTGAAATAACGATTTCTGCTTGCTCAGATGTGCTTTTTCTTCATTTTTAAATAAGCCAATAAGGATTTGGGCCTGTCGCTTTGAATAATGTTGGCACCATGGTTAACCAGCCACCCCCAGGTTTCATCAGGTTTATTTTCTTCAACAGCCTTATCATCGTCATGTCCGCCGTTTTGCTCGGGCCAAAGGGAGTTAAACCAAACAGCATACTTGTTTTTGATAGCCGGTATTTTACTGATGATGGGATCGGCATCGTTACTGAAAATAATTTGAATGATTGTTTTTTGATGACTGCTGTAAGAGTCAATTATCTTTTGCGCGTCCGGATTTTTAGGGTCTATAATCAATTGCAATATCAGGTTATCCGGTATTTGCGGATGCGCAGCTTTTACCATATCCAGCGGTAAACCATAAATGTTTAATACAGCCTGGTTTAACATATCCTTTTTTACCAGTAGGGGTACTATGTCATCATAATATTCATAGCCCTTATCTATATCAACCAATATCTTTCCCTTGGCGGTATTGAGCATTTCATCTAAAGTGGGTATGTGGTGCACGGTGGGGTGGCCAGTGCCGTTTTTTAAATAAAACTGGGCTATTTCGCTAAAGGTATAATCGCCGGGTTTTCCGGTTCCGGTTGTGGTGCGGTCAATGGTCTTATCGTGCATAATCACTAACTGGCCGTCTTTGGTTTTGGCAATATCAAACTCAGCCATATCTACGCCCATATCCACACAATTATTTAAGGCCCTGATGGAGTTTTCAGGAGCGTTACGCCAGTCGCAGCGGTGCGCGGTTACCAAAACAGATTTGGACTGTTTGTTATTTAATTGGTTTACAGCCCACAAAAAATGCTGGTTGTTGGGTTTGCCTGCGTCGGGTTTTAGTTGGCCGAACGTGTTTAACACAACGAGTAATAAGTACCCTGTTAAAAATTTCTTCATGCTATTTCAAGTTAATATCTGATAACCACGTGTTCGCAATTCCCCATTCTTTATTGGGTTTATCCGCTGCCGTGATAACTAAAGTACCGCCCTGCATAATTTGCTGATGGGTAATCCAGTTTTGATTGAAGGGTTTGCCGTTGAGTGTGGCCTGCCTGATGTAGCGATAATCTTTGTTATAATTCTCCACCTTTACCGTGAAACTTTTTCCGTTGGGTAAAGCAATTTTAATATGGCTAAACAGCGGCACATTTAAATAATAAACCGGCCAGCCCACACAAGCGGGCGAAAAGCCAAAAGCCGTAAACACAAACCAGGCCGACATAGCACCTGCATCATCATCCATGGTGCGTACGTAGGTATCGGGCTTGTTTTGGTAAATAACGTCTATAAAAGGGTCTATCCCCCGGCTGTTATCGTTAAAGTAATATTGCACTACGGTATCAACCGCGTATTTATGCATCAGTGCCTGCGATTTCCAGGGCTCGGTTGTGGCATTGTACATTAAAGGTACCTGTATATCGGGTTCGTTAGCATGGTTATAATAATCGTTATCAAAAAACTGGTCAAGCTGACTAAGGTAAGCATCCCGGCCACCGGTAAGTTCTATCAATCCTTTAACATCAAAGGGTACAAACCAGCGGTACTGCCAAATGGTGCCCTGGTACAGGCCGCGCGCGGGCATGCGGTCAACATCAGGTTTGGTGAGGTCTTTAAAATCGGCTTTCCAATATTCTTTATAGGTTAAGGCTTTCTGTTTGTATTGAGCGCTCAATTCAGGTTTGCCGGTAAGCCCCATTATTTGCGACAATGCCCAGGTATCATAGCTTGATTCTAAGGCTTTATCGGGATGAGAATAATCCAGCCGGTTGTTTTCGGCGACCAGGGAATCGGTAATGGAAGCCCAGTTTACCGGGTAGCCTTTTCTGTACGCATCCAATAAAACTACAATGGCATGCTCAGTGCGCACGGTGTTGGATGGTTCGTGTTGAGTGGCATAATCCTTTTTACCGTATTGATATAAACCGGCGATAGAACTGGTGATGGATTGATACCTTTCGGGATACAATATGGAAAGCAAAGGCAATTGTGTACGGTAATTATCCCATATTGCCCAGCCGTTATACACATCGTGGCTGGTATGCTGCAGGCTGCCGTTTGTTGCCCGGTAGCTGCCGTCGGACTCGGATACTATGTATGGAGATTGTGCGGTGCGATAAAGTAGCGAATAAAAAAGCGCTCTTCTGGCCTCGTCGCCCTGTACTTCAACCTGGTTTAAAACCTGGTTCCAATCCTCAAAACTTTTGGCCTTGAGCTGCTCAAAATTATCTGTGGCTATGGCTGCCCCGGCATGCACTTCGTCAACAGACGAGAAAGCTACATTTAACTGCAGTTGCGAGGCTTGGTCATCAAGGCCAACTACCAGCGTATGCGCGTTAACTGCTGCCAGGTTTACGGGCCTGTCAAATCGAATAGCGTAGTAAACGCGATAAGTGCCAACGTTGCAGGTTGTTCGCGATTCTATCCAGCCACTTATCCCGGATGCGTTTTGATGATGTTCTTCGGCTACAAAGCGGTTAGCCAGGGTATGGCTCAAATCAATAGCCAATCCTTTTTTTCCTTGCGGGAAGTGATAAACCTCAATACCCGAATTTTTGTAGACACCCAGCTTAACGTCAATTTGATTGCTGAACTTAACCTGGTAATAACCCGGTTGGGCCTGTTCCGCCGATTTGGATAAAATGCAATTTTGGGGATTATCACCTAAAAACGGTTTAATTAAAATATTACCTCCGCTACCCTGGCAGCCCACCCCCTCAAAACGGTTATGGGTAAAACCCAAAAAGGTTTTTGCCTTATGCTCATAACCCATATGCAGCTTTGGATAGGTTTGCGGCCCGATGCTTAACATGCTGAACGGATAAGATGCCGCTGGCGACATTTGGCCATGATCGCCGGAAGAACCTACAAAAACATTGACCAATGCGGCGGGGCCTTGCTGCGCCTGCGATATTTGGTATAAAAACAGCGTTAAGATAAAGAGGATTGGCTTCATGGTGAGGCATTAAAACAAAGGAGGAAATTTATTCCTCCTTTGCGTGTTTAAATTAATTATAGCCGGGGTTTTGGTACATTTTTATCGGATCGAGTTTATACTCATCAAACGGGATGGGATAATAGCGATCCTTTGTTGAAAAATTAGAAAGCTGGGCCGCGCCAAAATCTGCCTGGCTTTTGCTTTTAAAATAGGTAACCAACTCGTCGGTTGTAAAAAACCTCAGCAAATCAAACCAGCGGTGATGCTCAAAGGCCAGTTCTACCCGGCGCTCATGCAGTATAGCCAGTTTAAGTGTAGGGAATTTGCTGCTGTAGGAAGTATTAGTCATAGATGTAGCGTAGGTTGGCATACCTGCGCGCGTACGCACCATATCTAAATATTGTGTCGCCGTAGCTTCGTCGCCTAAATACAGGTTTACTTCGGCAAGCATTAAAATCACATCGGCATAACGCATCAGGTTCCAGTCGTTACCGCCATAACCCAACGTGCCGGCAGCGGGGCTGGTATCCCTGAATTTGGTAATGAACCAGTCTTTAACGGAAGATGCGTTAGCATATTTAACCGAGAAGGCCATGCGCGGATCGTTGGTTTCGTACTCGTTAATTAAATCGTGGGTAACGTTGCCCCCTACGCCGGTAACTACTTTTTGCGAGTTGATATTTTCGCCGGTAGCCTGGTTGTTGGCAGCAATATCCGAACTGTAAGTTACATCGCCCTGTTTGTATACAATCTGAAAAATAAGCTCAGCGCAGGTCGACTTTTTAGCCACATCAAACACATCGGTATAAGGGATGGTGCTTAGTGTTGTGAAAGTACGCATGTTGTAAGCATTCATCAGGTAAGTTTTGGCGTTAGTGAGATTCGTCTGGCGGTTCGTCTGGTCTTGCGTGGTAGCCATGGTGAGGTATACCTGGCCCAGCAGTGTATTGGCTGCCGCTTTTGAGGCATGGCCAATGTTAGCGCCTGTTTGCAGGTTAGGCAAGGGGCTATTGTTGATGACGTCGCTTAAATCGGCCACAATTTGCGCATAAACGGTAGCCTGCTTTTCGCGGAAAGTGAAATCGGGCAAATCAACATAAGCTAATTGTTTGGTTACCAAAGGCACATCACCCCATTTGCGTACCAGATGGAAATACATCAAAGCGCGTAAAAATTTAGCCTCGGCAGTATACTGAAGTTTTAGGTTAGCATCGGTAAAGGTGACCTTATCAATATTTGACAAAACGATATTGGCCCGTGTAATGGTTTGGTACAAGGCTACCCAATGGCTTTTTAGATAAGTATTGCTGGGCAGCAGCGAAAAGTTATTGAATTGAAATGGTTCTCCGGCGTTCGACTGGCTATCGTTACGGCCCGTATCGTCAGATCTTTCATCCGTCCATAAGCCGCTATCTTCGCCAATGCAATTGCTTGAACGTAAAGATTGATAGATGCCGTTAACCGCCAGTAAAACATCGTTTGGGGCTTTAAAGTTAACATCCAGGTTAATGGCGTTAGGGTTGGTTTGTTCCAAAAAGCTTTTTTGACATGATGTGCTCAGTACGATAAACACTGCGAGGCATGCCATTGTAATCCGTTTATTTTTCATCTTTTATGTGATTAAAAATTATCAAAATATAACCCTGATACCCATGTTATAAGAGCGCACCAAAGGGTAAACACCATAGTCAATACCGGGAGCAAGGTTTGCGGGCTGTGTAGAGTTTGATGCGCCGCTCGAGTAGTTGTAATCCACCTCGGGGTTATAACCTTTATATTTGGTAATGGTAAAGGCATTAACTACGCTGGCAAATACGCGTACGTTGCTGATGCCCAATTTACTGTCTAACAACTTAGGCAGGGTATAGCCAAGGGTAATATCGGTACAGCGTAAAAACGAACCGCTTTGCAGGTAAACTGTAGATAAACGGGTGCTGTTGCTTTGTGTGCCCCCGCGCGAAGCGCGATACAGCGAGGTTCCATTGCCCGGATTAGCAGCGTTGCGGTAGCGATCGGCCACATCGGCATATTGATTGCCGGAGCCTTCGCCGTTGTACAGGTAATAATCTTGCCCGTCGAGCACCTGGTTACCATAAGAGCCGTTGAAGGACGAGCTGATATCGAACATTTTATAACTTGCATTTAAGTTAAACCCGTAAGTGAACTTAGGGTAGGGGGTACCTATTACGGTTTTATCGGCGTCGTTTACTACGCCGTTGCCATCGGTATCAACAAAATACAGATCGCCAATTTTAAGCGGGTTGGTGGACGACGCCGACGGCGCTACTTTGCCAATATTATCGGCTGTTACCCTTCCGGCTACCTTGAAGCCGTAAAACATACCTACCGGTTGGCCCTGTACCGTGATGTTGGTTAAATAAGAACGCTCAGCGCCATTAATAATAATGGTATTGTTGCCGCTTAATTTGGTTACCTTATTACGGTTAAAAGAGATGTTCCCGCTGGCATTAAATGCAAAATCTTTCGATTTGATGATCTTTCCGTCTAATTGCAGGTCAAGGCCATTATTCCTGATCTGCGAGTCGTGGAGGTTGGTTAAAATGGTGGTGGCGCCGCTGGTAGTGCTACCGCCTATTGCCGATATTGGCTGATTATACAGCAAGTTGTACGAGTAACTCACGTAGTAATTGGCGATAACAAATAAACGCCCTTTAAGTAAACCCAGATCCATACCAAAGTTATATTGTGATGTTGACTCCCAGCTCAATTTAGGATCGGTTAAGCCACCTGCATAAGTAGCGGTTACGATGGTATTGTTGCCAAACACAACACCTGTTGGATTGGCCACTGCCTGCTGGAAATTATAATTACCGATATTATAGTTACCACTCAACCCCCAGCTGGCACGCAATTTAACGGTTGATTGCTGGCCAAGCCAATCGTGATAGAAAGGCTCCTGGGATACTGTCCACCCGGCGGCAACAGAAGGGAAGTAACCGTATTTATTTTCCGGACCAAATCGGGATGAACCATCTGCACGGAACGATCCGGTTAAAAAGTATTTGCCATCGTAGCTGTAATTTGCACGGCCTAAATAGGATAGCAAAGTACTCACTGATTTTCCGGTGGCCGAGTTTAAGGTAAAGTAATTCGCATCTCCGGCTCCTTTGGCCGTAATTTCGGGCACGTTATCGTTTTGGAAACCACGTGCTGTAACGCTTACCACATCGCTTGTGGTTTTTTGGGCGGTATAACCCGCTAACAAGTCGATATGGTTTTTGCCAAACTGTTTGTTATAGTTTAGCGTAAACTCTCCCAGGCGGTCTTCCTGAGAAATGGTTTGTGCAACCGCGTTAGCGGCAGCAACGGCCTGGGTTGAACCGGGAGGATTAACACCACTGCTCAGGTTAGTGGGAAGGTAGTAATCGTATTTTTCGTTATAAGTTTGGTCGCCCAGGTTGGCTTTAAAGCTCAGCCCTGGTAAAATTTGGTAGGTTGCGGATGCGTTATAGGTAGAGCGCTGGCCCTTACGGGTTATCTTGGTACGTTCGGCCAAAGCAACCGGGTTTTCGATAGATTGATAACCATAAGCCGACGACTGTGCCGCTGCGGCATTGGTAGCCAGGCTGCCATCGGCATTATAGGCCGGGAAAAAAGGCATATAAATTAATGCGCCTAAAATAGGCCCGTGATCAAAACGGCCTTCCTGCACCTCATGGTTTGTATTTTGGGTGTACGATACATTGGCGGCAACATGCAATCTTTTGTTTACATCACCGTCTATATTCGTTCTGAAATTGTAACGCTCCTGGCCTGTAGTCCGGATAATTCCATCCTGGTTCTGGTAGGCGCCGCTTACATAATAATGCACTCCGTTTGCACCACCCGAAAACGACAGGTTATGTTTCTGGTAAAAAGCATTGTGATACAGTTCATCCTGCCAATCGGTATTTACCGTTTGCGGAATTAACTGCTGACTGGTAAAATCATACAAAGTGGTTGGTATCTGTACGCTGCTTGCATTACCTACGTTGGTAACACGAGTAGCATTATTATCAGAGTACATGGCGTCGTTCCATACTTTACCGGAGTTTACCCATAAGTCGTGATAGGTGTTATTACGGCCATCAATAACCAATTGGGCAAACTGATCAGAATTGAGTAGCTTTACTTTATGGGCAAGCTGGCTTACACCGGTTTGCACATCATATTCAAATTTTCCTTTTCCGTCTTTGCCATGTTTGGTGGTTATTAAAACTACACCACCAGACGCCCGGGAACCGTAAATGGCGGCCGATGCAGCATCCTTCAAGATGTCGATTGATTCGATATCGTCAGGGTTAACAAATAAATCGTTACCGGCTGGGTAGCCATCAATAACATACAAAGGATCTGAGCTGGCGTTGAACGAGCCAATACCCCTTACTCTTATTTTAGGGCTTTGGTAAGGGGCACCGTCGGTTTGAGATATTTGCACACCGGCCACTTTACCCACCAGGGCCTGCCCCAGTGTAGGTGCCGAAAGATTTAGCTCGCTGGCTTTAACGCTCGATATGGCACCTGTAACATCGCTTTTACGTACTGATTGGTAACCGATAGCCACTACCTCAGTTAACATATTTTTCTGTGGCGTTAACTTAACGTTGATGGCATCACCTTTTACTACTATTTCTTGCGTTTGGTAACCTACAAACGAAAAAACAAGTACCGAACCGGAGTTTACCATCAGGCTGTATTTGCCGTTAACATCAGTTGTTGTACCCTGTCCGCTGTTTTTTGGGTGAACGCTTACACCGGGTAAAGGCTCATTTTGATCGTCAGTAACTATACCGGTAATTTTAATTTGAGTTTGCTCAACCTTAATGGTATGTTTTTGGCTGGCCGGAGCCTTTTCTACCTTTATAATTACATGATGATCATCTACCTGGCTAATTACACCTTTATAATCTTTTAATATTTTTTGTAAAATCTGGCTTACACTTTCATTAGTTACATGTATCGATACTTTTTTATTGATATCAATAGTGTTGTCATAAGCTATAATAAAATCTGTTTTTTGCTCAATGATGCGGAATACATCTTTTAAAAGCATATTATCGGCTACAAACGATATGTGAACATTATGAATAGTTTGCCCATCGGCTGCGGATGCGGGCATAATAATTTGCAGCATCAATACCATAATAAGCAGCGGACGGATAAAAGCTGGTATTAAATATTTTTTTAAATAATTTGAAACCCTGATTCGATAAAAATTTTGCATTTTTGATGAATTTTAATGATTGTATGATCTGATAAATTACAGGCGCTACTTTAGCACCTGGCTTTACAGGGAATGGTGGATCATTCCCTGTTTATGTTTAATTAAGTTCTACTTCATAGTTTTGCATTTTTTAAGGTTAATGGTGATGGCTTTATTATGTATCTGGTAGTCAATGCCCGATAGGTTGGCCAGTACGTTCAATACATGGTCTATAGGCTCATTGTTAAAGCTAACCGTGTACATCCGGCAACTTTTGTCGCTCCCGTTTAAATTGATGGTCACGTCATACCATCGTTCAAGGGTATGTGCTATCTCGTTAAACGAAGCGTTTTCAAACCTCAGCCGGTTTTGCCTCCAGCCGATAAGGTCGTTGGGCTGTACTGAGGCCACGTTATATATCCCGTTTGCCAGGTCATAAGTAAACAATTGATTGGGAGTTACGGCATTGGCAAATAATACAGGTTTACCGTGTGTGCTATTTTGCTCAATTTTTACTTTTCCGCTTTCAACGGCAACCTGTATTTTTCCGTAATCAGCGTAAGCTTTCACGTTAAAGGCAGTACCCAGGTCGGTTATCAATAATTTGCCCGAGTGGATGACGAATGGTTTTGCAGCATCGTGTTTTACAACAAAAAAGGCTTCTCCGTTAAGTGCTATTTCGCGGGATGTTAACCCGAAATTAGATGGTAGCCGGATGGAGGAACCCGAGTTTAAATAAACGGTTGTACCATCAGTTAATACAAACGCTTTTTTTACACCGTTGGGAGATTTTAAAAAACTGTAAGTAACAGTGGGTAATTGATTAGCTCCCTGGCGAAGGTAGATAAACAGTGTGGCGGTTAAAGCTACTATGAGTATGGCAGCTGCTTGTAGCCAGCGGTTATCCAGCCAGCTTTTGCGATGATAATCGGCAAGCAGGTTGGCTATACTGTCATCCATCCGGTTAAATAAACCGGTTTGATGTTGTTGATTTAGTTCAGCATCAAACTCATCGCCAAATCTGGCAAACCAGTCTTCAACGATTTTTTTTTCTACTTCGGTTGCTTTGCCGGATTGGTAACGGTCAAACAATTCTTTTATACGGTTATCCACTAATAGTACTTTTCTATTAGCTCGCCCGCAAAGGCCGTTTGTCCTTTAAGATAAGGTTAACAATATGTTACTTTTTATGGATGGTATGCCAGGTTACAGAAACCCAATCAGAACCTAACAAAGCAATGGCTCCTGTTAAAAGCTCAGAATAGCTGTTTTGCAGGTTTAACCTAAGCCGTTTTAAAGCTTCGGATACGTTATTGCGCACCGTTTTTTCGGAAATGTTTAATATTTCGGCGATCTCGATATTGCGCTTGCCCTCATTTTTACTCAATTGATAGCAGTGGCGCATGGTTTCCGGAAACTGATTAACCGCTTTATCAATATGCAAAGTAAGTTCGCGTGCAAAACGATGGTCTTCCGCCGAGGGCTCGGCCTGCTCTTCCAAACGCTCGATAATGTAATTCTCGCCCTTAAGGCGTACATTTTTTTTCCGGTAGGCCGATATCACCTGGTTTCGGCTAAAAACAAACAGGTAGGTTTTAAAATCCCTGATATTTGCCAGTTGCTCGCGGCTGGCCCATAAGTTTACAAAAATATCCTGCGTAATATCAAGGGCATCGTCTGTATCGGTAAGCCGGGCGTTAACCACATTAAAAACAAAATTTTTATACTGCTGATAAATTTGGTTAAATGCATCGGCATTGCCCTTGCTGCATTCTGTCAGTTGCCGCTGTTCCGATGAAGCTTGATTTATCATAATTCTTACACTGATCAGTTATTTGAAATAAATAGCCAGCATTTATCGGGTTATATAAACAGGCTTTTATAAACCGCTGCTTTAGTTACCAGCCAATGTGCATATAGTTTACATTGTTGCTGTGCGATGATGTAACCGCAATGCCTTTTTGTTTATCCCCGATAAAGGCGAAGCCTTCTAACTCGTCGCTACGCTCGTCAATATCAACCACCTTTACTACTTGCTGCTGCCCTGTATTAATCGATTTTTGCAAATCAACATAAGTAAATCGCCATTTACGGCCTTCCGTTTGGTTTTGAATAAGCACCAGCATGTTTTTATCGGCTACCCAATTTAAATTTTGAACCCAGGGCGTGCAGGTAAATTTTTTAAATAATACGCCCTTCTCGCTGGTTTTTTTTGCATGTTTCAGTTTTTCGGGGTCGTATAAGCGTACCTCATTGCCATGATCGCCATAATCGGCTGTAGCCACATACCATTTACCATCAAGCTTAACATATTCTGGCCGCGTACCCTGTATACAGGCATCATCTTCAATGGTATTAATCAGGTTGCCATCCAGCCTGCCCGTTTTCAATAAGCCCTGCCAGTTAATGCAATAAATAACGGCCCGCCATTTGGTACCCTGGGTGTTTAACCTTATCGAATTGCCTATAAATGTTGGCCCTGTGCCGTTGTAAGCAATGCCTGTAGGATGGTTGATGACATCGGTATCGTTTAAGGTTAATTTATATTCCTGGTGCTGATTAACAAGGCTATCGTTAACCAGTTTAAATTCGCGGATCATACCCACCTCACGATCTCCGTATAAAAATACACGGCCTTTTTGATAGGAGATACCCTGGCATGCGCCTAAAGAATCAACAGTGCTTTGCCGTTGAAGCTCCATTTTAATTGGTCCCTGTCCGGCTATAAAAGCTAAAAAACATAAACTGAAGGCAAGCAGGATGATGGTTACGGTTTTCATCTCAATATTTTTTATGGATCTAAAGGCTCGTATGGGTTTATTTGCAATGCCTCTATGGCAGGATAGTATTCAACCTCCGTTTCTGCATTTCTTTTACCCAGTTTATAAGGCACACACTTTAATTCTTTTTCGCATCGGGCAGCCATAACCATGATAGCATCTGTTTGCGATTTATCGGTAATGATTAAACCCGGTTTATTATAAGGTATACCATAACGGTATATTAACCTTACGCAGTTGCGCAGGTTGGTAGTGGTATGCCTGGCGTGCGGGTCCATAATGATTGCACTTTCGGGAATATGCAAGGTATTCATCAGGTAGCGCTTCATTTCTTCGGCCTCGCAGAATTTAACCTTGTAGGGATGTACCTTTCCGCCAGATACCATAATGAACGGTGCCGCACCGCTTTGATATTTTTGTGCAGCAAGGCGGCAGCGCAGCATCCCCTCGGCGCTTAAGGGCGATGTATAGTCTTCGCCGCCGGCTCCGGGAACCAGGATGTTGGAGTAGGGGTACTTGCTCCAGTTAATCAGTTTAACCCTGTCGGCAGCGGCCTTATTAACCGTTAAGGCCATAGGCTCATAGTTTGCCGCGTCCGTTCTTTCGTTAATTTGCAGGTATAAAAGTGCCGCCTGCATGGCCGGTTCAAAAAATAATTGAGTATTTTTAACATCCCCAGCTAAGGTAGCGGCGCAATCGTACATCAGGGTATAATACCTTTTATGTTTGGTATTGAAACTGATAGAGTCTATCAACGGATAATTGGGTTTTTTGCCCTCGGCATATACGCCAATGGTATAATTAATACCAGCCGCATCCTGCTCCCAGGCTTTAACCAACAGGTCGGCTGCATCAGCTCCTTTGTTTAAAATATAGGTGCCGGAAGGGATTAGCTGGGTTTTTGTTAAAAGGTCGAGCGCGCTGCCGGGTTGATACAAAGCCCTGAGCCTGGCGCTTACTGTTGCAATTTCGGTATCCGAAAATTTTGCTTTTTGTATCAGGCACAAAGCATCCTTACACTCGGCAAGCGAAGAGTTTAGATCCTGAAGCTTTTGCTGGGCAAGTTTTAACAGTACCTCATCTTTTTTAAGGATAGCGCTAACTGCCTTATCCTGCTCAAATAAAGTGAGCAGGTAATAATTTTTTGATTGCACAAAATTTGCCGACTGGATAAACTGATAATGAGGATCTACATTTAAGCTTTGAGCACCGGAACTAAAAGTAATCAACATCAAAAAAAGCAAGGGGAAAAGTTTTTTCATGCTACGCATATTTACTCGGGGTAAATAACTTGTTCTAATATGAATTAGAAGTTAAATTAGTTTAAGTTTTAACATTAGGATTTAAGTGGCTGATATTACAGAGTAACATGGTGGTATAATGCTTACGCCTTACACAACTCCTTAAAGCTTTAGCGCGCCCCCGGGATAACTTATTAAGCCCGATGTCGATAGTGCTTTTTTTGCAATTCCCAGCAAAGTAAAGCCATGGAAAGATGATACAGTTGAGTTTGAGAAAGCGATTGACATACAGGCATATTGCCAATTTTAGGAAAATGCAAAACAGCTTGTCTCAAATTTAGGCTGCGTTGTATCAACGGTTTCCGGGTTTGTCGCATTTCAAATTTAAGCCGAAAGCTTATTTATAGTTTAGGGTGGTTCAACGGTTTTCCTGACAGGGAGATCATTGATTTAAACAGTAAACGATATGCGAATCTCATTGAAATATATTGCATTCATCATCTTTTTATCGGCCGCAATTTATGTCGGCCCATCGCATGCGCAAGATACCTCGGCTACACACTTACCACAAAGCTGGGACCTTAAAACATGTATTGAATATGCTAAGAACAACAATATCACCATTAACAGCTTAAAGTTGGATGTTAAAACCGCCGGGCAAAATTTGCTTGCCGCCAAAACTGCAAGATACCCGTCATTAAGCGCCAGCGTATCGCAGGGGGTGGTTAATTATAAGTCGGGCGCGCAGGCTTCCAGCGGTTACGGAGCCAATGCCGATTTAACCATTTTTAATGGTGGGTATTTAAACAACGATATTAAATCAAAAACGCTGAGCGAGCAAACGGCTAATCTATCGGTAGAAACTACAACCAACGATATTACACTACAGATAACCCAGGCCTACCTGAATATATTACTGGCTAAAGAGAATATTGTTTATTTAGCCGACCTTGTAACTTCCAGTGAAGCGCAGGTTAACCAGGGCCAGCAGCGTTTAGCCGCCGGTACCATAGCGCAAAAGGATTTGTTGCAGCTTAGGGCAACGCTGGCTAATGATAAATACACCTTGGTTACAGCTCAAAATCAGCTTCAGCAAAATACGCTTACCTTAAAGCAGCTTTTGCAATTGCCCACTTCGGCAAGTTTTAATGTGATTGCTTCGGACACATCCAGGGCGGCTAATTTAATGAACCTGAATACTGCGCAGCAAAAAGCATTGGCCATACGGCCTGAAATTAAAAGCGCCATGTTAAATATACAATTGCAGCAAACCGAACTGGAAAAAGCGAGGGCGACTATAAGGCCTACCTTAAGTTTAGGCGGCGCGCTTTATAGCGGTTATAACAGCAGCACAACGGGCTCTTATTACAGCCAACTGAACAATGGCTTTTATCAGTCGCTCGGCTTAACGCTTTCTATCCCGATTTTTGATAAAAAAGTTACCCGTACCAATGTAGCCAAGGCGAAAATTGAGGTACAGCAGGCCGGCCTGACCCTGATGGATGAACGACTAACGCTCACCCAAGCGGTAGAGAAGGCATACCTTAACGTACAAAATGCCAATAGCCAGTACAGCGCCGCTGCCGAACAATTTACATACACCAAAGAGGCCCTGAGAATATCGGCCGAACAATTACGCATTGGCTCAAACAACATTGTGGAGTACCTGCAACAAAAAAACCTGTATGTACAGGCTCTGCAAGCCTTTGTCCAGGCTAAGTACAGCGCCAACCTTTACAGCAAAATCTATAATTTTTATACCGGTATACCGGTAACCGAGTAAGCTAAAACAAATCATGAAAACAAAAAAAATCATATTCATTATTTTGGGCGTGGCGGCAGTGGCTTTCGCCGCATGGTACTTTGCGTTCCGCAAGCCCGAAGAGGTGGTGGTATTCAGTACAGAAAAACCCAAAACAGGTTACATATCGCAAACTGTTACCGCTACCGGGAAAATTCAACCGGTTGATACGGTAGCGGTTGGTACCCAGGTATCGGGCACTATTGCCAAGCTTTATGCGGATTTTAACTCGAAAGTAAAAAAGGGCCAGCTACTGGCCGAACTCGACAAAACTTTGTTCCAAGCTTCGGTAAGCCAGTACGAGGCTAACCTGGCAAGCGCGCAAAGCCAGTATGTTTACCAGCAAGGTAACTACAGCAGGCAGGGCCAGTTATACAAAGTGGGGGCGTTAAGCAAGGCTGATTATGATAACGCACTCTACACATACAAAGCTGCCGAGGCATCGGTGAACAGCATGCGTGCGCAATTAAAATCGGCTCAAAAAAATCTGTCGCTGGCAAGCGTATATTCACCCATTGATGGTACGGTGCTTTCCAGGAGCGTGAGCGAAGGGCAAACCGTAGCAGCCAGCTTTAGCACGCCAACCCTGTTCAGCATAGCTAAAGACCTTACTAAAATGCAGGTACGGGCGTCCGTGGATGAGGCCGATGTAGGCGGCATCAAAATCGGTGAAAGATCGAGCTTTACTGTTGACGCCTTTTTGGACGATACTTTTACGGGAACCATCCAGGAAATCAGGCTGAGCCCGTCCATCTCGTCAAATGTGGTAACATACACCACCATCATCAATACCTCAAATGACGATCAGAAGTTGAAACCGGGTATGACGGCAAACATCACTATTTATACCAAAGAGGTAAACAACGCTTTGATGGTACCGGCCAAGGCGCTCCAGTTCTCGCCCGATTCTTCGCTTAAAACTTACCAGTTTACGTGGTTAAATAGTGCTGGAAAAACTCCTGGCACTAACCAAGGCTATATTTGGGTAAAACAAGGCGAGAGGAAGCTGGTGCAAAAGCAAGTACAAACCGGCATAAACAATAAAACACAGGTAGAAATAATAAGCGGCCTTACCGCTAATGATGAGGTGGTTACCGGTAGCCAGGTTTTAAGTAGCAGTGCTGGCGCAGCAGGCGGGGCGCAGTCAAGCCCGTTTATGCCTAAACGCCCCGGCAGTAGCAAAAAGAAATAATGGAAAAGAAGATATTAGAACTACACGACCTGAAACGCGAGTTTGTGATGGGCGATGTTACCGTAAGGGCGTTAAAGGGCGTATCTTTTAACATTAACGCTGGCGAGTTTGTAACCATTATGGGCAGTAGCGGGTCGGGAAAAACCACGCTCCTGAATATCTTAGGCTGCCTGGATAAACCAACAGACGGTACATACAGGCTTGACGATGTAGATATTAAAGCGCTTAACCGCGATGAGCTTGCCGGTTTGCGTAACCGTAAAATCGGTTTCGTGTTCCAGGCTTACAACCTGCTGCCCAGAACATCGGCACTGGAGAATGTGGAGCTCCCGCTTTTTTACAACAAGGAAATATCATCCGAAGAAAGAAAAAGTCGGGCCATCAAAGCGCTTGAAGCTGTTAAGCTTGGCGGGCGTTTTGACCATACGCCGAGCCAGCTATCGGGCGGGCAGCAACAAAGGGTGGCTATTGCCCGCGCCCTGGTGAACGAACCCGTAATGATACTGGCCGATGAAGCTACCGGCAACCTGGACACCCGTACATCATACGAGATTATGGCTTTGATGCAGGAACTGAATGCCGAAGGAAAAACTATAGTTTTTGTAACGCACGAACCGGATATAGCTGCATTTAGCGGCCGTACTATTATGCTGCGCGATGGCAAAGTGCAAAAAGACAGCGTTAATGATAAGCCAAGATCGGCCAGGGAGGCGTTGGCATCACTACCAGACACAGATGATTATTAAAAACAGATCGAATGAGCATCATTAATTTATTGAATTTAGCTTTCAGGGCTCTGTTAAGGAACAAGCTACGTGCTTTTTTAACCATGCTGGGCGTAATTATAGGCGTTGCATCCGTTATTGCCATGATGGCCATTGGCGAAGGCTCCAAACAAAGCATCCGCTCGTCACTATCAGGCATGGGGTCAAACATGATCACCATTATGCCTCAAAGTAATGAGCCGGGCGGCGTAAGGTTGGCGGGTTCGAGTGTGCAAACCTTAAAAATGGACGATATTACCGCTATCGAAAGGGTTAACTCTAAAAATATCAATGGCCTGTCGCCGGTAATTTCAACCAACGGTCAAGCCATCAAGGGTGCTAATAACTGGCCCACCAGTATCACCGGCGTGAGTATCGATTATCTGAATATCCGTCAGCTCAAATTACAGGATGGTATCCTGTTTTCTGATGATGATGTAAAACGTGCTGCCAAAGTGTGTTTGCTGGGCAAAACGGTAATAGACAACCTTTTTCCCGACGACAGGGATCCTATCGGGCAAACCATCCGTTTTAAAAATATCCCCTTCCTGGTTATTGGCGTACTTCAATCGAAAGGACAAAGTAATTTCGGGCAAGATCAGGACGATATTATTCTGGCACCCTACACCACGGTGCAAAAACGAATTACGGCCACCAATTACCTGCAAAGCATTTACGCTTCGGCCACTACCGAGGCAGCAAGTGATGCCGCCACTACCGACATTACTAATGCCGTACGGGCCAATCACCATTTGGCGGCCAATGCTGCTGATGATTTTCAGGTGCGTACACAAGCCGAGCTCATCAGCACGATTACCTCAACCAGCAGTATGCTTACCGTTTTGCTTACCGCTATAGCGGGCATATCGTTATTGATAGGCGGTATAGGCATCATGAACATCATGTATGTGTCTGTGACCGAGCGTACCCGCGAAATTGGTTTGCGGATGTCGATAGGTGCGCGCGGGCACGATATTTTAATGCAGTTTTTAATAGAAGCGATATTGATCAGCGTTACAGGCGGGGTTATCGGTGTTTTTCTTGGAGTTAGCTCCGCTCTTTTGATCTCGTTTTTATTAAACTGGCCCGTCATGATCTCGCAAACATCCATCGTAGTATCCTTTTTGGTTTGTGGTATAACGGGGATATTCTTCGGCTATTACCCCGCACAAAAAGCCAGCCTGCAGGATCCTATCGAGGCATTGCGCTACGAGTAATACGCCCCGCTAAGAATATCGACAGAATCATCATACCTTAGGCATAAAAAATACGAGTAAGAGCCTTATGGTTTTCAGTTATACTAATAAATATCTTAAAACCACCATACATATTTTAGTATGGGTGGTTTTAATTGCTTTGCCTTACATTGTTAACTCCAACCTTGGTGGCGGTCCGCCGCGCATGTTGAGCCATAACGAAGAAAATAAATTTACTTTCCTCAATTTAGTTAGTTATTCTTTTTGGATAGGTATATTTTATATTAACAGTTCGCTACTGATCCCTAAGCTCTTTTATCAAAAAAAATACACTGCTTATTCGTTAATCATCATTTTGTTATATGGGGTGGTGGTTGGCGCGCACCTGCTTGTGTTTAAGCTCATGATAAATTTTATGCCGTTTAATATTCCACGGTCGGTATGGGTGGTGCTGCCCGCTTTTGTGCTTACGCTTGCTGCAAGTACAACTTATACCATGATAGCCGATAGGATAAACGTGGAAAAACGCAACCTTGAAAAAGACAAAGAGACCATGAAAACAGAACTTGCTTTTTTACGGTCGCAGATCAGCCCTCACTTTATATTTAATGTACTTAACAATATTGTGGCCCTGGTAAGGTTAAAGAGCGACGAACTGGAGCCTACGATAATGAAACTATCGGGATTGATGCAGTATATGCTGTATGAAACCGACGAAGAAAAAGTAACCATCAAAACCGAAGTTGAATATTTGCTTTCGTACATTGATCTGCAAATGCAGCGGTTTGGCAGTAAGGTTGACATTGAAACCACAACCAAGCTATATAACGAATACCAGGAGATTGAACCTATGCTGCTCATCCCTTTTGTAGAAAATGCTTTTAAACATGGAATCGGTTTAGTTGAAAACCCAAGCATCACTGTTAAGCTTACAACCGATGCCAGCCAGTTAAAGTTTAGCGTTATTAACAAGTACAACGCGGCAAGTGAAGAAACCAAGGACGGCTCTTCTGGGATAGGCATTGTTAATGTATCGCGCAGGCTCGAGCTTTTATATGGCAAGGACCACGAATTGAAAATTGTGCAGCAAAATAACTGGTTTATGGTAAATTTACTTATAAAACTAAACTGATGATCAATTGTATAGCTGTAGATGACGAGCCGCTGGCGCTAAACTTACTGGCAGATAATATTAGTAAAATACCTTTTCTGCATTTAGTATGTACCTGCAGCGATGCTTTTAAAGCCGCGGAAGCTTTGCAGCAAAATGATATAGAACTTGTTTTTATAGATATACAAATGCCCGGTATTACCGGCTTGCAATTTATTGCGAGCCTGGTTAAAAAACCCATGGTTATTTTGATTACCGCGTACAAGCAATACGCGCTTGATGGCTTTGCAATGGACGTGGTAGATTACCTGGTGAAACCAGTGCCCATGGACCGGTTTATGAAAGCTTGTAACAAAGCCAAAGAGCTTTTTGAACTACGGTCAAAATCAACCTCTCGGGGTGATAAACCTGCCGAATACACTTTTGTGAATGTAGGATACAGTATGCAAAAAATTGTTTTTGAGGATATTACTTACATAGAGGGCCTGAAAGATTATGCCCAGATCCATCTGCGCAGCCTGCCGAAACCCGCTATAGTCCGCATCAGTTTCAAAATACTTGAAGACCAGCTGCCTCCCTATTTTTCGCGCATCCATAAATCATTTATCGTAAACACTAAAAACATAACCGCCGTTAACAGGCATACCATTTATATTGGCGATAAAGAGCTGCCGCTTGGCAGCGCATACAAGCAAGGGATTGATGATATGATAGCGCAAAACCGCTTTTAACTAAAGCGAAACCTTTGGCTGCTCATCCAGGTCGAAACCGCCCCTGATATATTTGCCAATAATTATTCCGGTTAATACAACAGTATAGAAATGGCCGACCAAACCCATAAGCATTACGGCTCGTTTGGCTACTAAGGTTGTAGGCACAATATCGCCGTAACCTATGGTGAGCAGGGTGGTAAAGCTAAAGTAGGTGAGGTTTTTAAAACGGTTAACGCCGATTGATATATTGGAGAACGACCCCGGATAATTAACCGCTATAGTGATAAAAACAATAGCCCCGGCCAAACACAACAGTACAAAGCCACAAAATGTTGCCGCTATCATCTCGGATGAAATAAACCGGTTACTTAAAATAGTTTGATATACCTTAACTGCTATTACGGCAAAGTAGGCAAAAAATATGCTGCATAAAATACCTGCCCCTAACTGTGTAAAATAGCAGCAGTTAAATAGCGTTACCAGGATAACCAGGGTAATGAGTGTGCCTAATAATAACCGTAACCATTTAAGGGGGTAAAATGCAATAAGTGCTATAACCATGTTTTGCAAAGGCAGCAGTACAGCTAAGCACAACGCGCCCGAAAACGTATCGCCAAATATCAGGATCAAAAAACTCACTACCAGAAACTCATACTTTCTGCGGCTGATGTAACTTTGGATTTGAGCGATCATAATTTCTAAATTTTAACATGATTGAACTTCCTAAACTTAACCTTGTGCTTGTACCTGTGGTTGCTCCGAAAGCGTAAAATGTAAAATTTGTTACTTATAATCTGTTTTAAATGAGTTACGAAGCAAATAAAGGATGATTGACCCGCAAATAAAATTAATTGCGACCAGTGTTGTAATTGCGTAGACCAATGTCACTATTCAGCCTTGAGTGTAGGTCTGAATGGCGGCAATTTGATATTTGTTGATGATTTTTACAGGTTGCTCTGTTATCTTTAGCCGAATTATTCTATAGAGAACATTTAATACATATTTTAGCAAAAACAATACGATAAAGAATGAAAGAGCGGGTTAGATAAAGATACGCTCGTTTATGCTTTGACTTTAATACTTAAAAATGAAAAAAAAAGATTCCCCGAAAAATACCATCGTTCGTATCAAAGATATTGCTGTTAAAGCCGGGGTATCTACAGGAACGGTTGATCGGGTTATTCATAACAGGGGTAGGGTAGCCGAGGATGTAAAAGTCAGGGTATTAAAAATTGTTAAGGAAATGAACTATGAGCCCAATTTGATGGCTCGTATGCTGGGTTCAAAAAAAGAATACCATCTGGCCGCCTTATTTCCTGATTATAGTTATGATGCATTTTGGACCGCGCCAAAAGCCGGGATAGAAAAAGCCGAACAAGATTTTAAACAATACAACGTATTTGTTGAGCAGTATGTGTTTAATCCGCATGATGCTAACGATTACATCAAAAAAGCAACCGAGCTTACCCGGAAGAAACCGGATGGCATTTTGCTTTCGCCTATCTATTATAAGGAGACTTTGCCTTTTTTTGAAAAATGGAACAATTTTAAAATTCCTTTCGTGCTTTTTAACACCCAGATAGCCGACTTTGACCCCTTAAGCTATATTGGCCAGGATTCTTATCAAAGCGGGCTATTAGCCGGAAAACTGGCCCATTTTGGCAATCCGGATGCTTGTTCAATGCTGATAGCGCATATTGACGAAAAGAAAAGTAATGCCCAGCACCTGGTCAAAAAGGAACAGGGTTTCAGGAATTATTTCGCGCAGAACAACCTCGATCATAAGTATAAAATCATTGATGTTGAGTTAACGCGGTCAAGCCAGTCGGCGTTCATCAAAAATCTGGATGCACTTATCGAAAGTACCTTCGATCTGAAACAAATCTTCGTCACCACATCCCAAGCCTACGATATTGCCCGGTATCTTGAACAAAGGCATATCAACCATATTAAGCTCATCGGCTATGACCTGATACCGCCTAATCTCCACTACCTCAATAATGGCGCTATCAGTTTTTTGATCAACCAAAACCCCAAAGGACAAGGTTACTGGGGCATTTATCAGCTGGCCGAGCACCTGGTGTTTAAAAGGGAGGTGCCTATAATTAAATATTTACCGCTGGATGTAGTCACTAAAGAAAACCTCAATTATTTTCTGGACGAGAAAGACCAGGTTTTTGTAGAAATTTAAATTTTTATCATTTTAAGAGGACGATATAGTATTTGATATAAATAATTTTAAATTTGTGTTCGCACACGCAAAAATAAATTTATTTTTATAATTAAATCAGCTCTTTAAAATGATCAAAAAAGTTAATTCTTATTTTGTGTCACCCGAAAATGACTTCCAGGATATAGCATTGATGTTCAATAATGCCGAAAAATGCCAGATTGATCAGTTGCTTTGGAGTAACAGTGGTTATTTCCCTGGCGTTGAATTTAATATAGCCTACACAACCGACGCTATCCTGTTAAAATACTTTGTGAAGGAGAAATATGCCGTAGCCAGGCATACCGAGGTTAACGACCTGGTTTATAAAGATAGCTGCGTGGAATTTTTTTTATCATTCAACAACGGGCGAAGCTACTATAACCTGGAGTTCAATTGCATAGGCACACCATACTGTGCATACGGTATGGATAGGCATAACCGGGTGGAACTGCCGGTGGATGTAGTGAAACAGATTGTGCTGCTTAACGATATTAAAAAGGTTGAAAAACAGGATTATACTGAATGGGAAATAGCACTTCTGATTCCTTTTAAGGTATTTGTTCATGATCATATTACCTCACTTAAAGGATGCGAATGCAAGGCTAACTTTTATAAATGTGGTGAAGAAACGCCAGAGCCGCATTATCTGAGCTGGAACAATATTATAAACAGCGAGCCTGATTTTCACTTACCTCAATTTTTTGGTACAATCAATTTTGTATAAAAAACCTTTGGCCATATTGGTAATTGATGTGCAGCTTGGTAATTAAAATGGCTGTAAAATATTTTTTATAATAATGTGTTCGGACACATGGTGTAAATTTCTATATTTGGTTTAGTTATCTTTAAAAAGTCAGTCTGCAACGGCATTTTGACCATGTCGCCGGTATACTTTAAAAGGATATTTCAAGTTTAAGGAGTTAAACTAAAGCCGGAAGTCTATCTTCGGACTTAGCTCTTTCGGTTTTATACAAATAAATTTATTTTCACTCAATTCTATATTTTAATGTCAACAATTCAACTCCCGCAACAGCAAACAAAAAAAGCGTTAAATCCTGTCATTATTATAGGAGCCCTGTTTTTTGTTTTTGGTTTTGTAACCTGGTTAAATGGTACGCTAATCCCCTTTCTTCAGTTAGCTTGCGAACTTAATACCTCGCAGGCTTTGCTGGTTACCTTTGCTTTTTATATGGCATACTTTTTTTTATCTATACCATCATCATACATCCTCAAAGTAACCGGGTTTAAAAACGGCATGTCGTTGGGCTTATTCGTTATGGCGGCAGGGGCGTTGATATTTATCCCGGCGGCCAATACCCGCACGTTTTCTTTTTTTCTGATAGGTTTGTTTGTGCAGGGCATGGGCCTGTCGCTTCTGCAAACTGCTTCTAACCCCTATATCGCTATTGTAGGCCCATTAGAAAGCGCTGCCCGGCGTATAAGTATCATGGGTATTTGCAATAAAGCCGCCGGTGCGCTTAGCCCTATCATATTAAGCGCTATGGTTTTAAAGGGAGCACAAAGTATTGAAACGAAGCTTAAAACAATTACAAACCCATTGCAGAAAGAACTTTTGCTGAATGAGTTAGCCGGGCGGGTGATATTGCCCTATGTTATTATAACTATTGTACTGGTTGTTTTGGCGTTGCTGGTAAGGTACTCATCCTTACCGGAAATCAATACCGATAAAGACCATGTTGACGCAGATGGTGTTGTGGTAGCCTCCAGAAGCAGTATATTTAAATACCGTAACCTTAATTTGGGCATCATATGCCTGTTTTTGTATGTGGGAGTTGAGGTAATGGCTGGCGATGTGATTGGTACCTACGGCAAATCATTGGGTATGAGTATTGATCAGACAAAAATATTTACTTCCTACACGCTGATCTCGATGGTTATCGGGTATATGATCGGTATCGCTACCATCCCTAAATATATCAGGCAGGAAAAAGCGCTGATGCTTTCGGCATTGGTAGGGGTTCTGTTCACCATTGCTGCTTATTTTACCAAAGGATACGTTAGTATCGTGTTTATAGCCTTGCTGGGTTTCGCCAATTCGTTAATGTGGCCCGCTATTTTTCCGCTCGCCATTAAGGGGCTGGGTAAATACACCAAGCTGGGCTCGGCCTTACTGGTGATGGGTATTGCGGGCGGTGCGGTATTGCCGCAGGTTTATGCCCTGCTGGCCAAATCGTTACCAACTCAACTGGCTTTTTTATGTAGCATGCTGCCTTGTTATATCTATATATTTTATTACGCTGTTTTTGGCTACCAGGACAATAAGAAATAGTGCCGTGCCAACATTTAACTCAACAAGCAGCCAGATGATATTCTTATTATAAATTCAACATGAAAAGAAGAACCTTTATCACGCAGAGTGCTATAGCTGCCGCAGGAATTACCCTATTGCCTACCGGGCGTCTTTTTTCATCGGTACCAGGCAAGGTTAAATTAGGTTACATTGGAGTTGGCGCCCGCGGAATGAATCATATTGCCGAAGGTTTGCTGCGCGATGATGTTGAGATTGTAGCTGTTTGTGATACCCAGGAGAGTTCACTGAAAGTTTGCCGGGAGTTTGTGGCAAAGCAAGGCCATGCACCGATAAAAGAGTACACGGGCGGGCTCGACGCCTACAAGCGCCTGCTCGATCAAAAAAATATAGATGCCGTTATTATTGCAACACCGTGGCAATTTCACCATGCGCAGGCTATTGATGCCATGCGGGCGGGTAAGTATGTAGGTTGTGAAGTTATTGCGGGCCTTACCGTGGAAGACCACTGGGACATTGTAAACACATCCGAAAAAACTGGAATGCCTTACATGACGCTCGAAAACGTATGTTATCGCCGCGATGTAATGGCTGCCCTAAACATGGTTCGGCAGAATGTTTTCGGCGAAATTGTGCACCTGGAAGGTGGCTATCAGCATAACCTGAGAAACGTACTGTTTAACAACGGAAGGCAATATTATGGCGGAGGGGTAGAGTATGGGCCCGGCGCTTTAAGCGAAGCCCAATGGCGCACCCAGTTTAATATCGACGTTGACGGGGATATTTATCCAACTCATGGCGCGGGCCCTTGTATGCACTATGCCAATATTAACAAAGGTAATCGGTTTACCAATCTGGTATCATTCAGTTCTAAATCAAAAGGTTTAGCCGCTTATGTTGAGGAGCAGTCGCCCGGGAATAAAAATGCCAGGATCAATTATAAAAACGGCGATGTAACCACCACCATGCTCAACTGTGCCAATGGTGAAACAGTTTTGCTGAGCCACGATACCCATTTACCAAGGCCATACTCATTAGGTTTTAGGGTTCAGGGTACCAAAGGCCTATGGATGGATGTAGCTAAGAGTGTTTACATTGATCATCAAGCCAAAGAGGATGATGCCTGGGATCCGGCCAAAGTATGGTTTGAAAAGTACGACCATCCGCTATGGAAGAAATATGAAAAATTTGCCGAAGGGGCTGGCCATGGCGGCATGGATTGGTTTGTATTTAACGCTTTTGTTGAATCAGTTAAACAAAAAAGGCAAACCCCGATAGATGTTTATGATTCTGTTACGATGAGCGTGATTACGCCCTTGTCTACCAAATCGCTTAAAGAAGGAAATGCTCCCCAAGAATTTCCGGATTTTACCAAAGGCAAATGGAAAGAAAGAAAAAATACTTTTGCCCTGGACGATAGCGGGTTCTGATTTTTGTAAGTTGGATCATAACAGGCGTTTACTCTCAGTATACGCCTGTTATAATTGCGCAAACCTGTTACCTCGACTATTTAAAGCACAATGTTTTTGGGCTCCTTGCCAATTCTTTTTTTCTTGATGCCCCCTCATACATCTGTTTTTTACGTCCTTGCCGCCATTAAACATTTATTGCAGGTTTTAAACAAAAAATAGCATAGTTTCTACTGCCATTGACTGAATTTAGTTCGCGCTTATTGCACCATAACCAAGCAGAATTTATTGCTCCAAAGCTTAATGATTTATACAAAAGGCCTGAAGTAGTAATTGGTTGCAGGCGGCAATGCCGATTAAAACCTTGTTGAAAACAATTATGCTAAACTAAATTATCAGAAAGATGAACTTAAAATGTTTAACCATTGCAGTTGCAATGGCCTGTACCTGTACCCTCGGCGAGGCGCAAACAGCTCCTGCACCAATAAAAGATGATTTTCAACCATCCAGCCTCAACCAACCCGGGCAAGAGTATCCGCAGGTAAATTCTCAGGGTTATGCCCGTTTCCGTATTAAGGCACCTAAAGCCGACAGCATAAAGGTTAGCCTTGGGCTGGGCGGCAGAGGTGGTACCCGGTTAACTAAAGATGCCGACGGTTATTTTACGGGTACCACAGAAGGGCCTATGGACGAGGGCTTTCATTATTATCACTTAAACGTTGATGGCGGAACTTTTAATGATCCGGGTACGCTGAATTATTACGGCTCCACCCGTTGGGAAAGCGGCATTGAAATTCCGGCACACGACCAGGACTTTTATGCACTCAAGGACGTAGCGCATGGTAATGTTCAGCAGATTCTGTTCCCTTCCAAGAGCACTAATACATCGCGGAGGGCTTTTGTTTACACCCCGCCGGGTTATGGGAAAAATAAATCAGAAAAATATCCGGTTTTATATTTGCAACATGGCTGGGGCGAGGATGAGACGGCCTGGAGTAACCAGGGGCACGCTAATCTGATTATAGATAACCTTATTGCCGAAGGTAAAATAAAACCCTTCATCATCGTAATGACCTACGGAATGACAAATGATACCAAGATGGGGCCTGCCGGTTTAAGAAATTTTAAGGTTGATGCCTTTCAAACGGTGCTTACCGAAGAGTTGATCCCTTATGTTGATGCCAATTTTCGCACCATTGCCGATAGGGCGCATCGCGCCATGGCAGGCCTTTCGATGGGGGGAATGGAAACCCATGCCATTACCCTTGCCAAGCCTGATGAATTTGCTTACTATGCCCTGCTGAGCGGTGGTACTTATTCGCCCGCCGAATTGAAAGATAAGCCAAAACCGAAACTTGTTTTCATGAGCTGTGGCAGCAAAGAAAGGCCAGATGGGGTGAACAACGCCGCCGCCGAACTGAAAAAGGATGGGTATAATGCTGTTTCTTATGTTTCTCAAAATACGGCGCACGAGTTTTTAACCTGGCGCCGAAGCCTGAGTGAACTTGCGCCGCTTTTATTTAAAGATTAAAAACAAAGAGCTAATAGGCAGAGATGTAAAATTACCTCTGCCTATTAGCTCTTTTGTTAAACCCATGCAAATGAAATATAATTAAGTGTATCTTCATTCTCTGTTTTGGGCGGGGCATCTGTGCTTTGCCATTAATCTGATGAAGAGAATACGATCAGTTGGCTTTTATGGGATGATAAAGAGGACGTTAGTTAGCTTCTTAGCAGCTATGCTGTTCGCCTTTGCCTGGTCTGGAAGTTATGCGCAGCAAGCGCCTGATTTTACGTCGCTCACTACAAAAAATGGCCTTTCGTCAAATGTTGTCAATGCAGTACTTAAGGATAGTTATGGGTGGGTTTGGTTTGCCACTGCCGATGGCCTGAACCGTTTTGACGGTACCAATTTTACTGTTTACCGGCATCGTGACGGCGACCCTGCCAGCTTGCCCGTAAATGAAATACTTTCAATGTATGAAGATAGATCCGGGCGGCTTTGGATTGGAACAGGCGGGGGAGGGCTGGTTTATTATGACCGGACACACGATGCTTTTCAACAGTACGGAGAGGGTGCCGTATGGAGAAAAAACAGAACAGAACCTGTTTTAGCCATTTGCGGCGATCATTTGGGCAGGCTATGGATATCGGGTTTCAACGGTATTCGTATCATTGACCTTAAAACCAATAAAATAGCTAATCCGCCTTTCATCAATTCCAAACTACCGGTGGTTGCCCTGGGCTTTCTGGAGGATAGTAAACACCGGATGTGGGCTGGTACCAATTTGGGTTTATTTTGCTACAACCTTAATACCTGTGAGGTTAGGCAGTATCTGCATAACAAACAAGATAAGAAAAGCATTGGGCCTGGTATCATCAAGGGCATTGCCGAGGATAATTCGGGGCATATGTGGTTCGGTACCAGTAATGGGCTCAGTGCGTTGCAGGCCGATGGTAAGGCATTTAATAACTTTTTAAATAACCAGGTGTTTGCAATAGCAACCGACAATGGTTTTTTATGGCTCGGTACAGATAACGGGCTGGTGATTTTCAATACCCGGAACCTAAAGAGTGAACGTTATCAGCCAGGGGCGAGGAATAACTACAGTTTATCCACAAAAGCCATCAGCAGCATCTATATCGATAAAAGCGGAATTTATTGGTTAGGCACCAACAAAGGAGGGGTAAATAAATTTGATCGTAACCTGCCTTTATTGAATGTGAAGTTAAATAACCCTTTTGATCCGCAAGGACTGGCCGGGCCAAACACTAACGCTTTTGCCGAGCAGGCAAACGGGAATATTTATATCGGCACAGACAATGGCCTTCAGCTTTTTGACAAAAATACCGGCCTGTTCAGAAGCATTCATCTCGACCCGAAAGAGGAAACCCCGGAAAATCGGATAGCGGTGCTTTGTTTAAAATGCGACAAAGCCGGTAAGCTGTGGATAGGTACGCTGCAACATGGCCTATATATCCTCGATCCATCTTCGGGCCGGTGCGAGCATATCGTGAAAGGAAATGGTGTAAAGCATATCTCGCAGAACGACGTTTACGCTATAGAAGAAGATCAACTGGGGCGCATCTGGATAGGTACAAACGGAGGCGGGGTGGATATTTACGATCCTAAAACCGGTCAGCTTTACCCTTCCCGGCAGTTTTTTAACATCGATGGTTTGGACAGCAAAATAATCAACAATTTTATACGGACTATCACGCCCGTTAATAGTGATGAAATGTGGGTGGGTACCTGGGGAGGAGGAATTACTGTTTTTAATATCAACACCAGGAGCGTGGCGGTTTATAATAAGGCGGGCAACGCACTTCCCAATAACCTGGTTTTATCCGTTTTTCAGGATGAGGCAGGCAAGGTTTGGGTGACGACAAATGGCGGAGGTATTGATGAGTTTGATGCGAAGTCTGTCCGCTTTAAACCCTATCTGGAAAATGAGGGTCTTATTAATGATATCATTTACAAAGTATTGCAGGATAAAAACGGCTTGTTATGGCTAAGTACCAGCAGGGGTATAGTAAGCGTTGATTTACATACACATAAAACAAATAGCTACGGCAAACAAAATGGCGTACAAGATAGCCCTTTTATTAGCGGATCAGGGTTAGAAACAGCCAATGGTATGTTGTTTTTTGGCGGTCAGGACGGTTTTAACTATTTCTATCCACAGCAATTACCCGAAAATAACAAAGTATCCAAAGTGGTTTTAACCGGCCTGAAGATTGATAACAACCCGGTGTCAGCCCGCGAAAATTCGCCCATCAAACAGCAGATCAGCATGGTAAAAGAGATACATTTGGCTTATCACCAAAACTTTTCCATAAGTTATACGGCCTTAAATTATACCGATGCCCGCCAGGATCAATATTCGTACATGCTCAAAGGATTTGATAGCAAGTGGAACTATGTGGGCCACACATCAACCGCCTATTTTACTAATCTTGATCCGGGTAGCTATACTTTTTTGGTGAGGGCAAGCAACAGCAAAGGTGTTTGGAATACCGAACCAACCACCGTTTTGATTACCGTATCGCCACCATGGTGGCGCACGGTTTACGCCTATATCATCTATCTATTGAGCGCGGCCGGTGTTCTTTTATATCTTCGTTACAGGGGCATCATGGCCATTAAAACGAAACTTGCCATTGAGGAGGAAAAACGCGAAACGCAACGCATGCGCGAATTGGATGTGATGAAAATTAATTTTCTCACCAATCTTAGCCACGAGTTCCGGACCCCCATTTCGTTAATTATGGCACCTCTTGAAAAACTGGCCGCCCTACCCACCGGTGATCATATCTCAAAAGAGGTATCGGTTATTAAACGCAATACGCGCCGCCTGCTCAACCTGGTTAACCAGTTACTTGATTTCAGGAAAATGGAACATCAAGAGCTGCGGCTCAATCTTTCAGGCGGAGATCTGATTGGTTTTATCAGAGATGCTGCTGATTCTTTCCGGGACATTTCAGAGCGCAAAAAAATCAGGTTCGAATTTCAAACCGAAATTGAAAGCTTGCAGGCACGTTTTGATTCGGATAAGGTTGAGCGTATTGTTTTTAACCTGCTATCAAACGCGTTTAAGTTTACCAGCGCGGGTGGTTTTATCAAAGTTAAGCTGTCACTTATTTTGGAGGCAGAGGTAAGTAGTTTGCAAATTACAGTATCCGATTCCGGTATAGGTATTCCCGAAAGCGACCAAGCCCGCATTTTTGAAAAGTTTTTTCAGCACGATACTCCCGATATCATCCTGAACCAGGGAAGCGGTATCGGGTTATCTATCGTTAAAGAATTTATTGAGCTTCACGGCGGCGAAGTTACCGTTATGAGTAAACCAGGACAAGGAACTACCTTTAACGTTGTATTGCCGGTAATTGCTTTGGATGAAAATAAGGTTGTAGTAACGCCCATACCACATCAATATCAGGAAGCTCAACCCGGAGAGGTTGTCAAAGTACCCGGCAGTGAGAAATACAGTATTCTATTGGTTGATGATAATGATGATTTCAGGAATTATTTAAAAGAAAGCCTCGAGAAAAGCTATACCGTTACAGAAGCCACAAATGGAAAGGACGGCTGGCAAAAAGCATTATCGGGCCATCCAGACCTGGTGGTGAGCGATGTGAGTATGCCGGTGATGGATGGCATAGAACTATGCCGGAAAATTAAAACCGACAAGCGCACAAGCTTTATTCCGGTGATATTATTGACTGCATTGGGCCGGGAGGAAGATCATATCAGGGGTTTGCAAACAGAAGCTAATGATTACCTTACCAAGCCGTTCAGTTTTGAAATATTAAACACCCGGATCAAAAACATGATCAGCCTTAACCAGCGGCTAAAAAATACCTTCTCCAAACAGATACAAATGATGGTGCCCGAAATGGAAGTGCCTTCGGCAGATGAGAAGTTGCTGCATGATGTATCCCTGTTTATTGAGGACAGGTTGAATGACTCCTCCTTTTCTATTGAAGATCTCAGTAAGCATCTGAATGTTAGTCGCAGTTCGCTTTATAACAAAATTTTTAGCCTCACCGGCCAGCCACCTATCGATTATGTACGTACAATTAAACTGCAAAAGGCTGCATCGCTGCTCGAAAAATCGCAGTATACTATACGGCAGATTGCTTTTATGACTGGTTTTGCCACACCAGGATATTTTTCAAAATTATTTAAAGAAAAATATAATCTTTCTCCTTCTGAATTTGTGAGCCTTAAAAGAAGCAAAACAAACAAGATACAAAGCCCCAGTAAACCCCTTAGCTAACTCTTTCTCCGCCAGTTTGATCATTTTTTGATGTGTTACTGGCAATAAACATTTGTTTAAGCTTTTTAACAAAAAGTAGCATTGGTTTATTAGCCGTTGATGGAAATTAGCTGTTGATCAATACGTCGGGATCAAAATTCCGATAACCAATTGGCTTTAAATTATAATCGATTTTTTATCGGCGGCGCTTCTCTGGTCTGTTAATACAGACGGAGGATACCACTAAGGTTTAGCGGGAATGTAATCAAACCGACGTGAACTTTTATGTCGTATTGAATTGTGCTGAGGGTTTGAGGCAACACTTAAAATAATATGCTAAAATGATGGAATTAACAACTATAAACCACCCGATAACCGAACCTAAAATAAAAATATGAGAAAATTAACGCATCTTATTTGCTTGCTGCAACTGGTTTACTTTCCGGCCATATCGCAGCAAATCAAAACTGCGGCACCAGATATGTTAGGAGGAGTGCCTGCTTCTACTAATATCAGGGGGGCAAAATATCCGCTTATTTTACCCGACCACCGGGTTGTATTTAAGGTAAAGGCACCCGATGCTCAAAAAGTGCAAATAGACTTAGGGAAAAAATATGATTTGGTTAAAGAGCAAGATGGCTTTTGGAACGTAACTACCGATTCGATAGGAGAGGGGTTCCATTACTATACCTTACTGATAGACGCATTTGCAACTGCCGACCCGGCGAGCGAAAGCTTTTATGGCATGGGCCGGATGGCCAGTGGCATTGAAATTCCTTTTGCCGGAGGTGATTATTATGCCATGAAGGATGTACCGCATGGCGACATTCGCCTCAAGAAGTATTATTCAACAGTTACCCAATCGTGGCGGCAGATGTATGTGTACACTCCCCCGGGTTATGATAGTCATAACGCTGAAAAATATCCTGTGCTTTACATTTTACACGGCGGCGGCGAAGATGAACGCGGCTGGGCAACGCAAGGCAGAACAGATATGATTATCGACAACCTGATTGCAGCAAAAAAGGCTGTACCAATGCTGGTTGTGATGCCGGATGCAAATATTGGTGCAGGAGGATTTGGAGAAGAGAGCTTGAAAGCCTTTGAGAAAGAAATGGAGCAGTGCATCATTCCCTTCACCGAAAAAAATTACAGAACTAAGAATACTGCCGACAACCGTGCGCTGGCTGGTTTATCAATGGGCGGGATAAATACGTTATATACAGGCCTGTATCATACAGCTATTTTCTCTTACCTCGGTGTATTCAGTTCCGGGTGGATCGTGCCTGCTCAAAATGCCATAGCCAACGCGCAGTACGACTATTTGAAACAAAATAGCTCCAAGATTAATCAAGACCTGCGACTGTTTTGGCTATCACAGGGTGGGAGAGAAGATATTGCCTACAAGAATGGGCAGCTCATGCTGGGTAAGTTGGATGAGCTGAATATAAAGCATAGCTATTATGAATATCCTGGCGGGCATACCTGGCCCGTTTGGAGAAATGCCCTTTATCATTTCGCCCCATTATTGTTCAAGTAAATATCGGCGGTTAAATAGCCGGGCGTGATCATTAAAGTTTCAAGTACGGGCTATAGCCTGATAAAAGTAAATCGTTTTTAATTTAACAAGTTTCTGCTTTAGTAAAAAAATTAAGCCTTTATGAAAAAGTTATTTTATATCCTGACCCTTGTCCTTCCGTTTTCTCTGTTTGCCCAAAATGCAAAAATAAAAATTGACGTTAACAGGGTTGTCGGCAATATTGATCCCAAAATATACGGGGTATTTATGGAACCTATCCAGTTTAGCGGCAAACGGATGGGACTGCCAGACTCGATGCGCTTTAATACCCTTTATGGGCCCTTATATGACCCATCATCATCATTGGCTGATAAAAATGGCTTTAAAAAAGACTATATCGACGCCATGAGAGAACTCAAAATAACCAACATGCGGTGGCCGGGTGGTAACTACCTGATGGGTTACAACTGGCAGGACGGTATAGGGCCGAAAAATAAAAGGCCTGCCCGTATTAACCTGGCATGGGGCGGCATTGATAACAACCATGTAGGCACCGATGAATGGTTTGCACTAAACAAAGCTATTGGCAGCGAAAATATTGTTGGTGTAAACCTTGGCCTCGGAGATATACAGCAGGCGGCTTACTGGCTGGAATATTGCAATTATCCTAAAGGTACTTATTACTCGGATCTGAGAGCAAAAAATGGGCATCAAGACCCATACGACGTCAAAATCTGGGATCTCAGTAACGAAGTTGACGGCGCTCCATGGGAGCTGGGCCATAAAACAGCAGAAGATTATGTTAATCTGGGCAGAGAGGCTGCCAAGGCGATGACATCAGTTGACAGTACCATCAAACTCGTTGCCTCGGGCTCATCATACTACGAACCAACAGGGCAGTGGGTAGAATGGAACCGCAAGGTGCTTACAGGCCTTGGCGATAAGATAAACTACCTTTCTATCCACAGATACTGGGAAAAATCACCCGACTATTATACCTACATGGGGCAAAGCGCGGTTGATTTTGAAGAAAAAATTAAAATATCTGCCGACGAGATTGAAGCTGTCAGAGCCATGAAGGGATTTAAGAACCCCATATACCTTGCCGTTGATGAGTGGGGAATCATGTCTAAAGATGTGATGTCGGTTTTGCCGATAGCCCAATGTTTTAACTCTTTTTTACGCCACGCCGATATGGTTAAAATGGCAAATTTTACCATGCTAACCTCGCTTTTGAGCAGCGATAAGGCTAAAGGAACTTTCAAAACGCCTCTGTTTTATCTGTTTAAAGCTTACTCTACCAATTGCCTTGGCGTTTCTGTAGATACCTATGTTGAATGTGATACCTTCAATACTTCAGCTTCGGCCAGCATACCGTATCTGGATGTTACAGCTACCTATTCCAAAGAAAGCAACACAGTTTTTATCAACGTCATCAACAGGAATAAAGAAAAAGCCATCACTGCCGATATCTCAAATATTTCGGGCGGGTTTGAGGGTACCGCCGAAGCCAGCATAGTTGCAGGCCAGCAATTACAGGAAGAATTTGTGTTCGGCAAAAGGGATCAGTACGTTCCTGTTAAAAATGAAGTTCAAATCAAAAACCAGCAAATATCACATACCTTTCCACCCCATTCATTTACACAAATCAAGTTAACAGTTGGCAAAAGGTGAGTTTTTAAGGTTGTACTAACGATTCAATCTTCCCAAAAAGGCCGTGTTAATGTTTGCGTTCCTCGTATAAAGCGATGTTGATTTTTGTAGCGATTTATCAAGTTTGTTCCGGCTGAAGTAGCGATCCCGCTGATCAGGTGCCCGAATATTTCTTCGGAAAGGGTTGTTGTATGATAAGTTGTTGACGAAAAAATGCTGGTATCTGAAATTAACAACAGGCTTTCCAGGAAAAAACGGGACATCAAAGCCGGGTTAACATCCGCCTGGTATAATTGCTTATTAATTCCGTTTTCAATACTTGTTTTTATAGTTTGAAAAATGAATCCGTCTTTATGCTGTTTTACCGCTAAATAGGCCTTGTGATGGTTTTTTTCCAGCTCATTTAAAATCGGTTTGTTTAAATCCTGATATAATTTTTGCGCAACCATCAGCGTAAAAAATAATTCGACAACAGGGTTGTTGTTTTTGCTGATAAAGGTTCTGCAGCTTTCCTCATTTTCGGCAATAGCCTCTTCAATAAAATTTTCAACTAATGCATCCTTGTTTTCAAAGAATTTATAAATGGTTTTTTTACTAATACCAACCTCAGTTGCAATATCATCCATGGTAACAGATCTGACACCATATTTGAGAAAAAGATCATGTGCCTTTTTAGTGATTATTACGGGAGTTTCCATAACTATAGCTTAACCTCAATATTTTTAATTACATAAAATCTGCCGGTGATTGCTTGCCTGATGCGCTAAATTTTGCCAGCGACTTTCGGCTAATAGGCTTAGCAACTCGTTAATCAAAAACTTGCAGAAAACAATAGAAATTATCTGCCTTTCATCTAATTTTTTCAGGGATACAATATTTTGGTAGTATGTTCTAAACTTATCAATTACCGATAGCCTATCATCATAATACATATTGAACCAGGTTTTTATACCTTTTGATAATTCGCCCGAAAACATAAAGCTGTTTGGCGAATTGCGTAACAGATAAGCGCAGAGCCAATCGCCCTTTGTTGCATTTTCAACGCTGGTATGGTTGTCAACATAATCGTCCAAACGATTTTGCGCATATAACTGGTCAATTTTCACCTCCAGTTCATCACGCAATTTTTCCGAAAGATCAATATAACCGGGTTGAAATGAAATAATGGCCTTAACATCTGTTTTCATAATTTGATGGTTAAATTTATACCTCGTTTGTTTTGATAATAGTAATTTATACCGCGTGGTAGTATTTTATAAAACGATGCAAGTGCTGGCTTAATCAGAACTTGGCAGAAAGAATCAATTAATCCCACAATATTTATTCCCGTTGGATCAAAGTTTCTAACGATGTAATCAATCACAACTTTAAAAATGGCCATATCAATACCGCGAATGAAGCTGGATATATTAATATGTTCTTCAATGGGATGATTTGGTGTTGTATAGTTAGTTTTGATTTGCTGTTGCATCATTTTTATGTATTGATTTCAAATTTGCTATCACTCGCTTTGCTTTATCGGCAACATGCTATTTTCCAAGTTATTCCTGCCTTTACGTACAGCTATCATCGGCTAACCGGTGGCAGCCTACCAGTAAGCAATCCCGGTTAAGCGGGCCAACTCCAGGTTAGCCTGGCATAACTGGAATTGGTAGCGCAACTGTGTTAGTGATACTGTTTGCACATTGGTACTGGCATTGGTTAGTTCCAAGTTGGTACCGGTGCCGTTTTTATAACGGCTTTGTGCTAATTGCTGTGCCTGTTTTGCTTCGGCTACCTGCCGTTCGGCATTCACGATGCTGTTACGATTGCTTTCAATATCTGCCAACGCTTGTTTGATGTTTTTGAGGTAATCATTATTCAATGTTGCTAAACCGTAGCTGGTTTCCTTCAATTGGCTTTGCGATAGTCTAACCTGCCTTTTATTCCGTCCGCCTTCATAAATAGGAATGCTCAAGGTAACCCCGGCGCTGTAATTATATTTAAAACGGTCAATTTGCGGTGTGTAGCCATTGGTGAAGCCTGTACCTGCATTGGCAACCAATGAGGGCTTGCCGCCCTGGCGGCTCACCGCCAAGGCGGCTTCCGCTTGAGCAATACGGTCCTTTAAAAGCTTGAACTCCACATTATTTGATTGTGCGCTCGACAAGGCATTATTGGCATCAGCCATATCAGGTAGGGTGAAATCAAAATCAGCGCCACCGCAGTTTTCTACCCCTGTAGTGTATTGCAACAGGTTGATCTGTTTTTTCAAGGAATTTTGCAGGTCGATCTTCGCATTTTGTGCCTGGTCTACGGTTGATTGAATGGACAATACATCGTACCTCAAGGCATCGCCGTGTTTCAATTTAACCTCTGTATCTTTTTTATTGGCATTCAAAAAATTGAGAACACTATCCTGGATAGCAATTGCTTTCTCCAGGTAAATGATCTCGTAATAAATAGAGGCTACCTGGTAGGCCATCTGGTTCTTGTTATAATCTACATTATCCCTGGCATATTGCAGCGCAGTTTTTGCCCTGTCAACATCGGTCTTCACTTTGCCAAAGTCCCACAATACATAGCTGGCATTTAAGGTAGTGCTGTAATTATGGTTGGGCATAATCTGAAAAGCCAGGGGCTGCGCGTTTCCTGTCGGGATGGTAATTTTTGATACCGGGTGAATGTAGCGATAAGAACCGGTGGCATCCAGAGTGGGGTTTCGGCTGGCCTGGGTCAGGCTCACGCGATCGGCCTCTACCTGTATAGCCTGGTTTAATTCATTGAAGGCCGGGTAGTAGCTGAATGATTTATTGATCAATCCCTTCAGTTCCGGATTGGCCTGCTGCGCAAAAACAGTGGTGCAGCTGAGTATAAATATATTGAGCAATGTTAATCGTTTCATGTTTGTGAATTTTTTAATATTAGTGTGCCGCAGCAGCGATCTTTGCCCTTGTCTCAGCATCGGTTTTCTCAGACTTGAGAAGGAACATAAAGGGAATAGTGGCAATAAAAAAAATACTGATCAGGATGAACCCATCCAGGTAGGCGCTCATCTGGGCCTGGCTGGTTATGGTATGGTCCAATGAAAAATATGCCCCGGATGTTTTAGCAGTCATCGGGTTAAGTCCGCGGGCTGTCAATCCATTAGCCAGCCCGTGCAAGCGTTCATTCAGTAAAGGGTTGTTAGCCTGTAAATTGGATACCAGGTCAGAACGGTGAACCGCAAACCGCCGGGTGGTATAGGTGTTTAATATAGCTATACCGAAAGCTCCGCCCAATTGCCTGAACATATTGTTAAGGGATATGCCGTAAGCCATATCCTGCGGTTTAAGACCGACGACCGCCTGGCTCAGCAACGGTACCGTTAAAAATGCCGTACCCAGCCCGCGGCAAATCTGCGTAGAGGTAAACCACCATTTATCGGCATCTGCGGTGGCTTGTGCGGATGTATAACCGTGCAGGATAAAAAGAATAAACCCAAGAATGACGTAAAGCAATGGCGGAACACCTTTACTAAGGGAGATACCAATGATGGGCATCACCACAATAGTAACCAGTGCCCCAGGGATTAAAGATATGCCTGATTCTGTAGGCGTATAACCCATAACCCGCTGCACCATGAGGGGGAAGATATAAACTGATCCGAATAGCCCGAACCCGCAAGCGAAGGTGAGTGCGTTACTGCCAATCAGGTTCATGCTTTTCATCACCTTCAGATTGATCATCGGTTTTTTAGTGGTCACTTCCCACCAGATAAATAACGCTAAACCCACTATAGCAATGGCTGCCATGATCCTGATCCATTCATCTTCAAACCAGTCGTCAGCCTGGCCTTTCTCCAGTACATATTGCAGGGCGCCTATACCGGCCGTTAACGATAAGATACCCGTATAGTCTATCGGAATACTTTTTCTATCAATGTTATATTCATCCGGTTTCCTATCAATGTATCGCCAGGTTAAAAATGCAGCCAGGATACCCACGGGGATATTGATATCGAAAATTAGCGACCAGTGGTAATTATCTACAATGTAGCCACCCAGGATTGGCCCGATAGTGGGCCCGATAACAATACCCATCCCGAAAATACCTGAAGCAATGCCTTTTTCTTCCGGCTCGAATGCGTCAAACAGGATACCCTGTGAAACCGACAGCAGCGCGCCGCCGCCTATTCCCTGTATAAAACGCCATAGCACCAGCATCCATAATGAACTGGATGAACCGCACATATAGGAGGCGATGGTGAAAATGATGATAGAGGTGAGGTAGTAGTTTTTGCGCCCAAAGTAACGGCTTAAAAAGCCCGTCATCGGTATCACAATAACGTTAGCTATGGCATAAGCTGTTACAACCCAGGACGTGTCTTCCAGCGTTGCGCCCAAATTACCGCTGATATTATTGAGCGCCACGTTGATGATCGACGTATCGATCAGTTCCATGATGGCGGCGGCAATGGTGGTAATTACAATAATTACCTTTGTTAATTTATTGACAGCCATTGGTTTTGATTTTATGGTTAGAATAATGGCCCAAGGTTTATTTAACCTTTACATCAACGGTAACGCTCAGCCCGGCCTTTAAAAATTCGCGCAGGCCGGCCGGATCGTCCAGTTCAATTTTTACGGGTACCCTTTGGGTCACTTTAACAAAATTTCCGCTTGAGTTATCCGGTGGCAGCAAGGAGAATTTGGCACCTGTAGCATCGCTGAACTCGGCTATTTTTCCGGTAATTTCTTTATCAGGGTAGCCGTCAACTTCAATTTTTACGGCCTGGCCCACCCGCATGTGCTCAATCTGGGTTTCCTTAAAATTCGCTACGATCCAGAAATGCTCGTTGTTGATCACGCTAAAAAGCTGTTGGCCGGCTTGTACAAACTGCCCCTGCTGTAAGTTGGTTTTGCCGATTTTTCCAGTTGATGGCGCCAGTATTTGCGTATACGATAAGTTTAATTTCGCATTTTCCAGCTGCGCTTCCCGCACAGCTACATTAGCTTTAGCCCGCTGTATCTGAGCGTTTGCTGTTCCGGTTTGGGTACTCACCTGTGTTACGCGCGATTTGCTGGATACCACTTGCTTAATGGCACTTTGGTAAGCCGACTGGCTGTTATCCAGCTGATGTTGGGTAATAGAGCCGTCATTAAATAAAGCCTGATCGCGGTTTAAATCTCTTTTAGCCTTGGCCAAAGCCACTTCTTCAACGCTAACTCCGGCATCGGCCACACCTTTGTCCGATGAAATATTATTGATCTGCGCTTCGGCACTGGCCAGGTCGGCCTTTGCAGCTTCCAGATCGGCTGCGGTTTGCTGTACGGCAATTTTATATTCGCTGTCGTCTATCGTTAAAAGCAATTCGCCTTTTTTTACCATCTGGTAGTCTTTCAAAGCAAAATCTTTGATATAGCCAGATGCGCGGCTGAGCACGGGGATGGCATTGCTTTCTACCTGTGCATTATCGGTAGTTTCATAATTAAAAGCGTGGTAAACCTTTTTACCGCCAAAGTATGCTATAGCGATAGCAACTACTCCGATGAGGATAAATTTTAGCGGGCTGGTATTTTTTTGCGCCGCCGGAGCTGTTATTTCTTCCGTTTCCATTGTGTTGAATAATTAGAATACAATAGTACACATTGTTTACTATGTTAGTCAATGGTGTGTACTATATTTGAGCGTTTTTTATTCACTTGTTGCAATTTGATGACGAATTATAATTCAGTTAAATAAATTAATTTTGAGCTATGGAATATCAAGGCGAAAAGCAGGAAGCTGATTTGGAGAGAAGCTTGTTCAGGGTTGTGTATGTACTTAAGCGTGCGCTGGATGACTGGGGGGAAGAGCATATCAAGACTTTAAACAATCCTCATTTGCAGGCCACATTTATGCCTTTCTTTATGAATATCGGTTTGCGCGGTGCCTCTAACAGTGACCTGGCCGCTATGTTCAGGATATCCAAGCAAGGCGCAAGCCGCATTGTTAAAGGGCTGGAAGCATCCGGGCTTGTAAGGGCTGAAAAAAGTGACAAGGACGGCAGGTCGTTCATGCTTTATCTTACCGAAGACGGGCAACGGTTTTACAAGAAACAATTGGATATTATAAACGACCTTAAGAAGGATTACATCAGGTTAATGGGGTCGAAAAACTACGAGAACACCATCGATCAGCTACTGAAAATGATTGAATATCATAACGGATAATATTTATGTCTGTTTTTGAACGGCTCAATGGCCTCAAGGAAGCCTTTAAGCAATCAATAAAGGCTGGTTACCTATGCCGAAAAAGTGTTAATCTTAATTATGAATGAGGTGACAGGAGAATCTGAAGGCTGTATGTCCCCGATATTCTTCACGAGTTCTTAAGCGAATCTATGTAAATTAAATAGTCATCAATGCCTCGCTCCTTAAGTATCTGTTTGTAGGCAACTGCAATATCATTACTCCTACTGAAATTAAGCAGCCGTGAGGCAGTACGTTCTGATGATAGATGCTGAAATCGTTCTTTTGCCTTTTCTATCCTTTCGAAGCTTTGTTGAGATTTATTTCCCATATCGATTTTTTAGTCACTCTTTTTCCATTCTTTGACTTTGTAGTTAGTAACTATAGAGTCTTTATTTAAAGTGCCACCCTATCTGGATTTACCTTTCTAATTAGGTTATATAATTGATGCTTGTTCAATATCACCAGCTTCGTCAAATTCGTTCGCCTGCTCTAATAGTTTCAAATGCGTCGTTACTATTCATAGCGTTCAATATTTTTCTAAGAATTCTTCTATAACATCCTCGCTATCCATGTTTTGTATAGCATTGCCAAGCTTTATTTGCTTCTTTGCTATTGCAATAGCAGCTAACGCGGCCGAAGCGGTACTTAAATCCCAATCGTTATTGATTATGCTTACCGCAAGCGAGGCCAGTTCGTTTAAAGCCATAGAATAAGCCGGATAAAATAGTGGGGGGATTACAGGATTGTTTTTATGGCGTTGTATCTCTATAAGCGATACCAGCCCCAATACGTTATAATCAATGATCTGATTTGATTTTGCAGCAGAAACCATATGAGGAACTGCATAATATGAAGCTAATCCAACATCACCTTGATGGTGTAGCTCATCCCATAATTCCTGATAGATTGTGCTTACCTCTTCAGCTGTATTGGCATTTTTCAACCGACTTAGTGCCTCTGAAGCGTCGTACAAAGCACCTCTATAACCACCTTCCAGTTCTGCCCAACGTGAATCATCTAACGCTAAATAAGGTTCATTTATCGGTTTTTTAGGAAATAGACTACCTAAATTAAAAGTCATGCGATGTGGATATATATTGATGTATAAAGATAATAATGCAGTATGAGAAATTTATATATTGCAACTTTTCTTGGTTAGATGTTACCCTTTTGTTAAAGATATTGATTTAGTCGGTTCTTATCCTGCTTTAGTAAACTCAGGTGGTGGTTATGTATGGGATGAACAAATTTGTATAGCTATTTGCCCACGTGTTAAACCTTTATAAAATTGTATCGTAATGATACGGTCAGTGTTCGATAACGAACACCATCTAAATATCTTGTAACTTATGTTGTTAGCAATTAGTAAGTTATAACTTGGCATTTTATTTATGTATACCATACAAAAGCCGATGCTATGCTGAAAAATTACATTAAAATTGCCTGGCGAAATATCTGGAAACAAAAGGTATTTTCCATTATCAATATTTTAGGCCTTTCGGTGGGTATAGCTTTTACTTTACTCATTGGTGCGTATGTATGGGGCGAGTTACAAGTAAATCATCAGCTTAAAAACGCAGATAACCAATACATCATCCAAAGTAAATGGAAAGACCCTAATATGGGATTTGAATTAGCTTCGATAGCAGAATTACCCAAAGCATTGAAGGAAGAATACCCTGGCCTTGTGGTAAATTATTATCATTTCGACGGGATGACAACTAACGTATCAAAAGGAGAAAAATATTTTCGTGAAGGTATCCAACTGGGCGACAGTACCCTGCTAAAGATGTACGGCTTTCAGTTGTTGCATGGAGATGTAAATACTGCACTAAATGATCCATTTTCGGTAGTAGTCACGCAACAAATCGCCCTAAAATATTTCGGTAAAAATGATGTAGTTGGACAAGTGTTGACTATTGAGAACTTTTCGGGAGATAAACATGATTTCACCATTTCAGGTGTGCTTGATCATCTTCCTAAAAATTCGGTTACTTCTTTAAATGCATCTAATATTTCTAATTTCTTTTTTAACGCAGAGGCGGCAAAATATTTCAAACGCAACATTGACGGCTGGGCCAATCCTTATATAGTTGACTATGTAGAGCTAAAAAAAGGCGCCGACCCAAAAGAAGTTGAAAGTGCCATGAAGACATTGCTCAGAAAAAATTCATCCGAACAGATCAGTAAAAACCTTACTCCTTATTTGGTGGCGTTAAAGGATTATAATATGGTAGCAGAAGGCGGCATTGTAAAAAAAATGACCTCTACGCTGTCTTGCATCGCACTGTTTATTTTGCTGATGGCCATAGTTAATTATGTAAATATTTGCATTGGCCGTGCTTCTGGTAGAATGAAAGAAATGGGCGTTAGAAAAGTAATGGGCGGCTTACGCAAACAACTGATATGGCAGCTCTTAGCCGAATCGACTTTGTTGGTAATGATTGCAACAATTTTGGCTCTCGTTATTTACTTAGTGGCAAGGCCGTATGTTAGTGATGTGCTTGGGAAAGATATCACGAGCTTATTTGCTCTACCGGCATATTTTATACCGATCCTGTTTTTATTTGCCCTGATTATAGGTACGTTGGCAGGTATTTACCCTGCATTGGTTTTAACTGCTTTAAAATCAGTTGACTCATTGAAAGGTAAATTGCCTTCAGTTAAAGAGAGCGTTCTTTTTCGTAAATCGTTGGTCGCGTTTCAGTTTGCAATAGCCTCAATCGTGTTAATTGGCGCTTATATCATATCGCAACAAGTAAGCTTATTTTTTAGCAATAACCTTGGATATAATAAAGACTATGTAATTTATACGCAGTTACCAAGGGATTGGTCGCCTAATGGTGTTAAAAAAATGGAAAGCATACGTTATCAGTTGGCACAAATGTCGCAAGTTAAAAGTATAGCGCTTTCTTTTGAAATACCGGACGGTGCTAATGGAGGTAATTACCCAATTTACAGGCAGGGAGCAAATCCGGCACAAACCGTAGTAACACAAGGTTTGATTACTGATAATCAATATGCATCTACCTATAATATACCGCTAAAAGCCGGTCAGTTTTTTAAGCCTGTTTTTGATGTTGCAGATACCACCCAAGTGGTTATTAATGAAACCCAATCAAAAGCGTTAGGGTTTAAAAATGCAGATGAAGCTATTGGTCAAAAAATAATGTCGCCGGGCAGCCCGGTAGCCTTTACCATTTGCGGTGTTACCGCTGATTTTCATTTCGGATCAATGCAACAACATATAAAACCTGTTACATTTACAAATGTAAATTATGCCCTTGCTTATCGTTATTTCTCAATTAAGCTCAAACCAGGCGATATACAACAATCCCTATCAGTATTAAGCCAAAAGTGGTCTGAGTTAATGCCGGGCGCACCATTCGAATATCATTTTATGGATGACGCTTTGAAAAAATTATACGCTACCGAATTACAATTAAAAAAAGCCGCCTATATCGCAACTATTTTAGCTGTGATCATTGTATTGCTCGGCGTATTGGGCCTCATATCTTTGAGTATACAGAAGCGCACAAAAGAAATTGGCATTCGTAAAGTCTTGGGCTCGTCCGCTATCAGAATTACTTTGCTTTTTTTAGATGATTTTTTAGGCGTAGTTTTAATTGCAGCAGCTGTAGCCTGTCCGCTGGCTTATTTAATAATGCAAAAATGGTTGAGTGATTATGCCTATAAAATAAACATATCGCTTTTGCCTTTTATCTTTTCAATCGCATTATTGACGGGTGTAACAGCATTTTTAATAATTTTACAAACCATAAAAGCCTCCTTCGCAAACCCAATTAAAAGTCTGAGAACAGAATAATTCATCTTTATAAATTGAAATTGTGGTTGATGATATTTAGCTTTAAAACACTTGGCTATTGCCCATATATTAGCTGTCAACATACCGCGGTATTACAAATACATCTCCAAAACGTAGTAAAATTCATAAACATAATGCCTGCGTTTTGGAGTTTCTATTATGGCTCATCGGTTAAATATAAAATCCCTGGCATAGGCAATGCAAAGAAGATGCAGGTGGCTGATCCGGATGGGAAACCCCCTATTTATCGACCATGTATGAAAAATGAAGGCAATCGCGTCAGAGGCGCTATAAACACCGGTGTCAATATTGCTATTCGGTATTTTGTTGGTGTTAACATGCATAACTTGTTCAAATGTGACAAGCCTTTTATCTTTACCTTTGATTAATTGTTGAGATTCAAAATACTGCTTTATCATGCATCGTTGCCTGTTATTTTGTGCGCTCTTTTTTCCCCTATCGCTTAAAGCACAGGCTTCCCTTCAGCAGCCTTTTAAGGAATGCCGGATCAATGGAAGTACGACTATCTATAACTATAAAACAAAAAAATGGCTGCTTTCTGATTCGGCTGACGCGCAGGTGGCTACCTTGCCGGCTTCCACTTTTAAAGTAATCAACATATTGATAGCCTTAGAGACTGGCACCATTAAAGATGAAAATGAGATTATTAAATGGCCCGGTAGCACCGATACTACCCTGTACGGTTACCGGCCAGAAATCTACCATGATATTACGGTAAAAGAGGCCTTTCGGGTTTCAGCAGGCTGGGCCTTTATTGAAATGGCTAAGAAAATAGACCGAAAGAAATATCAGTATTACCTGGATGCCTGTGATTATGGCAACCATAACCTTGCGGAGAAAGGAGCAGATTTTTGGAACTTCGGGGTATTTGCGATCTCACCTAAAAACCAGGTCGAGTTCCTGATCAAGGTTTACGAGGAAAAGCTACCCTTTTCAAAGCGAAATATCGCTATTTTGAAAAACGTTATGGTTACTGATACTGCTCCGGATTATGTTATTCGTTCGAAGACCGGCTGGACGAAAACCAACAACGAGGATCTGGGCTGGTGGGTAGGCTATGTGCAGCGAAAGGATAATGTTTATTTTTTTGCTACCAGGCTGATTAAGCCAAGAAGTGAAGTGAACGCCAACTTTGGCAACTGCCGGAAAGAGATCACCCGGAACATTCTGAGGCAGATCAAAGCGCTTTAATAGTACCGCATAATTGACGATATATGTTTGTTTATTCATAAATTTGATTGGTAATGCTGCTGTTTTTAAACTACATAGCGTGGCTGATCAATCCAATTTTAAACAATTATTTAACACATGAAACTGTCAACTTTATTACTCACATCATGTTTGGTGTTGGCTTCCGCAGGTGTATATCCGCAGGTGCATGCTGTAGAAAAAAATCTTTCCACCCAGTTAAGCCAACCAAGTGATCAAAAGAACCGGTTAGTTGTATTATCGGATATTGAGGCCGACCCCGATGATAGCGAGTCGTTTATACGTCTACTTTTATATGCTAATGAGATAGATATTAAAGGATTGATTGCCACTACCTCCGTGTGGATGAAAACAAGTGTGTCGCCGGAGTCTATCAACAGGTTGATCAAAGCCTACGGTAAGGTGCAGGCCAATCTTAATAAACACCAGCAAGGTTTTCCTGATGCCGGTTTGTTGTTATCCAAAGTAAAACATGGCATCCCGGCCTACGGTATGGAAGGTATCGGTGATGGTAAAGATTCCGAGGGCTCAGACTGGATTATTAAACTACTTGAAGAAAACGATAACCGCCCGCTCTGGATATCGGTTTGGGGTGGCGTAAATACACTTGGCCAATCGTTATTTAAAATAAAGAAAACCAAAACAGCATCAGAAGCAAAAAGATTAATAGCCAAGTTGAGGGTCTATACCATATCAGACCAGGATGACAGTGGTTACTGGATCAGGACTAATTTTCCTGATCTGTTTTACATCGTTAGCCCCGGTGATAATTACTCCGGAGCTACCTGGAGTGCAATCAATACCCGTTTCGACAGCATCAATAACGAAACTATCAGCAATAAATGGATTGCGCAAAATATTCAGCAGGGGCATGGTCCTCTGGGCGCACTATATCCCGATGTATCATGGGGGATTGAAGGCGATACACCATCTTTTTTATCGCTGATACGAAACGGGCTAAACGATGCAGAGCATCCCGACTGGGGCGGTTGGGGCGGCCGTTACGAATTGTATAAACCTGATTTTGCGCAGGCAAAAAAAGGGGTTTCCAATATGCCCTTAAAGCCTGAAACCAGGGCCATCTGGACGGATGCCGTTGACGCCTATACACCTTATGAATATGGCGAGTACGGGCGCGCGGTAAAAGCCGGCAAAGATTTGTTTACCAGCAATAGCGTATCGTTATGGCGCTGGCGCGATGATTTTCAAAATGATTTTGCGGCGCGGATGGCCTGGTGCACTAAATCATACGCCGAAGCCAACCATCCCCCGGTACCCGTTTTAAACGGCCCCGAAAGCATCACGATAAAGGCAGGAGCAACATTTAGCCTGAGCGCTTTTAGATCTTACGACCCTGACGGGGATAGCCTGAGTTTTTTATGGTTCAATTACCCGGAAGCCGGCTCCTATAAAACCCTTATTAAAATAAACCAACCTGAAAATTCGCATACGGTAAATATAACCGCGCCAAAGGTGGATAAGCCCGAAACTGCACATTTTATTGTAAGGATAACAGACAAAGGGACACCGGCCTTAACAAGGTATAAAAGAGTGATTGTAACCATTGTTCCATAAAGGAGGCGCGGGGGGCGCAGTAATTCGATTTTTACAGAAGTTAAGGATGCAAATAGGCCCTTTGAACAGATAAACAAGATATGTACATTATGTAAGTAAACCAGGTCACTCAGCAGCGTTTCCGCAGAATTCTGCAATTACTACAATCGTATTTTAGCACAAACATTATTCAGTTTCGTAGGAAAACTTTACATGGGGTAGGGCTGAAGCAATCTTACTTATTAACTCTTTATTCAAGCAGTTATCGTGAGTGATTTGGTTAAGAAGATTGAATTGAATGATAGAATCTGCGAATATAGTTGGGTCGTTGAACCTGACATTCTGTAATACAAGATGCTGCACGGGTAAGTTTCTAAAAAGCCAAAGCTCATCTAATTCCACATATTTGAATTTTAACCACTCTATCTTTTTGAAAGCTAACAACCAATCTGGTATTTTACAATAGGATCTCTTTTCAGGAGACACGTATGAAAAAGTGTGCTGTAGAACCAATCGCTTCACTTGGTATAACTCTCCCCCTATGGTTTTCGTTAGGTCATCCTGGTTAAAATCAGCGGTAATAAATAACATATATGGCACACCATCTAAACCAACTAAAACGCATTTGGGATTGAGATAGAGTATCTTTCCATCGCCATCCACACCGCTGAAATCTGCATATACGGTAGTATGGCTTATCTTTGATACCGGAATTTCATCTTTTTTAGGCTTCCTCATGGTAGTTAAGATACAGCTCATATATAATTTACTTATAGCTATCACGTTCTATTTTATACAAGCAGTATAATTATAATTGAAAGTAATGATATATTAGCCTATTGCCAATACCATCTATGCGCCTAAAACAAAAGCTACCTGTAACCTATCTGCTATTTACTTTTAACGGTCGCTTATCAAAAGGAACTTTTTGGCTGGCTTCGCTGTTTTACTGGTGTACCTTTTATGTGCTGTATAATTTATTATTATTTGCAATAGCCGAGGGTGCAACCTTTATACTCTACCCATTACTATTCTGGATTGTGATAGCTACATCCATTAAGCGCCTGCATGATCAGGGCTATTCGGGCTATTGGCTGTTTACCGTTTTAATACCCGTGCTTGGGCCGGTATGGTTGTTCTGGCGGCTGGGATTTAAGAAAGGTAATTATGCCACAAATCAATACGGCTCCGTGCCCGGCTTGGCACCCGATTATTTGAAAAATGATGACGGTAAAGAAATTCCGCACCTAAAAACCGATGAGCGCATTATTGATGATGTAACCCGGTTAAACCCGGTATTGGTTGCTAAAATAATGCGTCCGGCTTCTGTTGAGGAAGTGTGCGAAATTGTAAAAAATACTACCGGGGCCATCTCCGTAGGTGGTGGTCGTTTCAGTATGGGTGGGCAAACTGCCAGTCCGCACAGTTTGCATATTGATATGCGCGGCATGAATAAAGTTTTGGAGTTTTCCGCGACGGATAAGCTCATCAAAGTACAAACCGGTATCCGCTGGTGCGATATTCAGCAGTATATAGATGAACATCATCTGAGTATTAAAATCATGCAAACCTATGCCAACTTCACGGTTGGTGGCGCATTGAGTGTTAATGCACATGGGCGGTATATGGGTATGGGGCCGGTGGTATTATCCGTCCGCTCTATAAATGTAGTATTAGCCGATGGATCGTTAGTACACGCAACACGCACCGAGAATCAGGAAGTGTTTTTTGGCGCGATAGGAGGGTACAATGGCATCGGTATTATTGTGGAGGCCGAATTGGAACTGGCCGATAACCTGGCCATTAAACGAATTGATAAAAAAATGAAAGTGGAAGAGTATGCCGGGTACTTCTTTAAAACCATACGCGATAATCCACAGGTAGTTTTCCATAATGGCGATATCTACCCACCAAAATATAAACGTTTACGCGCAGTAAGCTGGATAGAAACCACCGAAAAACCGACAGTTAAAACCCGGCTGATGCCATTAAAAGAATCGTATCCGCTGGAGCGATATTTCTTATGGTCATTCACGGAAACTCCGTTGGGTAAATGGCGACGTGAGTTTTTGATAGACCCGCTGATGTTCCGCGGTAAAAAGATACACTGGCGCAACTACGAGGCGGGCTACGATGTAGCAGAGTTAGAGCCACGCTCGCGCAGAGATAGCACCTATGTGTTGCTGGAATACTTTGTACCTGTTGAGCGTTTTGAGGAATTTGAACAGGCGATGGCCGAAATATTTATCCGCTTTAACGTAAACGTATTAAACGTTTCTATTCGCCATGCCAAAGCCGACCCAGGCACTTACCTGGCCTGGGCGCGCGAAGAGGTGTTTGCTTTTGTAGTTTACTACAAGCAACGTACAGACCCGGCCTCCAAACACGCCGTTGCCGTTTGGACGCGTGAGTTGGCCGACGCGGTAACCGCTGTAAACGGCGCTTACTACCTGCCATACCAAGTACACCCAACTGTACAACAGTTTTATAAAGCTTATCCCAACGCTCAAAAACTGTTTGATTTAAAAACCAAATTAGACCCTGACTATAAATTCCGGAACATTTTTTGGGATACTTATTATAAACCATTAAAACCACAAAACAATGGCTAATACATCCGAATTTAAAGCAGTATTTAATGATACCAAATGGAGCGATGATTTTTACCGCTTTTTGCAGGTGATATTTCATTTATATCCCGAGGATAAATTCCATCAACTGATAAAAGAAGAAACCGCTGCCGGCAAAACCGACGAGGAGATTTATAAAGCTGTGCAAAGCAAGCTTAAAAGCATAAAGCCATTTTTATCAGAATTAACTTATGCATTGCCGGCGCTTAAAAAACAAAAAAAGGAAATAGTTAGGCAAACGCTGGAATTATTGGGCGATGTAAAACAGATTAATGGTTATGCCGAGATCGGTTCTACAGGCCGCTATATCAGTCAGCTTAGAAAACAAACCAAAGTTACCGGGCCTATATATCTTATTAATGATTTGGCATCAACCAACTCACCGGGCGATATTATGGAACGCGGTCAATTAGGTAAGTTGGGCACTTTTGTGGATATTGATGGTTATGAATCTATCGCCAGTTCAATTATCCCCGATGCCAGCCTGGATGTGGTTACCTGCTACATTGGTTTGCACCATTGCCCGGTAGCTAAACTTGATGGTTTTGTAAAATCAATCAAGCGTATCCTGCGGCATGGCGGTTCATTTGTTATTCGCGATCATGATGTTAAAACGCCCGGAATGGCCACTTTTGTTTCTTTGGTGCACACGGTATTTAATGTGGGATTGAATGAGACCTGGGAATTTGAAGCCAAAGATTTTAAAAACTTTAAACCGGCAGATGAATGGGCGGCTATGATAGAGCAGGCCGGTTTTAAAGATGCCGGTAAACGCATACTACAGGATAAAGATCCATCAGATAATACCTTAATGCTGTTTACCAAAATATAAGCATGAGAAGGCTAAGGATACTGACATTCATTGCGCTGCTACTGGCTATCATAACGTTTGTTGTTAAAAACCGGAAGCCGTCTACCGTGCCAGCCGGGAAGGGCTTGTTGGTTGATAAAGCGTGGCTGGTAACCAATCAGCATCCATTAACACCACAGGCAGCTATACGCCCGCCTGATCAAACTTTTCTGACTTATCCCGAATGGTTCCTTGTGTTTAGTCCGGCCGAACAGGCAGATTACTTTAAAACCCGCACCTCAACCACATTTCCGTACCTAAAGCATGTCGACCAGCTATGGGGCGGTTATGGTATAATGTACCATCAGATCAAAGGTAATTTTGCTTTCAATACCGGCTACCACGTCATGATATGGGTAATTGCAGGCAGTACAACGGTTGAGTACGGCATCAAATCATTTTACGAGACCATTGTTGGCCGGGTAACCGATACCAGGCCCGGTGAAGAAATGACAGCCGAGGATCAGTTTAACGCCCGTTATGAGCACAGCTACGTGAAATTTATTGAAGCTTTGCCATGGTACCAGTACGATTTTAACCATCAGCTTAAAGCGTTGTGGAGCAATACCTCCTTATCCGGTCCGCATTTGCTGCGTAAACTGGAAAGGCGCTATTATTTAACCACCGAATTATTAATTAAAAGCGGTTATGGCTGGCTGATTGGCCTCGGCACTAAATCGGCTTACGAAACAGCCTCGCTGCAAACAGCAGTAGTGATGGATAAGCTGCCTGCTGGGCAGGATACTACCGGTTTTGTGCATCAAATAAAAATATTGCCAAACGGTACGATCCTGGCCAATTTACCCCGTTATGCCGAATTTAATAACGCGGTTAGCAAGCTGGCTAAACATGGTGTTGGCTTTACGGAGATAGCCGGAAATAAAGGCGCTATTATGCTTACTGTTTTAACCGATAAGTATTTAAATGTAACCGGCAATTATAAAATATTATTCACTCAGCCTGTTTTTACCAAACCAGGTTTAAACAGGGTTGCTGTAGTAACAACAGTAAAAAACTTAGCTACAGTTTTAAATACTTTTATAACTGATAACGTGACGATTGAGCATGTGTATGACTATTGATATCAACTGTCTTTCAATAGGATGAAAAAGAGATAGCGTTAAAACTACTTCGGGAGCTCGAAGTGATTTTTGCAGGTTTTAGTTTATGAGGAAAAAGGCTGTTTGGCCGAGAAGTATTTGGTTATTAAATAAGTATTTGAAAATAGGTAAATTAATATCTGTTGTTTTTTTGAGTCCTGCTCACCTTTGCCATCCATCATATTAGGCTGATTTTGCACTATTGAACGCTTTTACAGCTGATTAAAAAATTCTGCAAGTTTGATTTGGATAGTTGCTTTTTGCCAAATGACAAATGGTTGCAGTGTTTAAATTTGGAGTTTTGCCTTATTCAATTATTTATAATAATACAGAAATGGCAAAAATAGCATTAATTACAGGCGCATCGTCAGGGATCGGCAGGGCTACAGCAATCTATCTGGCGCAAAATGGTTACATAGTATATGGTGCAGCTCGTCGGGTTGATAAATTAGAAACGTTGAAAGAATATGGCATCAAACACCTATTATTGGATGTGACCAACGACGAAAGTATTACTCATTGTGTAAATAAGATTTTAGGTGATTCAGGAAGTATTGACATACTGGTTAATGCAGCTGGTCTCGGTTCGTATGGTGCGTTGGAAGATGTACCCATGGCAGAGGCAAAAAATCAATTAGAAATTAACCTTTTTGGTGCAGCAAGGTTAATCCAGCTTGTATTGCCAGGTATGCGGAAGAATAATTATGGAAAGATCATTAATATATCTTCCATCGGCGGTAAAGTGGGTTTGCCGATGGGTAGCTGGTATCATGCCAGTAAATTTGCAATAGAAGGTTTAAGCGATTCGCTGCGTAACGAAATAAGGCAGTTCGGCATAGACGTTATTGTGATTGAGCCGGGTGGCACCAAGTCCGAAATGATGAGTATCGGCGGTGATGACCTCATGCGTGTTTCAGGCCATACGGCTTATCGTAAATTTGCTGAGGCATTAATCAAATCCTATGCGAAAATGGAAAAGGATTCGTCAGAACCCATTGTGATTGCCAAACTGATTAAAGAAGGGATTGAAGCAAAAAAACCTAAAACACGATACGTTGGTGGCGCTATGGCAAAACCAATGTTGTTTTTGCGAAAGGTATTGTCAGACCAGCTCTTTGACAAATTGCTAATGAGCCAGATGAAATAAAGCAAAATGGAACAGCTGATTAATTATTTATTGCAGTTTGGGCATTTTAATCAACAACAAATTGAGCTGATTAGAAGTAAATTCACCTCAAAGACGATTAAAAAAGATGAGTATTACCATGAAGCCGGAAAAGTAGTCCGGGAAGTAATCTTCCTGACGGAAGGTATCATGCGTGTATGTTATTACAGCAATAAGGGCGACGAGGTTACCAAGTACTTTTTTGAAGAAAATTGCTTTATCGCGGATATGAATAGCTTGGATCTGGGTATTCCGGCAGTTGAGTACATACAGGCTGTTACAGATTGTACGTACCTGGTGATATCAAAAAGTGGATTAGAAGAACTGTCGATGACGATTATTGGCTGGGATCAAATCGTAGCTAAAATAACTTTTAAAGGTATGGCTGATAAAGTTAACCGGATTAGCCCGATGATGGTGGATGATGCAAAGGAACGGTATTTGAAGTTTTTAGATAGTTTTCCGGTACTGGCCAATAGGGTACCGCTTTCTTATCTTGCTTCTTACCTGGGTATCACCCAATCCTCACTGAGCAGAATACGCAGGAAAATCACGGAGAAATAAAGGCATAAAAACTTGTGTAGCGTATTCAAAGAATCTCCCGGATACCACTATCATGATTTGCTATCATTTCTATAAGCTTGTCTGAAGAATTAAACACTTTATTTCCGTTGGTAAATGTTTGTTTGTACCATAAGTTATGGTACAAACAAATTGTTTCAAAAACCACGATCTATCGTGGGGACCAAATAGAGGGTACTATTGTATGATTTTAATTGTATATACTTGTAAGTAAATTATTTATAAAATATGTGCGGCCTATCTAATCTACTATTCCACCTATCAAGCCTGATGATAACTTTATATTGGCTCCAACTCAATTGCAAATACACTGTATTCGCAATTGGGAATGTGCGATAAAATTGCCGGAATAATTCTATCTACCGCTTCGAGAATCCGCTACGGCATTTTGGTTCTAATTGATCAGCACTAAATTTAGTGAGGTAATTGCCATAATCTGCACGGGCTTTTCTTTGTTATTCTTCTTCGAAAATGCGTTATTCTATTTGCCAATACATTAACGTACGCTCCTGATCAACCAACCTGATCTCCTTGGGCTTAGCATCAGATGTGCCAGCTTACTTAGTGCGCTGCCGTTCCGGCAAAGGTGGCCATTTATGGCTATTTTTCGAAACCGCTTATGAAGCATTCAGGAAGTAAAAAGATATTTTGAAGATATATTTTTAGTTAATCCTAAAGGTCCTGAACCTTAGACTGCGCGGAGAGCAGAAATGATTCTCTATGAAGTATCAGCGAGGTTGCTGATCCTGCGGAGAAAGGAATTTTAAAATTCTTTAACAGACCAAGATACGCACATAAAAAAAATAGTGTTAATTGATCGTCAAGACAATATAGGTTTAAGGTGTAATTTAACAGGGGAGGGGATTTGAAGGGGGGCGATTTGTTTGGTTAGGTTTAAAGTAATGGTGCTGGGTAATCTTTTGCAGATTACTCAAATGTCTTCAACACCGCAAGCCTTGCTTGTGGCCATCATGCCAAATAACCAGCGCGTCTATGCACGCTTTTGCCCAATGCTCACGCACGCCTGTGGCGTGTGTCTTTAACAGATCATCTATTTCACTACTGCTGCATACTTTAAGCTCGTTTAACTTAATAGTAATTTGTTATGTTAATTTATACTTATTACAAATTACTGTATCGCATATTTATTACAATGTATTCCGGTAATTTTAAAGGCATTTTTTTACTTTAGCATGATAAAACACTTTAGTCATCATGATCCATTATAAAAAACTATTTGTAACCATCTGCTTGAGTGGTACGGTTGTTTTTGCAGCAACTGCATCTATGCAAAACGAACCTGAAAAACCTCAATGGAAAAACTTGAAGGTATTACCTAAAAACATCAGTAAAGAAGATCTGGACAAGGTAATGGACGAGTGGAAAGAGGCTTTAGGCGTACGGTGCGGATTTTGCCATGCCCGTAACGAAGAAACTAAGAGAACTGATTTTGCGAGCGACGCCAAGCCGGAAAAGGAAATGGCGCGTAAAATGATGACCATGACGGCCAAGATCAATAAAAAATATTTTAAGGCTGATAAAAATGAGAAAGAAATGGTGGAAGCTATTTCTTGCTATACCTGCCATCATGGTGCTGCCCATCCGGATGCCACACCTGCTCCTCGCGAGCACAGAGGCCCGGGAGGTCCTGGAGCAAACGGGCAACTACTGCCGCCGCCACCGCCAACACCGCCGTCAAATTAACAATTTGATAAAGTATGTTTGGCATATAGTTTTAGGATAGCATGTGCCTGAAAATCTATAAACCGTACCTGGTTAACAATCAGGCACGGTTTTGCTGTTTAATAAGGATGATTAGCATCAATGGAAGAAGATGACGAGTACTTACCGCCGGTAAATTATATCGAGAGCATCAGGAAGGGGAAATTGGTTTACGCTAAAGACCGGTGGTTCCAATTCAATCGCTTAATGATGTATTTCTTTTTGATATCAATGCTATCAGGATCGCTGTATGCCGCCATTGAAGAAATTCCAAATCGCGAATATTCACCCTTGTTCTTTGTAGTGTTCGTTGATCCTTTTATCGTAATTAGCCTTGTATTGTTAAATACCCTTGTAAAAGTTAAAGGAAAAAAGAAACTCGAAAACAAGGAAGATGTAATGAATACCCTGCATCATTTTTATGATGGATTAACCTTTATGGCCAGTAGAACTGACGTAATAAGGGATATCAAGCGACCTGACATTAGCGGTTTTGGTTGGTGCATCACAGTTATCCTGAAAGATGATGAGGTTTATTTCCATAAAGTTACCACAACAAGTCGTTCCCCGGTTTCACCGATAGCCGTAATACCTAATTACTTGAAATGTAAAAAGATAGCCAGGTATTTTCAAGAGCTACAAAACAATAAGCCGGTAGCTGACGAGTGACAGGCCTGTGTTACTGGTTTTAAAGCACATCCAAGTTGTGCAGGTGCAAACGTTCTTCTTACTTTGATAGCAAAATGGTTACTAAATTATGAAATTCATTTAGTTGAGGGCTGAACCGTGCTTATCATTATAGGCTAACTTCCGGCGGTGGTACATCTTTTTTCTGCTTTTTGCTTGCTGTATTGCGCCCAACCTTGGTAAAGTTGTAGCTTACCGATAGGCTATAGTTGCGGTTGTTTTGCATGTAATAATCTTGCCGGTTAAAAGTTTGGCCCTGGGTAAATGTTGTGCTGCTGCCTTGCCCGGTTGGGTTAATGGCGGTTAACCTTATGCGCACCTTGTTTTTGTAAACGGATTTCCGGATGGCAAAACTGGAGCTGAGCGAACCTTTGCTGCGGCCCTGGGCCGACGAGTTGGTGTAGTAGTTAAGGTTACTCTCAAAAGCTAACTGCTTCGGCATATCAATTTGAATGCCTGCCTTGCTTTGGAAGGTGATGCCGTTACGGTTTAGCGCGCTGTTATTATTGCTGTGATAAGCTATGCGGCCCACCGTAGCACCACCACTTACATTGATTTTTTTGGCTACATGGTAGTTGCCGTACAGGTTAATGGTATTGTAACTGCTGGTACCCAGGTTATCATAAGTGCTTTGGTAGGCTAATGATGATATAGGCGTTGTAATACGCTCAATAATATGGCTTGTATTGGCTATGCCGATCCGCGGATAAAAAGCCCAGTTTTTGCCGAAGAGGCTAAAGCTAAAATCAACTTGCTGTGTATAGGCCGGCGCCAGGTTGGGGTTACCGAAAGAGATGTTTGGATTGCTTGCGTTGGTAATAACCTGCGGGTTTAGCGAGTTGGGCGAAGGCCTGACAATACGCCCGCTGTAGCTGATGCCGATGGTGTAGTTGCTGAACGTTTTGTTAATAGAAAGGTTGGGGAAGAGGTTTATATAGGGCTTAATATGATATTGATCAGGCAGGGATGATACGTTAAAATTAATATCCGTTAATTCGCTGCGGCCACCTATCCTGAACGACCATTTCTTTTGCGTTCTGATACTTAAGCTGGCGTAACCGCCATAAATATGCTCGTTATAAATAAACTGGTTGGTAAGCTGCAAATCTTGCAGGTACATCTGGTTGGCAAAATTAAAATCCTGCACAACCTGGTTGTTATCGCTGGTGCGGATGTTTGCCGATAAGCCAAAATCAGCCGTGTTTTTTGATTTGCCCAGTGGTTTATCATAATCAACCTTAACCTGTAAGGCGCGGCCCGCAGCGTATACACCGTACGTTTGGTTGAGCGGTAATATGCCGTTAATGGGTAAGCCGTTGGCATCAAGGGTATAACTTTGGGCAAGCCTGTCGGTATTGGCGCTGTTGCCGCTATAAGTGGCGCTGGCTTCTAACTGATCGCCACCCGGAATTTTCCAGGTATAGTCAGCATCAAAAACGTAATTGAACGAATGATTATGGTTGTTGTTATTTTGATTACGTAAGCTGGTTTCAATATTATTCTCATCAAGGTAATAGTAATCACTTGCCGATGCTCCGTTGGATTTATTGATATTAAAATTAGTTGTGAGCCGCAAGTTTTGGGTAGTGTCAATATCCCAGTTAACGCTTTCGCGGATGTTGTGCCCAAAATTGAGTCCATTGTTGCTGGAGTATTGATTGCGGTAATAATTGGTATCGGCTAAAAAATTATCGCTAAGCGATGAGCCGGTGCTGCTTCTTTCACTCTCGCCAAAAGCGTAACTTGATGTTAACGACAATGATTTGGTGCGGTAGGCCACATAACTGTTGATGTTATAATTGCCCAAGGTACCGCCGTTTAATGATAATGTTCCGTTTAAGCCAACCTTATAACCCTTTTTTAACACAATATTGATAATGCCTTCACCATCTGCCGAGTACTTTACAGGCGGGTTGGTCATTACTTCAATCTTCTCTATCGCTTCGGATGGCAGCACGTTCAAAAGGTCGGCAATGTTGGATGTCATATAATCGGACGGTTTGCCATCTATAAAAATGCGGGTACTTCGCTTGCCTGCAATGGTGGCGTTGCCGTTGATATCTACATTTACCATAGGCACATTTTTTAAAATATCGGTAGCGGTGCTTCCTTCCGATTGAAGGCTCTGGCTTACGTTGTAGGTAATCTGGTCGGCGCCAAACTCAACGGCGGCTTTCTTTTCGCTAATGGTAACCTCGTTTAACGAACTACTATTCTTTTTGAGTTTAATAATGCCCAGGTAAGCATCCGGATGCTCGGCGGTAATCTCAATGTCGTCAACTACCTGTTTTTCAAAACCGATATAGCTAATACGTAGTCCGTATTTGCCATAAGGCAGGCCCGTAAGTTTAAATATACCGCCGTTGCTGCTGGTATTGCTTCTAATAATATCATCGCTGCCCTGCATAAAAATAGCCACACCAGCAAAATCAATCATTTCGCCGGTTGTAGGGTCGGATATTTTACCGCTTACAGATCCATTATTGTTTTGTGCAAAACCCTTAAGGGATATTAAAACCGTAAAAAAGAAGATGAGTGAGTAATTTTTTTTCAATAGTGCCGATGTTGATGGTAAAAACAAAGGCCACTTAATATTGCAGTGCCTTTTTTATTCGTTCAGACTATTGAAATGCGGAAAGGATTAACGGGGAATTGATATTTTTTACAAAGATATTTAAGAAACGGTGCTGAAATCACGTGTTCAGTCGCTGCTATAAGCTGACTGCTTAGAATAGAAATCAAAAAATCTGCCTTCAAACTTGCTTTGGCTGCCATATATTTTATTGATAGCGGCGTAACTGCTATTGCCCTCTTTTAACAAGATCATTAAACGCTGCAGGTTATCAATATTATCTTCGGCCAAAAAGTAAATAAGGCAGTAGGCTACGGTGTACAGGTATTCGCGTTTTTCGGCATTAAACCAGTCCTCGTTTTTATAATTGAAAAAGTCTTCGAGGCTAAATGTCCTGTCACTTATCCGCCCCTTAAGTAGTTTAATATAGTGGGTTTGTTTTACATAAAAAACTTCGTCTTTATTACTTATCACCATCCTGCCGAACAGTGTTGCAATACCTTCGTTCAACCATTTTGGCGCATTATTTAAATTACGATATAAAATAGCGTGGCTGGTTTCGTGCAACAGGATATTCATGTAGTTTTCCGTTTTATACAGGTAGATCTGTTTGTTCTCGCCCGAATAAAAGCCGTCGATAAAAGTAGTGTGGATGTTTTCGTTCTGCACCTGCTTATACTCGCTCTTCCTGCCGTATAAGTTAATTTTTACCGTTACGGTATCATTCATGCTGGTATTGAAAATTACGTTATAAAAATGTCCTTCAAATTTCCCAATCTTGTTCATGGTGGCCCTGTTATCATCGCTCATGCTGCAATGAATGGTATTCACATCAAAGTTTTGAGCCCATAGTGGCTGGCCACCCAGTATAAAGGCTATGATAAAAATTAAGCAAAAAACGTTTAGAGGGTTGGGGTTCAAATTCAATGTGCTCATGGTAAGCTAAAGTAACATTATTTTGGTACTTTGCGCTTTTGTTGGGCCGTTTTGGCAAAATTGGCAATTGAAAATCGAGGCTATAAGAAAGCGGACAGCAGTGGAGTAACTTGCGCCATGTCAATGATAGAAGGTTGGTTGTCGTTAAGTCACAGTTGTTAATAACCGGGCAGAAATGCCGGATTTTGACTGAAAACTCCGGATTAAGTACGCTCTATTTAACAACTGTGATGAGTATTTAAGCAAAATTTTTCCGGCAGTAAATTTCAAATTCTTTCAGCCTTTCAATTTGCCCGGGCTTAGGGTTTACAAACGGCCTAACACTTTTTACCAATGCTAATGCATCTGGCAGGGTAGTACCAATTTTGATAAGATAGGCCAGTGCCATGGTTGGACCACGGCCCAGGCCCTGTCTGCAGTGTACGTAGGCCTTGCCGCCGTGTTTAATTTCGTCGTCAATAAAGGTGGCACCGGTTAGAAGATCGTCTAACGGGGGCGGGGTGTTATCCACGGTAGGCAGGTGCAGGTATTTAAAGCCTTTATACCGGGAGTTGCTGTAAACCGAATGAATGCGCATGTTCACTATCGCGGTAACGCCCAGTTTTTTTAATTTTTTTAAGCCTATCTTGTTGTATTGGCTCCCCAGAAACAGGTTGGCGGTTATTTGGCTGCGTTTTAATGTTGGTAAGCCGAATATTACCCGGTGCAGGTTATCAACCACTTTCATCACGAAAATTGTTATGATAACCCAAATACTTCTAATTTTGTCCCACATAAAGTTTTAATGGTTCTCTGCTACTAAAATCTTCAATACCCCCGGTATTATTTTAATTGATATTGTTTCAGCTTGTTGCTCGCTATCATCGCATATGTAACTGGTTGGCTGCCCCAGCGTAATGTTAACCTCTTTACAGCGCCAATGTTTTAACACTTCAGATTCGGTTTGAAAAAGCATCGTTCCGGCCACGCGTAATAACGATGTTAAATCGGTATTGTTCATCACAATCACATCCAGATAGCTGTCTGTTACATTGATATCCGGCAGAAAAGTAAAATCGCTGATGCCAATATTCCCAGCATTGGTAACAGTTAACGCTACGCCTTCTTCGGTAAATTCTTTCCCGTCTATCAATAGCTTAAATTGCGTAGGCTCCGATTGTACAAGGGTTTGAATAGCCGAAATGCCGTAGGCCAGCTGCCCAAAGCTGTTCTTTAAATCGCGGCTGGTTTGCAATATCATATCAGCCATAATCCCCAGGTTTACGCGGAGTAAAAAAGGAGTATCGTTAGCCATCCCCATATCAATGCCAATCACTTTAGTTTGGCCGCCTGCAATTAACCTGATAGCCTCTATAGCTTGCTGTGGAATCCCAAGTTCCTTTGACATCACGTTGGCCGTTCCTCCCGGGATAATGGCCATGGGCGTATCGCAGCCATACAACGCACGCGCAACTTCGGCAATGCTTCCATCTCCGCCATAAATAACAATAAGTTGGGTTTTGCCAATAAGCGACCGGGCAATGTCAAACGCTTCCCTATCTGGCGTGGTTACGCTTACCTCCCAATGAATATCCGTATCAATAAGCACGGTATTGAGGTAGGAGAGGATAGGCTCTTCTTTTCCCGCTGCCGGGTTGATGATGACATGGATATGGTTAAACTGCATGGATTTGAAGTTTGGTTTATAGATTAAACTTAAAGACGATTTCTGTTTCGGCCGAAACCCGGCCACCCAATGGCTGGTGGAACTGAATGCCCTGCGCCTCAAAGTGTTTTACATAGTTTTGATGCCGCTGTTTTAAAAAAAAGCTTTTACCAAAGCCATCATGTACGGGCAATATATGTTTTGGCTGTATAGTATCGGCAAATTGCGCTACTTGCAGCTCATTACAAAAAGGCGCCATAATTGGCAGGATCAGCAATTCAATGTTTTTAATTTGGTATAAAGAAGAATCTAACGAATCGACGGCATGCAATATAGTGTTATTAATAATGAAACCGGTCATCTCGGGGATGAGGTTGTCTAACAGCGGCATATGTATTACTGGCATGGCCTTAAACGCCATACCGCCAAAATTCCGGGTGCCTTCCGTCAATAATTCGGCCCCTATGCCTTGTTTTTCTAAAGCATCGGCAACCTGATTGTTGGTAAAAACAGGCGCCCCGCTTAGTTCTATAATCTTTTTTAAATGATCCATGTCCAGATGGTCCGGATGGATATGGGTAATGATGATGGCCGATACATCTGCAAATTCTTCGGGCTTTACCAGTCCTTCGGCAAAGGTGTAATTGCCCGGATCCATCAGTAACTTAAAACCATCCTGTTCAAAAACCAGGCACGAATGAATGTATTTAGTGATCTTCATTTTAATGATTTTGTTGATTTTATAAAGAATAAAAACGCTGATTTGTTTGTGGGCATCCGCCCCTATATTACGGCAAAAACATAATACTCCGCTACGGCTGCTGTTTTGATTTGTAAAAAAGCAATTATTATCAATATAAATCAAATAGTAATCAGCATTCAACATGCTATTGTAAAATGGTATTGTCTTTCATGGTACTATGGAGCGTTGCGGTTTGCTGAAGCAGCTTTGGCAAAAAAAGGGGGGGGCGGCAGGTAGCCCGTATAGTCTGCCGTTTAGCGAGTACGTCCAGGTTGACGTAAATTAAAGCCATTATAGTAATAGCGGCTTAAGGCCGGATTAAACTACGAATAATATGTTTCTTTTAAACCCTTACCTGATTTTCAGGAAATGTATTCCTTGGATATCAGCTCGAAAATCAATTTAGTGTTCATGGCTGATTGTATGTTTTGATTAAGCAGGGTTGATACATCGGGGTTGTTGAGCGATGCAGCAATATCTTTCAAAATATTAAAACTGGTTATCTCGATGCTCTCAATAATACGGAGATGGGTAAGTATAGACATATCGATAAAAAGGGGCGATTTGTTTTCTGCGTGGCTTGCCAGGTGAGCTTCTAAGGTGATGGATTTAATGCCCATGCACTTTTCTTCAGCGTATACCATGTTAAAATTGCTGTAGATTACATCCATGCGCAAAATTTGCATTTTGATGTTATCGATGCCTTCCAGTATGGCATTTTTCAGTTCAGGAAAAGAGGCCTTGGCCGATAAACCAGGCAGTACACTCAGCAGGTGGCTTTTTGAACAATAGATGTTTCCTAACTGACCCAGAAATAAATTGGTCAGGGCTTCTTCGTCGAGTTTGAGATGCCCGTTAAACAGGCGCATCAAATGTTTGGAATGATCAGGCATGGCAGATGAGCTAACTTGTGGACATCTATAACTCTTAAACGATGATTTTGTTTTCGTTTTATCATTCTTTTTGTTTCGGTACAAAAAGTTACATTTGTTTTGATGAAGAAATTATTGGTGGCCAACCGTGGCGAAATAGCCCTTAGGGTAATGCGCTCGGCGCGCGAGATGGGTATCAAAACCGTAGCTGTATATTCTGACGCCGACCGTAATGCGTTGCATGTGCGTTATGCTGACGAAGCGGTTCACATCGGCGATTCGCCATCAAACCAATCGTACCTGGTGGGTAGTAAAATAATTGAAGCCTGCAGGCAAACCGGGGCCGAAGCTATACACCCCGGCTACGGGTTTTTATCAGAAAATGCGGCCTTTGCGCGTATGGTTCGCGAGGCTGGTTTAATATTGGTTGGGCCTTCGCCCGAGGCTATGGAGGTAATGGGTAATAAGCTATCGGCAAAAGCCGCTGCCTTAAAATATCATATCCCTATGGTGCCCGGTACAGAAGAAGCTATTACCGATGTAAACGACGCCCGTGACCGTGCTGTTGAAGTTGGCTTCCCTATACTCATCAAAGCCGCCGCTGGTGGGGGGGGTAAGGGCATGCGTATTGTTGAAAACGTAGACGAATTTGAAGAGCAGATGCAATTGGCCGTATCCGAAGCCACATCCGCCTTTGGCGATGGATCGGTATTTATAGAGCGCTACGTATCATCGCCGCGGCACATAGAAATACAGGTATTGGGCGATACGCATGGCAATATTGTGCACCTGTTTGAGCGCGATTGTTCTGTACAGCGCCGTCATCAAAAGGTGATTGAAGAGGCGCCATCAAGCGTGCTAACACCTGAAATAAGGCAGCAAATGGGTAAGTGCGCCGTTGATGTGGCTCGGTCTGTTAATTATACCGGGGCAGGCACTGTGGAGTTTATTATGGATGATGACCTGAATTTCTATTTCCTGGAAATGAACACCCGTTTACAGGTGGAACATCCCGTATCCGAACTGATTACCGGGATTGACCTGGTAAAAGAGCAGATCAATATAGCCCGCGGCGAAGCCCTGAGTTTTAAGCAGGAAGATTTGCATATCAGCGGCCACGCTATAGAGCTCCGGGTTTACGCCGAAGATCCGGCAAATGATTTTCTTCCGGATATTGGTACTTTGCAAACGTATAAAACGCCTAAAGGCCCAGGAGTAAGGGTTGATGATGGTTTTGAGCAGGGAATGGAGATACCGATATACTACGACCCGATGATAGCCAAATTGATTACCTATGGTAGCAACAGGAAGGAAGCTATTGAACGGATGATCAGGGCTATCGACGAATACCAGATCACCGGAATTACCACCACGCTGGCCTTCGGCAAATTTGTAATGCAGCACCAAGCTTTTACATCGGGCAGGTTTGATACTCATTTCGTAAAAAAATATTTTATCCCTGAAGTATTGAATACCGGGAGAGAGGATGAGGCTCAAATAGCAGCTTTAATTATGGAAAAGTTATTATCCTCGGGTAAACAAATAGCTACCCCGGCAGAGGCTATCGGAGGAAAGTCGGCCTGGGTTAAAAATAGGAAGGGGTTTTAGTAAGCCTTTGCAGGCACACCTGTAAATTCAATACTACCTGGATTGTTGGTATTATGTATGATGTTCCGGTTTCTCTTCTGTAGTTGTTTTTTTAATGGGCAAGTTGTAACCATGCCTGTAAATCTAAAAATGGGCGTAATGTAAAACTTGTGATTAAAAAAATACGCTATAGAAATTATAATTAGTTTTGAGAACAGAAACTTTGGGCTAATTGGCCCGATAACACAGAGCTATGTTTACAGGAATAATAGAAACCTTAGGTACAGTAACTGATTTAAAGCACAATCAGGGTAATCTACATATTACAGTGGCGTCTGCAATCTCAACCGAGTTGAAGATAGATCAGTCGGTAGCGCATAACGGAGTTTGTTTAACCGTTGTTGCACTGGCAGATGGCGGGCATACCGTAACCGCTATTGAAGAAACACTGAGCAAAACAAATATCGGTGATTTTAAAATTGGCGATCTGGTGAACCTCGAACGGTGTATGCAAATGAATGCCCGGCTTGATGGCCATATTGTACAGGGGCATGTAGACCAAACAGCTGTTTGCACTGCCTATAAGGTGCTTGAAGGCAGCTGGGAGTACACCTTTGAGTATGATGGCAGCACAGGGAACGTAACCGTAGAAAAAGGATCTATCTGCGTGAACGGCATTAGTCTTACAGTAGTAAATTCGGGCACCAACTATTTTTCGGTAGCTATTATACCTTATACCTGGGAGCATACCAACCTGCAACAAGTTCGCGAGGGATCAAAAGTAAACCTCGAATTTGATATTATAGGTAAATATGTTGCGCGTTTAATGCAGCGTTAATCAATAATCACTGTAAGTTATCTTGGTTAACTTACCACTATCGCTCAAGTCGTATTCTAAAAATTGATCGGTAGTTGAGTCATCGCTCGTAACGTCTAATAAAGCGGTTTTGTTTTGGATTTTGAACTTAGGCAATTGCGCTTGAGTATTACCTATTGAATTATACTTGTGCGTACTGGCCAAACCAACCTTGTACTTATGCGATGTGATTTCAAAGTTAGTGAGTTTGTTATGCACAAAGTAAAATTTGGCGCCGTTATAATTTAATACCGTTCCTTGTTTATAATGAGCCTGCGATGAGTAAGGCCCAATTTGTTTTGGTTGCCCTAAAGCTTTAATTAAAGCGGTTTGCGAAGCGCCGATCTTAACAGAGCTTTTGCCTGTTGGCAATTTTATTTCGAGTTCGGCAACTTCAACGCTGTCTTTTGGCTTCAACAGTTTTTTGCTTATGAAAAATCCAGATGTTAAAATGACTACAATAATTAAAGTGATGAATAATGCCGATTTTTTTCTGTAGTTTTTCTTCATAGCTGTAATTTTTAAACCTGTTTCTGTAACATCTAATTCATTAGATATAAAATTAACGAAAGGTTTAAAAATCAACAAGTAATAAAATTGATACTCATCACAATAACTGCTTTTTTATATTCTGCTGCAGCTTTTTTGACTTTTAAAACAGATAACTTGTTAAAATAGCTTAGGTGTGTTCTTCTCGCTCAATTCGTGTGTGTTTACATGGGTTACAATTTCATGTATTTTTTCGTCGAGCTTGCTGATGGCACTTTCCAGCAACTGTAGATATTCAACCGGGGGTTGATAGCCCTCCTCCCTGATCAGGTTCATCATGCCCATAATAGAGGTGAGCGGCCCCCTGTATTCGTGTGATTGGATATAGGCGATATTAATCAAAGATTGGTTTTGCGCTATTATTTTTTGCTCGTACCTTTTACGTTCGGTTACATTGCGGATGCTGTATGATACACCTATTACATCGTTATCATTGTTCCACGCGGGTTCAAAATTGGCTTCCCACCAAATTTCGCCATGTTCGCCGTAGTCTGTATACCCTTCCGCATACCCCTTTTCACCGGCGAGGGCCAGGTTGTACTTTTCGGTAAAAGTTTCAACAAAGGCTGGGGCAAGGTAAATGGTGAACAAATCGCCACGTTTTACTTTGGTAGCGTGTATTCTCCTTATAAAATTGTAGGCGGATTTGTTGTAGTCTAAAATTTCGCCTTTTCTGCCCAGCAGAACGTGGAAATTGGCAGAACTTTCAAAAAAAGCGCGCAACCTAATTTCGGCATTCTGGATAGTTTGTTTTTGCTCATAGGCTTCCATCTTAGTTTTCTTAAGCATGTCGTAGCTTAACTTGAGCTCCATGATATTGATGGCTTGTTTTGCAAGCATCTTCAGCATGAGTTGCTGATGATTATCCAGAGTGTTTGGCTGTTCGCCCATCACGCATAGCGTTCCTATATTTACTCCTTCTCTGGTGGTGAGCGGAAAGCCGGCATAAAAGCGGATAACTGAGCCGTTCAAGATTATCGGATGATTGGCAAAACGTCCGTCTGCCAGTGTGTCATTAACTACGGTTAAATCTCCGTGTTGTAGGGTATGTGTACAAAACGCGATATCCAGCGGTATACTTTCGCTGCTGGTGCCTTCACTTACTTTAATCCATTGCTTATGATCGTCAAGCAAACTTACCAGGGCGATAGCTGTTTCGCAGATTTGGGAAGCCATGATCAGCAATTCTCGCAATTCGTCATCAATTTGCCAATTGAAGTGTTCAAATTGTTTAACTGCAAGTAAACGAACAGCTTCATTCATAATATCCCGGCGAAATAATTAATCACAATAAATTGATATGGCAGAAAAAACGATAATATTTTTGAAATTTTATGTATAAAAGCAGTCCATTATGAAGATGGCTTTCTGTGTAACTTTTACATATATTTTGGCTAATATATGCCAAAATTTTAAAATGGTGATAATTAAACATTAATAATGTTAATCAAATTTCCCCTATTGTCAGCCTCGAAAATGTTGTTTCAATGGCTTCGTTTTCTTTTTAGTTTAAATTGATATTTTGTATTAGCAGTTAATGCTGACATAAATTTGATTAACGTAGCAGGCAAGAGATTCAGTAAAAACACCTCACTTAAATTCACCATTTGTTAAAACATTAAGCTCAAATATGTTGGGGAATTGTGGGTAAATAATTCCCCGTTACTATATAAGTGCCAACATAAATCTTTGATCAAACCTCATCTGATTTAACAAACTAATGTTGATTTGTTGTTAAAGGCTCAATTTGAAATTCGAATCTCAACTTTGTTTTTTGTTGGCTGCTAAGGTGCCCGGTTTGTTGAGGTATCTATTACTACATCTTGATAGCTATGGTATTTAGTTTTGGTGAAAACCATAGTGAGTCAACCAAACTTCAGGAGTTTTTATTTTTCTTACTGTCGTTACATTTTGCGGCGGAGCAGAAACAGCGCAATTGGTATGCCTTTATTTTGTATTTTGGCAAAGTTATTGCCTTACAGATTAAAGTACATGCCCAAGTCGTTACATATCCGCATACTTGAATATTTGCATCAAAGCAATGCAATTGAGGCTATGGTGGATATTAAGTCTGCTTTTGAAAGCGAATTGGATACATCACAGAAGCGTAGGGCATTAAATACGGAATTGGATTTTTTGTTACGCGAAAAGTTGGTAGAAAGTAAGGGGAAATTTGATTTTTTAGCATGGGAACTGGTAACGGGTTTGTATCCGCTGGATAATAAAAAGATAGAAATGCGCCTTACCAGCCAGGGAGAAACTTACCTCGCCTTAAAAGAGATTGTTGTAAAGCACGACCAGTTGCCGGCTCCAATATTGCCGATGCGCCGTGTAACAGCAACGAATAACGAAAATGATAATATGACTGTAACTAACTCGCCATTAACTAATGCTTTACCTAACTATGAGGATGATAGTACTGTGTACGATGGTACTCGTTTGGGTAATGAGCAGCCCAAGGCGGCAACTGCCCGGGTAGTAAAACTACAGTCAATTTTGGATATGCCTCCCGGTCCTGTTAATTTGAAATCCTTCAGAGCAAACGTTGCGGCTAAGAACGAAAATATGCCGGTGTACTTTAATACCGAAAATACGCCGTTTGCCGACCTGGAAATTATTAACTTAAACCCCGAGCCCCCTAAAAAGCTAAGTACAGCTACCATTTTAAAGTGGTTGGTTGCCGTAATTGGTTTTATACTTTTAGTTATGCTTTATAATGCATATCAAAGGCATGTGTCTGGTTAAAACACAGCTGTATTTTTACTAATTTAGCCAAAAAAATATGGCCGCCTCAGATCCGATCGCCTTCCTGGCGGAGCAATTGTTGCCTCAATTTGTTCCGAAAGATATCCATCAAACAAGTTTGGATTTCCAATTTACAATGGTGGCAGGCAAAACATATCGGGTTAAATTTAACAAAAAGGATATCAAAAGGAAACCCGTTTGGGTTTTTGAAGGTTACGATATTGTAACCGAAGAAGAGCTGTAGGTTATCAGATCGTAAAAGGTACTCGTTAATATGGTGATGAATTTCTGACAACCTTTTTTAGGCTTGCATATTTGCTCTTCTACTTGTCAACGCTGGCATGTATCAGCGAAAATTATTTTCTGAACTTGTTTCAAACTAAAGCCAGGCCTTACTGTTAATCTTATATTCCTTAAATTAAAACCCATGGCAACTTTTTCTGAACTGATCCAATCCGAGAAACCTGTACTGATTGATTTTTCGGCAGAGTGGTGTGGCCCTTGCAGGTCTATGCCTCCTATTTTAAAGCAACTTAAAGATAGTTTGGGCGATGGTATTACGATATTGAAAATAGATATTGATAAAAATCCCGAGGTTGCTAATAGTTATAAAGTACAAAGCGTGCCTACACTAATTCTTTTTAAAAACGGGCAGGCCAAATGGCGTCAAAGCGGTGTTATCCAGGCGGCCGAATTAAAGCAGGTTGTTGCTCGTTATGGTGCCTAATGATGAGACGGGATTAACACTTTCTTAAATCATACCATCAGCAGCAACCAGGTAATCAAAAACACCGATTAATGTGACGGCCTATCGCGGCAAAATACAATTATTGGTACAATAAAAAAGGTAATAAAGCAAGAAACTCCGGTTATAATATATAACCGGAGTTTCTTGCTTAAAAATTATACGTTGAGGTTAAGAAGCCTTAGAGTATGAATATATAGCCATTGCTGGTTTGGTAATGATCTTGGCTTTTAATTCGACATCATGATCGGTATATTTAGCTTTTAGCTTCTTGAGTATCTCAAAGCTGAAGGCATCCCTTACAGGTACATGATTAGATTCTAATGATTTTGGGTGCAATTGCAACTGGTTTAGCGGCACAAGCATATCCATATGGTTAATATGGGTCAGTCCCGTTTTCGCATCCGTGTCATAAACAACAAAAGTATCAATCATATTGCCTTCTGCATCGGTGTAAACTACGCTTTCGTGTTCTTTAAATGTTATCATTTCTTTGACTGTTTTATAGGGGACATATGTTCAAGTTCAATTGTTGTGCCAATACGATTATCGACTATAACTGGGCTCAAATGCGTATTTTATTAATCTAAAGTTAATTTTTTGATACACCCTGTATTTTATTTTGAACACATTGTACCCTTGCACAGCAAGCGGCCCATTGTTGGCCAACATTAAAAGAATATAAAGCTGAATGGAACGGTTAAATTTGCTTGTTCAGTAACGTGTTCAGCAATTCGGCTATAAGTTAAACACGGTAACGAAGCGCATGATTAAATCATGTTAGGTAAACGGCATTTTTCGCCATCATCGTACCTGCGCCGTTTACTGCCGTTTGCCGGGTTACTTGATAAGGAGCAACACCATTCTATGGCAAAGCTTTTTAATTATTTGCCTTAGCTAAACAAGAGTTTAAAACTTAAGGTGCTTAACCGTTAAGCCGTTATTAATTAATTGTTTTAGCGAGTCTATCCCTACGCGTAAATGAGTTTCTACATAGGTTTCGGTTACTTTAGAGTCGCTTTCTGCCGTTTTAACACCCTCAGGTATCATGGGTTGGTCAGATACCAGGAGTATGGCTCCGGTAGGTATTTTATTAGCAAAACCAGTGGTAAATATGGTTGCCGTTTCCATATCAATCGCCATGGCGCGTAATGTTTTAAGGTATTTTTTAAATTCTTTATCGTGTTCCCAAACCCGGCGGTTGGTGGTATAACAGGTTCCGGTCCAGTAATCGCGCGCATGATCCCTAATTGTGGTGGAGATAGCTTTTTGCAGCGCAAACGCTGGCAAGGCAGGTACTTCGGGAGGCATATAATCATTTGAGGTACCTTCGCCACGGATGGCCGCTATAGGCAATATCAGGTCGCCTACGTTATTCTTCTTTTTTAAACCTCCGCATTTACCTAAAAATATAACAGCTTTGGGGTGTATAGCTGTGAGCAAGTCCATCACGGTTGCCGCCAGCGCGCTACCCATACCAAAGTTAATAATGGTTATACCGTCGGCACTTACGCTTTGCATAGGTTTATCAAGGCCTATGATGGGGGCGTTATCATGCCACTCCGAAAACATTTGCAGGTATTTTGAAAAATTGGTGAGTATAATGTACCCGGTGAAATCGTCAAGAGGGCGGCCCGTATAACGGGGCAGCCAGTTGGCTACAATGGCATCTTTTGTTTTTAAGCCCGATTTTACGGGGCTGCTTACTTCTTTGATCTTGTTAGATTGTTCTACAATCGCTGCGTCTTTTTTTACGTCTTTTTCTTCGTTCATATTCGTATAATAACAGAACCGGGAATACCGGCTCATTAATGAAGATAAGAAAAAAATATGAATAATCAAAGTGCCAGACCAATAAGATCGACTATTGCACTCTAAATCTGGGGAGGGGGGCAATAGAAAAGCCGGTGTTAGTTATTTAACATCCGGCTTTTCTTAAATTATGGTTAAGTACCTCAATCAATTACAATTTACACTGATAGTACCATTTACCGTTGCGGTATTTGTGCTGCTATTGTAAACCACACTTCCACTTATGCTATTGGACGATGGTAGAGAGAAATTTGACTTGCTAAATACAAACGATGTATAATACCAATTGTAATTATTCCAAGTTTCTATAAAATACTGGTCTCCATTGATCATTTGAATTGATCCGCTAAGCGCTCCTCCACTGTTACTGATTTGAGCATTGTCGTTATAACCGAAGTTATATATTTGACCATTATAGATGTAAACATAAGTATAAGCCCACTGGCCCCTCAAGGCGGCACTATAGTTATAAAGGAAGAACCAGCCCGAAATGCCTATATTAACGTCTTTAGATGAGCAGTGTCCCTTGAGGTTAAAGTTTACCTTAACATAGTCTGGCGGTGGCGGCGTAGTAACATTTACAGTTACACTTCCGGCATTAATCGGATTGAAAACAGCGCTTTCGCCAACCTTAGCGTAACCTTGCATTAAATCATAAACCACAACTTTAGCCTGCGAGGTGTAAGGTATCTGACTAAGGCCAAAACCGTACTTGTTGTATTGAGTATAATAGTAATAATCGAACCAGCTATACGTAAAGCCATACCAGTAGTAGTAATAAGTATATCTTACATAAGTTTGATAGTAATCATACTGAGGCTGATAGGAGTGAAACCCAGCCAGGTAATTGCCATCGGGTGATTGTAATTGTACTTCGTAAAGCCCATGCCAGTTGGTTGAATTGGAAGTTAGATTAATGGACAAAGGATTATATGAGGTATTATATCCGCCAAAATACCCCCATGACCAATCTAAGTTCCAATAGGAGAGGTGGGTGATATTTGCTGTTGCGGCCAGTTTATTATTAGCATCTATGTAAGCTATTGCTGTTCCCTCGTTTTTCCAAACACCGTTGCTTTCATTGTAACTCCATAACGGAATGGTATCGCCAACAGCCACTGCCTTACCTGTGCCAAAGTTAATTAAGCCTGATTGCAATTCAATACTCATGCTAACTGGTTTTGAGAACGATTTTACGGTACTTGTGCCCGCTGTCATATTAATTGCTAACATACCGCCCGTTACAAAATTTACACCGCCCTGTATCAATTTTCCATTTTTATCAAGCGCCAGGTTAGCTTTCATACTTCCCGGAAATGAGTTGATGATTGATGGAGTACCCGAAGTAAATTGAACGATGTTGGCGTTCAGGGTGCCGGCATTAATTACGGCACCGCTGGCATCAAGCATTTGTGTTCCGGCGGGTATACTTAGTGTTGCACTTTGCGGTACCGATGATGTGGTGGGCGTTGTTAAGTTAATTACGCTTGTTGTGGCTCCTGCAGAAAGTGGCGATGTGCTTACCAGAGCAGTTGTTCCGGGTGCCGGATTGGCATACTCAATCAGCTTAATTTCGAATACGGTTTTTGCAGTATCACTGTTCAATGTGATTGTTTGCGTAACCGGTGTAAACCCGGGAACGGATGCTGATACATTGAATGATATGGGTGTGTTTTTAGAAGGGGTTGCAACGCGCGTTAACGATAGTGGTAAAAAACCGTGCGAAGCGGTAATTTTTGTACCGCCGCCATCCATTTGTACCAGGGCCGAATCTTTACCGGTAACGTTAACAGCAAAATCACCTGGCTGGTTGGTTGATGTTATATTGGCATTGGTAAAATGGATCAGTACGGGTGATTTAGATAACGTTCCGGTATTAACGATAATGTTGATACCTTCAGTTGGTTTTTTACAGGCATATGTGCCAATAACCAGGGCACTCACCAATGCAAAAAACGATAGGGCCGTTCTCGGCGATTTCTTTATGGTTATAAGAAAGTATTTCATATGGATAGTATATTATCGTATTTTAAAATTGAAGTTTAATTGTAGTACAGGCAGCCAGCGGTAGCCTTTCAGGTTATCATTAAATTGAGGCTCCAGTTGATTATTGTCAACCAATAAGTTGGTTCCTGTGATGCGGGTACTCGGTGCGGTAAGATAATAAGTGCCCAGGTCAAGGTTAAAGTTGAATAAATTGCTGGGGAAGCTTTTAAACAATCCCACCCCCAGGTAGGGTGCAACACCTTTCCAACTCACATCCATATCCAGTTTGCCAATTTCGGGCCCGGTTAGGTTATAATTGCCGAAGGTGTAGCTGCCTGTAGGCGACAACACTAAGCCGCCGTTTGCTTTATATAAATAAGCGGCGCCGCCAACTACCCTTAAGTTCTTGATGTTTTTGAAGGGTACATAATCGGCCAACAAGTGCACATTGAAAATTTTTACATCGGCGGAGTAATCGGTATTAAAACCCGATATGCTTAAACTGCTGCCGGTGTTAATGGGTACAAAACTACCACCAAGCCTGGCCGATAGATTGGGGTAAACGCCGTAGCGTACATCAGCGCCAATACCTTGGGTGCCAGCCTGCAGTTGTACCGAAACCGGATGCGGAAGCTGTGTGGTAGCTTTTTGAGCCTGGCTCAAAAAGGGAAACACAGCCAGAATGATGAGTAAATAGTGTTTCATTTTAAAAAGGGTTTGAGTTATTGTTTAATCAAATTTGGGATATACAAGAACAATATTTACGGGTAAATAATAGCTTTTAATAACGTGTTTTTACGGTATTGAAAACCTTCGTATTGATTTAGTTTTGGGAACGCAAACTCACAACTGATATCTCGAGCTGCCTATAACACGGCACGATGGCCTGAGTTAATTGTGATCGAATTATTGTAATTTTTAAATTGTAAAAGCTTGATGAATAAAACTACGATGTAATAGCAATGAGTTGATATACAGTTTTTTTATTGGTGGTTCCGTTAAAATCAGTGTATTATTTCATAATAGTTTAATTTTTTTGTTTTCTGTATTGATTCGTTTTAATTTTTATTTAAGCTTCATTACCTGATCAAATTTATAGGTAGTATTTCATTGAAAAAATAGTAGATTATTACTATTTTTTCAATGAAATACTTATTTTTTAACGTATATTATACCCACCTAATTAAATGTTTATGAAAACCAAAAAAGATTTGGATTTTACCTACCAGGGGCATTTGCAAAATGCCTGGTATGCAAGCGAAGTTGCTGATCTTGAGGATATTAATAATTTGCTCGAACAGTTTAAGCAGTTTGGCAATACTAATCAGCATGGCATTCCGTTGTTTTACGTCATCGACTATTGCGCTCATCAATACCTCGTCATGACTGATGCCATTCATCTGATTTCGGGTTACCATCCCAGGGATTTTATCGAATCGCGTCTCGAAAAATTGATCGATGTATACCACAAGGACGATTTTAAAATATATAATCAGGAAATATTTTCGCGTAATCTAACTTTTTTAAAACGTACACCCCAGCATTTACATAATCATTACTTGTTTTCAAACAATTTCAGGGTTAAACGAAGCGATAAAACATACGCGCAAGTGTTGCAGCGAAGTACTTACATTACCTCGAAAGAAACTGGCTTACCTTTGTACAGCATGGGTATGGTAGTTGATATTACCGATGTTAAAACGGATACGGTTATAGTGCACAGCATCGAAAAAATGAACCCGTGGTATAAGGAGGTTGTGGAGACTAATTACTTTTATCCCCACCAGGAGGAGGCCGGTTTTACTAAACGGGAGAAAGGGGTATTGGTTTACATAGCCGAAGGGTTGAGCAGTAAACAAATAGCCGACAAATTAAACATCAGCGAGAATACAATAGTCAACCACAAACAAAATATGCTTCGTAAAACTAACGCCAAAAACGTTACGGAACTTGTTGTGATGGCTGTTCGCAACCGTGTTATTTAAAACACTCGGAAGCAAATTCAGCTACCAGGTTTGCAATAAGTTCTGGCTCGTCCAGATGGCAGCAATGGCCGGCCTCGGGTATGATGATAATCCGGTCTCTCCACATTTTCAGACCCATACCTTTCATATAGTCCGGAACGGTTAACTTATCATCCGCGCCGTTAACCACGGCTATAGGGATGTTTTGTTTCCATAAATTTCCTATCTCATCTGTATATTCCTGGTTGGCAATTGACAGGCCGAGGGTAGTTCGCAAATTAGGGTCGGTGTTACGGTATAAGGCCTTGAGTTGCTCCCGTAAATGGTTGGGCATGTGGTAGGCCTCGTCATCAATTAAGGCGTTTAATTCGGCTTCGGTAGCGGTGGCCGAAAACGTCGCACCGAAATTTGGATTGGGTTGAATAATCTCTCCGGGTGTAATATTCTCGCCGATGATGCTGGCGCCTGTTAAAAATACCCCCTTACAGTTTTGATAACCGTAAGCTTTTTCAGCAATATAATTTGTTGCCAGCGAGTTGGCTACCATAATATAACCATGGTCGGAATACTGATTAGCAAAATCTTGCAGGTGTAGTGCCATGCCCCGCAAGGTATAATCCGTAGCCGGATGCTCACTCCTGAATGATTTACCATGTCCCGGAAGATCAAGTGCAATCCTGGTATAGTGTTTTAAACATTCAGCATTAACCACCTCATCCCAAACCTGGTGCGATTGGGAATTTCCGTGTGCGAAAATAATATGGTGCTTGCCTTTACCAGTTGTTTTGCTATATATCATACCGGTACTTTATCTTAATATGTTTAATGCTTGATGAATTGTGCCCGAGTGAATACTGTACTGTTTAAAGTATTATATCCGCTAAAATACGCACATTAGCTTACATCACAATACTAATACTGCCCGATTTTTTCACCTCCTGGTTAATATAAGTATCGTATCCCTCAAATATCCAATAGTAAGTGCCCACGGCCATTTTTTTACCGTTGCTGGTACCATCCCAGCCTTTCTCCGCATCTGATGTTTCAAATAACAAACCGCCCCAGGAGCCATATACCCTGAAGTGTTTCAGCTTGATAGCTGCTGGTATAACAATATGGAAAACGTCGTTTTTGCCATCGGCATTAGGGGTAAAGGTATTTACGCTATAATTAACATCGGGTGGTTTGGCAATATCAACCTTTACCCGCTCTATAACTGCGCAATCGTTGCCGTTTATAGCCTTAATATAATAAGTTCCGGCACGGGTAACCGTCTCGGGCTTGGTTAGTACTTTAGTAGCAAGGCTATCACGGTAATAAAAGTAGCTGGTAGTATCGTTGTGTGTAAATGCTTGCGTTATATCCACCGTAGTGGGGAAAACAACAGAAGCAGGATTGGTGACCTGGATTTGCGGATAGGCGAAAATTTTAACCGTGAGGGGTGCTGTTACAAAGCAATCTGCGGCATTGGCAACTTTAATATAACAGGTGGTTGATGCTGTTATAGCTTTTGGGTTATCTAAAGGGATACTGGTGGCAGCGTCTTTCCAGTAAGTAGGCAAGCCGTAAAAGCTGCTGCCCCTGGTAACCGAGTCCACAGTAATATCTGCTGTACCACACCCATAAATGGTACGGGTTTGCAAAATGGGAAGTTCATCTACCAAAACAGTTATTGGTTTGATATCATAGCATCCGGATGCGCTGTTTATTGCTTTAATATAATAGGTTCCTGAGGCCGAAACCTGGCTGGGGGTTTGATATGCTATGGTAGCATTGGCATCTATATAATATTCTAATTTATCGTAAAAAGTGCTTCCTGTAGTTATTGTATCTGCTGTAACGTCAACCATATTAGGCTTACATACAGCATGCGGGTTATGGATAACTAAGTTTGGCGCCTGTTTAAATATGACCTGTATAGGTTTCACATAATCGCAGCCCGATGTATCAGCAATAGCTTTGATATAATAAGTGCGTGCTTCTGTAATGGCTTTAGGATCAATAACCGGATCTTGACAAGCCATATCGCTATAATAAGCAAAGGTGAAATCCTTGTCGGTACCCGCTGTTATATCGGGCGTTGTAATATCTGCACCGGGGGTTTTACAAGCGTACAACTGTGGGGTTACATTGAAGACTAAGTTGTTTGAATTTTTAATTGTGGTGGTAATAATATCCTCGCATCCCAAATTAGGGTAGGGGACTATGCGCACCGAATATTGTGTGCCTGCTTCTGGTGGCGGAAATATGCTGAAAGTTGGTGATTGAGATAATTCGATGTTAGGATCTTTGGTTTTATACCAGTGATATTCCAAAAAGCCCGATGGGGCAACCAGTGTAACTGGCTTGTTGATATCGCAAATTACATTCCCGGTAACCGGCGAAGTGCAATTTTGATTAATATCTATATAGGCGTAAGCAAAATGTGCCCCTGGGCCGCAATTATTAGTTGTGAACTCCAATCTCAATGTTTTGCCTGCATAGCCCCGTAGGTCAATCGTTACCGGCGACCAGTCTTTGTAATAGATATCATTATACTGGTTTGCACTATTTTGCGTTGGAGCAAATTTAAAACCGGGTAAATTGCTTATGGATACAAAGTTGAAATTTGCACAATCAGTATATTTATTATCCGATACGTTAAATACAGCGGCGGTAAACTTTGGCTTATTCGCATTGGTGTGATTTCCACCAGTGGGGTCTTCTAAAACAACGGCATAATAATAAATTAAGCTAAAATTGTTATTGTTGGCAGGTACGGTAAATGTGTAGGTTAGCCTTTGTGCTTTACTGCCTGTGGTTTTATCACCCAGTTTGGCAATGGCATTGCTGCCGTTAGGGCTGGCAAGCTTAAAGCCGGCAAATTCATCTACCTGTTGTGATGCTCTGGTAATAATGCTTTGCAAGCCATTAACAATAATGTGATTGGTGAATGTTATGGCACCGGAGTTTCTTTCAATGGTGCCTATATCACCCTCCCAGCCGGTAAAGTCGCCCTGTTCAAAACCAATGTTTGTTGGGCATTGCGCCATTGTGGTTCCGGCATACATCACCAATAAAAAAACAAGGAAATGAAAAACAGACCTCAACATTTGCGGATTACCTGGGGATGATATATTAACTAATCAAAAATACATTATTAAAGTAGTAATTTGTAACGGCTCCTTAACATTAACTGTAATAAAAATGTGATATAAAAAGGGATCGGGTAATATGAATACTTTTTATTTTGAAAGTTTCCCGTTGATAGCCTTGTGTTTAAATGGCGATTGCTGTAGTTGATTTTTTTTGTTGTTGGATAATTAGCGATATGATGACCTCTTTTACATACGATTTTTATTAATGATATTTTGGATATGCCTCTGTAACAGGATTAAACGTAGTGATTGATACTGGCTTGATTATTATGATGTGATGTACATATCTATCTGGATAAGCCCTTACCTCATAAATAAAACAGTATCATGGAAATACTCAAGCCCTTACCCTTTAACCACGTGTTATATTTAAAATGCATTAAGAAGGCGCTGCCCGGCGGCTCAGATGCCGAACTGACGACACGCCAGAATCACGATAAAAAACAATCATGCGTTTACAGGCCGAATTGGATAAACTGAGTTTAAAATATAACGCGGTATTTAATAGTTTGCAAAGCTATCACATCATTTTAGATAAGCATTTAAACGTTGTTGATTTTAATGAAGCCTCCGTAGGTTTGATCAAAACTGTTTTTAATAAACAGATTAAAATTGGGCAACCTGTTATCAATTATCTTAATGATGAACTGGCTGATCAATTGTTGACCAACTGCCGGCGCGCGCTCGCTGGCGAAACTTTTACTGTTGAGCGTAAACTGAACCTGATTAATAATATCCCAACTTGGTGGATGGCGGAATATGCTCCTGCTTACGATACCACCAGGCAAATTGCAGGACTTGTTTTTAATGCGACAGATATTACCACGCGGAAAAATTACGAGGCTAAAATTGAATTGCAAAATGCCAAATTAAGGGCCATATCGCTCATGCAATCGCACGATATCCGCGGCCCGGTTTGTACATTAATGGGTTTACTTAATTTGCTACGCGACGAGGGAATGATGGAAAAGTCAATTTATCTGCCGTTGATGGAAGCAACAATTCAAGAGTTGGATAAGCAGGTATCTAATATTGTTGAGTGTGCCGCTGGCTTATAATGGCGTGATGCTAAGTTGTTGATTGTTAGCGTTAAATTCCACTCCATTATGTCATCCCGACGCGAGGACGGATCTTTTGCGCGCGATATGTATGCAGCATATCGGGTACGGTGATTGTCAATCGTTTATTTTGCGTTAATAATCCGTATTCTTAATTTACAACATCGTCCCGCTCAATGGCCGGGGGAAGGGGCTTGTCACATTATTCACTATTGTTTGTTTTTGGTGTGAATGATTGCTAACGCAGTTTTGTCTTGATATAAAAAGTAACCAAAGAAATCAAGACTGCCCGATCCTTCCGTGCGCGAGGCCAGCTCCCGGCCCGGCGTGCAGTCAGGCTTTTGCGCACTTTTCTTTCTGCGCAAAATAGCCTACAGGTTTCAAACGTCATCCCTATTTTTTTGCCGGTTGGCCGGGTCCATTACCTATAATGACGTCATGTTAAGTTTTTGATTATCAGTGCGTATTTTTTTCTACAAAAATCAGTATTCTTAATTTATAGCCGGATCCTTACTCAGTATGACTCGCCCTTTTTTTGTGCGCGAAAGCGGTCATCCTGATACTTCGTCAGGCTCAGTAGTCGAAGGACGTGCGGCATGGCCTTGTACGAGGTGTTTTTTGATGCGGCTTATCATTTCAATCGCCTAAGTTGTTGATTGTCATACTGTATATTATTGCTCTAATATACAGTATTCTTAATTTAAAGCATCGGCCCGCTCAGTCGCCGCGGGAAAGGCTTTGTTCTTTTTTCTTGACAAAAAAGAACCAAAAAGTCAAGACTGCCCGATCCTTCCACCCGCGAGGCCAAACCCGGCCCGGCGTGCAGTCAGGCCTTTGCGCACTTTTCTTTTTGCGCAAAATAGGCCTACAGGTTCAAACGTCATCCCTATTTTTTTCCGGTTGGCCGGGTCCGTTACTTATAATGGCGTGATGCTAAGTTGTTGATTGTTAGCGTTAAATTCCACTCCATTATGTCATCCCGACGCGAGGACGGATCTTTTGCGCGCGATATGTATGCAGCATATCGGGTACGGTGATTGTCAATCGTTTATTTTGCGTTAATAATCCGTATTCTTAATTTACAACATCGTCCCGCTCAATAGCCCGGGGAAGGGGCTTGTCACATTATTCACTATTGTTTGTTTTTGGTGTGAATGATTGCTAACGCAGTTTTGTCTTGATATAAAAAGTAACCAAAGAAATCAAGACTGCCCGATCCTTCCGCGCGCGAGGCCAGCTCCCGGCCCGGCGTGTAGTCAGGCTTTTGCGTTCTTTTCTTTCTGCACCTAACAGTCTGCGAGGTTCAAAAGTCTTCCTTAATTTTTTTTCGGTTGGCCGGGGCCATTACTCATAATATTACATCAATTTAAGCCACTGTTTAAAAAAGTAGTTCTTTTATGTCTTTTTGCCAATAGATTGCTGTTCGGTACGGAGTTAAAAGTCAGGGTTTTGATTAACAAGAGCACCGTTTGGGCTTACCTGCTCCCGCTAAGTGATGTTTACTTAATAATAGTTTTACTCTTTATCTATAACAAGCTTAGTGATAGTGCCGCTATCGTTTTTAATTGTTATTGTAGCGTGCTCTTTACCAAATAGAAGCGACTTTTGGGTTAAAAGGTTACAAAGGTCAATCTGCTCGCATGCCACACCATCAATGGCAATAATTTGCATACCTGGTTTAACACTGTCTTTTAGTTTTTCCCAAACTATGCCGGTTACTAATTTGTGATCGCTATAGGCGGGTGATAGGGGCCAACTTTTTTCGTTCAGGTCATTTTCTGTGTTGGTAGGATCTGCATAAAACTTGGCATGTATAAAGTCAATCGTAATGGTGCCGTAGTTAAGTAATTTTGAGCCAATGGTACCTGTTTGGTGGTTATTGTAAGCTGTTTCTGTAATCACATTTTTAAAGTCGATATTACCGATGGTCATGTTATGGAAACTGATGCGGTATTTAATAGCCCGTTGTTCTGCACCATTTTCACCAAAGGAATTGGCTCCGTAGCCTGTTGCTATCTTTCGGAAAATGTTTTGTTGTTTGATATTATCCATATAGCTATTGGAAATCATCATCAAACCCGAGTCGCCCGTGTCAAATAAAAATTCGCCATTCAACTGGTCGCCTATTTTTACCTGGATAAAAGGGCTGCTCTGGTTATCAGCTTTGGTATTGAGCCTGCTCGCGGTTGAGGGCTTAAAAGGCAATCGATTTAAATCATCCGTAATGACTACAGTTTTTTTACTGCTGATAAACTGGATAATACTTTTGCGCAGCAGGTTGCTTCCAATAATGCCCTCCACGCCTATACATTTAAAAAATTCCGGTATTCCAATCAGGGTCGGTACGTTATTAAATTCGGTACCACCCAACTTAATACTTTTGATCAGATCAATACCATTAATGTTGGTATTGCCATAGGCATCAATAACCTTACTCGAGTTTTTTTGACCGATGTTTAATTCGTCGGCTATCTCCCTGCTGATCTGGCAGGGGGCGCCGGTATCAAGCAGGAATTTTTTTTGATGGCCTCCAATTTCTATTTCAATAACAATTTTGCCGTTTATAAACTCGTAGGGCAATTCTTCATAATAATTATCCGTTACCAGCCCACCGTAATTCATGTTTTGAGCAAGGCCAAGGGTGTTTATGGCCATAAATAGAATAAAAACGATGGGATATTTCATCATGGTAGCTTGTTTTTCTGGTGACTATATCGGCAGGCACTCCCGCCTAAAATAGAAAAAAAATGCCGGTGTTGAATATGCTCAAAAAAGATAACCAATTAAAACTTGCTTATCGCGATGGTTTGGCCGTTGTGGTGTCTTAAGCTGTCAATTCAAAACTGTTTTTTAAGCCTACATCGTCGGGGGGGCTTCAACTCAAACTCATCAGGCGCGGCTATCCAGTTTAAATCTTAACTATAAAACAATACTTTTTCTTTGTTGATGGTAAATGCAATGGTTATGTTTTCGCCGGGTTTATGCCTCAGCATCTAAGCAAGGGATTAGGATAGTTATCGCTCTGATCTTCCGTTACGTTATCAAGGCATTGAAAGTCTTTTTCCACCAATAAAAACAAAGGTGCAGTTCCGTTATCAAATCCCACGCGGTTTGTATTAGCCCATTCGTTTGCCATAGTCGCGGGCATAAAAAGGGTAATGGTGTTGTTGTTAAACTGAGCCGAAAGCTCATCGCCATCATAGCGTTGCAATACATATTGTAACGATTGGTTACCAAATTCTGTGAGTTCAGCTATTTTTTCTGTTTCGGTAAAAAGTTCAACCTCTAATTTGCTTAATCTATAGCGTAATGAGTTTCCTTTAATCCTTATTTTCATTTTAATTGATATTTTATGATGATTTTGCCTGTTTGTTAATGCGTTATATCTTTATATATCTGCTAATTTACAAAATTTATCAATTTAATGTTTTAAATCATGTTTTTTTAATGTTAATTAAATTAAATTTCAATAGAATATTGTTTAAATCATATAAAAATTAATTTTTTATATGAGAAATCAATTTTTATAGCTATAATTGTCTAACATAAAATGTTTGAGGTCGCAGTTAAATGTTTTTTGTGGTTTTTGCTTTAACACTTTAAAACTTTCTGTATGTCGCAACCCACGGTAATCGTAGTAGGTAACGGCATGGTAGGATATAAGTTTTGTGAAAAACTCATATCCAAATCATCCCGGTTTAAAATCATCGTTTTTGGAGAAGAACCCCGCCATGCTTATGACAGGGTTCACCTGAGCGAGTACTTCAATGGTAAATCAGCCGACGATCTGTCCATGTCGAGCTTATCGTGGTATGCAGATCATGATATCACGCTTTTTCTCGGCGATCCGGTACAAGAGATCAACCGGGTAAATAAAACAGTTCACTCCGCAAAGGGCCTAACTTTAAAGTACGATTACCTGGTGCTTGCAACAGGCTCCTCGGCCTTTGTGCCCGATATTCCGGGTGTTGAAAAGGATGGCGTATTTGTTTATCGCACTATTGAAGATCTGGAGTTGATGAAATCCTGGGCTGTTAACGCTAAGGTAGGTGCTGTAATGGGTGGTGGCTTATTGGGTTTGGAGGCTGCCAAAGCAGTGCTTGATCTGGGCATTCAACAAGCGCACGTGATAGAGTTTGCCCCCCGCTTAATGCCAAGGCAAATCGATTCGATGGGGAGTGGTATGCTGCAATCAAAACTAAAATCGCTGGGTTTAAATATCCACCTCAATAAAAGTACGCAGTCCATCACCGGCGATCATGCCATCACCGGCCTGAAATTTAATGACGAAACCGTGCTCCCGGTTGATATGCTGGTGATCTCGGCCGGTATCCGCCCGAGGGATGAGTTGGCCACGCTGGCAGGCTTGCAGGTGGGCACGCGCGGCGGCATAACTGTTAACCAGAAAATGCAAACCAGCGACGAGTATATTTTTGCCATTGGCGAATGTGCCTTATACGAAGGTATGATATACGGTTTGGTTGCTCCCGGCTATGAAATGGCCGACATTGTAGCTACCTGCCTGGCCGAAGGCGATAAGTCATTCAGTGGTTATGATATGAGTACTAAGCTCAAACTGATAGGTGTGGATGTAGCCAGCTTTGGCGATGCCTTTGTTACCGAGCCCGATTGCCGCACCATTGTTTTTGAGGATACCCATAAGGGAACCTATAAAAGGATCAATATTACTACCGATGGTAAATACTTGCTCGGCGGTATTTTAATTGGCGATGCCGATGCGTATAACATGCTGCTGCAAACCGTAAACAATAAGCTGGTGTTGCCGCCCAATCCGGAAGATTTAATTTTGGGTGTCAGGGGAGGCGAAGAAAATGCCAGTGCAGGGGTGATGGGTTTGCCGGATGAGGCGCTCATCTGCTCGTGCGAGGCCGTTACCAAAGGCGCTATTTGCGATGCCGTTACCGTGCAAAATATCACTACCGTAGATGGTATGAAAAAATGTACCAAGGCCGGAACGGGTTGTGGTGGTTGCATCCCGATGGTGAAGGATTTGATTACCGGCACGCTTAAAGCGAATGGTACCTATGTGAAAAATGTAATATGCGAGCACTTTGATTACTCCAGGCAGGAGTTGCTGGATTTGATCCGCTTGAACCAGATTAAAAATTACGATCTGGTTTTGGATCATTTTGGCCGCGGGGATGGCTGCGAGGTTTGTAAGCCGGCAGTGGCGAGTATCCTTTCAAGTCTTTGGAATGATTTGATTGTAAAGCAGGCGCCGATACAGGATAGTAACGACAGGTTTTTGGCCAATATACAAAAGGGTGGCACTTATTCTGTTGTGCCACGTATTCCGGGAGGAGAAATTACGCCCGATAAATTGATTGTGATTGGCCAGGTGGCCAAAAAATATGGTTTATATACCAAAATAACCGGTGGGCAGCGCATTGATTTGTTTGGCGCGCATTTAACCGATTTGCCGACGATTTGGGAAGAGCTTATTGCTGCCGGTTTTGAAAGTGGACATGCTTATGGCAAATCGCTTCGTACTGTAAAAAGTTGCGTGGGTAGTACCTGGTGCAGGTTTGGTTTGCACGACAGCGTAAGTTTTGCCATTCGGATTGAAGACCGGTATAAGGGGATCCGGTCGCCGCATAAATTGAAGGGGGGTGTAAGTGGCTGCATCCGCGAATGCGCCGAAGCGCAAGCTAAAGATTTTGGAATTATAGCCACCGAAAAAGGTTGGAATTTATACATCTGCGGCAATGGCGGCTCTAAACCGCAACACGCGCAATTGTTGGCTGCCGATATTGACAGCGAAACCTGTATTAAATACCTCGACAGGTTTTTGATGTTTTATATTAAAACGGCCGATCCGCTTACGCGAACCGCTACCTGGCTTAACAAAATGGAGGGCGGGCTGAGCTATCTTAAAAATGTAATACTTAACGATAGTTTAGGGATTTGCAGCCAACTGCAGGAGGAGATACAGGGATTGATTGATACCTATCATTGTGAATGGAAAGAGGCGGTTGAAAGCCCCGAACTCCGCAAGCGCTTCGCGCATTTTGTAAACGCGCCAACCGAAAAAGATCCGAATGCTGAGTTTGAGCCGCTTCGCGATCAGGTTAAAGCTAAAGAGTGGTAGCGTGTGGAAGGGGGGCGTAGGTTAATTGCTGCCTCCAGCAAAAAAAAATATATTTTTCAATTCCGCGCAAAAAAAATCAATCTAAACTTTTGACTTCGCCAGATTTTTTAGGCTACCAAAATAAAACAATGGAAACATTAACAGATCTTAATTGGCAAATGGTATGTTACACGGATGATGTGCCCGAAAATGGCGGCGCCTGTGTGAAGCTTGGTGACGAGCAGGTAGCCATTTATAATTTTACCCGCCGCGGCGAGTGGTTTGCAACTCAAAACTTGTGCCCGCATAAGCAACAGATGGCGCTTTCGCGCGGTATGATTGGTAGTACCGGCGATGCTTGTGAGCCAAAGGTAGCGTGTCCGTTTCATAAAAAAACATTTTCGCTGTATAGTGGCGAGTGTTTAAGTGGCGATGATTATCAAATAAAAACCTACCCGGTAAAGGTGGCGGATGGCCGCGTTTATATCGGGCAGGTTTAATTTGTATGCGCTACTGTTCCAGAAAGCTATCTGTTGTTAGTTCAGTCAGTTTTTCTTCGTTGCTGATGAAAATATTTTTTCCGTTTAGGGTAACGAGCTTCTCGGCTACCATCTCGTTCATCGTTCTAAAAACGGTCTCGTAAGTTGCCCCCGCAAAGGATGAAATATCCTGCCGGGTAATATCGATATTAATAGCTCCATCTTCGGTCAGTCCAAACTGGTTCTTGAGTGAAAGTAGCGAATAGGCAAGTCTGCCTTTTACAGACATGTGCGCCAGGTTACGCATCCTCTTTTCCGATTCCTGCAAATCTTGTGATAAAAACAAGAGCAGGTTATAGGTAAAATCATGATTGACCTTCAGTGTCGAATTAAAAAAATCCAGGTCGAAAAAGCAAACCGTTGTGGGTTCCAGTGCCGTGGCCGATATCGGGTAATAGGGCGTAATTAAACCGCGGTGGCCAAATATGGCACCTTTGTTGGCAAAGCGTACAATCAGCTCTTTGTCTTTTCCCCACTTTTTATGAACCTTAACATTGCCCGAGTAAACAAAGCAAACTCCGGTAACTGGGTCGCCTTCTTTAAAAATAACTTCTCCTTTTTTTACGTCAAAATTTTTCCGGTTGGCACTTACTGCTGGCAGCCATTCTTTAACACACATCCTGCACAAGAAACAACTTTTTAAATCGCACTCGCTTTTAGCTTTTTTCATTTGGTAAAATGATGTAAATATAATCTGTGCAATATTAAGGATAACAACATCTAAATATCATGATCGAAATAAATTAAATAGATCTTTTATTGAATAATGTGTTGTTTTGGCTTTTTTATTGATTTTTTTGGAGCTTGTTTGGGTTTTGATCGGTTTTTGTATTGGTTTTTCAGTAAAGTTTTTTGTTAAGTTGATTAATTGTGCTTTAAAAAGCGATATGTGATTTGTTTTTTTGCATTTTATTTAGTTTTTTGTGATTTAAGTCATATTAATTTATAGTTTTTGTGATTTTTATTGCTTTTTATTATTGCTTTTGATATATTTATACCTGTAAAGTGATTCGGTTAAATAAATCATCCCAAAAAAGAAAAAATTGATGAAATAAATTCAGGTATACGCCAAATAAAAAAACCCGTCAGGAGGTCGCATTCCTGGCGGGCAAATTAGTTCAGTGCTTTAACAAACTCTAAAACCTTAACAAATGTATAAAATTGTACTCCACAATTGCAGGCTTTTTGCTGTATTTTTAATTTCGGGTCTTTTTGCCTCGTCCGCAGGCCATTGTCAAATCTCTTTAACCGGCCAGATGCGTGTACGTGCTGAAGACCGTAGCGGTTACGGAAACCTGGTAGCCGACGGCTCAAAAGATGGTGGTTTTATTTCGCAGCGTACCCGCTTAAACTTCGGTTATAAATGGGACAGGTTGACCTTTGGCGTCAGTGTTCAGGATGTGCGTGTTTGGGGTGCCGATGCTTCCACCATTTCAACCGCCGATGGTAATCGGCTGTCGTTACACGAAGGTTGGGCTGATTGGGTATTGGCTAACAAGGCTGATACATCTATTGGCTTTAAATGGATTGATCTGCTTTCGCTTAAAATAGGCCGTCAGGAATTAATTTACGATGATTCGCGCTTAATTGGCAACCTGGATTGGCTGCAACAGGCACGCCAGCATGACATGGCTTTGTTAAAAGCGATGCATCATGGCTGGCAGGTTGAGCTTGGTTATGCCTTTAACCAAAATGCCGATAATGTAGGTACAACCAATACCAATTATATACCGGGCAATTTACCGGCATACATTAAAAATAGTTTAGGTGTATTGGTACCTGCTCCGGCGGGTTTGGTGCCCTTGGCCGCAGGTGGCAGCGCGGGTAACAATAGCTCAAAAACAGGTACGCCAATTTATGCCAACCCGCCGGGCACTAACGCAGCCACGCAAAACTATAAATCGTTCACCAGTTTATATATCAGCAAAAAAATCAATCAAACCAAAATATCGGCTTTGTTTTTTAATGATGATTTTGGCAAATACCGGCTCGATTCGGTGGGCAGTGCCGCCGCCGGGTATGTTTACGGCAGGCGCTTTGTGGCTGCCAGCACTACCGATGCCTTCGACTACTCCACCAATAAACGCTATACCTACGGCTTAATGGTTAGCCCTACATTGGGTAATGCTTCGGGCTTCGGCAAAATAGCCCTGCAAGCCGCTTATTACCGTCAGCAGGGAAAAGATCGCGATGGGTTGGGTATGAATGCTTATCATTACAGCATCCAGGCCACTTACCAAAAAGACTGGTTTAGCGTTGCCCCTGGTTATGATGTACTTTCGGGGACAGATCCGGCCGATATCGCCTCGGGCAAAAATAATACCTTTGACCCCCTGTACGGCACCCCACACAAGTTTTGGGGATATATGGATTATTTTTATGCAGGCAGCGGCTCGCCAAAGGGCGGCCTGGTAAACCCTTACCTTAAGTTTAAATACACCGGCAAAGCTTTGGCCCTGGGTTTGGATCTGCACTATTTTGCGCTGAATAATGATATGAAAAAGGCCGATGGTACCCTGATTGATAAGCACCTGGGTAACGAAGCCGATTTCCAGGTAAGTTATAACACCAATAAATTTACCAATATTGAATTTGGTTATTCGTTGATGGATGCTACCGATAGTATGCCTTTTGCCAAGGGCCAGGCTACAACAGATGCTGTAGCATCCACCTACAAAAAAAACGGAACCTGGGCGTATGTTATGCTTAAGTTTACACCCGATTTTTTTTATAAAGCAGGCAAATAACACTGAATTATCAACTCAATATCAAATTGATCAAAATACTTACAACATTATGAATTCAATAGCAAAACCATTAGACAAACTGAATATTTTTAGCCTTAAAGGCGTTCAAATGCGTACCTTCCATATCACCTGGCTCATGTTTTTTGTGTGCTTTTTTGGCTGGTTCGGGCTCGCGCCGCTTATGCCCACTATACGCGTTGAGCTGGGCTTAACCAAAGGGCAGGTTGGCAACATCATTATTGCTTCGGTTGCCTCAACCATTATAGCGCGGTTAATTATCGGCAAGTTATGTGATGTTTGGGGGCCGCGCAAAACTGCTGTCAGGTTATTGATTGTTGGTTCGGTTCCTGTTTTTTGTGTGGGCCTTGCTCATAGTTATATTACCTTTTTGTTGTTCAGGTTGGGCATCGGTGTAATCGGCGCTTCGTTTGTAATTACCCAGTACCATACCTCCATGATGTTTGCGCCTAAAATAAAAGGGACCGCCAATGCCGTAACCGGTGGTTGGGGTAACCTGGGCGGGGGCGTAACCAATATGGTAATGCCTTTAATATTTGCCGCCATAGTAGGTTTTGGTTATACCAAGGGCGAAGCCTGGCGATATGCCATGATTATACCGGGAGTGATGATGCTGGCTATCGCTTTTTTATATCACCGGTACACCAAAGATACCCCCGCAGGTAATTTTGACGAGATAGGCCACTCAAAAGCCGAAAGCAAAACAACGGACTGGAAAGTGTTGGCCGACTGGCGCGTGTGGGCGCTTACCCTGGCCTATGCCTGCTGTTTTGGTATGGAGCTAACTTTTGATAATGTTGCTTCGCTTCATTTTGTCGATTCATTTCATCTGAGCCAGAGTTCTGCCGGTTTTTGGGCAGGCATCTTCGGTTTCATGAATATTTTTGCGCGTGCCCTGGGCGGTATAGTTTCAGACAGGGTGGGCGGCAAATTTGGTATGCGTGGCAAAGGTTTGCTTTTAGCTGGCATGTTATTGTTAGAAGGTGTTGGCTTAATTGTTTTTGCGCAGGCGGGGTCCCTGGTTTTTGCCATTGTATCCATGCTTACGTTCGCTTTATTTCTTAAAATGTCCAACGGTGCAACCTATGGTATTGTGCCATTCATCAACACCAAAAACGTAGGTTTAATAAGTGGCATAGTGGGCGCGGGCGGTAACCTGGGCGGCATGTTGTTTGGGTTTTTATTTAAATCGAGCACCATCAGCTATGCGCAGGCTTTTACTTATATCGGCATTGCTGTAATAGTGGTATCAGTTATTGTGCTGTTAACCCGCTTCAGTAAAATTTTCGGCCTTCATCAAGAGCAATTAGCCCCCGTTACCATGGAGGCTTCGTTATAATATTGGTGCTGTAATCAATTTTGAGATGGCTGGTTTAAAAAAGCATTCAGATACCTATACTTCTACCTGCTGCTATTGTGGCGTGGGTTGCGGTGTGGTGTTGAGTAAGGAAAAAAACGGAACTATTACTTTACAGGGTAATCAAAATTACCCTGTAAATAAAGGGATGCTTTGCAGTAAAGGGCTTAACCTGCACTATACCGTAAATGATAAAAGCGACAGGTTGCTTTATCCGCAAATGCGGTATCATAAAAATATGCCCATGCAACGGGTAAGCTGGGATGAAGCTCTTAACCGTACCGCCGCCGTTTTTAAAACCTTTATAGATAAGTACGGGCCCGATTCTGTTGCCTTTTATGCTTCCGGCCAGTGTTTAACCGAAGAGTATTATGTGGTTAACAAGCTCATTAAAGGCTTTATTGGCAGTAATAATATCGATACCAATTCGCGCCTTTGCATGAGCAGCGCGGTTGCGGGTTATAAAATTGCCCTGGGCGAGGATAGTGTGCCCGTTTGTTATGATGATATTGAAATGGCCGATTGCTTTTATATTACCGGTGCAAACCCCGCCTGGTGCCACCCCATTTTATGGCGAAGGGTTGAGGCCCACAAAGCGGCCAACCCCGATATTAAAATTATTGTAGTTGACCCGCGTATTACGGATAGTTGCGGCATTGCCGATCTGCACCTGCAATTAAACCCCGGTACCGATATTACCCTGAACCATGCCATTGGCAGGTTATTGATTGAAAATGGCGACGTGGATACCCACTTTATAGCCAACCATGCCGAAGGTTTTGAGCAATACAGCGCCGTGGTTTTCAAAAGAACTTTGGCCGAGTCGGCAGGGATTTGTGGCCTGAGCGAGAGCGATATCCGCCTGGCGGCTCAATATATAGGCAAGGCCGGGGGCTTTATTTCCATGTGGACGATGGGGCTTAACCAGAGTGCTATTGGTGTTAACAAAAACCTGAGTTTGATTAATTTGAATTTGATTACCGGCCACATTGGTAAACCGGGGTCGGGGCCTATGTCATTAACGGGGCAACCCAACGCCATGGGTGGGCGCGAGGTTGGTGGCTTGGCTAACTTGCTGCCGGCACACCGAAACATGAGTAACCCCCTGCACCGCGAAGAAGTGCAGAAGTTTTGGGGCGGAACCGAAATATCGCCTAAGCCGGGCCTATCGGCTACAGAAATGTTCGAGGCCCTGAACGATGGTAGCTTGAAGGCCATCTGGATTATGTGTACCAACCCCTTAACCAGTTTGCCTAACGCGCGTTTAGCCGAAGAGGCTTTAAAGAAAGCCAAATTTGTGGTGGTGCAGGAGGTAAGCAACAAGCCGGAGAGTTTAAAATATGCCGATGTGATATTGCCTGCCGCCGCCTGGGCCGAAAAGGAGGGGACGATGACTAATTCTGAACGGAGGATAAGTTACCTGAACAAGATTATAGATGCCCCTGGCGAAGCATTGCCCGATGCGGAAATTATCTGCCGGTTTGCCCAAAAAATGGGTTATAAGGGTTTCGATTTTGAAAACCCTGCCCAGATTTATGCCGAGCATGCCAAATTAACGGCCAAAACCAATATCGATATCAGCGGCTTAAGCTACGATATTCTGAAAGAAAAGGGATCGGTGCAGTGGCCCTATAAAAAGCGAAGTACAAATAACGGCACACCGCGCCTTTTTACGGATAAGTTGTTTTATACGCCATCAAAAAAGGCCGTCATCAGTGCTGTGGCCGATACCCTTACCAGTGAGCTTCCTGATGCTGATTATCCGTTGATATTAACCACCGGTCGCATCCGCGATCAATGGCATACCATGAGTAAAACCGGTAAAGTAAATAAGCTTAACCAACACATCAACCAGTCGTTTTTAACCATCCATCCCGCGGATGCGGAGCAATTGAATTTAAAAGATGGCGAAATGGCGGTGATAACATCGCGCAGGGGCGAAGTAAGAGTAAAGGCCAGTGTATCGGCTGAAATAAAACAAGGTGTGGTGTTTTTACCCATGCACTGGGGCAAAATTTTAGGTAACGATCTTAACCGTGCCAATAACGTTACTAACAATCTGGTTGACGATATTTCCAAGGAGCCCGATTTTAAATATTGCGCTGTACACGTCAGTAAGTTTGAAAAACCCTTTCAGCGTATCGTGGTCATAGGAGCGGGGGCCGGGGCTTATGGCTTTGTAAAATCATACCGCGAGATTAACCAGCTCGACGAGATCACCATTTTCAGCAAAGAGAATTATCCCTTTTATAACCGCGTTATGCTGCCCGATTATATTAGCGGCGAGCAGCAATGGGAGCAACTGGTTAAGATGAAAGATTCCGAAGAGCCGGAATATAACATCAGTCTGCTGCGTGGCGTAAGCGTGGAGAAGATTGATCGCGAGCAGAAATTTGTTACCGATAGCCGCGGAATCAAAACGCACTATGATGTTTTGCTGATAGCTACAGGCAGCAGGGCGGCTATCCCTAAAAATATCCCCTCGTTGCCCGGTATCTTCAGTATGCGCAGCCGTGCCGATGCTGATAACTTTAAAAAGCATGTGCCTAAAAATGGGCATGTGGTTATTGTAGGCGGCGGCTTATTGGGCCTTGAAATGGCGGCCTCATTGCGCGAGATAGGTATCAAAATAACTATTGTTCAGCGGGTGTCGCGTTTTTTAAACCGGCAGTTGGATGAGTTAGGCAGCCAGTTACTGCACGAGGAAATGGTTGACCAGGGTTGCGATATTTACTATGACGATGAGGTGCAGCTTTTTTACGGGCGATCAAAGCTAACCGGTGTAGGCCTAAAGAGCGGGCGCAAAATAAATTGCGATGCCATGATACTGGCTATTGGCACTACCCCAAACCTGGAGTTAGCCAGGGATTGCGGCCTGGAGTGTAAGCGTGGCGTAATTGTTAACGAGCGCCTGCAAACCAGCGACCCCGACGTTTACGCCATTGGCGAGATAGCCGAATTTGAGGGCGTATTATATGGTATTACGGCGGCTGCCGAGCAGCAGGCCGCCGTGGTGGCCCGTTATTTAAAGGGAGATATTGCCAGTTACTACAAGGGGAGCCTGTTTATGAACATCATCAAGATCCACGGGTTTGATTTATGCAGTATAGGTTTGCCCGAATGCCCCAACAACCAGGATTATGAAGAAATTGTATTTATTGATAAAGCCAAGCGCTACTACAAAAAGTGCATCATTCACCAGGATAGGCTGGTGGGTACCATATTGATAGGGGATAAGGGCGAGTTTCAGGAGTTTAAAGAATTGATAGCCAATAAAACCGAATTGAGCGAGAAACGCCTGCAATTATTACGTAACGGCAAAGTGGCAGAGCCGGTACTGGGCAAACTGGTTTGCAGCTGCAACAATGTAGGTGCGGATAATATTCGTAATAAGGTAAGCGATGGCTGTAACACGCTCAATGCGCTTTGCTCGGCAACAGGTGCTGGCATGGGTTGCGGCTCATGCCGCCCCGAAGTAAAGCGTTTGCTCGACGAGGTTTTACTGCCAGGTTTGGTTTATTGTGTTAATTGATATTTTATGCAGAACAGCAACCAACATTTAATCAAAATCAACTTGCCCGGCGGTGTTATTTCAGCCGGCGATTTTTATGAGATTTTAATTATAGCGCAAAAAGCAGGTGCGCAACACATCAGGTTTGGTAACAGGCAGCAATTGTACTTTACCATAGTGGCAGAGCAGTTGGAAGATATGGAACTGGATATGCTAAGCGCCGAAATTGATTACGAGATTGATGGCGATCTATACCCTAACATATTAAGCTCCTACATTGCCGACTATCTTTTTAACCAGGATAACTGGTTAAAGGAAGGTGTTTATAAAGATGTTTTTAGCTTGTTTAGCCACCGGCCCAAGCTTAAAATTAACGTGGTTGACAGCAACCAAACCTTTGTTCCGTTTTTTACCGGTCACTTAAATTTTATCTCGTCGGATGTAAGCAATTACTGGTATTTGTATGTAAGGTATCCCCAAACCAACACGCTGTACTGCTGGCCCTCGTTAATTTATTCGGATGATATTGCCGGGCTTTGTAAGGTGATTGAAGAAACGATAGACGCCAACGCAGGCTTGTTTTATGCTGAGCCAGGGGCCAATTCCGAGCTTTTTTATCAGCTGGTTAATCAGCGGGCCGGTTTAGTTGTTCAGCAAATTAATCAGCCTTTACAAATACCCGAATTCCATTTACCCTATTACGAAGGTATTAACAGGCAGGGCAACAAGTACTGGCTCGGCATTTACCGCCGCGATGAGCTATTTGCTATTGAGTTTTTAAAAGAGCTGTGCCATTGCTGTATGCAAACCAGGTTGGGGCAATTATATGTTAGCCCCTGGAAATCAATTTTGATAAAAAATATTGATTTGGCTGATAGGGATATTTGGGGCAACCTGCTTAACCAGCACAGAATGAATGTGCGCCATGCCTCCAACGAATTGAATTGGCAGGTTGAGGATTTATGCGATGAGGGCCTGGCATTGAAGCGCCAACTGGTACGCGAGTTTGAAGAGGCCGACATACGTACCTATCGCCTTAGTTTTGCCGTTAAGGTTAAGCCTGCAGCTGTACCGTTTGCTGCCATTGTTATTCAAAAACAAGTGAATGGGTTGTTTGATATTTTACACCAGCCGGATTTTAATCCCAACTTAAATGGGCTGATACCCTATCGGGAATCAGTTATAGCGGCAGAATTGAGCCGCTACCTCATCCAGCTTTGCAATCACTTTTACGAAACCTGTTCGCACCACCAAAATACGCTACCTCCATTGCAACCCGGGCAGTTAACTCCGCCTGTGGTAAAACAGGTTTATCAGTGCCAAAGTTGCCAAACCGTTTACGACGAACAGTACGGCGATGATTGGAATAACATTGCGCCCGGCGTTAAATTTGAGGATATTAGCAACTATCGCTGTTCAACCTGCGATGCACCCAAGCAAAATTTCGTTCCCGCTCATCTTAATCAATAAACCCAAAGTCTACCTGTAAACCACCGCATTCAGAAACTGATGCTGTAGTTTGATAATTGACTATATTCAAGTTGACCGGCTATAAAAGTGTGGCATTTCTTTTCTTTCTTCTTCACATCAATCAAACTTTGGATAATAATTACTTAACGTTTGGTTTATAAACAAGAGGATACTTTTTAAATATTTTAAAAAGTATTTCGTTTTGTCAATTTAAACTTCTAAATATGTAGTATAAATGGAAGTGCAGATGATGAACGGGGATATTGCTGTGTTGACAGCCCATAGCGAGATAATTAAATGTTTATACTATAACAAGGTAGCATCTAACGCTGATGTTAGCACTTTTGTTGGCAAAAGCATCCCCAATACTTTAAAGTTATTAAACGAGTTGATTGAGGATGGTTATGTAATGGAAAAGGGTCTCGGCATATCCAGTGGTGGCCGTAAGCCTTTAAATTACTCCCTCGTAGCCGATAAATGGTACATCCTCTCTATCGCGATGGACCGTTTTGCCACTCAGATGGTTATTGTTGATCTGAACAATAACTTTGTTAGCGATATCCAGAGCCTTAAATTCGACATGTATCAGCATCAAAATGAGGTTGATGTGTTGATTGGCCATATCAACAATTTTTTGAAACAATCGGGTATCCCTCAAACTAAAGTCCTGGGCGCCGGAATTTCTATGCCAGGTTTTGTCAACACAGAAAAAGGTATTAATTATAGTTACCTGCAATCTGCCGATCCGCTGGTTGAGCTTTTGGAGAAAGGGCTATCCATGCCCGTATTTATAGATAACGACTCGACTACCATAGCCTTGGCCGAACAAAAGTTTGGCATAGCCGCCGCTAAAAAAAATGTGATGGTGATTAACCTGGGCTGGGGTATTGGTTTAGGAATGATATTGAATGGATCCATATTTCGCGGAGACAACGGTTTGGCCGGTGAGTTTAGCCATATACCCTTGTTTAAAAATGGAAAGTTATGCACTTGCGGAAAGCACGGATGCTTAGAAACCGAGGCTTCGTTGATTGCCGTTACCGCGAAAGCAAAAAAAGGGGTTGAGGAAGGGCAAGTGAGCAGTTTAAGCAGCTATGATGCGATTGATGCCGACGCCATAATTAATGAAGCCGTTAAAGGTGATGTGTTTTCGGTGAAGCTGATATCAGAGGCCGCCTATTTAGTAGGGCAGGGCTTATCTATCCTGATCCACCTGATGAATCCGGCGGCCATAATTTTGAGTGGTAAAGGCAGTACAGTAGGTAGGCTATGGCTTGCACCTATCCAGCAGGCCATTAACGAACATTGCATACCCAGGTTAACAGAGCATACCGAATTCCTGATCTCTGATCTCAATGCGCGTGCCCAGTTAATTGGTAGTGCTGCCCTTGTGGTCGAAAACTTTGGTAAGCCGTTAGAAAGTAAATTGAATAAGATGGAAGCTTTAAATCTGGCCGAATTACAGGTATAAGATTCCCAATGGATTGAAATTAAATTGCAGCAACAACGACTAATTTATTTACAGATATACTCATAATAAAACCTCACCTCATGGCTCGATTAAATCTCTTAGAAGAGACCCGATTTGAAAAGTTAGCAGTAAGCGTATACGCAACGCAGGCAGAAGCGTCGGTCAAAGTAGCTGGCCGTATTGCCGCTTTGATTCGCGATAAGCAAGAAAAAGGCAAAAAAGCGGTATTAGGCCTGGCAACTGGCGTAACACCGATAGGCGTGTACAACGAACTGGTACGGCTGCACAAAGAAGAAGGGTTGAGCTTTAAAAACGTAATTACGTTCAACCTGGACGAATACTACCCCATGAAGCCTACGGCTGCGCAAAGTTACGTTACGTTTATGAACGAAAACCTGTTTAACCATATAGACATCGACCGGGAAAATATCAATATCCCTGATGGTACGCTGAAACAGGAAGACGTGGCGGCATTCTGTTTAAAATACGAACAAAAGATCACCGGGCTTGGCGGCCTGGATTTACAAATACTGGGTATTGGCCGTACCGGGCACATCGGTTTTAACGAGCCGGGCTCGGCACCCAACTCGGGCACCCGGCTGGTAACGCTGGACGACCTGACGCGCAGCGATGCCTCGCGCGATTTCGGCGGTAAAGAAAACGTACCAACCAAAGCCATTACCATGGGCGTAGGGACTATCTTTAAAGCAAGAGAAATTATCCTGATGGCCTGGAGCCAGAAAAAGGCCCCGATTATTAAAAAGGCGATAGAGGGCGAAATTTCGGGCGAAGTACCCGCTACCTATCTTCAACTGTCGGACCATGTAGAGTTTATTCTGGACGAGGGCGCAGCCTCCGAGTTAACGCGTTTTGATACACCCTGGCTGGTAAAAGACTGCGAGTGGACGAACGAACTGAAAAAGAAAGCGGTAATCTGGCTGGCCAATACCATTAAAAAGCCTATCCTGAAACTGACGGAAGAAGACTATAATACCCACGGCATGGCGCAACTGGCGGTAGAACAGGGCCCCGCTTATAACATCAATATCGATATTTTTAACCAGATCCAGCATACCATTACCGGCTGGCCTGGAGGTAAACCCAATGCCGACGATAGCCAAAGGCCCGAAAGGGCAGAACCGGCCCGCAAAAGGTCGATCATCTTCTCGCCGCACCCGGATGATGATGTAATCTCGATGGGAGGGACGTTTATCCGTTTAGTAGACCAGGGACACGATGTACACGTAGCCTACCAAACATCGGGCAATACGGCGGTATGGGATGATGACGTGTTAAGATACATGGAATTCGCCATCGACTTTAACCACAGCATCGGCGACGGCAATACGCACCTGAAACAGATCTACGAGGATATGCGCAAGTTTATCGACCAAAAACAACCCAACCAGGTAGATACCGAAACCATCAGGGATGTTAAGGGCTTCATCCGCAAAACGGAAGCAATTTCGGGAGCGCGTTATGCTGGCCTGCCTGATGATCATATCCACTTTATGGCGCTGCCTTTTTACGAAACCGGCAAAACCAAAAAGAATACGGCTGGCGAAGAAGATATCAGGCTGACGGTAGAACTGCTGCAAAAAGTAAAGCCACACCAGATATTTGCCGCCGGCGACTTTGCCGACCCGCATGGCACACACCTGGTGTGCTTCAATATCATTGTGGCCGCTCTGCGCCGTTTGAGAGACCAGGGCGAAGATTGGGTGAACCACTGCTGGCTATGGATGTACCGCGGAGCCTGGCACGAGTTTGCCACCCACGAGATTGAGATGGCGGTGCCCTTATCACCACAGGAAGTGATCCGGAAGCGTAACGCTATCTTCAAACACCAGTCGCAAAAAGACCTTCCGGTATTCCCTGGCGAAGACTCGAGAGAGTTTTGGGTACGGGCGGAAGACCGTAACCGCGAAACCGCCAAATGTTACGACAGGCTCGGCCTGGCCGAATATGAGGCGATGGAAGCTTTTGTAAAGTATATTTTTTGATCCCTTCCCCTATATTTAATTAATTTGTTTTTAATCATTTTTAATGCCGGATGAATTGTATATCAATAAGTCCGGTATTAAAATTTGATTATAATTTAAAAAGAACAAATTCTGTTATCCGTTGCTAAGGCGATTTTTTGCATATTTGGAAATTATTGATGATATTAACCTCCATTAATAAATCCCCAAAATGAATTTAACAAACGCTTTTCACGGTAGTAATGGTTCCCTTGACGAATTGGATTTTTCCATCTTGATGTTGTTGCAACAGGATGGCAGAATGTCATTTACTGTTATGGCCGAAAAATTGGGCGTGTCTATCAGCAATATCCGCACCAGGGTAGGTAAATTGATAGATGATAAAACTATCCAGATTGTAGGTAGGGTTAACCCCGAAAAGGTGGGTTTCCATGCTTATGCCCACATAAAAATTTCTATCCGCCCCGCTAACTTAATTGAACATGTGGCCGCTAAACTGATGGAATTTCCGGAGGTGAGCTTCCTGGCCAGCACTTCGGGCGACTTTGACCTTGAAGTAGATGTAATGTGCCGCGATAACAGCCATCTGGTACAAGTTGTGAACGAACGCATCGCTCCCATTGAAGGTGTTTACCAAACAAAAACAGATATGTACTTTAAAGTACTCAAATTAGCCCAGCCCGATTTAAGCGGATTGAGGTAGTTTTAACTGTTATTTCTTTTTTTAGATTCTATTTTTCGAGGAAAGTTTTTTAATCATTAAAGTATGTTTAATAAATTTTTAAAAGGTAAACATAACGTCATTGTTAATGAATTTCTTTTAACTTATTCCAATAAGGATAAATACTTTATAAGAACAAAGCCTTGGGACTGGCTAAGTAAAAAGGAAATATACGTAATGTCTAAGATTGACGGTAAGCCAACTATGATTACGATGGATTTTTGGGCACAGGAGATATTTTTAGATGCTGATGGTCAAATAACCGTTTCGGAAATGATTAACGTGGCGTGTAATCAATATCTCAAAAGCAAAACTCCGATTCCGGAAAAATTAGATTTTGTTCTTATTCAGGAGCTTGAGCACATGATAACCCAACTCAAAATTATTGAATTTAGAGATCAAATAACACAATTGCCTCAAAACATTAACTTGCCTATATCTCAACAAGCTGGCACATAAATCTCAAGTTAGCACTCTCAACGCTAAGCCTTTTATCGTAAAATCTGTACCCCTTTCCTTTTGAAATCTTAATTGCAATTTTTGCAGAAAATGTCAATTAAATTGCATATTTCGCTTTTTTGTTGTATGTTTAAATCTTTATTGGCGATTTAATCTTCCTTGAAAATTGTTAGAGAATATTGCCAGTTACATTTATAAATTATACTCAATGAAGTACGGTGCTGTTAAAAATTACATCAACGGTCGGTTTTTAGATGCGCAAACCAGTAATTACCTGTATGTAGTATCTCCTGTTGATGGATCGTTATTATCCCAGGTTCCGCTCTCGGCTGCTGCTGATCTGGATTTGGCAGTTCAATCTGCAAAAGCGGCTTTCAAATCATGGTCAAACACGCCAATTAAGGAAAGGGTGCAGGTGTTCTTCAGATACAAATATCTGTTGCATCAGCACCTGGACGAACTCTCGAAACTCATAGTTGAAGAGAACGGTAAAACCTATACCGAGGCTGTTGCCGAAATTGAAAAGGCTATTGAGCTAACCGAGTTTGCCTGCTCGTTACCACAATTAATTGCCGGCGAATTATTGGAAGTAAGTAAGGGAATAGAATGCCGCACCGAATACGTACCCCTGGGTGTTGTGGCATCCATCGTACCGTTTAATTTCCCGAGCATGGTACCCAACTGGACCATCCCCAATGCTATTGCACTGGGTAATTGCATGATCATGAAGCCATCCGAAAAGGTGCCTTTGAGTGTTGGCCGCATAGCTGAGCTGTTAAAAGAAGCCGGTTTGCCCGATGGCGTATTCAATGTGGTGCACGGCGATAGCCAGATAGTAGAAGCAATTTGCGATCATCCGGGTATCGAGGCTGTATCCTTTGTCGGTTCAACCAAGGTTGCCAAAATAGTTTATCGCCGGGCTACCTATAATTATAAACGCTGTTTGGCTTTGGGTGGCGCAAAAAACCACCTGTTGGTATTACCCGATGCTATACCCGCGATGACGGCTGCTAATATTACGGCCTCTATGAGTGGTTGCGGCGGGCAGCGTTGTATGGCGGCATCAGCCATGGTAGCGGTAGGCGATGTTAACCATATTGTAGATAAAATAGTAGAAGAGGCAAAGAAAGTTGTGCCCGGCGATAACCTGGGTGCGGTAATCAGCAAGCAGTCTAAAGAAAACATTGAACGTTACATTGCCAGCGCCGAGCGGCAGGGAGCCAAAATATTGGTAGATGGCCGTAATATTACGGTGACAGGCAAAGAGGGGGGCTTTTACGTAGGCCCAACAGTAATTGATTATGTTACGCCTGATATGGATGTAGCGCGCGAAGAGATTTTTGGTCCGGTGATCAGTATTATGCGGGCCAATACACTTGATGAAGCTTTGGCCATTGAAAATGCAAACCCTTACGGCAACGCGGCGGCGGTGTTCACACAGAACGGGGGCGCGGCAAGGCATGTGATTAACAATGCCAGCGCAGGGATGATCGGGGTAAACGTTGGTGTACCCGTACCCCGCGAGCCTTTCTCGTTTGGCGGCTGGAACGAAAGTAAGTTTGGCGTAGGCGATATCACCGGTAAAAGCTCCATCGAGTTTTGGACCAAGCTAAAGAAAACCACCACCAAATGGAACCCGGAGGCGGGCGTTAACTGGATGAGTTAGAGCCCCCCGGCCCCCTGAAGGGGGAGGAAATGGGCAAGCGGAATATCAAGGAATGATCAAATAGAATAATTAATTAATTTAATATAAACTTTTATTCCCCCTTTAGGGGGTTAGGGGGCCATATGCTAACAGAAACATTAACCGAAACAGAAGAGATCATCCGTAACAGTATGGATTATACCCTGTTTTCATGGAGCAAACAAAAAGGAATTAACCCCATCGCGGTTAAATATGCGCAGGGGGTTTATTTATATGATTACGAAGACAAGCGTTACCTCGATTTTTCATCGGGCTTAATGAATGTCAATATCGGCCACGGCAACCCGCGTGTGGCGCAGGCGGTAATGGAGCAAATGCAGCAGGTAAGTTATGTAACACCCAGTTGCGTTACCAAAGCACGCGGCGAACTGGGTAAAAAATTGGCCGAGATTACTCCCGGTAATTTAACCAAAACTTTGTTTACGGTATGCGGCGCTACCGCTATCGAAAACGCTATCAAGCTGGCCCGCATTTATACAGGCCGGCATAAAATCATCACCCGCTACAGGGCTTTTCACGGCTCGTCCTACGGTGCCATGACTGCCGGTGGCGATCCGCGTAAGCTGGCGTCCGATTCGCAACAGGCACCCAACTTTGTACACGTGGAAGACCCCTATTGCTACCGTTGCCCCTGGGGAAAAGAAATCCACTCGTGTAACCGCGAATGTGTGAGCCATATTGAAAGGGTAATTGAATTTGAGGGCCCCGAAACCGTAGCCGCTATTTTAATGGAGGGCGAAAGCGGTACATCCGGATGTATCAAATACCCACCCGATTATTTGCAAAAGCTGCGCGCCTTATGCGATAAGCATGGTATTTTGTTAATTGCCGACGAAGTAATGAGCGGCTTTGGCCGTACCGGCAAATGGTTTGGTGTGGATAATCATGGTGGTGTAGTGCCCGATATGATAGCTACCGCCAAAGGCATCACCGCAGGGTATTTGCCCTTAGGCGCTTTGATTGTGACGGATAAAATTGCTGAGGCATTTAACGATAAGCCTTTGATGCTGGGCTTAACCTATTCGGCCCACCCGGTAACCTGCGCGGCGGGAGTGGAAGTGCTCAAAATTTACGAGGATGAACATTTGATTGAAAACGCCGCCGCCATGGGGCGATATATTGATGAGCAGGTTGCCGAAATGGAGAAACACCATCCAAGCATAGGCGATTTTAGGAACACCGGTTTATTAGGCTGTATCGAGTTGGTTAAAAACAGAAATACCAAGGAGCCCATGGCACCGTACAATGCCAAACCTGACGAAATGGTGGTGATGAATAAGGTAGCCGCTAAAATTAAGGAACTGGGCATGTACGCTTTTGTGCGCTGGAACTATATTTTTATTGCGCCGCCGCTTTCCATCACCAAAGAACAGGTTGACGAAGGGCTGGCTATCATTTCGCAAGCCATTTCTATTGCCGATGAATTTGTATATTGAATTTTTTAGCTAAATTTAAATATGCAGGATACATCTACCACGCCTACCGATGCCAGAGATTCGCAATTATTTAGCGATGACCTTGCGGCTATACCATTAAACCAGCGTACCTGGGGTACGTGGAACTATGCCGCCTTGTGGATCAGTATGAGTTTATGTATCCCTACGTATATGCTGGCCAGCTCGCTGATAGAAGGGGGGATGAACTGGTGGCAATCCATTTTAACTATCCTGCTTGGTAATACCATCGTATTGATCCCCATGATTTTGAATGGCCGCGCCGGAGCTAAATATGGTATCCCTTTCCCGGTATTTGCCAGGGCGAGCTTTGGCGTAACGGGGGCCAACATCCCGGCCATGTTAAGAGCCATTATAGCCTGTGGCTGGTTTGGCATCCAAACCTGGATAGGGGGCTATGCCTTGTACCAGATGGTTAAATTGTGGGTTCCTTCGGTAGATGCGCTTCCGCAAGTGTTCCCCGCATCATGGTCGTTACAAACCGGCCCCGCTATTTTGTTTCTGTTGTTCTGGTTGTTAAATATGTATGTGGTTTATTTAGGTGTTGATAGCATTAAAAAGCTGCTGGTATTCAAGGCTTTCTTTTTACCGGCGGCGGCCCTGGCGCTTTTATTCTGGGCTATTTCGGCAGGGCATGGTTTAGGCCCTATATTGGCGCAGCCATCCAAATTTAAATCGGTTTCGCAGTTTTGGGCGTTCTTTTTTCCTTCCCTTACGGGGATGGTAGGCTTCTGGGCTACGCTGTCGCTCAACATTCCCGATTTTACACGGTACGCTATAAGCCAGCGCGCGCAGGTAATGGGCCAGGCCATTGGCTTACCTACCTCCATGACGCTGTTCTCGTTCATCGGTGTGGTAGTAACCTCGGCAACCTTTATCATCTACGGCAAAACCATTTGGGATCCGGTGGCCTTGGCGGGAAGGTTTGATAGCAAAGTATTGGTAAGCATAGCCATGATAGCGGTAGCGCTGTCAACATTGGCTACCAATATCGCCGCTAACATTGTAAGCCCCGCTAACGATTTTGCCAATCTTTCACCACAAAAAATCAATTTTAAAACCGGTGGCTATATTACAGGGCTTATCGGTATACTCATCTTCCCCTGGAAGCTGATTGCCGATCCGTCTGGCTATATTTTTACCTGGCTCGTAGGTTACTCCGGCTTGCTTGGCCCAATAGGCGGCATCATGATAGCCGATTACTATTTTATCCGCAGGCAGCAACTCCAGTTAAATGAGCTTTATAGCTTTAAAGGCCGTTACACCTTTGGCAACGGGTTTAATAATGCAGCTATTATAGCGCTTATATTAGGTATATTGCCCAATGTTCCCGGCTTTTTAACCACCATAGGGGTTATAGCGCAAGGTGCAGTTTGGCCATGGCTGGTTTATTTATACAACTATGCCTGGTTTGTGGGTTTCTTTATTTCAGGATTATCGTACCTTGTTATGATGCAAAAACAAAAAATTACAGTGAACGAATACATGAATGTTGAGGAAGGAGGATACCATGTCGGTATTAATTAAAAACGGCAGGGTAATTACTGCCGGTAACGATTGTATAGCGGATATTTATATTGAAGGCGAAGTGATTAAAGCCATAGGCCAAAATTTACAGGTAAAGGCCGAAAAGGAAATTGACGCCGCAGGTATGCTGGTTTTTCCGGGAGGTATTGATCCGCATGTACACCTGGCTATGCCGTTTATGGGTACTTTCTCCAGCGATGATTATGAAACCGGTACCAGGGCGGCCTTATACGGCGGCACAACAACCGTGATTGATTTTGTGCTGCAAACCCAGGGAGATAGCCTGAAAGCCGCTTTAACCGACTGGCAATCACGTGCCACAGGAACCGCCGTTGGCGATTATAGCTTCCACATGGCCGTTACCGATTTTAACGAAAATACAAAGGCCGAGATCAAACAAATGATTGAAGAGGAGGGGATATCATCCTTCAAAACATTTATGGCTTATAAAGGTGCACTGATGATTGATGACCGTCAGATGTTTGGTTTAATGAGTGAAGTGAAAAAGCAGGGAGGGATGGTGACCACACATGCCACTAACGGAGATGTAATAGATTTCCTGGTAGCTAAGCATCGTGCGGAGGGCAAGCTATCCCCCCTGTATCACTACCTTTCGCAACCCGAAGTTACCGAGGCCGAAGCCTCCAACCGTTTCGCACAAATGGCTGGTTATACCGGTTGCCCTGCGTACATTGTGCATTTAACCTGCGAGGGGGCTTTAAATGCGGTGCGTGATGCAGGCCGGAGAAACTACCAGGTTTTTGCCGAAACCTGTATCCAATACCTTATTTTGGATGCTTCCCTATATGAAAATGATTTTGAAGGTGCCAAATGGGTGATGAGTCCGCCCTTGCGGGAGAAGAAGGATCAGGCTGCGCTGTGGGCTGGTATTAATCAGGGTTTGTTGCAGATTGTAGCTACCGACCATTGCCCTTTTATGTGGGAGCAAAAACTGATGGGCAAAAACGATTTTTCTAAAATACCCAATGGCCACCCGGCCATCGAGAACCGCATCGAACTGTTATACTCGGAAGGTGTGGCCAAAGGGAAGATCAGCCTGAATAAGTTTGTAGAGGTTTCGAGCACCAACGCCGCAAAAATATTCGGAATGTTTCCGCGCAAAGGAACAATAGCGGTAGGTAGCGATGCCGACATCGTGATATTTGATCCGAATGGTAAACACACCCTATCAGCCGCTACCCATCACATGAATGTTGATTATTCGGGCTATGAAGGCTGGGAGGTGAGCGGCAAGGTTAAAACCGTGTTGCTGAGGGGCAAGGTTGCCATTGATGGTGACGAATGCCTTGTAGAAAAAGGCAACGGCCAGTTCATCAAGCGGAGCAAGGTATCCAATATAGTGTGATGCTTTAAGAACCAGGGTTAAAGAAAAAGCGGGGCCCACGTGCGATTTCCCTCTCGAGAGGGGCGGAGGGGTGTGTTTCGTGAAGCGACAAGCCTAAAGTAGATGCAAATTCGTCGCCCGTAGAACACACCCCCTGCCACAACACCGCCCGGCCCGCCCCCTCTCAAGAGGGGAGTTAAAAAAAAAAGCTGCGGCCAGCGTGCGATTCCCCTCTCGAGAGGGGCGGAGGGGTGTGTCTCATCAAGCGACAGGTATCAAGTAGATGCAAATTTGTCGCCCGTAGAACACACCCCAGCCACAACACCGCCCGGCCCGCCCCCTCTCAAGAGGGGAGTTAGGAAAAAAGCGGCGGCCAGCGCGACGGAGGGGTGTGTTTCATCAAGCGACAGGTATCAAATAAATACAAATTAGTCGCCCGTAGAACACCCCCCTGCCACAACATAGCCTGGCCCGGAGTTAAAAAAACGTTATCAAAATAAAAATACATACATGCCAAGAATTATTAAATCGGGCCTGATACAGATGAGTTTGCCCAAAACGGAGGGCGAGGGCACCATCAGCCAAATTATGGATGCTATGGTGCAAAAGCACATTCCTTATATTGAGGAAGCCGGTAGGCAGGGAGTACAGATCCTGTGCCTGCAGGAGATATTTTCTACCCCTTACTTTTGCCCCGGGCAGGATGCCAAATGGTATGCCTCGGCAGAATCCGTTCCGGGGCCAACTACAGATCTGATGGCCGGGTATGCCAAAAAATATAACATGGTGATCATTGTCCCCATTTACGAAAAGGAACAGCCCGGTGTTTTATATAACACAGCCGCTGTAATTGATGCCGATGGCACCTATTTGGGCAAATACCGTAAAAACCATATTCCTCATACCAATGGTTTTTGGGAGAAATTCTTTTTTAAACCTGGCAATATGGGGTACCCGGTTTTCCAAACCAAATACGCAAAGGTTGGCGTTTATATTTGTTACGACAGGCATTTCCCCGATGGGGCGCGCTGCCTCGGACTTAATGGTGCCGAAATAGTTTATAACCCCTCAGCAACGGTGGCCGGGCTTTCGCAATATTTGTGGAAGCTTGAGCAGCCTGCGCACGCGGTGGCTAACGGTTATTTTATGGGCTGCATTAACCGTGTGGGCGAAGAAAAGCCCTGGAACCTGGGCCGTTTTTACGGATCATCCTACTTTGTTGACCCACGCGGGCAAATCATCGCCGAGGCCTCTGAAAATGAGGATGAACTACTGATATCGGAATTTGACCTGGATATGATTGATGAGGTGCGCAGCACCTGGCAGTTTTTCCGTGATCGCCGGCCTGAAACTTATGGTCAAATTGTAGCACTTTAAACCTCCTGATTTTAAAATATGGCAATTACAAATTTCAGGTTAACTACCGGTCAGTACGAAGAAAACTTCGCGGATATCCATCCGCCCTTTGAAAACCTTACAGCCGCATTGGTTGAGGCTAACCGTTGTATATTTTGTTACGATGCGCCTTGCATGAAATCGTGCCCAACCAGCATCGACGTGCCCAAGTTTATCAAACAAATTGCAACTGAAAACATCAAAGGCTCAGCCCATACTATCTTCTCCTCAAATATTATGGGAGGTGGCTGCTCCAAAGTTTGCCCGGTTGAAAAATTATGCGAAGGCGCCTGTGTATATAACCTGATGGAAGAAGAACCCATCCAGATAGCCCGCCTGCAACGCTTCTCGACCGAGAAGGCTATCCAGGAAAAATGGCCTTTATTCACCCGCAAACCTTCTAACGGCAAAAGGGTAGCGGTTATTGGAGCTGGTCCTGCCGGGCTATCCTGTGCCCATGTTTTATCCCGTGAGGGTATCGATGTGACCATCTACGAAAAAGAAGCCAAAGGCGGCGGATTAATGACTTATGGCATAGCTGCCTATAAAGTTACCGACCAGTTTTGTGAAGACGAGGTGAACTATGTTTTATCCTTAGGAGGTATCGAAATTAAATATAACCAGGAATTGGGTAGAGATATTCACCTTGCCGATTTGCAAAACCAATACGATGCCGTATATATCGGTATCGGTGTTGGGCTGGCCCGTCAGCTTGGTATTCCGGGCGAAGAACTGGAAGGCGTGGTTGATGCCATCAGCTTTATTTACGACATCCGTAGCAAGGATTTCAGCGAGGTTAGGGTAGGTGAGAACGTTGCCGTAATAGGCATGGGTATGACCGCTATTGATGCCGCAACCCAGGCTAAGCGTTTGGGGGCCAAACAGGTAACCATGGTATACAGGCGTACCCAGGCCGAGATGCCATGTACACAAGTTGAGCTGGATATTGCCAAACTGGACGGCTGTAACATTATTTGGCTGGCTGCCCCACAACAAATTATAGGTGAGGATGGTAAAGTGACCCAGCTGGTTTGCAGTAATATGGTTTTGGGTGAACCCGATGCAAGTGGAAGGCGATCACCGGTTGAAACCGGCGAAACAACCATCCTTGATGTGGACATGGTGATTAAAGCCGCCGGGCAAATGCCTTTCGAGGCTTTAGTATCAGGCATCAACCTCCAAAACCAATACGGAAAAATAGTAACCGCCGCGAACGGCGTAACCAGCATAGCCGGTGTTTTTGCCGGTGGCGATTGCGTAAACGGAGGACGAGAAGTAGTAGATGCCGTACAAGCCGGAAAAGACGGCGCGGCAGGGATTTTGAATTTTTTGTCGGTTAGTTAGTGGTTATTTTGGTTATTGGGTTATGAAGTTAGTGGTTATTGGGTTATTAGGTTACTGAGTTATTTTGTTAAGTTAGTGAATTACGCGGGTTGCTAACTTAACAAAATAGATTAATAAACACAGGTAACCAATAACTTATCAACTATTGGTTAATCAATAACTGAATAACCAGTAACTCAATAACAAATGACTTACCAATCCCACCACCAAATAACTAAATAACCACTACTAACCCATTAACCAATAACCCAATAACGAATAACCAACAACATGGCAGATATATCATCAGATTTTTTAGGAATTAAATCGCCAAACCCGTTTTGGTTGGCGAGTGCCCCCCCAACGGATAAAAAGATCAACGTGTTACGCGCTTTTGAAGCCGGATGGGGCGGTGTGGTATGGAAAACACTGGGTACGCAGGTAAAAAACGTATCGTCGAGATATTCGGCGGTTGATTATCATGGCAGCAGGGTGATGGGGTTCAATAATATTGAACTGATATCCGACAGGCCCCTGGCCATCAATCTGACGGAAATTAAAGAAGTACTCAAAGAGTTTCCGGATAGGGCCATGGTCGTATCCTTAATGGCTGATAACACCCGCGAAAGTTGGCACGAATTAATTAAACAGGTACAGGATACAGGCGCTCATGGCCTTGAGCTCAACTTTGGCTGCCCGCATGGAATGACGGAGCGGGGCATGGGAGCGGCAGTTGGCCAGGACCCGGAAATTGCCCGCATGGTGGTAGAGTGGGTAATGGAAGTTGCCCAGATCCCGGTAATTACCAAGTTAACGCCTAACGTTCACTCGGTGGTGCCAACGGGTTTAGCTTCGGTATTGGGTGGCACCAATGCGCTTTCGCTGATCAATACGATACAATCCGTAACCGGTATCGATCTGGATACCTTAATTCCCAACCCTAATGTGGGGGGGAAATCGGCATTCGGTGGATATTGCGGACCGGCAGTAAAGCCTATCGCTTTGAAGATGCTGACTACCATTAGTCAGAACGAAATTACCCGGCGGGTACCCGTATCCGGCATAGGTGGCATCAGCACCTGGAAAGATGCCGTTGAATTTATGTTGCTCGGCGCATCCAACGTGCAGGTGTGCACTGCCGTTATGAAGCACGGTTTCCGCATTATTGAGGATCTGTGCGAGGGTTTGAGTTACTGGATGGACGATAAAGGTTTCAACACGCTGAACGATTTTATAGGTAAGTCTATACCGGCCATGTCTAACTGGGAAGATCTGGATATCAATTACCATGTAATAGCCAATATTAACCAGGATAAATGTGTGCATTGCGGTTTATGCTATATCGCCTGCGAGGATACATCACATCAATCCATCGCCCTCGATTATGGTAAGCCCTATAACAAGTACACCATTAAAGAAGAGGAGTGCGTAGGCTGCAATTTATGTAACCTGGTTTGCCCTGTTGACGATTGTATAACCATGGTAGAGCACCGAAAAGGTGATGAGTATATCAACTGGAAAGATTATCAGCGCCTTGGGTTACCGCTCAACGATCATTGATTTAAAAAGCAAAATTTAACTTTTTTAGGCCTTATAAAGTATTTTTTATTGGTAATTTTATGTAAAAAAGCAAAAATATCCTTTTTATGTTAAATAATTGTAAATAAATTAATTCATCTTCTTGGTTTTGTGAAAGTAAAGTTCTAAATTTAAGGGTTGTGTATAAAAAAACTGCGTAAAAGATCCGGTTAAACCGTCTTCCAAATAGTTTCAGAGTTAATTAACGAGAGCTCATTATAAAAGCCCTGAATTTTTTTAAATTTTACTGTTAGTACTATGCATCCTGAAGTTGAAGCCGTAATTAAATTTCCAGTAGAAGGTTACCTGGAGCCCAATGAACTTGCTCAGCATAATGCCGAGAAGCTGATTAACCACATCACCAAAAAAGGTTTATACCAAACCAACATGTTAAATAAAACGTGGACGGGTGGTTTGAGTATCTATTTAACCATTGCCGATTGGCAATTCCACATGCAGGCTAATAACGAGGGGCGGATAGTTTACATTCTTTTTAAGGGGCAGGAAAAGCTGGACTGCGGCAGCGTGTTTTACGAAGAGTATTCGTACATCCTTTCGCATTATTTAAACGCCATTAAGTTTAGCGCGTAGGGTGGGGGGATGAGTAAGATCAAGGGCAACATTATATAAGATCGTTATTATAAGGAACGAAGCAATCTCTATGCTTACAGGGCGAAATTATAGAGCAGCTACGCCTATTAGAATTAGCAGTAACCGCTACATTAAACGCAGGCTAAAAACCGTCGTCATTGCGAGGTACGAAGCAATCTCATGCTATACAGGGCGAATCTGCAGAGCCACTCTGCCTATGTAGAGATTGCTTCGTACCTCGCAATGACGAGTGGTGAGGTATTGGTCGCGATCAAGTTTTTCATGGTTTTCATACCAGGTTTAACCCGGTAAATCGAGACAAACAATTAACATAAACGGAACAATAGTTTCAACAATAAAGTATACCATTACACAACAGCTTACAGAGTACTATGCTGTTTGTACCAAAACGAAGGAATGAAAGAAGATAAGATACGCAGTGCATTTGAAAACAAAAATTGGCATCAGATTAAGGTTACCGACTCATGGCAGATTTTCAAGATTATGGCTGAGTTTGTAGACGGATTTGAAAAATTAGCTAAAATAGGGCCCTGTGTTTCCATTTTTGGTTCGGCGCGTACAGCAAGGGAGCACCGGTACTATGTATTAACAGAACAGGTAGCTGCATTATTAACCAAACAGGGCTACGGCGTGATATCGGGCGGAGGGCCGGGTATTATGGAAGCTGCAAATAAAGGCGCGTTTGAAGCCGGCGGAAAATCGGTAGGCCTGGGGATTGAACTCCCCTTTGAAGCCTTTGACAATAAATACATCGACCGCGACAAGCTACTGGAGTTTAAATACTTTTTTGTGCGCAAGGTAATGTTTATGAAGTATGCACAAGGTTTCATTGTAATGCCGGGTGGTTTTGGTACGCTCGACGAGTTTTTTGAAGCGGTTACGCTGATCCAAACCGGTAAAATTGCTCGGTTCCCGATTGTGTTGGTTGGGTCGGATTATTGGAGCGGTTTGATTGAATGGGCAAAGGATAAAATGCTGTCGGGAGGCAATATCAAAGCAGAAGATTTAAACTTGTTTCGTTTAGTTGATACTGCCGAAGATGCTGTTAATCATATTGTTAAATTTTATGAGAAGTATGTTATTAAGCCGAATTTTTGATCGGAAAAATTATTTAGAAAGGAGGCGTTGCTTTTTAGGCAGCGGATAAATTATGGATTTATTAAACAGAGAAAACATGAACGAGGAAAAGGATGTTAAGAAAGATCCTGCCATTGTTGAGCGTTCAAAAAAAATTAAAGAGGTACAAAGCCCCATCAGGGCGGGCCTGAAAACCAAAGACGCCATTGTGGTGAACTGGCTGCCGCGCTACACCGGCAGGCCGCTGGATGATTTTACACCCTACATCATCCTGACCAATTTTTCGGGATATTTACAGCTGTTTTCCAAATGGCATGATGATGCACCCATTATTGGCCTGGATAAACCGATGCAAAGCGTATCCGCCAACGGTATTACCATTATCAATTTTGGTATGGGCAGTGCGCTGGCAGCCACCGTTATGGATCTGCTGACGGCTATACACCCTAAAGCCGTTGTTTTTTTGGGCAAATGCGGCGGTTTAAAGAAGAATAATAATGTTGGCGACCTTATACTGCCCATAGCGGCGATACGCGGCGAGGGGGCTTCAAACGACTATATGCCGCCCGAAGTTCCAGCGTTGCCTTCCTTTGCTTTGCAAAAGGCGATATCAACCACCATCCGCGAGCATGACCGCGACTACTGGACCGGCACCTGCTACACCACCAACCGCCGGGTTTGGGAGCATGATAAAAAGTTTAAAAAGTATTTGAAATCCCTCCGGGCTATGGCCATCGATATGGAAACGGCCACTATTTTTACCACCGGCTTTGCCAATAAAATCCCCACCGGGGCATTGTTGCTCGTGTCAGATCAGCCGATGATCCCCGAAGGGGTGAAGACTGCCGAAAGCGACTCAAAGGTTACCGAGCGGTATGTGGAAACTCATTTAAGGGTGGGGATAGAATCGCTTAAGCAATTGATTAATAATGGTCTTACGGTAAAGCACTTGAAGTTTTAGAGCCCTAGCCCCCTGAAGGGGGAACGAAAATTTACGAATTTTGAATTAGGACTTACGATTTACCTGATAAGAAGATTGTTAATCTTAATTCGTTAACGTAATCAAATTAGCTTAAACTCGTTACCATCAAAGAGGCCTTTATCGCTCAATTTTAAATGAGGGATCACCAGCAGGGCCATGAAGGATAACGTCATGAAGGGAGCGGAGAGCGCTGAGCCGAGTTTTTTGGCTTTGGCATCGATATCGGTATAAGCTTTGGCAACCTCGTAACCGTCCTGATCGCTCATTAAGCCTGCAACAGGCAGGGGCAGAATAGTTTCTTCGTTTTTGCTTACACAGCTGATGCCGCCACGGGCTTTGATAATCAAATTTACCGCTCTGCAAATACTTTCATCGTCAACGCCCACAACTACGATGTTATGGCTGTCGTGCGCTACGGATGAAGCGATTGCGCCTTCGGTTAAGCCGAAATTTTTGATGAACGCTTTAGCGATGGGCGCATGATGATAACGGTTTACAACGGCAATCTTCAGGATGTCATCCTTTAAATCCGGTTTTAGTATTCCATCTTCGGGCTTGAGTGCAACCATCAATTTATTGGTGATCAATTGCCCGTCAATCGCTTCAATTACAGGAGTTAGTCCATCAAATTTATCCTCGTGGAAATAAATAAAATCTTCCGGAATTTTTTCGATACAATCAAAATTGTTGTTCATTCCGGCGGATGCCCCGCTGATTTTTGATTGGCCTTCATCGGCTACCAGTACGCCGTTGATATAGGTTTGGAGTACTTCAAAGCGGCTCAGGTTCTTCACCAAAATAAAATCGGCGTCATCTCCAACCTGCAATAGTCCTATGTTTAATTTGTAATGCTCTACGGGGTTAATACAGGCCGCCTGGAGGATTTTAAATACATCAATGCCTCTATGTGAGGCTCGACTGCAAAGTTCGTTTATATGACTTGCTACGAGGCTGTCGGGGTGCTTGTCGTCGCTACAGAACATGATATGCTCTGAATGATCGTGTAAAAGGTCGGCCAGGGCATCGAAGTTTTTGGCTGCGCTCCCTTCGCGGATCAATATTTTCATGCCGTGGCTTAATTTATCCAAAGCCTCCTCTTGGGTAAAACATTCGTGGTCGGTACTGATGCCTGCCTCAATGTATTGCCTGGCCTGTTCGCCTCGTAAACCCGGCGCATGGCCGTCAACAGGTTTCCCTGCGTCCAGAGCGCTTTTAATTTTGGCCATTACCTCCGGGTCATTATTTAACACGCCCGGAAAATTCATCATCTCCGTAAGGTATTTAATCTCGTCGCGCTTTAAAAGTGCTGCTACATCACCGGCACTGATGTTTGCCCCGGCAGTTTCAAAAGTTGTAGCCGGCACGCAACTCGGCGCGCCGAAATTAAATTTGAAGGGTACGGTTTTGCCGTTCTCAATCATATACTCTACACCCGCCAGTCCGCACACGTTGGCAATCTCATGCGGGTCGCTCACGGTGCCTACGGTACCATGCACAACGGCCAGGCGCGCAAATTCTGCAGGTATCAGCATCGAGCTTTCAATGTGCACATGCGCGTCTATAAAGCCCGGCATCATGTATGCCAGCGAGTTTTCGTTATCTACTTCAACCTTTACTACAGATACTATCTTTCCATCGGCAATGGCGACCGTAGCGGGATAAATATCCCTGTTTTTAATATCGACGAGCTTCGCGGTTATCTGCATGATGGGGTAAAGGTAAAAAGGTTGATTCTTTGTTTGCAATTTTTTTAAGCCCTCCCTTCCGGGGAGGGTTTGGGTGGGGCTATTTCCTTCTGCCTTCCAAAATTCTGAAGAACGACCGGCTTCGTATCTCGTCCAGAGTAAGGCCTGTTGCCAGCGCTTCTTCTTCGGTAATGGCACCGCAGTTCATGGCCTTTAAAAAGAAGTTGAGCAGCCCCTGCCCGGTTGCGGCATCGTCAAAAATATCTCCCGTGAGGGTTGATATGGCCGCTCTTTCTACAAAGGTTTTCAGGCGGTAAACGGCATCTTCGTAGCTACTTAAAAAGAAGTTATAGGTAGCCGCGTAACGCATCGGCAGTTGCGCCGGGTTCAGGTCCCAGCCCTGGTACATGCCATTGATCAGCGAGTGCGTAGTATGTGTAAAGCCAATTTTCCAGGCATGGTGTACGGCCTCGCGGTTTTCTTTCAGTTGCTCAAAGCTCAGATCGTCGCCCCGGTGCGGGCCTATGGGGATCACATTGGTTGCGCCGTCGGATAAAAATATGCCTGTCCCTCCGAGGGCTACCTTGGTCATGTGGTGGGCGAAATCGCAAACGGAATGCGCCATGGTTTGATACTTTGCGGTAATTCCGCAAGAGGCAGTATAGTCGTAAGTGCCAAAATGAGCAGCTATGCAGCGGCCCTCGCTGGCTTTAATAATCCGGAATAAAGGGTTACGGCCTTCGTCGTCCATTACAATCTGGGTGGCCTCAACCATGGTTTCCATTTTGAGGTATCCGGCAGGCAGGTTATTCGCCTTCTCGATGATCTCAAACAAATTCACCAAAGTGATCACCTGCTCGGGGATGGTAACCTTAGGCAGCATCACCACAAAGTTTTCGGGCAGTTTGCCTTGCGTTTGCTCAAACAGGGTAGACAAAAAAATGTCGAGTGTACGTACGCCACGAGCTTTTAAATCTTCGGTAAATGGTTTGATGCGGATGCCGATAAAGGGCGATATGGTGCCGTTTTGCATACCCAAAGCCAGCTCATGGGCGGCATTTACCGCAGTAGCATCTTCCTCATCGTCGGGGCGGTTGCCAAAGCCATCTTCAAAATCTATCCTGAAATCCTCAACTGCTTCGGTTTGTAGTTTTTTTACAATTTTGTTGTAAACCGAATAAGCCAGCCAGGCGCTTTCTTCTTTTCTTTCGGCCTCGGTCATGCTGTCCAGTTGATGTGTGAGCCTGGCGATATCACTTTCCAGGTGGGGCAGGTGCTTGTGTCCGTCTAATTGCAATACCCTGGCCAATACTACAAAGTTGGGCGCATAAGTTTGCAGGTTCTTCAGGGCAATTTCGCCCATCCTCACTGTGGTATCCGATTTGAAAAGGTTGGCCCCGCCGTAAACGGTATGTACCGCTTGCCGGTCGGGTTTATCACCCGGATACTTTTTTTGGAATGCGATGTTGGCAGTCCCCAATTGGTTTAATAAGTCGTTTTTTTCAGTGTCGTTGATGCTGAATTTCATTTGATCTGAATTGAGTTCAGGCTCCCTTCAGGAACCTCTGTAAGTTGAATACCCAAATGGGTTTAACAATAATGGTACATGGTAGTGCTCGTTAGTACTGATGTTAAAAACAATGTCTACCCAAGGGTAAAAGGCAGTTATGCCGAGTGTTTCAAAGTAAGGATGAACCTCAAAGTGCATTTTATAAATGCCAATGGGCAATACTGTTTCTTTATCCAACAGGTTAGCTATGCGGCCATCGGCGTTGGTTGTGCCTTCTGCCAGTTTGATCCATTCTGCGCCATGCTGCTGGTGCAACGATATGGCTACGCCTTGTGCGGGTTTGCCAAGGGTGGTATCTAAAATATGCGTGGTGATCTGGCTCATGCAAATAATTTTTCTAATCGGATCCGGGTTATTTTGGCTTGTTCGCCTGCGGCAATTTTGATTTCCCTGGCGGGATCATTAGGCAAGCGTGCGTCTAACAAATCCAGCATTTGTGCGGCTGATTTTCCAGTGGCGCAAACAATAAAAATATAGCCGAATTTTTGTTCGTATTCGGCATTTCCTTTGGCCAACGCTACAAGCACATCATCCGGAGCCGCGTTTACACCCGATTGCTCGTTTGATGCCCAGCTGGCTGTACTGGCAAATTTTTCTTTTAAAGCGTTTACATCGCCAATTTTAGGGTGATGGGTAAATGCCTCCAGCCAATCTTTTTCGGTACACTGCTGCCATTTTTCGTCGGCGTATGCCAGTAGCTCAACCAGGCCTTTTACCGGGAGGGTAGTCATCATTAAGTTGACCCAGGTAGTTGAACCGCAGCATTTAAATAGAGCTTCATGCTTCTCCGCGTCGTTCAGCTGGTTAAAATTTGCAATGGTCATGGTTTGCTTAAATGGTTGTTGGAAAGCGGTTTACGTTTTTGTAGTAAATGTATACTGCAGGTTCTTTACCCATGGCGGTAAACCATTGCTGGCAATAGGGCGCCATCCATATCGAGTCGCCTTTTTTAATCGGGTACCATTCGTGGTCGAGCATGTAAATGCCTTGTCCTTGTAAATACAGCAGTCCGTGCTCCATGATATGAGTTTCAACCATAGGCAGGTTGCCGCCGGTTTGGTAGGTGAAGATGTTAACTGCCATATCGAAACCCAGGTCGGCCGGAAGTAATACCTGGATCCGCAGTGCCTCATCATTCATGTAAATGGGGCCTTCAATATCGGCGGCATCGCCAAAATAAACAGGCGGAACATCGTAGCCCTCGAGCTTTTGATAAACCTTATGAAAGGTGAGCAGCTGGGTACCTTCGCTTATCTCATCAAAAGCGTATTCTTTACCGATAGGGATATAAACAAACTGCCCTTTGGTTAAGGTTTTGCTCAGTGTGCCTATGTTGGCCTTGCAGCTCCCCTCAACAACGTAAAAAAATATTTGCGAAGCGGTAGTTACTCCTTTAAGCTTACAGTCGGCAGCCGCTGTAATTAAAGTTTGGCAAAGGTTTGCGCCCATTTGCTCATTGATGATGACGTTTACGGTGCAGTTTTCCCAACCCGGAACGTTGCTGTTAATATATCCATCGGGAGCGATAACGGCGTGGTTGCGTTTTACCACCGACCGGGTTAATGCTGATATTTCCATTCTATTGACCACTGATTGATTGATTGATTGATTGATTGATTGATTGATTTGAGCTTTGATTTTTTATGTTAATAGCTCGGCCATACTATATTGCTAATGATATTGATCTATTAATGTTTTGATAAACTTTTCTGATACCTGTATCGCGGCGGCAACATCCTGAATTTCGGCATCTTCGAGCGGGTTGTGGCTGATGCCTTTATAGCATCGCACAAACAACATACTCACCGGCGAAACCTGCGATATGGGTACGGCATCATGCCCGGCGCCGCTCACCAGCTCTACCAATTCAATCCCGGAATTTAAAATTGAATTTCTTAAGTTATTGTTTAGGTTGTCATCGCAAGTACTTGAATTTGAATGTTGTATTAAATTGAATACTGTCACTGTGTCATGCTTTTTAGCGATTTCTTCCGCAAACTTATTGATATACTGGTAGGCTTTTTCGAGCATGGATCCATCTGCGCTGCGCAAATCCAGGCTGCAAACCACCTTCCCCGGAATTACATTACTGGCCGAATTAATCACCTCCAGTTTACCAACTGTGGCTACCATATTGGTTTTATTTGCCAGGGCATATTGCTGCACCATCAGCACAAATTCGGCCGCTGCACATAGCGCATCTTTGCGCATATCCATCGGTACTGTTCCGGCATGCCCGGCCATTCCGGTAAAGGTTATTTCAACCCGCTTTTGCCCGGCTATGGCGGTAACTATGGCTACCGGGATATTGCGCTCATACAGCACCGGCCCCTGCTCAATATGGATCTCGTAATAGCCCAGCCAATTTTGCGGCGCTATGGCATCATGGCTTAATAAATTAATAGCTCCCCCCATGCCGGTAATTACCGAACTTAAGGTATTGCCTGCGTGGTCTGTTTTGTTGAGTAAGCTGGTATCAAAAGCGCCGGTAACCACTTTACTGCCCAAATAGGTGGTATGGAAGCGCACGCCTTCTTCGTCGCTGAAAGCGATCAGCTCGATATGGAAAGGTAGGCTAACTCTGTTTTCTACCAATTGCTCCAACAGATCAAGGCCCATCAAAACACCTAAAGGCCCATCAAACTTACCGGCGTTAACAACCGTATCGATATGTGATGCGATAACGAAGGTTTTAGCATCGGGGTTTGAGCTTATGATGCGTCCGCGTACGTTACCGATGTTATCAATGCGGGTGTCCAGGCCAGCTTGCTGCATCCATAAAAATACCTGCCTGCTTCCCTGCAAAAAAGCTTCGGTGCCAAATGTCCGGGTGATACCTTGTTCATGCTCACTGATAGCCGCTAACTGGTTTATCCTGGCAAAAACTTGATCCGCTCTTTTCAAATAATTATCCATTGCCTAAAATTACCTTACCCTGGTTAAGTGCAATAAAATTGCCGCCATTAAAAACAAGAGTGCCCGCAATATACGTTTGTTCTATCTTGCCGTATAGTTGCTGGCCCAAATAAGGGCTTACTTTGTGTTTGTGCTGTATCATGGCTTCGGTTAATATAAAGGTTTCTTCAGCATCCCATACAATCAGGTCGGCATCATAACCTTTGGCTATTTTACCTTTGGTTCCGCTTTTGCCAATTAATTTTGCTGGTTCTTTAGCAAGCCATTTGGCCATGTCGGTAACGGTGCAGTTTCGCGCTTTGGCTGCCGTCCATAATACCGGCAGGGCAAATTGGAGGGACGATATGCCTCCCCAGGCTTTGGTGAAATCGCCGCTCTGTAGTTGTTTTAAGTCGGGCGGGGCCGGAGAATGGTCGGTAGCTACAAAGTCGATGATGCCGCTTTTTAGCGCCTCCCAAAGTAAATTGTTATTGGCTTGCTCGCGGATGGGCGGCGCGCACTTAAATTGAGTTTGCCCGTTCTGAATATCTTCGGCATTAAAATAGAGGTAATGCTGGCCGGTTTCAACGGTGAGCGGTAAACCTTTTTGTTTGGCTTGCGCGATCTGATCGATGGAGTTAGCTGACGATAAGTGTACGATATGTACCCGGCAGCGATATTCTTCACACAGGGCAATCATTAAGCTGATAGCCTGGTCTTCCCAGTATTTTGGGCGGGATGCCAGGTAGTGGGCGTAGGATACGGGATCCTGATCCTTTACCTTAAAATCATCCGTTAACTCGCAATGAACCAGGAGTGGTAAATTATATTTGGCGATGATGGGCATAGCCTTACGGAGGTCGGCCTCGGTAGCGTTCGGAAAATCATCTATCCCCGAATGGGTTAAAAAAGCTTTGAAACCCAATACACCCATTTTAATCAGTGGTTCTATTTCGTTGGTATTGCCGGGCACTACGCCTCCCCAGAAACCGCAGTTGGTATGTAGCTGCCCTTTAGTGGCGGCCAATTTTGCTTTAAAGGCCGATACGCTGGTGGTAACCGGTGCCGAGTTGAGCGGCATGTCTACCAGGGTAGTCAAACCTCCGGCAATGGCCGCTTTGGTGGCGGTATTAAATCCTTCCCAGTCGGTGCGGCCGGGTTCGTTGATGTGGATGTGCGGATCGACCACGCCGGCCATTACTATTTTATCGCCAACGTCTTCTACCGTGCAGTTAACTATGGCGTTGAAAGGGAGTACGTCAATGATGAGTCCATTCTCAATCAAAATCAGCCCTTTAGCTATACCATCAGGCAGTATGATGTTTGTAGATTTGATTGCGAATAAGCTCATTTTCTGTAAAAAAGGTTTTAAATTATGTGTTTTACTGCAAAAATAGTTTAGAATTTTCTAAATTGGGAATCTTTTAACAATAATCAAAACTAATTGCAATGAATATCAAATTAGGAAAAAACGCCTACGGAAAAAGGGCGGTAAACTTATCTAAAATTATCCGCCACGCCGATCACCACGAATTCAGGCAGATTTCGGTAAGCTCGGCCCTGGAAGGCGATTTTGAAACCGCGCATACGATGGGCGATAACTCCAAAATTTTAGCTACAGATACTCAGAAAAATACCGTTTACATTTTAGCCAGGGAGCATTTTAATAAAGGGATTGAGGATTTTGGCCTGTATTTATCCAACTTTTTTTTAAGTAATAATCCGCAGGTATCTAAAGTTAATATCGGTATTGAAGAACATTTGTACGCCCGTATGGCATTTGATGGCACCGTTCACCCGCATGCCTACGTAAGCAGCGGGAACGAGAAACATACAACCACCATTGTTCAGGATAAGGATAGCGTGACTATTACCGCGGGTATCAAGGATCTGTTGATACTGAAAACCACTGATTCGGCCTTTACAGGATATATCCAGGAGCCTTATACGATATTGAAAGAAACTACCGACAGGATACTCGCCACCAAATGCGAGGCGACCTGGACCTATAACTCTGTAAATATCGACTTTACCGCCATCTTTGAGCAGATCCGCAACACGCTTTTAAAAACTTTCGCTTTTCATAAAAGCCTTTCGGTACAGCAAACGCTGTATGCTATGGGGGAAGCGGTTTTGCAGGTTTACCCTGAAGTTGAAGAGATCAGTTTGGTTATGCCGAACAAGCACCATATCCCCTATAACATGGAACCGTTTGGGTTAGATAATACGAATGAGATTTTTATTGCGACTGATGAGCCGTTTGGTTATATTACTGGTACGGTTGTGAGGGAGCAGGATTCTGTTTAAACTAATAACATTTAATTAAGCAGGGTAGCTTATGAAATATATCAAGGTACAATGGATTCACAATTTTGAAGATGAGCCCGATTGGTGGTATCATGAAATCGGGGAAGATGGTTTTGAAACCAGAAAACTAATGATCTATAAAAATGGGACTGTGGAAATTGTTTCGAAAAATATGCAAACGGGCGATATCGAATTATCCGATCAGGAATTTTTATCAGTGGAAGAAATTAACCAAAATCCAGAATTTGTTGGAGGTGAGATTTCTGCAGAAGAGTTTCAAAGTATTTGGAATAATTATGTGCAGTTAAGCTAAATTTTACCATCCTAAAAATACCATTCCGCAGCCGCATATCAAAATGGTGAGTCCCCCCAGGGCATGTACATAACGTTCAATTTTGCTTGTTTTAAAATACGAGATACCATACAGGCTTAAAACAACCATAGCTACCATAGTTAAAACCGTGGCGATGACGTAGGCTATAACCAACGCCGTGATAGCGAATACCGAATTTTTTGCTGCCGGATAGGAGAGCAGCGGGATCATGGGTTCGCTTGGACCCATCGCGAAGATGAAAAACATGACCCAGGGTGTAACCGGGTATCGATCTTTGGGTGATACCGTTTCGCCGTTTTTGTGCTCAAATACATACATGGAACCATCATCATTCATATCAAAATGTTTGTGCGGGCGATTGAGTTTGGCATGGTAAAAACCCCAGATGGTATAACCTAATCCAAATAAAAGTAAGGCCCATGCAGCGTAACCGCCACGGATATTTTCGAGCCAGCTTAGGCGGGATAGGGACCAGCCTACGGCAATGCCAACCAGGCCTAAAATTACCGAGCTCCCTACGTGGCCTATGCCGCAAACCATAGTCCATAACACGGTGCGGCCAACCGACCAACCTCTTGATTTTGACAGCGCGACAAAGGGGAGATAATGATCGGGCCCGCTAAAGGTATGCAGGCAACTAATAGTTATAGCACTAAATATCAGTAAGCTTAATTCACTGTGCATAAGCCTTTAATGTTGCTTTTGTTGAAGTTTTTATTTCTGCAATTTTATGGAGGCAATGATGTAACTGCTCGCCTTGATAACCCAATATTCTAACCAAAAATCCGTTTTTAGGCGTTGTAGTTACTGCATAAGTTAGGTTAGTTTGGGTACTTAAAAATTCATTTACGCTTTGTTTTAAGGCTTTAACATCAGCGCCCCCATCCAGGTAAATTAAGCTGGCCTGGTGGGTATAGTTTTCTAACTGACCAATGGCATTGATATTGATTTGCGCAGGCTTGATCATCAGGTTTTCTTTGATGATGAGCTTGCCGTGCAGGTAGATCTCCGTCAGGTTATGGTACTTTGAAAACAGAAAAACTTCGCCGTTCATTTTTCTGCCGCAGGTTAATACCTCGCCCCATATCAGGCTGCAATCATCCGAAAGAAATATTTTGTTTTTGGATACAAAGTCTGAGCTTTCATGCGGAACAGTGGGATGGGGCAGGTAACAAAACGACGATCCCTGATCCATTACAATTTCCAGCTGCTGCGAGGCATTTCCCTTCATGCTGAACAGGCGTTGATAGGATTGGGTTGACAGCCGGAGAGAGCAACCCGCGTCCAGTTCAACCCGCATCCGGTATTCGTCGCCATCCAGTACTCCCGGCGACGAGCTCATGAGCATCAGTTGCAAGGTGGGGCTTTTTTTATCCTCGCGGATGTCGGCTATTTTAAACGGAGGGGTATAATACACTTTTTTGAGGTAGGTAATACCATCGCGCAATTTGGTTTCTATATGCAGGTTGGCAATCATCTCCACAAAGCAGGTTCGGCATTTTCTTCAAGCAAGCCATATTTTTGTATCCAGCCTATTACGGTATCCAAACCTTCCAGGCTCATTAAATTCGTGAATACAAAGGGGGCACCCTTGCGCATTAAGCGGGCATCGCGCTCCATTACCTTCAGGTCGGCATTCACATACGGGGCCAGGTCAATTTTATTGATCACCAGTAAATCGCTTCGTGTAATGCCTGGGCCACCCTTGCGGGGTATTTTATCGCCCTCGGCCACATCAATCACAAAAATGGTAATATCGGCCAGGTCGGGGCTAAAGGTAGCCGATAAATTATCGCCGCCGCTTTCAATAAAAATGATCTGCACATCCGGAATCCTCGCCGCCATCTCGTCAACTGCTTCCAAATTCATGCTGGCATCTTCGCGGATAGCCGTATGCGGGCAGCCTCCCGTTTCCACGCCAATGATGCGTTCGGGGGCAAGCAAGCTGTTTTGGGTTAAAAACTCCGCATCTTCTTTGGTATAAATATCATTGGTAATTACCGCCAGGCTATAATCGCCAGCCATGCGGCGCGATAGCCTTTCTATTAAAGCCGTTTTGCCAGATCCTACGGGGCCTGCCACACCTATTTTGATGTAGGAGCGACCCGAGCCCCCCCCGCCCCCTGAAGGGGGAGCTTTATCTGTATAGTTATGTTCGTTTATCATAGCATTCTATTAGCAATGTTTATTTTATTACAAATCAAGCTCCCTGAAAGGTGGGTTTGATTTGTATAGTTGTTTTCGTTTATCATGTCATTTTATCTTGCAGTATTTATCTCATCAATAATTCCTCCCCCTTCAGGGGGCCGGGGGGCCTCTAACTCATGTATAGCCTTGAGTACAAGTCCTCGTGTTGCATGCACCGTACATCAAAACCTGGGCAGCAAAGGCCAATTAAATCCCTGTCGGGATGCATGGATAGCGCTGTTAAGCTGGTTAGTAAGGGCTTGATGGCGAATAACAGCTGCTGCCCGTCTTGCTGGCCCAAGGGGATCAATTTGACACAATTGGTGATCATGCCCATGGCCGCGTTATAATAAAAGCCGGTTAAGGCTTCCTGTTTCGGGATCTGTAATGTTGCTGCTATCAGGCCGAAGCTGATGCAGTAGTTGCCATTGGTCTGTTTGGTATCAATAGCGGTTTTGTATTGGTTAATCATCCCGCTCCCGCAAAAAGGCTGAAATATTTTTAACAGGCGCGTACCCAGTTTCTGGCTGGCCTGCCGCATTTCCTGGGGCAGTTTTACAGCCGTGCATTCCGCATCCAACAGTAGAAGTTGCTCTATATCGTTGTTTATAGCAGCGTTGTAAGCTAAGGACATTAAAGCCGCATCGGTATATTGCAGGTTTTGGGTAAGCATTTCTACTACAAAGCTTTTTGCCGAAGCGGCATCATTTACTATGCCTGCCTGTACATAAGTTTCCAGGCCCGACGAATGCGAAAATCCGCCGATGGGTAAGGTCGGGTCGGCCAGTTGTAGCAAGTGGAGTAATTCGGCGCTCATTCCTGTGGGTTTGTAAGCCGCATAATTTTAGAGAACAGGGTTTCGCCATTGCCGCTATGGCCGTGTGCCGCTACGGTGGTTTTTAAGGGACTGATGAGCTTGCGTTCTCCCTTTTCTACCTGGTAACCCGATGACGCGATTAACCGGAACAAAGGCGCATCGTATGCTACCAGCACTTCCTCATCCTCATAAAATAGGGGCAGGTGCTTATTGCCTATCTCATAACAGATGCAGGCCATCTGGTACATGTTTTGGGGACGGATGATCAATACCTCGCAAGGCTGAATGTTAATGGCGATTACCGACTCTGAATCCTGGTAAAGCACATCGCCCTGCGTTAAATTCTGGTTCTCATTCAAAAATTTCATGATCACCTCAACACCCGATTGGCTGCGCTTGTGCATAATGCGCTTGCCGGTCTCATACCATTCCAGGTTGAGCCAGTCGATGGTTTTATTGCCGGTATCGATGGTACTGAGGTTGCCAATTTTCTCTTTAACAAGCATATCAAATCACTAAAACAGAAAATACCGTTGCGCCAGTGGTAATACCGAAACCGGCTGGCAGGTAATATGTTCGCCGTCAACCTTTACTTCGTAGTTTTCCGGATTTACGTCAATCTGCGGTGTGCCGTCGTTATGGATCAGGTCCTTCTTGCTAATGTTACGGCAGTTTTTAACCGGCAATAACATCTTCTCCAAACCATAACCCTGTACCACATTCTTATCCAGCGAAAGCTGCGAAACAAAAGTGGCACAGGTTTTAAACAGCGCCTTGCCGTAAGCGCCAAACATGTGGCGGTAAACCACCGGTTGCGGCGTTGGGATAGAAGCATTAGGGTCGCCCATTTTGGCGGCGATGATCATGCCTCCTTTAATAATCATTTCGGGCTTGGCACCAAACAGCGCCGGTTTCCAGAGTACCAGGTCGGCCAGTTTACCGGCTTCCAGCGAACCCACATAAGCCGATATGCCATGTGATATGGCCGGGTTAATAGTGTATTTGGAAATGTAGCGCTTTACGCGATAATTATCGTTGTTGTTTGCTTCATCTTCTGCTAAAAAGCCCCGTTGCTTCTTCATTTTATCTGCCGTTTGCCAGGTACGGGTTACTACCTCGCCCACACGGCCCATAGCCTGCGAGTCGGAGCTCATCATACTGAATACGCCCATATCATGCAAAATATCCTCGGCGGCGATAGTCTCGGGCCTGATCCGCGAATCGGCGAAAGCCACATCCTCGGGCACCGATTTATCCAGATGGTGGCATACCATCAGCATATCCAGGTGCTCGTCGATGGTGTTAACCGTATATGGCCGCGTAGGGTTGGTGGATGAGGGCAGGATATTGGGATACATGGCCGCTTTAATAATATCCGGCGCATGCCCGCCGCCAGCGCCCTCGGTATGGAAGGTGTGGATCACCCGGCCATTGATAGCGTTCATGGTATCTTCCAGAAAACCGGCCTCATTTAAAGTATCGGTATGGATGGCCACCTGCACATCATACTTGTCGGCCACCTGTAACGATGCGTCGATAACGGCAGGAGTGGAGCCCCAGTCCTCATGAATTTTTAATCCTAAGGCTCCGGCTGCTATCTGCTCTTCCAGCGGGGCCAGTTCGGCGCAATTGCCTTTGCCAAAGAAACCGAGGTTCATGGGGAAGGCCTCGGCAGACTGGAGCATTTTTTCGATATTCCAGGCTCCCGGTGTAACGGTGGTGGCGTTGGTGCCGTCAGCAGGGCCGGTGCCGCCGCCTATCATGGTAGTTACGCCACTATATAGGGCGTGATCGATTTGCTGCGGACAAATAAAATGGATATGGGTATCAATGCCGCCTGCGGTGGCTATCATGCCTGCGCCGCCATGCACCTCGGTAGCCGCGCCGATGATCATGTTAGGGGTAACACCGTCCATCGTATCCGGATTGCCTGCCTTACCGATGCCCACTATTTTCCCGTCTTTGATGCCGATATCAGCCTTTACAATCCCCCAATGGTCGATAATCATCACGCTGGTGATCACAAAATCGAGCACATTTGCCGAACGCACATGGGTAGCCGACTGCGCCATGCCATCCCGGATGGTTTTGCCTCCGCCAAATTTGCCTTCGTCGCCGTAAACGGTATAGTCTTTCTCTATTTCGATAATGAGATCCGTATCACCCAGGCGAACCTTATCGCCGGTGGTAGGGCCAAACATATTAGCGTATTTGATGCGGTTGATGCTCAGGCTCATGCTGGTTTATGTTTAAAGTTGAGTGCCGAAATTTTTTCCATCGCTTTGGCTTTTACCCCGGCAGATGTGGTATCACCGTTAACCAGGTTATTGAAGCCGTAAATATGCCGCCTGCCGCCAAAAGTCACCAATGTTACTTCCTTTTCTTCGCCGGGCTCAAACCTTACCGCTGTACCCGCAGCAATATTTAACCGCATGCCAAAGGCTTTTTCGCGGTCCATCTCCAATTGTTTGTTGGCCTCAAAAAAATGATAGTGCGAGCCTACCTGTACTGGCCTGTCGCCGGTATTGGTTACCACAATACTGATGGTTTCGCGGCCAACGTTGCATTCAATAGGTTCGTTTTTTAAAATGTATTCTCCTGGTATCATAAGTAATGTTTAGAGATCTATAAACTCAAATGAATATTTTTCATCGTATTGTATTTCAAACTTTTGCAACATCGCGGTATATTCCTGTCTGAATGTTTTCTTTTGATGATGGATTTCTTGATTCATCACATACTGAACGACGTTATCAATTTGAGAATGGGAGTAGGAGAAAACACCATAACCTTCTTGCCAACCAAATTTACCTTTAACCCATTTTTTGTCATTGATAAATTCATTACTTTCAACTTTAATCTCTTTTACAAAGTCAGAAATTGATATTACCGGTTTAAATCCAACAAATAAATGTAAATGATCTGGCATGCAATTAACCGCCAACAATTTCGCTTTACGATTTGTAACCAAACCAGTAATGTATTTATGCAGTTCCTCCTTGTATTGTTTAGCAATCAGATTTTCACGGTTCTTAACCGCAAAAACAAATTGTAGATATATTTGAGAAAACGTGTTCGCCATAATGCGTAATCTATTATTTAATGTTGTAGAGAGGGGGCACCTACGGAGCCAACCCCTTTTATTTTGATGTTTCTATAAACAGGGAGCTCCTACCGGAGCTTTCTTGTTGCAGTAATTTATCTATTCCTCAATACTTTTTTACTCCAAAGAGTATTATTGTCGTAAATTATGTAACTCGATTTTATTTTACTCCGTAGTTTCGTGTCAACCATAAAATGTCGGTTATGGTTTAGTCAAAGTCATTAATACTTAACCAGGAATTCCGAATTTTGACTCAAGACTAAGTACTGTTGACTTAACAGTAGGAGTACCCTGTTTATAGCAAACTTGTATTGTTTAGCAACCAGATTTTCGCGGTGCTTAACCGCAAAAACAAATTGTAGATATATTTGAGAAAACGTGTTCGCCATAATGCGTAATCTATTATTTAATGTTGTAGAGAGGGGACACCTACGGAGCCAACTCCTTTTATTTTGATGTTCTATAAACAGGGAGCTCCTACCGGAGCTTTGCTAATGTCCTAACTCTAAACTCAATTTTGTATTTAACTCCGGAGGAGTAGCCTGTTTATAGCAGCCCGTATTTATTATTCCAGGCTCCGTAGGAGCCTCCTCATTACGCTTTTTCGGGTAGTTCGGAAAAAAAGCTATGCGTCCCTAATAATCACGTATGTTGATCTTGTCTGATTATGCACCTCCCGAGCTACTTGTCGTCATAATTCGTCTAAACTCCATTTTCTTCTTTACTCCGGAGGAGTATCCTGTTTATAGAAAAGACCCTATTTGTTATTCCTGGCTCCGTAGGTGCGAACCTCCTTATCATCAAAATTGATGTTTTTTATAAAACAAACATATAAGGTGCCTCCCAATTACGCTTTCCCGGTTAGCGTAGGAAAACTGCGTCCCTAATAAGGCTTTTACCTTATCGGATCGTGCACCGTCACCAACTTCGTCCCATCCGGAAACGTGGCTTCGATCTGGATCTCGTGGATCATTTCGGCGATGCCTTCCATCACATCGTCGCGGGTTAAAATTGTGGCGCCGTATTGCATCAATTCGGCTACCGATTTGCCGTCGCGGGCGGCTTCCTGCAGGTGACTGCTGATGAGGGCGATGGCTTCCGGGTAGTTTAATTTTAACCCGCGTGCCCGCCGCTTTTCGGCTAATTCACCGGCCAGAAATAATAAAAGTTTTTCCGATTCCCTGGGTGTTAAGTGCATGTTTTTAAATAATTCTCAATATAAATAAAATCAATTTAAATGTTGGTTTTTTACCTTAATAATCTCGGCTGCAATGCTTACCGCTATCTCTTCCGGCGTCTGGCTCTTGATCTGGATGCCTACCGGCGAGTGGATTTTGTTTAAATGCTCTGCAGTTGCCAACCCTGATGAAATGTACGAGTTAAACATTTCGCCGATCTTGGTTTTGCTGCCCAACAGGCCCACATACTTAAATTCCTTACCTAATAAGGCCCTCAATGCTGCGTCGTCGGTACGGTAGCCAAACGTCATGATCACCACATAATGGCTTTTGCCCGAACAGACCAGATCTTTTAACTCGCTGTAATCGTTAATCAAATGCTTCTCCTGCACATAATCGTTATCCGCCAGCGTATTAAGTTCGGGCCGGTTATCGTAAATGCGGATATAAAAATCCATGGTGTTCATCAGCCTTGAAAGTGCCAGCGAGCAGTGCCCCCCACCTATAATATACAGGTGATTTTTATACCCGGTTTTTTCTTCATACAGCCAGTCGGTTTCAGTTTTTAGCCTGAAAACAAAATCCTGATCTGTCGTTATATCGCTAAATTCGATCCCTTTTGGCGATAGCCTTAATAACCCGTTTTGATCATGATCCAAGCTGTTGATCAACCGGTCGATATCAGCTTTTTCATCAGGCTTAACTGTATAGATCAAAATGGTTTGCTCGCCGGAGCAGATCATCCCGCTTTGATTTTTGGCCGCCTTTTTATCGTGAAACTGCTGCTTTAAGGTAACCGTATACTCGTCACGGCGCAATTGCTCTTTTGCCAGCTCTACAAATTTGTGCTCCATAACGCCGCCACCTATGGAGCCTTCCATCGCGCCCTGCTTATTTACTGCCATGGCAAAACCCTGCCGTCCCGGACTGCTGCCACTACTCTGCAAAACATACAACAGCATCACCGGAATATTCAGCGACAGGCTATTGCTGATTAACTTCCAAACTGCTTGTTGTTTCCTCATTCTTTTCCTGGTCTGGTTTTAGCGGTTTGGAGTATAAGGCCATCAAAGTTTTCTCGGGCGTCATCGGGGCCGAAAGGGGGATATGGGCCGACGGGTTAAACGCCTTGATGGCATTGCGCAATGCAAAATAGGCGCCTATACCGTACATTAAAGGCGGCTCGCCAACGGCCTTGGAGCGGAAGATGGCTAAGTTATCGTAACTGCTGTCTAAAAAATCGATATCCAATACCTTGGGCACCGAATAAATATCAGGCACTTTATAAGTTGATAAGGCGTTGGATTTGAGCTTGCCGTTTTTATCATAAATTAGCTCTTCCATCGTCATCCAGCCAATACCCTGAACAATTCCACCCTCAATTTGCCCGCGGTCAATCAGCGGGTTCATGCTTACGCCAAAATCGTGTACCACCTTAACGGCGTCAATCTCATAAGTTCCGCGCAGGCAGTCTATGCTTACCTGCGTGATAGCTGTGCCATAAACGTGATATGCAAAAGGGTGCCCTTTCTCTTTAAGCTTGTCATAATGGATCTCGGGGGTGGCATAATGCGCATGTTCCGACAGGCTGACGCGTTTAAAAAATGCCGCCATAATTAAGCGCTCCCAGGTGTAATCCTGTTTTTCGTTATTGATATAAACGTGATTGTCCTTCAGGGTAACGCTCTCTGCAGCCACATGCATTTCTTCAGCAATAACCTGTTTTAAGCGGTCGGCAATCTGGCTGCACGCCATAAAAACAGCTTTTCCGTTTAAATCGGCGGTGGCGCTTGCTGCGGACGGCGAAGTGTTGGCTACCCGGCTGGTACTGGTTGATTGCAGCTTTACCTTATCGCTATCAATACCAAAAACAAAGGCCGCCACTTGCAGCATTTTGGTATTTACCCCTTGCCCCATCTCTACAGCGCCGGTGCTTACGCTTACGCTGCCATCGGTATAAACGTGAACCAGCGCCCGGCCCTGGTTCATCATGGTATTGGTGAACGATATGCCAAAGCAGATGGGCATCATGGCAAGGCCTTTTTTATAAAGGCGGTTGTTTTTATTGAAATCTTCGGTTTCTACTTTGATACGGCTGATATCAAATTTGCTCTCCGCCTTATCCCAGCAGGCGCGGGCTTCACTTACGGCCAATTGCCCATAAGGAAATTCGTCGCCGGTTTTATTGAGGTTGATTTGCTGGATAACCGATGCATCAACACCCAGGTTTTCGGCTGCTTTTACAATGGCAGCCTCTATTACAAACATCCCCTGCGGGCCACCGAAACCGCGAAAGGCCGTATTGGGCGGCAGGTTTGTTTTGCAGCTGTACGCTACGGCCTGTACGTTGGGTATAAAGTAAGTATTGGTGCAATGGAATAAGGTGCGCTCAAGTACCGCTGGCGACAGATCGGCCGCCGCGCCGGCATTTTGATAAAAGGTAACCTCGTAGGCCAGTATCTTGAAATCCTTGTCTAAGCCAATCTTAAAGTCGGATGAATAGGGGTGCCTTTTGCCCGTCATGGCCATATCTTCCATCCGGTCCAAAGCATACTTCACCGGCTTTTTCAGTAGGTGCGCCGCCAGCGCGCATAAGGCGGCCCAGGCATTGGCCTGATCTTCTTTGCCGCCAAAACCTCCGCCGAGGCGAATCACATCAACCTCTACCTGGTGCATTGGCAGGCCCAATACCTTACACGAGGCCTGTTGCGTGGCACGCGGGCTCTGTGTTGACGAGTAGATTTTTAACGCGTTGTTTTCCTGTGGGATGGCATAAGCGCCCTGGGTTTCGATATACAGATGTTCCTGCCCGTTGGTTTCGGCTACGCCATCAAAAATATATTGGCAGTGTTGCCAGGCACTTTGAGTATCACCCAGCCTGTGTGTACGTGGCGGAACGATCAATTGCCCCAGGGCTTGCGCTTCGCGCGGATCGGTAATTACGGGCAGCGGATCAATCTCAACCTTGATCTTCTTCACCGCCGCGTGTGCGGCTTCGGTACTTTCGGCCACTACAAAAGCGATGGGCATCCCGCAAAAATCAACATGATGATCGGCCAGTAAAGGTTCATCGGGTACAATTCCGCCTATCTGGTTTGCGCCGGTAATATCTTTATAGGTTAGTATCTTTACTACGCCGGGAGCTTTTTCCGCTTCGGAAAGATCCAGCTTTTTGATCACCCCGTTTGCAACCGGCGAACCGAACGAAGCTCCAAATAAGGTGCCTTGAATTAATGGTATATCATCTAAATAAATGGATTCGCCCCGCGTGTGTGTCCTGGAATCTATATTCTTCATCTTGAATCTCTTGAAAATTATAATAACGTCTTCTTAAGTTATTGATTGTCAATGTTTTTTGCTACGATAATCAGTATTCTTGATTTACAGCATCGGCCCGCTCAATCGCCGCGGGAAGGGCTTTGTTCTTTTTTCTTGACAAAAAAGAACCAAAAAGTCAAGACTGCCCGATCCTTCCGCCCGCAGGCCAACTCCCGGCCCGGCGTGCAGTCGGGGCCTTTGCGCACTTTTTTCTGTGCGTTAGAGTAGATCACGAAGTTCCGAACGTCATCCCTGTTTTTTTTCGGTTGGCCGGGTCCATTACTTATAATTAGGCCAGTAATTGATCAACTTCCAGCAAAGGGAATAATTTAATAAAATGGGCTTTAATCAGTTGCGATAGCAATAACCGTTTGTATTCCTCTGTGCCGCGTGCATCGCTGATGGGCGCTATCTCGGTTTGTAATAGTTCTGCGGCATCGCTTACCAGTTCTTCGGTTAACTCTTTCCCGGTTAAAAAAGCTGATGTTTTAGCTAATAAAAGGGGGAAGGGAGCCACGCCTCCGGCGGATAAGCGGGCATAGGTAATGATGTTACCATCCATTACCAACTGTAGGGCCGAATTGACGCTGGCGATATCCAGATGCGTACGTTTACTTACTTTTTCGAAATTGAACTGGGTATTTTGATCGGGCAGTTTAAACCGGAACGCAGATACATATTCGTCGCTTTGTTTATCAAGGGTTTTATAACCTTTGTAAAACTGATCCAAGGGTACTTCGCGGCTATGCTCGCTATTAGTTAAGGTAAGGATGGCGTTTAGCGCCAAAAAGAATATCGAAAAATCGCCAATAGGCGAGCCGTTTACAAAATTACCCGCCAGCGTTGCGATATTGCGGATGGGGGTAGATGACACCATTTTGGCAAATTCGCTGATCTTGGGGAAATATTGTTGTATCAAGGGAGAGGCAATCAGGTCGCTCACTGTTGCCGCGCCGCCTATAATGCATTGATCGCCTTGTTGAACGATGCCTTTTAAGGATTGATTATTTGTTAGAAAGTTAATATCGGCATAAACCATTTGATCATGCTGCTGCACGTATAGGTCGGTTCCACCGCCAACGAAGCGGCTCCCTTGTTTGCCGGCGTGCCCGTTAGGTTGCGATGCAAGTAATTTCAGCCTCTCTTTGATACCCGTAAAATAAGCGGGCAGGATGGCTTTGGACGTAACAAATGATATTGGGTCCTGCTTATCCCTTTCCTGCATCATCGCGGTAATATGTGTTAAAGCCCTTTCGATGGATTTATATCCCGTGCAGCGGCAAATATTACCATCAACAGCTGCAATGGCGTTTTTATAAGTGGGCTGCTGATGGTTTAAACAAAAGCCGGCCATGGATACAATAAACCCAGGGGTGCAGAAACCGCACTGCGTGCCAGCTTCATCGCACATGGCCTGTTGTATCGGGTTCAGGTTATCCATATTAACACCTTCAACGGTAACCACATGTTTGTGCTGGATATTGCCTAATGCCGTTAAGCAGGATGTAGCTGAGGCATAGGTAAGCTGATCGTTTTTAAGATTGCCAATTAAAACTGTACAAGCCCCACAATCTCCCTCGCGACAGCCAATTTTAGTGCCTTTCAGGTTTCGCTCATAGCGGATATAGTCGAGCAATAGCATACCCGGTGGCATGCTTGTAGTAATTTCTGTATTATTTAGAATGAAATTAATCAAAATTGTTTTTTTTGCTGCGTGTTTACGATAAAGTTAGCAGAAATATTGAAAAATTTCAAGAAAGTTAAAAAAAGCTGAGTAGGGTAGTGTTTTTTATTCATAATCCAAGCATGTTTAACTTTAGTGGTTAGTAATCAGCTTTTGTTCAGTACATTGCCCATATAGTATAGCAATAGATAGCAAAACTTTCTCATCATAATCGTTTTAGGCGATATTTTTATCTATCACCATTATTTAATAGCCAGGTTACTATATCCCTGTTTGTTATTAATAATTTTATGTTAAATTCGTTTTAAATAATATAACTGGAGTGAACACTATTCATTTACTTTGTGATGACGAGTTAACACAACTTCTTCAAAAAGGAGATGAGCAGGCATTCACCCATATCTATAACCATTACTGGGATAAGCTTTATTATATAGCCCATAAATTATTGAGGGATACCGATGCAGCTGAAGAGATTGTACAGGAAGTTTTTTTGACTTTGTGGAAGAAGAAGGATTCGCTGAATATTCAAAACATCAATCAATACCTGGCTGCCATGACGCGTTACGCGGTATACCGGCACCTATCGAAAGAGAAAAAATTTAAAATAAAAGAGAATAGCCTTGCCCAGATCAATGCCTCGGCCATAACCGAATTGGATGTAGATAATAAGATATTGTTGGAAATGATTGCGGGCTTATCTAATAAATTGCCCGAAAAATGCCGCCTGGTATTTCAATATAATAAATTGCAGGACCAGGCGCTGGCCGATGTTGCCGAGCAATTAAATATGTCGCAGAAAACGGCGGAGGCGCACTTAACTAAAGCCTTGCGCATTATCCGCACTAATATGGGTAATACCTCTCATGATTTTTTCCTGATTACGATACTCTTCCTATTAAAACGTTAAGCCTTTTAACGATAACCTTAAAAGGGCTTCTTCCATTTATCATCAAATATTTTTGTTTTTGACTAAGGGTATTCTTCCCTGGTTTTACTCTATACCATAAAAGGGGTTATACAAGTCAAGATGGACAAAAATGAACTGCGCATTATAGCGCAAAAATACCTGGAAGGTACTGCCACTCCCGAAGAGAAGCAGCTGCTTGACCAATGGTATAGTACTGCGTACTCGGGCACAGACGAGATGGTTGAGCTAAAAAAAGCTGAAACAGAGGCCGATGTAAAGCAACGGATGTTTGATAACTTAAATCAACAATTATTTGTAAAACCAGAACAACAACAATCCGCAAAAAATCCCGCAGCCTTAATTAAACGCATGGCCATTTGGATAGGTTCTGTGGCGGCTGTATTGGCGCTGGCCTTTTTCGGATGGTCTGCCTATCAAAATCATACTCAGGTATATTTGGCCGACAGGCAGGTTGTCCTGGTTCCGCTGAACAGGGTAATGCACCTTACTTTGCCGGATAGCTCCAAAGTATGGCTCAACGCGGGTTCGGTATTCAGGTATCCTAAAAAATTCAGCGGGAAAAACCGTACCGTGGAGTTGGTTGAAGGAAGGGCGTTTTTTGATATCAAACACCAAAAGGACCACCCTTTTATCGTAAAAGCTAAAAATTTGAATATTACTGTACTCGGTACATCATTTGATGTGCGCAGTTATCAAAAAGAAGGTAAAACCCAGGTAACCGTTGTAAGCGGTAAGGTTGGTATAACCCTGCCAAACGCTATAAACCACAAGGCAATTATGCTGTTGCCTGCCGAACAAATTGTTTTGAGCAATATAACCAACCAAATGGTGAAGCAAATTACACATGAGCCTAAAATAAACGAGTGGTGTAAAAGTAATTTTGTGTTTGAACAGGAGAGTTTGGGTAATGTGTTTAAGGCACTTGAGAAAGAATATAATACAAGGATAACCGTAGCTGACAGCAAATTGCTGAACGAAAAGATATCTATCAAGCTGAATAACCAGCATTTAGATACCATTATGCAAATATTAAGTTTTACCAAACATTTTAACTACCAAATGGCCAATGACAGTACAGTGATTATAAAGTAAAGATATTTTGCCTTAGCAGCTAAGCGCAAAAAAACCGGGAACACGACTAATGCCCCCGGAAATGAGACAGCCACTGCATATATGCTTGAGACCCATATACAGCTGGCTTTAGTTTAACGAGATATTAAACCACACAAATATGATAAATTTTTACGGCAAAGTATTGCCCATACTCCGAAAATGCATGCGCATTTCTACAATAATTATTGGCATACAAATATGTTGTACCTCCATCCTGATGGCAAAAAGTAGCCGCGCACAGGATATGACCTTAGATGTAGTAAAGCTGAGTGTTAAACAGGTTTTTAAAAAAATTGAACAGCAGGCAAAGGTAACCTTTGTGTATGATGAACAGGTTTTAAATACCATACCGGCTCTTACCCTGCATATTAAAAACAAACCACTCGCCCAAGTTTTAGATCAGCTGCAAAACTGTACGTTATTACAATTTAAAATGGTAGGAAACTATATAGGCGTAGCAGAAAATATAGCCACTATGCCTGCATTGGGGCCTGTTGCACAGCAAAATAGCATCCCCATAAAAATATCAGGTATTGTGCGTGATGCCAGCGGGCAGCCCATACCTGGCGTGAGTGTTATGCTGAAGGGTACAACGCAGGGGGGGCAAACCAATAACAACGGCCAGTTTAATATCAATGCCAATATTGGCGATGTGCTGGTGTTTACCTTTATTGGTTATCAGCGTAAAGAAGTTACCATAACTACCCCAGCTCAGCTCAATATTTTGTTGGATGAAGACTCTAAGCAACTTGGCGAAGTGGTTGTAACCGCTTTGGGTATAAAAAAAGAGCGAAAGGCCCTTGGCTATTCGGTAACCGAAATTAAAGGTGACGAGTTAACCCAGGCCCGCGAAAATAACGTGATGAACTCGCTGGTGGGTAAAGTTGCCGGTTTAAATGTCAACTCGATAGCCGGTGGGGTGGGTGCATCGTCAAACGTCATTATTCGCGGTATTTCCAGTATCTCGCAGAGCAGCCAGCCGCTATATGTAGTTAATGGCATGCCGATGGAAAATAAACCCAATAGCGCTTTGGGCAACCAGTATGATAATGTGCCCGATCTGGGCGATGCCATTGGCAACATCAATCCGGATGATATCGAAACTATTTCGGTTTTAAAAGGTGCTGCCGCTTCGGCCTTATATGGGTCGCGCGGTAAGGCCGGTGTGATACTGATCACCACCAAAAGCGGAAAGGGCAACAGTATAGAGCTTAACTCCAACTACGTGATGGAGCAGGTGATTGATCCAACACATTGGCAATACGTGTATGGCCAGGGAGCAAATGGTTTAAAACCCGCCGACGGAACCTCGGCTTTCCAAACCGGGCAATCAAGCTGGGGCGCCAGGTTAGACGGATCAAGTGTGGTACAATTTGATGGTGTTGCCCGTCCTTATACCGCGCAATCCAACAACATCAAAAATTTTTATCGTACGGGTGTTACGGCAACTAACACGGTGGCCTTCAACAAAAGCTTTGACGGCGGTTCTGTTCGTTTTTCGGCCAGTGACTTGGCCAATACCGCTATTACACCCAACTCGGGCTTAAACCGGCAGTCGTTTAACCTCAACGGTAATTACAATATCAGCAAACACTTAACCGTTGATGCCCGCACCAATTATATTCTTGAACAGGCCAATAACAGGCCATTTTTAAGTGATGGTCCCGGTAACTCCAATTACAACGTTACCCTGTTACCTACCAGTGTTGATGTAAAAACTTTAAGCAAGGCAGTAAATGCCGATGGCAGCGAGTATGGCTATTCTGGCAATGCTTTTGCAACCAACCCCTGGTTTGCCGCCGAGAAGTTTATTAACAATACCAGGCGCGAGCGCCTTATATCGTCGGTAAGCTTGCGTTATAATTTTAACAGCGGCTACTTTATCCAGGGCCGTGCCGGTAGGGATTCTTATAACGATCGCTATACTTCAGTTGTGCCCACCGGAACGGCTTATCGCCCTTTGGGATCCATCAATGAAGTAACCAACAAGTTTTCTGATCTGAACACCGATGTTTTATTAGGCAAAGCTTTTAAAGTAAGCGATTTTACTATCACCCCGAATGTTGGAGGCAGCTATCGTCGTACAAAGTCAGAGAAGTTTGATCTGAATGGGAGCAACTTTGCGGTGCCGTTTGTGTATGTGCTAACCAACGCCAGTATCCAATCGCCACCGAAGTATACGCCAAGCGATAACGAGGTAGAATCCATATACGGTACATTGGAGTTGAGCTACAAAAACTATTTGTATTTAAGCGGTTCGCTCCGTAACGACTGGTTTTCATCCCTGGCCACTCCGGGCACCACCAACGCCTTAAATAGTTTATATCCATCTGTAAACGGTTCGTTTGTGTTTTCGGAACTGGCGCAGCAGGATTGGCTGAGCTTCGGTAAGCTTCGCGCTGGTTTTGCGCAGGTTGGGCAGGCTACCGATCCCTATCAAACCCAGTTAGCCTATAATTTTAACGGCGCTTTAAATGGCAAGCAACTCGGCGTAATTGCCAATGCCAATATCCCAAATAGCAGTTTAATAGCATCAAGCGCCACCGAGTTTGAAATTGGTACCGAGATGCGCTTTTTAAAAGACCGGTTGAGCATTGATTTAACCTGGTATAATAAAAACTCCAAAGACGAAATTGTGTATGCCCCGGCTTCTGTTACGTCGGGCTATGGCGGCGCTGTTTTAAATATCGGTCAGCTGCAAAATCGTGGTATTGAAGCTTTAATATCGGGCATTCCATTAAAGATGAACGATTTTCGTTGGACAAGTACTTTAAACGGTTCAATCAACAATAATAAAGTGGTGGCATTAGCTGCAGGCCAAACTTCGTTACCGGGCGCAACCTCGCGCTCAGGCAATGGCTTTACACAAAATATAGTGGGCTTACCAGCTTTCCAGGTAATGGCTTTTGACTATAAGTACGATGCCGCCGGTAAAGTTGTGGTTGATGGCAACGGCATCCCCGTACAAGGCGACCTGAAACCTTATGGCTCTGCTTATGCAAAATATGTAGGTGGCTGGAATAATGAGTTTGCTTATAAGCACTTTAGCCTGTCGTTTTTAATTGATACTAAAATTGGCGGTAAGATATTCTCGGCCACAGATTATTACGCTTATGTATTGGGTTTACACCAGGCTACACTGGTTAACCGCGATGCCCTGGGCACCAATGCCTCAACCTATTATAGCACCCTGGCCAACAACGTATCGAGTTTGTTTGTGCAGAATGCCAGTTTTATCAAATTCCGCCAAATCACACTTGGATACAGTTTCCCTGCTAAAATGTTTAATAACGTGATACAGGGTGCTACATTAAGCTTGGTAGGGCGAAACCTGTTTTTCCTGATGAAGAAGACAGATAACATTGACCCGGAATCGGATTACAGTTATAATGCACAGGGTTTGGAGTTAGGCGGTGTGCCGCCAAGCCGAACCTTTGGGTTAAACCTGAGTGTGAAATTATAAATCAATTTTAACTACTAAGCGTAATCAAGATGAAAAATATATTTAAATATACTGCAATCATATCCGCGTGCCTGGTTTTATCAACAGGTTGCCGGAAAGATTTCGAAAAGATCAATACCGACCCATCAACATACAACCCAACCAATTTTAACCCTAATTATTTGCTAACCAGCGCACAATTGGGTTACTCGGGTAGTGCCGATTTTAGTTACGATACTTGGCGGGCAAACTTAATATACTGCTCCACCATGATGCAGGGTTTGTCTACGGTAATCAGCTACTGGGCGGGCGATAAATACATTTTAAATGCCGGTTATACCGCCGCTTACTGGGGCTTTTCGGGCACCACGGCTACCGGCGGAGATGGTGCATACCCTGAGCAGGTAAGGCCGATAGTTGATGTGGTTCAATCAACTACGGGCAAAGCGGGGTACAACAATATCCACCAGGTTGCCCGGATTATGAAAGCGCTGATATTTGAGCGCATTACAGATTTATATGGCGATGTTCCGTATTCGCAGGCCGGTTTGGGATATTATGAGAAAACGTACTTCCCGGTGTATGATAAGCAACAAGATATTTATACCGACCTGCTTAAAGAGGTAAGTGACGCCACCAGCCATTTAGACCCGGCGGCAGATAAGGTAACCGGCGATAGTTATTACAACGGCGATATTGCCAAATGGAAACGTTTTGGCAATACTTTATTATTGAGGATAGCTATGCGCTTGAGTAAAGTGGATCCGGCTACGGCTCAAACCTATGTACAAAAAGCCATTGGCAATACCATGACCAGCAACGCGGATAACGCTTACCTATTGGGTGATGCATCTGGCGGTCGTAACACCGTGAACCGGAACAGCCAGATTTTACTTGGTGATGGCGGCCAGGAAAATTATTATACCCGGTGGTCTAAAACCTTTATCGATCAGCTTAAAAACACCAACGACCCACGTTTAAGCGCTGTTGCTGTAACTAATTTATACGTTACCGATGGCACTAAAGATCAAAACCCGGCAGCAAATTCGAGTGCTGCGGTACAAAAGGGGATGCCGAACGGTAAGGATTTAAGCGCTATTGCAGGGCAGGCTATCTATTCCGATCCAAGTTTTACGGGCTTTACCGATTATTCGTCGCCAAGTCCGGCACTAATCAAAAGGAACGGACCTACGTTTGTATTAACTTATGCCGAATCTGAACTGTTATTAGCCGATGCAGCACAACGTTTTGGTATTGGGGGCAGCGCGGCACAGCATTACCACGATGGGGTAAAGGCAGCCATTACCTATTTGAGCCAGTACGATGCCGCCGCAACCATTAGTGATGCGGCAGCCGAAGCTTATTTAACGGCTAACCCGTACAATGCAGCTAACGGTTTAAATATGATTAACACACAATATTGGGTGTTAACCAACACCATGCTTGATTTTTACGAATCGTGGGCCAACTGGAGAAGAACCGGTTTCCCGGTTTTGGTGCCGGTTGTTTACCCGGGTAATAATACTAACGGCACCATACCGCGCCGGTTTCCGTACCCGGTTATCGAGGCGGGTACTAATACTGCAAACTATAACGCGGCGCATAATGCTGTGCCCGGAGGGGATTTGCTTACCTCGCGTGTTTGGTGGGATAAGTAGTTTGATTAGTTGATTGAGTTAAATCCCCGCTTTAGGCGGGGATTTTTTTTACCTGAAATATGCTTTCAATCATAATAACGTTAATATGCCAGCATCTAAGTTAAAACAGTCATGATCCGGATTTTTATAATAGCGCTCTTGTTTTCCCTTGGTTACGGTACAGCAGCGGGGCAGGGTATGCCCTACAATAAAGCAGACGGACTTGGCATTACCTTCAACGTCATCACCAATAATTACCAAAACAAGCCCCAGTCGCGCTCGTCGCTGTTTTTTACGGTTGCCAATAGCCGTCAGCTCCCAGTAAAGGGTTGGAAAATTTACTTCAACTTTGCCCGGCAGATCATCCCGGCTTCGTTTAGTGGCAATTTGCAGATCCGGCATTTAAACGGCGATTTTTTCTGCCTGTCGCCTTCCCCGCAATTTAAGGGCGTCGCGTCCGGCGATACCTTAGCTGTGGAGTTTACATCAACAGAGTGGTTGGTGAATGTTACCGATGCACCGGCGGGGTTTTACCTGGTGTATGATGATGCGCCCCAACAAACTTATATTATCGATAAGGTATCATTTAAACCTTCGGTAAGGCCACAGCAATACATGCGCTCGCCTTTAGACAAAGTTGATACCGCTACAACGGCAGCCATTTTTGCACAAAATAAAAATACTACCGATATACCTGCCGACAGCCTGACCAGGGTTTTTCCCAGCCCGGTGTCGTACCAGCAAACGGGAGGTGATTTTATACTCATGGGAGGCATAAAAATTCAATCGCCCTTGCGCTTTAAAACCGAGGAAAGCTACCTTCGGCAAACTCTGGCGGGCCTGCTGACTAAGGGTACTGCCGTCAATGGGCAGGGGCAGTTTATAAAATTGCAGTATCAATCAATGCCTACCGGGGAGGCTTACCGGCTTACCGTAAATCATAACCAAATTAGTATAGCTGCCTCAACCGGCGCAGGTATTTTTTATGGTATCCAATCCTTAAAAACATTAATACCTCCCGGGGCATACCGGCATAGGCAGCAAAACATCGCTATCAAAAATGTTGTTGTTTACGATAAGCCAAGGTTTGGTTATCGCGCGCTGATGCTGGATGTGGCCCGCAATTTTCAGTCGAAAAAGGAGATCCTGAAATTGTTGGATGTGATGTCGCTTTATAAGATGAACGTGCTTCATTTTCACCTGACGGACGATGAGGGCTGGCGGCTTGAAATACCTGCATTGCCCGAGTTAACTTCTGTTGGCAGCAAGCGCGGGCATACGCTTACTAATCAAGCCTGTTTACAACCGGCATTAGGCTCTGGGCCGAATATCAGCAACGCCTATGGCAGCGGCTATTATAGCAAAGCCGATTTTATTGAAATATTAAAATACGCTACCGAAAGGCATATTCGTATTGTTCCTGAAATTGAGAGCCCCGGCCACGCCAGGGCGGCCATTAAAGCGATGGACGCAAGATACACCCGTTTTAAAAAGCTTGGGCGCATAGATGAAGCCCGAAAATACTTATTGCATGATCTGGCTGATACCTCGCATTATATTTCGGTACAATACTGGAATGATAACGTGATGGATGTGGCTATGCCGTCAACCTATAACTTTATCAATACCATTACCGATGCGTTAACCCAGATGTACCGCGAAGCCAAGGCGCCGCTCCAAACTATTCATTTTGGTGGTGATGAAGTGCCGGCAGGGGCGTGGCAGGGCTCGCCTTCATTCCGGCAATTGATGGCGGCTGATACGGCTATCCACTCTACGGATGATTTATGGCTCTACTATTATAACCGGGTAGATAGGATTTTAAAATCGCATCAGTTGTATCTAACAGCATGGGAGGAAACCGGGCTGATCAAAGCGATGCAAAATGGAAAAAAAGTTAACGTGCTCAATGCCGGTTTGCTAAATCGCAATGTCCATTTAGAAGTTTGGAATAACGTATTGGGATGGGGGGCAGAGGACCTGGCTTATAAACAGGCCAATGCTGGTTATAAGGTGATATTATCCTGTGTATCCAACCTGTATTTTGATATGGCATCCGAAAAATCTTTCCACGAGCCCGGTTACTACTGGGGTGGTTATGTTGATGTGGATAAGCTATTTAAATTTATACCCTACAACTATTTTAAAAACACCATTGATGACAAGATGGGGAACCCCTTAAATAAAAGCTACCTCAATACCAAAGAGCAAGTTACCGAAATCGGTAGAGCCAATATTATTGGTCTACAAGGCGCTTTATGGAGCGAAACGGTTAAAGGACCGCAAAAGTTGGAGTACATGTTGCTACCCAAACTGCTGGGACTTGCTGAAAGGGCTTGGGCGGCTGACCCGGATTGGGCAACCCGTGCAGATTGGGCAAAGGCTGGTGAATTATACCAGCAGGCCTGGTGTAAATTTGTAAATATATTGGGTAAACGTGAGTTGCCCCGGTTGGATTATTATGCCGGTGGATTTAATTACCGTATCCCCGAGCCGGGTGCAGCGGTGGTAAATCAAACTATGGTGATCAATTCGCAATTCCCTGGCTTTAAAATTTATTATACTACGGATGGCAGTAGCCCAACAACGCACAGCCATCTTTACACAAAACCCATAACGCTAAGCTTACCTGTTAAGATGGCTTTATTTAATCAGTTAAACAGGCATGGCCGGGTGGTAGTGTTGAATAATCAATAGTGTTATTCAATATTGCCGAAACCAGGATGCGTTATATTTGTTCGTCAATTAAAGCGTATCAACTCTAATCATCATCCTTATGCCCGAATTACCCGACCTGCAAGTATTTAGCCGCAATTTAACCAAAGCACTCAAAGGAAAGACCCTGGCTAAAGTACATGTGCTTAATCATAAAAAATTGAATGTTCCGGTTAAAGAACTTCAGGAAGCCATTGAAGGGCAAATACTAACCGAGGTTAAACGGGTTGGCAAGGAGCTGCACCTGGAGTTTAAAAACGGACATGTGTTAGGGCTGCATTTGATGCTGCACGGGCAATTATCACTTTTTAATAAGCATAGCGAGCAGAAATACACAATTATTGAATTGCTTTTTGACGATGATACCGGCCTCACGCTGAGTGATTTTCAGGCGGCGGCCACGCCTACGCTTGATCCCCAGGATCCGGGAGTGCCCGATGCGCTGGATTTTGATCTGGATTATTTAAAAGAGAAACTGGCAGCAACCCGTACCGCTATCAAAACAGTATTGCTCGATCAGCATGTGCTGCGCGGTATTGGCAATGCTTATGCCGACGAAATTTTATGGGATGCCAAATTGTCGCCATTCTCGGCTTCAAACAAAATACCGGATGCTCAAATTAAGGTGCTGGCCAAATCCATTAAGCATGTATTGGAAGATGCCGAAAAGCAAATTATAAAAACCCACCCCGACATTATCAGTGGCGAGGTGAGGGATTTTATGCAAGTGCACAGTTCAAAAAAGAAGCAAACCTCGACCGGCGAAACTATTCATCAAAAGCCGGTTGGGTCGCGTAAAACTTATTATACAGACGAGCAACAGTTATTCAGCTAATTGTATCAGTATTGTGTTAAAGTAAGCGTAATGGTATCGGCCTGCATGGCGGTAAAAATGCCAAACCCATTGGTAACATTGGTTGGCGGGTTAGTGAGTTTTTGCGATGATGAATTGGCATTGCTGGTTAAAATGTCGATATACTCCTTATTTACACTGTAAAGTATTATCCGGTAAATGCCGAGGTAATTAAAAGAATCAAAATGTACATCATAGTAGGCAGCCTGTTTAGCGTTAAATGTAAAGTTTACCTGGCTGTTTCGGTTGGGGTGGATATTAAACGGGCTGGCATCATCGTTTTTAAATACCAGTACATGATACAATGAATCGGGATTGCTCCATTTTAAAGTAAGAGCCACGCCGCTGCTTACTCCCGGGGTGATGTTTGTAGCGAGGGGTAAGTTAATCAATGTTGTTGACGCGGTGTAGTTTTCCGGTTTGGCAGGCATGAGTGTCTGGGCAGTTACCGATGTGTTTTGGTAGTTAAACTGCAAGGTGTATGTTTTTCCGGTTGTTAAAAAGCTAAGGTCGCTATAGGTATAAGTGCCCGTAGCTGTTTCGGTTAGCTGGATAGTCTTGCTGCCATCGGATATGTTTAACTTTAAGCCGGTAATCGGGCTGCCATAGTTGGCGGTATCGGCTAAGCCTTTTTGCTGATATATCTTAACACTGATGGGCTGACCAGGAATAAGGTAACCCACAACAACAGGCTGATCTTCAATCGCAGTGCCGGTCGACTCCTTTTTGCAAGATGAAATAACACAGGCCGCGACGATGAAAAGTAAGAAAGATATTTTTTTGATTGTTATTTCCATTTTAAACTTAATGTGATGTTGGGTGTAAAACCTAAGTATTTAACGGTGGTAGTTATCACCTGGTTGTTTTGGATGTAATATTCATTATACCAGGTATTTACGTGATTGTATACGTTGAAGAACGAAAAGCCGATGCTGCCAACCTTTTTACCGTCGATCCTTAAAAAATCGTAAGTGGCCGACATATCCAGACGGTGATAGTCTGGCAGGCGCTCTCCATTTTTCTGACTAATAGTTAGGTAGGTGGTTTTGTTTCCATCCAGCGTGTTAACCGTGTAACTGCCCAGGGGGGCGGTAAAAGGGTGCCCGGTGCTGAAAATAAATACAGCCGAAAAGCTCCAGCGCTGTAGGTGGTACATATTGATGGATTTAAATTCGTGCGTAATATCCTGGTTTGATGAGAAATAGCCCTCTCCATAAGCCGGAAATTTGCTCTTGGCCTGTGCCAGGGTATAACTTATCCAACCGGTATATGAGCCTGCCTTTTTCTGTACTAAAAATTCAATACCCTTTGCATATCCAGATCCAGTATAAAAATCCTGGGTTAAGGTTGAGGTGGAGCCCGAGCTAAACAAGCCGCCACCGCCGCCGCTGTTATCCTGCCTGATGGAGTACTCAGTCAGGTTATGCAGACTTTTATAATAGCCCTCTACGTCAAAGAGCAACTCATCGGTTTCGTAATTAAAACCGGCGATATAGTGTTCTGCCGAGCTAACCGGAATGTTGGAATTATTGGATAAAACCCAAAAGTTACGGTCGCCACCAACAATATCTTCCCTGGTTACCTGGTTGGTAAATTGATAGAAACGGCCTGTGGCAGCCTTTAAATTAAATCTGTCGGTTAAGTGGTAAGTTATATTAAACCTTGGCTCTGTATATACCTTGCCAGTGGGACTAAAGTAGGTGGCGCGTACGCCTGGTTGCAAATGAAGCCTGCTGCTTGGGTCAATCTCCAGTTCGGTATAAGCACCTCCAATTTGGCCGCGGCTATCCTGATTAATCAGTCGGCTGGTGTCGTTTTGTGTGTATTGATACTGGATATGCAATGATGAACCATAAGCGCCATAAAGCAATTTAACTTTTGATGTAGCCTGCATCTCCCAGTCGGTTTTGAAGCTAAAATCACGGAGTTGGTTATGCTCAACCATGCCATTGTTGATTGATTTGGTGATGCCGCTGTCTACAACGCTGCCGGTGGTGCCCCGGTTACGGTCGCTAAAAAAGCCCGAGTAACTCAAAACCGTATTGGCAAAAAGTTTTTTTCCAACCGTGCTTGTCCATTTTAAGCTGGCACCGGTATTGCCCGACTGCGAGTTATCATTGATAGTTATATCGGTACTGCTGCTGGTGCTGGTAAACGAGGGCAAATTCATTTGGCGGCTATTATCTGTATGGTCGGTACCATTATAAAAGCTCAGCGAGAAGGTATTGGATTTAGAAGGGGCGTAAACATATTTGAAATCAAAATCGTAAAAATAAGATGAAGGAGTGATTTGCAGTCTGTTTCCACCCGGACCGCCGCCACCACCAAAGCCCCGTCCGCCGCCAGGAGCCCCCCCGCCGGTATTGGCGGTAGCCGTGTTAAATTGACCAAAAATTTTATTATATAAAGGGCCCTGGTACGATCTGCGGAATGCAACTAATGCGGATGATTTATCGCCCACGGGTGTTTCAGCATAAATATTGGTACTCAATAAACTCAGATCGCCACCGATATTGCTTTCATTGCGGTTACCATCCTTACCCTGTATTTCGGTTACGCTCGAAAGCCGGCCGCCATATTTAGAAGAAAAGCCGCCCTTGTACAACTGCACATCCCGCACGGCGTTGCTGTTAAAGGCACTAAAGAAACCGTACAAGTGATCTACCTGGTAAACCGTGAATCCGTCAAAGGTAACCAGGTTTTGGTCAGGCGTGCCGCCTCTTACATAAGCGCCCGACGATGATTCGTTGGTAGCTGCCACACCAGGCATCAGTTGGAAAGCACGCATTACATCGCGCTCGCCAATATTGGGCAATTTGTCCAGAGCCGCCGGCGTGAGTTGCAAAACACTCACCTTTTTGCTGTCGGTATTGAGTACCCCCATCTTTTTACCTTCAATATCCACTTCGTTAAGTGCATTCATGGTAGGGAAAAGGGATAGCGATAAGGTGCTGTCAACCATTTTGCTGGTTAACCGGAAACTGTCTGTTTGGTAGCCAACAAAAGATACATCGATAGCTACCGTGTCTGACGGCACATTCAGCAGTGTGAAGTTACCATTGATGTTGGTTAGGGTGCTTATTGATGTATGCCTGATTTTTACACTGGCGCCGGGCAGGGATTCGCCGGTATTATGGTCTGTAATTCTGCCGGTGACAGAAAATTTAAAGTGTTGAGGCGGTGCCTTCGGCTCTTCCAATGGCACGGGCTTAAATAAAGAAAGATCCTTCCTCATCTTGTTTAGCTGGCGCAGGTGGGGCAAGTCATCGGGTTGTTGCAAAATGTAAATGGTGCCGTCTTTTTCCATCCAGTATTGCAGGTTGTTAGCCCTGCACACGTATTCGAGCACTTCTTGTAACGTTTCGTTAAAAAAATGATTGGCCACGTCCATTTTGTGTAAAGGTTCTCTTTCAAAATAAATGGGCAGTTTGTATTTAACCGCAAGCGTATCAAACATCTCATCAAGCGGGCACGTGAAAAAATGATCGATAACGGTTTTTTTTAAAATCTGTTTAGAGCGTTGCGCATAAGCGGACGAGCACGAAACAAAAACGAATAACAGCAGGAAACGTATATTTTTTTTCATCAATCAACTTTGGGTAAACCAAAGTTGCACTATGGTGCTTAACTTAAAAAATAAATGAGATGAACTGCGTTAACTCGTAGACCAAAGGTACTGTTGTGCCGAAATGTCAATGCAGCTTTCCAGTCATCAGGGTAATTACATCTTTAAAATTATCGCTGAACGGGATTTCAGAATCCGCAACCTTAATCCGTCCCTTACGGATGGAATGTACATGCTCCAGGTTAACCATGTATGATTTATGTATCCTGAAAAAGTCATTAACGGGCAATTGTTCCTCGAGCGCCTTGATGGTGATGCGCGAAATAACGGGCTTGGCCGACCCTGCCAAATGGACCTTAACGTAATCTTTCAATCCTTCTATATAAGTTATTTCCTGATTACTGATCTTAATCAGGTTATAATCGGAATGAAGGAAGAGATATTTTTTTGACCGTTCGGGTGCGGTTTCTGTTCGCATTTTAAGTAACTCAAATAAACCCGAGGCTTTGTTGCAGGCTTTTAAAAAACGATCGAATGCTACCGGTTTAAGCAGGTAGTCAACAACATCCAGGTCAAATCCGTCAACTGCAAATTCCTGGTATGCCGTAACAAATATGATCAACGGTTTTTTTGTAAGGCTCCTTACAAATTGCAATCCATTGATACCTGGCATCTGGATATCACAAAATATCAAGTCGACCGTTTGATCGTGCAAAACCTGCATGGCTTGCGTAACGGTGCGGCAGCGGCCAACCAGCCGCATATTACCAACTTTATTGATGTTATCTTCCAGTAATTCGAGCGCTAAAGGCTCGTCGTCAATAATCAGGCAGCGCATCATAGTTTAACGGTGATATTGTTGTAGTGTTGAGGCATGATACTTTAACCCTAAACAAGTTGGTTTATTACATTGCGATTGTTAAAATTAAGTTAAAAAGCCCGTTATAAAGTCGTATTTGTAGCGATGGTCGCTTTATTAGAGGCTTTCATCTCAAGCGCTGTAAACTCGGGTAATTTGTACGTTACTTTGTATTTTACAACGATAAAAATGATTATAAAGCCCTGGTTATATAAAACTATTCCTGCTATAATATGGCTGCTGCTTTTGGTATTGCCTTTTTTATCCAGTCCTTCCAATATCCCTCATGATGTGCACCAGATTTTTCTGATCAACATTTTTATCTCAAATATCTTATTGCTGTGTATCTTTTATATACACACCTATTGGGCGTATCCGCTATTCAAAAACAAGGGATTGGTTCGGTACTTTCTGGTATTGGTTGCGCTGTTGGCTGTTTACTGGCTGTACTGGGCATTTTTTTCACCCGCTCCGCCGCCTCACGAGGCCTTCCGCGGCCATCATTTTGATAAAGGCGGTAACAGAGGCCCAGGTGGCGGGCCGCATAGCTTTATGGCCGTGCTGTCTCCGCTCATCGCTATACTTTGCAGTTTTTGTTATAGGGTAATTATCGACAACGCATCGCGCGAGGAAATGATCAGGGAACGCGAAACCATCCATCTACGTACGGAGCTTAATTTTTTGAGATCGCAGATCAGCCCACATTTTATGTTCAATGTGTTGAATAACCTGGTAGCGCTGGCCCGTAAAAAATCCGATGCCCTGGAACCTGCCATTATGAACCTCTCGCAGTTAATGCGCTATATGTTATACGAAAGTGATGATAACCTGGTGCCACTTACCCGCGAGATTGAATACCTTAAAAACTATATCGAATTACAGCGGCTCCGCTTTAGCGATTCGGTTAAGGTGACCATGAATATTAATGGTGATCCGGGTTTAATCACTATTGAGCCGATGCTGCTGATCCCCTTTGTAGAAAACGCGTTTAAGCATGGTACCGGGCTCCTGGAAGAACCCGTTATTTTGATTTCTTTAGACATAAGCGATACTGCGATACAATTTAGGGCCCTTAATTCGGTAAACCTATTGGATGGATCGAAAGATAAAGGATCGGGCATTGGCCTGGCTAACGTTCAACGCAGGTTAGCTATTTTATATCCTGAAAAACACGAGTTGAGGATATTTAAAAGAGATAGTTCTTTTATTATCGAATTGACGATACAGCTATCCTGATTATACGCAGTTTTTTTATGACTTTTTTATTTGATAGAGTGGGCAGGGGCTTTTATGTTCAATAAAAACCACAGAGAAAACAGATTTAAGTCATAAATCGCTTACTTTTACTGCACCGCTTATCGTCAAAAAAAAATGAAAAAAATAATACTGCTGTTGTTATTGTTATCACCAGCCTTAAAAAGCCTGGCTCAGGCCAATCATACTTCCCCGATGGTGCCCGAGGAGACGAGGAAAAATGAAGACGGTTTGAGTCTCATTTTTTTCAGCAACGATACGGATTTTAGTCCGTTGATCAAGAAAAAACTACAGGACGCCTTTTTTGAGGTTTACCCGCGCGAAATGAAGCGCTTTAATGTTAGTGCGCCCATGAAGGTTGTATTCCAAATTGATACAGCTTACAAAGGCGTAGCGGAAACATCAAATGCTACGGTACGGTTTAATCCTGCCTGGTTTCGCCAGCACCCCGAAGATATTGACGTTGTTACACACGAGGTAATGCACATTGTACAAAATTATGGCGATAATAAGGTGCCGGGTTGGCTAACAGAAGGCATTGCCGACTATGGCCGTTATAAATTTGGCGTTAACAATAAAAGATCGGGTTGGAAATTACCCGATTATCAGCAGGGGCAAAAATATACAGATGCCTACCAAATAACGGCCCGCTTTTTAGTTTGGCTCGAGAAAAATAAAAGACCAACCATCGTAAATGAGTTGAATGAAGCGATGCGGTCAGGTACGTATACTCCGGCCCTATGGCAAAAACTTACCGGAAAAAATGTAGATGAGCTTTGGAAAGAGTATGATGATAAGATGGGGGCGTGATTGCCCGGTCTATATTTTCATAACAAGAAAGGTTTCGATTGATAAATATTGATTAATTTTAGTTATGCATACTACAGTTCAAAATAAACAAGGTTTAATCAGGTTGCTTCAGGAGAATAGCCAGAAGATAAAGAATTATGGAGTAGCAAAATTAAGCCTTTTTGGATCTTTTTCAACTGGTAATTTTAGACCTGACAGCGATGTGGATTTGCTGATAGAATTTGAGGCAGGAAAGAAGACCTACGATAATTTTATGGAATTGTCTTTTTTTTTGGAGGAATTATTTGGCAGAAGGGTAGAATTGGTAACCCCTCAATCCTTAAATAGATATATCGGTCCGCATATTTTAAATCAGGCAGAGCATGTTACCATCTAACGTATAGTTAATCAGGCATATCCATGACGAATTGGTTTTCGTGCTTGGGGTGACAACCGGAAAAGAACAGAATGAAATCGTAACTGATCCTATATTATCCAGAGCCGTTATCAGAAGTTTGGAAATCATTGGGGAAGCCAGTAGTAAATTGAACCCTGAATTTAAAGCCATGTATCCTCACGTGGAATGGCGCAAAATTACCAATACCCGCCACCGGCTAATTCATGATTATTTTGGTGTTGATTATGATATCGTATGGAATATCATCACTGATAAATTGCCAATTCTGAAAGTCTATATAGATGGAATAATTTCTGAGCATAGCTAAATACTTTTCAATAAAATTCTATCCTGTCAATTTTACCTATGTTATACAGGAATAGGCTATTTTTGCACAGACTAATTTTTTAACTCATTAAAAAGTTTCCTCTATTGCCTGATCAATACAAAGCCCGGCCCGACGAAAAAAGTGGCTTACATCCTCGCAACAAACACCGGTTCCGTTATGATTTTGAACAACTGATTCAAAGTTGCGTTGGCCTGGCGCGTTACGTTTCGCCCAACCAATATCAGGATCTATCCATTGATTTTAGTGATCCGGATGCTGTTAAAATGCTCAACAGGGCTCTGCTTACTCATTACTATCATATTGTTAACTGGGATATTCCTGCAGGTTACCTTTGCCCGCCCATACCCGGCCGGGCAGATTACATCCATTACCTGGCCGACTTATTGGCATCATGCAACAATAATGTTATTCCTATAGGTAATAAAATTAAAGCGCTTGATATCGGTGTTGGCGCCAATTGTGTATATCCGCTTATCGGCCATCGCGAGTATGGTTGGAGCTTTGTTGGCGCCGATGTTGATCCGGTAGCTATCCGCTCGGCGAAAAAAATATTAACAGCCAATGCCCACCTGGCCGAAAAGATTGAACTCAGGCTACAAACAAACGCCGCCGATATATACACCGGCATCATTAAACCCGGCGAAATTTTTGACGTTACCATTTGTAATCCTCCGTTCCATACCTCGTTGCAGGAAGCGGCGCAGGGTACCCGGCGCAAATTAAATAACCTGGGCAAGCCTGCATCTCAAAAACCGGTACTCAATTTTGGAGGCCAGAATGCCGAGTTGTGGTATCCGGGTGGCGAGGAGGCTTTTGTTAGGCGGATGGTTGAACAAAGCGCTCAAATGCCGCGGCAATGCTTGTGGTATACCACGTTAATTTCAAAAAAAGATAATTTGCCGGCTATATACCGGGTATTAAAAAGAGTTGGAGCATTTGATGTGCGCACCATCAATATGGCCCAGGGGCAAAAGGTAAGCCGCATTGTAAGCTGGACTTTTTTTAACGAACAGCAACAGCACGACTGGGCATTAAAACGTTGGAAGTTATCCTAAAGCTACACCGGTTCAATATTTTAATGAGCCGGTATAGCCTTTCATCAATTACTCTTCCTCGTCCTCATCTTCCTCATCGGCGCCACCATTTTCCTGGTAAAGCACAATACCTTTGCCTATGTTGTTAATTTCCTCATCGTTGTTAAACAAGGGCATTTCGGTTTCGGTATCCAGTTTTAGCCACACGTCGTCGGTGTCTTTCTGAATTTTGGCAAATTCAAGTCCATCCTTAAAAATGGTATATATATTATCCTCTTCCGGAAATACGGCATACGTAATTTCGCCTATCTCAATATCAAAAGGTTCTATCATCGTTTAATTTGTTTTAATAACCTTAGCTGTTTTTGTAAGCCGCAAAGTAAACAAAAGCCCGGCAAATTACGGCAAAAACCTATCGAAGTAATTATAAAGCCGTTGGTGCTTAAAACATTTTTACCTGCATATGCTTTTTAAGTGTTTCGTAACATGCATATTTGAAAAGCTGCGTGTTATATGCACTTTGTTTTATAAATTATTTGATGGCTGTACTATTAGTTGAAGATGAACCCAATATTGTATCTGTTATAAAACGGGGCCTTGCCGATTTTGGTTTTGAGATAAGCGTTGCCACCGATGGGTTAACGGCTTTGCAGATGACTATAGACCATCAGTTTGACCTGGTGATACTGGACGTGATGTTGCCATCGATGGATGGTATACAGCTATGTAAACACATCCGCGAACGCGACGAAAATATACCCATACTGATGCTTACCGCGCTCGACTCGACCGAGAATATTGTGACGGGCTTAAACAGCGGGGCCGATGATTATATGGTTAAACCCTTTAAAATGATTGAATTAGCCACGCGCTTAAAAACGCTGCTGAGGCGGGCCGGCGGGAATAGCATACAACAGCCGAAAAATATTTACCGTATAGCCGACCTTGAATTAGATGCCGATGCCAAAATTGCCTCGGTGAAGCAAGTACCCTTAAACCTTACTGCTACTGAGTACCGTTTGCTGGAACATTTTATAAAAAACCAGCGCAAAGTTTTATCGCGGATACAATTATTGGAGAGTGTTTGGGATATCGATTTTAATTTGGGTACCAACGTGGTTGATGTATATATTAACTATCTGCGTAAAAAACTGGATAGTAAAAATCCGGCCAAGTATATTCAAACCGTTTTTGGGATGGGCTATATGATGAAAGAGAGCGATTAAATGAAGATACAAACTAAAATAACCCTGCTTTTTTTAGCCTTTTCGGTAGCGATATTGTTATTGCTTAACGCATTTATTTTGTATTTTGAATACCAGTTTAATTATAAAGACTTTTATAAGCGCTTAGAAGCCCGTGTTAACCTAACGGCCCAAATCCGGTTGCTTGACAGCGAAAAGAGCAAAACCTACCAGGAAATACGTAATAAATATCTTGAAAAGCTGGATGCCGAAAAGGAGCAGATATTAAAGGCAGATACATCGGGCAAATTTGTGAACGCCGGCTTGCCTGCTGATTTTTTTGACAACCTGATAGCTGTTGGCAGCGATATCTATAAAGATGACAATCAGTTTTTTGCCGGAAGGGTTTTTACGCGGGGAGCCGAGAAGTACATGGTTGTGGTTTCGGCTTCAAACCCATACGGTTTGCAGGAGATACAGGAGCTGAAGAGGATATTGCTGATTGGTTTTTTTGGCTCGCTTATCGTTATTTTTTTTGCAGGGAAGCTGTTCTCGTATTATACCTTTATCCCGGTGCGCCAGCTGAACGATAAAATGCAAAGCATTACATCAAACAACCTGCACTTGCGTTTGGAGCCGGCGGGCACGGATGAACTCGCCGAATTGGCCAATACATTTAATGATATGCTTAACCGGCTGGAAACCGCTTTTGAAACGCAGAATAATTTTGTGAGCAATGCATCGCACGAATTGCGTACCCCGCTAACCATTATCAACAGCGAGCTTGAAATTGCCTTAAGGCGTGGCGATAACAGCCCAAGCCAGCTCGCGTTGTTAAACACCATACATGCCGAAAGCGATAAGCTTACGCAGATATTAAACAGCCTTTTATTGCTGGCGCAATCCGGTTACGATGGTAAAAAGCAAAGCTGGCAAAAAATACGCATTGATGAATTGATATGGCAGGCGGTTGAATCGGTAAAAAAAATTCATCCTGAAAGTAATATCCAGGTTGATTTTTCGGCACTGCCAGATAACGAGGAAGCTTTAAATACCCTTGGCAACGGCAATTTATTAAACCTGGCCATTACCAATATCATCAATAATTCGTGTAAATATTCGCAAAACAAGCTGGTAGTTATTAAACTAAGCGTGCAAAGTAAAAAAATTATCATAGCGGTTACCGATAAAGGTATTGGCATACCGGCCACCGAATTACAACATATTTTTGAGCCGTTTTTTAGGGCCTCAAACACGCACGACTATAATGGGCATGGCGTAGGCTTGCCGCTTGCGCTTAATATTATCCGTTTGCATAAAGGTTCGATAGGCATACGGTCTGAAGTGAACGTTGGTACCGAGATCCAGCTATTTTTGCCTTCAATGGTATAATTAACATTCTAATCAAATTCTAATAAGTCTCTTAGAGCTTATTAATTATTGGCGACTACTATTGTATCAAACAATAATAGATCACACACTCAAATAATTAATTAGCTATGAAAACGATCCTCATTCCAACAGATTTTAAAGTAGAGTCGCTTAACTGTATTTCCGACTTGTTTAAAAGAGTTTACCCAGAAAAGTTGAACATCATCCTTGTACACATGCTGGATATTACCGATTCTATACAGGAGTTGCTGATGCTATCCAGGCGCTCAACAGAATATAAACATATTTCGCCTGAGTTTTATAAAGCTTTAGCCCAAATTAAAGCCAATTATGCCGATAGGCTGGACCGTGTTAACATAGAGTTTTTCTTTGGCAGCACAGTAGCGGTATTTAAAAACTTTTTAGAAGCTAACCAGGTAGATTCTGTGGTGTTACTAAACGATTACCATTACGATATGCTTACCGAGGATGGTATCGATCCGCTATTGCTGGTTAACCGGAGCAAGGCGCATGTAATTCACCTGGATTGGAACCCGGTTATTAAATATACATTGCCTAAATTAAAGCAAGCCGTTACAACACCGGCCCCTGTTCTGATTGAGAGTAATAGTTATTAATTGTAAAAAAAAGGCTTATGTTACTAAAAAAGAATATCCCGATCAGTTATGTTTTCGGCAAAATTAAGTTAGAGATTGCTTTGTTGGCTATTTATTCCGTGGCGGTTTATGTTGCCCACACCTACCTCAACTTTCCGGGAGTATCTATCCCTATAGCCATACCAAGTATTTTGGGTACCATTATATCGTTGCTGCTGGCTTTTAGGTCAAACCAGGCTTACGATAGGTGGTGGGAGGCCCGCACGCTGTGGGGAGCCATCGTAAACGATTCGAGATCGTTTGCAAGGCAGGTATTAACCTTCGTTGATAACTCCTACGACGACGAAGACAAGCGTGTATTAAAAGAAAGGATGATAAAAAGGCAAATGGCCTGGTGCTATAGTTTAAGCTGCCATTTGCGTGGCCAAAACGCGCACTACTGCGTTAGTAAATATATTACCGAGGAGGAAAAGCAAAGTATAGATAACATGAACCATGTACCGCTGGCGCTGATGGACCAGCACGGGAATGATTTGAGGTTGTTAATGCGCATGGGCTGGATTAACGAATACCAGCAAGTAGCTATGGACGAAACGTTAACCCGTTTTTCAAACGCCATGGGTGGTTGCGAACGCATCAAGAATACGGTTTTCCCGGTAACCTATAGCTTTTACGTTCATATTTTAGTATTGCTGTTTGTGCTGATGCTGCCTTTTAGCTTAATTGAGTTATTCGGCGTATTTCAAGTTCCGCTGGTAGTTGCCATCTCATCTTCGTTCTTTTTGATCGAAAAAATGGCCATCCACCTGCAAGATCCATTTGAAAACAAGCCTACCGATACCCCAACCACGGCTATAAGCTATAAAATAGAGCAGGATTTAAAACAGTTGCTTCGTGATGAGTCGCCAAAAGAAAGCGAACCAAACAGACCCGTAGATAAAAGCACCATATACTATATTTTATAATTGATACCCCGTTTTAAACCTGGGCCCTGCGCAAAAACGCAGGGCTTTTTTTATTGGCTGTACTGGCTGGGCCTTAGCCGTGTTTCTTTTTCTTATTCATTTTAGCCTTGGTGCCTGCGCTAAAATTATAATCCTTTTTATTGCTTTCCTTTTTCTCGTGGAAAGCCTCTCCTCGCATTTCCGTATCGGGCTTTGGCGTAACTTTTTTCTTTGCCGTTTCCTTTTCCTCATTGGCAACAACCAGGTTTTCGGGTAATTCGTCTACTGGTATTTTATGCCCTATGGAATGTTCTATCTTTTTAACGGTTCCAAGTTCAATATCTGTGGCAAAGGTAATGGCTATGGTTTCCTGCTCATCCTGCCTTTTAATAATGCGCTCAATAAAAGTTTCTTTTTCATCAGGCAGTTCCAGGTGAATCATAAACGGAACATCGCTTACATCCAAAAAGCCCTGCAATTCGTTAGCTATAATCAATATCCGTTTATCGGTTTGCTCCTTAAAGTCTGTGATGTTCTCAAATCCGGGCGACTCAAAAAACAAAGGGTTTAATATAGCAGCTTGTTTTTTTAAGCTGTGCGTAAAGCTATTCAGTATTTTCTCAGCCGTCAGCCTCGTATTTACAAATACCAGGGTCTGTGTAAATACTTCTTCGTCCTGCATTAACAAATTAAGCAGGTTGATTTTTGTGCGGAAGTTAGGCACATGGTATAACACCTGATCCAATATTTCGGCCTTCGCCTCTCCCAGGTCGTCAATCTCAATAATGGCAGGTGCATTCATAAAAGGATCAATCATGTGTTCCAGTTTGCCATGCAGCACTTCTGTAAATACCAGGTGCTGGCATTTGGTAATGCTATTGGCCAGCTCGTTAACCGGTAGTTGTAAGCCTTGCTTAACAATGGCATCGGCATCGTCAACAATAAAAATGATGATCTTGTTAAGGTTGAGGCCCAGCTTCAGGTAAATGGCACGCGCCCTGTCGGGAGTAGCCACTACAATATCGGCACCATCTGCCAGTGCATTCATCTGCGCCTCAATACCGGGGGCGGCGTATAAGCTAACCACCCGGATGGTATCATTTTTATTTAAAAGCTCAAACTGCTCGGTTACAGCCAAAACACGTTCCTTATCAGGCACCAATATCAAAGCCCTCGGCGCTTCTTCAACACCATATTTTAAACGCATTAACACCCCTAAAATATAAGTAGTTGTTTTGCCGCAACCTTCGGGGCCTATGCCTATCATGTCTTGTCCGCCAATAATACGCGACAATGATTTGGCTTGTATCTCTTTAGGTGTTAAGTATCCTGCATCCGTTACGGAGCGTACCAATTGTTTATTTAACTTTAATTTATCTGACCACATTATTTGCAAAGGTACAGAAAGTTAGCTATTGAGTTATTGGTTATTTATCGGGGCCGTAAATCAGGTAGTTAAGCTAAGCCAATAAGAGAACCATTAATGCCTATCCATTAACCCGTGATTGCATCACGATAGATGGGCATACTCATGCAATGGAAACCGCCCCGGGCTCTTGATAGCTCTGCCGACGGCATCAATATTAAAGTATCTTTTATCGTTTCAGTTGATAATTCGCCGCTTTCCAGTTTTTTGAGCAGGTCTGCCACCTTAATTATTTCAAAGCCATGTTGTTCAAATGCTTCAACGGTTTTATCGTTCCGGTCGTAGGCTAAAACTACACCTTCTTTTAAGGCCAGCAGGTTGCAGGAGTCGGTCCATTGCTCACGCGAATCGTAGGGGAACTGGTTATGGCCCGAGTAAATAAATTGTGTTGCTTCCGTACTATGCAGATCATTGCGGCTGATGTCATCCAGCAACTGCTCTAAATTATCAAACCGGCGTGGTATATCTGTTTTGCCTTTAGTAAACTGGATAATCTCGGGTTTATCTTTCGGCTTAAGGTCGCCAAAGTGGCTTATCGGGTTTTCCGGGTTAACGGCTTCCTCATCAAATAACGATTTCAACAATACCCATACATTACGTTTTACCTGGGTAAAAACGGTGTCCAGGTGCATGAAGTTTCGTTTCTGCGGTATTTTGATGATGGTTACCTTTTCCACCACATTGTTTTGAAACAGCAATTTGATAGCCGCGTTTGCGCCCAGGGTTGATGTGCGCTCGCTGCAACCTATCAAAACATGGTTATCACTCACCACCATCACGTCGCCACACTCCAATGTGGTTTTCTCGCAGCTTTCGTCAGCCGTTTGCAGAAACTGCTCCATGCTTTCGGGAATCTCGATCAGCTTATCGCGATAAGCGGAAAACAAGGGGTGATTAAAAAAGATGTATCTTACCAGTAGTGTTTCGCGCAGGCGGGCACGCTTAGCCGGTTTGCTAATCAGTATATAATTATTGATAGCCACGCCCACATCTCTCGAAAAAATAAAATTAGGCACCGGGGCAAATATGAGCTGATTGCCAATAAAGCCGGAAAGAAACACTTTGGCTAATTCAACCGGATCGGTATCAACCAGGTTTTTCTGCAGGCCATAAGTTCCGTTTTCCATAGCGCAAACTGCCGCTACCAGCTTCTCTTTAGTTTGTTGATCGGTTAAGATGTCGGCTAAGAGGGTTTGAAATTCAATTACTTTATTAGAATTATGGAACCCGGCGTTGTCAGGTTTAAAGAAAGACCGTTGAGCGGCAGCGCTGCTAATGGCATCAAGTTTGCCCTTAATTTTATCTGGATCCAGAAAATAAAGCAGCACTTTAACGTAGTAGTCGTATTCTTTTCCGCGGATGGTGTCCAGGTGCACAATATCTTCAAAAAGCCAGTCTTGCGCCTTGTTGGGCACAACCTTGCCGAGGCCCCCATCGGGGCTGTGGATTAATAAGCAGCGCAGGTCGCCGATTTCAGAACGGTTGTTGATTTTAAAATTTTCCGATTTCAGTATCATAGAATTTATAGGTGGACGCAAAGCTATCAGAATTTAACCACATTAATTCTGGTAGGTTAGGTCAATTTGATTAATTTTGACGAATGGATTTCATAGTTGATGCAACCCTTAAAGCTGTAAAGGCATTATACCAAACTGATATTGCTGCCGCCGATGTAAACTTACAACAAACCCGTAAGGAATTTGAAGGGCAGGTTACCATTGTTACCTTTCCGTTTGTAAAATTCTCGCGTAAATCGCCGGAGCAAACCGGGAAGGAGATAGGCGAGTTTATTGAGAATGAGGTAGCCGATGTTTCGGGCTTTAACGTGATTAAAGGTTTTTTGAATATCAGTATTACCGATGCGTATTGGATAAAGCAACTGTATACCGAAATAGCAGGCGATGGCTTTGGCACTTTCCCCGCTAAGGGAGAAAAAGTAATGGTTGAATATTCTTCGCCCAATACCAATAAACCTTTACACCTGGGGCACATTCGTAATAATTTATTAGGATACTCGGTAGCCGAGATATTGAAGGCTAACGGGTATGATGTAATTAAAGCCAACCTGGTTAACGATAGGGGAATCCATATTTGTAAATCAATGCTGGCCTGGCAAAAGTTTGGCAATGGCGAAACGCCGGAGTCTACAGGTTTAAAGGGTGATCATTTGGTTGGTAAATATTACGTTGTTTTTGATCAGCAATATAAAAAGCAGATTGACCAATTAAAAGCGGAAGGGCAAACCGAAGATGAAGCCAAAAAGAATGCTCCATTTATTATCGAGGCCCAGCAGATGCTCGAAAAGTGGGAGGCCGGCGACCCGGAAGTGATCAGCCTGTGGGAAACCATGAACGGTTGGGTGTATGCCGGTTTTGCCGAGACTTATAAAAAGCTGGGTGTTGATTTCGATCAGTATTATTACGAATCGAAAACTTATTTATTAGGGAAGGATATTGTTGATGAGGGCCTGGCCAAAGGCGTTTTCTTTAAAAAAGAAGATGGTTCGGTTTGGATAGACCTCACCGCCGATGGCCTTGACGAAAAACTGGTACTTCGGGCAAACGGTACATCGGTGTATATTACACAGGATGTTGGTACTGCGCAGCTAAAATATAACGACTACCATATGGATAAATCCATTTATGTAGTTGGCAACGAGCAGGATTACCATTTTAAGGTTTTATTCCTGATTTTGCAGAAATTGGGCAAGAGCTGGGCACAGGGGCTGTTCCATTTATCGTATGGTATGGTTGATTTGCCATCGGGCAAAATGAAATCCCGTGAGGGTACCGTAGTTGATGCCGACGATTTGATGGCCGAAATGGAGCAGACAGCTAAAGCTCAAACCGAATTACTTGGCAAGGTAAATGATTTTGATGAGGATGAAAAAAAGCAATTGTACCATAATATAGGTATGGGCGCTTTGAAGTACTTTTTGCTTAAAGTAGAGCCCAAAAAACGTTTGTTGTTTGATCCTAACGAATCAATAGATTTTCAGGGCCATACAGGGCCGTTTATCCAATATACACATGCCCGTATCAAGTCGGTATTGAAGCGTGCCGGTTTTAAATCTGGACAAACTAATGGTGGTACTAAGGAATTAGATACCGTTGAAAGGGAGTTGATATTGGCCCTTAACCAATATCCGGACGCCATTATGCAGGCGGCAAGAGACTATAGCCCGGCTATTATTGCCAATTACGTTTACGAACTGGCAAAAACATACAACAAGTTTTACCAGGAAAAACCAATTTTAAAGGCCGAAGACGAAATTATTATGCAATTCAGATTGGAACTGTCTGCAGCTTCCGCCAAAATTATCAGTAAAGCGATGAGCTTATTGGGGATCAATGTGCCGGAACGGATGTAGTTAGCCTTTGAGTTTTGAGTCCCGAGTTCAATAGCCTTGAGTTAGAGCAACTTTTCTAACTCAAGACTCCGGCCTCAGAACTCCCGGCTCAAGACCTCCGGACTAAACTACCTCCAATGCCCTCTGTCCCAAACGTAACCTCCGGGCGCGGGGCGCCAATGTCCTTCAACCCAAACCCGGCTGCTGGCACGTACGTAGTAGCCGTGGGTGCGCACATATCTTCCATCGCGCCATACCCATTCTCCGGGGATCCAAACAGCACCATCGTATGGCGGGGCCGGACGTTCGTATACAATTTCGGCGGGCCTTTCGTGTACCACAAAAGATGCCCTGGTGGCACAGCCCGCAAAAAGCGCAGCCGATACCGTTATTATAGTGCAAATTCTTGAAATGGTTTTCATCGTATGTAATTATTGATATGAATACGACGAATGTTTTTTTCAAAGGTTCAAATCTTGAGCCTATCTCTTTTTAAAATTTGCGGCTACAAACATATCCCTGGTACCCTTGCTGTAATCGTAAAATCCTACGCCCGATTTTACACCCTTGTTCCCGGCATTAACCATGTTAACCAGCAATGGGCAAGGTGCATATTTGGGGTTGCCGAAGCCATCGTACAATACATTCAATATGGCCAGGCAAACATCAAGCCCAATAAAATCCGCCAGTTGCAGCGGCCCCATGGGGTGCGCCATTCCCAGTTTCATCACCGTATCAATTTCCGTTACACCGGCAACGCCTTCATATAAAGTGTAAATCGCTTCATTAATCATAGGCATTAAAATGCGGTTAGCCACAAAGCCGGGATAATCGTTTACTTCAACAGGCTCCTTATTCAGCTTTTTCGATAAATCCATCACCGCTTTGGTAACCTGGTTGCTGGTAGCGTAGCCACGTATCACCTCAACCAGTTTCATCACCGGTACGGGGTTCATAAAGTGCATGCCTATCACTTTATCCGGCCGTTTGGTAACCGAGGCTATTTTGGTGATGGATATAGACGAGGTATTACTGGCCAGGATGGTATCCAGCGGGCAAATAGCATCAAGCTCCTTAAAGATTTTGAGTTTCAGCTCTATGTTTTCGCTGGCCGCCTCTACCACCAGGTCGGCGTTTGCAACGGCCTGGATAGTATTGGTAAAAACGGCGATTTTACTTAGTGTTTTGGCCTTGATCTCTTCGGTGATTATTCCTTTTGAAAGCTGGCGGTCCAGATTTTTTTGAATGTTATCCATTCCATTTGCCAAGGCTTTACTATCAATGTCAACCATGTTAACCTGATACCCAAATTGAGCAAACGTATGGGCAATACCATTCCCCATGGTGCCTGAACCTATAACTGTAATGTTTTTCATTGAATTGATAGCTGGTTTGTTAATTGCTGTATAGTTTCTGCGTTGATGGTTGATACGGTACTCACGTTGCCCAGCAAGCTAAGCTTTGAATATTCCAGGATCAGTTTTTGCGAATGAATGTCCGTTTCGCCGTTAAAAACAATCCCTTTAACCGGTATTGATCTTGATTTTAAAAGCTCAACAGAAAGTAAAGTATGGTTGATGCTGCCGAGGTAGTTTTGGGATACCAGGATCACCTGGGCACCTAATTGTTTAATCAGGTCAATCATCAAAAACTCATCGTTTAGTGGTACCATCAATCCACCTGCTCCTTCAATAATCAATTGATTTTCCGTTTCCGGGAGGATGATTTTTGCCGGGTTGATCGTTATCCCATCCAGCTCAGCCGATTTGTGGGGCGAATAAGGCTGCGTGAGCCGGTAAGCTTCCGGGTGAAATACAGAGGTGTTATTGGATACCAAACCCCTCACCATCAGGGTATCACTGTTATCCAGATCGCCAGATTGAATGGGTTTCCAATAGTCGGCCTTTAGCTTTTCAACCAGTATAGCCGATATGATGGTTTTACCAATGCCGGTGCCAATGCCGGTTATAAATAAAGGTTGTTTACTCATGCCTGGTAGGTGTTTAACAACTGTGTTAAGTTAGTAATTTCTTGTTCGCTATTGAATGAGTGCAGGCAGATGCGCAGCCTTTCGGTACCGGCTGGAACGCTGGGGCTCAAAATTGGTCTTACATCAAAGCCGCTCTCCTGTAAGTGGGCGGCCAACTGCCTGGTTTTCTCGTTTCCTACTATAATGATACTTTGTACGCCGCTACTGCTTGCTATCAGCTTGCCATCAGTTTTTATCAGCGATTTAAACAAGCCGATGTTATTTGAAAGTTGCTGTTGCCGGGCAGATGATTCTTTTAACATCTCGTACGCCATTTTTACCGTAACCAGTTGATGAAAAGATGCCGCCGTTGTAAAAATAAACGACCTGGCGAAATTAATAAGATATTGCCTCAGCATATCGCTCCCTAAAACAATAGCGCCATGGGCACCAAGTGCTTTGCCGAATGTCACCACGCGCGCAAACACTTTATCCTGTAAATTAAGGCTGTTTACTAAACCCTTGCCAAAGACGCCGAGGGCATGAGCTTCGTCAACTATTACCTGCGCATTATACTTGGCGGCTAAGGCTACAATATTGTTTAAGGGGGCAATGTCGCCATCCATGGAGTAAACGCTTTCAACCGCTACGTATGTATTGCCTGTGGCGTGTTTCAGTTTGTCTTCCAGGCTCCCCAGGTTATTATGCTTAAATATGTAACGGTTGGCATGGCTTAGCCGCGATCCGTCGATGATACAGGCGTGGATCAGTTCGTCGGTTATAATCGTATCGCCACGTTGCGGCAGCGAAGAGAACAGGCCCAGGTTGGCGTCATAGCCGGAGTTAAATATCAAGCCTGCTTCAGCATCGTGGTAAGTGGCAATATCGGCCTCCAGTTTTTCACAAAATGCGGTATTGCCGCTTAATGATCTTGAACCGGTGGCCCCGTTTAAATAATCGCCATGGCGCTCCAGGTAATTATTGATATTTTTTTTTAAGCTAACAGAGCGGGCAAACCCCAGGTAGTCATTTGAGCAAAAATCAGTCAGTGGCCTTTCTGTTTTCAGGGCCCGGTAGGTGCCTGCCGATTTTCTTTCGTTTAATTTATTTTGGATATAAATATCGGTGTTATTCAATGTAACAATAATTTGCGCTAAAATAAGAAAAGCGGCTCAAGGCCGCTTTTCTAAATCATTATTTTTGTGATGGAGGAGGGGGAGGAGTACCACCGCCGCCTTGTTGCATTCTCTGCATTCTTTCGGCTTGCATTTTTTCAAATGCTTTTTTCTGATCGTCTGTTAATACAGCTTTGATCTTATCATTGGTAGCCATCATCATGGGCATCATTTTGCCTCTCATGGCTTCTCTGTCGCCATTGGCAGCTTTCATCAAGCTATCTCTTTTTGCAGCTTGTGCTGTATAAATAGCAGTTATTTTTGCCGTTTGATCGTCGGTTAAGCTCAATGTAGTTTGTAATTGCTTAGCCTGATCAGCCGGGCTTCTCTGCATACGGCCACCACCCTGAGCCTTGCTCAAGGATACCATGCTTATTAAAAAGCAGCACACCATTAATATCTTTTTCATTTTTTTAAGTTTATTATATGATAAAGATAAGCGCAAATAGTTTAACTACAAGCCTGTAACTTAATTGTTGCCTTGGTTCATTTTAGCTATCGACCGCTGCATTTGCATCATCATGGTATTTAAACTTTCCATGGTAGGTTCGGGAGCCGGTTGCGGGAGCTGTGTTGAAATATAAGCCTTAGCTTTCCATAATTCCAGTATATCCTCCCCGCTAATTTCGTACGGCTCGTAAACGGGGTTATCCGATACCAGCTTCAATTTCTTTTGATCCTTAAACTTATTACCTATCCTTTTATATACCACACCTTCTGATTTGCTGACAACCACATAGGTTTCGGTCGTTTTAACATCGGCCCAATTCTCTACATATTCGGCGATGATGATAGAGCCCGATGGTAAGGGAAGCATGGAGTCGCCCTTAATTTCAAAGGCGCGGTGGGTGCCTTTATTAAACATGGGTAAATAAAATTTGGGCAGCTTGGCTACATATTCAGGGTCGGCGTAGCCGTTCATATAACCGGCGCTTGCTTTAACGGGCACCAGCTCAATATTCTCGTTATCCTCCTTATCAACAGAGATACTAAGTATCCTTAAATTGGCGGGATTGCCTTTAGGTTTAGGCGTCCATTTATCATCTATCGCCTCGTTAATAAAATCGTCAACGCTCAATTCAAAATATAATGCTATTTTTTTTAGTAAATCGTACTTGGGTTCGGCCCTGTTTTCTTCGTATGCACCAACAAGCGAACGCTTGATATCCAGCTCATCTGCAAACTGTTGCTGTGTTAAACCCTTTTTTTTCCGGAGGAATTTAATATTGGAAGAAATATTTGACATAAAATTTGGATTTACTAAAATTGTTAGTATTTTTATGCCAATAAAATTAGCAATTAAAATTAAAATAACAAAATATAAGTTATGAACACCTTCATTTATGTCATTACAGACCGTAACCGCAATTGCTTACACATTGGTACCAGCAATGATTTGATTAAGACCATCGACTTTTATACCGAGATGCCGAACCTGTTTTTTGACAGCGCGCAACAGCTTAACCGGTTAGTTTATTTTGAGGAGATTAATAACGAGGAGATGGCCATGGAACGCTTTAAAGTGGTTAGTCGGTTTACCCGTGCCCAAAAAGAAAAAATGATCAGATCTGTTAATCCCGACTGGGTAGACCTGACCATTGGTTTAAAATTTGAAACTAATATGAGTAAGAGACCGGCGTTTCGCCCGTCGATATCATCCAACTCAAAAAAGCGGATTATTTTTTAATGAATTTTAACGCGCCTGAATTCATGCAGTAGCGTTTACCGCCTCTGTCTGCCGGGCCGTCGTCAAACACGTGGCCCAAATGTAAGCCGGTGCTTTTTTCAATAACTTCATCGCGGCTCATGCCGTAGCTGTTATCTTTAACAATTTCAATTTTGCTGGCATCAACCGGTTTAACAAAACTTGGCCAGCCGGTGCCACTATCAAATTTATCAGCCGACGAAAATAGAACTTCGCCCGTGGCGGCGCTTACAAAAACGCCTTTATCGTGCATTTCAAAATATGCATTTTTAAAAGGGGGCTCTGTGCCTCTCTCAACCATAATGTAATATTGATTGGAAGTGAGCAGTTTTTTCCATTCGGCATCAGGTTTATATTTAGGGCGGCTGGCATTAGCTTTTGATTGCCCTGTACTATTCTGGCATCCGCAAAATGCTATCAGTATAGTTATTGCTAAAACATTGATTATCCTTTTCATACCTAAATTTACGAATTGCAATTTGATTTAGTTTTAAACAACGTGTAGTTTACAAAGCCATGATAATTATAGCCAATGATATTAATTGCGCCTGTTTTTATCAATGCTATTTGTTTTTCGGGATGAGTAGCCCGGTTACAACATCAATTATTCCGTTATTTTGCTCAATATCAAATTGACTGATTACCGATTCGTTACCGCCTTCGTCTATTAAAACGATATTCCGGTCGCCATTAATTTTGGCTTTCAGTTTTGAGCCGGACAGGGTGGTGAAAGTAGCTTCGCCATTATTGGAGTTAATCTGCCTGGCAATATCTTTTGATGTTAACTTGCCTGGTATAACATGGTACGTTAGCAACCTGGTTAACTCGGCATTGTGCTGGGGCTTAAGCAGGGTATCCAACATTCCAGGCGATAGTTTATTAAAAGCATCATTAGTTGGGGCAAAGATAGTTAAGGGGCCGCGGCTTTTAAGTGTTTCTGCCAGGCCACATACCGCAATAGAATTTGTAAAGGTGGTATGCTCTTTTGATTTAGCTATATTTTGGACTACATCATCTGCCGAGCTCATTTGCCCGCCGCCAATTACTCTTATTTTTACATGTTTAGGCGTGTCGTTTTTGTTGGTATCTGGCGTTCGGGCGGCGGCTTGTGTAGTAGCGGTTTGGGCATTAGCATAAAAAGTGCTCAAACATAATACCGCTATCAATATATTTTTTTTCATACAGGTAGTTACAATCATCAAATTAAATAGCGCCTTTAAGTAAGCCACCTTCAACGCGCAAAGCGGCGCCGTTAGTAGCCGAAGATAAGGTGCTGCACAAATAAACTACAAGGTTAGCTATTTCTTCGGGAGAAGCAAAACGTTGTATTAACGATGTGGGGCGCATGTGTTCAAAAAAATCCTGCTCTACTTCGGCCTTTGTTTTATGCTGGCTTTTGGCCAGATCATCAATAAAGCCACCAACACCTTCGGATAAAGTAGGCCCGGGTAGTACCGAGTTTACCGTTACGTTTGTACCTTTGGTTAACTCGGCCAGCCCGCGGGATATGGCTAACTGCGCGGTTTTGGTCATGCCATAATGGATCATTTCGGCAGGGATCTGCACGGCCGATTCACTACTGATAAAAATAATCCGCCCCCAATCCTTTTTCAGCATCTCAGGAAAATAGGTTCTCGAAAGGCGTACACCGCTTAACACGTTAACCTCGTAAAACTTAAACCAATCTTCGTCGCTTATGTCTTTAAAAGCTTTAGGCTCAAAAATACCAACATTGTTAACCAGTATATCAACTTGCGGCAGTTGGGTTAGCAAATTATTAATCTCATCGGGTTTCGAAAAATCGCATGCTATTCCGTCAATCTTATCATTGCCGGTTTCTTCTTTAAGTTGCTTAACTACAGCATCTACCTTTTTGCTTGTGCGGCCGTTTATATAAACCGTGGCGCCTTCACCGGCCAACAGCTTTGCAATTGCAAAGCCAATTCCGGCTGTTGAACCTGTAACCAGGGCTGTTTTATTTTTTAAATTAAAATCCATTTTTGTTGTAGCTTAATGTTTGTACTTCATTTCTTGCTGCCGCATAGGCATGTTATCAATCAGATCAAACAACCTGGCTAATGTTACAGGCTGATGACTCCGTAATTTCTCGCCATTATCTTTACCGATCAGTATCACGGTAAAAGGTGCGTTTGGTATGTGCCATTTTTTATAATGCTGCATATTACTTTCAGAATAAGTGATTACTTTGAAAATAATGTCGCGGTCTTTTATCCCGTTAGGGTCTGCTTTTAAAATATTAATCTGTTGTATTGCATTCACGTTATCACCTTTATCGGCAAAAATTAAAACACTACGGTTACTTGGCCGCTGGCTGGCAACCAGGGGGCAAATTAATAACAAAGCAATAATTTTTACTTGAAAGGCAAACATATCATCACTAACAGCAAAAACGCGATATTGTTACCAATCATTCATCAATTTAACGAAAATATAATCCTGATACAGATCAGCTTTAGCTATTTTTGAGTAAGCATATTGTCATAATGAAAATTTCAAGAAGATCAGGTTCGTTTTTATGCAAATCAGGGTTGTTTTTAGCTATTTGTATCACACTTATTTCGTGGGGTAAATACGGGCACGAACATATCAACCGGGCGGCGGTGATGAGTTTGCCGGTGCCTATGCAAGGTTTTTTTTATAACCATATTGATTTTATGACGGTTGAATCCAACTTGCCCGATGTGCGTAAGTATACCTTAGGCGATTCTGCCGAATTTTCACGGCATCATATCCATTTGGAAAGTTTTGGCAATATCGACAGCATACCCAAATCGCCCAAAGAGGCTTTTGCAAAATACAATGCTCACTTTTTTGCCGAACATGGTATGCTGCCCTGGTACATCCAGGTGATGATGGATAAATTGACTATCGCCTTTAAGGGCAAACATAAATCGGATATCCTGTTATTGGCTGCCGATCTGGGCCATTATATTGGCGATGCTTATATGCCTCTGCATACCTCCGTAAATCATAATGGCAAACAAACCAACCAGGTAGGTATCCATGCCTTGTTTGAATCGCGCCTGCCCGAATTGTTTGGAAATACCTATCATTATAATACAGGTAAGGTACAGTATGTTGCTGATATACAGAAAGAAACCTGGCGAATTGTAATGTCGTCAAACAGTACTGCCGATACCCTATTAAAAGCCGACAGAGATTTAACTGCCTCTTTTCCTGCCGGAAAAAAGTGGGATAGGGACGCGGCCGGAAAGGTTAAGCTTAATATGTATAAAGATTCAACCGGTAGTATTGCTTATTCAAAGGCATTTCAAACAAAATTGAAAGGCATGGTTGAGCGACAATTGCGTGGGGCCATTGCCACCACAGCCAGTTTTTGGTATACCGCCTGGGTAAATGCGGGTAAGCCCGACCTGAACGAGCTTGACCCGGAAGAACTTACACAACGTAACGCACCCGCTTTAGCACAAGAGAAAGATTTGTTTAAACAAGGCAAATTGTTTGGTATAAAAAGCGAAAAAGAGTTTTAAATTGTTGATGATGGCATGGTAGCTAATACAGAAAGAAGGCAAAAATACTGGCAGCAATGGGCCGTAAAAAGACTTGATAAGAGAAAGTATCTTTTAAAGAATGGCATATTGGTGCGTGGATTACCTGTAGCAATTATTGTTTATTTTTTAAAAATCCGTTTCAGTACTGATCAATTTGATTTGATTGATTTTCTGATCTGTTGTTTTTTATTTTGTTTGATGGGGATATTACTCGCCCTCTGGGATTTTAAATCAGCTGAACGTGGTTATCAAAAGTTTTTAGCTCATCAGGCTTTGCAATAAACTTTACACTGAATTACTATACCATGCGTAAGTAAAAATATAATGTAGTCTACGTTTTTAATAGGCTTTTTATAGCTTTGAGCAATTTTTATAAAACACATTGACAAAGCCCATACTCGTTATTAAGTTCGGAACAGCATCCATCACCCATCAAAATGGCGATCTGGATGAAAGTGTAATGGCCGAAATTGCCCGGCAAGTGGCAATTATACACCATGATTATCATATCGTTATGGTATCATCCGGCGCGGTTGCCGCCGGAAAGAAACTGCTTAAAAACTATTCGGCCACCATTAGCGAGCGTAAAGCTGCCGCAGCTATTGGCAACCCCTTGCTACTTAGTAAATACGCCGGATATTTTGCGCCCTATGGTATCAACATAGCACAAAGCTTGTGCGAGCGCCAACATTTTTCAAACCGGAACCAATTTTTGCAACTCAAAAAAACGTATGAGGAGCTTTGGGATAATGATATCATCCCCATAGCTAACGAGAATGATGTGGTGAGCAGCCTTGAGCTCAAGTTTTCTGATAACGACGAACTTGCCACCTTAATTGCCGTAGGTTTTGGAGCTTCGGTATTGTTATTCAGTACCTCTGTGCCCGGTGTATTAGATGCAGACGGTAACGTAATTCCCGAAATACCGGTAATAGATAAAGCTGCGCTGGGCCTGGCTAACAAAGAAAAATCGTCGCTGGGCTTAGGTGGCATGGTATCAAAATTAACTTTTGCCCGCCTGGCTACCCGTATGGGCATTAAGGTGGTTATTTTCGGTATCAGAACTGATGATGGTATAATAAACGCCATTAAAGAACAAACCGGCACCTTGTGCCATCCTCAAAAATGCTCAATGCCTGCACGAAAAAAATGGCTGGCAAGTGGCAGCCTGGTAACGGGCAGCCTGCAGATTGATGCCGGTGCCTGCAAGGCCCTGCAAAACGGGCATAGCCTGTTAGCTGTGGGCGTTACTGCCGTTGTAGATAAATTTGAGCAGGGCGAGGTTTTTGAGATATTAGACGAAAACCACGTAAGCATTGCGGTTGGCCGCGCTAAAATATCATCGGACGATGTGTTGCAAAATATGAAAACGCAAAAGCTGATTATTGCCAACGCTGATGATATCGTTTTACTTTAATTAGCAAAAGTATGGAATCTATCGAAAATCTATTATATCAGGCTCATAAGGCATCGGGAGCTATTAAGTTACTTAACGATGAACAAAAGAAAACGGTTTTAAGCCGTTTAGCCGTTGTGCTGTCGCAAAATAAAGAACAGATTATTAGTGAAAATAAGAGAGACGTGGATCGCATGCCCGATACCGACCCCAAAAAGGACCGGTTGCTGCTCAACGATGCCCGCATTGCCGATCTGTTTACCAGTATCAACGATATCAGTGCCCTGCCCGATCCAAGCGGAAAGATACTTTTGGAGCATACTACCGCCAATGGTCTGTTCATTCAAAAAAAAACGGTACCCTTAGGTGTGGTAGGCATAATTTACGAATCAAGACCCAACGTCACCATTGATGTGGCCGCACTTTGTATCCGCTCGGGCAATGTTTGCGTGTTAAGAGGAGGCAGCGATGCCCTTTACACCAATATTTGCCTGGTTAACCTGATACACGATGTTTTACGCGAGTTTGGTTTGGATGAGGCCATCGTGCAGTTGTTGCCGACTGACCGTAAGTTTATCCAGGAAATGCTGACGGCGGTAAAATATATCGATATTATCATCCCGAGAGGCTCACAGCAATTGATTGATTTTGTGCGCGAAAACTCAAAGGTGCCGGTCATTGAAACCGGGGCAGGGGTTTGCCATACCTATGTAGAAAAAACAGCCAAACTGGAGCAGGCTGCCGCGGTGGTGGTAAACGCCAAGGTAAGCCGCCCATCGGTATGTAACTCGTTAGATACCATTTTGGTTGACCGTGCCATTGCCAGGCCTTTTTTACAATTGGTTGCGCCGGGCCTGTTGGCATATGATGTAGAAATATTTGCCGACGAAGAGAGCCATGATATATTAAAGGAATTACATTATCCACATTTGCGCGAAGCCCGGCGCGACGATTTTGGCCGCGAGTTTCTGGATTTTAAATGCTCGGTTAAGGTGGTTGCGGGTATTGAGGAGGCTCTGGACCATATCAGCCTGCATTCGTCCAGGCATTCCGAAGCTATCCTTTCTGAGAATATGCAATTGGCGGAACGCTTTATCAATGAGGTAGATGCGGCGGCAGCTTATATTAATGCTTCAACCCGGTTTACCGATGGCGGGGTATTTGGCTTAGGCGCCGAAATTGGCATCTCCACCCAAAAATTACATGCGCGCGGCCCCTTTGCTTTAGAAAAACTGGTAACCGAAAAATGGTTCGTCAGGGGCGAAGGGCAAGTGAGGTAATTATATTTTTACCCATTGCCGCTCGGCTGCACTTTTAAATAAAGCGTCAATCACCTTCATGTTACCTACGGCATCGGTTAAGGGCGTTGGTACGGCGGTATTGTTTATGATCGACTTGCAAAATTCGTCTGCCTGTAGGGTATATTGATTTACCGGCTCCGTTGTAATCTCTTGTATCGCCTTATTATTTTGCAGCCACAAACGTGCGGGTTCATCCGCAACAGCGTTCACCGGAATTTCGATTTCTAAACGGCCTTTGGTGCCAACAATGTTAACCCGCTGATAAGGCTCCAATTGTGTTGAGCAGGTAAATGTTGCGCTCTGGCCCTGGCCAAAATCTAATATTCCTGATGTAATCCTATCGGTTTTCATAACAGGGTCGGTATCTATCAATCCCAAAACACTTTGAGGCTCACCGTTAATGATAAACCTGGGGAACGATAAGCAATAGCAGCCAATATCCATCAAGGCGCCACCTCCGGTTTCGGGCTTATTGCGGATATTGTTTGCATCATCGTTAAAATAAGAAAAAAACGACTGGATAGTTTTTACTTCGCCCAGTACGCCTTCGTCAACCAATTGTTTGGCCTTTAACCATTGCGGATGAAAGCGGTACATAAATGCTTCCATTACTTTTAAATGCGGATACTGTTTGGCTGCATCGGCAACTTGTTGTGCTTCGGCGGCATTCAGCCCGATGGGTTTTTCGCAAAGCACATGCTTGCCTGCCTGTAAAGCTTTAATGGTATAAGTAACGTGCAAGTGGTTGGGCAGCGGGATGTAAACCGCATCAATATTAGCATCGCCTAAAAGGGCTTCGTAGCTCTCATAAACCTGGGGTATACCTAATTCGTCCGCCGCGGCTTTACCATTCAATAAATTGCGTGAGGCTATGGCAACTACATCAACATAGCTGCTTTTTTGCATAGCCGGTATAACTTGCTTTAAACCTATTTTGGCCGTACTTAATATACCCCAACGTGATTTTTTCATAGGATGTTTTTAGGATTGATGATGCCCAAAGGTATAAACTTTGCATACAGGTTTAAATTTTAGATTACTATTTGATTTTTTCTTTTTAATTAAAATAATTCACACAAATTTTACTTTTTTAAGTTGTGTATTATACAATCTAAAAAAAGAAAAACATTATGGATACCATTAATGCAACACAGGAAGAAGAACACATTAAAGCTTTAGAAGGAAAAGAAGCTGTTGAAAAGATTAAAGAGTTAACCAAAAAAGCCGACACCTGCTTTTTTATAACCAACATTAAAACAGGTTTGCCGGTATCGGCGCGGCCAATGTCAACCCAGCAGGTGGATGACGAAGGCAACCTATGGTTTTTAAGTGTTAAAGACAGCGATCATAATAAAGAGATAGCGAGCGATCCGTTTGTTCATCTGTTTTACCAGGCATCAGCGCATTCAGGCTTTGTCAATATTTACGGCATTGCAGAAATTAGTTATGATAAGGCTAAGATAGATGAGCTTTGGGACCCCATTGCTAAGGTATGGTTTCAGGGCGGTAAGGATGATCCGCTGATCAGCGTAATTAAGGTTAACCCGCTTAAAGGTTATTATTGGGATAATAAACACGGTAATGTGGTTGCCTTTATCAAAATGGCAGCATCTTTGGTTACAGGTAAAACCATGGACGATTCTATCGAAGGTACATTGGAAGTATAAACTTGAAGCAAATGTTTGAAGGTTAAAATCCTCCGTAATTATTGCGGGGGATTTTTTGATTTTGATTTGGCCGTCACAATAAACCCGGATATGCGCTATATTTGAATTTCATGATCCGTTACCAATACCGCAAAGGCCCCATTGAATCAAAAGTTGCAACTATATTTGTGCTTGCCGTCATCTGGCTCATGGTGATCTGGCTGATGCACTATCCGGATGTGGTGGAACGTTGGTATTCTGACGGTTTATATTTAGTTATTTGCCGTTTATTACATCCTGTATTTAACCTGTTGCCGTTTAGTGTTGGCGATGTAATCTATATAGCGCTAATTATTTACCTTGCTTTTGCCTTGGTAAACATAATCAGGCTGGCATTTCTAAAGAGATTTATACGGTTGCTGGTTTACGTACTTCAGTTAGTTATCGGGTTCCAACTCATCATACTTTCTTTTTATTTATTATGGGGATTAAACTATTTCAGGCCGTCGGCTGCTAATCGCCTTAACCTTCAGGATAGCAGTTATACCTTTGAGGATGTTAAATTAGTTACTTCAATTTTGATAGATAGCGCCAATGCCAGCCGCGCTCAATTAACAGCCGCCGATTTGGCGCAAACAGATCAAACAATTTATCAAACGGCTATTGGTGCAGTGGATACGCTTGCGGCACGTTCAAAAGGCTTCCCGGCATATCATCCCGACATTAAACCCTCAATGCTAACCTATTTTCTTAATTATCTGGGTACATCGGGCTATTTCAATCCTTTTACTTCCGAAGCTCAGATGAACTACCAAATGCCTGTGTACCTTAAATCATTTACGGCTTGCCACGAAATGTCGCATCAAATGGGGTTTGGTGCCGAAGATGAAGCCAATTTCGGGGGATTTTTGGCTGGGATAGCCTCCCGGGACAGGCTGCTCAAATACTCCACCTATTATGCCGGGGTAGAAGAATTTATGTATGCCATAGGGCGAAAAGATACCATCGCATTCCGGTTATTGAAAACCAGGATATCTCCATTGGTACGTCAAGATTTTAAAACCGACCGGGCCTACTGGAAGGATTTTGAGAGTAAGGCAGGTATCTTCAGTGGTATCTTATACGATCATTATTTAAAAACAAACAACCAGCCGGAAGGATTAAAAACCTACAACCAGATGGTGCGGCTGGTAATGGCATGGTATCTTAAAAACCACTTCAAAAAAAGCTTTGTAAATACTGAACCTAAACCATAAATATTTCGTTTAAACCCATGGGTATTAGAATTGTATTATTTATTACATAGTTCTATAAAAATATGGGGAAGCCTGAAAATCAGTTAAAAGGGCTTAATATAATTCTGCTGAGTATGGTAGTTGTGGCATCCGCAATTATGATACTTATGAATTATTATACAATAAAAATATTATCTGCATCAAGAGCATACATCGCCGGCGAATCACAATATTCAAAAGGCCAGAAAGATGCTTCCAGTCTATTAATAACCTATATCCATTCGCGAGATCCGGCTGCGTATTCATCTTTTATAAAGAATATAAAAATCCCTATTGGCGACAGGGTGGCCAGAGAGGCGCTCGCTGTCCACAAAAACGAGGCTATAGCCAGGCAAGGCTTTTTGCAGGCTAACAATAGTCCTGAGGATATTGATGATATGTTGTGGCTTTTTAAACGGTTTGAGCGTGTTGATTTGTTTGCCAAAGCGATTAATATTTGGTATCAGGGGGATGTGATGATAGAGCAGTTACGGCAATTGGGTGTTAAAATCCATCAGATATCGAGTACAAGGCGATTAAGCACTCGTGAACAAGATGCTTTGATTATAAAGGTAAATGCCCTCACGATGCAATTAACCATTAAGGAGCAGGCATTTTCAGAAACTTTTGGTATTGTTTGCCGAAAGGTTAACTCCTACATATTTTTTGCTAATATATTAACCACGCTGATCATTATTTTAAGCGCGGTTTTTTATGCAGGTAGGGTGATACATAAAATGGAAGCATCGCGCATCAAAATACTTGAACAAAATGAGCACTTAAAAGCTGTTAATAAGGATCTCGACCAATTGATATACAGTGTAACGCATGATCTGAGATCGCCGCTTACGTCAATAAGCGGTTTGATTGGGCTTATTGATAAGCAAACGGAATTGAGTAATATCAAGCCTTACATTTCAATGGTGAAGATCAGTATCGAAAAACAAAATCAATTTATCAAGAGCGTCTTAAAATCTGCCAAGAAACAAAACCTTGTGGCCAGGGAGTTATGTGATGTTGCACATGTTGTGGACGATGTTATTGCTCAAAACCACACCATGCTGAATGGTAAGGAAATACAATTTATCAAAGAACTGCGAGTGACCGATATTTATTGCGATGCCACCAAGCTGTTAACTATTTTAAATAATTTAATATCCAACGCCGTTAAATATTCGGATGTGTATAAACAACAGCCCTTCATCATCATCAGATCAAGTACCACTCCCCTATATTTTATCATAGAAGTTAGGGATAACGGCATTGGAATTGACGAGGAAAATATACCACATATTTTTGAAAAAGATTTTATGGTTAAAAAGAACGACCATAGCGAGGGAGTGGGCTTATACCTTGTTAAAAACATGATTCAGCAAATGCAAGGAGAAATTCTTGTAAATTCGACGCCCGGACACGGCACTACCTTTACGGTTAAACTCCCGTTGCCAGGTTAATTTATTAAAAAATATCAGTTTACTCATGGGCTTACATCGTACAGCGTATCGCTTTTTTTTGGGCATTTTTTTTATCGCTTTAGCCAATCCTTCAATTGCGCAACAGAAATTGAACGGAATGGAACTTCCGGACGTATTAACAATGAACAACGGTATTAAAGTTACCACTGCCAGGCAATGGAGAAACCAGCGGCGCCCCGAGTTACTTACCTTTTTTAAAAAAGAAATGTACGGCCAGTCGCCGGGTAAACCCGTTAACATGACATTTAAAGTTTTTGATACAGATACGAAAGCTTTGGGCGGAAAGGCCACCCGTAAACAAATAACAGTTTATTTTAACGGCAAGGCCGATGGGCCGCAAATGGATATTCTGATGTATCTGCCTAACCAGGTTAAGCATAAGGTGCCTGCCATAGTAGGCCTTAATTTTGATGGAAATCAATCCGTTAATAATGATCCGGCAATTAAGATGAGTAACAGTTGGATGGATAAAACCAAAGGTGTGGTTAATAACCGCGCTACCGAAGCTACGCGTGGTGTTGATGCCGGACAATGGCCGTTGGAAATGATACTGGCAAAAGGTTACGCCGTAGCAACGGTGTACCGGGGCGATATTGACCCCGATTATGATGACGGATTTAAAAACGGTGTACAGGGCCTGTATCCCCAATTACAAAACCGGGGCGATAATTTTGCTACAGTTGCAGCGTGGGCATGGGGTTTAAGCAGGATATTGGATTACCTGGAAACCGATAAAGCTGTTGACGCCAAACGTGTGGGAGTATTCGGCTTTTCGCGTTTAGGTAAAGCTGCGGTTTGGGCTGGTGCCACGGATGAGCGCTTCCCGCTGGTTATCAGCAATGAGTCGGGTGCAGGTGGTGCAAAGCTTTTCCACTATACCGGGGGCGAAAGAATCCGCAGGTTGTGCACCAAATTTCCGCATTGGTTTTGTGGGAATTTTAAAAAATATATGGATCAGGATTCCATTTTACCCTTTGACCAGCATATGGTTATTGCTTTGATAGCGCCAAGGCCGGTGTACATTGCCAGTGCCGAAGGAGACACCAACTCAAACCCAGAAGCCGAGTTTTGGGGAGCAAAGGGAGCAGACCCCGTATACCGTTTATTAGGAACCGATGGCTTGCCGGCCAGCAGCTGGCCGCCTGTGAGTACGCCGGTTATCGGCCGGATAGCCTATCATGTGCGGCCAGGAGGGCATAACGTAACCGATTACGATTGGGCACAGTACCTCAAGTTTGCAGATAGGTATTTGAAATAGTTGCTTTTATCTTAATTGTTAATTTGGTGCGTTTTCAAGAAATATTGGAGGGGTTATTTTTCTTTCTATTTTAATTAATATTTTATTGGGATACAATTGGTAACTTTATTTTAAGCTGATACGTTTAATAAACATATCCCGGTTTAAACATTAAGCTGCCAATTTGTAAACCTGTAGTGCTCGAAGTGTCAGCCGTACGCGGCTGAAAATATTGGCACAGTATTGATTAGATTTTTTTAAATGATTGCAAAAGTTGACCTCGCATCTATTGGCCCTGTACCATCACAAGATATTCAATTGTGTTTTTTTCAATGCAAACTGAATTCTGCCGGCGAAATTAGTATCCTTAACATAGACCAGAACTGTTGGGAGGTATTTGGAATTAATCGCGATGATATCATTGCCGACGCTCATAACTTATTGGCTTTGATAGAATATGGGGAAAGGGAGTTACTGACAGGGCATATTTATAGGGCGTTAAATAGTTTAACCAATTTTGAATGGCACGGAATGGTAGCTACACCTGCCGGTTGGCATAAACAGATTAAAGCGGTAGGGCAGTGCAGCGGGTTTGAAAATGAAGTGCTTTTAAACGGTGTTTTTGCCGACCTTACTATTTTAGCCGACCTTAGAACCGCTGTCAACAATAATAATCAGTTTTTAAGCCAGGCCAGTAAACTCGCTAAAATTGCCACTTGGGAGATTGACCTGCAAACAGGTGTGGTAAAATGGTCTGATGGGATGTCTCGTTTGCATGAAATGCAACCAGGCGGTATGATAGATATTGAATCGGCAATTGTTTTTTATGAAGCTTCTTCCCGGCTTGTTTTTAAAGAGGCATTGGATAAAGCGTTGACCGTCGGTGAACCTTATCATATTGAATTACAGTTATTAACTGCTAAGGGCAATTTGATATGGGTACGCTCAAGCGGCAGCTTGATGATGGAAAAAGGAAAGCCCTACCGCCTGTGTGGTGTACTTCAGGACATAACGGAACAAAAGCAAATAGAAGAACGGAACAGTGTAATATTTGAGCAATCAACCGATGCACATTTATTGATTGACGAAACCGGTATTATAGATTGTAACAATGCTGCGGTACAGATGCTGAGATGCGAAAATAAAGCGCACCTGCTGTCGTGCCATCCGGCCATTTTTTCGCCCGAATATCAGCCTGACGGCCAAAAATCAATAGACAAGGCCAAAAAGATGGATAGCCTTGCTTATGAAAAAGGGACACACCGGTTTGAATGGGTACATCAGCGGATGGATGGCAAGGAAATATTCGTTGAGGTTACTTTAAACGCTATTGCATTTAATCAAAAGCGAGTGTTGCTGGTGGTATGGCATGACATTACCCAGCGAAAAAAAGCAGAAGAAAAGTTAAAACGGAATGAATCGTTGCTCTCGGAGACGCAGGCGCTAACGCACAGCGGCAGTTGGGAAATTGACCTTAAAACCGGGAGGAATTTCTGGTCGGCCGAGGCTTTCAGGATATTTGGATTAGAGCCGGTTGGCGCAGGCCCTGATACAGAAGAGTTTGACCGGATGATCCATCCGGACGACCGGGAAAAATATATTAACGCTATTAAACAGGCTTTAAAGGGCGGGTTAACCTCAAATTTTGATTTACGTATTATTCTGAAGACTGGCGAGCTAAAATATATCCAGGCTATTGGTAAACCTTTTTACAACGACCAGGGCGTGGCCACCAGGTTATACGGCGCTATTATCGATATAACCAAGTATAAAAAGGCCGAGGAAGCTATCCTGATGAAACAAGCGCAATTAAATACTTTTATTGAAGTATCGCCTGCGCCAATTGCCGTATTTGATAAGGAAATGCGATACATAGCGGCAAGTGATTTATGGAAGCAGGATTACAAACTGGAGCGTAAGAATATCATTGGCGTATGCCACTATGATCTGTTTCCCGAAGCATCCTTGCACTGGAGGCAAATTCATGAGCGCGGAATGGCAGGAGAGATTTTGAGCAACACGGAGGATAGCTTCGTACGGAAAAATGGCCGTACGCAATGGTTTAGATGGGAGATAAGGCCCTGGTTTGAAACAGATAAAGAGATTGGCGGCATCATTATGTTTACCGAGATCATTACTGATAGAAAATTAGCAGAACAGGCGCTCATCCAGGCGAAGGAGCAGGCAGAAAACGCGGCAAGTGCTAAAACGCAGTTTCTGTCGACCATGAGCCACGAGATACGCACCCCAATGAACGCGGTAATAGGTTTTACTCATTTGCTATTGCAAAACCCACGGGAAGACCAGGTTGAATATCTTAAAATACTCAAATTTTCGGGTGAGAACCTTTTAGTACTCATCAACGATATTTTGGACTTTAGTAAAATTGAAGCCGGTAAGCTGGAATTTGAACATGTTGATTTTAATCTGAAAGATCTCGTTCGTAACATCCGCGCCGCAATGCAGCAAAGAGCCATCGAAAAGGGTATACAGCTCAAACTGCTGGTTGATGAGGATTTGCCGCAGGCTGTTATAGGCGACCCTGTAAGATTGGGCCAGATATTAAGCAACTTAATTAGCAACGCTTTAAAATTTACCAGCGTAGGCAAGGTTGTTGTATCGGCTTCGCTGGTAAGTCGCAATAACGAATATACTATTGTGAGCTTTGAAGTTAAAGATACCGGGATAGGCATACCTACAGAGAAGCAACAGGCCATATTTGAGAGCTTCACCCAGGCAAGTTCTGATACTACCCGCAAGTATGGCGGAACAGGCTTAGGGCTCACCATAACTAAACGGCTTCTTGAAATGCAGGGCAGCGCTATTCAATTAGATAGTGAGCCCGGTAAAGGCTCTACATTTAGTTTTAACCTCCAATTTAAAAACAGTGAACTACAGCCTGAAGCATTAAATGTCATTCAGCCTCCGGGCATACAAGGTAGTTTAAAAGGTATCCGCATTTTGTTGGCCGAGGACAATCAGATTAATGTGTTACTGGCGCGGCAATTTTTAAAACAATGGGATGTAGAATGCGATGTGGCCGAAAATGGCCTGATGGCAGTTGAGTTAGCACAAAGTAACTTGTATGATGTTATTTTAATGGATCTGCAAATGCCCGAAATGGATGGCTATACCGCGGCTGAGCAGATCAGGAATTTGCAACCTGCCGAGAGATTCCGGAAGCTGCCTATCATTGCGCTTACGGCATCGGCTATGCTGGATAATAAGGATAAAGCGTTTGTTGTGGGGATGAACGATTATATTAGTAAACCATTTAACCCCGATGAACTTTATCGGAAAATTGCATATTATAGTAAAAAGTCCAAAAATAGTCGGTAAAACAAAATGGTTTTAAATGTTTGATTTTGAATAGTTTATAGTAAAACTATAGCTCCTCTGTTGCGAATATAAACGCAGGGTGGGGACGTATTTAATGATCACGCTTGATGGCCGTGATACCAATTCTACCGGGATTAATTTGCCCCAACTCGCCAAGATGTTAAAATGGCTCAATACTTTTGTGTTTTTGAACTTTGGCAATGATAAATATACCTTGGTTTTAATATGTATATCTCTCAGTTATATGTGTTAACATTTTTTAAGCTCACGTCCTTCTTTTTTCATCAATTAATGTCATAGTTTTGCCGTGCTTTTGGTTCCGGGTGAAAACCCGGATTAAAAGGGAATCCGGTGTAAATCCGGAACTGTCCCGCAGCTGTAAGCTCTTTAAAACCGAAGTCCATTCTAAAGTCACTGTGTGTTTTGCGCATGGGAAGACGGACCAGGGGAGCAAGTCAGAATACCTGCCACCAGCATTTACTAATTCATAGCTTTCGGGGATTGAAGCTGAATGGGAAGTGCCTTGCCGTGCGTTTCATTTTTGGTATCCTTCTTTCTGTTTGCTGTGGGTATTAACTCACAACAAAAAAATGGTATTAACCGTGCTGTGCATGCTTTTGCGTGCAAGTTATTTATGGGTTTGGCGTAAACGGACAATTTTAATTGTTCCCTTGTTATGTTGTGGCCTCAATACCCTGGCGCAATTGCCCGTTTTAAACGATACCGCCAAGATACACCAGTTGCAGGAGGTGCTTATCAATGCCGGCAATCAGCGCGAGGTAGCTATTTCGGCTTCTCCATTGCAATTACTTTCGGGCAAGCAGCTTGATCGCTTGAGCAGTTTTTCGGTAGCCGAGGCTATCCGCTATTTTTCTGGCGTACAGCTTAAAGATTACGGTGGAATAGGGGGGCTCAAAACCATCAACGTACGCAGCATGGGCAGTAACCACACTGCCGTTTTTTATGATGGTATTGAACTGGGTAACGCACAGAACGGGCAGGTGGATCTGGGTAAGTTTTCGCTGGATAATATTGATGCGGTTGCGCTTTACAACGGGCAAAAGAGTACCATATTTCAACCGGCTAAAGGTTTTACATCGGGCAGTTCGTTATACCTTAGTAGTAAGCGCCCGCTTTTTCGGGATAGCTGCAACAGTATTGAGAAAATCACGCTCAAAACCGGCTCATTCGGTTTAATCAATCCCTCGTTTTTATGGCAGTATAAACTAAGTCCTCATAGCTACAATAGCTTCAATTCCGAATTGATCAATGCTAACGGTCAATACAAATTCAGGTATACCAACGGCGTTTACGATACCACAGCCGTTCGGCAGAACGGGGACATCCGCGCTGTGCGATTTGAGGATGGCTTATATGGAATAATGAAAGACAGTAGCTCCTGGTCGGCAAGGGGATATTATTATCAATCGGAGCGTGGTTTGCCCGGAGCCATCATAGCCAATAAATTTAATTATTCGCAACGACTATGGGACAGGGATTTCTTCGTTCAATCATCTTATCAAACCAATACCAATAAAAGGTATAGCTTAATGGCTAACTTAAAATATGCCAATAATTATACCCGATACCTGGATCCCGAATATATAACTACCACCGGCTTTCTGGATAACCGCTATCGCGAGCAGCAAATTTATTTATCGCTGGCCAATCGCTATCGTATCAATTCCTGGTGGGATATCGACTTGTCTGCCGATTATTTGTGGGATAAGCTGGATGCTAATATTTACCACTTTCCATACCCGGTACGCCAAACCGAACTGATGGCGCTGGCTACGCAATTTCATTTTTACCGGTTAGATATTCAGGCCAACCTGTTGGGTACCTTGGTTCAGGACAAGGTGAGCAATTTTACAGGTGCCGGCAATAAGCAAGAGTACACACCAACCATACTGCTGTCGTGGCAGCCACTTGCATCACCTAACCTGAGGCTGAGAGGATTTTATAAAAATATTTTCAGGATGCCCACCTTGAACGATCTCTATTATACCGTGGTAGGTTATCCGTTTTTAAGGCCCGAGTTTACCAAGCAATACAATGCCGGATTTACCTACCAAAAAAACTTTACAAAGGGAGCGCTAAGTAGTATTGCAGTACAAACGGACGCCTATTACAACCAGGTTACCGATAAGATAGTTGCCATACCCAATGCCAACCTGAACAGCTGGACGATGTTCAATATAGGCAAGGTAGCCATTAAAGGGCTCGAAATTAATGCACAAGCTTTATGGCAGCTAACAGGAGAGTTTGTGCTGCATACCAGCGCTAACTATACCCGCCAGCGTGCTTTAGATGATAGCACAAACCAACAGATTCCTTATATCCCGCTCAATAGCGGATCGTTCCTGGCTGGTGCCGACTGGCGCAGGCTATCTGTTAATTATAGTTTTATTTATGTAGGATACCGGTACGATCAAAAAGCTAATATTCCGGCTAATTACCTACAGCCCTGGTATACTCACGATCTGTCGGCAAGTTATACCGCCCCGGTTAAACATCATCAGGTTAAATTTTCTGTGGAAGTCAATAACCTTTTAAATCAGTATTACGAGGTGATTACCAATTTCCCTATGCCGGGCCGCGCCTACCGTTTCTCCATCAGCTACACCTATTAAAAAGATGATCAAATTAAACAATTACCGGTTTTTAATATCCGCCGCCCTGGCTGCCCTGCTATCTCCTTCGTGCCGTAAAGATGCGCAGCCAATTAATGAGCAAGTACAAACCTTGTTCCCGGCGCAGCCTGCCAGTACAATTAAGGGTCTTTATTTGCTTAACGAGGGCAACATGAATTCCAACAAAGCATCACTGGATTATGTGGACTTTACTACCGGTTTATACCGGCGAAATATTTACAACGAGGTTAACCCTGGCGTAACCAAGGGCTTAGGCGATGTTGGCAATGATGCCGGAATTTATGGCTCCAAGCTTTATATTGTAGTCAATAACTCCAATAAGGTGGAGGTGCTTAACGCGCAAAGCGGAAAACGACTTGGGCAAATTGACATTACCAATTGCCGCTATGTTACGTTCCATAACGGTAAGGCTTATGTGAGTGCTTACCTGGGTACCGTTGGAGATCCGGCAGCGCCTAACGGGATAGTTGCTGAAATTGACACGGCTACATTAGGCGTTACCCGCAAGGTAACCGTGGGTAGGCAGCCCGAAGAAATGGCTATCGTAGCCGAAAAATTGTATGTGGCAAACTCCGGCGGATACAGCCCGCCGAACTATGAGCGTACTGTATCGGTGATAGACCTGGCTACCTTTACCGAGAGCAGCCGTATTGATGTAGCCATCAATCTGGATCGTTTAAAGGCGGACCAGTACGGCGATATCTACGTTACGTCACGCGGCGACTACTATCAAATCCCGTCAAGGCTTTTTGTGATCGATACCCATACCGGTCAGGTTAAAAAAACTTTTGATATGCCGGTGAGTAATCTTTGGATAGATGGTGATAATGCCTATATCTACAGCGCAAACTTTAGTTACCTCACCGGTAAAAATACCGTGCAATACGCTATGATCAATGTAAAGGACGAAACCGTCCTGGGCAAGCAATTTATTACCGACGGTACTGATAAACAGATAACCATCCCGTATGGCATAGTTGTGAACCCAGTTACCAAAGAAGTTTATGTAACCGATGCAAAAGATTATGTAACGCCGGGTGTGCTCTATTGCTTCGACAGCGCTGGTAAAAAAGAATGGTCGGTTACTACCGGCGACATTCCCGGGCATTTTGCTTTTGTTTATTAACCCTGCATCTATATAAAAACAATCTTATGAAAAAACAAATCTTCAATTATGCTAAAGTACCTGCGGTTTTGATAGCCGTTATGGCCTTTGCTGCATCCTGCAAAAAGGATAGTTCGCTAACGCTGCAAGAGCACATTCGCCCGGTAACGGCGCAAAGTAGCCCATATCTTACCCAGCTGTTTGATTTTAACCCGGCGCCTGGCCAGTTTGACAATACCGGCCTGGCCGATACAACGGCTGCCAAATCTATTTTAAACGGCCGCCAGGGGCTGGTGAGCCTGGGTGCCTGGGGTGGTTATATTGTACTTGGTTTTGACCATACTGTGTTGGATGTGGCCGGAAAACCTGATCTTATCATCTATGGAAATGCCTTTATAGGATTTGCCGAGCCAGGTGTAGTTTGGGTAATGCAGGATAGTAATGGTAACGGCAAACCCGACGATACCTGGTACGAGTTAACGGGAAGCGCGCAATATAAAACCGGATATCTGCGTAATTATTCGGTTACCTATACGCGGCCAGGCTGCGATACCTGTAGTGTACTCTGGAAGGATAGCCAGGGCAAAACAGGTGTAGTGAAAACCAATATATTTCACACCCAGCCTTATTTCCCGATAGGTATCAAAGCTAACAGTTATACGTTAACCGGTACCTTATTGCCTTCAAGCAATATTGATAACAGTAATCCATCTTACATTACAAGTGCACCTTTTGATTTTGGTTATGCTGATAACACTGCCGGTGGCGATCAGGTGGATATTGCTAATGCCATTGATTCAAACGGAGACAGGGTTACCCTTAAAGGCATCGATTTTATCAAAGTACAAACCGGAATTCAATATAATATGGGCTGGCTGGGCGAACAATCTACCGAGGTAGGTGGCGCCGCCGATTTAAGTCAACTCAAAAATTAACTATCATCTCATCAGTTTCAACAAATAAATAATCGTTTACAAGAATGAAAAAACAAATTACATCACAATTCTGGATCGCCGCCTTTACCATATTGATCATTACAGCTTCGTCCTGTAAAAGAAATCATGACGAGCCATTGCCCGATAGCCCGGTGATCACAAAATCTAACGGAAAAAATGGGTTTGATACGGTAACAATAGGTAAATCAGTGTTGTTGCACCCTGTATTGAGCAACAAAACGGGCCTAAGTTATAGCTGGACGGTGAATGGCATTGAAAAAGGAACAGATTCTACCTTAACCTATACACCAGATACCCGCGGTGATTACCAGATCCGTTTTAAAGCTACCAATGCCGGAGGATCTGCCACGGTTGATTATAAAGTACACGTTTTTGGTAAATACGAAAATGGATTTTTTATAGCCAACGAGGGCTGGTACGGGCATGGTACAGGCTCGGTAAGTTTTTACCGCTATGATACCCAGCTTAAAGAAGATAGTATAACTACCAAAGAGAACCCAGGTAAAGATCTCAACCCGGCAACCTCTACTGTTGAGTATGCTACTATTTTTAATGATAAATTTTACTTGCTTACTAAAGCGCATGGCCCCTTAGTGGTAATGGATGCTTACTCGATGAAGGAAAGTGGCCGCGTAGCTGCTGCATCTACCAGCGATTGGCGCGCATTTGTTGGCTTAGACAGCGGACATGCCTTAATCAGTTCGCAAACTGGTGTTTATCCCCTTGACCTGAATACTCTTGCAGTGGGTACTAAGCTTTCAACCGTGTCGGGGCAAATTGGCGACATGATTAAAGCGGGTAATTATATCTTCGTATTGTCGTCATCGCAGGGTGTGGTTATCCTTAACGCATCAGATTATTCGGTTGCCAAAACCATTGGCGGTATGCTGGTGGCGTTTGCTCAAACTCCAGATGGTTCGGTATGGGCTGCTGGCGGCACATCCTTAATAAAAATAAATCCGGCAACCCTTACTGTTACTACCATTACAGTACCTTTTACCGTATATGGCGCATGGGCGGCATGGCATCCGGGTTCTATAACAGCGTCAACTAAAGATAATATTATCTTCCTGGCCCAGAATAGTACTTTCTCGGGCGGAAAAGCTGTTTATAAATATGTTGATGGCAGCCCAGCTTCTTTACAAAGTCCATTTATAACTATCATCGCAGGTAAAGAATTATACGGGTGCGGCATTGGTTATAATGCTGCTTTAAATCAATTGGTTATCAATACGGTGCAATCTGGATTTGGTGCAAATTTTGCCGTTAACGATCTTGATTTTTACGATGCAACTTCTGGCACTCTGGTAAAAGATATCCCATTCAGTGGTTATTATTTCCCGGCCGTCAATGTATTTCATTAACTGGTACACTTTGAATATGTTCAATATACTTTAATCAAAAAGTCCGCAAATAAGCGGACTTTTTTTTACCTGATTTTTCTGTCTTAAACAGTTCGCATCTTTAGCTGGAAAACATTAGAACAGTAGGTTTTATGCGGAATTATCATTAAGGGTTAATATTTTAAGTGTTTGTAAAGTATTGTAACTTTTAATTATTGCATTCGTTTAAATCCTCATCAACGTATATCAACAGGCATGGCATTTATTGATGGAATATAAATTGGGATAACGGATTCCACAATGTGGAATATATTTCCCATAACTGGAAACATTATAGTTATAAATAGCCCTATTATTTAATAATAAGGCTTTCTTAATAGTGGCAGACATTTTGTAATGGCCATTATATCAAATTATAGCACGAACAAAGCGAACCTCAATGAATGATAATATGAAAAAACTAATTACAAGCCTGTTCATTATAAGCCTCACCGGTTTAGTAGCATGCAAAAAAAACAGCACCAATACTACTGATAATACTGTTACACCTACTGGCAACAAAATAGCACCCGATGGGTTTAATTTCAGTACGGCTAAAACGGTTACTTTAAATTTAACCCTGAAGGCCACCAATGGCGACCCCTTATCAGGTGTTGTAGTAAGCGTTTACAACCCGGCTAATACCAGTGCCGATGCCTCAATTTTTAAAGGAGTTACAAATAGCAATGGTATTCTATCGGCCCAGATCAGCGTACCTGCATCGCTAACACAAATTATTATCGACCCGTCGTATCTTGGTTTGTTGCGTAGTGCCAAAGCAAACATTAACGGTAACGCTGTAACCGCAACCATTGGCGGCGCAACCGGCTATAGTGGCGATATTGTTCCTGAAACGATAACTGTAGCATCAGGTTCAACATCTGATGTATCTTTATTAAGCACCGGTACATCCATTGTTTTTGCTTATCCTTCACCATATACTTCTACTGATGACGCGGTTTTAAATACCACGCAGTTTCCTTTAAGCTACGGAGTTCCCAAATACCTCGAAACAACATCCGATGTTATTTCTGCTTCGTTACTTAAATATGTAAACGCTTCGTTACCAGAATCCAAACCTTTGCCAACTACCCATCCTGATTACATTGCAAACACTGCTGTTTCAACCCTAAATGTGATTGCTAAATCTGATGTTTGGATAACTTTTGTAGCCGAAGGAGCAGGGAATTTAAACAGTTTGGCATTCTATACCTATACAACTGGCAACCCGCCCGCAACAGAGGCTGATATCAAAAACGCTACACTTGTTTTTCCAAACGCATCGGGTTTAGGATCTGGCGGTGGCTTAAGCGCTGGCAATAAAGTTAAGATAGGAACATTTAATGCAGGTACTTCTATCGGTTTTATATTGATAGGCAACGGGTGGACTGGTAAGGGGGTTAACGTAAATGCAACCAAATTTTACTCGGATAGCAAACTGAATCCGGAAACAGATGCTACATTGCAAAGGCATACCGCAGTATTGTATGACGATGTGCACCAACTTACCTTAATAGGCTTTGAAGATTTGAACAGGCAATCATCAAGCTGTGATAACGACTTTAACGATATCGTTTTTTACGCTACCTCAAACCCTGTTACCGGTATATCAAATACAGGTGTAGCTCCTGTTGATAAAGCTTCTGATACAGATGGCGACGGCGTTATTGATGCGCTGGATGCATTTCCAAACGATGCTACGAAGGCCTATATCAGTTATTTCCCTTCGCAAACAGGCTATGCCACACTCGCTTTTGAAGATAACTGGCCGCTTAAAGGTGATTATGATATGAACGACCTGGTTGTAAACTATCGCTATACTTTTGTAACCAATGCGCAAAACCAAGTGGTTACCATTCAGGGCGATTATAACGTGGCGGCAGCTGGTGCATCTTATAAAAACGGTTTTGGCGTACAGCTTCCTATCGCGGCATCAGCGGTAAAATCTGTAACAGGTCAGCAATTTTTAGATAATTATATCACATTAGCGTCCAATGGGGTAGAAGCAGGCCAGAGCAAGGCCGTAATTATTCCGTTTGATAATTCGAATAAATTGATCTCCAATCCGGGCAACGCTTATTTTGTAAATACGCTTAATACGCTTAGTAAAGTACAGGGAACTACAGCTACGGTGTTAATTACTTTAACCTCGCCTATAGCTCAAACTACTTTAACTGCATCATCATTAAATCCATTCCTGATCAGTAACGAAAGGCGCGGTTACGAAATTCACTTGCCGGGATACGCACCTACTGATAAAGCGGATACTAAATTATTCGGTACTAATGATGATACTTCGGTACCAGCTTCAGGTAAGTACTATATCTCAAAAGATAACTGGCCATGGGCTATGAGTTTCAACGGTTCATTTGTTTATCCTTTGGAAACAGTTAAAATAACGGATGCTTACCCGCACTTTACCGATTGGGCAAGTTCTGCAGGTTCAAATTTTACAGATTGGTATAGTAACACCGCCTCGGGTTATCGCACAACAAGTAATTTATATTTGAAATAATATATTTAGGTTCATCTGATCAATGTAAGCCTGCAAGTTATCACTTGCGGGCTTTTTTAATATCAGCTTAGGCTGGCTAACCATTAACCGGATAGCGCAGTCCGTTCAATATAAATCCCGGTGCCCCAATTATAATTGTAACTCCATCTTTGGCCAATTTTGTGAACTGAAAGTCACGAATTGGTTGCCAGGTTCGCGTTGCAGTCCGGAAGTTATAATTTTGGATGGGATAGTTTATTATGAATGGACATCCTGGTATAAATATAAACGAAATGACTTCGAAGCAATTATCAGCAATTCCATTTTCGGTACTTGATCTGGCAGCAATAGCACAGGGGCAAACACCAGCCGATACTTTTAAACATAGCCTTGCCCTGGCACAACAAGCCGAACAATTAGGGTATAAACGTTATTGGTTTGCCGAACACCATAACATGATGAGCGTGGCCAGTTCGGCCCCTGCGGTACTTATCGGTTATATTGCCGGTGGTACTCAATCCATCCGGGTAGGTTCGGGGGGCATTATGCTGCCAAACCATGCGCCCTTAATTGTAGCCGAGCAATTCGGTACATTAGCATCATTATACCCCGGGCGTATTGATCTTGGCTTAGGCAGGGCACCCGGAACCGACCAGCTAACAGCCCTTGCAATCCGCGGCGAGAATATGAATGCCTCTCATCAGTTTCCGCAGGATGTGGAAAGGTTGCAGAATTTCTTTTCGGTTGATAATCGTAACAGCAAGGTGCGCGCTAATCCCGGCGAGGGTTTGGATATCCCCATCTGGATACTCGGATCAAGCACCGACAGTGCACGTTTGGCAGCCGCTAAAGGCTTGCCTTATGCCTTTGCGAGCCATTTTGCACCCACCTACTTTATGGAGGCCATAAAATTGTACCGTGAAAATTTCAGGCCGTCGGTACATCTGGATAAACCTTATGTAATGGCTTGCATCAATGTTGTTGCAGCCGATACGGATGAACAGGCAGAGTATCTTTCCACATCGTTGAAACAGTTTTTTATGGGGGTAATTACAGGGAAGCGCCAGTTGTTACAGCCACCAGTAGCCAATATGGAAGAGATTTGGAATATTTACGAACGGGAAGCCGTAGAACAAATGTTGGGCTATTTATTTGTGGGCGGCCCCGAAACCCTTAAACAGCAGATGCAATTGTTTGTTGATCAAACGCAGGTTGACGAGGTGATGGCAACATCTCATATTTTTGATCATGATGCTAAAATGCGCTCCTATAAAATTTTTGCAGAAATGCTTAAATCGGCTTAAATTAGGGGATGGAAGAGTCGGAAAAATTAAGTCGCATCATCGAATCGCGCATGAAGCTCAAGGCCCGCTTTGAAGAAAAAATGAAGCTGACGCCTTCTGTAGCTGATGACGCTCCTAAAGGTTCGGGTAAAACTAACCGCCACGGCATGCCATCCATCCCCATCGGGCAAACTGCTACAGTGAAATGGCCCGTGCTGGATCTTGGCTATCAGCCTAATATTCCGCTCGACCGGTGGCGGCTAACTATTGACGGCGCGGTTGAAAATCCCGTGAGGTTAACCTGGAAAGATTTTTTGGCTTTACCGCAAACCAAGGATGTGTCCGATTTTCATTGCGTAACCACCTGGTCCAAATTGGATATGCACTGGAAAGGGGTGAGCCTGCTTGATCTGGCTGCCCTGGTACATCCTAAAGAGACTGCCACCCATATGATGTGTTATGGTTACGATACCTATACCACAAATATTTCGCTGGAAGAAGCTCTGAAGCCTGATGTATTACTGGTACATACCTATGACGGGCAGCCGCTGCCCATAGAGCATGGCGGACCTGTACGCATGATAACACCTCAGCTTTATGCATGGAAAGGGTCTAAATGGATCAAGCGTATCGAGTTTTTAACGGAAAATAAATTGGGTTTCTGGGAAGACAGGGGGTACTCTAACACAGCCTACCCCTGGAGAAATGACCGGTATAGCGATTGAGGGCTCAATGGTTGGGCTTTTTTGACGATGAGGTGGTGTTAAGTTAATATTAAAAGCATTATTCCTAAAGTCCGTCATTTCTGCGATATTTGCAGCTAATGAAGATACCCAAGTTCCAGGACCTGATATTATTTGAAAATCCTGATATTATTGTTGTAAATAAACCCCCATTCATCAGCTCGCTGGATGAGCGTGAAGGCGGTGAAATTAATATGTTGCGCCTGGCTAAAAATTATTGGGCCGATGCGCAGATCTGCCACCGTTTGGATAAAGAAACATCAGGCGCCTTAATCATCGCCAAAAATCCGGAGGCATACCGTTTTGTATCCATCCAGTTTGAAAAACGCCGGGTGAGGAAAATATACCACGCCATTATTGAGGGGACTCACGTGTTTGAAGACCTGCAGATTGATTTACCGATATTAAATGCCGGTAAAGGCAATGTAACCATTAGCAGGCAGGAGGGTAAGCGCGCCGAAACGCATTTCCAGTCGTTAAAATACTTTAAGCATTACACGCTGGTTCAATGCCGGCCTGTAACCGGGCGCATGCACCAGATCCGGATTCACCTGGCTACACAGCGCGCCTCGATAGCCGGTGATGAAATGTATAAAGGCAAGCCCGTATTTTTATCTGCCATTAAGCGCGGCTACCGTTTAGGAAAAGAGCAGGAGGAATTGCCTATTATGAAACGCTTTGCGTTGCATGCTTACGAAGTTACTTTTAAAACGGATGAAGATAACGAAATTACCATCCATGCGCCATATCCAAAAGATTTTGATACGCTGTTGAAGTTGTTAGAGAAGTTTGATTCGTGAAGTTGAAAGATTGAGGAGGGGTTTTTATCGAACATAACTAACAATAATTACAGGAAAGTAGGATAGCGTTAAAATTTCCCCCATAGGCTAAATCCGACTTTAATGGGGCAAATTGCATTTGAGCGGTTGGTTATCGTAACAGAAAAAAATCGGCTCTATGACTAATATTATGGGTAAATAAAAAAAGGCACCATGACATGAATAGTTTTAGTTTGTTCGCTGGAAGTCTAAGCCGTAATTTGTAATGAAAAAAAAGCCCATTAGGTTTGCTGCTTTTCTGATGAACAACAAATCAGTAAATCACAGTTTATAATGAATTCTTATTAAGCTGTTGATTATCAGTGTTTTTCTCTTTTTATTTTGTCATCCCGACGCGAGGAGGGATCTTTTAAAAGCGGTAAGTATGCATCATATTAAGTGCACTGATTATCAATGTGCTTATTTTTGCTCCGATAATCAGTATTCTTAATTTACAGCATCGGCACGCTCAATCGCCGCGTGAAGGGCTGTTACTTTTGTCTTGACACAAAAGTAACCAAAAAGTCAAGACTGCCCGATCCTTCCGTCCACAGGCCAACACCCGGCCCGGCGTGCAGTCGGGCCTTTGCGCACTTTTTCCTGTGTACCAGAGAAGATCACGGAGGTTCAAAACGTCATCGTTATTTTTTTGGCTGGCCCGATCTGTTACTTGTGAAGGTATAGAGTATTGATAATCAATGGCGAATTTAAAAAAGGAAATCTTAAAATAATAATGAAATTTTACTGAAAATATCATTAGCAAAATCATGGCTTAGCATATCACTTACAAATCTAATTTTACTACCCATACAAAACGTCATAAGAACCACAAAAGCTATCAGCAATGTCTTCAAAACTTTGCTCCTTAGTGGCTTCGCGTGCAATATCGCTTAACTTAAACATTGATTATCAATAGTTACTCTCAGTCAAACTTTCTATTACCTGTCCCCCTTAATCTCAGTTTTAAGCATCTTTAACTCGGCTACGATAATAAAACTTACAATAACCAGGAATGCCCAGGAGCTTAATTTTTGCAGATTCACCATTGTCCAGCCTTTGTGTTGATAAGCGTATTGCCAGGCACCGAGTTTGGTAGCCGCGTTTTCGGCTATCCAAATAAAAAAGCCAATTAAAAAGAAGGCGATGATCACGGGTATACGGTAAATTTTGCCTTCGATATGGAATAACACTACCGAGCGGATAAAAGCAGCAAGTACCAATAAGCCGATGAGGTAGCGCATATCGTGAATAAAATGGTTGGTAAAAAAGTTAACATAAATAAGCGCAGCAACTATCCTGGCCCAGATATGTTGTGGCCAATGGATAATCTGTATATCTAAACGCCGCCAGGCCTGGCACATAAAGCTGGCTACGCTGGCATACATAAAGCCACTGTATAAAGGCACTCCGAAAAATTTGGTATGAGCAGCCTCCGGATAACTCCATGAGCCCACGTATACTTTAAAGAGTTCCATCATCAAGCCGAGCAAATGGAATACACCTATCACCAATACCTCACCCTTAGTTTCCAGTTTAGTAAAATACATAACCAGCTGGATCAGTATACACATCATCAGCATAAAATCATACCGGGGCAACCAACCTGTAAACAGGTGCGATAGCGCCAGCGAAAGAAATATTAAGGCCGGAAACAAACAGGATAATGCCTGCTGAACACCAAAAAGCCAGAGTTGGCGAAGAGCTATTTTCATTGAATGGTACTTCAATCGGCTATGTCCAGGTCCATGATCTGCGCTTTATAAGCTGGCGGAAGAATGGCGTTTTTTAATATCCCTTCCAGCTTGATTGTACGTGCAAGGCGGTATAGGCCCACTACGGGATATAACCAGCGTATACCACCTAAATTAAGTAATTGATTTACCTTTTTAGGTACTACCAAAACCTGGGCCTGTTTAAGCGCCTGGTATCTTGCGGAGCCCAGATGTTTCAGGTATTGCTGATACAGGTTGACCGTAAATTTGCTGCGAACCAGGTTTTCCTGAAGATGTTGCTCGCGCATGCTTTGCCATTGCTTAAAGTTAAGGGGTAAGCCTGCCAGGCGCATATGCAAGCCTACCTGGTAAAACACAGCGAAAATATCTTCTTTTTCTGCTATCGATAATTTGCGTTCCAATAGTTCGAAAGAGCGGATAGAGTAATCGATCAGCATAAACAATACGTCCCGGTAGGCCCAGTCAGGTATTTTTTCGCCCCGGCTTTGTTCAACACCTTGATGGATGGCTGTAATTTGATCGATGGTTTTAATCGCATTGTCGTATTCTGAAAAAATGATTTGCCTCGCGTAAGCCACTGTAGAAAACAACCTGCCTAAGGGATCCGATGGCAGTCTTCCCGTAAAATAAAGCCAGTCCACAGCCTTGTTCAAAGCAAATTCGGCAGAGGCGCCAGCAAAAATGAACAGTATGGTATCGCCCTTACCCCAAATTTGGCGCACTATTGATTTTTTATCAACGAAGTATTTCATTGTTTATATTTAAAAGTACTTTGAATTACAAAGTAACTGATGTTTTTTGAGCTTTGCAAGGATAATGGTGTCGCAATAAATTATACTTTTAAAAGGACGGACTTTATTGTGGCTAAAATTTCGGCTTTAGAGTAATTGAATTTACTGCTTAAAAAGCGTATCACTTTTTAAACAAAGCGATAACAACTATAAGGAGATAACCCTAAATCAAGATTAATAAAACCAATTGATTTTCTCTGTTTGATAGTATTAACCCATGTAGTTATTCTTCGCCCAAACTAAAATGCTGACGTAGCTTTTCTTCTTCCAGATCAAGCAGTTCCAGTTGTTGGCGAACGATGTCGTCGTCAATGTTTTCTTTTTTATTAAGCGTGAGCAATAGTTTACGTTGTTCGCCCGTCAGGTGAGTCATAATTTTTCGGTATTCATCATAATATTCGTCTGCGCGCTGCTGATTACCGTCCTGCTCCCAATCTTTTAGCAATTCCATGTCTGTTTCCAGTTTGAGTTTCAACGAAACTACCATATTATTTTGCTGAGCTTGTTGTGGATATTGCTCTTTTAGTATGGTTAAGGCGAGGTTAGAGAGCTTTTTCCTGACCATTTGTTTTTGCTGTTCGAATGATACGGTATAATCTGGGTCGGGCATATTAACCCATTTTACTAAGGCTGGCAAGGTTAGTCCCTGCAAAATGAGCGATACCAAAATTACGGTGAAGGTAATGAACAGGATCAGGCTTCGGTATGGAAATGGTTGCCCGGAGCTCAGCGCCACCGGGATACTTAAAGCCGCGGCCAGCGATACAACGCCACGCATGCCCGTCCATCCAAATAGTATCGGGGCACGCCAACCCGGCGTTGGGTCGGCTACGGTAATAATTTTGCTCATCAACATGGTGATTAGCGTTGCGCCAAATGTGCTGGCAAATCGTGTTGCGATAAGCACTCCGTTGATAATCAAGCTATAAATTATAGCTGATTGCAGTCCATCACGGCCCAGATCTTTAACAATCATCGGGAACTCTAATCCAATCAGGATGAAAACGAATCCGTTAAGTACAAACGCCACGGCTTCCCATACATTAATGCCTTGTAAACGGCTGCGGTTTGATAAAAAACTATGCCGTTGTGCCGATAAGAACAAGCCACCGCTTACTACGGCCAGTACGCCCGAAAAATGAAACTCTTCTGCCGTGATGTACATGGCATAGGGTGTGATGAAAGTAAGCACCACATCCATATTGGCCGATGTGGGCAGCCATCTGTGCATGGCATAAAATAAAAGAGCTATCACGAGGCCTATAGCAATCCCCATCACAATAACCAATACAAAACTTACGGCAGCCTGGCTAAAAACAAAACTGCCTGTCAATACAGCTGCCAGCGCAAACCTGAAAACCACCAAACTGGAAGCATCGTTCATCAAACTTTCGCCCTCCACTATCGTGATAAATCGTTTGGGTACTTTGATGTTCTTTAATATCGCGCTGGCCGAAACAGCATCCGGTGGCGAAACAATTCCGCCTAATAAAAACCCGGTTGCTAAACTGAACCCAGGTATAAGTGCCGATGATACAAAGGCCACCACGCACGAAGTAATGATAACAACGGGAAAGGCAAAACTACTGATTACCCGGCGCCATTTCCAAAAATCTTTCCATGACGTGTTCCAGGCCGATTCATAAAGGAGTGGCGGCAAAAAAATCACAAAAATAAGTTCGGGTTTTATTTCTATGCCACGTAAAAAAGGTACAAAACCAAGCGGCAAACCAATCAAAACCAGTAAAATAGGATAAGCTATTTTTATTTTTTGTGCCAGCATAACCGTGAACAAAATAATGATTAGCAGGCAGGTGTATTGAATAACAATTTGATGCATAAACTAAAACACAATAATTACGAATATATCATGACTACAGCCAGGGCGCTGGTATGTTATGCTTTTCTAAAAAAATATAGGCTCTAAACCTTAAAGATCAATTACTGAGCAGATACTTGAACGTGAACTGTGGGGAATATCCTAATAGTTTCTTTGCCTTGTCTGTAACATAAATCCTGTCGATACTTTTGGGGAACGACCAATTCTTTGCTCGGTAAATATCAGCAGCTTCCGGGTACATCTTAAGGATAACTTCAACCGGGTTGTCCTTCAATATTTTTAAATCATCTTTGGTAAATGGGCTGCTACTCGCAATATTAAAAATCTCGAAATCTTCAAAATGATGCTGCAAGGCTAAGTACAGCGCCTCTGCTCCGTCGCGCTCGTCAAGACCACGATACAGCCGGTGATTAGCTTGCAGGTTGCTCTCTTCAGGTAAGAAGCGTCCAACCCGGTACACCGAAGTTTGCAGGCCCTCTTTATAAAAAAAATCTCTACATAATTGCTCAGCCGCCTGTTTGGTAATGTCATAGATATCCCTTGGCCGTTCAGGTAACAGCTCGTCTACCCAAACAGCCTGTACCGGATTGACCATTGCATCGCCATAAATGGAGGTAGTACTGATATAAAGAAACTGCTTAATACCGAGCTGAACTGAGGCGTTTAATAAATTTAATGTACCGTAAATATTAGTATCAATAAACTCCTCTCTCGGATAGTTTAGATCATAATGTTTACCATGAATTGCCGCCGTATGAATAATAGCGTCAATATCCTGGCAAGCTTGATTAACCTGATCCTTATGTTTTATATCGAGAATTAAATCGGTAGTGGAACTGGGAATGAGGTCGGCACCGATGGCTTGCACACTTGCTGCCTTTAGCTTGGCCATAACTGCCGCCCCGAGTTTACCTGCCGAACCGGTAACCAATACTTTCATAGCTGTTTTTTTTTCTAAAATACTAATAAGTTAAGCGTACTTAGTCTATAGTCGGGAGTGAAATTTGTCTTTGATTGAACATTAATGATTTTCGACCTAAGCTTAACCGGGATTTTATAATTGCCCCAGCTGTACACAACAAAACCCGGCATGGATATACCGGGTTTTATTACCAGAAGCTTTAAAGTTGCTATTTAATACCGTAATGGTCGTTCATTAGTTTTTCAAATAACGAGCCTGGCAATATCCGTTTTAACGTGGGTGCAATAGTTTGGCCAACCTGCCCAACCAGGTAGCGGTGCGATGGGTTTGATGCATCAACAATTTTGCATAACTGTTTAGCAAGCGACTCCGGGCTTGGCGCTATACTTTCATCCTTTTCCATGGCAGCTACAGCAGCGTTATACTCTTGCTCAAGCTTCTCATTTTTTATGGTAAAAGGTATTTTGCTACGGTTTTGGCTAAAGTCGGATTTAAAATCACCGGGATTGATGATCGATACTTTAATACCTGTGTTGCGCAGCTCCATGCGTAAGCTTTGCGAGTAACCTTCAATAGCATATTTTGAAGCGCTGTACATGCTTTGATAAGGCAAGCCGAATAAACCTGCCAGCGAACTGATATTAACAATTAAACCTTGCCCTTTAGCTATCATGCCTGGCAAAACGGCACCGCACATTCTAACAACGCCAAAAAAGTTTACTTCAAACTGCTCTTTTGCATTTTCAACCGGCATGGCGTATGCTGGTCCGGCTACGCCGTTACCTGCATTATTTACAAGTACGTCCAGTTTTCCTTCAGCTTTAATAATCGCGTCAATAGCGGCTTTTACCGAATCATCCTGAGTAACATCCAATTCAATGGGCTTAAACGGTGTGCCTTTCAATCTTTTCAAATCACGGGCCGAGCCGTATACAATATGGCCATTAGCCTGTAGTGCGTTTGCACAGGCTAAACCTATACCCGATGATGCCCCTGTTACAAGAATTACTTTTTTCATTGATGAATTGATATTGATGCTGATGTATTGATTTAAAATTAGACATGTAAAGATGCAAATTAAAAAACAAGGTGGAAATTTGTTTTGCGCTTATCTCCAAACGCCCAATAGGCATTTGGTTAAGCGCTAAACTCAGTACTCTTGACTTAAAATCAATCGTCGGCATCTTTACCGGCTAACTTAGCCGGATATGGTTTTTTGCCCTTGGCTGCAAACCAGAGTATCCTGTTCAGCACATCATCATTCCCGCCGTCAATGTGGTCGTACTCCGGCCTTGACGATTGTATGGCATAGTGTAATGCCGCGCCTTTCAACATGGATAATTTAGGATTCATGGTATTGATCGGAATCCGGTTATCCAGGTGTTGATAAACATAAGCAGCTGGTTTATTGGTGAAGCAATCAAACATAGGCAGGGCGGTGGCATCAATAATGTTCATGGGAGGCAGGCCGAGTATTTGCTCAATAGAGCGTACCATACAGGTTTGGTTATAGTTTTTACTTACTTTACCCTGCAATCTGCTGTAAGGGCTTATCACAAAACCCGTGGTACGGTAGGCAGACACATGGTCCCAGCCGGCCTGCGAGTCATCTTCGGTAACAAAGATAACCGTGTTTTTCCAGAACCTGCTTTTAGATACTGCCTCAACTATGCGGCCGAGGGCCAGGTCGTTATCAGCTATCATCGCCTCAGGCGTAGGCATGCCGGGCCTGGTACCAACGGTATGGTCTGACGATAGCGCCATGATCATCAGTTGCGGTAGCTTATCACCTGGCATTTTCTCATAGGCATTAAGTTCTTTGATGAAGGTTGAGGCGCGTAGCTGTTCGTTGATTTTGTGCTCGTCGGATCCGGGGAAGTTTTGCGATAGCATGGGCCGCACCCGCGATATGGTGCTGGTATTTGTAAATTGAAACGGTTTACCCGCCATGTAATCATTATAGATATCTGTCCAAGTGAGCTTATTATTAAATCGGGGCTGGCAGGCCTCGCCATAAATCCTGACGGATTTACCATGATCGGCCGCGTTGTTCCAGATAAAACCGTTACCATCATAAACCAGCGCGTCTTCCTGCACGTGCGGGTAACTTCTAAACCATGATCGTACGCTTTTTTCTACATAATCGGTTACCATGGCAGCATCAGTCCATTGGTGCCCTTCAGCAGAGCATTTTCCCGACGCGTAATAGTTATCAAGCAGCAAAAAGTTGCGGGCTATGTTATGTTGATTAGGGGTAACCGTATCACCATAAATACAAAGTGATTTCATCCCGTTACCCTCCGGCATATCGCCCAAAACCTGGTCGTAAGTGCGGTTTTCTTTGATGATATACAAAACGTGGTTAAATACCGATGGTTCGCCTATGCGTTCTGGTATTGGCCGAGGCGCTATATTTTTGCGTGGTAGTAATTGTGCAATTTGCTGTCTGAAACTTAAATTAAGATTTTTTACCCTGTTAGTATATTGCTGCAATAGCGCGGCATCCGGCAATGGAATGATAGATACCGTTGCTTTTTGATGATGCGAATTGTACGCGCCCGGGCCCTGGTTGGCCAAATTAGTAACGGGGTCTGGTGTGTCAATTTCCTTGCTGTTGATGCGTGAGCCCTCGCCCTCCAAATTAGTTACAAATAAAATGTTGCCATCAACGGCCAGGCCGCCGGGATAAGCCTCGGTGGGTATAAATCCCTCAACGGTGGTATTTCCGGTAGTGTTATTTGATACCCATTTGCTTAACTTAATTACAGCCACAGCATTATCAAGCCCATTGGCCACGTAAAGCGTAGTACCGCTGGCGTTAATGGCCAAAGCGTTGGGCGTATCGCCTATGTAGCTTTTTTTACCGGGGTTAAGTTTTACGTCTATCTGTTCTACCGGTTGAAGCGTAATGGTGGATAGCACAGATACCATATCGCTGTTGCCATTGGCTACGTAAATAAAGGCCTCATCCGGGCTGCTGATGATGGCGTTAGGGTGCAGGCCAACCTTAATTTCTTTAATGGCATTACCCGTTTCCAGGTTAATTACACTTACGGTACCTTGAGCTATGGCACCGGTTTTAGGGTCAATATATGCTTTGCCGTACGGCACACCAGCCGTTTCGCGGTTAATGGTATCAATTGCCTCCGGTCCGGCCCAATTGGTTACAAAGGCCTTGTTTTTTGCAATCACTATCCCGTAAGGGGCAACACCGGTTGTTTTGGTCCAAATGGTTTTGCCGCTTGCCAGGTTAATTTTCACAAGCTGGTTATTGCCGTTTAAAACCACGTATAAATAAGGGCTGCCGTTTTCATAGTTAACGGCAATATCATTAGGTAAAGCCAGCGGCGATTCGCCTTCGGGTTTAAAGCTAAAAGTATTTTTTATGCTGATTTTGTTTTCCTGAAGTATCCCCTGGAAAACATATGATTTTGATTCTTTCCCCTTGCCAACTGCGGCGCTCCAAAATAGCTGTGTTTCGTTAGCTAACTTCAATACCTTAAGCCCGGAGTAAGTGCTGTTGAGCCCTTTGTATAATGGGTTTTCTTTATAGGTCCATCGGCTAACAACTTTAGCGGTAACGGTATCAATTATAGCAATGCCATACCTGTCTTCAACTGCAATTTTTGGGCTTCCGGGTATCAGCCGCACATCCATACCATGATTTTCCTCATCGTTGTCTCCAAAATAAACTACCCGGCCTGCGGGGGCAATTACCCGGTTATAGGGCATCAGTACCGGTAAAATATGGCGGTTAAGTGTACTGTCATCATAGTTGCTATGCATATTGGCCTGCTCATTGTTAGCAGGTTTACTTTTGGTAGTTACACTATGACAGGCTGTTATCAGGCTGGTGACGGAAATAGATAGAAAAGCAACGGATACGAATCTCCTCATGGTGTTGTTAAATTACTGGCGATAAAAATAAACTATAAGCAGTTAATACACATTAACAAATAAAAAACTATTTAAAAACTTGTTAGCCGATATGGAAGTAAAAGGCCATTTGTGTTGGTGATTAGTTGTTGTTAGCAGGGTATATTTTATTAATTCTGATTTTTATATCGGTGTTTGTTTAAAAAATCAGATATTCCCTTTCTGATTTAATTTGGAAGTACATTAATGAACAGAAAATATTTTATCTCATCTGTGGTTGCAGCGGGAGTAGGCCTGTCAACTTTGGAGGCGCTTGCGCTCCCGGCGAAAGGCGAAAAAATAGGAAGGCATAAAATCCCTCCCTTTTTAAAGTCGGGCGATTGTATTGGCATTAGCAGCCCGGCGGGATTTATGAGTTTGGAGGCGATAACACCGGCAGTACAATTGATGGAAAGCTGGGGTTTTAAGGTGTTGATAGGTACAACAGTAGGCAAAAGGGATTTTACCTATGGTGGTACGGATGAAGAAAGGCTGGCAGACTTTCAGCAGATGCTTGATAATCCGGATATCAAAGCGGTGATGTGCGCCCGGGGAGGTTATGGCCTGGTGAGGATTATTGACCGGCTTAATTTTAAGCATTTTGTGAACAGGCCTAAATGGATTATCGGCTTTAGCGATGTTACCGTACTGCATTGCCATATCAATCAAAATTTTGGAATTGCCAGTGTACATTCTAAAATGTGCAACAGTTTCCCCGACGATTGGGCCACGGCAGAACCTATACAAGTATCAACCATTTTATCCATAAAGCAGGCATTAATGGGAGAGGAGCTTCGATACCCTGCCCCGGCGGCGCTCGCAAACCGCGCCGGAAGGGTAGAGGGTAAATTGGTTGGGGGCAATTTAAGTATAGTTGCCAACCTTGCCGGCACACCCTCGGACCTGGTGACTAAACATAAAATTTTATTTTTGGAAGATACCGGGGAGTATTTGTACAATATTGATCGGATGTTCTGGAACCTGAAGCGCACGGGCAAGCTAACCAAACTTGCCGGGTTAATTATTGGCGGCTTTAAAGTAAAGCCAGACGATCCGGGAGAGGAATTTGGCAAAACCGTTTACCAAATTGTGATGGAAAAAGTAAAGGACTATGATTACCCGGTTTGCTTTGATTTTCCGGTGGGGCATCAAAGAAACAACTTCGCCCTGAGATGCGGGATGCCGCATTTGCTGGATGTTAGTTTGGACGGGAGTACCCTAAGTACCATTTAACGCCCGGTGAATAGCTGTTGAAATTATTTTGGAGCCAGTTTCGGAGCCATTTTGATAAGCAGCCCCGGTACAAAGCGATTGAGCCAAAGGCCGATTTTCTCGCCGCTAAATTTGCCTATATAGCATTCAAATGCTCCTTTTTTAATTGCTTTTAGTATTTGTAAAGCGGCACGATCAGGTGATAGCCCCTTACTGATATTTTCGGAGGGTTTTCCCATGGCAGATCCATCACTGGTAAGCGCATGTAAGGATATATTGGTGCGGATATAACCCGGAGTAAGTATGGTTACCTTGATGTGATGAGCCGCAACCTCGGCTCTTAAACAATCAAAAAAGCCATGCAGCGCATGTTTAGCCGCCGCATAGGCCGACCGCATTGGTGTGCCTATTTTGCCCATAACGCTGCTGGTAACTACAAAGTGCCCGTTTTTCTTCGCTATAAAATGAGGCAGCAGAGCCTTGGTTAACACCACATAACTAAAGTAATCCAGTTCCATTACGCGGCGATGCACCTCAATATCAGTATCTACAACCAGGGAACGTTGGGTGATGCCGCCATTATGAACCATGATATCTATCTGGCCAAAAAGTTGAATGGCCGTTGCTACATGTTCTGTAAGCGATGAGGTGTCCGAAAGGTCAAGGGGTAACAGGCAAACCTGATCCGGAAATTTGCACCCTTGTTTTACTCTTTCCAGTTCTGCTAATCTTCTGCTCGATAATATCAGTTTTGCGCCATTGGCAGATAGGGCATAGGCCAGGGCCTCGCCGATACCCGATGACGCTCCCGTTATCCAGATAATTTTGTTGCTGAAGTAGATGTCCATATTGGGTTTATTCAATCTAAGTTGGTTTTGCGGGCTTGGCTTAAGGGATAAATTATTTTATGTTTCGACGGGTGTTTATTATTTTAGTCGTAAAGATATTCATCTGGTACCAAACATCGGTAAATGTTGTAATGCGGTTTACAAGAAATTCGCACTATGGTTTGAATAAAATTATTGTAATATTTTTATTACAATAATTCCTTAAAAAGTTTATTTTTGTTCAAACCCTAATTAATTATGCCAGCAGCAACCTTTTGCTACAAGCACGCTAAACTATTGCCTTTTATTTTGATCATCCTGATGGGATTTAGGGCCAATTCACAAACTGTTCCGCTGGTTAACGCCTTTGCTCATAACGACTATTGGCATAAGCGGCCCCTGTTTGATGCCCTCGATAACGGCTATAACCACATCGAGGCTGATGTTTACTTAAGGCGGGGTAAATTAATTGTTGCACATATACTGCCAATTTTTAGGCGCAAAAAAGAACTTGAACGCTTGTATTTTAAGCCTTTGCAGGATTGTATCGATGGCGAAAATAAAGCTTTTACCGGCTTAACGTATCCTGTAACATTGATGATCGATGTCAAGTCGGGAGCGGATGGTACCTATCGTCAATTAGAGTGCATGCTTGATAAGTATAAATCTCTTATTTCTGGTTACGAAGATGGTAAGTTTGTACAAAGGCAAATCACTGTGGTATTAAGCGGTCATAAACCCGAAAAACTTCTTAAAGCTCAACAAAACCGGCTGGCATTTATGGATGAGGATTTAATTAAGGCACAACGGGATACACTGTCGGCAAATTTTTATCAAATGGCCAGTTGCAAATATTCGAGGTTGATCAAATGGACCGGTAAAGGCGAATTCCCGGCCGACCAGCGCCAGCGTTTATGCGATTACGTACATACGGCCCATCTATACGGTAAAAAAGTAAGACTGTGGAATTCGCCAGACAATAGCGTTGTATGGAAAGAGCTATTAAGCTGTGGTGTTGATTTGATTAATACCGATAAACTGGTTAAGCTTAAAAACTTTCTGCTGAATGAAAATAAAAGCTTTGCCAATGTTAATTAAGAAAGCATAATCAGATGTTCCATGTGTTGTTTAAAGTGCGGCGATTGCCGCACAAACGTTTTGCCTGATTTAATAAATATGGCTCTTGACGAATAGTATGGGTAAATTGAAAAACAAACCAATAAATAACTGTTCATAATAACGCGACGATAACTTATTGATTGTCAATGATAAATCTTCTAAATTATGTCATCCCGACGGGAGGAGGGATCTTTTGCGCGCAGTAAGTCTACAGCATATCAGGTGCGCTGGTAATCAATGTGCTGTTGTTGCTCCAACAATCAGTATTCTTAATTTACAGCATCGGCACGCTCAGTCGCCGCGTGAAGGGCTGTTACGTTATTCACTTTTGTTTGTTTTTGGTGTGAATGATTGCTAACGCAATTTGTCTTGACACAAAAGTAACCAAAACCGACCGTAGGGAGCTCATGAACACCTTAAAAAAACAAACAACAGGTGAATAACGTCAAGACTGCCCGATCCTTCCGCCCACAGGCCAACACCCGGCCCGGCGTGCAGTCTGGCCTTTGCGCACTTTGCCTGTGTAAAAGAGAAGATCACTGAGGTTCAAAACATCATCGCTATTTTTTTCAGCTAGCTATGTTTGTTACTTATTAAGATATAAAATATTGATAATCAATGGTTAAATTAAAAATAAGATCTTAAAACAGTAGTGGAATTTCACGAAGAATATCATAGTAAAATATTGGCTTAGCCTATCACTTACAAATTGATTTTTTAGTACCCATACTATTCGTCAGAGCCATAAATATTTAAAATCATTCCGAAACGTCCTTGCCGAGCTTTCTGAATATTAAACCCACAGGAGGTGCTAAGTATAGCAACTTCCTATCATACTCCTCGGTTTGATCAACTTGTAACATCTTTACAAGTCATTAACTTTCTCATCGCTACCCCGTAAATTTATTTTGGTGATAAGTATTTTGCTAATTTATCTGGTAACATAACCTAAGATCAAGGCGGTTGAAACCAACGAATGGCTGATGATCCGACGGTGATAATTTAATAAATTTAATTACAGATGATTAAGTTATTTTTTTAAATAAGCCCGTTTGAAATTTACAATGCTAATTAAATTAGTATTATATTGGTCGCACTTTAAAGGTGGGCAGAATTGAGCTGCGGAACCATGGGGGTGTTTTAACTGGGAAATTTGATAATTATATTGAGCTTGACTGTGGGCTAATGCCTGTAAATTTTTATGAACCTTATGGGACAAGTGTTGCGTATGACGCATAATGGCGTTGATTATTCTTTTGTGATCTTAAATAAGGAGCCCCTAAGCCGCGAAACCAGGGAAATTATTGTTTCGGTTAATGGCGAAACAAAAACGCTGGTACAGCGCGACCGTTCCTGGTTGCCTGCCGAAGAGGCCGGAGATGTGGAAGTTGCCATGGCTATTGGTAAAACGATAGCTTTGCGTTACCGGATTTAACAAAGCTTTTGCTTTCCGTAAGATCATAAACTATAGCAACCACAACCTGAATAAATTTTGATTCAGCAGAAGATGAACAAAGGAGAAAGGCAAAACGTTTACCAGGTTTATAACAAAATTGCAACATGGTTTGCTGCCAACAGGCCTACCGGTTTAATGGAGAAAGCCTATTTAGACGAGATGATAAGCCATTTACCCACCCAGGCAACAGTTTTGGATGTGGGTTGTGGTACCGGAGACCCGATTTTAAAATACCTTATCAGTAAAAAACTGAATGTTACCGGGCTTGATGCAAGCACCCAAATACTTCAAATTGCCAAGGCTAACTTCCCGTCTGTTGAGTTTATTTTGCAGGACATGCGGCTGCTTAATTTAAATAGAAGGTTTGACGCCATTGTAGCCTGGCATAGTTTCTTCCACTTACCCGCTGCCGATCAGCCGGCCATGTTCGCACTTTTTGCACAGCATCTCAATCCTGATGGAATTTTGCTCTTCACATCCGGCACTGAACATGGTGAAGCCTGGGGACTAAACGGTGGCGAAAATTTATATCATGCCTCATTGGATTCAGCAGCATATGAAAGTGTTTTAAAGAAGCATCATTTTAGGGTTTTGAAGCACGTTGTGAACGATCCGGATTGCGGTTATGACACCATTTGGATGACAAAGTATAGCTTGTGAAATTCATTCTGTTTTTCGTTGTGTGTTAGGTGTTGATGCTTGGGTGTTATAATCAACGCCCTAATAACAAAATGTCATCAAACTTCTTTGTATATTGTTCTTCCAAAGCTAATGAGGCGAACAACTTGGCCCAATAAGTGTTATTTGTACAGGTGATGATAACCTCGTTTAAAATACTTATACAGATGAAAGCAAATCCGCAAAAAAAACAAATAGCTAAGCAGTTTAAAAACATAAAAGCCCATGTTAAACAATTTATCAAATCGGCGGACCAGGAAGAACTTCATCAATTGAGGGTAGGTATTAAAAAGCTCAAAGCCTTTTTAATTTTATTGCAGAGCCATTCGCAAAATCGTCATTTGTTAAAACGTTTTGAACCCGTTGGTAAGATATTTAAAAAAGCAGGCAATATCCGCAACGCGCACATCAACTTAAGTTTAAGCGATAATTATCAACTGGATGGTGAACAGTTTATTAACCATCAGCAAGAGCTAATGGATTCGGCTACCCATACATTTCGCAAGGATGGTAAGCTTTACCTTAAAAAAATGAAAGAGGCTAAAAAAAATCTTCTACATGGTATTCACGGATTGGACAGCCGCTATGTGCAGAACTTTTACCGCGAGAATATAGACGCTATAGCTGTATATTTAAAAAACATCGAGTTTAATCCATCGCTGCACGATTGCCGTAAAAAAATCAAATTCCTGCTTTATAATTATAAGTTGGCCAATAAATCACTTAGCCGGCATTTACAGCTCAATACCCAATACCTTGACGACTTGCAGGAAAGTATAGGTGCCTGGCATGATAATGTACTGGCGCTTGATTTAGCCGGACAGGTTGATCCGGATAATAAAACTACGTTGCGAAAGCTTCAGCGCAGCAGCCTTAAATTACGAAAGAGTATTGCTATTTTGGCTGTGGATTTTATGCGCCGGGCTACAGGTATTGAAAGTGACACGGCAACTATACAACCCAGCTGATCTACAAAAAAAAATTAATGAAAATATTCAAGCTTCTTTGTTTCACCATCCTTGCGGTGCTTAGCCCATATTTTGTAGCTGCCCAGGCAAAGCCGTTTAAAGCCACTGTGGCTCAAACATCGGCTTTAAAAAAGCAGGCACAGGATTGTGCTGCCACAATAACACAACAAAACTATAAGCAATTGGCTTATTATACTTACCCGCCAATTATTAAGGCTATGGGCGGTGCTGATAAAATGGTAGAAAAGCTCACCGTTACCATGGCGCAAATGCAAACCTATGGCGTGGTTTTTAAATCGGCAACCGTAGGCAATATCAATGATATCACTAAATCCGGGCCGGATTTATACAGTGTTGTGCAGGATATTTTGCAAATGGCAAATAACGGTAGCACTATAACGGCAAGTTCTTACGTACTTGCTATATCGCATAACAATGGCATCAGGTGGTATTTTGTTGATACTGCCCCTCTAAAAAATCAAAACCTTAAAAAAATGTTTCCAACCTATCCTCCCGGTTTAGTTATTCCTCAAACGAATAATCCGTTTATGGGCGCTGGTAATTAGCATTTTTTTGCCGCCTTAAAATCGGCATTCGCCGGTAAATAAATATGGTTTGCCAAAAAACTGTTGCTTATTAGCAATATAATAGTCAATTTGCCTACAACAATTATTAAAAAATGTTGTTGAAAATTAAAAAACGATTGGTGTAACAATTACGCTATCACCAGCATCTAAATTCTTAGAATTTAAAAAGGAAAAATGAAATCTTCCCATTTTCTATCTTTATCTAACAAACCAGGTTCATTCATGAAAAAAATATTAATAACCGCTGCCTTTGCGGTAACATTGGCTGGCTGCTCTAATCGTCCGCAACAAAATAATGTAAGCATCTCCAATAATACTACCGCTGGGTTTGATGTAAACAAGCTTGGCGATATTGTTAAAACCAGTACCGATCCGCAGGTTTTAGAAAAAGCCATTAACGCCCCCAATAACAATATCAACAACCTTGACCTGGATAAGGATGGTAAAATTGACTATCTGAAGGTAACAGAACCAGGCAAAAACGAGTTAGCGATAGTCGACGATATCAGCAAAGATCAGTCGGTTACCGTGGCCAACATCAAGGTTGATCCTACAAATAACAATTCGGCCGACCTCAACATCCAGGGTAACCCGAGTTATGTAGGTGATAACTACATGTACCATTCACATTTTTCGTTCACCGACTTTCTGTTGTTGAGCTACCTGATGCGTCCGCACAGTTACTATGTACCGATGTATCATTACGGCTATTACCCATCCTATTATTCGAGCAGGAGGGTAGTAACCAATTATCGCCCCACAACAAGTTCGGCGGTAAGTTCACCCAGAAGAAGCAGTTTAAGCGGTTCGGGCTCGCAACGTTCGTTTGGTACACGTAATACCTCACAACGCGTTCGTAGCGGTGGCTTTGGCAATTCCTCAAGCCGTTCATCAAGTTTCGGCAGCGGCTCATCATCCCGCAGAAGTTTTGGCAGCAGCCGCAGCTTTGGCCGGAGAAGGTAGGTAGTTATTTAGTTATTAGGTTATTGAGTTACTATGTTATTGAGTTATTAAGTTAATTTAGTAAATATATAGGTTGGAAGTATTGTTACAATAGCCGAATGTTAACCAGAACTTATGAATCATAAAACCCAAAAGACTGATTAAGCTCAATGGCTCATTAACTAACCGCCAATAACCAATAACAAAGTAACCCAATAACTTAATAACCAATAACCCAATAACCAATAACCCAATAACCAATAACCCAATAACCCAATAACCAATAACACAATAACCAATAACCAACCAATGAGCATATTCGACAGATTATTCCGCATAGGCAAGGCAGAAGCCAACGCCGCGGTAGATAAATTAGAAGATCCATCAAAGATGGCCGACCAGATTTTGCGCGAACTGCGTGCAAATTATCAGCAGGCTATCCAGGGTGAAGCCGAAATTAAGGCGCTTTCCCTTTCACATCGCGCAAGCGAATTACAGGCCCGCAACAAGGCCGATGAATGGGAAAAGAAAACCAACGAACTGTTGGACAGGATAGACAGCAAGCAACTTGACCCAACACAAGGCAACGATTTAGCAGCCAAAGCCGCCCGGGCACATGCCGACGCATTGAAAGATGCCGAGCAGTACAAGGCCATGGCCGAGAAGGAGGAGAGCGCCGTCAATGTAATGGACCTGAAGATCAAGCAGATTAAAGATCAGATAGCCGAGACAGAGAACCGCGCCAAAATGATCCAGTCGCGCGCTAAAACAGCCGAGGTATCGGAGAAGATCAACAAAACATTATCCAATGTTGATACCGATGGATTGATGCAAACGCTGAACCGGATGGACGAAAGAGCTTCGGCCCAGGAATTCCGTGCGGCCGCTTACGCGCAGATTGAAGATTCGACACTCTCGACAGAGCAGGAAATTAATAAAGTTTTAAGCAGCGGCTCATCGGCTTTAGATGCTATCAAAGCCAAACGCTTACAACAATCCCAATCGTCACCACGCTTATTAAACGAAGGCAATGATTCTAAGTGAAGATAATAAAAAAACGTATAAGGCCATCATCCTGCTGAATGAGCTGATTAACGGCACACACCAGTTTCAAACCATCGCCAACGGCGATGATAAAATCCTGGAGCCGCTGTTTATCGAGCTGATGTCAAAAGGCTATGTTACAACTTCTGGCATCAATTATGTGCCAACTGCCAAGGGGCGCGAAGTGTTCGACACCTTTATGCAGCGCTATAGCGAGTACCTTAAGGTTTATGATGTATTCTCGTTTGTTGATCTGGAAAAAGGCGAATTTGCTTTTGCCCGTTATTTTGATTTTGATACCGACGAGCAATGGCAGAGCTTTACAGACGATCAGCGGTTTGATGATCTGCGTATAGCGGTTGCCCTGTTTAAAAAGTTAGATCCGGCGGAGATCGTGTTCATGTCATTCATTAACGAGAATAGGTTTGATACCGCTTCCGCGGGATGGCAGATGGACCTGGTATCCGACAATACCTGGAAAGAAATTGAGGCCATTGTTGATACCGCCATTAAACCCGAAGAGGTGGGCGCCGACGCGATGGAAGATATGATCCGCCAGGGCAGCGACCTGATGATGGATTTGCTGAAAGAAGAGATCAGGCAACGCGAGGAAGACCGGCAGAACAATACATACGATGGCGGCGAAACCGTGGTATACGAAACCGTTGAATATTACGAACCGTATTACGATCCATGGTACGTATCGCCAATTTGGTATGTCCCTTTGTTTTTATGGTAAACCCTTTCAGGATAAATTGATATTTATGGCGATGGGTTTACTCATCGCCTTTTTTATTTAATAACGGTGGCTTTAAGCGTTTATGTTTTTCAGCAAAATATTAACGGTGCGAGGTAATAATACGGAGGTAGGTAGTTTTGCAAAAAATGTCATTGCGGGAATTTTATAAACCGGTCGTCTGTGAAGGGTGAAAATGACAAGGGAATGCCGCTTGCAGAGGCCACCACACCGTGCTTCGACTACTGAGCTTGACGAAGTACCAGCATGACACCCCTTTTTTGTGCGCGAAAGCTGTCTTCCTGAGTATCCCACCGGGCCTCACCCCGGAAAAAACAGGGATGACATTTGAAACCTGTAGGCTATTTTGCGCAGATAAGAAAAGTGCGCAAAAGCCTGACTGCACGCCGGGCCGGGTTTGGCCTGTGGGCGGAAGGATCGGGCAGTCTTGATTTTTTTGGTTACTTTTTGTATCAAGACAAAAAGTAACAAGCCCTTCACGCGGCGATTGAGCGTGCCGATGTTCTAAATTATGAATACTGATTATCTGAGCAAAGATAGCACATTGATAATCAGCGCACCGAATATGACGCATACTTACCGCTTTTAGAAGATCCCTCCTCCCGTCGGGACGATATGATGGAGAGAAATTTAACATTGACAATCAATAACTTACATAGATGTCATTATAAGCCTGTCGAAGGACGTGCGGCATGGCCCAGTACGAGGTGTTTTTGAAGAGGAATCTGTACGATGCCTGGCTCACAAACTAAACTTGTCATTGAGGAGTACGACGAAGCAATCTCTATACTATACAGAGCAAATTGCAAAACGGATCGAATTATTATAGGTTCCTTCGTGCCTCTCGATGAATTTTTGTTTAAATATAGTGATAATCAATTATTTAGAGTATTTCGTATTTGCATAGCATAAACTTAACAGCGGCTTGATAATTTGCACATCCGCACACCACACATTTGCACATTTAAAATGTTACTTCAACTCTACAAAAACGCCTATAGTGGTTTATCCCGCAGCAGCTGGTACTTAAGTTTGGTGATGTTTATTAACCGGAGCGGTACCATGGTTGTGCCCTTTATTACCATCTATTGTACCCAGCAACTGCATTTCAGCATAACGCAGGCCGGGTACATTATGGCGATTTTTGGATTGGGATCAATCACCGGTGGCTTTATCGGTGGTAAAATAACAGATAAGATCGGCTTTTACGATCTTCAGGTATTCGCCCTGTTTGCCGGTGGGCTGTTCTTCATCCTGTTGGGTTTTCAAAAAACATTTTTAACACTGGCCATGGGCACGTTTGTTTTGAGTGTTTGTAACGATTCCTTCAGGCCGGCAAACAGTACCGCAATAGCCTATTACAGTACCGATGATAATAAAACCCGGTCGTATTCGCTCAATCGCCTGGCTGTTAATCTGGGTTGGGCATTTGGCGGCGCTATCGGCGGTTTTTTGGCATCAATCAATTACCATTTGTTGTTTTGGGTTGATGGTTGTACCAATATGCTGGCTGCCATTATGCTGCTTAAATTAATGCCCCGGGTTAAAACAGTTAAGCATCATCACAACAATGCCGATCTTCAACGTGCATCATCGCCTTATAGAGATCATGTTTACCTGCTATTTATAGGGCTTGTTGTAGTATTTGCCACCTGCTTTTTTCAATTATTTAGCATGCAGCCGGTTTTTTATAAAACTCAATGGCATTTTAGCGAACGTTTTATCGGTTTTTTAATGGCACTGAATGGCGTGTTAATTTGTGTGATAGAAATGATCCTGATCCACAACCTGGATGGTAAGCGCCATCCCTTGCGCTATATCAGCATTGGCGTAATGATGGTGGGGGTAGGTTTTGTAATATTGAATATTTTACCGGCCTCTGTATGGGTTGCCATTTTGGTAGTCATAGCCATCACCATTGGCGAAATTATGAGCATGCCTTTTATTAATTCTTTTTGGATCGTCCGTACAACAGCCTACAATCGCGGCCAATATGCAGCCTTGTATTCCATGTCGTGGTCGGCCGCGCAAATTATGGCGCCAACAATCGGTAGTCAGGTAATTAGCTATTCGGGCTATCCTATGTTATGGTGGGTGTTAGGGGTAATGTGTGCTTTTTCCTCTTTAGGTTTCCTGATGCTTTATAAATTTAACTATGCGGAAAGTGCCCCCAAGGACCTGAAAGCCCATGTCCATCAAAATAATTAAAATAATTAATATGAAATTGTTAATTATGTTTTAAATTTAAAGTTTCTATTGATGAAAAAGGGTAATAATTGCGTTCATATTATTAAAATTGCAATTGCCGTATATTAAATTAATGTCAAATATTGGTTAATAATCAGTTATTGATGTGAAATACGACGAGCTATTTTCTATTTTTGTAAACTAATAAAATTTTATACCGAAGCGTAGGAATGCGAAAGAAAATATTATTTACTACCGGATCGCCGAATCAAACGATTCAGATGCATCAGATTTCGAGAGAATTGCCGGAGTACGATTGTTGGTTTAGCCATCTGTTTACAGATTCGCCAATTATTAATACCGCTTTAAAGCACACCACCATTATCAATGGCAGCGCCCTTGGAAACAATTTTAAAGAAAAGTCCGAATGCTACCTCAGGAGCCATAATCTCCAGATAGATTATCGCGCCGAAAAACATGATTACGATCTGGTTGTGTTTTGCTCAGACCTCATCATCCCCAAAAGGATGACCAATACCAAAACCGTTTGGGTGCAGGAGGGTATGGTAGATAAGTTTAATGTAAAAAGCAAGGTAGTTAAGGCACTTGGCCTTCCGCTTTGGCTCAGTTGCGATACATCGCTCAACGGCTCGTCCAATATATGCGATGTGTATTGCACCGCTTCTCCGGGTTATAAAAACTATTTTGAAGAGTCGGGTACCGATGCCGAAAAAATCATCGTGACGGGCATGCCTAATTATGATAACCTACAACAGTTCACCAATAACGACTTTCCTTACCACGGTTATGTTATGGTAGCAACTACAGATATGCGCGAAACCTATCGCTTTGAAAACAGGCCGGCATTCATCAAGAGGGCGGTGGCTATTGCAAACGGAAGGCCGATGTTGTTTAAGTTGCATCCCAACGAAAAATTTGCACGGGCTCAGGCCGAAATAAAAAAGTATGCACCGGCTAACACGATGATCTTTCAGGCGGGTAATACCAACGAGATGATAGCCAATTGCGAAGAGTTGATCACACAGTATTCAACCGTTGTATATACCGGCATCGCCTTAGGTAAAAAAGTTCATTCTTATTTTAATATTGACGATCTGAAGCGTTTGGCACCTATCCAAAATGGAGGTACCTCATCAAGAAATATTGCCAATGTTTGCCGGAGCTTTGCCGAATTTAAAGGAGCCAAAGAAGATTTTGCCAAGAAATTTAAATTTCGCCCCGTGCTGTTCAAATATACTGATAGTTCCATATTAAAGGCAGCATCTGCATAAGCAATATGGATCAGGCTTTAGATAAAACAGTTATCGTAGTTCAGGCGCGTATGTCTTCCAGTCGCCTCCCGGGCAAGGTATTGCTGCCCATATTAGGTGAGACTTTGCTTTACAGGATGATTGAGCGGCTGCAAATGATCAGCCATCAGGCTACTCTTGTAATTGCCACTTCAACCGATGGTCAGGATGACGCGATAGAGGCGGAGGCCCTGCGGATAGGTGTACCTTGTTACCGTGGCAGCCTGGATAACTGCCTCGACAGGCATTACCAGGCAGGCAAGAAATATGATGCCGGTATCGTTATTAAAATTCCTTCCGATTGCCCGCTGATTGATCCGCGCATTATTGATGAAGCACTTGATTTTTATTTTGAACACCAAGGCGAATACGATTTTGTAAGCAACCTGCACCCGGCAACATTTCCGGACGGCAACGATGTAGAGATTATGACGATGCCCTGCCTTGAAAAAACGTGGAAGGAAGCTACCCGGCCCCTGGAGCTGGAACACACCACACCTTATATTTGGGAAAACCCCGGTCAGTTTAAAATTGCTAATGTAACATGGTCAACCGGTTTGGATTATTCCATGTCGCACCGGTTTACTATCGACTATCCTGCCGACTACCAGTTTATCAACCGTGTTTTCGAGGAACTATACCCTGCAAAACACAATTTTTCGTGCGATGATATATTGACGTTATTGAGCAGCAAGCCCGAAATTTACCAAATCAACGCCGATTACGCCGGTGTTAACTGGTATCGTAATCATCTTGACGAATTGAAAACGGTAGGCGCCCAAAACACAAAATCATTAACAAAACAGTAACATTCTTGCTATCTTTGCCGAACTGTTAGTTCAATTAACATAATCGTTTTTATATATGAATAATTTAAAGGATATAGCATTTAAGGTTCGCCAGCATATTATCCGCATGTCAACCGATGGCGGGTGCTTTGTAGGGGCTTCTTTATCAGCTGCCGACCTGATTGTTTACCTGTACGCCGAATTTTTAAATATCAATAAAGATAATCTGGACGACCCAAACCGCGATTATCTGTTTCTTTCCAAAGGGCACGATGTACCTGCCCTGTACGGCACTTTTGCCGAAATCGGTTTAATGGATCCCGAAAGATTGAAAAACCATCTGTCAACTTCCGATCATATTTACTGGCACCCTAACACTAAAATTGATGGTATCGAGTTTCACTCAGGCTCTTTGGGCCATTTACCATCAGTAGCTTTAGGTGTGGCATTGGATATCAAAATGCGCGGTGGCAGCAATAAGGTAGTTTGTATTTTAGGTGATGGTGAGTTAAACGAAGGCTCGTGCTGGGAGGCCATATTGGTAGCTAACGCGCATAAACTGGATAACCTGATTTTTGTGATTGACCGTAACAAGTTCCAGGCTAATATGCCTACCGAAGAGCTGATCCCTTTAGAACCCCTTCACGATAAATTTACCGCCTTTGGCGCCGCCGTTAAGCGAATTGACGGACACAGCTTTGAAGCGCTACGCGAAGCATTCACGGCTTATCCTTTCCAGGAAGGCAAACTCAATGTGGTTATAGCGGATACCGTGCGTGGTAAAGGCTTGCCAAGTATTGAGGCCCGGGCCGACCGCTGGTTCTGTAATTTTACGCACGACGAGGTAGAATCGTTGTTAAAAGAACTGGCCGGAGAGGAAGTAACAGAATTAACATCAGAAACATTAGTAGTAAGATAATATGTCGTACGAAGAATTATTGACCAAGCTTGCCCTGGAAGACGACCGTTTTGTTGTAATGACAGCCGAGAACCGTGCCCTGGTAAGAAACTTACCCGCTAAATTAGGTAAACGTTTTGTTGATACCGGCATTACCGAGCAAACCATGGTTGGCGCTGCCGCAGGCCTGGCTTTACGTGGCCGTATCCCCGTTTTACACGCACTGGCTACTTTTTTAAGCATGCGCGCCTTCGAGTTTATCCGCACCGATGCGGGTATCCCTAACCTGCCTGTAAAGCTAAGCTCATTTATCCCTGGCTTTTTGTCGGATGGTAACGGCCCAACGCACCAGGCTATCGAGGATATTTCTATTATGCGTGGTATCCCTAACGTTACTGTTTTCGCCGCTGCGGATGAGCAGGACCTGGTAGGTATGTTACCAACGATATGGCATTCTCCAAATCCGGCATACGTGCGTATCAACACCCGTCCGGGTACTTATAACCACACACCGTTTGAAATAGGCAAGGCCGAAGTAGTTGCCGAAGGAGCAGATGTAACCATATTAACTTATGGTTTATTGTTTGAGCAAGCTTTAATTGCTACACAAATATTGAAAGACCATGGCTTGTCTGTAGGTTTAATCAACATGCGCAGCCTGAAACCGGTTGATGAGCAGGCCATTTTAAAAGCGGCGCAAACATCAAACCTGCTGGTTACATTGGAAGATCACTTTAATACTGGTGGCTTGTACAGTATTGTTGCAGAAACCTTATTAAAACATCAAACCACAGCCAAGGTAATGCCTTACGGTTTGGATGGCAAATGGTTTAAGCCAGCGTTGTTACCCGCCGTGTTGGAATACGAAGGCTTCACAGGCAAGCAAATTGCCGAAAAGATACTGGGCTATACTACTAATGCTGTACAGCCAGTAATTGCTACTCCGGAGTTTGCCGAGTAGTAAATTAATGTTTATAAATTTTAATATTTCAACCTCAAAAAATGCCAAATACCATAAAATTCAACGCCGATTATCCGGTAATTATCAAGTCCGACGAACTGTATGAACGCGCTTTAAAAGTGCAGGCACCTGTTACGCAAACTTTAGCCAAGGGCCCCGGCCAATGGACTAAAGGTGTGGCGCCAAAATATATCCAAAAGGGTAAAGGTTCGCACGTATGGGATGTGGATGGTAACGAATATATTGATTTTAATGCCGCTATTGGGCCAATATCTTTAGGTTACGCTTACCCGGCGGTTGATGAGGCTATCAAAAAGCAATTAGAAGAGGGTATTACTTTTTCGTTAATGCACCCATTGGAAGTTGAATTTTCTGAACTGATCCAATCAATTATCCCTAACGCCGAGGCTGTAAAAATATCAAAAACAGGTGCCGATGTTTGTTCGGCAGCTATCCGTGTAGCGCGTGCGTTTACCGGTCGCGAAACTGTGTTTTGCTGCGGTTACCATGGCTGGCACGATTGGTATATCGGTGTTACAAGTCGTAACGCAGGTATCCCCGAGGCTATCCAAAACATGACTTATACCTTCGATTATAACAATATCGAATCCATCAAAGAAGCATTGGATGAAACCGTTGCCGCTTTAATATTGGAGCCCTTTATTTTTGAAGCGCCTAAACCGGGCTTTTTAAAAGAATTGGCCGAAGTGTGCAAAGCCAATGGCACCTTGCTAATTTTTGATGAAATGTGGACTGGCTTCCGTATCGCTATCGGCGGCGCTCAGGAGTATTTTGATGTTAAGCCAGATTTGGCCGTATACTCAAAAGCTTGCGCCAATGGTATGCCAATAGCCATATTAACAGGCCGCAAAGACGTGATGGACCTGTTTAATTCAGAAGTTTTCAGTTATACAACTTTCGGCGGCGAAACTTTGTCGCTTGCGGCTTCTATCGCTACCATCAATGAGCTGCGCGATAAAAATGTGCCTCAATATTTAGATGAAAAAGGTGCCGTAATTAAAGATGGCTACAACCAGGTAGCTATTGAAACCGGTATGGATAAATACACCCGTTGTGTTGGTTATAACTGCCGCTCCATGGTAACCTTTACCCCTGATGCCGGTAACGGTTTAGAGGTGAAAGCTTTAATGCAGCAGGAAATGATTAAACGCGGTGTACTTTGGGCCGGTTTCCATAATATGTGCTTTAGCCATAGTGATGAGGATATCGCTTATACATTATCGGCATACCGCGATGTAATGCCTATTATGAAAGAAGCTATTGAAAGCGGAAACGTAAAATCATACCTGAAGGGCGAAGTATTAGAAGCTGTTTTCCGTAAGGTGAGCGATTATAACATTAAACCCAAAAAAGCGACGGTTTAAATGGACTTGTTTTCACTAAAAGATAAAACAGCGGTAGTAACCGGTGCTTTAGGTTTGATAGGCAAAAAACATTGCGAGGCCCTGGCGCACGCAGGTGCCAATGTGGTAGTTGCCGATATCAACGAAGAATATGCTAAGATGTTCGCTTCTGAGTTGGGGGCGCAACATTTAGGTTTGGGTGTGGATGTTACCAGTGCCGAATCGTTAAAAGTGGCAAGAGATCAAATTGTTGCCAAATATGATTCAATTGATGTGCTGGTCAATAATGCCGCCATTAATGATATGTTTGAAAACCCGGCTATGGCTAAGGATCTTTCGGCGTTTGAAAACTATCCGCTGGATGCTTTTCAAAAATCGCTGGATGTAAATGTTACCGGGGTGTTTTTATGCTCACAGATATTGGGTACCGTAATGGCTAATCAGGGTAGCGGCAGCATTATCAATGTGGCCTCAACTTACGGTATGGTTGGGCCCGACCAAAGTATCTACCGTAATTCATGCGGCGAGCAAACATTCTTTAAATCGGCAGCATACCCGGTTACCAAAGGTGCGGTAATTAATTTTACCAGGTTTTTAGCTGCTTACTGGGGTAACAAAGGCGTAAGGGTTAACACCCTGTCGCCAGGAGGGGTAGAGAATAGCCAGGATGAATTTTTTGTGGGCAACTACTCTGCCAAAACCCTATTGGGCCGTATGGCTAAGGCTGATGATTACCAGGGTGCCCTGGTGTTTTTAGCAAGTGATGCTTCGGCTTACATGACGGGCGCTAATTTGGTGGTTGACGGCGGCTGGACAGCCATATAACGATACTGATGACAGAAAATAAACCACAGATAAGCACTGCCGACCCGATGAACAGCCTCAGCGAGGAGCAAAAGCAAAAGGTACTTAAAGTACGCATGCTGATAACTGATTGCGATGGCGTATTAACCGATGCCGGCGTTTATTACGGCGAGGCAGGGGAGGTGTTGAAGAAATTCAACATCCGCGATGGCATGGGCGTGGAGCGTTTGCGCAAACTGGCGGGTATTGAAACCGGTATTATAACCGGCGAACTATCGCCATCTGTAGCTAAACGCGCCGAGAAGTTAAAGATAAGCCAGTTGTACCTGGGTATTAAAGATAAACCTGCAGTTTTGCAGCACATCATGAGCAGCCTGAGTTTGGATGCTTCGCAAATTGCCTACATCGGTGATGATGCCAATGATCTGGAAATTATGGCTATGGTGGGCTTTACCGCCAGCCCTGCAGACGGATTATTTTTTGTGCGGGATAAAGTAGATTATGTTTGCCAGGCAGATGGTGGCAAAGGATGTTTCAGAGAATTTGCCGAATTAATAATTTCGGTTCAATCAAATAGTAATAAAAACTAAAATGAGTAAAACTATCAGTTTAAACACTGGGCGTAAAATAGGCCCGGGAGAACCTTGTTACATTATTGCCGAAATCGGTATAAACCACAATGGATCGCTTGATATTGCAAAAAAGTTAATTGACGAGGCTGTTGCTGCAAAAGTAGATGCGGTAAAGTTTCAAAAACGTACTCCCGAGATCTGCGTACCAAAGGATCAATGGGAAATTATGCGCGATACCCCCTGGGGCCGTATGAGCTACATCAACTACAAACGAAAAACCGAATTTGGTTTTGACGAGTACAGTGAAATTGATGCTTACTGCAAACAAGCCGGTATAGATTGGTTTGTATCTACCTGGGATGTAGAAGCTGTTGATTTTATGGAACAATTTGATACACCGGTATACAAACTGGCATCAGCATCGTTAACTGATTTTCCGTTGATCGAGAAAATATTAGCTACCGGCCGTCCGTTAATGTTATCATCGGGTATGTCAACCATACAGGAGATCGAAGACGCGATGAAATTGGTTTACGATTTTAATCCTGAGTATCCTGTAATGCTTGCACATTCAACTTCAGCCTATCCCTGCAAGCCAGAAGAGCTGAATTTGAAAATGATACCAACCCTGTCAGCTAAATACCCAGAGGCTCCGATAGGCTATTCCGGTCACGAAACCGGCCTGGCCACTACCGTTGCTGCGGCAGTTATGGGTGCTACATTTGTGGAACGCCATTTTACGCTTGATCGTGCCATGTGGGGATCTGACCACGCAGCATCTGTTGAGCCACAGGGCTTTCACCGTTTAGTACGAGATATCCGCGATATTGAAATTGCGATGGGCGACGGTATCAAGAAAGTTTACGAATCTGAAATTGGCCCAATGAAAAGGCTGCGTGTAAATATCAATACACCAAGTGAAGTTAAATAATATAATATAATATAATACAGATGAGCGGACCTAACGAACATTTGCAGCACGTAACGATGGTAACCACCATCATTTTAGTATGTTGGATTGCTTTGATGATAGCCTGGGAGCGTATAGCTCCCTACCGCAAGGGGCTTCCATTTTTTCGTGACGGTTTTTGGGTCGACCTGGTTTGGTACACGCTGATCCAGAGTTTCTTTTTAAAGATTCTCATCTTTGATTACATTATAGCACCTATACAGCAACACGTGCACTGGGATGGCGTACAGGCATTCCAGGCATGGCCGTTGTGGTTACAGGTTACTTTTTTTGTGGTAACCCACGATTTTTATATCTACCTGTTTCACCGCTTTCAACATTACAGCAAGTTTTTCTGGCGTACGCACGAAGCTCATCACTCCGGCAAACACGTCGATTTTATGGCCGGATCACGCTCGCATGCGGTCGAGATCATTATCAACCAAACCATCGAGTTTGCACCTATCATTATCCTGTTGGGGCCGGATTCTGTTGTGGTGCCTATCAAGGCGATGATCGACGCCACCATGGGGATGTTTATCCATGCCAACATCAACGTTAAAATGGGTAAATTAAAATACCTGATCAATTCGCCCGAGTTGCACTTATGGCACCATGCCAATTACCAGGAAGTTTTCCACGCTAATTTTTCCACCAAATTTGCCATCTGGGATTATTTATTTGGTACCGTTTATTTCCCCGGCCATAAACCAGGTAACGAACCTGAAAACTGGGGCTTACATTATGATTTTCCGCGCGATTACTTTTTGCAACATGCTTTTTCGGTAAAAAGGTTTGATGAACAAGGCTTATTAAAATACAAATGGTTTAAGCGCTATTATAATTTAAGGCCTGATATCATGAACTATTTTAAAAAGCTATTCGGTTCAAAACCAACTACCCCAACTACCCAATCGCCACAGGTTAAGCAGGCTGATTATTCCGCACAGCCCGAATTACAGGATGTTTAAAACAATTTTATATCTTGCAGGTTAGTTAGTTAATAAATGTTTACTAAAATACATACATCTTGCGCTGGTTATTTTTGTTAATCGCTTCGTTATTTGAGGCCCTATGGACTTATTCAGTTAAGTATTTTAGCCTGACAAACCTGAAAACGATTCGGTTTGATAACTTTTACAAAATGGATGGTGGCCTTCCGGCATTGATTCCTCTGTTAGGGTACATCATTTTTGGAGTAGGCAATATCTTCTTTTTTTCGCTGGCGTTAAAGTCACTCAGCAACTCAACAGCTTATTCCGTTTGGACAGCCATGACTATTGTTGTTTTGAAATTAATTGAACTGCTTTATTTTAAACAAAAAATATCTGTGGTTGAATTTTGCTTTATCATCATGATTATCGTCGGCATTATGGGTTTAAAATTTTACGGCCCACCAGAAAAGACTGTTTAGAGGATAAATTATTACAGACCAGTACATTTCTCGAATCTTTTATCATACGGTTACAGGACGCTACTGTTGTGATTGGTAGTTATTGTAATAACACCATAGTACTTTTTAGCTGCCGCGATGTACAAATTTTCACGACGCCTTATATAAGCCTAACGTTAAAATTATAAGTGCTCTGCCTATTTTACTACAGGTGGCAGAGTAAAACTTAGCGGTCAACGCATTTATAAAAGCTGACAGCGACAACTGAAATATGTTCAGCATTTTTATGAGGAACTGCAGGTATCTATTGATTTTATAATCAATTTCGTTCGGATATTCCATCTGCCTTACCGGATTTATTTTATTTATTAGCATATATACATAATAATTTCCAAAATATTTGGACCAATAGCATGCTGTTGATATATTTGTCTATTAATCCTATAGACTTTATGTATATAACATTTTTGCCAACATCAATTATGCCCAACATGCGGAGCTCCACTGCTACATGTTGTTGCTGATGACAACGACGCATAACTTAAAAATTCAATCAGTTTAATTAAACCTCAAATAAAATTCATGAATATTTTTACTAAAGCTTTAAAAATTAGTGTGCTCTTTTTTGCACTGCTGCTACCAGCACTAACGTACGCCCAACTTAACGGGTCATATATACTAAGCGGCCAGGTTAACGATGAACATGGGCAAGCGCTCATTGGTGCTACCGTTAAAATAAAGGGTACTGGTAATGCTACGGCTACCGATATTAATGGCAAATTTTCATTAACAACCAATATCAAACTTCCTTATACCCTGGTTTTTACGGCCGTTGGTTTTCAGCCGCAGGAGTTTTATATTAAAAGCGCAAACAGTAAGCTAAATGTGCAATTATCAACCCAATCTTTATTGGTTAACGAGGTTGTTGTTACCGCATCCCGCAAGGAAGAAAAACTAATGCGCTCACCGGTAGCTATCGAGAAATTAGATATCCGTGCACTAAAAAACTCACCTGCTCCGAGCTTTTACGATGCCTTGGAAAATGTAAAGGGTGTACAGATGACTACATCAAGTTTAACATTAAAAGTACCTAATACACGCGGCTTTAACAGCCCTAACAACTTCCGGTTTATGCAATTGGTTGATGGTGTTGACATGCAGTCGGCTACTTTAGGTGTGCCGCTTGGCAATGCCATTGGCCCAACCGAGCTGGATATTGCCAGTATTGAAATTACGCCCGGTGCAGCTTCTGCCCTTTACGGAATGAACGCCCTTAACGGCTTGGCTAACTTAATTACTAAAGATCCGTTTAAATACCAGGGTTTAAGTTTTTATCATCGTACAGGTGTAAACCATGTTGATGGGATTGGTATCCGCCCGAGCGTACTCACCGAAGACGCCTTTAGGTATGCCAGGGCTTTTAATGATAAATTTGCTTTTAAAGTGAATGTAAGCTATTTACAGGGGCAGGATTGGCAATCAAATACTATTGCCGATCAAAACCCTAATAATCTTAAAACCGCCAACCCGCTTTATCCTGAACTGAACGGTGCTAACGCCGCTTATGATGGCTGGAATAAATATGGTGACGATGCGCTTGCAGGCAGCAATACAGTAGCTATTAAAGGTATTACTGTTAATGGCGTGGCGAGGCCAACTTTAACCGTAGCTCGTACTGGCTATAACGAAGTCGACCTGGTGGATCCCAAAGTGTCAAATCTGAAATTTGACGCCGGTTTTGCTTACAAATTAAACCCAACAACCGAAATATCCTACTCTTACCGCTTTGGAACGATGGATGGTGTTTTTCAACGGGGGAATAAAATAGCCCTGAACGGTGCTACCGTACAAAACCATAAGGTGGAGTTAAAGGGCAAGAATTTTTTGGTGAGAGGATATGTATCGCTGGAGAATACCGGGGATTCTTACAACGTAAAACCGTTGGCCGATAATCTCGACCTGAACCATGCGAGCAACTCGGTATGGGCAGCTACCTATAAAAGTGCCTTGATAGCTTATGGGAATGCGCATGGCGGTTCGTTAACATCGGCAAATCTTGCTGATGCTACCGTGGCTGCACGCGCTGCAGCAGATGCCGGCCGTGTTGAACCCGGCACCGCAGCTTTTAATGAGTTGAAAAAAACGATCGTCGGCATTAATAACTGGGATATTAAATCGAGCCTGATACCTAATGCGCCGGTTACCGGTGGAGCGGCATTGGTACAGCAAAGCCGGATGTACAATGGCGAAGCACAGTGGGATTTGACAGATAAGGTAAAAATATTTGACCTGTTGGTTGGGGGCGATGCACGTGTTTACCAGATCATCCCCGATGGCAATAACTTTGTTGATTTTAGCCGCCCCATAGCCGATAGAAATACGCCGCTGGCTGATGGCAGCTATGGTAAGGATGTTTACTATAAAAAGTTTGGCGCCTTTACCCAGGTTACCAAAACATTTTTTGATGATAAACTGAAATTATTTGGCTCGGTACGCTTTGATTATAACCCGTACTTCGATCCTAAATTTACCCCCCGCTTAGCGGCGGTTTACAGCGTTAACGAAAACCATAGTTTCAGGTTTACTTTCCAGGAGGGTTACCGCTTCCCGTCATTGTTTGAGGCTTTATCCTACGTAAACAACGGTCGGGTGAAACGGGTAGGCAGTTTGCCTTTTATTAACGACGGATTGAACTATTTAGGGAATAGCTATACCCAGGCGTCTGTAGCTACTTTTAACGCTGCGGTTAACGCCGCTGCAGGTAGCGCGAGCGGTACAGACGCAACCGCTTTAGCCAACAGGAACTTATTACAAGTTGCTGATTTACCAAAAGCACGCCCTGAGCAGATCACATCATACGAGGTAGGCTACAAAGGTAACTTTGTAGACAACAAAGTATTTTTTGATATCGACGCTTATACTAACCGCTATAATGGCTTTTTAGGCCAGGTGCAAGTTTATGTACCCAATGGAGCTACTGTTGGTACGGATGCTGCGGTATTGGCTATGCTTGATGTTAACCGCGACCCTACTACCGCAACATCAACCAACGCTGCAAGTGCGGGCCAGAGCCGGTACCGTGTATACACCAATGCCAAAAATATTTATAACAATTATGGCTCTTCTGTAGGTATTACCTATAACTTTTATAAAAAGTATACCGTATCGGGTAACGCCAGCTTCAACAAAATGGAATCGCAAAGCTCAACGGATATTTTTGTAACAGGCTTTAACACGCCGCAGTGGTCAACCAACTTGTCTTTTGGTAATCGTGAAATTATTAAAAATTTAGGTTTCAACGTTGTTTATAAGTGGCAGCAATCCTTTTTGTGGGAGAGCCCGCTGGTAACCGGAACTGTACCGGCCATCCATACTTTTGATGCTCAGGTTACCATTCGTGTACCCGAATATAACGCCACCTTTAAAGTGGGCGGTACTGATCTGTTTAACAAGCGCTATATCCAGTATGCCGGTGGCCCAACATTAGGCGCCTTGTATTACGCATCCATTACATTGGATGGTTTATTAGGTAAATAGGAGCTTGTGATCAAGGGAGTCAGAAAATAAGGAAGCAAATTTCCGGGTGTTAGTTTTTTGAAGCGGATAGGAGTGATGCCCTATCCGCTTTTGATGTGCGGGAGGCTTAAAAACCTGTAAATAACCCGTCTCTTTTCATTTCCTCCGCCGATTCTTCAACTTTTTCTCTAAGCGAATTTTTATAGCTGATCAGGTTTTGAACGATGGCGTCATCGGCGGTAGATATTATCTGGGCGGCCAATATACCCGCGTTCTTAGCGGCATTTAGCGCAACCGTAGCCACCGGGATGCCGTTAGGCATTTGCAGAATGGACAATACAGAATCCCAGCCGTCGATAGAGTTGCTTGATTTAATCGGGACGCCTATCACCGGCAAATGGGTTAGCGAGGCTACCATACCGGGCAGATGTGCCGCACCGCCGGCACCCGCGATAATTACTTTTAAACCACGTTCGGCAGCGCCGCGGGCATAGGCAAACATCCTATCGGGTGTACGGTGTGCAGATACTACCGTGAGTTCAAAATCAACGCCTAATTCTTTTAATACATTGGCGGCGTCCTGCATAACGGGAAGATCGGATTTGCTGCCCATGATGATTCCTACTTTTATCATTGTTGGTTGTTTATGGTGTTATCGGGTTGTTGAGTTATTAAGAATGTGGTCATTGTAATTTAAGTTATTGATGATAATGAGTATATCAGCATATCTTCACTATAATGACTTTTTCTTAAGTTGCTGATTATCAATTTGTATATTTTGCTCCAAAAATTACTATTCGTAATTTAAAGCTGGAGCCGTACTCAGTATGACACGCCCTTTTTTTGTGCGCGAAAGCTGTCATCCTGAGCCTGTCGAAGGACGTGCGGCATGGCCCTGTACGAGGCGTTTTTTGATGCAGCTTATCATTGCGCTTGTTTAAATTGTTGATTGTCAATTCGCATACTATTGCTCCTATAATCAGTATTCTTAATTTAGAACATCGGCCCGCTCAATCGCCACGGGAAGAAGCCCCACCCAACCCTCCTCGGTAGGGAGGGCCTAAAAAGTCTCCCCTACCGGGGGAAATTATGCACTGTGTTCATTTTTTTTGTGTGCATGAGCGCTACGCGGTTTATAGGGGGCTTTGGACTGTGCCCGATCCTTCCACCCGCAGGCCAAGCCCGGGCCGGCGTGCAGTCGGGCTTTTGCGCGCTTTCCTTCTGCGCTTGGTAATCTATAAGGTTCAAACGTCATCCGTATTTTTTTACGGCTGGCCGGATTTGTTCCTCGCAAAGGCAATTGACTATCACTAATGTATAGCTGCTCACTTGCTTCCTTGTTCTCGCCTCTTGCTTCTAACTTAATCAAGCAATCACTTTCAGCGTATCCTGTACAAATTTTGCTTTCTCAATAGCTTTACCGCGGTCGGCATCTACAATAGTTACATGGCCCATTTTTCTAAAAGGCTTGGTGAGTGCCTTGCCGTATAAATGTACGTATACTCCCGGGCATTTTAATACCTGCTCCATACCTTTATAAACTGCTGGTCCTTCGTAATCCTGTTCGCCCAGCAGGTTAACCATAATGGCGTTGTTAATGCTGGCGGTATCGCCTAATGGCTGGTTAAATATGGCACGTAAATGCTGCTCAAACTGCGATACCATGTTACCTTCAATAGTTTGATGGCCGCTGTTGTGGGGGCGTGGAGCAACTTCATTAACTAATATTTCCCCATCTCTGGTTAAAAATAGCTCAACGGCGAGTAAGCCTACAATTTTCAAACTTTCGGCTATCTTTCTTGCAATCAGGTCGGCCTTTTGCTGTATTTCAAAGGGCAGGGTAGAAGGGGATATTAAAAATTCAACCAGGTTAGCTTGCGGGTTAAACTCCATTTCAACCACTGGGAAAGTGTTCACCTCTCCTTTTTCATTCCTGGCAACAATAACTGCTATTTCTTTTTCAAAGTCAACCAGTTCCTCAATAATGCTTGGTTCGGTAAAGGCTTTATGCAAGTATGTTTCATCAGTTACCCTGTAAACACCTTTGCCATCATAACCATCGCGGCGTAATTTTTGAATATATGGATATGGAAATGGACTTTGCTTAAGCTGATCGGCGGAGCTAATCACCATAAAAGGCGCAGTAGGAATATCGTTTTCTTTAAAAAACTGCTTTTGCAGCCCTTTATCCTGTATGAGCCGAATGATGCGCGGTTGAGGATAAACTATCACACCTTCGCGCTCAAGTTGCTCCAGGGCGTCAACATTTACTTTTTCTATTTCGATGGTGAGCAGGTCGACTTTTTTACCAAAATTATATACAGTTTCGTAATCGCCTAAGGAGCCTACCACAAATTCATTGCAGAGTTTGCGGCAAGGGGCCTCCCTGTCAGGATCCAGAACCTTAATGTTTACATTGTAATTAATGGCCTGCTGTATCAGCATCCGGCCTAATTGGCCGCCGCCTAATATTCCTAATTTCAGATCTCCGTAAAACGCTTTCATTTGATGATACAAGTTTAGGGCAAATCTTTCAAAAACCCTAAATTCTTTATCAATCAGTAATCGACAATGTGGCTTTGTTTAAGATTTTTAGTATGGCTATTTAGTCAACATCAACTAAGCAAATGCCGTAAAATTCAAGTTAGTTTCCCTGGCTTATGACAAATATATAAAGCGACCAAAGTATAGAGCTTAACGCTTTGACTTATGGTATTTGATCGGAAATACGATCAATTTAAACTACTGAAAAATAATTCGGTATCAGAGCGCAATCTGGCAATATCAAAAGCAGGGCTACGTTGTTAAATTACGTTAATTTTACGGCTTTATATGATCAAATCCCGCGTTTTTTATTATTTTTATTTTGATGAATGAGCACGAGCATATAATTGAAATTCCTGAGCTGTTAAGTAACAGGATATGTAAACGGCTCATTTTAAAATTTGATGGCCTGGTGATTGAAAAACCATTCATCTTTGATGAACGGCAATTTATTGCGGTCGAAGATATGGTTGCCTTCAGGCTCGGTATAAAATGGATCAGGGGAATTTATTTCGTTTTAGGCAGGCAATTTATTGTTGAATTAAAACATCAAAACGGAGCCATCACGACAATCAAGCTAACGAGTGTTTATAATATCCGCAATCAAAAGTACGACGAAATTTGGTCTGCAATTATTGATCACGTGTATTGTAAATATTTTTCGAGCCATCTGCAATTGTATGTTGAGTTGTATGAGATGGGCCAGACCTTTAATTTATCCGAGCTCACCTTCAATCCCGATGGTATCACCTGGGACAAGAACAAAAACCTGCATTACAACCAGATCAGCATTAGCTGTTACCGCACTTACTTTGTAATCCACAACAAAAATAACCCCAAACAAAATAAAAGCCTTAGTTTTTTAAACGATTGGAACGCCTACCTTGTACAGGCGCTGGTGAGATACATTGTTGAAGACCGCCGTAAAATATTGAGCAGATAAGCACCTCATCTGCTCAATCCTTCTTTTTTAAGTGTTTTTTTTATCCTGATATTCAGTTTGTTGAAGTGAAATGCCATTTATTTGCCAACATACTTTCATAAAATGCGTTTAGATTTTTAGTAAAACGACAAAAGGTATCACCTAAGTAAAATTTATAAGATAGAAAGCTACATATTATTAACTATTTGTGAATCATAAATTAAATTATCAATCATGAAAAAGTCCATTTTAATATTAGCAGCTTCGTTATCGGTGAGTTTGTTTGTAAACCATGCGTTTGCACAAACCACAACTAAAGATACTTCTAAGCAAGCTACCACTACTGAAACAGCTACAGCCACAGGTAATGTAGTTAAAACCTTGTCAAGCAATTCGGATTATTCAACTACCGCATTGGCTGCAAAAGCTGCCAATTTAGATGCATCACTTACAGGATCCGGTCCATATACCATATTTGCACCTAATAATGCTGCTTTTGCAAAATTACCAGCAGGTAAATTGGATAGCCTGATGAAAGACACCGCTAAACTGGCAAGTGTTTTAAAGGTACATGTAGTTAACGGCAAATACGGCAAAGCCGAAATTATAAAGGCGTTAACAGCGGGTAAAGGTAAAGCAACCCTACCTACGGTTGATGGAGAAGAATTAAAGTTATCCGTTAGCCCCAAAAGTACATTACAGCTTACCGACCCAGAAGGCCATATTGCCGAGGTAACTTTGTATGATTTGCAAGGTACTAACGGTGTAGTTAATGGTATAAACGCTGTATTGGAACCAGCCACCAAGTAATAACGCAAATTTCATCAATAAAAAAGCCCCAATGCCGAATGAGGCATTGGGGCTTTTTTTATATTTTTTTCCTCAGGCGGTAACCGCGCCTTTATCCCTCATTAAATGTTCTCCTTCAATCTTTTTTTGCAGTTCTAATATCCCGCCAATTAAAGCTTCGGGGCGTGGGGGGCAGCCCTGCACGTATATATCAACCGGAATTATCCGGTCAACACCTTTTACTACGTGGTAGCCGTGTTGCCAATAGGGGCCGCCACAGTTGGAGCATGAGCCCATCGAGATCACATATTTAGGTTCGGGCATTTGTTCATATAAGCGCTTAATGCGTTCGGCCATTTTGAAGGTTACCGTGCCGGCTATAATGATCACATCCGCCTGGCGGGCTGATGGGCGTGGGAAAACACCAAACCTATCCAAATCATAAGTTGATGCCATGGAGCCCATCATTTCAATGGCGCAGCAAGCTATACCGAAACTGAGGGGCCACAGCGATGACAAGCGCGACCAGTTCATCAGGTCGTCCAGTTTGGTTACAATAATGCCGCCGCCTTCGTTAGTTATATCGTTACTCATTTTCGGGCTTTTTAAAGGTTGCTTTAAACATGGGTTTACGCGGCTGGGTGGCGGTGGCCGGTGCAGAGACAGGTTCTTTAACAATCTCAGCTTCCATTGTAAATGGTTTTACCTGGTAGCCGCTTTGCTGAAGGTTTAATTTTTGGTACAGCGATTGCGGAATTTTAGTATCAACAGTAGGTGTTATGGGTTTGGCTTTAATCCAATCCAAATCTCCTTTTACCCAAACATAAACCAAGCCTAAAATCAATATTCCTATAAAAATGAACATCTCTGCCAGGCTGAACCATCCCCAGGTTGGTGTAGCTTTTATAATTTCGTGATTGCCAAATACGGTTGCCCATGGAAAAATGAATACCATCTCCACATCAAATAATAAAAAAACAAGGGCTATCACATAAAATTTGGGGTTAAACTGAATCCATGAGTTCCCTTCCGGTTCTTCGCCACACTCGTACGATGTTAGTTTCTCGGGTGTGGGGTTATGGGGAGCTATTAACCTGTTAACAAATAAAGTGATGCCTACCAGCAAAAAACCGGTAATTAAAAAGATAAGTATCTTGCCGAATTCTGATATTTGCGAAACTTCGCCCATGACTGCAAATTTAATAAAACAAACCCATTTCGACGCTATAATTATTGGCGGTGGTGCCTGCGGACTGATGTGTGCCGTACAGGCCGGATTTTTAGGTAAACGTACATTGATATTGGAGAAAACCGAAAAGCCCGGTGCTAAAATATTGATCAGCGGTGGTGGTCGCTGTAACTATACCAATATGTACGCTACCGATATGCAATTTATATCCGCTAACCCACATTTCTGTAAATCGGCATTTTCGCAATGGTCGGTTGAGGATACCGTCATATTTTTTGAAACCTACGGGATTGAAGGTAAAGAGAAAACCCTGGGCCAGCTTTTCCCGGTGAGCGATAGTGCCAAAGATATTGTAAACCTGTTTACCGGTTTGTGCCGGGAGTTGGAGCAAGAAATATGGTGCAATGCCGAAGTGAAAGCGATAGATCAGGTTATGGGTGGCTTTGCTATCACCTTTGAACGTGATGGCAGGGAAGAGACCTTGCATACGCCCAAAGTAGTTATAGCCTCGGGCGGATTGCCTATCGCTAAAATGGGTGCCACCGACTTCGGCCTGCGTACAGCGCGTAAGTTGGGTTTGCGGGTTACAGAAACAGCACCTGCCCTGGTGCCGCTAACCATTACCGGGAAAGACCAGGAATGGTATGAGCAGCTATCGGGCAATAGCATATTCTGCCGGGTATCTAACGATCAGATCAGCTTTGAAGAAAACATCCTGTTTACGCATTGGGGTTTAAGCGGCCCCGCTATTTTGCAGATCTCGTCTTACTGGCGGCCGGGCCAGTGGATTGAGCTGGATATGCTGCCGCATCAAAATGTGCTGGAACTAATAGAGGCGGAGCGCCTACAGAATGGCAAGCGACCCTTAGGTGGCTTATTGGCCAGTTTGTATACCCGTAAATTTGCCGAGGCGCTGGCTAAATACCTGCCGATAGAGAAAAATCTGGCCACATTAAATAAGCAGGATATGGAAAATATCAATAATCTGATTCATCATTTTAAAGTGAAACCTGCCGGTGATAAGGGTTATGATAAGGCGGAGGTAATGCGTGGTGGTGTATCAACAGATGAGCTATCATCCAAAACCCTCGAATCAAAAAAAATACCGGGCCTGTACTTTGGCGGCGAATGTGTTGATGTTACCGGCTGGCTGGGCGGCTATAATTTTCAATGGGCCTGGGCCAGTGGTTTTGTAATTGCCCAAGGGATTTAGGGTAGTGAAAACCTCGGTCGGTGTCTTTGCTCAGGTTGGTATTCAATTACTGGGAAAGGTGCCTTTTAAGAAAACGGGGTATAAAAGTTTCCTCCTTATAATGAAGTCTATGTAAGTAGTTGATTATCAGTATGTGTATTTTGCTTTAAAAATCAGTATTCTTAACTTATAGCATCGGCCCGCTCAATCGCCGCGGGAAGGGCTGTTACTTTTGTCTTGACACAAAAGTAACCAAAAAGTCAAGACTGCCCGATCCTTCCCCCCGCAAGGCCAACTCCCGGCCCGGCGTGCAGTCGGGCTTTTGCGCACTTTTCCTATCTGCGCTTGGTAATCTATAAGGTTCAAACGTCATCCCTATTTTTTTTCAGTTGGCCGGGTCCATTACTTATAATGGCACCTATGTAAGTTATTGATTGTCAAAACTAAACTTCCCTCCATCATGTCATCCCGACGGGAGGAGGGATCTTCTAAAAGCGGTAAGTATGCGTCATATTCGGTGCGCTGATTATCAATGTGCTATCTTTGCTCAGATAATCAGTATTCATAATTTAGATCATCGGCACGCTCAATCGCCTCGTGAAGGGCTTGTTACGTTATTCACTCTTGTTTGTTTTTGGTGTGAATGATTGCTAACGCAGTTTTGTCTTGATACAAAAAGTAACCAAAACTAAGCGAAAGCGACCTCATGAATACCTTGAAAAACAAAAAATAGATGAATAAACCGACCGTCGGGAGCTCATGAACACCTTAAAAAAACAAACACAGGTGAATAAAATCAAGACTGCCCGATCCTTCCGCCCACAGGCCAAACCCGGCCCGGCGTGCAGTCAGGCTTTTGCGCACTTTTCCTATCTGCTCAAAATAGCCTACAGGTTTCAAATGTCATCCCTGTTTTTTCGGGGGTGAGGCCCGGTGGGATACTCGGGATGACATCGTTTGTGAGTGCTGCCCATTAAAAAAAACGTGTCATTCCGATGAGGTACGAAGAGGAATCTTCTGCGTCAGGACAGCAACTGTGCAAGTTTCGCAGCAGGAATATTACTCGCAAAAGGTTCCTCTCGCTGGTCGTCGACATAGTTTGTGAGTGCCTTCCAGAGTTTATTAATGCCGCTAATCAAAAAAAACAACCATCAAAAAAACGGTGTCATCCGATGAGGTACGAAGAGGACTTTTCTATGTCAGATTAACACTTATCGCACATGAAAAATTCCTCCTGTTTCGGTAGCACAACGGAAGAGGGGCTTGGCAAATCGGATTTTGCCGTACTCAAAATTAGCAATTGCCGTCAGGGCCGCAAACCGGGCCATCAATGCTAACCGGTTGGTTTTCTTGCCAGGTTTGGTTTAAGGCGCCTAAAAATGTTTCGCTATGTTGCGCACCGGATACGGCATATTTATCGCCCAAAACAAAATACGGTACACCGCGCACGCCTATTTGGTTAGCTTCGTAAATGTCGTGTTTTACCTCTTCGGCATATTGCTTACCATTTAGTACTTGTTTAACACTTTCAGCCTCAAGGCCTACGGCTGTGCCTATCTTTAGCAGGGTATCGTAGTCGGCTACGTTTTTGCCCTCGGTAAAATAAGCTTTAAACAATGCTTCTTCCAGTTTGTCCTGCAAGCCGCTGGCTTTAGCCAAATGCGACAAACGGTGCGCATCAAACGAGTTAGCTATCACTGCTTTATCAAAATTGTAAACAATGCCGAGTTCGCTTGCCATAGCCGTCATCTGATCGTGCATTTGAGCCGATTGCTCAAGCGTTATGCCTTTTCTTTCAGCCAGGTAATGATATAAACTGATGCCAGTATTGTTTTTCATGCTTGGATCAAGCTGGTAGCTTTTCCATATAATTTCAACTTCGTCTTTATGCTCAAATTCCTGCAGTGCATTTTCAAACCGGCGTTTACCGATATAACAAAACGGACACATCACGTCCGACCATATTTCGACTTTCAATTTCTGTTGTTCCATTTTTTAATATTCAAAATCTAATGAATACAAAGTTAAGCGGAATGTTCCCTTCTGCCTCATTCCGAAAAACATCTGTATGTCAATCTGTAAAATAAGGGTCTTATACTTGGTTTTTTAGCGCAAGAACACAGCTGATTTTTGCGCGTTACAAGTTTTGAAATCAGTCTGGATACTACATCAATGGAAGATATTCCATAGTTTAACTTTTAAGAAAATATTTTTTCCTGGTATTGTAAAATAAATGTATTAATTGTATGTTTGTAACGTAAATGTTGCCGATACGACTTAATGTATTACAAACTGTTTGAATTTTACACTAACAAAGGCTAAAAAATATGATTATCGCTTTCATCATAACCCGTGTTATAATTTACATCAGAGCAGCAAGAGCCAAAAAAATGGCCTCGTTAACTACAGTAGCCTGACAAAATCCACTTTTTTTTATGATACTACATCTATTCAGAATGAGGTTAATCCCCATCCTGAACTGTGTATGTATAAGTTTCCGTATTACCTACAGGCAGATTAGCCATTTCGCCGCGGTTTAACTGCCACCAGAAACGCAGGTGTGGTTTTGGATGATTGCCTATCTCGTTCATCGAGTCCGAATCGTATAACCGTCCGTTAACCATCACGTATTTTAATTTTTCGCTGTTGCGGATATCGTCTAAAGGGTTTTCATTCATTACAATCAGGTCAGCCAGTTTGCCAACCTCCAATGATCCTATTTCTTTATCCATCCCTAAATAACCTGCCCCGTTAATAGTAGCGCAACGGATAGCCTGCATTGGCGACATGCCTCCCTGTGCGAGCATCCACAGTTCCCAGTGTGCACCTAAGCCTTGTATTTGCCCGTGCGCTCCTAAGTTTACCTTAGTACCGCCATCGGCTATTTGTTTTACGGCTTTTGATACCTCGATATGGCCATACTCTCCATACTCTGATGTAGTGCGGCGGCGTGACCGGGCATCTATAATTGCCCTTGGGGTAAAATTTAACAGGTGCTCGTTTTTCCATACTTCAGTACGGTCATACCAATAATTTTCGCCAAACTGCGTACCGTAGCTCACAATCAGGGTAGGGGTATAACCGCTTTTGCTGCCGTTCCATAAGGCCTTAACATCTTTATAAATAGGTACAACCGGAATATTGTGCTCAATGCCTGTGTGCCCGTCGAGTATCATGTTCATGTTGGTAAAATAGGTAGAGCCACCTTCGGGCACCACTTCCATCTGCAACTCGCGTGCGGCGGCAATAATTTGCTGGCGCTGCTCGCGGCGTGGCTGGTTGTAACTTTTTACCGAGAAAGCGCCTACAGCCTTCAGGCGGCGCAGATTTGAGCGCGCATCGTCTAAGCTGTTAATCACCGCCTTAAAATCTCCGTCGGCACCATACAGTATCGTGCCGGTTGAATAAACTCTTGGGCCAACCATAGCGCCTGATTTTAGCATTTCCGATTGGCTGAAAACCATTTCGGTATTGCTGGAAGGATCGTGCGAAGTGGTTACTCCGAAGGACAGATTAGCGTAATAGTTCCAGTCTTGCTGAGGCGAAATACCATCAGGGCTGGCATGCAGGTGTGCGTGTACATCCACAATACCAGGCATCATAGTTTTACCGGCAATGTCGTAAACCATGGCATCTGCTGGGATGGCGATGTCGGCATTTTTGCCTAAAGCGGTTATCTTGTTCTGGTCGATGATGATCGTTCCGTTCTCAATAACTTCCTCGCCCTTCATGGTAATGATCCGGGCATTTTTAAAAGCTATTTTTCCTGTAGGGGCGTCAGTTTTAAGCCTGAGGCCGATATCTGTCCCTAAAGTATCTGTAGCAGGTGTTTTGTCAGATCCGCCATCAGCATAAGGAGAAGCCGCTTTGATATCGCGCGCAAAATAACGTGGGCCAAGCGTCCACATGATATGCTGGCTGTCTTTTGACCAATGCAGGTAAGTTCCGGCGTCCCGGGTTAACCTATTTAAAGGTATGGCTTTGTTACCGGCCGACAGATCCTGTGCGCCGCCGGTGGTAATCATCGGTGTGATGTAACAATTGAACAGCTCGGTAAAAGCCATCCATTTACCATCAGGACTGGGCGCAAACTGAGTGGCGTAGGTTGATGTGTAAAGGGTTTTTTGATTAGCCCCACTTACGTCCATTACTTTAAAAGCTTTTTTGTCACCTTCGCTGCTCTGATAGTATATTTTAGAATCATCTGCCGAGAATTGCGGGTGAATACCATTGTTAATTACTAATTGGGGTTTCCCACCGGTAACCGGTATGATGTAAATGCCGGGAGCATTGCCAAAAAAGTAACCCAATACTTCGTTGCCTTCGCCTTTGCGGTAAATGATTTTATCGCCGCGGTTAGCGTATTTTGGTGAGTAATAATAACCCCTGTCGGTAGTTAACCGCATAATCAGGTGTGTGGTCAGGTCAATCGTATTAATGGAGCCTTTCATTTCATCGGCCCAGCTCACATAAACCAATGATTTGCCATCTGGGCTAAACTCAGGCTCATACTCCAGGTCCGTTCCGGTTGTGATGCGCTGCGGCACGCCGTTAGGCAATGCTTTGGTATAGATATACCCGGCGGCATTAAACGCTACCATTTTACCGTCGGGTGATGTAGTGAGCTGCCTGATCATCTTAACGGTAAACTCATCCTGGAAAACCTTTTGAGGGAAATGCAGCGCATCGCTTATGGTTTGGGTAGATGTTACATCAAATGGGATATTTGCCACATTGAGGCTGGCTACATCCAGGTTCCAGATTTTGCCTTTGGCGTAAAATATGATGTTCTTACTATCCGGTGTCCATGCGAAATTTGGATATACGCCAAATATGGCCCAGGTTTCCTGCTGATCATGCGATAGGTTATCGTAAACTGGCCACTCTTCCTGTGTTTCCAGATTTTTGATATATAACACCGATTTTAGCCTGTCGCGCTTTACAAAGGCCATCAGTTTATTGTCCGGCGATAGTTGAGGGCGGCACGCGCCACCTGCACCGCCGGCTACGGTTTCTATTTCCCCAGTTTCGCGGTTCAGGCGTTTAATAGCATAGATGCCCGCGTTAGGATCTTTGTTATACTGAAAGCTTGGGCCAGGAGTAATATCTTCGCTCCAGTAAATATATTTGCCATCCGGCGATGCAACGGGTTCACCGGCATCCTGCTGATCGTTTTTGCGTTTGGTGAGTTGGATACCGTCTCCACCATTTTTATAATAGAGCCACATTTCGCCCGCACCTAAAGATCGGCTACCCGTAAAGTGTTTGCGCGCTACCAGGTATTGTCCATCTGGCGTCCAGCTGGCATTATTCAGCAGCCTGAAATTCTCTTTAGTAACCGGGCGTTTGTTGCCTCCGTCGGCATTCATCAACCAGATGTTATCGCCGCCATCGTGGTCGCTGGTATACGAGATCGATTTACCGTCAGGGCTAAACCTCGGCTGCACATCCCAGGCTTTGCCGCCGGCCAGCAAAGTGGCTTTGCCACCTGTAATGGGCATGGCATAAATATCGCCTAACAAATCAAAAACAATGGTTCTGCCATCCGGGCTCACATCCAGATCCATCCAGGTGCCTTCGTCGGTAGTAAAAGTTATTTTTTTTGATAATCCCGGAGGAGCCTCAACGTTCCATTTGGTTTGGGCATTGATAGCGCCGGTAAACAGCAAGAGTAAAGTGGCGGTATACAGTATTTTCATAAGGGCAGCAATTGAGGCGCTAAATTAGCAATTTGCCCCGGAGCTTAAAGCGGTGCTTGTTGATTGGGTGTAATAATATAATATGCAAATGAGTGAATGTGCGGATGTGTAAATGACTGATTAGTGAATGGGCAAATAAACAGTGCGTTATTTGATGCTGCATATAATTGCCCATTGCCCTAATACTTCATAAAAAAACACATCATATTATAACATTTGCCGACAATTATATAACCCACATTAATTTCGCAAGTAACCCTGATTCCCTTGCTTCTACTTTTCAAATATCGCGTTCAAAACCCCAGCCAGCCTGATGCCGCCTTTTTCAATGCGTTTTTGCAGTGTGGGCAAATGTTCCTGGTAGTAATCTTCGGTGAAGTTCGGGTCGGCGGCGGCTTCCTGGTATAGGATGTTGCTGATCTGGTACGATTCCCATAGCCAGATCAACAAGTCGTCGCTTTGCCATTTTTTTATTTCTACTGGGGTAGCATCATCAAATTTGGCCGCCATTTGCTGATAGTTTAAATTCAGATGATCAATCAGGCCGCTATCCCACAAACTGTGCAGATCGGTTGGAAACCCGTTAAATTTGACTTGGATATTGTTGCCGCCCCGGTCTTCCTCACGGCTCACGTGCATGGGCTGGTGCAGGTCGCCAATAAAATGAACGATATATTTTAAGGCGGCCACTTTGGTAGCCTTAGAGGTGGCAGGGCTTTTTAAATCGTATTCGCAGCGTATCACCATTTTGTAAACGTTAGCTTCGGGCATAGTTTTTACGGCTTTAGCAAACTCATCAAAGCTGTAGCCTGCGGGCAGGTCAATGTAATGCCAAACCCAGGTAGTCTTGAAATCGGGGTCCGAGCGTACTTCGTCTGCCCAGGTACTAATGTCTGGTAATGTTTCTTTCCCCAATAAATTTCTAACAGCCAGTTGCGCTTTCGGGCTCAGGTGGTTGGCGGCAATTTTTGCCACAGCCCTATGGCCGGTTTCGCCCCAGGATATTAACGTTAGCGAGCAAATCGCCGTGCAAATTACAGCAAGATATTTCCTCATGGATGCGGTTTAATTTTAAGCCCGGTGATGATCTGCCTTCCAGTTTTGTATAGCCTTTTTGATCTCTGCCGACGATAGATTTTCTTTGACAGCCCTTGCTGTTAATTCCAATAACTCGTCGTCGGGCGCAAATCGTAACGCTACAATTTGCGACATGGTTAAAAGGCTGTCGAACGCTTTACCGCTTAAAATCAAATAGCGAAGTCCTTCTTCGGCCCGTATAGCCCTGTCTTGTGCTTTAATTGCAAATTGGCGCATAAACCAAAAAGTAAATACGCCGCAGATAAATAACACGCATATCAGTACAGAAACGCCCATTAAACTATCATTAATGTGCCAATGTAAATTAAGTAAGGATACAATTAAGCCCACTGTTAGTAATAAACTGAGCACAAAGTGATAGCCTGTTACGTACCGGGCATGGTTGTTATAATTCTGAGGTTTCATGATATTTAAAATATCGGGCCAAGATACAATTTAAGCCTGATAGCAAATGTTTAACTTTTGCCGAACAGAGAATGAAATAACGGGTCAGGGTAACATTAAGTGTTAATGTTTTTCAACCGAATCGGTTTTGGCTTTTCTTCGCTGGTAATACCATACGGCAATGCCGATAGCTACAATGGGTGCCACATTTTTCTGCATGTCGATATGCGTGTAGATGTTATGCACATTGAAGTGGTAACCCATAAAATAGTGTTTGATTGGAATATAGGTACCAATCAGGTTAACAATTAATGCCACCACCAAAATGTTAAGGGCAAGGTGAACAGCCAGATAAAAGGTATTGATATAAGGGTTGGGCCTGCTCATGTTTTACAAATGATAAACTAAGTTAATATTTATTTGATAAACAAGCAAATAAAATACATTTAACTATTAACGCTTTCAAAAGGATTTGAGGTTTTTTTATTTTCCGTTAAAAAAATGTATTATTTTAGCATACTCAATTTACATAGTACCAATTATGTTATCAGAAGAAACTACAATAGGCATTTATCCCGACGGCGAGTTAAATAATATTTTGATTGTTCCTGATGGGCAGGAGTATCATCTGTTTTTAGCCGGAACGCATAGCAATTATACCATGGGCAACCAAGCCTCAAACCTGGGTAGTATTTTCGTTATCAATGATATTTGGAGTTACGAGGGGGATAAGTTGTCGTATCAGTCGCAAACCGAGATTGCCAATTATATCTTATCTTATCCCGGGCCATCGTTTGATCCGTCAGCATCAGTTTAAGTTGGCACACCCAATTTTCTTGTTCGCAGGCATTTTTCTTATATTCGGTTTTTTGCGGATAATTTAATTGATGACGATACAAGAAATTCTTCAGCATTACTGGAAACACGATAAGTTTAGGCCCCTACAGGAAGAAATCATCCAATCTGTTTTACTCGGCCGCGATACGCTGGCCTTATTGCCCACCGGCGGGGGGAAATCTGTATGCTTCCAGGTGCCCGCCCTGGCCAAGGACGGCATTTGCCTGGTGATATCGCCGCTGATCGCCCTGATGAAAGATCAGGTGGAAAACCTGGTTGCCAAAGGTATCGAGGCCGTTTCAATCGTATCCGGAATGAGTAAAAGGGAAGTTGATATTGCGCTGGATAACTGTATCTATGGCAACGTTAAGTTTTTGTACCTCTCGCCCGAGCGTTTGTTATCAGAGCTGGTGCAGGAGCGGGTAAGTTACATGAAGGTAAACCTGATCGCAGTTGATGAGGCCCATTGCATCTCGCAGTGGGGGTACGATTTCAGGCCGCCATACCTGCACATAGCCGATCTCCGTCAAATTCATCCCCATGTGCCTGTACTGGCGCTTACCGCTACCGCCACCGCCGACGTGCGCGAGGATATTCAGGATAAGTTATTGTTTAAGCAGCGCAACGTATTTACCAAAAGCTTTGAACGCAAAAATATAAGTTATGTAGTACAGCACCAGGAAAACAAAATGCAGCGGATGCTGGATGTGGTAAGGGGGGTAAAGGGAAGCGGCATTGTATACGTCAGGAGCCGGAAGGAAACTTTTGACATAGCCCAGGTACTTAACCAAAACGGGTATAGTGCCGATTACTACCATGCCGGGCTCGAAGCCGAGCAGCGCTCCAAAAAACAGGAGAACTGGAAAGCCAACCAAACGCGTATAATGGTGGCAACCAACGCTTTTGGGATGGGTATTGATAAGCCCGATGTGAGGTTTGTAATCCATAAGGATTTACCCGAAAGTTTGGAAGCCTATTATCAGGAGGCGGGGCGCGCCGGGCGAGATGAGCAAAAAGCTTATGCCGTTCTGCTTTATAACCAGGCAGACAGGTTTAAGCTGGAGCGAAAGTTTGAGCTGAATTTCCCTACCGTAGATGAAATCAAGAAGGTTTATCACAACTTAGGCAGTTATTACCAATTGGCTTATGGTGCAGGGGCGGGTGTTAGCTTTGATTTAGACTTGGGTAGCTTTTGCGCCAAATACCAGTTGGATGCCATCAAAACCTTGAATAGCCTCAAGTTTTTGGAGCGGAACGATTATGTATCGTTTACCGAAAGTGTTTTTTTACCGTCGCGGTTTAGGTTTTTGGTGATGAACGAAGAGTTGTATCATTTCCAGATTCAGAATATGGGCTGGGATCCCTTTATTAAAACGCTGTTGCGGTCATACGGCGGTTCGTTTGAAAATTACGTCAGCATTCGTGAGTTTGACTTAGCCACACGGATGAACACCAGCGTGCAGCAGGTAATTGAGGGTTTAAACCAGCTGCAGCAAATGGGCTTGTTAAATTACCTGCCACAAACAGATAAACCCCAGGTAACCTTTTTAAATGCGCGGCTGGATATCAAGGAAGTTACTATCGATAAGCGCTATATTGAGCAGCGTAAACAGATATTTAAGCAGAAAATGGATGCTGTATTCCATTATGCCGAGGCCCGGTTTTGCCGCAGTTGTATGCTGCTTTCGTATTTTGACGAACCTGATGCCCGCAAGTGCGGAGTTTGCGATATCTGCCTTGAAGAAAAAAGAAAGGAAGGTGAACATGATTTATCCGACCGGATTACCGACGAAATAGTACGCTGGTTAAGTGTTGAACCGCTTCCGCTTGATGGCCTGGTGACTACCCTGGCCAGCGGGACAGAAAAAGAAAGGATAGAGGTGATTCGCCTTTTGCTTGATGCCGGGAAAATTAAAACGGATGGTGAGCGGCTGTATCTGTAATTGATAAGCCCTATCGTATCTGGTATTTAATTCGGCATTGGTTGTATTGAAAGCCGGGAAGTTGAATTGTTATCCAATTGCGCCCCATGGGGAATATCTACCACGGTCTACAGTATTTATTTCTACGTAAAGGTTAAAAGGAGTTAACTTATAGTCAAATCCTTCATTTTTAAGGGCATAAATAAATTGGCATACCCTTTGAATAACTATTCATGTCCTTATCAATAAGGACTGTTTTTCATAGGTAGATGTAAAAGGGCCAGAGCTGCGAGAGTGTATGGCCCTTTTTTTATGTAGTGTAGTTTGATTGCAAATAATAGATTATATAAAACAATAAAGGCCCGTATTACCGGGCCTTTATTGTTTTAATAATTAATCACCTGTTCCTCAATCTCTACAGGTATCTGCCTCCACTCGTATTTTTGGTTGCGCATTTGCGGCTCAAATCCCGCTTCGCGGATAGAATCCTGAATGCCTTTTGCGGTAAAGCGATGGGGCGCACCTGCTGCCGATACTACATTCTCCTCAATCATGATCGATCCAAAATCGTTAGCTCCGGCATGCAGACAAATTTGGGCCACCTGTTTGCCTACCGTTAACCACGATGCCTGTATGTTTTTGATGTTGGGTAGCATAATGCGGCTTAACGCTATCATGCGGATGTATTCGTCGCCGGATACATTATTGGTAATGCCGCGCACCTTTTTTAATAAGGTTCCATCATCCTGAAAAGGCCATGGTATAAAGGCAACAAAGCCATAAGCGCCTTCAGGTTTTTCGGCCTGCACTTCCCTTATCCAAACTAAATGCTCAAAACGTTCCTCTAAAGTTTCTACATGGCCAAACATCATGGTGGCTGATGATGGCAAATTTAACTGGTGCGCCGCGCGCATTACATCCAGCCACTCTTTACCACCGCATTTGCCTTTAGATATCAGCCTGCGCACACGGTCGTTCAATATTTCGGCACCAGCGCCAGGTAATGAGTCGAGGCCCGATTCTTTCATCGCTTTAAGCACATCGTAGTGGCTCATGCCTTCCAATTTAGCTACGTGCGCAATTTCAGGTGGGCCCAATGAGTGCAGCTTCAAAGCGGGATATAATTCTTTGAGCTGGCTAAACAGATCGGTATAAAATTTCAATCCCAGATCGGGATGGTGGCCGCCCTGCAATAAAAGCTGATCTCCGCCATAGCGGAAAGTTTCCTCGATCTTTATTTTATAAGTTTCAATATCGGTGATGTAGCTATCTTCGTGCCCCGGCCTGCGGAAAAAGTTGCAGAACTTGCAGTTAGCTATACAAACGTTGGTAGTGTTAACATTACGGTCAATTTGCCAGGTAACTTTGCCATGTGGCACCTGAATTTTACGCAACTCGTTAGCCACATACATTAACTCGGCCGTAGCAGCGTGTTGGTACAAAAACAAACCTTCCTCTTTGGTTAAAAACTCAAACTGCAATGCGCGTTGTAACAGATCGGCTGTATTCATGATGTACAAAGATACGGATGAAGAAGCTAAGTTTATAAGTTGAAAGTCAAAAGTTGCTGTTTGGTGGGAGGGGGGGGATTAAATTGTGTTGATCCAATCATTCAATTACAGATGAAATTAAAAAATAATAACAATTATAGAATATTATAATTGTTTTAGATAAAAATAAATACATTTAAAAAATAGAATAAACCTGTGCGATTTAAATTAACATTGTTGCCTACGGGCAGTAAAACGACCGTTCCATTCAATTATCAGTATGCCCTTGCGGCGGTAATTTTTAAAAAGGTTGCCGCTGCCGACGAGCAATACGCCAACTTTTTACATCAGCAAGGTTATGCCCTGAACAATTACTCCAAACATTTTAAGTTTTTTACCTTCTCTAACCTGGAAGGTAGGTTTACGCCACAGCAAAATGCCCTGTTGCTGCAAGGTAATCAAACCGGGTTTGTGCTTTGCTGCCACATGCCCGAATTTGCTGCGCATTTAATAACCGGTGTTTTTACCGATCAGTTGATATCAATAGGCGGGAGCGGGGCCGTGGGCCGGTTTAGGGTTGAGCAAATTGTATCGCTCCCGGCTGCCTTTAAGGATGATGACGAAATACACACGATGCAGTTTAAACCGCTTTCGCCCTTGGTTGTAGGCCGGACCAACGCTAAAGGCAATGATGATTATTTATCGCCAGAAGATGAGGATTTTATACCCCTGCTACATATTAACCTGGCCGATAAGCTTGCCGTTGCTTATAATGATAGTTATAGCGGGCGAATTGGTATCAAGGTAAAGCATGAACCCGGAAAGCTAAAATCTCGCCTGGTGACGATTAAGGAAGGGACAGCGGCCGAAACTAAGGTACGTGGCTTTTTCGGGTTTGCCCTGGAGATGACTGCGCCTGGCAGGGTGATCAATTTTGTGTTGGACGTGGGGCTGGGCGGGATGAATAGTATGGGGTTTGGTTGTGTGGAGGTGAAATAATAGCCCGCAAGGAGCGCTTGCGGGCTGGATTTTCTAAGTAATCGAAATTAATTTATATCCATGTATTTCAATTCCATTATAGTGCGATGATGAACTATAAATTAATTAACCCAAAGGTAATAAAAAGAAGAGATATTGTGTTTGATTGATTTTTTTAACTTATATTCATGTTGATTAAAAACTGTACATTTGTTTTTATGATAGTAAAGCAAATGGAATTGAACAGGCCAATATATAAGAAATGTAGCAGTTGTGGAATTAAAGAGAATGACATTTATGGACATTGCGGTGTTTGCAACGGTTGTAGAATATTTGAAAATGAATTATGATAAAAGAGATTGCAGATTTTGTAAATTATATTGACCCGGAGTTTAAAGCACTAAGCGTAAAGCCCCGTGACGGCCTGCATATTTTATTAACTATCAAAAATGTGGGTCAGGAACTGTTTATTGACCAATCATCGTTAACAGGATGGGTGTCAACTAAAAATAAGGAGCAGACGACCAGTGATTTGACCTTGCTTAAAAAAATGGCATCCTTATCACAATTGGCTTGGTGTGTAAATACCAACAAATGTTTTGATTTGCCTGTAAAGGCCATTCATTCGTGCTCGCCGTATTGCCTCGCGCTTAAACGTGAGAATTTGGAGAATGGCGAAAAATACCAAAGCAATCTGGCGGGGAAAAAATCGCAGGTTTACGATCGGATTAATGCCTACTTTTCTAAGGCGGAAGACCTACTGGAAAGCGAAATTGAAAAACAACGGGTTGAAATATTTAAGCAGGCCTTAAACAATCAAGCAAGCCTGCATACCTGGCTCGACCAAATTCCGGCTTATGCGGAATTAAAGGACGCTGAATACGTGATTTTTTATTTAGATGAGCCGATTGAAAACTATCAGAGAACCAATGCTGTATACCTGGCCGACAAACTGTTTAATACCAATAATTTTAATGAAACTATTGAAGAAACCGTTTTTGGTACCAGTGATTTCTTCAATGGTTATCCCACTAAAAAGCCCTTCCTAACTCACCAAACCGCATCTTTTGATATTGCCAGCCGTATTTCATCGTTGGAAGCTAAAGCGTTATACGATTTTCAAAATATGATTGGTATTATGCCTAAGCCATTGCCTCTGTTTATTTATAAAGATGAATTAAAAAGAGAAGCCATTGCACTTTTTAAAAAAGGAGCTGAAACCGGCGAAAAGCTCAGTTATAAAGATATTATGGAAGCCCTATATCAAAAACATCATCATGATTTAGGTAACTATTACCTGCTTTATTACCAGTTTGGCGAGATAAAGGATTTTGATTTTGTAAGCAAGTTTGAATATGAGTTGAAAGACGAAAATGGCAGGCCTTGGGAAATTAAAGATTGGTTCAATATTAAGTATACCGCAAAAGTTACCGATGTATTTACATTTCAGTATGTGGTTTTAGTAACCATTTTCAACAATGCTTTAATTACTAAAACCAAGACGGGTGATTTTCAACATAAATACTTTGATGATATTGATGCTAAGTATTGCAAAACAGATAACACCTACCTAATGGTGATGAGCTACAGGAAAGCTTTTTATGATTTTGTATTTAAATCGCAACGAAAGGCTGTAACCCAGCAGATCTTCAATGCCATTATGGAAACCGGTATTTTAGATGATATAAGGCTTGATGAGTATAAAAACAACTCACATTCCCAACATTTTAACATAAAGCAGAAGTTAAACATCTGGTTTAGTTTATCCGAAAAATTCAATCAATCAAATAAATCTCAAATAACAATGGCAAGTCAATTACAAAACCATAGGGCTTTTATACAAAAATTAGCCAAAGGAGAAGAATCTATTCAGTCTGATGATCAGTATGCTTTTGCTATAGGACAGGTAGTATATTACCTGCTTTCAAAGAGCAAAACTGCAGATAGAAGTTACAAACGACTGGAACCATTTCTGCAACAAGTTCATGCTAAAGAGTTAAACAAAGCTATCGCGCGCTTATTCGATACTCACAAGCACGAAAATTTTTCCAGCAATTTTAGACGGCCTTTTGCCGAAGTAATGGATTATGAAACAAAAGCAAATCTTCGCGATTTAATGCCTACCATGCTCGCCGGAATTTTTTCGGTTAATGAGTTGTTTAGCAATTTAGATGAGGCCGATATGGTAGAATTAGAAGAAACAGAATAATCAACTTAAATAACTTATATATGAGTAATTCATTTACAAACCGGGTTTTTGGCTGTGTAATTATCAAAGCCATTAACGCCAATTACAACGCCGATTTTACACATCAACCCCGCACACTATCCGACGGGACAGTTTACGCTACCGATAAGGCGTTAAAATACACTGTGCGTAATTACCTCAACAAAAATTTTGGAAACGAAAAGGTGTTTTATTTTAAAAGCGTTAATGATGATATGCAGCCGCGCGATTTAAAGCAAAATTATGTGAATCACTTTGGCGAATTTCCTAAAGTGGATAAAAAAGAAGCTGTTAAAGCCAGAAAAATTGTATTGGAAAACCTATTGAAATGTATTGATGTGCGCTTGTTTGGCGGTACTTTTGCCGAAGAGGGGGCCAATTTATCATTACACGGAACAGTGCAATTTACGCATGGCTTAAACCGCTTTGTTGAAGGCATAATTTATTCGGAACAAATATCTTCTCCATTTAGAAATTCCAATGATAAAAGCACCGATTCTATGCAAACTACATTGGGCACGCAGTTTAAATTAAAGGAGGGCCATTATGTACATCATCTTTCTGTTAATCCCCGCAATTTGGAAGAGATGAATAAAGTGGTTAACAGCGACGGCGTTACAAAAAGCGACATTGCAATATTAAAAGAAGCCTTAAGAAACGGTGCCACTTTTTATGATTCCTCCTCCAAAGCGGGTGTTGAGAATGAATTATTACTTTGGGTACAATTAAAAGAGAGCTCGAAGTTGGTTCTGCCATCCTTTGTTGAATTAATATCTGTAAATGAGAATAAAGAGATTGATTTAGGCAAAATATCCTCCTTGCTTTCGGCAGAACACATAAAAAAGGAAATTGATACGGTGGAACTTTATTATAACCAAACCATAACTCAAGTGATTAATGAGCCCGAAAATGCCCAACTGTTTGACTTATGCTAACCTATCATGTCGCAAAAATTAATCTCTATCGATTTAAAGGCAAACTTCGCGTTTTTTAAAAAGCCCGATTATAATGATGGCCTGCTGTTATCCTATAATATGCTGCATAAGCCTGCATTATTAGGGGTGCTGGGTGCCATAATTGGTTTGCAGGGCTATCAAAAAAAAGGTGAGCTACCTGCATATTATACCAGGCTTAAAAGTTTATTGATCAATATTGAACCAATAGGCAGCGAAAAGGGCAATTTTCAAAAAGTATCCGTCAAGTATACCAACACTGTAGGGTATGCTAACCAGGACGGGACGCTCTTGATAGAAGAAACCATGTTGCTGAAGCCCTGCTATCGTTGTTATTTGTTGCTGGATGAGGAACAGCCTGAACATTTTAAATTGTACGAATATTTAAAAGAAGGCAAAGCCGAATTTATCCCGTATCTGGGTAAAAATGAATACCAGGCCTGGTGGCTTGACGAATTTACCGGCGAAAATTCATTCCGGGAATATCCGGTTGAGGAAGTTAATCCAACTGAGAATTTTAAACTTAAAGGGATGTTTACCGGTGAAAAAATTACGCCTGTTCTTGAAAATAGCCTTGATGAGTTGGAGTACATTACACCTTATTTTTACTTTGAGCGCCTCCCGGTTGATTTTATTGAAAAGCCATTTATACAATACAACCTGGGCGATTTTAAGCATACCAATGCTCAACTTAGTTCCACTTATACCATTGGCGGGAGACTATTTAAAATAAAGCATGATCACTATATCCAACTCTATTGAAACATTTGCCGGATTGAAGAAGGCTTATTACAAGGCCGACGGGATAAAAAATGCGGCGATTTATTGGGCTCATACGCATTCAGAAAAAAAACCGGAGCCGTTTAATGATCATAATGAATTAGTGCTTCATTATTTCACTCAACTGGCACAGGATCATCATCTGGAACAAGTGATTGACAAGTTAATTTTTGACAGTTTACCTGCTGGCGCCACAAACCCTGAACTGGGCACATTTATAAAATTACTTTTTTTTAATGTGCCCGTTTATCATGACTATGGAAAGGTTAATGAAAATTTTCAGCTTGAACGGATGCGGAATAAAAATCCGTTGTTTAAGAAAAAACCGAATTTAATCGACTCCCAGCATTCTATTTTAAGCGCGTACATCTATATTGTACATCACCTAAAATTGGCCAGTAGCCTGATGCTGAATGGTGATGAAAAGATGTTTGTATATGGCCTCATTTTTGGGTTTAGTTATCCGATTATAAAACATCACGCATCACGATTGAGTGATGTTAAGCCTGATGTTGACTTTAAAGAGGAGTTGCAAATTCACCTGAAATTTTATCTTGAATTATTTGACTTTGAAGATTGTGGGGAGTTTTATAAACATCCTGCTTTCCGAAATACAGAAGGAAAAAGTCAGAAAGATCGTTGTTTTGATGGCTTATTCGATTTACCCGATAGAAAAGGATTTCCGTTGTTTGCTTTGTTAAAACTTAATTTCTCATTGCTTACCGCTGCGGATTACCTGGCTACCCATGAGTATATGAGTGATTCGAAAACGATAGATTTCGGCGTTTTTTGTAACAGATCAAGGATAAACGAAATTGTTTCTTCTCTGCGAAGTTACAAGCATAACCGGAATACTTTCGATACAGAAAAAGCATATCATTTTAAAGAAGCCGACCTACAAGATTGCTCCAACGAAAATCTTAACCTGCTCAGGCAGGAAATGGCCGTTGAGTTAATCCATACCATCCGTAAAAATTCGGACAAGCGGTTGTTTTATATCGAAGCTCCCACCGGTGGCGGAAAAACCAATCTTTCTATGATTGCCGTTACCGAATTACTGGAGGCCAATCCTGAGATTAATAAAGTTTTTTATGTTTTTCCGTTCACTACGCTTATTACGCAAACTTACCAGGTATTAAAAGAAACATTAGGTTTAACAACAAATGAGTTAACCGAGCTACATTCAAAGGCCAACCCTAAAAGTAAGGAAGAAAAGAGCGACGGCGAATTTGGCGATGAAAAAAAGGATTATATCGACCGGCTATTTGCCTTATTCCCTGTTACCGTATTATCGCACGTTAAGTTTTTCGACATCTTAAAATCCAACAATAAAGAGGTTAATTATTTGCTGCATCGAATGGCCAATTCGGTAGTCATCATCGATGAGCTACAATCATACAGCCCGGATATCTGGGATAAAATGCTTTTTTTTATTAGCCAGTATGCTCAATATTTTAACGTCCGTTTTGTTTTAATGTCGGCTACTTTACCCAAAATAGGCGATTTGCAATTAATAACGGAGAAAAACGAATTTGTAAGTTTATTACCTAATGCAATCAAGTATATTCGAAATCCTAATTTCAGCAAGCGGGTTAACTTCCGGTTTGATTTGTTTGAAGGCGAGATTGAGCTTGATACACTTGCAGATGCTGTGATAACAAAATCGGAAGCATATGCCGCATCTAATTTACGGCATAAAAGCGTGCATACCATTGTTGAGTTTATATTCAAAAAAACGGCTACAGAGTTTCATCAGTTAATTTCGGAACAGTCGAATCCCTATGTTCAAATTTTAGTTTTGTCGGGCACTATTTTAGAATCGCGCCGAAAAGAAGTTATTAATTTCTTGAAAAATCCTGCTAACAGGAATAAAAATATTTTACTTATAACAACCCAGGTAGTAGAAGCAGGAGTTGATATAGATATGGATCTGGGATTTAAAAATATCTCTTTGATCGATTCTGACGAACAATTGGCCGGCAGGGTAAACCGTAACGGGAACAAACTGAATTGTGAGGTTTATTTATTTAAGGTGAACGAAGCAAAACTGTTGTATGGTAAAGACAAGCGATACCAGGTTACCCGTGAAAAGATAGACCTTGCATTGTATGAACGGATACTTAAAGAAAAAGACTTCAGGTTTTTATATAACGAGGTTTTTGCCCAAATAAACCAGGATAACGCTTTAAATTACGCCGATAATTTTTCTGGTTTTAGCGATTATGTAGACAAACTAAATTATGAAAAGGTAAACCGTGAGTTCAAAATTATTGACCAGAACAATGTATCCGTATTTATACCGCTTGCTTTACCACTTACTATTGCGGCTGCCGGAGAGGGACGTTTGGAACGCATTTTTGAAGCTGCCGATCTGGACTTTTTAGAACGTTTCGGAGGGTATAATCATGGAGACGAGGAAGTTGACGGTCAACGGGTTTGGGAGGTTTACAAACTGCTGATTAATAATAAGCCCCAAGGATTTGATTTAAAAGCCCAGATTGATTTTAAAAGCTTACAACGTATTTTGTCGAAGTTTACTTTCTCTTTAATACAAGCTTCAAAAGATGTAACGAATATTAAAGATGGTTTTGGGCGAGAGGAGTACGGCTATGTTTATTTTTCGCATTGTGATGAGCATAGGAGCGAAGGCAGGCTGTATGATTATCATACAGGCCTAAACAGTAAGGCATTTAACGACTCTTATTTTATTTAGCCCAAAATGCATATCACAGCCACCTACATCAACCTATACCATGTATGCCACCGCGAACTTTGGCTCCATGCCAACGGCATCCGCATGGAGCATACCAGCGAAACGGTAGCCGAAGGCAAACTCATAGGCGAAACTACATATACTAATCGGGCCGAAAAATATACCGAAATTGAGGTTGACGGCATCAAAATAGATTTTTATGATGCCCGCAACAAAATAGTACACGAAGTTAAAAAGAGCGATAAGGTTGAAAATGCCCACATTGCCCAGGTGAAGTATTATATTTATAAATTGCAGAAGCAGGGCATTGAAGGCGTTACAGGTATTATTGAATACCCCAAACTGCGGCAGCGCGAAACGGTGAACCTTGAACCTGCCGATTATGCCGCCATAGCAGGCTGGGAGCAAAGCATCAAACAGATTATTACCGGCGAGCAATGCCCGCCTTTATTACGCAAGCCTATTTGCAAGCAATGCAGCTATTTCGATTTTTGCTACATACAGGAAGATAATGAATAAGCGATCATCACCATGAAGAAAACCTATTACCTGTTTAATGCCGGCCGGATGAGCCGGAAAGATAATACCCTTAAATTTGTACCCGTTGATGAGGACGGGAACGATGGTACGCCAAAATACATTCCGGTAGAGGGCGTTTCTGATCTGTTTTGTTTCGGCAGCCTGGATGCCAACAGCGCCCTCTATAATTTTTTAGGCAAGGCGGGTATAGGTGTTCATTTTTTTGATTACTACGAAAATTATACGGGGAGCTTTTGCCCTAAAGAATACTTGCTGGCCGGCAAAATGCAGATCTCGCAAACCCGGCACTACATCGATAATAAAAAAAGGATGATCATTGCCCACAAGTTTATCAGCGGGGCAGCCTTTAATATGGTAAAAACGCTTAGGTACTACCTTAACCGCGAAAAGGATGTAAGTCTGCAAGTTGAATGTATTGAGGCCCTGGCATTACAGATAGAAAGCGCTACCGCTGTTGACGAACTGATGGGCATCGAGGGTAATATCCGCCAGTACTACTACCAGGCCTTTGATACCATCATCAATAATTTTACCATGGAGGGGCGCAGCAAGCAACCGCCCGCAAACGAGCTGAACGCGATGATATCGTTCGGTAACATGATGTGCTATTCGCTTTGCCTTAACCAGCTTTATCATACCCAGCTTAACCCCACCATCAGTTTTTTGCACGAACCTGGTTTCCGCAGGTTTTCGCTCGCGCTTGATCTGGCCGAAATATTTAAGCCCATCCTGGTCGACCGTACCATCTTCAGGCTGCTGAATAAAAAGGAGATCGGTAAAAACGACTTCGACCTGAAGATGAACGGCTGTATGCTGAAAGAATCGGGCAAGAAAATTTACGTTCGTGCCTGGGAAGAACGTATTGGCGAAACATTTAAGCACCCCGTACTTAACCGTAATGTGAGCTATAAGCATCTGGTTAAACTGGAATGCTATAAACTAAGCAAACACCTGCTCGGCCTCGACGAATACAAGCCCTATAAGGCAAGGTGGTAACATGAGGCAATTAATGATAAAACTATGTATGTAATATTGGTTTACGATATTGGCGAAAAGCGCGTTGGTAAAATGCTGAAACTATGCAGGCAATACCTAAACTGGATCCAGAATTCGGTATTTGAGGGCGAAATAACACCGGTGAAGCTGAAAGAACTGTTAGCTAAATCGAAACTGATTATTGAGCCTGAGACCGACAGCATTATTATTTTTAAAAGCAGGGAACAGAAATGGCTTGATAAACAGGTGATAGGAGCGGAGCGCAACACGCTTGATACGATACTATAAGTTGTCGGTGAGATGACGAAGATGGTTCTTTGACGTATTGAAAACTTATTTTTAGCAGTAAAAGCAGCCCAGAGCCCTATTAAAAGCGGTTGTCGGTACCCCGGTAAAAACCGGTTATTGCACAGCGACTAATTTTTTATCAAATATCCGTGTGTTAAACGCAGTTTAAGCCTATATTTGAGCATGTTTTTAGCCGTTTTTTAACGGCCTTTAATCGTACCATGTTGGAATTGAAATATCAGCACACCCCATAGGCCAAATGTTATAACCCGCCTTTAATCGTACCATGTTGGAATTGAAATATCGCGAGGTTAAATGACTTCTTTAGCGTTGTGGGCCTTTAATCGTACCATGTTGGAATTGAAATAATTGCCTTTTGCTATTTACCTTAACGGCTATTCCCTTTAATCGTACCATGTTGGAATTGAAATTGATGCTGGAGTTATCATCTACCCACGGGTTGCCTACCTTTAATCGTACCATGTTGGAATTGAAATATGAACTTGCCAAAGTATTCCCCGTAGCATCCTCCCTTTAATCGTACCATGTTGGAATTGAAATTTAACAGCCTAAATAGATCGTGGCCTTTCTCTTGCTCCTTTAATCGTACCATGTTGGAATTGAAATTTAGTTTACCAGTTCCATTACAGGCTTATGCAGCTCCCTTTAATCGTACCATGTTGGAATTGAAATTTATATGTCCAGTTTCTTCATGCTCGCATTTAAACCCTTTAATCGTACCATGTTGGAATTGAAATATTAACTTCGGCTTGCTGTATTCCTGGGCTACCGACCTTTAATCGTACCATGTTGGAATTGAAATTCTTTATACCAATCAGAAGAGGTATTTATAACTGACCTTTAATCGTACCATGTTGGAATTGAAATAATGTCATGTTTTTTTCTATTTCAGGGAACACTTCCTTTAATCGTACCATGTTGGAATTGAAATTACTGAAGTTAAGTCGGTACACATGCTGCAAAATCTCCTTTAATCGTACCATGTTGGAATTGAAATATCCGAACACCTGAAAATGGCAGTGTTTGATCAGAGCCTTTAATCGTACCATGTTGGAATTGAAATTTGGCCAATATGCGCGGCAATTCCCGCTTAACTTGCCTTTAATCGTACCATGTTGGAATTGAAATTCGGTAAAACCATGAATGTCGCTGGCCTCTTTTGGCCTTTAATCGTACCATGTTGGAATTGAAATTACTTACAGCACTTAATAAGGCAGAATTGGCATTGCCTTTAATCGTACCATGTTGGAATTGAAATTTAATTGAGTTATATACATTAACTGGATTTAAGGCCTTTAATCGTACCATGTTGGAATTGAAATAATGTCATGTTTTTTTCTATTTCAGGGAACACTTCCTTTAATCGTACCATGTTGGAATTGAAATCAGTTACTGTGGGGGACGTTCCCGCCCCGGTTCCGGCCTTTAATCGTACCATGTTGGAATTGAAATGCCGCCGATCAACAGGGCCTGATCAATGGATCAAAACCCTTTAATCGTACCATGTTGGAATTGAAATAAAAGAACAAATAAAGAAAGCCACCCCGGTTATGACCTTTAATCGTACCATGTTGGAATTGAAATAATATAGTGATTAAGCAGATAAGGCATGAAGGAATACCTTTAATCGTACCATGTTGGAATTGAAATATCCCTGTGTTGCGAGATACGTGTCTAAGGCAGATTCCTTTAATCGTACCATGTTGGAATTGAAATATTGGCAATGGCTCGCTACCATCACCCACATGAAACCTTTAATCGTACCATGTTGGAATTGAAATTTGTGCACACCCGATGACTTTAGCAATTCGGCCCTTCCTTTAATCGTACCATGTTGGAATTGAAATAATGTATCCTTACTGATATTATATCCTTCATTAACCTTTAATCGTACCATGTTGGAATTGAAATAAATATACTTCGTAGCGATAATCTTTTCCGAAGTTTCCTTTAATCGTACCATGTTGGAATTGAAATCTTTCAAAATCAGAATTATCCGAAGGTTTAACACCCTTTAATCGTACCATGTTGGAATTGAAATTCGCTTAATTTAAAGCACGAGCAGGAGAATTATTCCCTTTAATCGTACCATGTTGGAATTGAAATCTATGAATCGTAAACCAGTAATTAAAAAGTCGTGGGCCTTTAATCGTACCATGTTGGAATTGAAATATATTTTTGTATTGAAACAAATGATTTGGTTTCGGCCTTTAATCGTACCATGTTGGAATTGAAATTTATTAATAATCTACTTTTTTAATTCAAATAGCTTATACCTTTAATCGTACCATGTTGGAATTGAAATCAGCCCCATATCTTCAAATGACTGGAATTGATCAGCCTTTAATCGTACCATGTTGGAATTGAAATATGATGCCGAAAAAGGATTAGTCGATAATGCTCAAACCTTTAATCGTACCATGTTGGAATTGAAATTTCCATGACATGCTAATGTGTTCGCAGGCGTTGCAAAACCTTTAATCGTACCATGTTGGAATTGAAATAAAAGGTTCAATTCCTGGCAGCGATACATTCACCGCCTTTAATCGTACCATGTTGGAATTGAAATCGCACTTGAATCTATTGAATTTACCAAAAAAGAATACCTTTAATCGTACCATGTTGGAATTGAAATAAAATAAAAACCGATGTTGATTTTTTTTGCAACTCCTTTAATCGTACCATGTTGGAATTGAAATACAGTAATAGGGAGATTATTAGCCAGCATTGGCAATTCCTTTAATCGTACCATGTTGGAATTGAAATGGAATCGGCATAAACTGCACTGTTTTGGTTCCGGCCTTTAATCGTACCATGTTGGAATTGAAATTTAGACATATATCGTAGATATTCTGATTGTGAAGCGCCTTTAATCGTACCATGTTGGAATTGAAATCATACTATGTTATCCATTATCCGAATGAAAATGTGCCTTTAATCGTACCATGTTGGAATTGAAATTTTGGTCAAGGTTAGCGGCCGTTTCCAATGTTGCAATCCTTTAATCGTACCATGTTGGAATTGAAATTAAGTCAAATTAGTAAGCGAACCCGAAGCCAGGCACACCTTTAATCGTACCATGTTGGAATTGAAATATAATTATTCTGCCTACAATAAAAACGCCCATTACCTTTAATCGTACCATGTTGGAATTGAAATAATATTGCCCACAATCAAACACAATATTAAACACCCTTTAATCGTACCATGTTGGAATTGAAATCCCTGTGTGGCCCCATTCAGTTAATTTACGCGATATCCTTTAATCGTACCATGTTGGAATTGAAATTTTATTTAAAGGCAAAAACAATTCATGGTCATGAGCCTTTAATCGTACCATGTTGGAATTGAAATTTACCGGCTACCAACTAAACGTTTTCCCAAATGGACCTTTAATCGTACCATGTTGGAATTGAAATTAGATATGGGAGATAACATCAAAGGTGAAGGGCACGCCTTTAATCGTACCATGTTGGAATTGAAATTTAATTACCGATTTAACCCTAATGTTTTCCATTTCACCTTTAATCGTACCATGTTGGAATTGAAATTCGATCTGTTTGAACCCATTATATGAAGCATATTCCTTTAATCGTACCATGTTGGAATTGAAATTTATTTGATTTCACCCACGCATTGCCGGACACCCACCCTTTAATCGTACCATGTTGGAATTGAAATACTTACAAAATATGTACTTAAACACTTATTAGAAACCTTTAATCGTACCATGTTGGAATTGAAATAGGTACTTCGGCTACATTACGCCCGGCACTACAAACCGCCTTTAATCGTACCATGTTGGAATTGAAATATTTCATTGCATCCAATAACATCAAATCCGGCCAACTTCCTTTAATCGTACCATGTTGGAATTGAAATTTAAGCCCTATTTCTTATGTAATAAAAAAAGCCACCCCTTTAATCGTACCATGTTGGAATTGAAATATAGATTCAAGTGCGTGATCAACGCTGCCAACTCTGCCTTTAATCGTACCATGTTGGAATTGAAATAATATACATAATAAATAATTATCTTAGATGCGTTACCTTTAATCGTACCATGTTGGAATTGAAATTTGACTTTACATTCAAGTCTTTTTTAACGATCAGGCCTTTAATCGTACCATGTTGGAATTGAAATACTTTTAGATTGACGCATGTTGAAAGTGTTTCAACCTTTAATCGTACCATGTTGGAATTGAAATAAAAATGATAATTCTTTTTCTTTAGCTAAGTGCGCTACCTTTAATCGTACCATGTTGGAATTGAAATACCAAATTAAAAAAGAACACGTTGATTATGACCTGCCTTTAATCGTACCATGTTGGAATTGAAATTAGAGCAGGAGTTAATAAACCTGCCTGAAAAAAGACCTTTAATCGTACCATGTTGGAATTGAAATCGATGCTAAAAGAAGTGGTACAGCAGCATCAAGGCCTTTAATCGTACCATGTTGGAATTGAAATTTTCGATTTGCTTTTTACTGCCAAAAGCGCAAGCCCCTTTAATCGTACCATGTTGGAATTGAAATTCGCTTATTGGTAGCCTAAAACGTACCGTGCAATCCTTTAATCGTACCATGTTGGAATTGAAATATATAAACAACTGCCTTTCTCTCATGGCAATAATGGCCTTTAATCGTACCATGTTGGAATTGAAATATTAATTTGTCTTGTTCTGCAATAATCTTCTCCAACCTTTAATCGTACCATGTTGGAATTGAAATAGCAAATAGAATCCGGGAATTATTATTGTGAAGCTCCTTTAATCGTACCATGTTGGAATTGAAATAATGCAAAGTCGCCACCAATTATAGCGGCGTCATCCTTTAATCGTACCATGTTGGAATTGAAATGTATTTGCGCCCGGCCTGATGGCTCTATAACGTGACCTTTAATCGTACCATGTTGGAATTGAAATTGTTAACATAAATTCAGGTTTTGAAGGATATGATGCCTTTAATCGTACCATGTTGGAATTGAAATATATCTTTAATGCCGGATATGATTAGGCCTGCCCACCTTTAATCGTACCATGTTGGAATTGAAATTATCGCTGATAAGCGAATTTGAGGCATTGGCTAAGCCTTTAATCGTACCATGTTGGAATTGAAATCATACTATGTTATCCATTATCCGAATGAAAATGTGCCTTTAATCGTACCATGTTGGAATTGAAATGCAACAAATGGACTATCATTTACGAGCGGCGCTACTGACCCTTTAATCGTACCATGTTGGAATTGAAATGCCTGCAACTTTGCAGCTTCTAATTCAGCGGAGATCCTTTAATCGTACCATGTTGGAATTGAAATTAAGTCAAATTAGTAAGCGAACCCGAAGCCAGGCACACCTTTAATCGTACCATGTTGGAATTGAAATCTTGTGTTTTTTACCGTGTGGTAATTGGTTATTACCTTTAATCGTACCATGTTGGAATTGAAATATTAACTTCGGCTTGCTGTATTCCTGGGCTACCGACCTTTAATCGTACCATGTTGGAATTGAAATTGCAGTAGGCTTGGGCTTAATAAACGAAAAAGGCGAACCTTTAATCGTACCATGTTGGAATTGAAATTTATGCGGTTAAGTGCGATAAGCGACCAGTACAGCCTTTAATCGTACCATGTTGGAATTGAAATTTTTTAACCGTTCTAAACTCGCCAACTACATTAACCGCCCTTTAATCGTACCATGTTGGAATTGAAATAAAGATTTATTGGCAGCTGTTGGGTTCTTTAAAACCTTTAATCGTACCATGTTGGAATTGAAATTAAATTTACACAATGGTTTTTAAAGCTCGCTACACACCTTTAATCGTACCATGTTGGAATTGAAATTTATAATGAGCTTTTACGATTTACCAAAAATTAGGCCTTTAATCGTACCATGTTGGAATTGAAATCCAGAACCAAGACAATGACCTCTATGGGTTGCTGTCCTTTAATCGTACCATGTTGGAATTGAAATGCTATCAAGGCTGATTTGTTTTCAATAAGAAACTTGGCCTTTAATCGTACCATGTTGGAATTGAAATACTACAAACTAATATTACCATTTTGCGAATCAACAACCTTTAATCGTACCATGTTGGAATTGAAATATGGTCGACGATTTAGGCTTTAAAAGTGTTGAGTCCTTTAATCGTACCATGTTGGAATTGAAATATTAGCATTAAAGGGTAGCCAGGGCGGGATATCAACCTTTAATCGTACCATGTTGGAATTGAAATTATACCCATTGCTGTATATAAGCTTCGGTTTTTTCCTTTAATCGTACCATGTTGGAATTGAAATCGAATATAGAAAACCAATTTAATCATGATAGATTTCCTTTAATCGTACCATGTTGGAATTGAAATATATGGATAAAGCATGTTGATGAGGGTAAGGAGTTGCCTTTAATCGTACCATGTTGGAATTGAAATACTTACAAAATATGTACTTAAACACTTATTAGAACCTTTAATCGTACCATGTTGGAATTGAAATCATCGAATTACAATAACCCAAATAACGTATACGATGCCTTTAATCGTACCATGTTGGAATTGAAATTTTTAATTTAGACCAAATATCAGATTATTTTGAATCCTTTAATCGTACCATGTTGGAATTGAAATTCATTATGAACGGCAAGGTAAGAAAGTTGCTTATATTCCTTTAATCGTACCATGTTGGAATTGAAATAGTTTTTAAATATAGCAGGAACAAGGGGATGCCCTGCCTTTAATCGTACCATGTTGGAATTGAAATAATATCTAATTATGAGCAAATAGACAACTTGAATCCCTTTAATCGTACCATGTTGGAATTGAAATATTATAAATTGAGCGCCATCCATGTGAGAGCCTGCCTTTAATCGTACCATGTTGGAATTGAAATATCGGAGAGGTTTCCGAAAGTGATTTTAAAGTATTTGCCTTTAATCGTACCATGTTGGAATTGAAATCATTTTTTAAAGGCCAGGGAGGTTTAGGCCGGGCATTCCTTTAATCGTACCATGTTGGAATTGAAATGCAGATAATGTAGCTCGCCTTAGCTTGTCTTTTACCTTTAATCGTACCATGTTGGAATTGAAATTAAACCAATGATAACTACCAAAATCAGATCCAGAACTCCTTTAATCGTACCATGTTGGAATTGAAATTGGTTATTACGTAATGAGGCTATCAGTGTTTATGCCTTTAATCGTACCATGTTGGAATTGAAATAACACACGTAACTAAAGATGCTCAGGGCAATTATGTCCTTTAATCGTACCATGTTGGAATTGAAATTTGTATATCGGCCTTAGTATTGGTATGAAGTTGACACCTTTAATCGTACCATGTTGGAATTGAAATTGATTTTAATAATCTGTTTAGTAATTCACATCTTTGCCTTTAATCGTACCATGTTGGAATTGAAATATTTTTTGAGTACTATAGGCTTACTAATAGTAATTACCTTTAATCGTACCATGTTGGAATTGAAATTTAACATTATCCAATGTTAGGCCTTCCGCTATTTCCCTTTAATCGTACCATGTTGGAATTGAAATTTGAACCAAAGTATATCCGAATGATAACCGTGAATCCTTTAATCGTACCATGTTGGAATTGAAATCTACTTTCTTATCCTCGTTAATGGCTATAAAAATCCTTTAATCGTACCATGTTGGAATTGAAATTGGGCTGTAAGGGGTTTTATACTTTCCAGAACGAACCTTTAATCGTACCATGTTGGAATTGAAATGCCATGCGAGCCTCCAATAATATTAGCAGAAGATTGCCTTTAATCGTACCATGTTGGAATTGAAATCTGGTAAATACATCTGTAAGATACTTAACATGCTTTCCTTTAATCGTACCATGTTGGAATTGAAATCTTATAAAGTGACCTGTTTCAAAGTCATACATACCACCTTTAATCGTACCATGTTGGAATTGAAATAAAGTACTGCAAAAGATTAGCCATAAAGCATGGCACCTTTAATCGTACCATGTTGGAATTGAAATATCGTCTGCCATTGTTCGGCCATTTGCGATTGCCCTACCTTTAATCGTACCATGTTGGAATTGAAATTATTGCGGCCACCTAATGCCGAGGCAAGTCGTTTTCCTTTAATCGTACCATGTTGGAATTGAAATAATATCCGTATCAGTAAACTCCGCTGACGTATCATCCTTTAATCGTACCATGTTGGAATTGAAATCGAAAAAGCAATACAGGAAAGCGCCGGGAAAATAGCCTTTAATCGTACCATGTTGGAATTGAAATAATATTGCCCGGCTGTAATTCTTAATGACGAAGTGACCTTTAATCGTACCATGTTGGAATTGAAATACGTTAGCCCATTTTGTTTTTACGGTTGCCCTGATCCCTTTAATCGTACCATGTTGGAATTGAAATAATATCTTTTGTATCGACCTTATGGCCTTCTATGATCCTTTAATCGTACCATGTTGGAATTGAAATTGAATTTAACAAAAGACTCAGGAACCTCAATAATCCTTTAATCGTACCATGTTGGAATTGAAATGGTGAACTCAATTGGTTGTTCTGGCAGATCTTTGACCTTTAATCGTACCATGTTGGAATTGAAATCCGAATCCCGATTAGGCATTTTATAAGTTTCACTAACCTTTAATCGTACCATGTTGGAATTGAAATCACCTACAGAACCACCGATTGTTAATTCGGAAGATCCTTTAATCGTACCATGTTGGAATTGAAATTTCATCAAACCTATCAAAATCAAAGCCGCCTTCTTTCCTTTAATCGTACCATGTTGGAATTGAAATATGGTATTTTTCAGGAAAAACTTGAAGCCTATCGAAACCTTTAATCGTACCATGTTGGAATTGAAATAAATCGAAGCTGATAAAAAAGAAGCAGAGGCCGCCCTTTAATCGTACCATGTTGGAATTGAAATCGGGATATTCCAAGATCGGTATATACAACCGTCTTGCCTTTAATCGTACCATGTTGGAATTGAAATATAGGGGGATTAGATAGCTGTTTGTAATTCTGTTTAGCCTTTAATCGTACCATGTTGGAATTGAAATAAAGAAGCTACTAAAAACGAAATATCAAAGTGGCTCCTTTAATCGTACCATGTTGGAATTGAAATGATAAGTCTGGCATCTTAGTTTGTTCTTTGGTTGCTCCTTTAATCGTACCATGTTGGAATTGAAATAAAATAGTTTCCGGGAGATCTGGGTTATCCAGCCACCCTTTAATCGTACCATGTTGGAATTGAAATATAATAATTATTAAAAACATTCTCATGAAAACCAACACCTTTAATCGTACCATGTTGGAATTGAAATTAATACCTTGCATAACTATAAAAAAAACAATTCCCCCTTTAATCGTACCATGTTGGAATTGAAATCAATCACATTAGCGCGTCTCCAATTGTTTACAATGTCCTTTAATCGTACCATGTTGGAATTGAAATATTAATCCGCGTGAAACTACCGTAGCTGAATATACCTTTAATCGTACCATGTTGGAATTGAAATCCCGTTGGATAACTTTGATATTGTAATCGGCTCTGCCTTTAATCGTACCATGTTGGAATTGAAATTCGCTTGCTAACTCTTCAGCTTTTATCCTATCTTCCTTTAATCGTACCATGTTGGAATTGAAATTGAATACCAAACAGCGAAAATAGCCATTGCGCAAAACCTTTAATCGTACCATGTTGGAATTGAAATAATATTGCCTTTAGCTGATTGGTCGTTGGTATGAACCTTTAATCGTACCATGTTGGAATTGAAATTGAATGCAATTCTTGGCAACCCGTGGGTAGATGATCCTTTAATCGTACCATGTTGGAATTGAAATAACACTTTCATTTGGAGATACTAAATTTACCTTTTCCTTTAATCGTACCATGTTGGAATTGAAATATAAAATACGTTTGCCACGAAGTTTTTTAGCCTTAACCTTTAATCGTACCATGTTGGAATTGAAATTGTTATGCGAAGCGTTTAATTTTTACCACCGTGACCTTTAATCGTACCATGTTGGAATTGAAATAATTTCTTTGCCGCCAATTTCAAGTAACCGAGCCGACCTTTAATCGTACCATGTTGGAATTGAAATAACACACCCAACCAGGATAACACAAGCTGGCTATACCTTTAATCGTACCATGTTGGAATTGAAATTTGATTAGGCTCTGAACCTATACCCAAAAATGGACCTTTAATCGTACCATGTTGGAATTGAAATTTCTACAAAAAACATTTTCCCAAATTCGTGAAGCCCTTTAATCGTACCATGTTGGAATTGAAATTTAGATAATGGCATAACGCCTTGCAATGGGGATACGGCCTTTAATCGTACCATGTTGGAATTGAAATTTGAGCGCATTTTGTTACCATCCTTGGCATTAGCGGCCTTTAATCGTACCATGTTGGAATTGAAATAAGAGATTAAAGTCTTTATTGTTGCCCATGTCCTCCCTTTAATCGTACCATGTTGGAATTGAAATTTGGGTCATTTGGTGATGGTGTGGCTGTTGTGCAACCTTTAATCGTACCATGTTGGAATTGAAATGTAATCCTGATGCAGTCGTACCGGTTATTTTTCGGCCTTTAATCGTACCATGTTGGAATTGAAATATAAAACAGCTATTGCCGCCTCAACCCCACTAATGCCTTTAATCGTACCATGTTGGAATTGAAATAGCATTAATAGCCTCGCCGGATACCCGGTATTGCCCCTTTAATCGTACCATGTTGGAATTGAAATATGGACTGGCTCTTGATACCGCGTCTCAGGCGGCTCCTTTAATCGTACCATGTTGGAATTGAAATCTTGTCGGCTGTTAGGTAAAGAGAAGTGTACTTTTTGCCTTTAATCGTACCATGTTGGAATTGAAATTAGTCCAGCCAGAAACTATCTGCTTTTTCTGCTCAATCCTTTAATCGTACCATGTTGGAATTGAAATACAGACAACGCGATCGTAGTTGATGGCCATGGGCGCCTTTAATCGTACCATGTTGGAATTGAAATAAAGTAAACTAAGGATATGGAACCCATATACACCCCTTTAATCGTACCATGTTGGAATTGAAATAACGTCTAACGAAGCTTTGTTTTTAATTCCCATTTCCTTTAATCGTACCATGTTGGAATTGAAATTATGTATTTCCATTTTTATTAGGTAATGAGATAACGACCTTTAATCGTACCATGTTGGAATTGAAATTATGTATTTCCATTTTTATTAGGTAATGAGATAACGACCTTTAATCGTACCATGTTGGAATTGAAATAAGAATTGATACCGAAAAAACTGATTGGAATGGTGCCTTTAATCGTACCATGTTGGAATTGAAATTCAACTTGAGGTTCTAACCAACTTACTTTATTGAACCTTTAATCGTACCATGTTGGAATTGAAATAGGTTAGCCCCGCCAAGGTTAGCGTCGCCAAGGTTAGCCTTTAATCGTACCATGTTGGAATTGAAATAGCATAATATGCACATTTTCTCTATTACAGTAGGTCCTTTAATCGTACCATGTTGGAATTGAAATTAAGGCAGCAAACGAACAATTAAATAATCTCCAGTTCCTTTAATCGTACCATGTTGGAATTGAAATTTTCATCATTGTCTTTAACCTCTTTAACAAGCGCTCCTTTAATCGTACCATGTTGGAATTGAAATTTAATAGTTACTACAATGTGATGCGGTGCTCCATCCTTTAATCGTACCATGTTGGAATTGAAATAGGTTAGCCCCGCGAAGGTCAGCCCCGCCAAGGTCCCTTTAATCGTACCATGTTGGAATTGAAATATCAACTAAACAATTACTGGCTTATGGGTTCGGGCCTTTAATCGTACCATGTTGGAATTGAAATAATGTCCCATTTGCTCCGGCAATCAAGGTTAAACTTACCTTTAATCGTACCATGTTGGAATTGAAATACGTTTTCTTTTCAAACTTATCAAACGGAGTATTTCCTTTAATCGTACCATGTTGGAATTGAAATTTCTTTAACAATGGCATCACCGAATAAAAGGCATACCTTTAATCGTACCATGTTGGAATTGAAATAAGAGCGTATAAAGTCTCTTCGCGATAATCTTTCCCTTTAATCGTACCATGTTGGAATTGAAATATAATACTAAGCCGCGCCAATCGAGGCCGCAAACACCTTTAATCGTACCATGTTGGAATTGAAATACCGATGGCAAGCCCCCTGTAGATGACCCAGCTCACCTTTAATCGTACCATGTTGGAATTGAAATAACATTAAAAACAGGCTCAAAATGGGCGTAATGGCCCCTTTAATCGTACCATGTTGGAATTGAAATATGAACTTACAAGCCCAATCATTTTTTAAAATACACCTTTAATCGTACCATGTTGGAATTGAAATATATTTAACAGCAGCAGAAACCGGGCTGCCTATGGGTACCTTTAATCGTACCATGTTGGAATTGAAATAAATTTAGGTAGCAATCCTTCTTTTTCATCCGGTCCTTTAATCGTACCATGTTGGAATTGAAATAGCTCAAGCTCTATCCGTAAATGAAAAATCAAAGTTGCCTTTAATCGTACCATGTTGGAATTGAAATAGAGGCGCGTATCGAAGTAACAGAACAAAAAAACAAACCTTTAATCGTACCATGTTGGAATTGAAATAGGGTACAGATATACACTTCTAAATAATTTAATATCCTTTAATCGTACCATGTTGGAATTGAAATCCGTTGGCGCTGTAGCTCTGGCCCGCTAATCCATCCTTTAATCGTACCATGTTGGAATTGAAATAACATCCGGCTATCTGTAGCCACGTAAGCGCCTTTGCCTTTAATCGTACCATGTTGGAATTGAAATAGGGGTGCCGTGTAATTCTTTGTTCGGTCCCGTGGCCTTTAATCGTACCATGTTGGAATTGAAATAAACGATAATATGACACAGGAGGAAGCCCTAAACCGACCTTTAATCGTACCATGTTGGAATTGAAATTTAATTATTCGTTCGATATAGTAGGATGTTTGAGCCCCTTTAATCGTACCATGTTGGAATTGAAATCGCTGATGATAAGGTAGCATTTACCGGTTCCGATGGCCTTTAATCGTACCATGTTGGAATTGAAATTTTTTAAGACTGCAGTATTTTCGCGCAGGCCTAACAGCCTTTAATCGTACCATGTTGGAATTGAAATGTTCGCGCAAAAGATAGCCGGTACATGGACAATTGCCTTTAATCGTACCATGTTGGAATTGAAATACGCTCATGCTAACGAGGTTGAGAAATTCTTTTTTGATCCTTTAATCGTACCATGTTGGAATTGAAATTTGCAAAGCCGGTAGCCAAAACGAGCGCCAGCACCCTTTAATCGTACCATGTTGGAATTGAAATCAAGTTTGACCTTGTGGCTTATCCTATCGAATCTACCTTTAATCGTACCATGTTGGAATTGAAATACCACCTTCGTTAATTGCTAACTTCTTTGAAGCCTTCCTTTAATCGTACCATGTTGGAATTGAAATATGCACCTGTACGTCAACGGATAGACTATGAAGCTCCTTTAATCGTACCATGTTGGAATTGAAATTACCTACACGCCGGGCCAGTCATTCACAGCCGGGGCCCCTTTAATCGTACCATGTTGGAATTGAAATTACAGAATTGTACTGCTACTTGCAGTTCCTGTACCCAACCTTTAATCGTACCATGTTGGAATTGAAATAAATAAACCTTGAAACTGGTGAAGAAAAAACTGAGGCCTTTAATCGTACCATGTTGGAATTGAAATCGATACGGGCCTGTACGGACCTTCTACAACTGTTATCCTTTAATCGTACCATGTTGGAATTGAAATCAAGTTTACGGGCCATATACGGGTACAACTTTGTATGCAAACCTTTAATCGTACCATGTTGGAATTGAAATATGTGCTATCATAGCGTAATTATATTAAGTTTAACTACCTTTAATCGTACCATGTTGGAATTGAAATAGGAATTAGGCGACAAATCAATTGATATAGTTGAACCTTTAATCGTACCATGTTGGAATTGAAATATTAATGGAACAGGCTTCGTAAAGTCAACTGGAACAACCTTTAATCGTACCATGTTGGAATTGAAATTTTAACCTGGTGGTGTTGGTATTGGTGGTATTTCACCTTTAATCGTACCATGTTGGAATTGAAATTCGTTAATTGGAGTTGATCTGATTTGAACGCTCCCAACGCCTTTAATCGTACCATGTTGGAATTGAAATTTGAATGGTACAATTCCATTTCCAATTCCTATCCAAGCCTTTAATCGTACCATGTTGGAATTGAAATCAAGGCAGAGTATGCGCAAAACACGGTACGACCTAACCTTTAATCGTACCATGTTGGAATTGAAATAACCATATTGATCCATCCATCGACATCCTGTAAAGTCCCTTTAATCGTACCATGTTGGAATTGAAATAACGTACTTTCAGATATATCTTTTTTTGTTCGCTCCTTTAATCGTACCATGTTGGAATTGAAATAGCGAAGACACGGCGGCCCTGCTTCGGGAATACGGCCTTTAATCGTACCATGTTGGAATTGAAATTTGATTTGGGCCGCCTTTTGGAAGATATGTTTTACCCTTTAATCGTACCATGTTGGAATTGAAATACAGATGGAAAACCACCGGTAGATGATCCAGCGCATCCTTTAATCGTACCATGTTGGAATTGAAATTTCATACAAAACTTCGATGGATCGCTTTTAATAAGCCCTTTAATCGTACCATGTTGGAATTGAAATATCATCAAATTTATCCATCCGCATATCACCCTTATTCCCTTTAATCGTACCATGTTGGAATTGAAATACGATTTCAGCCTGGGCCATATCCTTTTCAAATGATCCTTTAATCGTACCATGTTGGAATTGAAATTTCAACCTAACCTTATCACAATTATGAATCCTTTTACCTTTAATCGTACCATGTTGGAATTGAAATAACCTAAGTTCCTGAACGTCATCAATCAATACTTTCCTTTAATCGTACCATGTTGGAATTGAAATTGGGAATACTTTTGGTATAACCTATGCTATTACCACCTTTAATCGTACCATGTTGGAATTGAAATTACATCAGGAAGCCTGGGCCGAACCGTAGCCACGCCTTTAATCGTACCATGTTGGAATTGAAATCTGGATCAAAAACAACATCTTCGATAAAGAGCAGCCCTTTAATCGTACCATGTTGGAATTGAAATATAAAGATATATTGCCCGTTCTTACATTTTCAACAGCCGCCTTTAATCGTACCATGTTGGAATTGAAATTACGTAATAATATCGGCGTACGTCCTTACCGAGGCCTTTAATCGTACCATGTTGGAATTGAAATTTGGTCGCTGTTGCTAATATCGTTAACGACAAAATAAACCTTTAATCGTACCATGTTGGAATTGAAATAAATATATAGCTGAGGAAGCTACAGGATTAAAGTTCCCTTTAATCGTACCATGTTGGAATTGAAATAAAATTACATTAAAAAAGTATTTGATGTTGCTGGCCTTTAATCGTACCATGTTGGAATTGAAATTTGATATGATAGCGCATGAAAATAAAGCTTTCTAACCTTTAATCGTACCATGTTGGAATTGAAATATCCGGAAGTAGCTAACATTATTACCGCGCTGATTCCCTTTAATCGTACCATGTTGGAATTGAAATTTTGTCTTTTGAAAATTGAATTGTGAATTGTTTATGCCTTTAATCGTACCATGTTGGAATTGAAATAACACAGCAGATACTGGCAGAGCATTCCCGTTTGTAACCTTTAATCGTACCATGTTGGAATTGAAATATATGCAGATGTTGAGTTTATGCATGCCAAAATCTACCTTTAATCGTACCATGTTGGAATTGAAATATAGCTGCGACCTTCCAGATCAATGACCTTGCCCGCCTTTAACCGTACCATGTTGGAATTGAAATTTGGTTAACGCGGCTATTGTGTCAGCTGACACGCTCCCTTAATCGTACCATGTTGGAATTGAAATTGCTTGGCAGCTGCGAATCCAGCTCTGCCTTACTGATGCCTTTAATCCCTCCATCTTGCAATTGAACTCCCAATCAAAAATTAGGCAAAACCGCATGCTCACCACGTCCAATTCCCCTAAACCTTATCCGTCGACTTCCGCACAATCAACTCGGTGCTGAACATCTCGGTTTCAAACTGGGTGACTGGTTTTTTACTTTCAATTAGCTGGATCAGCATTTCGGCTGCTTTTTGGCCAATTTGATAAGCGGGCTGGCTTACCGCGGTTAAGGAGGGTTTAAATAATTCGGCAACATCGGAGTTGGTGAACCCGGCGATTGCGATGTCTTGCGGCACCTGTAGGCCTTGTTTTTTCAGTGCGGATAGGCAGCCGGTACTCAGCTTGTCGCCGCCGATAAAAAGGGCGTCGGGCCGGTCGGGCATAAGCGCCAGCTGTGCTATCGCGGCATCGGTTTCTGCCTGTATCATCCCACCATTCTCGCAATAAATGATATATTCGGGCTTGCAGGGTATGCTATACAGGTCGAGGGCGGCAAGGTAACCTCTCAACCTGTCTTTGCTGGTAGATAGGTGGTGCGCACCCGTAATGTGCGCTATCCGCCGGAAGCCCGACTTGATGAGGTGTACCGTAGCTTCAAAGGCCCCCTTGTAATTATTGGCGATTACTTTATGCGTTTCAATTTCAGGCGATACACGGTCGAAAAATACAATCGGCAATCCTTTGTCGTGCAGTGATTTTAAATGGGAGATTTCCTGCGTTTCGGATGCCAGGGAAATTAAAAGGCCATCTACAGAACGCGACGATAAATGCTGCACATTGGCAATCTCGCGGTCGGCGGATTCGTGTGTTTGGGTGATGAAAATATGGTAGCCTCTGTCGTAAGCGATGGATTCGATACCGCTGATGGCCTGCGAGAAATAACTATTGGCAACTTCGGATATCACCACACCTATAGAGCGGCTGCGGCGTTCCTTCAAACTTAAAGCGATAGGATTTTGGCGATAGTTTAATTTCTGTGCATAGCGTAATACAATATTTCTGGTTTTTTCGCTTATCTCGTGGCCGCCGCTTAATGACCGGGATACTGTAGAAACAGAAACATTAAGTGCCTTGGCAATATCTTTTAATTTTACAGGTTCAAACATCCGCGCACATCAGTTAAATAACATCAATGCCCCTAACCGCATAAGCGCAAGTGATATCAGCGTGGGCTTAGCATGTGAAAAGGAAATTGATCGGTTTATGCACAAATTTACACTTAGATAGGGTATAGGCGTTATGAAATTTTGACATATTATTAGCAATAATTAGTATTTATTGACCAATATGGTATCATTCATGTTTTTTAACTTCAATTCTCATCGTTTAATTTGCTGACGCCCTTAAAACTTTAAACTCAGGCTGCCGATAAACCTGGCCGGGGCTTGCGGGGTTAAACGTACCGACCAGGCCTTCTGGTTGGTGAGGTTATCCACCTTAAAGCCGATGCGAAATTTAGGCTGATCGTAAAATACAGTAGCATCCAATAAAGTATAAGACGGGATAATGATTTTAACCGTTTGGGTATTGGTTTGGAACGATGATGTGCCATAGTTTCCGCCGAAACCTGCGCCCAGGCCTTTCAGGTCGCCCTGGGGAATGCGGTAACTTGCCCAGAAATTAACAGTTTTAGGCGGGCCCGATAAAGCGGGGCGTAAGCCATTTACGGTAGCATCGGCATTGGTATACAAGCTATAGTTGTAAGCATAGCCCGCCACGATGTTGAAGCCCGAAAAGGGGTTGGCTGTTACATCTACCTCTACACCTTTACTCACCTGGGTTCCGTCCTGTACCAGGTAGTTGAGGGTGTTAGCAGGGTCTGGCCGGGTTGAGTTGGCCACCCTGATATCGTAGTAACTAATGGTGCCTGCTAATTTGTGGTTAAATACGTCGCCCTTCAGGCCAAATTCCAGTTGATTGGCGTGTTCCGGCTTCAGCGCGCTTCCATCTGATGTTACGCCACTTTTGTTGAAAAAACCATTGAGGTAATTGCCAAACAACGAAAGGCGATCTTGGAATACCTCGTATACCAATCCCATTTTTTGCGACAGGGAGGTTTGGCCAAAAGGGCCGGTTTGTACGCCGGTATTACTTAGTCCACCCGATGTTTGGCCGGTAGAAATATTGTACACACCGTTATTTTGATAACGGTCTACCCGGAGGCTCAACATAGCGGATAACTGACTGGTTACATTAAAAACGTCGGATACGTAAGCAGCGTAAGTGTCGTCGCCATTTTTTTCTTTACGCAAAGTTCCGGTGCTGGATAGCGAATCGATTTTAAAACGGCTAACCCTGTAGGTGGACGGCGTGTTTACAAAGCTAACCTTGGGCAGGTTAACCGTTACGCGGTCAAAATCGTTCGAGTTGTTGTAGTAATCCAATCCAACCACCATCCTGTTACGGAAACTGCCTATTTTAAAATCGCCGATAAAGTTTTGTTGCAGGTCGGTAGCGATGAAAGCTGTTGAACCAACAATTGCCTGCGGACTAATTTCGGTATCGCTGCGGCCGTTAAGCGCGGTAATGTAGCCACCGATGGAAGAGCGCGCCCGCGAAACGATACTTTGCGAGGTCCAGCTTTCAGAGATCTTATAATTTAGCTGGATAAAAAAGTTCAGCATCTGGGTATCATAAGTGATATCGTTGCCAAAAAAAGTTTTGTTATAAGGAAAGCCCATATTGGCAATAGATAGTGTTCTGGCCGCGCCGCCTGTATAGGGGTTAAAACGGACCACCGATGTGCCTTTGGCCTGTCCGAACTCTATATCAACCAATAGGGCAAGCCTGTCGGTAACCTGATACGAGAAACTGGGCGCTATGCTTAAACTGTTGGTGAAACCCTGGTCCTGGAAACTTTTTTCGAACGATGTAGCGGCGTTGATACGGAATAGTGCGGTTTTATCGGCATTGATAGGTGTATTAAGGTCGAGCGCAAAGCGGTTGAAGTTCCAGCTGCCGCCAAAATAAGCCACCTCGCCACCAAAGCCATTGTAAGGTTTTTTGGTAACGCGATTATACAAACCGCCATAGCTGCTGGATACGCTGGTACCGAATAATGTGGCCGATGGGCCTTTAATGGCTTCTATGCGCTCCAGGTTAGCCGGATCGATGGTGGAAAAGGCTGCACCAGCAACACCGTTGCGGGCATTGGGCTCAGTTTCAAATCCGCGTGAGCGAAAAGTTACCCGCCCCTGGTTGGCTATCATCGGGATACCCGCACCCGGCACATTTTTTGAAATGCTTCCCAGGTCAACCGCCATCTGCTCCTGGATCAGTTCCTTGGATACTGAATTATATACTTGCGGGTTTTCGAGGTTTTTTAAGGGTAGCCTGGCAATATAGATGCTTTCTTTTTTTGCAAACTTGTTGGTATTGGAAGCAATGGTTACTTCTTGTAAAGCCTGCACGTTTTCTTTGGCGAATTGGTAATCGGCCATGGCTGTTTGTCCGGCAATTACGTTAACTTCCAAAACCTGTTGTGCCGCTCCCAATACCTGTATTTTAACATGGTAAGTTCCCGGCGCCAAGTTATAAAAATAATAATTGCCTTTGATGTCGGTAAGGGTGGTCTTTAAAGTTTCAACCAGGGTTGCTGATGCCGAGGCATAAGGTTCGCCGTTTACCAAAGTTATTTTCCCGCTGATGTTCCCCGTGGTTTGTGAGAATGCGCTGATAGAGCAAATTAAGAAAAGATTGAACAGAATGGCAGATAAAGATTTCATCAAAAATAATCAGAATTTAGACATGACTTGATGCCACAAAACTAATTATTATTTATAATAAGTCTAATTAAATGAAAGAAATCGATGAAAATTTTTCTTGATGCAGGTTTGTAACCCGGTTTATTGTTACACCGGTGTATACGCGGCTTTCTTTTTTGTTAACACCGGGTGACGTTTTTTAGCGCGGGCAGCGCTTCCTTTTTTCTTTCTGTTTAGCCAGATCAGTAAGCCGGTAACAGGTAAGCTGGCTGTAAACAAGCTTACCAGCAGGTATAATAATTTAGTGGGCCAGCCTAATAAGCTGCCGGTATGGACGGGCAACATCATTTTACGGATTTTTGTTCCCGTACTTAGGTTTTGATAAGGTTGTTTTTTAAGCATAGCCCCCGTTTTACTATCAAAAAAGGCTGCATTACTGGTGGTAATGGTATGGTTAGCATCTTCTTTTTGCACAGTTACCGCTAACGTGGCCTTAGGTGGTATGGCCATTAAAAGCTCGCCGCGGTAGGGGTAAAGCTGATCTGTTTGGTTGAGCATTTGCTGATAGATACCGGCATTAGCCTGCTTTCCCTTGGATGCATTTTTAATTTTAGCTTCCTTTTCAACCGTTCCGTCGGTCAGGCGGAATATCAGTTTTTCGGGCCAGTCATAACTCCAGATCAACCCTGTCAGCGTGATCAGCAGCAAAATGATCGAAACATAGAAGCCCGATACCGCATGTAAGTCCCACGTGAGCCTTTTGCCCGATGCATTCCATTTGATGCGGAAGCGTTGCTTAATCGCTTTTTTATTGGCCGGCCACCAGATAATTAACCCGCTGATTACCATAAATAAAGTAATGGAGCATGAAATACCTGTAATTATTTTACCAGTGCTGCCTAACAGCAGGTAACGGTGCAGGTTGCGCACCTGCTGAAAAAAGCGCTGGCTGTAGTCGCCTTGGTAAAGTATTAAGCCATTATATGGATTGATAAAAAGTACTTTAGCGCCTTTTGATTCGCCTTTTATCCCCATACGGATCTCTACGCTACGGTCTGCTTCCGCCGGTATTGTTACCCGGCTCACCTTTTTTTCCGGGAAGCTGGCTTGTGCTATTTTAATCAGGCTATCTACAGGTAAACGCTGGTTGGGCTCGATGGTAACCACGTGGTCATGGCGGAAAAGCAACGTTTCAAGTTCATCCTCAAAGGTTAGCAGACTACCGGTAAGCGCCACAATAATTAAAATGGCACCAGTAACCAAACCCAGCCATAAATGCAGCCAGCCTGTGGCCTTTTTTAATTTTCCTTGCATATCAGTTTTAATGTTTCCGCTATGGTTTTGTCGCCAGCACCAAAGTATATCCTTAATTATTACATTAGTGGTATTTTGCAACTAAATTAGACTTAATCCAAATAAGATTCAAGTTTTTGATTGTTTATTTCGGGCAATAGTAGAAAATGTATAACGCCGTTATCCATGATGGTAGTTGGCTGCTTCCGCAGATGGCAAACCACTTTTCTTTGTAGACCGAAAAACGTCGGCCATTCCGGGTTATTATCACGGTACTTTAATCGACACAGTAGCAGTTTGGCCGATGATTACCTTTTGCGAGGGATTTTGGGGTTCGGTATTCCACAAACATTCGCTTACGGTAAGCGTTTGCTTATTTGTATTGAGCGATATCAGCTGAAAGGAGAGCTTGGTTTCATCTTTGGCGGAATATTTGCCTTTCATGGGTGAATCTACCCGGAACACATTCAATTTAACGTCATTGTCCGGGCCATGATAAACGTAAAATTCGTTCCAGTTGCTGTTGCCATGAAAATAAGCCATAATGTTGGGGTGTAATTTCAGAAACTTTACCCAGCCACGCTGTTCTATTTCCGTAGAACCGCCATCGGCTGCTGCGGTCACACCTTCTTTATAATGCTCAGCAGTCAGGTTTTCAAATTTATTTCCGGGCTTCATCTGGTATGGCGGCACAGGGTTTGTAAAATGCTTGGCCTCGCAGGTAGGTTGGTCGTGCGTAAAAATGATAACCGGAGTGTTACGGGCAACCGTATCCAGATCTTTTTGCATCCAGATCCTTTCGGCCGAATCGGGCCAAAGGGTAATAAACATCAGATGCACACCTTTGATATTCAGTGAATAATTAACTTTATCCGTTTGGTAATTATAAGTTTGATTGGTTAATGCTTTTTTAGGCTTCACCATCTGGTTATACATGTTCACCATGATAGTTGGATCAGTTAGCGGTTTAAGCGGCTTAGGATAACCAATAGCGTTGGATATATCATGATTCCCCGGTACGCATAATAACTTAGCGGGTTTTCCGTCGTGACCTTTTAAGGTGATGCTTTGCACATAATCGTGCTCAAATTGCTTCCACGATTGAGCCGCGCTTTGTATGGGGTACTCCATGCGGTTGGCCACGTCGCCGGTTTGCACTAAATAATCTACCGCCTTAACGAGTTCTCCGTTAGGTAGCGTCAGCTCGGGAAGGGTATTCATCTGCCTGATCATGGCGGCGTTAACTTTATAAGCGGCTACATTGGTATCGCCACGAAAGTCGGCACGGCTTATGCCGTAATGCGCATCGGATGAATAAACAAAGTTGATTACCGCGCCATCATTTTTGCCTTGGCATAGCGCAGTCTGCCGAAACAAGAAAAGCAACAATAAAACACAATGTAATTTAGTGAACGCGGCTTTAGTTATGAGCATGAAATTGAATTTTCTGCAAATTAAGGAGTTCAAATCTGTATAAATTTTGAAGTATAGCGCTGTGTTAAATTAAATAACACAACCGTAACCTGAATTTAATATGCTTTGCCTTGTAAATTTAAAAATACGGTGATAAGTATTAAGCCATGCGGATGATCGGCCATCGTAGCATTAATTAATGAAATAGTAATTAAGCTAATGCATATCAATATTTTATGATACTACTTTTCTGATTGAGTTGGTAGCTTATCCTCATCCAGTAAAGTTTGATCACCTGCCGGATAGCGCCTCCAATAGTTAGCCAGGATGGAGCCCGAAATATTCATCCAGGGGCTAAACACCGCAGCGGCCAAACCAACCGTAGCCAGCTTGCCCATGGTACCTGCAAGGCCAGATGCCATGCCGCCGTTTTGCAAACCAACTTCGAAAGCGATGGTACGTGCCGAATTTTTATCGAGCTTAAATAAGCGGCTGAGCCAGTATCCGAAGAAATAACCAGCCCCGTTATGCAGTACCGATGCTAAAAATAACAACAACCCTACGTGCAACAGGTTATCGCGCCCGGCCGCTGTAGTAACCGTGGTAAAATAAACGATGCCGAACATAGATAGGTAGGGGATATACTGATCAATCTGCCGGTATCTCACATACAACTGATGATAAACCGTGCCTACCACAAAGGCCCCGGTAAAAAAGTTAAACACCTCGGCAGATTGCAGGGCAGGTGCAGATAAGTGTATACTGAACCATTGCCATAAACCATAAGGCAGGCAAATAAGCCAGATGATACAGGCAACAAAAACAATATAGGTATTGCGTTTGCCTTTGGCTGGTGCGTTTTTTAAATAATCGTGCAGAAAAGCCGCGCCGATAGGCACAATCACTATTTTGATGATCTCCATCATCATCGATACAAACTTTACTTCAATGAGCGTACCAGCCAGCAGGCGCATCAGTAATGGCGTTAAAAACGGGGCTGCCAAGGTAGCCATAGCAGTAACCGTTACCGATAATACCAGGTTGGCCCGTGCCAGGTAAACCATCACATTGGATGCCAGGCCGCTGGAGCAGGAGCCGATCAGGATAATCCCGGCGGCTATCTCCGGTTCAAAATGGAACAGCCTGGTAAGCAAAAAGCCCATCAGTGGCATCACCGAAAAATGGCAGGCCAGGCCAATCAGTACACCTTTGCCGGTACTGGCCAGGCCCGAAAAATCGCGGATGCTCATCTGTATCCCCATACCAAACATCACCATTTGTACAATAATGAGGATGAGCCATTTATTGCGCAGGTCGATAGCACCCCATTTTAAAAAAGCATGCGGGTAAACCATAGCTGCTACTACAGCCACGATGATCCAGGCAGTATACTGGTAGTTTTTTAAGGCATTTAACGCGCCAATGCCTATTGCAAAACTTACCGCAAGGCTTACGGCAGCAGCTTGCCAAATGGTTATATCGGTCAGTAGCAAACCTGCCAAAAGGCCAATAAACGATAATCCGCTGATAACGAGACAAAACTTTTGCAATAGCTTCATTGGTGCAGTTTTTATAAAATGGATGCCAGGTATTTTATGGCGTTTGGCGGGCTTGCCACAATAGGTACAATTTTATCTTCTTCGCTAAGCGTATCCACAACACGTGCCATTGATGCCTGGGCCAGTAAGATCACGTCGACTTTTTTGGAGAGGTGGCGAAGCACATCGGCTACCAATTCATCATGTTTAGCGCTATCACCGGCCATCAATGCCTCAAAGGCGCCTTCGCATACTTGTGATGTCAATTCAATTTCTTTCCCGGCAAGTGCTGCACGGCGCTGCACCAAATCGCTGGTAGGCTCTAAGGTAGTTGATAGGGTAGCAATCACACCGATACGTTTACCTGTTTGAACGGCCAGGTCGGCCATGGGCTGGTCAACCCGCAACACGGGCACCTTGGCTGTTTCAGCAGCGGCTTCAACGGCAGCGCCGATGGATGAACAGGTCACCAAAATATAATCTGCGCCAGAGTCTTCAGCCGATGATACATAGTCGGCCACACGTTTGCTGATGGCCGGGGTAAGCTCTCCGCGTTCGCGGATGTTTCTAACCAGGCTGTCGTCCACAATATTAAAAGTAGTTACACCCGGTAAATACTCTTTACACAGTTGTTGAAATATAGGTATCAGCGTAGCTGATGTATGGATCAATCCTAATGTTTTTGCTTTCATGTTTTTAGTATTTATGTCGTTGTTTGTCCGTTTAAAACAGTTTCAAAATAATTATCGCTGCCTACCTGCCCGCCTTTAAAATTAATTTCGATACCGTGAGCAGCAGAGTTTGGCGCATGCACCTTACACAAAGGCGCACCCGGTGAAACCGGGGCTATCATTTCAACCGCCTCGATACCCATCGCACGCGCCACAAAGCTTGAGGTATCGCCTCCGGCAATAACCAGCCGTTTTAATAAACCCTTTTTGGCTACGCCGATGGCTATTAAACCCAATGTTTCGCCGTAAAGCTTTGCCGTTTTGGTGCGGATATCATCTTCGTTTAACCCCTGTTTGATGAAGGCCTGGTAAGTATCTTCAATCCGGTGGTCGTTGGGGCCAAGGCTGGTGTGCACAATAACCGGGATGCCTTGTTGCATCAGTTCAACTGACTGAAGAATATAGGTTTCAACTTCAATTAAAGTGGATTTGGCAATGGCAGCGGTATCAATCGCGATAGCGGCAAAACCATGAGCTTCGGCATATTCAATTTGTTGAGCCGTTACCGGCGAACAACTGCCCGACACCACCAGCATACCGTAGGCTTTTCCTGAGGGCTGCCACTCCTGTTTGGGTTTTGCTAAGCCCTGTTCTGTCCAGTATTTCCCCAAAGCCATCTCAATACCCGATGATCCTACCGAAAAAAGCGGCTGAGACGCGGTGGCATATTGGTTAATGAGTTGGGCAATAGTTAATAAATGATCGTCATACAGGGCGTCAAACAAAATAATTTGCTTACCCTTGTCAAGCTCCGTTTGCAATTTCTGTTGCCGCTGCTGCTTATCTGAGGCAATGGTTAGTACATCAACCAGGCCAATACTTTTTGACGTTTGCTTGGCCAGGTGCAATCGCAGGTCGCTTTCATGGGCAGGCGTTACCGGGTGTCTGCTCATAGAAGGGTGCCTGTCAAGCCTGTAGATATCGCCCTGGCTACCTATCCCCATACGGGCAAATAAATTGCCAAAGGTGCAGTAGCGGCCTAAAGCGGGTGCGGCTACCAATAAGGGCACAAACGGAGCCTTAAAAATGTCGGTAGCCACATCAATGGCTTTACCAATGCTGCCGATCTGTGGCGAAGAATCAAACGTGGAGCAGACCTTATAGTGTACATGCGCGGCACCAAGGTTTTTCAGTGCTTTAAAGGCGGGTATCAGTTCACGCTCCATTTCGGCTGGCGGCATAGAGCGGCTCATGCCGGCAACGCCTATCGCCTGCAAACCCTCATATCGTGCTAACTGAGCCGGAGTAGGGGGAGCAATAAACAACACCGTTTTAATACCGGCACGGCTCAAAAACTCCAGCGCGTCTGTCGATCCGGTAAAATCGTCACCGTAGTAAGCTAATAGCAATTCGGTTTGGTTGGCCATGATTAATTTATCCTTTTAAAAAATAAACAACTGTGTGATCACTTCCCACCAAATTTCTCTACCGATTTTGCAAACTCAGGATACTGCCCGGCTGCTTCCTGCATACTCAAACCATTTACGGCACCTTCCCAGGCCTGTTGCAGGGCTACCACGCCACCACCAGGCCCATCAGGATGCGCCATAATCCCGCCGCCAGCCATATACAGCAAATCAGTAGTTTGGGTTCGGCGGTAAGTTTCAAAAGCCTGGCCGCCCCATTGGCCGGATGATACTACAGGCAATACCGTTTCGCCGTCAAACATCGGCTTTAAGCACGCTTCGATAGACCGGACCACAGAATCGTCCGATTCCCAGAACTTATTCTGGATGCCGTTTACATGCAGTTGATCTACCCCCGCCAGTCGCCATAGCTTTTGATAAGCCGGAAATTCAATGCCCAATAGGGGGTGGCGGTTAAGCATCCCCCAGCCGTTGCGGTGCCCGTGGATCACCAGTTCACCCTGGTCGCAAACTTTTTTGGTGCCCGATAAACCCACGCTGTTTACGCTGATCATTGCACAGGTGCCTCCCGCTTTCAAAATATACTCGTAGCGGTGCAGCATGCTATCCACCTCATCACTAATGTTAAAGGCATACATTACTTTTTTGCCGGTTTTATCGGCGTGGTTATTAACCACCCGCATAATGGCATCAACCCGGTCTTCAAATTTAGAGTTGGCCGCAGATGAGAGTAGTTCATCGTCCTTAATAAAATCGATGCCCGCTTCGGCCAGGGTTTTAGCCAAAGCGGCTGTTTGTTCGGGCGTCATGCCGATGCTTGGTTTAATAATGGTACCAATGAGCGGCCTGCCCGTAACGTTTGTACTTTTGCGCGAGCCATTGATTCCGAAACGCGGCCCAACAAAATGATCGCTGTAGGAAGGGGGCAAGTCAATATCCATCAGCTTTAAGCCGGTAAATTGCGTAAGCTCGTATAAATTACCCTGTAAGGTTGATACCAGCACCGGCAGGTTATAGCCAAAGTTCTCTACCGACCAAGATACCTCGATATTGGCCCGGTGATATAAGCCCTGCTGGGCCACCGCGCCCGGTATGGCAGGCTGCGTTACCGATTCCAAAGGTTCAATGTTTTCTACCCTGGCTGCAAAGCGTTGCTTTAACTCTTCTGTCTCGCCCGGAACGGCCACAAACGTGCCCGACGACTGCTCGCCCGCTAAAACCTGGACCGCTTTTTCCACCGCGTAAGGTGTTTCTATGTAATATTTTGCTGTAATTCTTTCCATATCATTTAAATCAATTGCTTTTTGATTTTATAACCGCTCATGCCAAAATAAAGCACCACTACAAAACAAATCAGCGGCACTATATACCCGGTTTGAATGTTGTCGCCGTTTAAATCAATTACCGTAGCCATCACATAAGGTATGATGGCGCCCCCCACAATCGACATCACCAACCATGACGAACCGGGCTTGGTATCATCGCCAATACCGTCAATACCCAGCGCGAAAATGGTAGGGAACATGATCGACATAAAAAAGCCGATAGCGCCCAGGCAATAAACCACATATGCGCCTTTGCCTAAAATGGCTACGCCGCAAAGCAGCACGGATATAATGGCATAAATGGTAAGCAATTTGTTGGACGAGGTAAAACGTAAAAAAAACGTACCTGCAAATCTGCCGGCGGTAAATAACAAACCGTAGGCAATCAGGTAATTACCGGCCAGTATTTCGTCAAATCCGGCGCCTTGCTTGGCCATTCGTATAAAAAAGCTGGTTACACAAACCTGCGCGCCCACATAAAAAAACTGCGCAACAACAGCCCACGACAGATGCCTGTGTTTTAATGCACCAAAGAAGTTGCCACCGGTAGTTGCTTCTTTTGATATATTTTTTATTTCCGGAAAATGGATAAAGCAAAAGGTAACGGCCACCGCAATCAGGATGCAGGCTAAAATAATATAGGGTAGCTTTACCGCCGAAGCTTCATGCAATAAATAGCTCATCCGGTAACTGTCCGTCATGGCCGCCATCTGGTCTTTAGTATATTCCTTTCCCGAAAGGATAAAGTGTGTGCCGATATAAGGCGCTACCACTGCCGCCAGTCCGTTGAACGAGGCCGCCAGGTTTAAACGGTTGGTAGACTTTGCCGGATCGCCTAAAACAGCCGCATAAGGGTTAGCCGCTGTTTCTAAAGTGGCCAGTCCACAGCCAATAATAAACAGGCCCACTATAAATATACCGTAGCCCAAAGTGTTAGCCGCAGGCACAAACAACAAGGCACCGCAGGCAAAAAGTACCAGGCCAATAATAATGCTGTTTTTATAGCCGAACTTTTTCAGCAGCATACCGGCAGGTATTGCCATTACAAAGTAGGCAAAAAATACAGCCATATCAATGTAGGTAGATTGGCGGTTATTAAGCTGACACGCCTTCTTGAGGTGCGGAATTAATATAGAATCGAGATTATGCGCTATGCCCCACAAAAAAAACAGGCTGCACACCAAAATAAAGGGTAACAGCAACGACTTGCCCTTCAATTCCGATTCGTCAATTGCAGCGCTTTCCGCGCTATTGCTTATGTTGGCCATCGTTTATAACCCGTTTTTTTTAACCAACAGTAAATGGTCGCATACCACTACCACTTCGCCATGCTGATTAATAATTTCCACATGTTCTGTAACCGTACCATATTCGGGCTTTTTGGCCTCAGCTTTTTCTGATATCGTGATCTCGGAGTGTATCGTATCATTAATAAAAACAGGCTTCACAAAGCGCAGCTTATCGTACCCTTTAGAAAAGGCCTCCGGGTTTATCTCCGATGCGGTTAAGCCAATGCCAATGCTGAATATCATCGTGCCATGCGCTATCCGTTGTTTAAACGGTTGCGTTTTGCACCATTCGGCATCCATATGGTGCGGAAAAAAATCGCCGGTATGCCCGGCATGAACCACAAAATCGGTTTCGGTAATGGTGCGGCCAAAGGTTACCCGCTTATCGCCAATGGTATAATCCTCAAAAAAAGTCGATTTAAAATACATGTTTTTATTTAATGTTTTAATCTATTTAAATGTTGTTAATGTTTGTTTTTTAATGAGTTAAGTCTAATTAGCTCTTGTTTTGCTTTATATTTTAACTTTCAAGCCGCTTTGCATAATATGGTAAAGGTTTGGATGGTTCATTGCCGTTTAACTCAATTCATTCAGTGGGGCGTATAATTTCATTTATACTATATATTCATTCCTGTTTTGGGCGTTGCCTTCGGCCGGGCTTTACGCTCCAAGTCCTCATTCGCTATCGCTCATTCCGGGCTTTCCGCTGCAATCCCTAACGTGGGGATATGTCCCTGTTATGACCTATGTTATTGCGAGGTACGAAGCAATCGCACAGGGGCATGTTCGTCCTGCATAGTTCGCGATTGCTTCGTACCTCAATGACATAGTAGCAGAGCCGCTCTGCATATTCGCCCTGTATAGCATAGAGATTGCTTCGTCGTACCTCCTCGCAATGACGATGATGCGGGGGGAGCTCTGCACTATCTTCAACATGCCAGCCACATCAAACAAACCGTTCAGCCACTACTACGCCACCATTATCGCTCGAAATATAAGCGCTCTCTACCACAGCCATGGTTTTAATTACATCTTCTACACTGGTTGGCAATACATCGGTTTCGCCGAGTTTATAACGCATCAGGCTCGACATGGTGCCAATAAAAGCATCCGGGAACCAGGAGCCTTCCAATTCAATTTCTTTCCATTCGGGTGCTTTGCCTTCTTCTACTATACAATATTCAAACTTATCGGGTACGCCGTGCGGGTAGTCCATCAATAAACCCATGCGCGCTTTAATGGCGCCTTTGGTGCCTTCCCACTTAATAAAACTTTCCTGGTTATGCGGCCCGAAGGAGTGATCGTGGTTGGTATTGATCACAGCGTGCATGGTATCGCCATAATCGAATAATATAGTTGACCGCGATGAGGACAGTTTTTTGGCCGGGTGTTTCAATGTTTTAGCCATCACACTCTGCGGATCGCCTAAAAACGAGCGCATCAAATCGATGTAGTGGATGCTGTGGTATTGTATCTCCAAACGTGGATGCACCATCACATGCGGAAACAAATGCCAGGGGGTTTCCAAAGTAACCCGTACTTCCATATCATACAATTCGCCTATCAGGCCCTGCTCAACCATATAGCGGGCCGCACTTACAAAAGGAGCAAAGCGTAGCTGGCAATTGATGGCCGCTGCCAGTTTTTTACGGCGGCAAACTTCTAAAATCTCTTTGCTTTGCCAAAAGTAATCGCCCATCGGCTTTTGGATTAACACACCCGCACCATCGGGCAATTGTTCCAGCGTTTCCACAAATTGATCGGGCATAATGGTAACATCGTATACCGTATTGGCAGGCGAGTTGGCCACAGCCTCGGCAATAGTATTGTAAACGTTGGGGATATCAAATTGGATGGCCAGGTTTTCGGCTTTGGTCCTGGTACGGTTGGTAATGCCAATCACATTGAAACCAGCTTTTTTATAGGCGGGTAAATGGGCATCGCCCACAATTCCGCCTGCTCCAACAATCACAATGGGTACAGGCGTTTGAGGCAATATGGGTTTATAGGGTATCTGCATGGTTTGTGGCGTTCGTTTATCAATCAGGTTTATTTGATGTTGTCCTTCTTTAAGGAGTCGTTTAACGGGTATATCGCTGTGGATGGCCTGTAAAACAACCTCGTCAATTATTTTAGCTATCAGGGTCCAGTTATCTTTTTGCGGCAGCGAGCGTGCCGAGCGGTGCAAAGTTTCCAGTTTATGGTAGTAGGGGATGATAGCGTTTACGCCGCCATCGGTCCAGGTGGAAATGCGGCAACCTATGCCGCCCTCTAAGGTCAATAGCTTATCGTTGGCTACGGTGGTTGCAAAGCGTATAAAATCATAAGCAGCTTGTTTATGTCTGCTGCCGGAGCCTATGGTGTACAGCCAGTATACATTAAGCGAAGCAGATTCGTTTCCGGAGTTAAAAGGGACCGGCGCTATATCAACCAGTCCCTTAACCTTCGATTCTTCAATCACTTCGCACATGGACGCAAAGCCGAACCAGTTCACCATCATAGCAGCTTCACCGCGGGCGAAGGCCATGCCGGTTTGCACGGATTCATACTGCATCGCGTTAGGATGCACTGCTGTTTGATCCCGTAAAATATCGCGGTAAAATGTTAATCCATCTGTGGCGGCCAGCGTATCGATATTAACACGGCTGTTGGCATCGGTTAAATTGCCGCCGCGTGTCCACAATTGCAGGCAAAAATCAAAAACGGTATTGTGCCCATCCGGAAAACCGGCGAAAACAGAGCCGTACAGGTTTTGCTCCGGCCGGTGGAAAAAGCGGGCCACGGTTTTAAAATCATCCCAGGTTTGGGGTACTGCCAATGGTTTGCCAAATTGCTCGTGGAAGTTTCTAATCTCGCTTACATCAGCAAACAAATCCTTGCGGTAAATTAAACATTCCGGCCCATCGTGGAAGGGCAGCCCGGCTATGGATGTGCCAAACTTCTGCATATCCAGTAATGAATTGCTCCAGCCCAACGGAAAATCTTCCGGTGGCTTTTGGGTAATGTAAGGCTGCAAATCCTCAAGTGCGCCTGAGCTCCAGGCTTCGTAAAGCCAGTCGGTAACCAGGTGCGCAATATCCCAGTCGCCATTTTTTAAGCCACCCTGTTTTAAAATAGCCAGGTGCAGGTCGTCCAAATCCATAGGCACCATCTCTGCCTTTAAGTTGCAGCCGGTTGCAGCGCAAAAGCTATCCCACATTTTTTGCAGAGCGCTCTCAAACGGCCCAAACTTTCTAACCGCTATCCTGATGGTGTTAGTGCTCATGCCTGGTTATCAAATCGTTTATAATGGCGGCATTGTCTTCACCAAGCTTTGGCGAGCCCTTTGCCGATGTTAATAATTCTCCGTCGATACTGATAGGGCAGCGGGTGGTACGATAGGTAAAGCCATCGCTCATTTCAACTTGCTGCAGCATATTCAAAGCTTTAAAGCCATCATGCTGCATCAGTGTGTCCCAGGTTAATACATCGGCGCACCAGATATCCGCTTTCTGCAAAATACCCAGCCATTGCTCTGTGGTTCCGGTTAATAAATGATTAGCCAAGATAGCTTTGATTTCATCCCTAAGATGAAAGGCTGATGCTACATCGGTATAAACCAAAAGAGGGTCACAACCCAGCAGCGTGCCCAATTGCGGGATAGACCCCATAGCCAAAGCAATAAAGCCGTTAGCAGTTTGGTAGATACCATAAGGTGCCCCCAGATAGGCATGCGCGTTGTTTTTTTGCGAACGCTCGGGCAGTTTGCCATCATAATAATAAGTGGTAATAGCCTCAAACTGAAAATCAAAAGCCGACTCGAGCATGCTCACCTGTACCAACGCGCCTTCGCCGCTAATGGTACGACGGAACAGGCAAGCCAATAGACCTTGCGCCAGGTGATTACCCGCTAACATATCAATAATGGAAAGCCCCATAGGCACAGGGCCGCCTGCATTGCCGCTTAGCCAGGTTAAACCGCTTAACGATTGCAATAACAGATCCTGACCGGGATTATCCTTCCAGGGCCCTTCATTGCCATAGCCTGATATTTCACCATATATTACCGATGGGTTTACGCTGTATACACTTTGGTAATCAAAGCCCAATCGTTCCATCACACCGGGACGAAAATTATGCATCACCACATCGGCCTGCTTAACCAGGTCCCAAATTTGCTGCCTGTCGTGGTCGTCTTTAATATCTGCTGAAAAACTTTCTTTATTGCGGTTAATGGCATGGAAAACTGAGGATTCGCCATTCATAATCACATTTGAGGTATACAAATGACGGCAGATGTCGCCGGTATCCGGCTTCTCTATTTTTATTACTCGGGCGCCCATATCGGCCAATTTCAATGCCGCCGAAGGCCCCGAAAGGAACTGACTAAAATCGATGATCAAATAATCTTCTAATGGTCTCATCGGTTATACCAGGTTAAATTGATGGTTAATTTCTTCTGTTTGCGCTCCAGGCCGCGGCGCCGCCACATTTGAATATAGTTTTTCACCATTAATGCGGATGGGGCAGCGGGTGGTAGTGAGGGTGCCGCCATCGGGCAGTATCACTTCCTGCTGCATTCCCAATACCCGGTAACCTTCGTGTTGCAGGCTTTGGTCGTAAGTTAAAACCTCAGAGCACCAGATGCCTTCACTCTGTAGTTTATTGAGCCATTCGGCCGTGATTTTCTTTTTCAGCTGACCGGCGATCAACAACATGATCTCGTCGCGATGAACAAACCATAAGCTTTTATCGGGATAATCTTCCGACAGGTCAATTCCCAAAACATTTCCAATTTGGTGCAAATTGCCCATAGCTAAAGCCAGGTAGTTATCTTTAGTTTGATAAATGCCATACGGCGCGCTCAGGTAGGCGTGCCCGTTGCCTTTTACACTGCTGCGTTGCGGTAATTTGCCACCATCGTTTAAGTACGTGGTAATCACCTCGAATTGCAAGTCAAGTACCGATTCCATTAAACTTACTTCTACCAGCGCGCTTGTATTGGTTTTAGCGCGTTTAATTAATGCCGCCAGTATACCTTGCACAAAATGTGCCCCGCAGATCATATCGGCTGTAGCCAAACCAAAGGGCACAGGGCCTGCGTCGTTGGTATCAGACAGGTAAGCTAAACCAGATAGCGACTGGATCAATAAATCTTGCCCGGGCCTTAATGCCCAGGGGCCTTTAGTGCCATAGCCGGTAACCACACCATAAATAATACGCGAGTTGATGGCTTTAACAGATTCATAATCGAGCCCTATCTTTTCCATCACACCAGGGCGAAAATTATGTGTGATCACATCGGCTTTCGCTATGAGTTTCTTAATTCTTTCCAGGTCGTCAGCATCTTTCAGATCGGCAGCGTACGATTCCTTGTTGCGATTAATGGTATGGAAAACCAAACTATCACCGTTGACAAAGATATTGCGGATGGCAATTTGCCTGCCAGCTTCACCCTTAACGGGGCGTTCTATTTTTATAACGCGGGCGCCCAGGTCGGCCAGCCTTAGTCCTGCTGTAGGCGCGGCCATAAACTGGCTAAACTCCAATACTAACAGTCCTTCCAATGGTTTCATCATGCCTGTACCTTTTGTTTTGATTGAAGGTATAAGTTGTTTAAATCTGCCAATACCTGCTGCTCGCTGCCACCGTTCATCAGGTAATTGCGAACCACATCACCGGCATGATCCTGGAAAAACATGTGACCGAAGTAGCGCGGTCTTAAATATGCCCTTTGCAAAGCGGGCAAGGTATTGATGAAGTAATTATGCGTTTTGTGGTTGTTATCCTCGTCTGTCCAGGCGGTTAAATGCCCGGGTTGGCCGCCATTTTCGGTGTATATCCCTTGCTGGCATTGGGGCGACGCCACAAATTCTGCGTATTGCATGGCAATGTCCACATGCTTGCAGTTAGCCGATACTGCCAACCCTGTACCGCCCAGGGAGCTACGCAGGTTTGACGTTCCGTCCAGGATAATCATATCATGAAAATGAAGCAACTTGCGGGCGTACCCTTTGCGCGAATAATTGGAATAGCCATAAGCAAAAGGGCAATAGGCTATGTCATCAGTCAGTGTCATCGCCTCGTATGTCTGGATCGGGTTCCGGTGGAAGCAGGCCACATCAATATTTTGAGCGAGCTCACGATACAATTTTAAGGCCTTGATCCCGGTAGCTTCACTGATCACCGTATCATCATGCTGGCAGGGATCTTCACCCAAAGAACAGCAGAAGGTATAAAATGTCATCAGCGAATCGATAGGGATAGCCGGAAAAGCAACCAGACCGAGTTTAGCCAAAGTAAGTAGCTCATCATAAGTTTTAGGCAGGCTTAAACCATGCTTTTCCAACAGATCGGGTCGGCTTGAAGCAACGGGGGTAGCGGCATCAATAGGCAGAGCCCACTGATGGCCATTGTAGGCATAGCTTTCGTATGAATGGCCTACGGAATTTTGTTCCTGGTCTTTTAAAAAATCTTCCGGCAGATATTGATCGAAGGGTAGGATAGACCCCGTTTTGGCAGCGAAGCCCGCCCAGGGATGATCTATAACCAGCAAATCGTATCTTTCGGCCAGTTGCTGTATAGAAAGATCGGCAAATTGTTGTAATGACCTTTTCTCCCAACTGATGTTCACAGACGGGTTTAATTCTGAAAAGCGCTGCGCAGTCGCTGTCATCGGTACAAAACCGCGGCTATGGTTCCAGGTAATTCCTTTAAGGGCGATGTTTTCGGACATGGATTTACAAGTTTCACCTGGTGACATCTGCCATTGGCAAACACCATCTCAAGGAGTATAATTAAATATGCTAAATGATAAACTGATTAGATTTATTGATAGAACAAATTTATCCGGGCAGGGCATAAGGTTACTGTATGATCTGTGCAAGGAGTTGTAGAATCTTATCATTGGGATTGTATTAAGCAAAATTTTGGATAGTTTAAGAGAAGTAAATGAACCTACTTGCGCGATTAACAAAAGGTTTTTACTAATCAAAATACAATGGCTATGCTTATCTTGCGGTATACTTAGCAAGATACAACATGTCTAACATCAACCTGATTATCGAAGAGCGCCCGCGCAATATTGGCAACTTTATGGTAGGCCGGTTATTGCCATTTCAGGGCAAACGAATGGTAGGGCCGTTTATATTTATCGATCACATGGGGCCGGCCCTGATGAAACCCGGCGAAAATATGGATATTGGCCCGCATCCGCATATCGGTTTATCTACCCTCACTTATCTTTTTGAGGGCAATATTGTGCACAAGGATAGCCTGGGCACCGAAATGGAAATTAAACCCGGTCAGGTAAACTGGATGACAGCAGGCAGCGGCATTGCCCATTCTGAAAGAACACCGGGCTATCTGCGGGAGCAATCCAAAACTTTACATGGCTTACAGATCTGGGTGGCCCTGCCAAAGGAGCTGGAAGAGATGGAGCCATCCTTTTTTCATGCCGATACAGAGCAACTGCCCTATTGGGAAGCCGATGATGTTGCATATACACTTATTGCCGGATCTATCATGGAAAAAAAATCGCCCGTACCTGTTTTTAGTCCGCTATATTTTTTGCAGCTTAAAAGTGCGCAGCAGAAAAAGGTATCCATAGGAGATGCCCTGTATGGCGAAGTTGGCCTGTATATTTTAGAGGGTAGCATTGAAAGCGAAGGCACCACATTTGGCCCCAAAGAACTGTTGGTTGCTAAGGATAGCGGCTTGTGCGAGTTCACGATGAATGCCAATACCACAGTTTACTTTTTTGGCGGAGAGGCCTTCCCCGAGGAGCGTTTTATTTACTGGAACTTTGTAGCATCCAATCTTGATCTTATTGAGCGAGCTAAACAAAAATGGCTGGAACAAAAATTCCAGCCTGTACCCGGCGAAACGGGTTTTATTCCATTGCCTACGGAGAATAATAATTTTAAACAGCATAGATAACGGCAAGTTATTTTTCGGGTTATGCTTTAAGAGCATTGAAAGGCAAAAAAAACGTTACAAACGCAATTTGCTACGGTGTTAATATCAGCGGCTACATCCTTTATTGTGAGTAGCCGCCTTTGTATCACATTGGTAGAGATGATTTCGCTGATCTAAGCGTTGTAAATTGGCGATCTCTGAAATTAAAATACTTCATCGTTGCATTGTATTCACTATCAATTACTTCCGGTTGACAGCGGATTATTTATTATACCTGTAAACAAGATCAATCCACTTTTCATTTCCCTGATGGCGAACAGGAAGGGATGGTCAATAGGTATATATACCGGAGCTGCTGTAGTGACTCCAATGGATACAGACGTTACCGCAGCGGCTTCCGTACCATCTTCATTAACTTCAATAAACGCCTTGTGCGTTACCCTGTCTATATTTACCCCCCCCCGTCTGCGTTGATGCGTGTAAAATCAGCTGCGTCTGAAAACGCGCTCCCCATGCCAAGTGAAATTAAATCATTGTTAAGCAGGCGGCTATAACTGAATTTAAATTTTGGAAGTATGATATCACCTTTAATTGAGCTTAGTTTGCTCATCCATGTTTGCCATTTTACTGAATCAAGATTGCTGCTTAGGCTTTGAAGGCTATTTCCATTTATTGGCATTGCAATTACCATACTATATTTACTGTTGCTGTATGGCAATTCAACAACTGCTGTCTGCGAATCATTACAAACCTTGAGATGGATGCTTGCCGACATAAAGTCGGTTTGAACAGTACTACCGTTTGCAAGGTAAAATGAACGTTGGCGTGTATCAGCGACGTTGAATTTTTCGTTCCAGGTGCTTTTAAAGTAGATGGCATTGATAAGGTACATGATCACATTACTGGGGATCTGATCAACTATTGTTGGAATCTTTCCATTGGTTTGGCCGCTCACCCAGGCATTGATCATATCTTTTGTAGCCGACGACGAAAAATCGGCGCTTTGAACCTTGGCTTTATAATAGTTGGTATTGGTTTGTGAAAATTGAGGCAGCACCGTAAAATTTTGCTGATACCAAATGGAATTGGCTATTTTAAGTGTGGTATTTGGATCCAGCTGTGGCAGTTCGGTAATTAGTTTGTTATAATAGCTGTTAACCTGGTCTTGCGTAAAGCCATTGAAGTTCATCACATTGTTGATGTCTGTCAGGGTTTGGCCGTTAGCTCCGTTATCAGCCATGGCTAAAGCAAAACTTACACTCAGCGGCGAAAAAAACAGGTTACTGTTATCCGTATTGCCAGCCGAAATAGTTTTAAATAATTTTAAGGCAAAAGCGTTATCGGCACCAACTTTTTGCTGTTCCACTGCCGTTAGTACCAGGTCTTTCCCTGTATCTTGCGGAACGGGTGTGCTTTTTTTACAGGCTGAGAACGTGCTGAGCAGGCATAAGCCAATAAGTAGGGGTTTGCGTTTCATGTGTGGTTTGGTTTTATTGTCAATACGCAAACCTGATGTTAAACGCTACAATAATTGATATTAATTTCTATATATCTTATGATTCATTATTATAACTGCTTTCGGGTGGAGTCTTTTCGCCAGATCACATTGCGGGTTGTTTTAATCGTTTTGCTCCAATATAGATATGATGTTACCCGCCGGATCGGTAAACCAGGCTATTTTAGGGCCTCCGCCATGAAAGATTCCCTGATCATCCGTTTTAAAACCGGGTTCATCATAAATCAAAAATTTCACCCCGAGTTGGGTTAGCGCGGCCGCAGCGTCGTTGATATCATGTACCGGGAAATTGAGAATAGTGAAGGTAGCGGGAATATGGTTAGGTTTTGGATAAATCAAAATATGGCTGTCCGCCGATAATTTAAGCTTCAGAATGCCCTGCATATCGGGTACTTCGATAACTTCCAGACCAAGTATCGCGCTATAAAATTCTTTCGCTTTTTCTGCATCATCTACGGAAAACCCGCTGAACGGTTGTTGGTGCTTAAACATGTTTTTATTTTTATTGATGATTAATTAATTTGTTACCAGGTATCAGGAAGGAGTTCCGCATGGAAGCCAAAATCCTTCAGCAGTTCAATCAGGCATGGCGGATGCACGGTTCCGTTCGCGCATTTTACGCGCAATATCCGGTCGCAGTCTTCCAAATCAAAATTAGCTTTATAATCAGTAAAAATCTGGTGAATCTGGGCTATCAGCATATTGGCATGGCACCGCTCACTCACATCAGTTTTAAATACTTCTACCATACTAATTAAATTATACCTGTTAACACACGCCGCTGTGCAACTATTTAGCGTTAAACAAGGTAGCGTAATTTTGGCGGTAATAACAGGCGATAAACAAATCGGCCAATAAAAGCGCTATCGCCAGCGGAGTACCTGATGGATCAAGATAAATATGAACCAGCAAAATATTAATGATAATTGGGAATATTACTACGGCGGCAAGGCTAACGTAGCGACCGATTAAAAAAGCTATCGCACAAATCAATTCGGTTATTTTAACTAAGGGCATCAGGTAAACTGAAGCCGTTACGCCTTCCATAAAAATTTTAATGTTGCCATGCAAAACGGGTTGTGGATACAGTTTGAAAAAATAGGCAACGGAAGCAAACATAAACATAAGCCCCATCAGGATCCGGATAATAATAAATGCGATTTTCATCTGGTTTTAAATTAATGATTTAAGGTTTATTGATAATTGCCGATAGGTTTTCTGCCACAATTAATAAAGCGGGCAGTTACCTGCCCAGGTGCTGCTTATTCCTGCTCGTTGTAATCGTAATTTACCATCCATTGGATGCCGAATTTATCGTTAAACATCCCAAAGTAGGCTCCCCAAAAAGTTTTCTGCAAGGGCATAACTACAGCTCCGCCTGCTGATAGCCCGTTAAATAATTTCTCTGCCTCTGCCTCGCTTTCGGCGCCAAGCGATAAATAAAAATTGTTTCCCGGGATAAAGGGCTGCCCCATAGATGAGGTAGCATCTGTAGCCATCAGCGTAACACCGTTGCTTATCGGTAACGCGATATGCATAATTTTATCAGCTTCTTCCGGCGCTATAGTTCCAGCCTCGGGTGTGTCCTTGTATCGTTGCAGCATAGCAAATTCGCCGCCAAAAACTGATCTGTAAAAGTTAAACGCCTCTTCGGCTGTGCCGGGGTAGTTTAAGTAAGGATTAAGTGTTGCCATTTTTTGGTTGTTAAGTTATTTGTTATTGAGTTATTAGTTATTAGTTATTTAGTTATTTAGTTATTTAGTTATTTAGTTATTTAGTTATTTAGTTATTTAGTTATTTAGTTATTTAGTTATTTAGTTATTTAGTTATTTAGTTATTTAGTTATTTAGTTATTTAGTTATTTAGTTATTTAGTTATTTGTTATTAGGTTATTAGTTATTCGCTATTAGGTTATTGAATTATCGATTATCAAGTTGTAACGCTTTAGTTGTGTATTTGGAAAATAATTGCTGCGAGTGAAGTATCGTTTTGACGGTTTAAATTGGCAGGAAATACTTTTTGCTACCATCATCTCAATAACCTAATAACAAATAACTAAATAACCAATAACTACAATTTATCATGCGGTAGCTGATTGATATCGTTTCCAAAAATAATAAGTTAGTAAAGTAAACGCCAGCAAAATAAGTGGGGCAATAACAATACCCGCGCTATCACCAACAAAAACATGCGACATGGCTGCTCCTGTACAATTGATCACAAAACCGGAGTAGGCCCATTCTTTCAAAGTTTTATACCGGGTTTGTAATATGGCAAGCGCCCCCAATAATTTGGCCGTGCCGAAGATCACAAGCGCATAAGCCGGATATCCGAGGTGTTTTAGTGCTTCTTTGCCTGCTTCCTGTTGAGACAGGCCACCGTATGCATCAGCCAGCATAGCCAATACAAAAATGCTTGTCAGTATCCAATAGGTTATTTTAAGGGCTTTAATACTCATGTTATATATATTGGTTGGTTTGGTTTAATAGTTAAAAATAGTATTGTATTGTTAACTCACAAGTTTTTATTGATATTTTTTAGCTGGTTGATATGCCTTTGGGTATGTACAATGGTAAATGTAATGGCTTCGGCACGTGTTAGGTAGCCCAGTACGGGCACTTCAAACGCGGTGCAGGTTAAGGTTGGGTCTGTTTTTTGAATGGCTTTTAATAAGTCTGCCTTTATATCCTGTAAGGTATGGATCAGCTCCTGTTGATGATACTCCTTTACAGGCGGATTAATAAAATCAGGTGATTGCATTTTAATATTGAAATTTAAAAATGTCGCTGTTATATTAGCCGAATGCAGTTCGGGATCACGATTGGTGTCATTAAACGGGCCGTTTATCAATTGTACAAAGCCGCCTGCCGATAGCACGATATGTTGCGCCAGTTGCCCTGCGGTCCAGCTGCCCTTAAACGGGATCGTGTTAATTTGATCTTCCCTGACGGAAGCTAAGATAAGGAGGAACTCTGTAAATGTTTGATCCGTCTCTTTTAGGCTGGCTTGAATGTCCATTATTTGCGGGTTTTAATTATAATTCTAAATTAAAAAAATGGCTCCAATGGCATGCTTGCCGTAAAAGTCAATTTTAGGGGGTATTTGAGACATTTTTTTTATGTTTACAATATTAAACCGAAAAATATACCATGATACAGATTGGCGTTTTATTAACCCGGCAATACCGTTTATTAAGTTTAGCCGCAGTTTTGGATGTTTTTGAAACTGTAAACAGGTTTTACAGCGAGAGCGATAAGCCTAAACCCTACCATATTAGTTTGCTTTACCTGGAGAGTGATAGTCAGAAAATAACCAACCCTTACCTGGATTATCCAACCGAGTCGATCCAGACAAGCGATGTTAAAAGTTTGATTGTGATACCTTCTTTTAATACCGATGATATTAAGCCGGCCATTGGTGCTAATTACGAGTTTATCCCTTGGTTGGTACAACAATTTAAGGATGGGGCCGAAATAGCCACAGTTTGCACCGGTGCCTTTTTACTGGGCGCTACCGGCCTGCTTAACGGTAAAATAGCCACCACCCATGTAGATGCCTGTCAGGCTTTTGCGTCGGCCTTTCCGGAGGTTGATCTGAAGGCTGATAAAACGGTTACCCGTGATGGTCGCTTGTATACCAGTGGCGGGGCCACGTCGTCGTTTCACTTGTTATTGCATTTAATTCAGCGCCATTGCGGCAAAGAAATGGCGGTGCGGGTGGCTAAGGTTTTTGCTATAGACATGGACCGCGACAAGCAATCGTATTTCAGCACGTTTCAACCTACGCGCAACCACAATGATGACCTGGTTGCCATTGCGCAGCAAAAAATTGAAGCAAATTACCATGATACCGGCACCATTGAGGAGCTGATTAAGGATATCCCGGCCAGTCGCAGAAATATTGTGCGCAGATTTAAACAGGTTACCGGAATAACACCAATTGAGTACCTGCAGCAAACCCGAATTGAGGCAGCCAAAAAGCTGCTGGTGCAAACCGGGCAGCAAATGACCGAGGTGATTGTAAACTCGGGCTATAGCGACCCGAAAGCTTTCCGGAAAGTATTCCGTAAAAGCGTTGGGATGACACCCTCAGAATATCGCGAAAAGTTTCATGTAAAATAACGGGCCCCATATGGAAGAGTTCCCCTTTGAGTTAAATGGCCGCATCTGGATGGAGATAGGCGGCGAAAAAGTGTTGGGCCATGGCTGGGTAGAGTTACTGGAACGCATCCAGGCCTCTGGCTCTATCCGAAATTACACTTTAGTTGAGGGTTACCCCGAGGAAGGCAGAAACTACTTTTTAAACCTCATGTATAATTATCAAATTAGCTATCGAGTATATCTGTGGTCATCAAAACTAAAACGCAACGCCGGTTAATGCCTTGCCTGAGCCAAATATCGGGTAAGATGGGTATGATATTGCTTTTACTGGTAGCGGTAACAGCTATCTCAGCCTGGAATTACGGTCATGAACCGGTACCCATCGGGCCTTACCCGCTCAACTATCCTGCTAATTTCGGCAACCGCATTAATACGCCGGATAATAATCCCACAACGCAACAGGGTGTATACCTGGGCCGGATGTTGTTTTACGAAAAGCGCCTGTCTGCCGATAACACAATTTCGTGCGGCAGCTGCCATCAGCAGCAAAAAGCATTTACAGATGGCAGAGCCTTTAGCGAAGGGGTTGACCATGTGGCTACGTCCAGAAATTCAATGGCCCTTGTTAATTTACTGTGGACGAGGAAGTTTTTTTGGGATGGGCGATCTGCAAGCCTGGAAGATCAGGCCAACATTCCGCTCACAAACGAGCACGAGATGGGGCAGTCGCTGGCTATTTCTGTTCAAAAACTTAAACAATCGGCACCGTACCCGGCTTTGTTTAAACTGGTTTATGGAGATCAAAACATCACCGCCAACCGTATTGTTAAGGCGATAGCCCAGTTTGAGCGGACGCTGATTTCGGCTGATTCCAAATACGATCAATACCTGCGGCATGCCTACCAACTAACGCCGCAGGAGCTAAGGGGGATGGAATTGTTTAACCAGCGGCCGCAGCCGGAAAAAGGGATTCGTGGCGCTAATTGCGCGCACTGCCACGGCGGCGTTAAAATGTACCAGGAACTTTTTCATAATAACGGTTTGGATAGTATCCCCAGGGATAGGGGCATTGAGGTATTAACCGGCCAGCCGAGCGACCGTGGGCGTTTTAAAGTGCCAACCTTACGCAATATTGCGCTTACGGCTCCCTATATGCACGATGGCCGGTTTAAAACGCTGGAAGAAGTGATTGATCATTATAGCGATCACGTGTTGCAATCGGCATCGCTAAGTGCTTTTCTGATCGGCGAATCAAACGAGCTCGGCGGAAAAACGCTAAAATTACTTCCCGGAGAAAAGAAGGACATCATCGCTTTTTTAAATATGTTAACCGATTCAACCTTTATCAGCGATCCGCGGTTTGCAGATCCGCACCTCATCACATCCAACAGAAAAATAAAATTGAAATCCAAATGAGAAACATTCACCTATTGGCAATAACCCTAATTATTGCGCTTACCATTAACTCAACTATTACCCGCGCTCAAACACCAACGAAAGCGGCTACCGTAAAAATTGCAGGTGAGCTGACTAATCCGTTTAACCTTACCCTGGCCGATATGCATGAGTTTGAGCAAACCAAAGTAACCCGGAAAGACCGCGACGGTAAAGATCATAGCTACTCGGGTGTGGTACTGGCATTGATACTGCAAAAGGCTGGCGCAACCATGGGTAAAGATTTAAAAGGAGAGAACCTGACCAAGTACGCTAACGTTGAAGCCAGTGATGGTTACCAGGTTGTTTTCGCGCTGGCCGAATTGGATAAAGAGTTTACCGACCGGACGATTATCCTTGCCGATGAGGTAGATGGAAAGGCACTGCCGCCAGCAGATGGGCCCTTCCGCATCATCGTTCAAGACGAAAAAAAGCCTGCACGTTGTATCAAACAGGTTATCGGTATCACCGTTCGCTTCGCCAAATAGCAGCGTGGTGGTGTGGGCTGGCTTACGGTGGGAAGGAGCTTTAGCTATTCACGATATTCTCTTCCTGTATCTGCACATATAAATCGCTGTACATATTGTGGCTGTTGATAGAGGCATAGCTCTCATATAAAATACCGATCCGGAGCGCCTTTAATCCCGATACCCCTTGCAGATCCTCCACGTCAAATTGTTCAATATCATCGGTCAGCAAACCGTTTTTCTGTAAAAGATAAATGTATTGGCGATATTGCTGCTCATCCTCTTTTTGGGAATAGATGATCGTTATTTTGCCTTGTTGCGTAATACGCTCGGTAGTGCCTTTAATATGCGCCTTGTCGATTCGTTTTTTTATGACCTCGTAGCGGATATTGTAAGCACCATCGATATCAAAATGTTTTTCGTCCATCCGGAAACGGATATCTATCGGATTGCTAAAAACAAGTATTAGCGAAGCCACACCCAAATTATAGGGAAGTGTATCGCGTAAAATATGGAGTTCCATCTCCATTTCAATAATTACCCGTAGTTGCCATAAACGCAGGCGGCTAAGGTCGGCATCCGTAAAGTTCTGTTTGGGAGCTATAGAAGCACCTATATACAGATTATGCTCCACGCCATCAGTTTTAAATCTTTCGTAATAATGCGGGAAACAAGATTGTATTTCTAATTGTCTGCTATCCAATATACTGGCCAGTTTTTCGTTTACCAGCGATAGCGTTCTTTCGTAGTTTCGGCGGCTGCTATAAAACTCGCCCTTGGCTGCGTCGGTTTGTTTAAAATAATACTCAATTTTGTCCGAAAGTACACCGTTGGATGCATTAGCTTTTAACAGAGGATATATCCGCGTTTCAAGATAATGCTGTATCTGTTGTTCTGTATCGGCATTAATGCCGATCGATAGATCATTAACAAACGACTTTAATTTAAGCAGATTTTTTTCGGCAGTAACAATATACTGGTATTGGTGCAATTGCTCAAACAGCGGAATCAGCTGCCTTAATTGGTTTTCCAGATCGGTTTTAACGCTTAAGTTCCTGGTGATGGATGAATCTTTAATGTCAACCTGCCCATAAAGCGGATATACATCTTTAAAGGATATTTCTTTTAAGGTATAAAGCAACCCCATGTTAATGTGTTGGATATATTTTTGCGCCTCAAGTTTAAATTTCCAATCAACGCTGGGGTGCAGGGTAGTATAATTGTTTTGTATAACTGCTTGTATCTGGTTTTGCATCTCCCTGATCTTCCTTTCAATACTATCGATCAGCAAGGGCATTACCACTTCCAGTTTATTGGCGTTAACGCTGTTAAACTCTTTTTTGCGCGGCGATACCAACTCCAAAATACCAAGTAAAACGTCATCTTTTACAACGGGCGCCAAAATAAAGCTTTGTACGTTTTGTTCGCTAAAATGCATGCCCATTTCGTTTCCGGGGTTGGCCCTGATATATTCCGGCAGATTAGAAACCGAAAAATAGCTGTGTTTTTCCATGATGTTATGGTACGATCCGTTACACAACAGTTTTCTGCATTCTTCTTCCAGTTTTACGGGCAATAAAAAACTGGGAAGCTTTTTGCCAAAAGGGTGGTTGTTAAACTGCCCGGTTTCTTTATCAAAGGAAGTAAACCCCATCCTGATATCCGGGATGCTGAAGATGGACCGCAAAATCACTTCGAATTTCTGTAAAAAATCAGGAATGGCAGAGTTGCCCAATAAATTGGTTTTTAAGTCGGATACGGCATTTTCCACGGTAACATCAACCAACGTTATAAGCGCGAAGCCTTTGAGCACATAGCTTTCCGGTGGTAACTTGGCTTTCCATAAGGCCAGATCGTTATAATTATCCATCAGCAGGGCAATATCGTCTGGAGTTAAATCAATTGATTTTTCGGTGCGCATTATTTCCAAAAAATCAGCATTGTACAAAATACGATAATGCCTGATAACCCCGGTAGCCGTTGGTATATCGTAAAAAAGAGGCTTGGCAAAGTCAAAACGCGTGCCGTAAAAGCTATTAAGAATTAAGCAACAACTGTATATGTAAAATTTGTGGTCGTCAAAATCGCGGATGGTAAAATCGAACGAGGGGCCGGCACCGTTTAAAATATTTTTAAACCTGTCGGTCATGTTAAATAAATAACCCTGAAAGGGAATGCTTACCGCTTTAATTTCGTTTGTTGTGAGTCCAGCCGGAAATAAATCCGACAATAAATCAGCAATCAGCGAAGCATTTTTTTCTATCTGCTCAATTTCGGTTATCCCGTCTTTAAGTTCAGGCTGAGCAGCTACACGTTGTAATAAGCTTTGAGCCCTGGGGCTTTCAAATTGATTACCGCTGGTAGCCATTTGCTCCATCCTCTCAATTACTTTATGAAAAGAAAGTTGTAAACGGAATGGGTTAACAGGGAACTGCGGAAGCTTCATTAATTAAATAAATTATAGCTACAAATTTATCAAAATTTAATATTCTAATCTTTTATAGCCACCTGTAAGCTGCAAGATGAATTTACGATGGCAATTAAGCAGCTTAAATGACATCGATTAAGCAATACATTGCCCTAAAGATAAAATAGAATGAAGAAAATTAATAGTCTATTTTTTTAAAAATAAAGTAGATGCCGCACTACCTGCGCCCACCACAATGCCACCGGCTACGTCTGTAGGGTAGTGTACACCTAAATACATCCTGGAATAACCCACCGCGCCCGCCCATAAATACGAAGGCGCTATTACGTACCATTTAGGATAGGCTATAGATAGCGCCGTAGCCGTAGCAAAGGTAGAGGAGGTATGCCCGGATGGGAATGATGAATTTTGGGCCCTGTAAACCGGTACAAAGTTGATATTACGCACAAATGGCCTTGGGCGCTTAACAATGTGCTTAATTAAGGTAGTTAGCGCATAGGATAGCACCGTGCTGGAGCCCACGTAAAGCGCATTTTGGCGCATTTGCTGATCATGACCGATAACGCCGCCAATGAATAACCCGGCGGGTACACCAACATCGCCGTACGGATAACTGTCTGATATAAATCGGAAAAAGGCTGTTTTCTCTGGAGTTCGTTGGGCGGCAAGGTCGTTCAATATCCGTTCGTCAAATTGTTGTATTTTGCCCTGTGCAAAAAGCGAAACTGGCACGCCGAACGAAACAAGAAGTTGAAAAAATGAGAATACAAAGAGATATTTATAGGTTACCAAGCGCATGCAACAAGATTATTAAGATTAATTTTACCGTTTGATTTCTTACTTTTATAAAAGTAGCAAGTTAATATTAATTATATAATTCAATCCTAAAACAAGTATCCTCATAAACAACTTACCTTTACATGAACTACCAGCAATTAATTCAACAGGCGCAGGATTACGTATTAAACTACTACAGAACGCACAATACCGATAACCTGGCATACCATAACCTGCAACATACCGAAGATGTTATTGCCGCAGCAACGCAGATAGCCAACCACTATCAGCTAAACGACCAGGATTTTGCCATCGTTTTAACTGCGGTTTGGTTTCATGATTTAGGTTACGTGGAAAATGCCGCCGTTCATGAGGAAGTGGGTGCAACTTTAGCCGAAACCTTTTTAAAAGATAACAACGCTGATGACGATTTTATACAACAGGTGAAGGGGTGTATTATGGCTACTAAAATGCCACAATCGCCAACTACCTTAATACAGCAAATTGTTTGTGATGCCGATTTGTTCCATTTAGGCCTGGACGATTTTTTTGAAAAAGATAAGCTTGTTTTAAAGGAGTTTAACATCCTTCACCAAACCGATATCAGCAAACAGGACTGGCGGAAAAAGACCATTGATTTTTTAGAGAAACATAACTATCATACCGAATACTGTAAAGTATTATTGAATGACGGTCAGGCGCAAAACTTAGCTAAAATAAAAAGTAAGGTTGCCGAAAAGGAGGAAAAGTCGGCTAAAAAAAGTGTACAGGTTGCGGTTGTTAATAATCAGGAAGAAGTACCTGTAGAACAAACAAAAAAAGACAAGAAAAAAAGCAAGCCTGAAAAGGGAATTGAAACCATGTTCAGGATCAGTTCCAGCAATCACCAGCGCTTGAGCAATATGGCCGACAATAAGGCTCATATCATGATCACCGTAAACTCCATCATCTTATCAGCCATCATCAGTTTGGTGCTGCGCAGGCTTAACGAATATGGCTACCTCATTATCCCTACATTTATCCTGCTGGCAGTAAGCGTGCTCGCCATGACGTTCGCTATCCTCTCAACCCGGCCATCTATCCCCAGCGGGGTGTTTAACAAGGCCGACATAGATAATAAGAGTGTAAACCTGTTGTTTTTTGGTAATTTTTATAAAATGCCACTGGACGATTATAACTACGGGATGCGAAAGATGATGGAAGATGAAGACTTTTTATATGGTAGCCTTATTAAGGATGTGTATTCGCAAGGGGTTGTGCTGGGGAAAAAATACCGGCTGTTGCGTATATCGTATAACGTGTTTATGTTCGGTTTAATCTTTTCGGTAGCTGCTTTTATTATCGCCTCCACATTTTTCAGTCATCACCCAGCCGTATAAATTGAATGGAACCATACCGTTTTTTTAACAGAGACCTAAGCTGGCTCCACTTTAACGCGCAGGTAATGGAGCAGGCTGCCAACAACGAGGTGCCTTTGTTAGACAGGATTAAATTTCTGGGCATCTTTTCTTCCAACTTGGATGAGTTTTACCGGGTGCGGATGCCCGTGCTGCGTGCGCTTCATAAAATTGGGATAGGGGATAGCAGCGTTATTGATGGCAACGAGCGCGCGCTGATATTGCAACAGATAAGGGATATTATTGATGCCCAGCAATCCAGGTTCGGGCAGATTTTAACTACGCAAATTATTCCATCGTTAAAGGCGCAAAACATCCACCTGGTTTATAACGAACCCATTCCCGATTTTTTAAACCAAAGCGTGCGCGAATATTTTACCACCCAGGTACTGGCATTTATGCAGCCTGTGTGGTTGGGTACTAAAAAGCCGTTCTTCCCGGAAAATAATAAGCTATACTTTATGGTGCATCTGGCAAACCAGGAAAACCAGGAGGAAATGGTTTTGTTAAATATCCCCTCGGATAGCATGCCCAGGTTTTATACCCTGAAGCATCAAGAGCAATTGTTTGTTGTTTTTTTGGATGATGTGATCCGGTTTAACCTGGACAGCCTTTTTAAAGATAAGCTGATTAAAGGATGTTATAGCTTTAAAGTTACCCGTGATGCCGAACTGGATTTAAAGGATGAATATTCGGGAGATTTATCTGCCGAAATTGAGGAACAATTAAGCAAAAGGGATTTTGGTTTAGCCACGCGTTTTTTACACCAGGCGGGTATCCCGTTGCGCACGGTACAATACGTTAGCGAGCAACTCGACCTGGGCAACGCTACCAAAACTACAGGCGGATCTTATCATAACCTGAAGGATTTCAGTTCCTTCCCGGCAAATTTTCCGGGCTTATCCTACCAGGCCTGGCAGCCGCTCAAATCATCCGAAATTACAGAGGCCGAAACACTGGTATCGCTCATCAACAAAAAAGATCTGATCGTTCATACCCCATACCAAAGCTATCATACTATTCTAAGGTTTTTTAACGAGGCGGCTATCAACCCGGATGTTGAAGAAATTAACGTAACACTTTACCGGGTGGCCAGCAACTCGCTGATTGTTAACGCCTTGATCAGTGCGGCAAAAAACGGCAAAAATGTAAACGTAGTAGTTGAATTAAAGGCCCGCTTTGATGAAGCCAACAACCTGAAATGGGCCAAAAAAATGAAGGATGCCGGCGTGAAAATTACCTATAGCGTTACCGCGAATAAGGTACATGCCAAAATTGCTTTCATCAAAATAAAAAACGGCAGCCGCAGGCAATACGCGGGCCTGCTTGCAACGGGCAACTTTAACGAAACCACGGCGCAGTTTTATACAGATCATATCCTGCTGACAGCCAACACCAACCTGCTGCGCGAGATGGAGCTTTTGTTTCTGTTTTTAGTGAAGCGCGAAAAGCCATCGTTAAGCAATCATATCAACTTTAACCACATCCTGGTAGCGCAGTTTAATATGCAAACCCGGTTTATTGAATTGATTGACCGCGAAATTGATTACGCCAAACAAGGTTTACCGGCACAGATTACGTTAAAAATGAACAACCTGGAAGAACGGGTGCTGATTAGTAAACTGTATGAAGCATCGCAGGCGGGAGTTAAAGTTGCGTTGATTATCCGCAGCATTTGTTGCCTTATTCCGGGCGTAAAGGGCATGAGCGAAAACATTACCGTGAAACGGATTGTTGACCGTTACCTGGAACATGGCCGGGTGTTTATATTTAACAATAATGGCGAGCCCGAGATGTTTCTGGGATCGGCTGATTGGATGAACCGCAATATATACCATAGGATTGAGGTTTGTTTCCCTGTTTATAACGAGGCCATTAATGCGGAGATGACCGGGATTATTAACTTACAGTTGAAGGATAATGTGCAAGCCGTTAGCCTGAACGAAAAACTGGAGAACGTAAAAATTGAAAGGGCGGATGAAACTGTTCAGTCGCAGAGCCAGATTTACCAACTATTGAAGAATAAAGTAGAATGAAAGCAATAACTGCTGCTAACAAATTAAAAGATAGGCACGGATTGTTTATCCTGTTTTTGGGTATAACAATCGCTTTTTTTGGTTTTTCTTGCATGGATAAAACAAATTATACCAGTCCGCCGGGGTATGATTTGAATAAGCCGGTAAAGTACAATATGCCCGAGAGCCTGCACGAAATATCGGGCATCGCTTTTCATCATGGCAAGCCCGATTCGTTATATGCCGAAGAAGATGAAGACGGCAAAGTGTATTACATGCATTTAGGCGACCCAAAAGTAAACCACTCCAGGTTCGGTAAGGCAGGCGATTACGAGGATATCACCATTTTAGGCGAACAGGTAGTGATGCTGAGAAGCGACGGCGTTTTCTTTGTGTTCCCGTTTAATGGGTTAAGAAACCCCGAGATTAAAAATGTACAGAAGTGGAACTATATTTTACCATCCGGCGAATATGAAGGGCTGTTTGGCGACGAAAAAAATAACCAGCTTTACGTACTGTGCAAGCATTGCAGTGATGATAATACCGCCAAAAGCAGCAGTGGTTACATCTTTAAGCTATTGCCCGATGGATCGGTTAAACAAAGCGGCCAGTTCAATATCAACGTTAAAGAGATAGAAGCTTTAACCGGCACAAAAAAAATCGCTTTTCATCCTTCCGCTATAACTAAAAATCAAAACACCAACGAGTGGTATATCTTATCGTCGGTTAATAAAATATTGGTAGTTGCTGATGCCGGCTTTAAGGTGAAAGCGGTATATCCCATCAACCCATCGTTGTTTATCCAACCCGAAGGCATCACCTTTGATAATCAAAATAATTTATACATCTCCAACGAAGGCGACAAGGTTAGCCCCGGCAATGTATTGAAATTTAAATACACCCGTTAATTGCCTCAGTTTTTTTGTCCGGTGCTTGCCCGGATATTGGTTATCACATAAAAAAACAGTTTATTTGGGTTTATACCCAGACGAATAAATATTGAGATGAAAATTAACGCCCAACGTTTGAGCCTCCATTTTAGGGAGATGAGCCTGATTGGTAAAATTGGTGAAACAGGTACCTGCCGACCCGCTCATTCGGGTGCAGAAAAGCAGGCCTTTGAACTGGCCGCGAGCTGGATGCATGACGCTGGTATGCAAACCCGGATAGATAATTTTGGCAATTTAATTGGCAGGCTTGAGGGCAGCAAGCCCAAACTACCCGTGCTGATGCTGGGCTCGCATTTAGACTCACAACCCTATGGTGGCCGTTTTGACGGCGTAGCAGGCGTTTTATGTGCCATAGAAGCCATTACTACTCTCACAGAAAATGGTATGAAGCCGGAGCGAAGCATTGAAATAGTGTCGTTTGCCGACGAAGAGGGCTGGAGGTTTAACAAAGGCTTATTTGGATCGAGAGGAATATTAGGCCGGCTGGAAGAAGGGGAGTTGCTCCGCACCGACCAGGATGGTGTAACGCGCGAGCAAGCCCTGATTGATTTTGGATGCGATCCTTCCCGCTTTTCCGAATCGCTTTATGCTCCCGGCAGTATTTATTGCTTTTTAGAGCTCCATATTGAGCAAGGCCCGGTACTCGATAGGTCAGACAAGCCAATCGGAATTGTAACCGGCATAGCCGGGCCGCTGTGGCTAATCATTAAGCTCAAAGGCATGGCAGGGCATACCGGCTCGGTACCGATGCACCTGCGGCAGGACGCGCTTTTAGGAGCCGCCGAAATTATTACAGGGCTCAACAAGATAGTTACCCAAATTGCGGGAGCGCCAACCGTTGGCACAGTGGCCACCATAGATGTTTTCCCCGCTTCGCGAAATATTATTGCCGAAGAAGTGGTGTTCACGCTCGACCTGCGCGATATCGACCTTGAACGAAGGAACGCCTACGAACAACAATTGAAAGACCTGATAGCAGCAACCGCCAAAAAACACCAGTTAGCTTACCAGGTAAGCGAAGACACCAACAGCGCTCCACGCTATTGTGCCCCCTGGATCAAGGCCATTATTGGGGAAGAGTGTGCAGCCCTTGGCCTGGACGCACCCGAACTGATGAGCGGCCCTTTCCATGATGCCCTGGCGCTATCCTACGCCTGCGACTACGGGATGATCTTTATCCGCTGCAAGGACGGCATCAGCCATAATCCGCTGGAATATTCGTCTGACGAGGACTTAGCCCTGGGTACCGAGATCCTGTACGGCACGGTATTAAAAGTGCTGAACAAATAAAACCAAATCATCTTCAGGCGCTTACGCCTATTCAAGGCCAGTACCTGGAGTTTGACATGATTATTTAACAAAAAACTTTTAACGAAAAAAATATATCGTATATTTGCGGTCCTTAAAAACACCAGACTCCTTAGCTCAGCTGGTAGAGCAAATGACTCTTAATCATTGGGTCCAGGGTTCGAATCCCTGAGGGGTCACTTGGTACTACTTAAGTTGTAAATAAAAGATCACAAAACAATGTGGTCTTTTTTTATGCTCATACCTCAAGCTTAATAGAAGTTCCGTCTACAAATCGTGCTTTCGACAATTTAATAGATATTTTTTGTTCTGCCGTAAGTCCTATCGTTTCTCCATCTTTTAGAGTAATATCATTATCAATTACATAGGATATAATATTGAATAAGAAATCAAATAAATCTTCTAAGCTTAATTTTGAATCAAGGATTTCAATTTCGGACTTTTAAAAATCTTTTAAACCGTAACTGTAAGCACAGTTCCCCTCAGTAGTGTTTCTTAGTCCAATGTAAATGCATAACATAACAGGAATACCGTTTTCTTTAATCTCTTCTATATGACTCAGATATTGTTTGCGAGGAATAAGTAGCGATTGACTTCCTTGGTATACCGCAACTGCACTGGAAGTCATTAAAATTGAACTCAAAACTTGACTTAATATTTAAAATCTTTCTACCGGGGACTTTTGTCCAGCCATAATCGATACTATTGCATGTCCGGTATGTCCGTCTAAATCTTCTAACGCTGAAGGCCAATTATAGGCATATTGAGCTGTTCCTTCTATATCCCCATTTGGTACTGGCACAGGCATGTTTGCTAACGCTATTGATTCTCCATTGATATTAAAGGAAGCTACTTCATCATCTCCTGCAATGTCTGTAATATTCAAATTCCAAAATGTTTTCAAATTATCAATAACCTTATCAAGCTGATACCTACTATCATCCTTAAATATAGGCATTGCCAATAAAATGTCACTTTGTTTTATCTCTTGTTTTTCTTTCTTAAAGAAGTTGAAAAAGGGCATCTAATTAAATTTAGCTATTACAATAAAGATAAATATTTCTTGTAATAGCTCAGGACAGCTAATCATCTTTTAATGCCACTATTTTCTTCACGTCCTCAATAAAAGAGTTCGACGCCTGGACCTTATCGGTCTTTCAAAACAACTTAGTTGAAGCGAAAAAGCGATTTTTAATCGAAATGGCTTTTTTATTTATATTTAATCAAGCAGTAATTTATGCTATTTTCAAGATGAATTGTTACAATTATGCTACAGTCAATCAAGCTTAATTTTATGGCATGAGAGGTGTATGCATCAATGAACTTGTCGGCGGGTATGCGCCTTAATTCACACGGGAGACTTGCGGCAAGCATTGGGTTTACTTTACTCTCCGACAGCAAGTCGCAATATACGCTGCAATCCATAACGCGAAACTGCTTACATTTTATTATAAGGGGAACGCGCGCACCAGCATGTGGGCTTTTTAAATGCGAAGTGGTTAATCTATCCGGTGATAGTTACCGTTTACAGAACAGAAAAACTTCCTTTGAATCCTAAAAACTAATACCATACTTTTGACAGAGCTCTGCATTCATTCTTGCCGATTTCCCGACAACATTCTTGCCGAATGTTCTGTATCACTAATTGCCAAAAACTCTGTATTCATTCTTTCCGGCTACAAAAACATAACGTATACTTAGCATGTGGGCCACAAGGGAGACCCTTGCGGCAGCGTAGGGGGGGGTAATAAATCACTTTATAAAATAGAATTGTAAAATCATCTGACTGCAGGTTTGGCTCAATAAAATGCGTCCAATTCACATATCTGATCATAAAGCCGCCTAAGAATAAAACCAATAAAAGGTAGATGCCTTTTTTGCCGATGTTTAAATACTTGAATAGTAAAATGATTAAAGGCAAAATGAGATAAAACTGTTCCTCTACGCACAGTGACCATGCATGTGTAAAAGTGCCGGTGTGCTTCAGGTCCAAATCGAAATTCAGGGTAAAAGTAAGATACCGCCATAATGGTGCCATTTGTTCCCGTTCTCTTAGCACTGGGAATACGAAATAAACTCCAACCATAATAAGGTAGGGAGGGATTATGCGAAAAAAGCGCTTGATAAAAAATACGCGCATCGAAAGAGCTTTCCCTTCAGCTATAGTGCTAAATAACTGTCCGGCTATCAAAAAGCCGCTTAGAACAAAAAATAAATCAACGCCCGTCCACCCGAACTCACCAATCGTATTTACCCAATCAGGATGTCCGAACATCTGGTAATGAAAAAGTAAGACATAAGTTATGGCCAAAGCCCTAAGATGATCAAGGCCTAATAGTTTATGTTGATCAGAAATTTGTGAAGTTAGAATAGGTGCAGACATGTAATACAGTAAGCCTGTAATTTAAATAAAAAATTTATATGGGCTTGCTTTGAATTAGGTAAAAATGCAAGTCAGTATTGGATAAATACCCCCGCTACCGCAAGGGTCTCCCTTGTGGTCCGTATGCTAAGTATTGAATATGCAAATTCGGGATGTTATCATATATTGAGCATTTTTTTGTTTTAATAGGTAAGTTGTAATTATAAATTCGAAAATCCAGAAGGACTTTAATTTGTGAGTTCTGCAACAGTTGTTTTGGATAGATGTGTTTGATAATTGTAGAAAATGACTACAATTATCTGTACCGTAGCACATACGACTATGCTGGGGAGAAAGGGGAGGTGAAACTTAAACTACATAGTTCGTCAACCAAAAAGCTTCAGATAAACTTAGCATTCGGGCCACAAGGGGCATCCTTGCGACAACGTAGGGGGCAGCATAGGTAATGCTCAAATTGGATAAAAAGATTTATACAGACCATCGGGTATCAAATTCCCGGTCATTCAGCTAATCGGTCGCCATCACGCTAACTACCGCCTGTTCAATTATACCCAATTGATACAGTAAACAATTTCTATCGAATGCCTGTATGGAACAGCATCGTAACTGAAAATAGAACTACAATTTGTCCAAAAGATAATCAAAAGCAGGTTTTATATTTTTAATAATCATATACAATGTATTTTATTATTTCTATATTTGCATCACTCCTCTAAGTATTAAACCATTTACATTAACCTTTATTCTTATTACCCTATGAAAAAAAAGTTTTTACTTATTATTTCTTTGTGCTTATTGTTTCTGATCGTGGCTTGCAGGAAAAGCCTGCTCAATGATGAGGAGTATCCAAGTGCGCCAAGCGGTTTCGGTGTTAAGGAAGCCAAAACCTTCTTTGAAAACTCAACCCAGTCCGCATCGAGCACAATTAAACTGGCCAGCATTGATTCAGCCCGCAATCCCAACCCTACCGGTTTCACTTATTGGAAACAGGCAAAAGCCTACACGATGAAGCAATTTAATGTCGTGGAAGTACCCTTAATCGTAAGCAATAGGACTATCAGTTTACATGATTTTCCCGGTGACAGCGTAAAATTAAAACCGGATGCATCGGTTGCAAGGGCTATACTCACACGATTGATCATTTTCCAGAATGTAAATACCAAAAGCGTGGAGAAGGAGATCGTTACCTACTTCCCTGACAAGGCTTATTTATTACGGCACGAGAATGATGCCAGTGACAATTGGCTTAACCATATTTCATCTGATTTTAGCGGGTACATCGAGTACAGAAACTGGAACAGTACGCCTAAGTATTTGTTAAGGATGTCCGGTGGCAAAAAGGTAGCCCGTTATAACATAAGGCTACTTCAATCAGGCGGCAGCAATAAAACGATTCAATCCACCATTAAGACAATGGATATACACTGCTTCCCGGTATGTGAAGAAGCGTACAATACAAATTGTATCACTATTGACGGCGTAGAAGATTGCGTTGATGTCGACAGCGGATACGAGGAATGTTATGATTATTGTTATGACGACGGATCTAATCCACCAGATCCCCAGCCTCAAGATCCTGGTGATGGCGATAATGGTGGTGTTATTGGTGGTGGTACCCCCTCCTCCCCGCCCCCTACCGTAACCAATGACCTGACAGGATGTAATGGTTCCGTGGTCAATAAGCTTATGGATAAAAATATATCCAACAACATTAGTAAGATCCTCCAGGACGTGTTTAATAAAAACGATAAGACAAACCTACATTTTGTTTCAAGTACAAACACTAACGGAGCTCCTGCTATTACGATAGTCACAAGTGGGGCTAACAGCACAACGGTTAACATGGAGATTCGTATAAATCCTGATGTTCTGCCAAGTGACGCTTCGCAAGATTATAAAGCATCAATCATTATTCATGAAATTATCCATGCCTATTTGGATTACAAGAAGATTGATTATAATAATCAGCTAAAGCAACATGCTGATTTGGCCCGTGACTATATTTCCGATATCGCAACAATGCTCCATGATGCCTTCGGAACAGATACCGAAAATGCGAATGCTTTGGCATTTGGTGGTCTTAAAGATTTTGCTACTAAGAACCCCACAGAATATGCCGACCTTTTGAAAGCTAAAGATCTCACTGAAGGAACAAGGGATTTTGATTCTGAAATGCAACGTACGGGATTACACGGTACACCTTGCCCATAATAAATACGATATGAAAAAGCTATTTATATTATTCCCTGTTTGGTTTTTTATTCTTTCTGCAAATGCGCAGACAACGCCATCTAAAGATATCGTGATAAAAACTTTAAATGATATTGGAGATGCTGTGATTGATTATTATCACCCACAAGCCGATTCTGTAAAAGACCATTGCTGGTGCGGTTGCGTATTCATCAGGTTCACCATAAACAAGAACGGGGAATTCACCAATATTGATTATACAGCCAAGACGCCGATATTTATTAAGGATGCACTGATGAGCGCTTTTGAATCAATCAATAAAAAGGCACCCCGGATCAATCAATTGCCTAAGATCTGTAACAGCGAGTATATTTTACCGGTAATCATCTATAACAGGGACGGCTGCGGTTTTATGACGGGTTGGGAAGATAAGAATTATAAGCCCGATGAAAAAACAAAAGAGATGTATGCCAGGAGGCAGGATTCATACGACCAATCGATGAACTCGCTCCTTAATATGCTGAATTTCTTCAAGGGAAAGACCGATTCGGTCAACTGCATTTTGCTTGCACCGGTTAATACCGGATATGTGATGTATTAGGGAATGGACTTGTTAAGGTAAAAGAAAAGGGAGGTTAGGGAACAAACTGCCTCCATTTACCTCTCTTGCCATTAGAATTTCGATTTGCAAAAGAAGTGGAATAATCACGATAAACCTATCCATTGAATCCTATCAAAAACAAAAGGCAACTGCTGCCAATCGTTTTTTGTTTATCCGGCATGTGTATTTCTGCATTTTGTGGCAGCCGCGCTTTTTTCCTTGGCTTTGTTATCAGCCTATGGCTGATTGCCATCAGGTATTTCTGCGATCATAAAAGGAGAATTTTGTGGATGGGGTTAGTTATCGTCTTCATCCTCGCTATTGGCGTTATTCAGCTTAAATCAGATTCTTCACTCGGCAGGTTACTGATCTATAAAATATCTCTATCCATCTGGCGGGATCATTTTTTACAAGGCGTTGGCTGGAGTGGGTTCAAGAAAGTATATCTGGAATACCAGGCAGCTTATTTCGCTACGGGCCATTATTCAAATAAGGAGTTGCTTCTGGCAGATAATACCCGTTTTGCCTTCAACGATTACTGGCAGGTGATACTGGAATTAGGGGTATTTGGCTGTGTATTGGTATCCGGCCACTGTTATTTCCTTTTTGTGGCCATCAAGTCCGCGCTATCTTTTGAAGCCGGGGCCGGTTTGATTTTCGAACTCGCCTTTATCTCTTGCTTAACCATTTCAATTGCTGCATGTTTTACGCATGTATTGGAGAATTTATGGGCTGTTTGCTGCCTTGTTACGGCAGTCAGCATCTTGCTTTACCGGCTCCGGTTTCCCAAATTCAACAGGGGGTTTCAGTTGGTCTATGCCAGCATGTTATCCGGTCTGCTTATTTTTTCAGATGGGACAAGGCGATTATATCACTACAGGGTATATCAAACCTATGAGGAAAGTAGGATGCTTGTAAAATCGGGATTCAGAGCGGCAGCCCTGAATAAACTGCAATCCCTGTATCCCGTTTTAAATCATGATGGAGATTACCTTTCCTATTTCGGCAAACAGTTAGCCTATAGCAATAAAACAAAATTGGCGGTCATGATATTAAAACAAGCCGGAGAACATCTTTCCATAGCAGATAACTACATGCAATTAGGTGAATGTTATTACCTTTTACACGAGTTTTCACTGGCAGAAGCAGCCTATATCCAGGGAATTAATATGGTACCCAACCGTTTCAGGAATAGATATGCACTGTATGTTTTTTATCGGGATACAGGACAAACAAAAAAAGCTGCTGAAACAGGGAAAGGCCTGTTAAACCTGCCTGTAAAAATCCCTTCCGCTATAATTAAACACATCCAAAGCGTGGTTGCACAGGATTTTAATAAATAACTTTACTTTAGGTTTTTGAACCGGGCGGCTTATTCGCCTCAATTGACTGCTGATACAATTGACTACTGGTCTCATTCATCGCGATTTAATATTCAGTGATAAATACCACACCGGTTGTTTACTCAAAATACCCCGCCACCGTAAGGGTCCTCCCTTTTGGTCCATATGCTAAGTATTGAATATGCAAATCCGCGATGTTATAATACATTTCCGCAATTTTGTATTTTTAATAGGTAAGTCGTAATTGAAAATTCAAAAATCCAGAAGAATTGTATTTTGTAGTTTCTGCGACTATGTTTTGGATAGATTTGTTTGTGAGGTTGTTGTATTTTGATTTTTTGTAGAAGATGACTACGATTACTGTATGTCAGCACACGCGATTATGCCGGGGCGAAAGGGGGGGGGGTGAAAGTTAAATTATATAGTCATTCGCCTGAAAGTATAACGTATACTTAGCATTCGGGCCACAAGGGAGACCCTTGCGGCAGCGGGGATTTTGTATTTTTGACATGTAAGCCGGTTATTATATATTTAGGAATGGGAATGTTAAAAGAAATATTTTATAAAGATATTTCTATTTGCTAACTATATATCATTAAAATAAATCAGAATTGTGTTAACTTTAAGCATGAACCGATCGAGCTCTGCTTTAGCTTTTGTTGCCGTGAACCTGATTTCCATGTTGACTTGGGGGCAAGTCAAACTTTCGATTGAACAGATTAAGAAGATTACAGTGCAAACCACAGTAGCCGGAATGCGTACCGGAAATAGCGAAAGCTTCGAGATTGTGTCTGAAGCAGGTCAATGGAAAAGCTTCAGGACAATTAAAGACAGTAGTGGTTTTGGTTTGCAAGCGCAAAAGAACACCACTTACAAGCTTTTGGGAATATTGCCCCCCGCAGATGTTGGTGATCTGTTGAATTGCATAACCCATACCAAGACAGGTATCAATTCGTCAACTTTTGATCTGAACCCCAAGCGCTTGATCTCAGAATTGAAAAGTGGTGCAAAAATTCCGATCAGTGAGGCACCGGATTTTGACAAACTCATTTCGCAAACAATAATTGATGAAGCAGTAGCAAAAACAGTTATCAAAATGGATATTATGGATTATTTAACTTTTTGCGAGGTTGATATTATTTCTAAGCGAAACGACACAATCAAAGTTACTTCCCGGAATATGTGTCCCACCAAGCTTCCCTGGACAATAAATAATAAAATAAGTTACGATATGGGAATTAACAAATTTATAGAAGCAGCCGCAGGAAACGAAAATATACCAAATAAGGAGCTGCTAAATGTTAACTCATTGAAGGCGGCTATTTTCAAATATATTGATGACCATAATGCCGACGAGCCAATATCGACTTTTAGATGGCATTATTACTATCCCTACACACTTGGAATACTTAGGCAGCATTTTAGCATTCAAAAAAAACTTCAGTACGAAAATGTATATTCCTGCATATTAAAAACCAGTAAGATGCCTTCAAATGCTGTCATATATGCAAATATCGACATGGCATCTATGAAAGACGTGGGGATGCTGGTTCAATATGCCGCATTGATCGATCACTACTTTGAAGGCAATAATTTCGTGCTCAAATATTACAGAAACGTTCCAAAGGCACACATAGGCTTCCCCTTTGAAGCCTATCATTCACCCTATAGTTCAACACGATCTCTGAAAAGGTCATTGCCGGAATTGGCCGATGTGGATTCTACTCAATCAATTAGCTTTTATGCCAGTGAGCCAGACGACACATCACAATGGACGATATATTCTGGTAACATGGTGCTATTACGCTACCATTCCATCACAACGCCGCATGGTGAAACAGCCCCAATTTTTCCGCCCGTAGACCCCAAGCTGAACTGGTCGGCAAGGACTGATCATTATTATCTTTTCGATGGTACAGGAAAAGTACTGAGAGAGGGAGATCGATTATATTGAAAAACGGTTACTTACTTCCCGGTGCTTGTGAGCACATCCTCTTAATCAATAAATTCTTTCTGCGCCAATAGCTTACACCCCTCACCCTCAAATCCCCCACCCGCTAATTCAACGCCACCGAACTATAAATATGATATTCCCCTGGCGCCAATGTCAAGGTATAAGTCACCGTTGGTATATTAACCGCAGTCCCTGTCATGTAATCATAATAAACACCTGCGGCCGGAAAAGTTACAGCGGACGTTTGCGGGTTCACATCAAAATTGCCAACTAGCTCTACATTAACACCTGTGGCTTGCAGGGTGGTTGATCTTACAAAGCCTGTAGCTACGTATTGCACGTTGGATGTGCTGAATACCGGGTTTTTGATCTTCATTTTGATTAGCCTGGCGTAAGCGTTGTACAGTTTTTTACGTAAAGGGTCGCTCATGTATTCCCAGTGGGCGGGTTTATCGCCGAGGCGACCGCCGTTATCGATGCTGATGTCGTAGCCGCGTTCGCCAAACTCCCACATCATTTTGGGGCCGGGGGCGGTCAGCATAAAGGCTGCGGCCAATTCCTGGCGCTTAAGGCCTGTTGCCAGGTCGCGCACGTTATAGCCGTTGGCGCCGCCGGTATTGCCGTAAGTTTCGTTTTTAAACATCAGGCGTTCCTCGTCATGGCTTTCCATGTAGGTTACAATGTTGTCCGGCTGCGTAAACGTGTGCGAATTGAAGAACATGCGCGTCAGGTCCGACGTGGGAACCCAGCCCATGGTGCCTTCGTTAAAGCTATAGTTCAGGTTGTTCCACTGCATCATGCCGTTGTCGGCTTCCTCTTTCTCCTCCTGGTCTGTAGCAAAGTTTTCCAGTATCACGTAAAAGTTATTATTGTCAACACTTTTAATAAAACTGTTATAGTCTTTCCATATCGCTACGCGGCTGGCATCATAGGCGGTCCAGGCGGCAACATTCGCGTCGGCTGTGCCGGAGTTTTTTTGAGTGAAACCCTTGGCCAGGTCAAAACGGTATCCGTCAATCTTATAATTCTTCATCCAAAACTGCATTACATTTTTAGCGAAGTATTTGGTGGCGGCACTTTCGTGATTAAACTGGTAACCCACGTTGTAAGGGTGTGTTGGGTCAACATTAAACCATGGGCTGCTGGCCAGCGGCTTCTGCGCAGCCTGATCAAAGTACAACTGTACCATGGGCGATTGCCCGAACGAGTGGTTCAGCACCATATCCATAATAACGGCTATCCCACGCGAGTGGCATTCGTCAATAAAAGCCTTCAGATCGTTACGGGTGCCATAATATTTATCGGGCGCAAAGTAAAATGATGGGTTATATCCCCAGGAATCGTTACCCTCAAACTCGTTAATGGGCATCAGTTCTACGGCATTCACGCCCAAATTACTAAGGTAGTTCAGGGTATCTTTAAGCGTTTTGTAGTTGTGGGCGGCAATAAAATCGCGCACGTGCAGCTCGTAAATCACCAGGTTCTTTTTATCCGGGCGGGTAAAGCTTGTATTTTTCCAGGTGTAAGGAGTGGGGTTAGCCTGCAACACGCTCACAATACCGGTTTGGCCGCTTGGATAGGCTTTAAGGTTAGGGTATACATCCGCTGTGATGTACTGATCGTTGGCCGGGTCGAGGATTTTTTCGCAATAAGGGTCGGCCACTTTTAGGGTGCCATCAACCAGGTATTGGTAGGCATATTCTTTACTGGCATCTAAATTATCTACCTGTATCCACCATCGGGTACCATCCGTGGTTTGATTCATGGCTGAGGGCTGCCAGTTATTAAACTCGCCAATTACCGATACCGTTTTTTTGCCCGGCGCATACAAATTGAATATCACGGATGTGCCCGAGTTAATGTAGGTAACGCCGTCTACAGCACCGGTGGGTAAGTCTTTTCCGTTAGTGATGGTAGTTACGGGGTTGGTTGCGCTATCCGTCAGGTCGCTCTTCTTGCTGCAGGCCATATTAGCCATGATGGCTACAGCCACCAGGATCAGGTATATTTTTCTCATGGTTTACATGGTTTTTATTGGAGTTTGAAAGTTATTTTACTGTTCCGGCATATTCGCCCTGGCTTACCGCCGGGTTAGCGGCAATGCTCTGCTCTCCCCGCAAGGGTAAATCTTGATTGTCCTGCACATACCATACCGAAAGCGCCGCGCAAAACATACATACACCAGCCAGCACAATGGCGTAAATAGCCTGTCCGCCGAAGATGTTTTTCACTATCCAGCCGCCAAAAAAGCCGTTGACAATTTGCGGGAAGGTGATGAAGAAGTTGAAGATGCCCATGTAAACGCCCATCTTTTTAGCGGGGATGGAGCCGGCCAGGATGGCGTAAGGCATAGCCAAAATACTGCCCCAGGCCAGGCCGATACCCACCATAGGCAGGATGAGCATAGTGGGGTTTTGGATAAAGAAGATGGATAGTAAACCCAGGCCCCCCGCTACTAACGAAAACGAATGCGCTGCCTTACGGCTGGTGGCCCTCGCTATGGCAGGCAGCATCAGCGCATAGATGGCCGAAACGCCGTTATAAATACCAAAGCAAATGCCCACCCAGTTACCGGCATCGGCAAATTTGGCCGACGAGGTATCGTGCAGGCCCACATGATAAACATGCTGTGCTATGGCAGGCGCGGCAAATACCCACATAGAAAACAGCGCGAACCAGGAGAAAAATTGTACCAGCCCCAGTTGTTTCATGGTTTTGGGCATGTTACCGAAATCGGTTAGGATGGATAAAATGCCTTTGGATGGTTCTTTGCCCTCTTCGGGATGGAAAGCGGCGTACTCCGCCGGCGAATACTCTTTAGTAGTGAAGATGGTGTACAGTAAACTTCCCATGAGCACCGCCGCACCAATATAGAACGAGTAGGTCTTATTATCGGGCACATGGCCTGGTACGGCAGTTTCGGCAACGCCAACATATTTGTACAATACATAAGGCAGGCATGAACCTGCTACCGCACCCACGCCTATTAAAAACGTTTGCATGGCAAAGCCCTGCCCGCGCTGGCTATCGGGCAGGTTATCCGCAATGAGCGCCCTGAAGGGTTCCATCGCTACGTTGAAGGAGGCATCCATCATCATGAGCACACCCGCGCCAACCATAATAGGGGATAGCACCAACAATAAAGAGGCATTGGGCATAAATACCAAAGCGAGCGCTGCTAAAATGCCGCCCACTAAAAAATAGGGCTTGCGGCGGCCCATTTTATTCCAGGTGCCATCGCTGTAATGGCCAATAATGGGTTGAACGATCATCCCGGTGATGGGCGCTGCCAGCCAGAAAAGCGACAAGTGTTCTACATTGGCACCAAAAATCTGGAGCATGCTTGATGCATTGCCGTTTTGCAACGCGAACCCGAATTGGATACCCAGAAACCCGAAGCTCATGTCAAAAATTTGCCAGGTGCTGAGCCTGGGCCGCTCTACAATATTTTTCATTGTTGGTTCAATAAATGGTATTCAAACAAACGTCCGGGGCATTGCAAACGCGGCGGATTATTTTTTCAGCTCAATTACCAGTGTGGTTTTAGCTGGTATGCTGATATTTTGTATAGACGCCAATTGCTGGCTGGTCGTTACATTAATACCTGCCGTAAAGCCCTTGGTACGTTCGGCAAAGCGTTCGGTATTCAGGGTTTCATCTTTGGCATTGCTGTTGTAAGCCACCATGACGGTTTGCTGCGCATCGTACCTGAAGTATACATAGATGCCCTTGGCGGGGATATATTGCATCAGCTTGCCGGTTTGCAGGGCACTTGATTGCTTACGGAAGTTAGCCAGGGCCCTTACGTAGTTAAAGGCTTCGTTCTCCTTACCGGTACGGCCATCTTGCGTAAACTTGTTGCTTTTATCGCCAGCCCAGCCACCCGGAAAATCAAGCCTCACCAAACCATCCGGGTTAGAAAAGTTTTTCATCAATATCTCGTCACCATAATATAGCTGTGGGATGCCGCGCATGGTAAGCAGTAAAGCCATGCCGGCTTTAAACTTGCTAAAATCCTCGTTTACCATCGAGTAAAAGCGGCTCATATCGTGGTTATCCAAAAATACCACGTTGCGGGTGGCATCCTGGTATAAAAAATCCTGCGCCAAAATGGAGTAGAGCCTGTTTACACCATCTGTCCAGCCGTCTTTTCCGTTTAAGGCCTCAAAAATGCCGTCTTTGATTTGCCCGTCCGTAATGCCGGGCAAATGCGTATCAAAGCCACGGTTTACGGTATTGCCCTGCGTAAAGTAAGCCTGGTTAGGTACCGACCATACCAGCGTTTCGCCAAAGATGGAGAAGTGCGGAAACTCGGCTTTTATTTTGCGGGCCCAATCGGCCATGTAAGCCGCATCATTATAAGGGTAAGTATCCAAACGGAAGCCATCAACCCCGGCGTACTCTATCCACCAGATGTGGTTTTGAGTAAGGTAATTCTGTACGTAGGGGTTGCTTTCGTTCATATCCGCCATGCGGTGGTCAAACCAGCCGTCGAGCATAGTTTTACGGTCCACTGGCGAGGCATGCGGATCCATTACGGCGGCATCCCTAAAGTTCGACTGGGTGTACGTTGGCCACTGATGCACCCAGCTTTTCATCGGCATATCTTTAATAAACCAATGCTCGGTACCTACGTGGTTATGCACCAGGTCTTTAATTACCTTTAAGCCTATGGCATGGCATTTTTCTACATACTGTTTATACAGTTGGTTGTTGCCGTAGCGCGGGTCGGTTTTATAATGATCGGTAACGGCGTAACCGTGGTATGATGCCTGGGGCTCATCGTTCTCAATTTCGGGCGTTAGCCAAATGGTGGTTACGCCTAAGTCTTTCAAATAATCCAGGTGATTCATTACCCCCTGGATATCTCCGCCATGGCGGTAATAGATAGAATCGCGGTTTACAGCAGTTTCCAACATACCGGGCTTGCTGTCGTTTGACGGATCGCCGTTCGAGAACCTGTCGGGCATAATGAGGTAAATCAGGTCTTTGCTGGTAACACCCTGCGCCCGGTTAGGGGAGCGGTTACGCTCCTTTAACTCGTACTGGTATTCAATGTTTTTAGTGCCTGCTTTAGCAAACGCGATGGTAAATAAACCCGGTTTCGCTGTAGCGGATATTTCAATATCTAAAAACAGGTAATTAGAATTTTCTACCTGGTGAACCTGCGCCAGCCGTACCCCGGGATAATTCAGCTTTACCGAGCGGCTGGCTATCTGGTTGCCATGTACAATCAGCTGCAACTTAGGGTTCTTCATCCCCACCCACCAAAAGGCGGGTTCAACACGTTCTAATGCCGGGATCTGGGCGATAGCGCTCGCGGTAACGAACATGAAGAGCAAGGCAACTGACAGGCGTAATTTCATTTTGATCTATTTAGAAGTTTATTGAAAACTGATCGTTAATGTTTTTGATCACTATACTTTTTACTTTCTCACCCTCGGCGGTGTTTGCATTTCCCTGTGGATCAAATTTGGAAATAGGCGTTAAGAAGGATACAAAATCGTCGGTGATACTCATTTTAGCTCCGTTCATTTTAAACGATGTGCTGTTAGCAAACCCATGCAACATCAGTTTAATGTTCTTGAATTTTGATGTTAAGGTTCCTTCCGCTTTGGCGAAAACGATAGTATTCTTAGCCGCATCATAAGTAATGGCGCGTTTGTAAAAATCGCCATGCTCGTAGTTATAGCTTTCGCCGTCATCCTCGTAATACACGTAGGTGTTTTTAACCGCACCCTGGTACACATGGATAGTGAGCGTGTCGGTTGGTTTTTGGGCTGTAGTTTGAACTAACGACTGCATGGGGATGATGCTGCTCTCCTTTACATAAACAGGAAGCTTGCTTTGCGATAACTGGATAATTTTTTGCTGACCGCCATTTTGTACTTCGCCGTTGTACAGATCATACCATTTACCTGCCGGGAAATAAACTTTGCCAAACTTGGCATCGCCCTCAAATGGAGCTACCAGGAATGCGCTGCCAAAAAGGTATTGGTTTTGAAATTGTTCGTTATAAATATTGGCATCAAAGGTGTAATCGATAGCCAATGAGCGCATCAGCGGTTGCCCGTTTTGGGTAGCTTCGTAAAATGCCGAGTATAAATAAGGCATCAGCTTATAGCGCAGGTTGATGTAGTTTCTGGATATTTCCAGCACTTCTTCGCCAAACGTCCAGGGCTCGGCCGATTTGGTGTTCACCGCCGTATGGTTACGGAAGTAGGGATTAAACGCCCCGATCTGGATCCAGCGGGCAAAAAGCGATATTGAGGGGTTGCCTGTAAAGCCGCCAATGTCCATCCCGGTGAAGGCTACACCGCTTAAACCTAAGCTGTTGAGTAAACGCACCCCCGCCAGCATGTGGCTATCTTCGGACCGGTTATCGCCTGTCCAGATGGCTGTATAGCGTTGCAGCCCTGCATAACCCGCACGAGTTAAAATAAACGGGCGTTTGCCAAAAGCTTCCTTGGCACCTTCGTAACTTGAACGGGCCATTTGCATGCCGTACACATTATGGGTTTGCAGGTGCGATGCCTTTTTACCATCGTAATCAAAAATGATGTTATCAGGCATTTTCTGCCCCCAACTGGCTATTTCGTTCATGTCGTTCCAAATGCCGCTAATGCCGTCGGCACCGTACGTCTTCATTTCCTGCGCCCACCAGGTGCGGGTTTTAGGGTTTGTAAAATCGGGAAAATGGCACCAGCCCGGCCATACTTCGCCGCTGTAATTGGTGCTGTCGGGATATTTGGCAAAAATATTAGCCGTTAGGCCACGTTCGTAGGTGCCGTATCCCTTTTCAATTTTTACGCCAGGGTCAACAATCACGGTGAGTTTAAAGCCCATATCTTTGAGCTTGTCGTTCATTTTTTTAGGGTCGGGGAAGCGGTCTTTATCCCAGGTAAATACCTTGTAATGGTCCATGTAATGGATATCCAGGGTAATGCCGTCTGCCGGAATCTTCTTTTCGCGCAGGGTTTGCGCTATGCGAAAAACTTCAGTTTCGGGATAATAGCTGTAGCGGTTTTGCTGGTAGCCCAAACTCCATAGCGGCGGCATTTTCATGCGGCCGGTTAGTGCTGTATAAGATGTAATAATATCGGCAATACGCTTGTTGTAGATGAAGTAATAATTCATCTCGCCGCCGCGTGCGCCAAAAAACGAAAAGCGGTTATTACTGGCGCCGAAGTTAAAATCGCTTTGGTAGGTATTATCCAGAAATATACCGTAGTTAACCTGGTGGTGAATGCCGATATAAAAGGGAATGGTAGAATAGATAGGATCTTGCCCGGCACTGTAGCCAAAGGCATCGGTATTCCAGTTGGTATACCCACTGCCTTTACGGTCGAGGTTCCCGGTTTTTTCTCCTAAACCCACGAAGCGTTCGCCATCCTGCATTTTTTTATAGGTAGTAACGGATTCATTTACCCATGATGTGGTTAAACCGGTTTCGTCCTGGTTGATGATTTTGCCGTCGGGCGTATAAAACGTAATAGCGAAAGGCGATTTGGTAATGGTAACCTTCAGCGAGTCGGTTACCACGTTAACCTCGTTGGTGTTTTGGGTAATGTTGGTTTGAGTTTTTTGTGCTTGCGCGATAACTGCGTACGAAAAATCGGGAGCCAGCTTTTGTTTATCTATCCTTACCCTGATCACGTTTGGAGCGTAAACCGCTATAGTAGCGAAGGCATTATCGGTTGTAATATTTACCTGCTGCCCTTCAATGGCTACACTGGTAATGTTACCCACACTTTTAACCGGACTGGTTTGTGCAAACGTTAAACAATTGGCAAGTAAGGCAAAGGGAATTAAAAAGCAGGATTTGATATTCATAGTCAATGTGTTGTTTAATGATGATCATTTAAAATTAACCAAAAAACGATCGTGATGTAGCAATAACCTGCCCGCTTATCAGGGCGGGCAGGAATAAGGTCAGTTATTAATTATTGCTTTGTTATAGTGTAAGCCAGCTTACTGATATCCAGTGTGATTAAATAATTACCTGCTACCGTAATGGGAATATTGTTTCCGTTTTGAGTATCAAGTGTGCCATTATTGGTTAATGAGCCATAGCTTGTTCCCCAATCGTGATTTAACCTGAACTTTAATGCGCCAACCGTGAGGGCTACCACGCCCGACCAGGTTTGCGTGCCATTGTTAAATTTAAGGTCGGTATCGCTTTGAACACCGCTGCCATTTGGCCAGCCGTTAGGTGTGGCATCGCCAACAATACTCCATTGCACTTGTGTAAAGGCGATGGTACCTTGATTAAGGTCGACCGTAACGAGGTTTGATTTGATATTGAAGTTAGGATCAACTGTAGTTTTGGTAGGAGCGAGGATATCGCCGCCCGTAGTACTTATCAAACCGCTGCCTGCATTGCCGTATGCAACATTGAAGTTTTTGGCTGTTGTGATTTTAAAATGCTGATCGCTACCGGTAAAATTAATGATGCCTGTAAAAATACCGTTGCCTGTGGCCGATTGCAAACTATCTGCAGTAGCCGGGGTCCAACCCTGGTATGCGCCAGGAACATACACATAAGATGCCAGTGCGAATGGGGTAGCTGTTAAGGTGACCACGTTTGAGTACACAATACCCGCTGTTGCGCTTAATGATGATTTTAAACGGACTTCAACCTGGGTGCTGGTACCTGCTGAAATACCCATGCCTAATAATACGTTGTTCAGATCTTGCACCGAGAATGCTTGCGATAGTACATTGGCCCCTAATGCAACTTCCTTTTTTGGCGTTGCAAAATTATCGCCCTTGGTATCAAACTGCAAAACATTGCTCACCGCGGCAGTATAGCCGTAGGAGGGAGCCGTAGCGGTAAAGGTAACTGCCGTAGCTGATAAATTTGCTTTAACTAATGCCGGTGTGGTTGTGGATGCCGTAAGCACAGCTGCTTTTGTTTTGCTGCTATCAACAGATATGATCTGTTCATCCTTTTTGCAGGCCGCCAACAGGAGCATCATACCTGTAGCCAGCTGTAAATACTTTGTAAAAACCGTTTTCATTTTTTTGTATTTATTGGTTTATCAATTGGTTAGGCAAAGGGGCAATAAGCCCCTTTGCTATAGCTTAATAACCGGTGTTCTGGATCAGGTTAGTGTTATTGGTAATATCGCTCGATGGTATCGGGTATAAAGTTCTGAAGCTTTCAACTCCTTTACCTGCTTTAACTCCGCCTTTCCAGGGCCATACGTAATTTGACCCGGTAAACATACCATAACGGATCAGGTCTGTACGCCTGAAACCTTCCCAATACAACTCGCGGCCACGTTCGTTTAAAACATCGCTTAATGTAATTGAGGTTAAGTTTCCCGATGTATTGCCATAGGCACGGGCACGCAGTAGGTTTACATAGTTTAGGGCCCCAGAGGTACTACCGCCACTACGCAAAGTAGCCTCGGCGTACACCAGGTACATTTCGGCTAAACGGAAAAGCGGGAAATCTGTTGAGCAGAAGGTTCCGTTTGATGATGCTGCCGTAGCACCGCCCGATGTGATGTTTTTAAATTTAACTACGGCCAAACCGTCGGTAAACGTATTTACATCATCAATATCCTGCTTGGTACCGTAAAACATGGCGCGTTTATCGGTGTTACCGCTTTGATCGGCAAATAATTGCGGAAGCATTTTGGTGCTGCGGTTACCACCCCAGCCTCCATTGGGGATGCCGTATAATGCGGGTGTCATGGCGCCGTTTACAGCTGCGTTAATAATATAAGTGGTGCCGCCGTAGTTCTGGCTGTTTATGCCATCATAGTTAACTGATAAAATAGTTTCCGGGTTGTTCAGGTTATTATCGGCTAAAAATAAATTGCGGTAGTTGGTGGCCAATGTATACCCTGAGGCTATTACTTTGCTGGAATAAGTGATGGCATCGCCATATTTGCCGTTGCCTGCACCTAAATAGGTTTCGGCATTCAGGTACATCCGGGCAAGCAGCGCCCAATCGGCGGCCTGGTCTGCGCGGCCATATTCGTTTTGCTTAGGCGCCATCAGCAAGGGGTCGATCGCTTTTAATTCCGATTCGATGTAGGCATACAATTTAGCCCTCATAATTTGCGGCGGAAAAAATTTGCCAGTCGGCGTATTCTCATCAATGTAAGGTGGATTACCAAACAGATCCATCAATACCCAGTAGGCGTAGGCCCTTAAAAAACGTGCTTCGGCACGGTAGTATTTGGCGTTGGTTAAATCGGCACCGGTGATGTTACGGGAGCTTAACTTACTATCGGTAGACTCGGAAATGAACGAGCTGGCCACCCTTACCTGGTAAATACAACGGTTATACAAACCGTTAAGCAATGAGTTACTTGCCGACCAGCCCATGTTGTGAAAATCCGGAACATCAGGGTCGTTCCAGGCACAGATCGCCTCGTCGGTAGTCCATTCCTGGGCGCTCCAGTATAAACGTACAAAGTCGGATGTTCCGGCATCTATCCCGCCAAGGTCTGATGTACCTGCACCGCCGCTGCCTGTTAACGCAAAGGCAGCATATACCTTAGCTAATGATTCTTTGTAACCCAGCGGGGTGGCATAAGCCTGATCGCTGGTAGTTGAATTTGTAGGGGTACGGTTCAGGTCTTTTTGGCATGATACCAGGCTCACAGTGATGGCAAGCGTGATACTCAAATATTTTATTAAATTCTTTTTCATGTCTTTCAAATTATATCGTTAATTAAAAACCAAGATTTAAGCCCAGGGTATAGGTTCTTGGCCTTGGATAAAATTTGTTGTCGATACCATCATAAATTTCAGGATCAACACCAGAGTATTTGGTAATGGTAAATACGTTTTGAACATTGGCGTTTAAGCGCAGGTTCATGGTTTTATAAATCTTACCGAAGTTGTAACCCAAACCAACGTTATCCATTTTCAAAAACGACGCGTTCTCTACATAATAATCGCTCATGTACTGGCTATTGGTAAAGCCGGTTTTTAAAAGACTGCTGCTCGCGTTATTGATTAAACCTGCAGAACTGATCAGGGTATTTTGGGTACCCAAATTTGATGCAATGTTGTTGTACATATAGTTACCCAGGTTGGCACGCAATACAGTGCTTGCTGTCCATTTTTTATAAGTAAACTGGGTGCTGAAGCCCATTACGTAAGTTGGGTATGGGGATTTATAACGGTACAGATCGCTTGAGTTAATGATGCCGTCGCCATTTAAATCCTGATACACACCCTGTAAGGGTTTACCATTGGCATCATAAACCTGTTTGTATACATAAAAGCTTTTGGCGTTGTAACCAACGGTATTTACCTGAACGGTATTTGCGGTACCGCCTGATATACCTCCAACCAAAGTACCTACGGAATTGTTATCGCTGGTGATTGACAGGTTAGTGATTTTGTTTTTGTTATAAGCAACATTATAGCTGATGCTCCAAGTGATATCGTTGGTTTTGATAGCTATGCCGGTTAAGTTTAACTCGATACCGCGGTTAGTCATGTTACCTACGTTGGTGGTTAACTGGTTGGTAAAGTTAGTACCTGACGGGATGAACACTGTGGAAAGCAGGTCTTTGGTGTTTTTGTAGTAAGCATCAACAGTACCGGTAATACGCTGGTTGAGAAAGCCAAAATCAAACCCAATATTGGTGGCCTGTGTAGTTTCCCACTTCAGGTTGCTATCATAAGCAGCTGGTGTGTACAGGTAGTAATAGCTGTTACCAAACTGATATTGCGAGCCGTTGCCGCTTAACGAGTAGGTTGGCAGATAACCATAGTTACCAATGCCATCTTGCTGGCCGGTTACGCCATAGCTTAAGCGCAATTTAAGGTCAGACAGGGTTTTAGAATCCTTCAGGAAACTCTCATCGCTAATCCTCCAGGTAAATGCCGCCGAAGGGAAAACACCCCAACGGTTAGCCGGGCTAAATTTAGATGAACCATCTGTACGTAAAGAGCCCGAAAAGATATACTTGGTATCAAAAGTATAAATTAAACGACCGTAGTACGATATCAGCGTATATTGAGGTTTATCGTAAGGATAAACCTGTTCAGAACCCGCTATCAGGGTGCCGTTGGCGCTGTAATTGGCGTAGTTATAGTTGGTGGTTAAAAAATCGTAGTAACCGTAACCGGCTGTTACATTGATGTTACTTTTTATTGATTTAATATCACTGGTATAGTTTAAATAAGCTTCGGCGGTTTTGTTAAAGATATTTTGGTGATACTCTGTATTGGTACCCTGGGTTGAGTAGCCTTGTGCCGCGTTAGCAGGTATGTAGGTGCCGCCGCCGCCTTTTGAAACATCATACCCAAGGTTGATGTTGGCGTGTAAAGCCTTTAGGAACGGAAAACGGTAATCAATTGTACCATTGCCAATACTGCGGTAGGTATCACCATTGTTGTATTTATCCAATAACAGGCCTACAGGGTTACGTGGAGCATTAGGGTTAACTCCGCTTGAAGCTGTTCCCGGTGTATTGTACCATTCGTAATAGCCGTTCCATGGCGAACCGGTAACGTGTACGGGTTGAGTTGGATCAAATGTTAAGGCTGCGCCGATGGCATCCTGGTTGGCAAACCTGCTTTTTGCATAAGCGCCCTTAACGTTAAAGTCAAATTTCAGGTCGTCGTTAAAAAACTTAGGGCTCAGCCTGATAGACATGGTTGTGCGCTCCAACTTGTCTGTTAATAAAGTACCGCTTTGGTTAAGGTAACCTAACGAAAAGCGGTAAGGTGTATGTTTAGTAGTACCGCTTACACTGAAATCATTATCAGATGCAAATGCGTTCTGATAAATCTCTTTTTGCCAGTCGGTATTGGAGTTGCCTAACAGAGCCGCTTTATTGGTGCCGTTAGCAGCATCATAAGCTTTAACGTATGCGCGAATTTGGTCGCCGCTTAAAACCGAGATCTCTTTAGGGTTGGTAGCAATAGAGTTTTTAGAAGAGAAACTGAATTGAGGTGCGCCCGAGGTACCTTTTTTGGTAGTGATGATAATTACACCGTTTGAAGCCCTTGAACCATAAATAGCTGTTGATGCGGCATCTTTCAATACGGTAAAGGTTTCAATATCATCAGGATTGATCATACTTAACGGATCGCCCACACCCGAAATGGATGATGTGCCATCGGCTTTCTTGGTGCTTTGCAAGGGGATACCATCAACAATGATCAAGGGATCGTTACTTGAATTTAATGATGCACCCTGACGGATACGGATAGTTGAACCGGCTCCCGGCTGGCCGCCATTGGTAGTGATAGACACGCCCGATATTTTACCCTGGATGAGTTGGGCAGGCGACGCGGTAGTACCTTGTTGAAAATCCTTGGACGATACGGTTGAAATAGCTCCGGTTAAATCTTTTTTAGTTTGTGTACCGTAACCAATTACCACCACCTCGTTCAAGCTTTTTGAGTTGGGAGCCAGGCTAAAATCAACCGTTTGGTGGCCAGCCGTTACCGTAATTGATTTTGATAAAGCCGCGTAGCCAATAAAGCTGGCTGTTATTGTATAGGCACCGGGCTTAACCCCTTTAATGGTAAAAACACCATTGCCGTCAGTAGCACCACCAATGCCCCCCGATAGGGTAACCGATGCTCCAGGCAAGGGGAGTTTATTTTCATCAATAATTTTACCCGAAATACTTCCTGTTTGAGCAAATGCCATACCGGATATGATGAGCATTGCCATTAACAGCATGTACTTTTTTAAATAATTGTGTCTCATTTATTTGGAATTTGTGAATAAAAAGGATTTTATTCTGGTTATTTTAATTGGTTTTAAAAGACAAAAAAGCTTGCTTCCTGTTATTAAGCAATAACTGCATTTTAAGTTGAGTAGCGTATTTTCATATTGGTTTATTGGGTTTTAATTGGTTTCTTTTTTTTGCCGGTTAAGTTTCCGCTATAGCTGTACGGTTAAATACAACTGTTTAGAAGGCACTTTAACAGCAAACAATAATCGGTTTATGCGTCAAAAATTCTGGTTAGTTTTATTGCCTTTGATTTGCAAGGCAAGCCGGAATTGATTTGATATACAAAGGAAGATGGCTTTTGGAGTAAAAGCTATTTGTTTAGAGAAAATTTAAAAAAATAACGCCTTTTTAAAAGTTAAAATATTGATTTATAAGTATTTTTAAAATAATGCATCTGGAAAAATATAAATGTAATTTTAGATTTTTCAGGGATAACTTGACGGGAAAACAGCGATTTACAAGGCAGGAAAAATAAAACCCTACATAGTGTTAACTATACAATAAGGGTATATCAAGCGTGCACAGAAGGGAAGCTGATCCATTTTACATCGCGAACGTTATCATTCCGGAAGATCTTCCCGGATAAGGAGATGTGGAACAATTTGGGTTGATCTATCTTTTTAACGATATCCATATAAACACAACCATAAACCAGGCTTGCCAACAATAGATCAAGGCACACCAAGAATCTAAGCTTTGTTAGAAATATCAACCGCTTTGATGGCCATAATACGGTGTTCAAATTGATCGCTGGATATGGCTTTGGCTTTGATGCGCATTTTGTATACGTAAATGGTTTTTTCTGAATACTCTAAAATTTTGGCAATTGTTTCTGTATCCGATATGCCCATGCGTATCAGTGCGAAAATGCGGAGATCAGTTGTTAAAACCTCATCCTCTTTGGGCCATATCTGATCTTCCTTACGGAACATGGCATTAAACTCGGTAATAAAGTTGGGGAATATCTTGATGAATACATGGTCGAAGGTATAGAACAAAGTGTCGCGCTCTTTTTTGATGTTGATCTTATCCACAACAATCTGGATGTCATCGTATTTTTTAGCACGTAGTTTCGTATCAACGGAGCGCTTTAACTTTTCCAGCTGCAAAATATAGCCTGATATCACATTAAAAAAGTAACCGATGTAATCTTCCTTAATCTTGGTGCCTTCAAGCAGCTTCTCATTGATGCGTTCTAACTGTATATTCTTGTCGTCAATGATTTTTTCTTTCGCTTTCAGATCATTTAACCGCCTGAACAGCATCACCGAAAACCAAACCACCAGCAGGGCCAATACGGTAAGCGTAACCATGTAGATGATAAAGCTCCTTTTTTCACTTTCAATAAAATTCAGCCTGTCTGATGCTACAATGGGTAGCAGGGTGCCTATCTGGATCTTTCGCTGGCGTGCGCCGTAAAACTCGGCATCAGCAAGGGCCTGTTGCAGGTAAATGTAGGCGTGATTAACATCGCCCGATTTATACAACAATTCGGCAAGCCAGAACAAGGCCACCGTCTCCTTGGTTGATGAGCGGATGTCGTTAATAGAAGCCTGCAATAAAAGATCCGTGCTTTGTTCGCGTTTGGTATTCGAATAAATAGTGCTTAGTGTAGAGTACACAATGGCTTTTTGGTGATCGGTGAGCGCATGGTGATCCATCAGTTCAATAAAATCAACTGATGCTTCCTGCAATTGCCCATTTTTCAGTTTCTTATATCCCGTAAGGTAAATTTTGTTGTAAGAGTTTGGCTTGCTTATCGCGATAGCTGAGTCAATATATTTGTTAGCCATCGCATTATAATAGGGTGCATAATGCCGGTCGTTATCATAATTAGCCAGGTCGTAGTAGGTGCGCGTCATCAGCGAATAGTACTCTATTTTTACGCTATCATCCAGGGGCTCGATATTGATGTTGCTTAAATTATCAAAAGTTTCTTTAAACATTCCCGAGGATAAGAGGATGAAGCCGAGTTTGATTTTGCTGTAATCTTCCTTGCCCTTATCCTTCATGGCATGGCTCAGTTCCTGCAATTTGGTGGCGAACACATAAGCCGAATCGTACTGGTACGATTTATACTCATCATAAAGTTGAGAACATTTGTCGAACTGTGCCACAAGGTTGTTTTTTGGAATTTTATTTAAAGAAGCTTTGAGGCTTTGAATAACCTGTTCCTTACGCTGATCGTAAATATGTTTGCGGCTAAATTCGTTTTTTAGTTGTTCGAGCAGGCTGTCAGTTTTAACCGATGAAAAAGCAGGAAATGAAAAAAGTATGAGAAACGCAAACAACAAGAAGCTACGCATAATTGGTCTTTAAAAATGCAAATTAAACTATAATTTAGATGCAAATACGAAATTTAAATGGTACGAAGTTCAGTTTATCAAAATTTCATATTTATACTATTCAATACAAAATGTTTAACCGGCATTTCAAAAGATCATATTCTGTAAAATCTGCATATATAAAGCAACGCACTTTAAAATGGCATAAATAGAAATTGCCCCAAAACGAATGCGTATCTGATGAGTTGAGCGTTGTTGACGAGAAAACATCCACCGGTATTTTAATGATGGATGCTTTAAAAATCGACTTCTTTCTGATGACCGTCCTTTCGGCTTACTAACTAAACGACCTTGGAGCGTGCTGAAGTATTTCGTCAGAAAGGTTCTTTTCTCAATTTAACAATCCTTAAGGCATCTTCCTTAACTTCGGGACTAAAACCGTCAGCTTCCGAGATGTCATAAAGGCCGTCTACCAATTGTGCTATTACAGTTTCAAAATATCTCGAACCACCTATGCCATCGTATCGACGTGCAATGTGTTTATCAAACTTTGCTATAGCATTAAAAATTTTGTAATAAGCTTCTTTGGTATCAGTGTTGCCGCTTTTCCATGCCTGTAAAATAGAATCAAACTCTTTTAAGCCCTGTTCAAATTCTATCAACAGACCCTTATCCATCAATTGCCTTGCAATTTTTTTATCTTTTTTAGGTAGTTCGTAATACATACTCTTATAAACTAAAATCAGTTACTCAAATATCGCAAAACCACCAATAAAAAAAGCAAACATTGCCATATTCAGTTTTTGAACCGGGCTTATTAAACTTATGCTTAAAACTATACTAAGGAGCCATCTCAAGGTCTGTTACAGTGGGCTGCCAAAGGAAAGTAAGAGAATTCGACGAAGCTCATACCTGTTTAATATTTAAGGCCTTTTTATAAAACAAGCTAAATTATTGCCGCTAAAGGTGAATATCCGGCAAAAATAATAACGGATTTTGCTTCAATTTTATAGCATGGCAGAAACGGGCGTAAACAGCAATAAATATCCCAAAAGCATCTATTATATTATCGCGAACGAAGGGGCCGAGCGCTTTAGCTTTTACGGCATGCGATCTATTCTGGCCACTTTTTTAGTGGCTCATTTTTTTAATCCTTCGTTAAATCCGGCCCTGCAAAGCGTGGCGGAAGCTAAAGCGAACGAGGCCACTCATTTTTTTGTTTCGTTAGCTTATGCGCTGCCATTTTTGGGCGGCCTTATGGCCGATTGGTTTTTTGGCAAGTACAAGGTTATCTTTTATATTTCGCTGGTATACTGTGCCGGCCACCTCTGTTTGGCGCTGTTTGAAGATAAGCTTGAGGTATTTCAATATGGCTTACTTTTGATTGCCATTGGAGCCGGGGGCATCAAATCGTGCGTGACGGCTAACCTGGGCGACCAGTTTACAGCAGCCAACAGGCACCTGTTATCAAAGGTATATAGCTGGTTTTACTTTAGTATCAATGCGGGATCAGTTTTATCAACCGTCATGATTCCCTTAATCTATGCCAATTACGGTCCGAAATGGGCTTTTGGCATTCCCGGTATTTTGATGGCTTTGGCTGCGCTGATCTTCTTTCTTGGCCGCAAAAACTACGTTAACGTTCCTCCTTCGGGAGTTAACAAAAATAATTTTGTGTTTATTTCGGTGTATGCGCTTTTTAACTTTAAGCGCAAGAAAAAAGGCAGCCATTTGCTTGATGTAGCAAAAGAGAAGTTTGATGCCGTGAAGGTGGAGGATGTTAAAACTGTATACAATGTACTGGCCGTTTTTAGTTTTATCCCTATTTTCTGGGCACTTTGGGATCAGAATCTATCCGAGTGGGTGCTGCAAGCCACCAAGCTGGACTTGAACGTGTTGGGCTTTAAATTTTTGCCTGAGCAAATTCAAACAGCCAATGCGCTTTTCCTGTTGCTGTTTATACCCTTGTTTAATTACCTGCTCTATCCGTTTTTAGATAAAAGGGGGATCAAAACAACTCCGCTGCGACGAATAGGAGCAGGTTTAGTATTAACAGCGCTCGCTTTTGTTGTGATTGCCTTATTGCAGGTTGAGGTTGATGCAGGAGGGCATCCATCTGCCTTATGGCAATTGCTGGCTTATGCTATCCTGGCGGCGGCCGAAGTTTTGGTATCTATAACAGGTTTGGAGTATGCCTACACGCAGGCCAGCAAATCCATGAAGAGTACGCTGGTAGCTATCTGGCTATTAACCACGGCTCTGGGTAATTTATTTACAGCCCTGGTTAATAAGAGCATCAGTAACGGCGGTTTTTTTGCTCAATTTAAGGGTGCCAATTATTATTGGTTTTTTATAGGGCTGCTATGCTTTTTTATCCTGGTGTATATGCTCGTCTCTCCCCATATAAGCGAGCGGAAGGACTCTGCTGATATTCAGCTGCTGCCCGAAGACAGTATCCCGGTTTATGATTTGATAGAGTAAGGCTGTTTGACCAAATAGCAACAATAGAAAATAGAGTCGATTTTTTAAATTCAATCAACATAAAAACAATCTTATGAAAAAGTATCCCTTGTTGGGTAATATAAACCTTTGGCCGGTTTTAACAACAGGCTTTTTGCTTGTTAATAGCCTATGCCACGCACAAACTCAATTAACGGATAAAAAGCCGTTAATTCCCAGTTTTGATAAGGCCATAATTACTAAGCCGCCGTTAAGTTTGGGTTTTGATCCGTTTTATCAAAAGTATACAGATGCGTTTGGCATTCCCGTTATTGCCTCTGAAAATGTTTCGGACGATGCCCTGTTGGTTGCCCGCGATATTATCAATTATATGTTACTCAAAAGGCCAGATGTTCGCGCCGGGATGATTAAGTTGAATGCCAGGTTATCTATTATAGGGAAAGCTGAAATGCAAACAGATCTGCCCGAATGCCGCGACTGGAAGAAACCGGATTTTAATGATGAAAGGTTAACGCCGGGCGAGCGGGCTAACTATTATAAACCGGGAGGGATAGCCAGCATGACAGACCGGGGCTATTGGAACCAAAGGGCCCGCGGGATGGGTGGCCTGCAAACATCATGCGCCGAAGAAAACCTTTTAGGCTATCCCGGTACTAAATATTTCGGCGAGAACATTATGGTGCACGAGTTTAGCCATAATGTGATGGCCGTTTTAGAATCGGTTGATCCGGATTTGGTTAAGGAAATCCATGCCGCTTACCAGTCAGCGAAAGAAAAGGGACTTTACAAAGGGCAATACGCCATCAATACTGTTGCCGAATATTGGGCCGAAGGGACACAATGGTGGTTTTGGTCGAACATGGAATTTTACGACGGTACTACCCGCGTTCAGTCTCCTGATGATCTTAAAGCGTACGACCCTGTGCTCTACAGCATCATGGAAAAGGTTTATGCAGGCCATCATATTCCGGGCGATGTATATTATGGATTAAATGTGAATAATCAGACCTATAAAAAATAGCCGTCCGGCTGAACATACTAAAACAAGAATAGGTCGCGTAAGCGGCCTATTCTTGTGTAAATCAATATTTATTAAAAGCCCATTATTCTTACTTCACCGCCCATTCATGGATCCCGGTCGAATTATCTTTAGATAACTGTATCTCAAGCTTAAGAGCCGTAGTTTTAACAGGTTCAAAGGTAACAACGTTGTATTTGTCTTTGGCCACGTCGTAGGCTGTCGTATTTTTTACCGGTACCCATTCCCCATCCTTTTTATAAAATAATTTATAGCTATCCGGTATCCGGCAACCACCCCAGGGACCGTCATCAAACCAATATACCTTTGATTCTGATAGCGTATATTCTTTATCAAAATCGTATTGAACATACTCTAAGCTGTTGTTTTTGGGCCACCAATGCAGGTAAGGGTAATTGGTGTCTTTTGAATCGGCCGGTTCGTATTGGTCTTTAATGGCTCCGTACATGCGCACGTTTTTTAAAGACGAGCTTACCTTACTTAGGCTGGCTATGGTAGGGGCGGGCTTAGGGCTCGCCGACGAAGCTTCATAAGGTATCCAGACGGTCATTTCGCTCGGCCCCCTGTTGGCCCAGGCGTAGTAGGGAATAGCTTTTACGGTCTGGTCTGTTTGGAGCAGCGCATCCGAATTAAGTTGACGTTTCGCACTCATACCCTGTACGTTAATTACTTCAACGCCTTTTAGCAAACCGGCTTCGTATTTTGGAGAAGCGACTGCCGATTTGTTGATCATGATGTTTTGTACCAAGCTATCTTTGTTATCGGGCCCTTCAAGGCAATAAACAATAGGCCCCCGCTCAAACGCAAAGCGGTTTACATCATCTCTTACTTTGGTATTGGCAATTACTTTTTCTGTTTCCATCGGTAATTGCAAGGTAACATGGTCGCCTTTTTTCCATTGTCGTTTTAAAACCGCGTATCCTTTTTCGGTAACGAAGGATTCTGGCTTATTGTTAATATAAATGATCACAGGTAGCTTCACCTTATCCGCGAAAGAATACAGATCGCCCGGAACGGGTTGTTCCTGAGCCCATCCGGGTATGCGTACCCTAAGGGTAAAGTTAAAAGCCTTTTCAGGGTTTACTGCAATATCTATTTTCCCGTTCCATGGGTAATCTGTAGTTTCAACCAAGTTCACCTTGCCACCGGTTAACTTGATATCGCTGGTATTGCTCATAAACAGGTTAACATACAGGTCGTTTTGGTTCTGTGCATATACATAACCTGGCACCGATGGTAAAAAGCGGGTCATGTTGGTAATGCAGCAGGCGCAGCTAAACCAGGCACCGCGCTGGTGCTGAAACATGGATGCCAGTGGGTTAGGGTAGAAGAAGCGGTTACCGCTCAGGGATATGCCTGAGAGTAAGCCATTGTATAAGGTTCTCTCCAATACGTCGATATATTTCGACTCGCCATGCAATAAAAACATCCGGTTGTTCCAGTAAACGTTGCCTATGGCCGCGCAGGTTTCGGCGTATGCCGACATGTTGGGCAATTGGTAATCGCTGCCAAAAGCTTCTCCGGCCCCGGTGGCACCAATACCGCCGGTTATGTAAAGCTTTTTAGTCACAACGTTATCCCATATCTTATCTATAGAGGCAAAATATTTAACATCGCCGGTAAGTGCCGCCACATCGGCCATGCCGGTGTACATGTAAGCGGCTCTTACAGCATGGCCCTCGGCTTCATCCTGGTCGGTTACTTTTTTGTTAGCTTGATTGTAAGCATCGCCTTTGGGGCCGCGTACATCTAAAAAGAATTTGGCCAGATCCAGATATTGTTTCTTGCCTGTAACCCGGTATAGTTTTACCAAACCCATTTCTACAATCTGGTGGCCCGGATACTCTTCAATTTTGCCTGGGCCAAAATCTTTCACCAGCAAATCGGCATTTTTGATGGCGATATTTAGCAGCGTTTTTTTACCGGTTGATTGATAATGGGCAACGGCGGCTTCAAACAGGTGGCCGCTGTTATATAACTCGTGGCTTAATACCTCTTCGTTCTGCCAGCGTTTTTGGCCTATCCAGGGATGGGGTTTACTGGCATTTACCGTACGGAAGGTGTACAAGTAACCATCCTTTTCCTGCGCGGCACCGATGATGGATATTAAAGTATCAAGGTAGCGGTCCAGCTTGGGGTTTGGCTGTTCCTGCATGGCGTAAGATGCTCCTTCAATAACCTTGTACAAATCCGTATCGTCAAAAGGGAATTCGGTCATTTGGTCGCCATCCTTTAATTTGGCGGCGCGTAAAAAATTATCTATCCGGCCATTCTTTTTACATTGCTCTAAAATGTACGGAATGGTTACCTCGGCATTAATTTTCATTTTGGGTTCCCAGAACTGATCATGTACGTGCACAGAGGTAAAGGCAACCGGTTTAATGGGATAATCTGTTACCTGCGCCAAGGCTGGCTGGCCTAACGCCGTAACAGCTAAGCAAAGTATAATGGAGGTGTTTTTGAAACTGGTGATCATATCTTATTAATCCTTTTAGTTTGAGATGAAGCGCTGAAAGTGTTAATCCTTGACCATGCGGCTGCCGTAAAGCGGACCGGCGCTATTGTTAGGTTTGGCCTGTAATTTAATAGTAACCTTGGATTTGCCCTTGGTAAACTCAACTGGTATATCATAGCTAATGGTATAAAAACGGCTTTCCTTGTATTTATTCAAATCTTCCGTGGCTAATTTAACACCGTCAACCAGTATATCGAATATCCGGCCGCGGTTATCCATCCCCCAATAAGTATTGATGAGTGTATGATGCGTGTTGGGGTCTGTTTTCATTTCATAACTGATGTAGCCGCCATCTTCGCCCATTCGCCATTTTTTCTGATGGTCTTCGCCGGTCGTTTCATGCTGGCCGGTAAAGTTGTGATCCCGTTCCGGTTGCATCTCGCCCAAACGGATCATATCGGTAGTATGCACTTCCAACTCCTGCTGTTTCTTCTTTTCGGCATCGTAAGCCTTTTGCTGTATAGCCCAGTTTGCAGGCGTAAAGACATCCCAGTAAACGGAGTAATATTCGTTTTTAGTTTGGTTAAACGGAATCAACTTTACTTCGGCTGGCTGCGAGCTTTCGGCTGTAGTAAAGGCCAGGCTTTTCTGATCAACCATTTTTAGCCATTTGGCTGGGTCGGTTTCGCTGATTACAAAAACCGGTACTCCGTGCGTCGGGTCGGGCTCGGCATTGCCTAACACACCTGCCAGCAAAACAGGGCCGTAAAATAAAGCTTTCCTGTTAATGTTATCAGGTATGGCCTCGGTGTAAATACTTTCAGGGGTTACAAATTCTATTTTGTCGTTATTCTTCCACAGGCGGTTAATCACCAGGTAGCCCTGCTCGTTTGTTGTCGTAATTCCGGCTTTGCCATTAACTTTAATTAAGCAGTTGCCTGCCCATTTAGGCTTGCGGATTTTTAAAGCAAAGTTAACCGGCTTGGTAGAATTGATGACGAAGGTTGTAACATCGCTTGCCGGAAAATTATTTTGCTGCGTCAGCGTGATGCCTTTCTCTTTCCAGGTAAGTACAGATGGAATGAACAGGTTGACATACAAGCTACCATCGTTACCGCGGTAATAAATACTCTCGTTGTATTTAACATGATTCTCCATACCGGAGCCCACGCAACAGGTAAAAGTATCAAATGGCGAGCTATATTCTTTTTTGCCGCCCATTCGTAGTGGCACAAAATAACACATCATCCCATCGTCATGGTTTTGCGAAGCCAAAATATGGTTATATAAAGCCTTTTCATAATAGTCCATCAGCGCTGCCGATGGGTTCACCGAAAACAAGTGCCGAGTAAGCTTGAGCATGTTATAGGTGTTGCATGTTTCGGTGGTATTTTCGGTCAGCTTATCGTTTAATTTATCCGGCTCGCTCAGGTATTCGTAATTACTGTTGCCGCCTGTAGCGTACGAGTGATCTTTGGTGATGATATTCCAAAAGTTAACAGAGATATCTTCATCCTTTTTTTCGCCGGTGAGCTCGTATCGCCTTGCACTGGCAATTACTTTAGGTATCTGGGTGTTGGAGTGCTTTCCGGGGAGGATATCTTTATTTTCGGACAGTGGATTCAGGATGCGTTTATCGTAAAACTTATAGGATGTAGCCAGGTACGCTTTATTGCCGGTAATAGCATAAAGGTTAACCAGTGTTTCGGCCATACCACCGTACTCACAAAGCAGCATGGATTGTATTTGCTCATCATTGAGGTTTTGCAGCAATTCGCCGGTCCAGTCGCCCATTCCCTTGCAAATATTAAGCGCTTCGGCATTATTGCAATAGAGGTAGGCATCCAAAAGGCCTGCCATCACCTTATGAACAGTATACCAGGGCGACCAGCCTCCGTTAAGATCAAATCCACGCGAGCGGATGTCGCCTTTTTTTATTTCTGCCCAGATTGTATCCTCTTTAGGTATAGCACCTATATAACCGGTTTTACGTGCAACCTGGCATTCTTTAAGTTCCTTTACAATATAATTTACACGCTCTAAAAACTGCGGGTTACGACTTGATGCATACTGCATGGATATGGCCGAAAGGTAGTGGCCAAGGGTATGCCCGGCCAGCCCCGAAGATTCCCATCCGCCGTACATTTTACCCTTAGGTGTTAAGCCTGAGTGCGAACGGAAACCCGATAACAGGCGGTCTGGCTCAACTGATAATAAGTAAGCCGCGTCTTTCTCCATAGCCTGTTTAAAAGGGCTTTCAAGCAGGCGTACATCCTGCAGGTCGAAAGAATAGGCCTGCAACTGAATTGTCGGCTTTATTTTCATCCGGCTATCGTTCAGCTCCGGCACGTAAGATTGAGCTGCAGCATAATCTAAATTAAAAAAAGCAGATACCGTGCAACAAGCAGCTATCAAGGTTAGTTTATTGATCATTTGGAAGCAATTGTTTGGATGTAAGGATAATGTATTTAAAAAAAATAAAATTACTAAGTACAGGGCACTAATAAAGTATGAAAATTTGCTGTTGCTACACGGATTTTAACCTAATGTTAAACGCTCTTTTTGCATTGCATTATATAATAACAGTGTCAAGTAAAAACCTTAATTTAATTTGCAATACGCTCACGCCGGGTGTCAGGCAAATCCAATCAGGATAATATAAAATAAGTATAGGTTAAATTGCAACTTATTTGGATATTGTTTTCAAACTAACTTTGAGCATAATAAAATTAGATAATAACGTAATGATAAAATTTGAATGGAAAGGGGTATTCCCTGCGGTAACCACAAAATTTACCGATAATGACGAACTTGACCTTGATGCTTTTGATGTAAACATCCAGGCGCAATTAGAAGCTGGTATTGATGGTATTATTTTATGCGGATCATTAGGTGAAGCGAGCTCTTTAACAGAAGATGAAAAATATACCTTGCTAAAGCACACCCTGGAATTAGTTGCGGGAAAGGTTCCGGTGCTATTGAACATTGCCGAGCAAACCACCAAGAGTGCTGTTAGCATTGCCAAAAAAGCTTTTGAATTGGGGGCCGACGGTTTAATGTTGTTGCCGCCTATGCGTTACAAGGCCGATGATGACGAAACCGTAGCTTACTTTGCCGCTGTAGCGGAGAGTACACCACTTCCTATCATGCTTTATAACAATCCGGTTGACTATAAAATAGAGATCACGCTGGACATGTTTGAAAAATTGTCTGTTTACGAGAACATCCAGGCCATTAAGGAATCAACACGCGATGTGATCAATATTACCAGGCTGATTAACCGTTTTGGCGACAGGTACAAAATATTTACCGGGGTTGATCCTCTTGCCGCAGAAAGCTTGATTATGGGTGCCATTGGCTGGGTTGCCGGTTTGGTTGACGCATTTCCGAAAGAAACGGTTGCTATTTACCGTTTGGTAAAAGCCGGCCGTTATGAAGAAGCTATCGCTATCCACCGTTGGTTTTTGCCGGTTTTAGAGCTCGACATCCATCCAAAACTGGTTCAATATATCAAGCTGGCAGAGGTAGCAACAAAAATTGGTACCGAAACTGTAAGGGCACCACGCTTGCCTTTGAGCGGAACTGAACGCGAGACTGTTTTAAATACCATTAACCAGGCGTTAAGCTGCCGTCCCGAATTGCCTGAAGGCAGCTGGGGTAAGTTAAACGAAGTAACCGCTTAATATTAATATAAGCTGATGATAAACGGTAATAATATAATAGCCTGTACTTATACTGATGTTGATGGCACCGCATTTAGCGCTATCGATCCCTCAACCGGCGAACTGCTTGACGGCAGTTTTGCCGGTGCCGACAGCGACGCGGTTAACGAAGCTTTAAAGCAAGCTACCGAAGCGTTTAAAGTTTACCGTACCATTGGTGCTGAACGCAAGGCCGGGTTTTTACGCGCCATAGCCGAACAAATCACTCTGCTTGGCGAAACCCTGATTGGCAGAGCCGCTGCCGAGAGTGGTTTACCCGTAGGGCGGATTACGGGCGAAATGGGGCGTACCACGGGGCAACTCCGCATGTTTGCCGACCTGGTGGAAGAGGGATCATGGGTTGATGCTGTGATTGACGAAGCCCAGCCCGATCGTGTACCGATGCCGAGGTCGGATATCCGCCGTATGTTGGTGCCCATTGGGCCTGTGGTAGTATTTGGTGCCAGTAACTTTCCGCTTGCTTTTTCTGTAGCGGGTGGGGATACTGCATCGGCTCTGGCTTCAGGCTGCCCGGTTATTGTCAAGGTTCATCCGGCACATCCGGGTACCAGTGCGCTGGTTGGCTATGCAATTAACAAAGCCGCCGAAGCAACAGGTATGCCGAAGGGTGTTTTTTCGATGCTTTACGACAACGGTTATGCCGTGGGCGCTCAGTTGGTAAAGCATGAGCAAACTAAGGCAGTAGCCTTCACCGGCTCGTTAAAAGGTGGTATGGCTTTAATAAAGCTGGCTCAGGAACGCGAAAGCATCATCCCTATATTTACCGAAATGGGAAGCATTAATCCTGTTATCTTACTGCCAGCCATGTTAAATGCCGATCCTGCTGGGCTTGCTGCAAAATATGCGGCCTCCATTACCTTGGGCGCAGGGCAGTTCTGTACTAATCCGGGTTTGATACTGGCTGTACAGTCAGAAGGTTTAAACCGTTTTACGGCCGAATTAGGCAGGTTAATTGCAACCACCCCATCGGCAGCTATGCTTACGCCAGGTATCTGGCAAAATTATCAAACCTTATCTTCGGAAGTTCTTTCTGAAGATGGTTTGGAGTTGATAGCCAAATCTGATGTGATCAATACGGCAAAGGTCAATCAATCGGTAGCTGCGGTGGCTAAAGTATCCGCGTTAGAGTTCATCAGCAATAAAAAATTAAGCGAAGAAATATTTGGCCCCTGGTCGTTAATCGTAGTAGCCGATGATGTTGCGCAATTGGAGCAGGCCATCCAATCGCTCGAAGGGCAACTTACCGCTACTGTAATGGCTGATCGTGAAGAGCTGCCACAATACACCGTATTATTGGATACCTTAACAGCCATTACTGGCCGGGTTATTCTAAACGGCGTACCTACAGGCGTAGAAGTTTGTGCTGCTATGCAGCATGGCGGGCCGTTCCCGGCTGCCAGCGATAGCCGTTTTACTTCGGTAGGTACCGGCGCCGTTTACCGTTTTGTACGGCCCGTAGCCTGGCAGGACTGGGAGGATAGTTTGTTACCACCCGAATTGCAGGCATCTAATCCGCTGAATATTTGGCGGCAGGTCAATAACAACTGGACTAAAGCATAACATGAGCAGTAAAACTTTTTTTTGTATCGACGCGCATACCTGCGGTAATCCTGTCAGGCTGGTTGCAGGTGGCGGGCCCACGCTCAAAGGAGATAATATGAGTGAAAAGCGCCAGCATTTTTTAAAGGAGTTTGACTGGATCCGTACCGGGTTGATGTTTGAGCCCCGCGGGCATGATATGATGTCGGGCAGTATTTTGTACCCACCTCACGATCCCGAAAACGATGTGGCCGTACTGTTTATAGAAACCAGCGGATGCTTACCCATGTGTGGCCATGGCACCATTGGTACCATTACCATTGCTATTGAAGAAGGGCTTATACAGCCTAAAGTACCTGGTGTGATCCGGATGGAAGCTCCTGCAGGCTTGGTTACTATAGCTTACAAGCAGGAGGGTGGCAAGGTTAAATCTGTTAAACTAACCAACGTGCCCTCTTTTTTGGCCGCAGAAAATCTGCAGGTAGAATGCCCCGACTTAGGTACCTTAACCGTTGATGTGGCTTATGGAGGTAATTATTATGCCATTGTTGATCCTCAGCCCAATTTTGCAGGCCTGGAAAATTATACCGCCGGGCAGCTCATTGCCTGGAGCCGCGTACTGAGGCAGCGCATTAATGAGCTTTATACCTTTGTACATCCGCAAAACCCCACTATCAATACCTGCACGCATATCCTTTGGGCAGGCGCTACCTTATCTGCCGATGCAACTGCGCGAAATGCTGTTTTTTATGGCGATAAAGCGATAGACCGGTCGCCATGTGGTACTGGTACTTCAGCCAGGATGGCACAGTGGTACGCCAAGGGGAAATTAAAAAAAGGCGATTCATTTATTCACGAAAGTATTATCGGAAGCAAATTTACCGGTACTGTGGAGGATGTGGTGAAGGTGGGTGATATTGACGCCATTATTCCCGGGATTGAAGGATGGGCTAAAGTATATGGATATAACACCATTAAGATAGATGATGATGATCCGTATGCGCACGGGTTCCAGGTAATTTGATAACTAATTTTTTATTTGCTTAAGTGTATTCAGAATAGCGATGTCTAAAGTATTGATTATAGGTGCTGGTATTATGGGGCTTAGTTCCGCTTATTTTTTGCAAAAGGCGGGCTACGAGGTTACGATTCTTGAAAAAGGCGATCTGGCCGACAATTGTTCGTTCGGCAATGCTGGGATGATCGTTCCGAGCCATTTTGTGCCGCTGGCGGCGCCTGGTATGGTGAGCCAGGGAATAAGATGGATGTTTAACAGCAAAAGCCCATTTTATGTACGTCCCTCGCTTAATGCGGACCTGATTTCCTGGGGAATGAAGTTTCTTAAAAATGCCAATACCAAACATGTAGAGGCATCTGCACAGCCTTTGACCGAGCTGTCGTTGCTCAGCAAAAGTCTTTATCAGGACCTTGCAAAAGAGCCCGGTTTTGATTTCGGCCTTTCGGAAAAGGGGATACTGATGTTTTATAAAACAGAGAAGGCGGCCGAAGAAGAAGCGCACCTGGCACAAAAAGGAAGAGAGCTTGGTTTAGATATGCAGGTGCTTAACGTTGCGGAATGCCTTGCACTACAGCCAGAGCTTCAACTGGATGTTTTGGGTGCCGTTCATTACCGTTGCGATGCGCATCTGTACCCCAATCAATTGATGGCTGTTTTGCTGAAACATCTCACTGAAAATGGAGTGAAGATTGTACGCAACCACGAAGTAACCAAGATTGAAACCACTGGTAACGCGATTAGCCGTGTTTTTACTGCCGGAGAAGAATGGACTGCCGATCAATATATTATAGCCGGAGGATCATTTTCGCCGTCGGTAGCCAAGCTGGTTAATTTAAAGGTATCTTTAATGCCCGGCAAAGGGTATTCGTTTATGGTTAAAGAACCAAACCAACGGATGCAGATCCCGGCTTTGCTTGCCGAAGCAAGGGTTGCTATCACCCCGATGAATGGCAACCTAAGATATGGAGGCACCATGGAACTGGATAAAATTAATAGCCGGATCAACATGAACCGCGTAAAAGGGATAGTACAATCCATACCAGCGTACTTTCCGGATTTGCGGCCAGATGTTCCAGCCGAGAAGGAGATCTGGTTCGGCTTCAGGCCTTCATCGCCAGATGGTTTGCCATATATTGGCCGGAGCTATAAATACAATAATTTAATTATGGCAACCGGGCATGGTATGATGGGTTTAAGCCTGGGCCCTGCCACTGGCTTATTGGTGAGCCAGATCATCAGTGGTGCTAAAACCAGTATAGACATTGAAGCATTTTCTCCCAATCGTTTTTGAAAAGTGAAGATCTGTTGAGGGAATTGAACAGACGAATGCTATTTCGATCTGTTGTGTTAGAATAAGTATAAAAGGAGGACAACCAAAAAGGTTTTGTCCTCTTTTTGCGTTTAATTAGTCCTGGTTTATTGCCTTATTAACTGGTGTTTCTGCAATAAGAGGTATTTTATGCAAAATTTTAAGTGATTTAACTTTTTTGTTTGAATAATGTTAATGATTTGATATTTATTTTGAATTATTGATACTTTTTAAGTTGTAAAATATTTAATTAGTGTGCATCTTATCCAATTCTTCTCATATTTTATCTTAAATTAGCTGATGTTTTTGTTTTAAAGTTAAATTGCTGTAAATTACACTAACAATTTATTAACGCACCCATGAAAGTATTGCAGTTTACTATCCCCGTAGCTCACGACAAGAGTGTAATTATTGATCAGGTAGAGTTGCCTTATCATTACCCTTATTTGCATCGCCATAAGGAAGCGCAGATCACCTGGATACAGCAGGGAGAAGGTACTCTAATTGCCGGTAACAATATGCATGATTATAAACCTGGCGATATCTTTTTAATTGGAGCAAATTTGCCGCATCTGTTCAAAAGTAATCCCGAGTATTTTAAGCCGGGTAATAACAGGGGCATTAAGGCACTCACACTTTTCTTTAATCCGGATGGTATTTTGGCGGCTTTATTTAGTTTGCCTGAGATGAAAGCCTTTAAGATTTTTTTGCAACAGCACCAACAAGGCTTTAAAATTCCCGATCAGCAGTACCAACCGGTCACACAGTTTATGAATGCTGTTAAAAATACTACAGGCCCCGATCAGTTGATGCAATTTTTAAATCTGCTTAAAAGCATGCTGGCCATTAATACCAAATTGGAGCCGCTATCTTCATATGGCGATATACCGGCAATAACCGAGAACGAGGGGATCAGGATAGGGAATATTTATAACTACATTATGCAGAATTACAGCGAGCCTATCACTTTAGAAGATGTTGCCAAAGCTGCATACATGACATCCGAATCTTTTTGCCGTTATTTTAAAAAGCATACGGGGCATACTTTTATCTCTTTTTTAAATGAGATCAGGATCAACGAGGCGTGTAAAAAACTCACTGCGCATAAATTTGAAAGCATTTCTACGGTAGCCTATAAATGCGGATTTAAGAGTATCACCAATTTTAACCGGGTTTTTAAATGCGTGATAGGAACGTCGCCGCGCGAGTATCTGGATAACTATATTAATAACGTGAGCAACGCAACCAAAATAGCCAGCTGATTATTTGAAAATACTTTACATAAAGCCTTCCTCATTGCTTTTTCGCGTATCGGGATTAATCTGGAATGGTTAAAAAACTGCTAATAGAGGATAAGTTAAGTAATGATGCTGTAGCTTATCCTTTTATTTTTGTCTTAGGGATTTAGCGCCATGCTATTTCTCAATCTCATCATTTTTTCGTTTTTCTTCTTGCATCATGATTTATTTAAGAAAAGATTCGGTTTTAAATACGTATCGGTTTTTGATTTTAGCCATCGCATTTTTCGGTACCATAGCCTGTTGTTTTGCAACCGCCGCCGCCCAAACTATGGCTACTGCAGGTATGTACGAGCAGGCCAGCGAGGTTAGCGGTACAGTAGTGAGGTACGGGCAAGATATTACCGCTTTACAGGAATATTACTGGCCCTATAAGCTTAACCTAAAAGAGGAGGAGCAGTACAAGGACAGGGTGCTCAACTCGCCGGAACAGCGTAAAAGGTTAGTGGAGATCAATAACGACTATTTGAAGCAACTTGATAAAATCGATTTTAATTCTATCAGCATTTATGGTAAGGTTGATTACATCTTGCTTAAAAAGAAGATCAATTTTGAACTGGCAGCACTCCAAAAAGAAGAACAGCGATACAACAGCATCAAAAAGTATATCCCGTTTGCCGACGATATTTACCAGCTTGAGAAACAACGCCGACGCGGTATCACTATGGATGGCAAGCAGGTGGCTTTACAGCTTACAGCCATCCTGAAACAACTCAAAGAGGACACTATCGCATTTGCTAAACTAACAGCGTTGGATATGCCCCTTGCCATCACAACACAGCAGGCAGTAAGCGGACTCAAAAGCAGGCTCAAAAATTTTTACGATTTTTATGATACTTACGACCCCATGTTTACCTGGTGGGTACCCACCCCATATAAAGGTTTGGATAGCGCTTTAACTTTATACGGCAAGCAGATTATCAAAAAGGCTAAATTTAGTACCACGCAAAAACCCGATAGCAGTGGCATTAAGGGCGTGCCAATTGGCAGGGACGACCTGATTAGCCAGTTAAATGCCGAAATGATACCGTACACGCCCGAGGAACTGATTCACTTGGCCAACAAGGAGTTTGCCTGGTGCGATAAGGAAATGCTCAAGGCATCGCAGGAAATGGGCTTTGGCAATGATTGGAAAAAGGCGCTGGAAAAAGTGAAAAACAGTTATGTTGATCCGGGTAAACAGCCTGAGCTGATTTTAAAGCTATACAACGATGCTATTAACTTTATCAAAGCAAAAGATTTAATTACCATACCGCCCCTGGCCGAGGAAACCTGGGGAATGGTTATGATGACACCGCAAAGGCAATTGGTGAACCCTTTTTTTACCGGAGGAAAAGAGATCAGTATATCTTACCCTACCAGTAACATGGCTGAGGGCGATAAACTGATGAGTATGCGGGGAAACAACCCGTATTTTTCGCGCGGAACAGTACAGCACGAATTGATACCGGGCCATAACCTGCAATATTTTACTAATAGCCGTTACAAAGCTTACAGGCAGGATTTTGCCACGCCATTCGCTATCGAAGGCTGGTCGTTATATTGGGAGCTGCTGCTTTATGACCAGGGTTTCGCCAAAACACCAGAGGAACGCATAGGCATGTTATTCTGGCGGATGCACCGCTGCGCCCGCATTATTTTTTCGCTCAATTACCACCTGGGCAATTGGACCCCTCAGCAGTGCATCAACTTTTTGGTAGATAGGGTAGGCCACGAAAAGGCCAATGCCGAGGGTGAAGTAAGGCGCTCTTTTGAAGGCGGATATAGCCCACTTTACCAGGTGGCCTACCTGATTGGCGGACTGCAACTGATGAGCCTGAAAAAGGAATTGGTAGACAGCGGCAAAATGACCTACAAACAATATAACGATGCCGTTATCCATGAAAATCTAATCCCCATCGAGATGGTACGGGCAACCTTAAGAGGCGCACCGCTGAACAAGGACTTCAACACCAACTGGAAATTTTACAATTTCAATCAATAACTCACTCAATCAACAAATCAATCAATAACAAAACCCCTCTGGCAATCCATGGATGATAACACTACTTTCAAACCTTCGCTAAGACTGATAGATGCCACCATGCTGGTAGCCGGCAGCATGATAGGCTCCGGTATATTTATAGTTAGTGCCGATATTACCCGTAATGTGGGTAGTACAGGCTGGCTGATATTTGTTTGGCTGATTACCGGGTTTATGACCCTTACTGCCGCTCTTAGTTATGGCGAGTTAAGTGCCATGTATCCCAAAGCAGGCGGCCAGTATGTTTATTTGAAAGAAGCCTATGGCTCCTTAGTAGGTTTTTTATATGGGTGGAGCTTTTTTACCGTAATACAAACTGCTACTATAGCCGCAGTGGGTGTGGCTTTCTCCAAGTTTATGGCTTACCTGGTTCCGGCTGTAAGTGAAGATCATGTTTTGTTTAAAATACCTTTAGGTAACTATACGTTTGTTTTTAACGCCGCTCAGCTGGTATCAATCATCTTAATCATCCTGCTTACAGCTATCAATACCCAGGGCATCAAAAGCGGAAAGCGGATTCAAACTACCTTCACTTTAACCAAGCTGCTCAGTTTATTCGGCCTGATCATTTTCGGGTTTATCGCTCTGAAAGGCGATGTCTGGAAAGCAAACTGGAGCGGGGCATGGAACCTGCACGGGTTGATGAAAGGCGGCGGTATTCAGTCTTATACAACGGTTGCTGCTCTGGGTGCAATCGCCTCGTCCATGGTAGGCTCTATTTTCAGCAGCGACTCGTGGAATAATGTAACTTTTATTGCCGGCGAGATCCGCAATCCTAAACGGAACATCGGGCTAAGCCTGGCCTTGGGCACCTTATTGGTTACCGTAATTTACATTGTCACTAATATCATGTACACGGGCGTTCTCTCGCTTCATGAAATAGCTACTGCCGATAAAGACAGGGTGGCGGTGGCTGCTTCGCAACATATATTTGGCAGCGCAGGTACTGTCATCATTGCGGTGCTCATCATGGTATCAACTTTTGGTTGTAACAATGGCTTAATTATGGCTGGGGCCAGGGTGTATTTTTCGATGGCTAAAGACAAGTTGTTTTTTAACAAAGCGGGCGTTTTAAATAAAAATTCGGTACCGGGTTATGGCCTCTGGGTGCAGTGCTTATTTGCGTGCCTCTGGGGCCTTAGCGGTAAGTATGGCGATCTGCTGGATATGATCTCGTTTGTGGTAGTTGTATTTTATATGCTCACCATCATCGGTATCTTTATTTTACGTAAAAAATACCCCAACGCCGAGCGCCCCTACAAGGCTTTTGGGTACCCGGTGCTGCCCATTTTATATGTGGTAATGGGGCTGGCTTTCTGTATTTTGCTCATTAAATTTAAGCCTAACTATACCTGGCCCGGACTAATCATCACCTTGGCGGGTATACCTGCATATTACCTGATTATGCGCCGCCAAAAAACATTAAATCCCTTACCGCAACCCTTAGAAGGTCCGCTTGTTGAATAAACACCGGTAGGCGCGCGCCTTCCATAAAACACATATCATCATTACAAAAACCGAGGCCAATATCTGTATGATACTGGCCTCGGTTTTTGTTTTATATAGCTTTCGCTTTTTGTTTCAGCCACAATTGTTCGTCGGTACTTAAATGTGGGCTTAATTTGTCATAAACCATCTGGTGATAGTTATTGAGCCACGCAACATTACTGCTTTCCAATAAATCCTTTTTTACCAAAGCGGTGTCTATTAGCGCCAGCGTTAAAGTTTCAAACGCATAAAACTCGGCAAAATCATTAACGGTATGGCTAACGGTTAATACCAGGTTTTCAATCCTTACGCCATGTTTGCCGGGCCTGTATATTCCAGGCTCAATAGACGTGATCATGCCTGTTTGCAGCGGTACAGCAGTATTGGCCGGACTTAAAGTCTGCGGCCCCTCGTGTACATTCAGATAAAAGCCTATGCCGTGCCCGGTGCCGTGCCCGTAATTAATAGCGTGTTCCCATAGTGAACGGCGGCAAATAGCGTCAATCTGGTAGCCACAGGTGCCCTTGGGATAAAGGGTTTTAGATCCCTCTATCATAGCCTTCAAAACCAGCGTGTAATCTGTTTTTTCATCCTCGGTGGGTTCGCCAAGCGGTATCATGCGGGTAATGTCGGTAGTTCCGTAAAAATACTGCCCGCCCGAATCAACCAGGAATAAACCTTTTTCCAAAATTTCCGAATCGCTTTCAGTTGTAGCCATATAATGCGGTAGGGCACCATGGGCCTGGTAGCCGCCTATGGTATTGAAGCTTATCCCGGCGAAGGTTTCCTGCTGTTCTCTGAATTTTTGTAACTGTGCGGAGGCCGATAATTCGGTAATTTTTATTTTGCCGATGTTTTGTTCCATCCACATAAAAAAACGGGTCATGGCTACGCCATCCTTAATCATAGCCGACCGCATTTGTTCAATTTCGGTAGAATTTTTCAGCGCTTTAAAGTGTGTTGTAGGGTTGATGTCCTGTACAACTATGGCCGATTGAGGTATAAGTTTGTATAAGCCAAAACAATTGCGTTTAGGGTCTATCAGGATATTGCAACTTTCGGGTAGGGCGCAGAGCTCCTTGTCGATATCCCCGTAAGGAAAAATTTGAACCCCGGCATGGTTTAATAAAGCGGTATCTGCCGCTGTCAGTTTTTCCGGATCCATAAAAATTGAAGCGGAGTTAAAGCTGACCAGGGCGAAACTTAATACTACCGGGTTATAACTCACATCACCACCCCTGATGTTAAACAGCCAGGCAATATCATCTAAGGATGAGATCAGGTGATGGTCGGCTTTAGCGGCCTTCATGGCGGCTCTAAGGCGCTTCAATTTATCTTCAACAGTTTCGCCGGCAAATTGAGCATCGATACAGAAAGCCGGTGCTTTGGGTAAGGCAGGCCGGTCCGCCCATATATGGGCTAAAAGATCCTCGCTTTTAAAAATAATTTGTTTATCAGCCAATTGCTTTTGCAGTAATTCGCCCAGTAAAACCGATAATAATCGGTCGTTAAATGCAACAACAGCATGGTCATCCAGTACGTCTGCCAACCAGTCGATATACTCCGGCACGTGCTGAACTTTCAGCTTAACCAGCTCATAGCCGGTATCCTGCAATTGTTCTCCGGCCTGTACAAAGTATCTGAAATCCGTCCATAGTCCGGCAAAATCGAGCGTGATTACCAATGTGCCTGCCGAACCGGTAAATCCGGAAGCAAATTGAAGGCATTTGTAGTAGTCGGGCAAATACTCACTGATGTGTGGGTCAGCGGAGGGGATGATATAGGCGGAAATACCCTTATCCTTCATTTGCTCGCGTATGGCTGCGAGTTTTTGTTTATATGTCATGATAGTACGTTATAACGCAAAAGTACAATTTGCACGCTTGCCGTCATATCAAATCTTAGCCCCTTGTTGTTATATATTGTTTTGGCTTTGTATTCCAGCTAAAATGTTGCGGCTGTTTACTAAGATAGAGCCATAAAGCGGCCATGTTTAAGCCTAAATTTGTTATATCATCATCCCTGTTTTAGTTGCCATGGCCAAATTTATTATCGCTTTTATTATCACGTTCAACATTACTGCTTGCCTGGCTCAAAATGCAGATTACATCAGGCTGGATACTGCCCGTTTTATAACTGGTGATCAGCCTGAGTGGAAGAATCGTGTGTTTAATGACCACGATTGGAAGATCATCAAAACAGGCGAAGTTTGGCAAAATCAGGGCTTTCCCGATTATCACGGCTACGCTTGGTACCGCATTCATGTTCGTATCCCTTCGTCCTTAAAAAAACAAGCGGTTTGGGGCGATAGCCTGCGTATTTACCTGGCCCATGTAAACGATGCCGACGAAACCTATCTTAACGGAGAAATAATTGGCAAAACAGGTGCTTTCCCAGATGATAAAGGAGGATATGTAAGTAAATGGCCCGCTATACGTAATTATGCGGTATCCGCCAATAGTTCTGTTATCAAATGGGACGAGGATAATGTAATTGCCGTTAAAGTTTATGATGGAGGAGGCACGGGAGGCATATTTATGGGTGAGCCTTTTTTAGACATGCTGGAAAAAACCGATGGCATTGCGTTTGAAGCTAAAGAAATCATGTTTTTACCTTCGGGGAAAGTGCTGCGTAAGTTAAGCCTTCAAAATAAGTTTAACACAACCATTAGGGGCACCATTCATTACACCATTAACGATGCCGCCGGGAAAAAGCGTTTGCGGGATGTAAATTTGCCGGTAGCGCTCGGCCCGTTCGAATCAAAAGAACTGGCAATTGAATTTCCACACCGCGAAGGCATCGAGTTGGTGTACAATTACACAGAACAAAGTTCGGGCAAGGGGAAAAGTTATACGGAAATAGCGCCTTATATTTTAACGCCCCGGGCTCCGTTAACACCAGTTATCAATAGTGCGGCAGTATTGGGGGTAAAGGCGCTGCACCCTATTTTATACCGGATACCTGTGAGCGGCAGCAAGCCAATAAATTTCAGTATAAAGCAACTGCCTGAAGGTTTAAGCTTAGATGAAAAAAACGGCATTATTTCGGGCAGTATTCAAGCAAACGGAACTTATACTTTATTGATCAAAGCAAGCAATAGCTTGGGCAAATATGAAAAAAGTTTAGAAATAAAAGTTGGTGATACCCTGGCCTTAACCCCGCCCATGGGGTGGAACAGTTGGAACTGCTGGGGACTAAGCGTAAGCGCCGAAAAGGTAAAAAGTTCGGCAGATGCCATGATACAAAAAGGGCTGGCCGATTACGGATGGAACTATATTAATGTGGATGACGGCTGGCAAGCAACCGGGAGGGCCGGAGATGGAGAAATTAAAGCCAATGAAAAATTTCCGGATATGGGCGGCCTCGGAGATTACCTGCACCAGCAAGGTTTAAAGTTTGGTATTTACTCATCGCCAGGCACCAAAACATGCGGTGGCTTTTTAGGCTCATTAGGGCATGAGGGACAGGATGCCGTAACCTATAACCAATGGGGAGTGGATTATTTGAAGTATGATTTATGTAGCTATACCGATGTTATTGGTAATGATACATCCTTATCAGTACAGCAAAAACCCTATATGCTGATGCGCAATTATCTGGAAAAACAACCCCGGGATATCATATATAGTATTTGCCAATACGGCATCCACGATGTTTGGAAATGGGGGAGCAGCATGAACGGCAATTTATGGCGCACAACAGAAGATATTACCGATACCTGGGAAAGTTTATACAGTATTGGCTTTGCGCAAAGCAATTTTTATCCGTACGCACATCCAGGGGGCTGGAATGACCCGGATATGTTGATTGTAGGTAAGGTGGGCTGGGGCGAAAATCTGCACGCCAGCAGGTTAACCCCTTATGAGCAATATACGCATATCAGTTTATGGTGCCTGCTATCGGCCCCCTTGCTCATTGGTTGTGATATGAGTAACCTGGATGAATTCACACTTAATTTATTGAAGAATAACGAAGTGATAGCTGTTGACCAGGATGCGGCGGGAAAACAGGCTCAAAAGATGATTGACAAGTATAACTTTCAGGTATGGGTGAAGCAGATGGCCGATGGTAGCCATGTGATTGGGATATTTAATTTAGGCAGCAGTTATGCTGGTTATACCTTGAAATTGACTGATTTGGGGATCAATGAGACCGCCAGTATTAGGGATTTATGGGCTCAAAAAAATATAGGCAACCATTTGCGCCAGCTAATATTTCAAATTCCGCCGCATGGCGTTAGGTTAATTAAGGTATTTGCTAATTAACGGCTATTAAATGGATAATTCACAGTTATTGTCGGTTAATATATTGATTAACACGCGTTGCGTGTATTTGTAATTTAGCCTTTGTTTATTTCTAATCATATGCACTTTTCATCACGTATCCTGGTTTTATTTTTTACTGCCATGGTTGCTGGCAATAGCTACGGGCAACAAAAGGCGGTACCGTATTATCCTTCAAAACAAGAGATCAGGGAGGCATATATTCGTCAAAACAAAGTCGATTCCATCTTTCGATCTATTCCGCTCAATGTTAACATATCTCCTAACTGGCAGCAGGACGGTTCCTTCTGGTACGTAAAACGTTTGCCGCGGAACACACAGGAGTATGATTACGTAAACGGGGCTGACAAAACAAAAAAATTAGCGTTTGATCACAAGCGTTTAGCCGAAAGTATTCAGGCCGTAACGGGTAAAAGTCAGGATGCTGAGAAATTGAATATCAGTAAAATGTTTTTTAGTGCAGATAAAAGTACCGTTAGCTTCAAAACAAGCAATACCTGGTTACAATGCAACCTGAAAACCTTTAAATGCAATTTAACCACCGATACCGCTTTTAAACGGTATGATAATAATAAACCCTTGCAGGTACATCATAGCCGGTGGGAAGAGGTCGGTCGGGATTCCGTATCCCCGGATCATCATTGGGTCGCCTTTGGCAAAGGAGGTAATCTTTTTGTAAAGAATGCTGAAAGCAAAAAGGAAGTACAGATAACAGCTGATGGCAGTTTGGATAAACCTTACGGCGAGTTCTGCTGGTCGCCGGACAGTAAAAACGTCATCGGATTTTTGATCGATCCTAAAAAAACGAAAGAGGTATATTATGTTTTAAGCTCTGTACCCGGGACAACCCGCGGCCAGCTTAAATCGCGCGAATATATGCAGCCCGGCGATGATATGACCAGCTTTACGCCCTATATATTCAGTATAGCCGATAAAAAAAGCATCAAAATAAATACCGAAAAGATCGATTTTTTTGGCGCTCCCGAATTGCACTGGCGCAAAGGCAGCAACCGGTATTTTACTTATGAAAAGGTCGACCGCGGCCATCAGCGTTTCAGGGTGATAGAAGTTGATGTTTTAAATGGCAACACCCGCAACATTATTGACGAAAAAACAAACACTTTTATTTACGAGCAGCGCATTTATACCCGCTACCTGCCCGAAACACACGAGATTGTTTGGATAACGGAAAAAGATGGCTGGAGGCATATTTATATAGTTAACGATATTACCGGCGCTCAAAAACTGGTAACTAAAGGCAATTGGGTAGTGAGGGATATGGATAGCGTTGATACAAAAAAGCGTGAGATCTGGTTTACCGCCAGCGGTATGAATGCGGGCGAAGACCCTTATTTTATCCATAGCTATCGCATTGGTTTCGACGGTAGTAATATAGTGAACCTTACACCGGCTCAAGGTAATCACCGCGTGGTTTACTCGCCCGATAGAAAGTACTATTTGGATACCTATTCGCAGGTAAACGTCCCTCCGGTAACCGAATTGCGCCTGACGGCAAACGGCGCTCCCGTTTTAACTGTTGAGCAAACGGATATCCATGCTTTGCAGGCGGCCGGGGTTAAATTACCCGAAATATTTGTGGCCAAGGCCAGAGACGGAAAAACGGATATTTGGGGAGTGATTTACCGCCCTTCAAATTTTGATCCTTCCAGAAGCTATCCTATTATCGAAAATATATATGCCGGGCCGCAGGATTCGTTTACGCCGAAAAATTTTTCGCCCGTTAACGAAATGCAGAGCATTGCCGAATTAGGTTTTATTGTGGTTGAGATGGATGGGATGGGTACAGCCAACCGGTCGAAAGCGTTTCATGATGTTTGCTGGAAAAACCTGCAGGATGCCGGTTTTCCCGACCGGATTTTGTGGATGAAGGCTATGGCCCAAAAATATCCGCAGGCAGATACCACTCGGGTAGGCGTTTATGGTACTTCGGCGGGCGGTCAAAATGCGGCAGGCGCGGTATTGTTCCATCCGGAATTTTATAAAGCTGCCGTATCGGCCTGCGGGTGTCAAGACAACCGGATTGATAAGCAATGGTGGAACGAACAATGGATGGGTTACCCGGTAGGCCCGCAGTACGAACAACAATCAAACATTACCAATGCCTATAAACTAAAAGGAGACCTGTTATTGATTGTTGGCGAGGCCGACGAAAATGTTCCGCCTGAGTCTACCTATCGCTTAGCCGATGCCCTAATCAAAAGCAACAAAAACTTCGATTTTTTGACCGTGCCCGGCATGGGGCACAGCGATGGCGGGCCTTATGGCCGTCGCAAAAAGAGAGATTTTTTTGTAAGGCATTTACTGCAGGTTGAGCCACCTGCCAGGGAACTGGGAGAACATTGAGAATTAGGAACTTTTAATTGCAACCTATACATAACAGACCAATATTTTCGCGACCGATGTTTGATTGTTTTTTTGATGTTCGTGCTGGTATCTGGTGATTCCGGTTAAACGGGTTATTGATTTTAACCATTAACCTTGCAATCTTCATGCTTATCATTTTCGAAATAATTTTTAGTAAGAGGTATTGTATTAAAATTATAAACTGGCATAACCAAATCTCTTTATAAATTCTGCCACCGCGGTAGCCGCATTTTAGCTCTTCAACTGCGCTCGTTCTTCTCACGGCTTTTTAGCTCATATAAAGACCTTGTCCGTATTTTTCAGATAGATCAAACATGCAAATTTTGTTTTGTAGAAAAACGGTTTTGCGCTTTTTTTAACAGGTAATTGTTTGAGTAAGCAAGTAAAAAGTTGCCCCTTTATAAAACAGGCCAAAATCTGGTAACAGACAGGTAATTTATGAACAGGCGCCAAATCCATATCTGTTTATATTTGATTAACAGAGATTTAGCATTCAGTTTATAGCGCTAAAATACATCCCCAACAATATTTAATTAATTATTGGACAAAGGCTTTTTTAACACATGTAAATAATATTTATTAATATTTAAAAAAATAAAACGATATGGCATAAACTTACCAGACTATCTTTTCAACATCAAGGATGTACATACATCTTTTAACTAAAATCTAATTCATCGATTAATCATCACACAAAAAATCAAAACACAATGGGAAAACGAATACTCTTCCTCATGCTATGTTACTTGTTCAGCACTTGGCTTAATTATGCCCATGCTCAAACCAACGGTGTTGTTGCGCACGGACAAGTAAAAGACAGCGAGGGAAAACCGATAGCAGGTGCAACCATTACCGAAAAAGGTATGGTAGCCAACGGCACTTTTGCTGATGCCAATGGTAAATTTCAGCTCAGTTTAAAGGGAGGCGCAAACACAATTGTAGTCTATCTGATTGGCTTTAAGCGCCAGGAAGTAAAAGTGGGGGATAAGCCCCTTTCAGTTACACTACAGGTTGAAGAACATGCGCTTACCGATGTGGTTATTGTTGGCTATCAAAGCCAAACCCGGCGCGAACTTACCGCCGCCGTATCATCTTTAAATGGTAAGGATATAGCCAACATCCCCGAGGCCAGCTTTGACCAGATGCTCCAGGGCCGCCTTGCCGGTGTGAGCGTACTGTCGAGCACGGGCGAATTAGGATCGAAGCCAGCCATTGTAATTCGCGGCGCTACCAATATTGATTTTGGGAATGCTAACGGAGGAAATACAGGGCCTTTATATGTAATAGATGGCGTTATTTTTGATGTGAATGCGATAGGATCATCTTATGGTAATAATAACCCGCTCTCTTTGATTAATCCAAATGATATCGAATCTATAGATGTATTAAAAGATGCCTCCGCGGCCGCTATTTATGGAGCCAGGGGAGGTAACGGCGTTATTATTGTAAAAACCAAGCAGGCTAAACGTGGTAAGGCCCAGGTTTCTTTATCTGCTTATGCGGGTGTAACAACAGCGCCAAATTTTATTAAGGTAAGTACGGGTGCCGCCGAAAGAGCCCTTAAATTAAAGCTACTTCAACAATTGTCTTATAACGATAAGCTACAGGGATATATCCCCTTGGCTATTACCGACAGTTTAAACTCAGCCTTTAATAATGACGTTGACTGGCAAGGCCTGTTGGTTAGGCAAAACGCTATCGTAAACAGTCAGGATGTAGCTATAAGCGCTTATACGGGGACAACATCTTACCGTATATCAATGAATCACTACAACGAACAAGGCGTTATAAATGGTTATGGGCTTGAAAAGTTTACACCTCATTTAAACATGACTATTAAACCTATTAAAGGACTGGATATTACGGCCGATATATTAATGAGTTCAGAGCGGCAGAGCCACGGAGTTGGCGGCTCGGGTGCTTATTTATTCAATTCACGGAATTTTCCAACCTCATTTGCCCAACTAACACCATCGCAGATAGAGGTATATAGTGGAAAAAAACATTACTATGACGATGATAGGGCGTTTTCTATTATCGGCTCGGTGCACTTAGTAGATACGATAACACTTAACCTGACTATTAGCAGCACTTACGGATCTTCAAATTATACAGATAAATACGGCTATTTTTCACCGGTAGAGTTAAATGGCTCGTTAAATACCGCTTACGATATCTATAGCAGTAATCCTTCGTGGTCGTTTGAAAATTTCCTGCAATACAGCAAACAAATCAAAAAAAACAGGTTTACTATGGCTGTTGGTGGTGCGCTATACAGTTACGAAAGTTATTATAATTATGCGTCAGCCGCCGGAATTAGCTTTCGGGAATCAACACTATACAAACGGTTTCCTCCGGAGCAAACTTATATGTTTCTACAAGCGCGCAACGTAAAACTACAGAATCGTACTATGCCCGTTTAAATTATGATTATTCAGGTAAGTACCTTTTCACAGCCAGTTTTCGCCGGGATGCAAGTTCCATTTACAGCCCCGAATACCGCTGGGGGACTTTTCCCGCAGCAGCGGCTGGTTGGATAGTATCTGACGAGTCCTTTTTTCAGCCTTTGAAGAAGGTTGTCAATTTCTTAAAGTTCAGAGCCAGCTACGGTATTACAGGAAAGGATCCGGGGCAGTGGTATTCTAAATATCAGACGTTGGCCAACGATGCCAGCTATTTTGCCAGCACTAACGGGACAATAGACAGGAATGGGTATCTGGGCGGATATCCCAGTACTTATAACGGTACGACGGTAGTTTCGCCTTACTCTTATTATAATAATTTTTATAATTATGGGGTTAAGGCCAGTAACACCGTAAGATGGGAAAAAGACCCTCAGTTAGATTTAGGCGGCGATTTGGAACTTTTTGATGGCCGTGTTAATGTTACGGTAGACTGGTATCAAAAGGATTCGAAAGATGTGTTTTTTTATAACGTGCCTGCGCAGGCCACAAGTGGTTACCAGTACTATTCAGGAAATTATGTAGATCTGCGTAACCAGGGACTTGAGTTTGCAACAAATATCAATGTACTTGGCCCTAAATCGCCCTTACAGTGGAACTTTAATTTCAATATTTCTTATAACCAGAATATGGTAACTAAGTTACCGAACGATAACCGCGATTTTCTATTTGATAATCCATGGTTCTACAAAACGCTCACCCTGGGCGAGCCAATATTCAATTATAGGGTTTGGCATACCGATGGCGTATACGCAACTGATGCCGAAGTACCCACAGACCCTATCACCGGAAAAAAGATGACGCTTAAAGGATTCACGCTCCACGCGGGTGATCCGAAATATCAGGATATTAACGGCGACTATAATATCAATGATGATGATAAGTACATCGCAGGAAATCCAAATCCTAAATTCACCGGCGGTTTTGGAAGTAATTTCAGATACAAACGTTTTACATTAAGTTTCTTTGCTTCGTTTGTGGCCGGAAGGAAAATTTTAAACGGAGCGCTATCCGATGCCCTAAATGGCAGTAAATACGTTAGCGGATGGGGAACCGTAGCAGGTGTGGCAACACTCACTAATTCGCTGGGCCAATTCTGGCAAAAACCAGGCGATCAAAGTCAATACGCCAGGTTAGTTTACAATACTACTGATGCCAATGGTTTAGATCCATGGAATATTGGTACCGACTACTTTATCCGGGATGGCAGTTTTATCAAATTGAAGAACGTAACCCTTGGTTACGACTTGCCCCAAGCATGGCTTAAAGCGATAGGCCTTAAGAAGTTTAATATTTATGGTATGGGAGATAACTTGCTGATGTGGAAAAAAGCAAAAGATATTGCAGATCCTGAATTAGTTGATCCAACCACCGGATCATCTAACGTGATTTATCCTACAGCTGTTAAATATACTTTAGGTGTTAATATCGGCTTTTAGGATATAAGTGGTAATTGAAACATCAACTAAATCAACACGAAATGAAAACTAAATACATTTTAATATACATTACGGCGATAGGGCTGTTAGCAAGTTCATGTAAAAAGTTTCTTGATCAATCACCAATTAGTACCCCAACAGATGCAACAACCTGGCAGTCGGATGGGGATGCTAACACTGGTGTGGCAGCATGTTACTCATTGATACGAGGTGCCTTTAACTCGTCAATCGGCTACTATGCTTATGGCGATTTAATATCCGGCGAATTCGTATCATCTGACGATACTTGGTTTCAAAACGTATTGTCATTTAAATGGGGGGCTGCTGTTGCGAGTACAGCGGTGGATAATCCGCTTTTAAAGTTGAGATTATTTACCCCTTACTACACAGCTATTGCTCAAAGTAACAGGTGCGTTTCTTTTATAAGCGCGATGCCAAACAGCGCTTTTAACGGAACATCTGATGCTGATCAGATGGCCAGGAAAAACAAATATCTTGGCGAAGCTTACTTCACTCGTGCATTCTGCTATTTTACGATGTGCAGGGTTTGGGGCGATGTGCCACTTGTTTTAGAGAATACCGATGCTACAGTATCTCAACAATATGTGCGGTCTCCGCAAGCAACCGTACTAAAACAAGCTATCGCCGATGTAAATAAAGCTATTCAATACCTGGACTGGAAAGACAACTCATCCTCGGATAGGATTGTTCGTGCCGATAAAGGTGCCGCCTACGCACTGCTGGCGCATATCGATGCCTGGATTGGCGATTATGCTGGTTGCAACACAGCTTGCGATGCTGTTATCAATTCAGGCTCGTACAGTTTAACTACCCCAGGCAATTTTATGGATATTTATAAAGGGCAATCGCAGGAAAGTATTTTTGAAATAGCCCAAAATACGCTCGCGGAAGCCAGTAACGCCAATGTATATTACACCCTTGCATCGCAAACCTTAAGTTCGCCTTATATAATCCGCACAGCCCCCTTGTGGAAGCTTGACAACAGTGTAGTAACCCAGTTATATACCGATACTAACGATGTCAGGTTTAAAAAAGGATTTATTAGTATCTCGAACGGTAACACCTCGCTTTACGAGTGCATCAAGTATACCAATATCCAAAATGTCAATAATAATACAGCATACAAAGTTTCTTTGAATAATATCGTGATTTTTAGGCTGGCGGATATAGAGTTGTTAAAGGCTGAAGCGCTATGTGGCCGACCTGCGCCCGATTACGGTACAGCCTTATCGCTTGTGAATACAATACGAAGCAACAGAAATGCAGCCCCCTTAACCGGGCTTAACAGCGTAACTATACTACAGGCCGTGCTTGACGAACGAGGAAGGGAACTGTTTTTAGAGGGGCACCGTACTTTTGATTTAATCAGGTTTGGAAGGCTGATGGGCGGCGTATCCCTATTTAGTAACGGTATAAGCACTGCAGAGTTTTTGGCAGGCAAATATTACTGGCCTGTTGATCCAACCTTGTTTATTACAAACTCCAAGTTAACACAAACTGCTTTTTGGGTAGGTAAAGTAAATTGATTATAAAGTTTAACAATATAGCAATGAAAAATATATATCAACAGATTGGAACCATGATGTTGGCAATAGTATTGGTAGTGAGTTTATACGCTTGTAAGAAAGACGCCTACCTCACTGATGGTGGTTTAAATAAAGCCGCTACGCCATTCACAACGTATGATTACCTGAAGAATAACCAGTATCATCAGTTTGATACCCTTATAACATTAATAGATCATTATAAGCTAAAGGATAGTGTTAACAATAGCAAGACGTTTTTTGCTTTTACTGATATGGCCCTTAACTCGTTAATGAAATCAATCATTATTAAAACCACAGATAAAAACGGAAATCTTATTTTGACACCTGTAACAACGATCAGTCAACTTACCGACTCAATCAGCTCTAAATTGATTAAACAGTACATGTTTAACCAAACAATTACGCTGGATAAGGCAACCTTGGCCGCTGTACCCTATACTAATATGGCTGGCACAGCTGCACCCTGTGCCATCAAAAAAGTTGCCGCAGCCAATGCGCTAAACCTGGCTTATACTTCACTTACACTTAATTACTACATTCTGGCTTATGTAAAAGTAAATGGTGTATTAGATGGCTCCGCTGGCGCACCGGCAAACGATAAACCTGATGCGGTGTATTACTGTCAAACCGAGGGTATTCAAACCAGTAGCGGCACAACGTTGCACGTTTTAGCAAATAATGTTTCGCTATACAAATTATAATGGGATTTACTCAAATCATTTAAATTAAGTAACCATGTACAAAAATACGATTTTGTTTTTTGCTTCCATTTTACTCGTCGCGGCCTTGATTGGCGGCTGTCAGAAAATTGAGAAAGGCTTTATAAGTGATAACATTTACTATAATGTTAATCCGTTTACCGTGGCTCAAGGGATAACAACAGTATCAGCCGGTTTGGTGATCGATGGGTCGACCACACCGGTTAATGTTAAGTTGCTTGGCATACGTGAGCTTGCCACCGGTAAAGATGCAGGTAGTTATTTTTTAAAACCCGATACCATCAGAGCGTACAAGGGTTCGATAAGTTATAACGATTCGACGCTTGCCCTTTTGAGTGCTAAATTAAAAGACAGTGCCATAGCCCCATTTAGTATTAATCCGATTGGCGGCCGTCTGCAATTTACCCAGGCTACTAAATTTGTACCGTTAGGGCAATATACCATTGATGTACAGGTAACCAATATCAGAGGCACCAGAACTTTGACTAACGCCTGTAAGATCAATGTTGTCGGCTCCATCGCCGACAGTCTGCTATACTTGGCATATAATCACTCCGATGCCGCGTTTACCACTTTTACTACCCTGCCGGCCAGTACATTAAAGTGTAAGATAACACGTAATGCAACGGGGCCGGATAAAATTATATATGTGTGGAAAGACAAAAATGGCAAAAACTTTAACCCCGCCAATGGCGAAATTACCGGGAGGCCTTCACGGCCTTCTTTTGCAGACTGGGATCCATATTATCCAGTAACAAAAACTGACACTTCGCTTGAGTTTAGGTATCCGGGAGGCGTTCCGCAGTTTCCGATTTTTAATGATTCAAAGGCATATCCGTCAGGGTTTTCCGGCGGTCTTCACTACTACAGCGTATCTGGAAAACATACCGACATCGGTATGAATTGTAATACAACTTTCACTATAAATTACTATATAGCTAAAGGAACCTTTACGATTACTACAATCCTCACAGATGTAACCAGAGTGCCTTAAACAAACATTTCAAAGTATTAAGTTCCCGTGAGCGATATTATTGCTTACGGGGACTTTTTATTTATGCTGTTGTGGACTATTTGTTTGAAAAAGGTTTTGGACAGAGTCATCAGGGCTATCGTATTATGGACAATGCGCAAGAATATAAATTGTAGATACTTACGAGATGATTTAGATTTTTTATTTGAGACTGCTGTTTACATCATACAATTTTCCTTTGCGAAGGCTGATGACGAAATTTTCTATAGTTCAAGCAATTAGCGCCCTCAAGATAGCATCTCTGATTGCGATGTCACTGCGTTTACTTTACCTATATACAGGATAACCACGCCGGAAGTATTTGATAATATTACTTTATTTGTTTTTACTCAACGTTGGTTAGGGGAGAAGTGCTTGATATATATCAGGTACTTGGCTGGCACGTTATTAATTCCCGACTATAGGTAAAACAAAAAAGCTTCAGATTAATTGCTGAAGCTTTTTTGTTTTAAAACGCAGTGAAAGTAAGTGTGCTGCGGTGCTTAATGTATAATATTTGCCCCGCCTTATTTAAATATTCACTTCATCTTTTTTATTCAAACTTTAATGCCAAAAACTATTGAATTTTAACATTGAATACAAAGGTTGCCTGTACTTTTTTTCCAGACTGATATTGATAAACTAAAGCCTGTCTGATGGTAAATTGATCATTTATTGCAACATGTGTTGGGAAGAGGCCAATTGTAAACTGAATTTTAGTGGCATCCATTTCCGAATAAACTTTGGCATTATCGCCCCAATTGATCACATTCCCACCCATATCGAACCAATGTCCATAGCCATTTGCGGTGGTTTGGCTGTTCAGGTTGCCATTACTCTCTACTCCATAAAAGGTAATAGTGTTGCCAATCAGCGCAGATATTTGGCTCTGCGATAGTGAAAAGGCCTGAGACAGTTTTTGCATATCAATAGTTACATTAGTACTGCTATAGTTCACGTTATCAAACGGCACTTTTACGTCGGTAGTGATAGTTGTGTTTTGAGGTGTGGCATTAGGATCAAAACCGGTGTCATTAAACAAGGTAGTGTTAGTGAATTTAACTTTGTAGGGCCATTGTTCGTCGTTGGTATTATTGTTATCCCATGCATGTGGCGAATAATTAACCGGGGCGCCTGTAACCACAAACCAAATTTTACTGCAATTGGCAGGTACGGTAAAATTTACAGCATTTGTTATGCCTTGCGCCATATTGCCATAAACCCGGGAACCATCATTTAGCAGGGCAACATATCCATAACGCCATCCCGCCTGGCTGGCATTCACCATATTATAGCCACTGGCGTTAGGCATGCCTGTGAAATTAGTTGTTAATACAGTGCCGGCTGCCGGAACCTTCAATGGAATAACATTATATCCTGTAGATTCAGGGCAACGCGCATACGTAACCTGAAAACTGCCATCAGTTAATTTATTAAAATCATAAGGTTGCATACCAATATAGTTTTGACCTAAGGTTCTTAGCGCATCCAGGTCCCAGGTTACAAATTTCGTGGCCGCATCGTAAAGTTCATCATTAAACTGTGCGTTGCTAAGGCCCATCATCCGCATGTACGCTTGAGCTGGATCTTCCGGCTCAAGTGCCTGCCGCCAAATCTTACCGATCACATCAATGCCGTGTTTTGAAGCCCAATAATAGTGTAGGAAATAACTCGCATACCTATAATCCTCGTGGTTAAAATGGCGGTGACAATTCTCCAGATAAACCGGGAAATTCGCCGAGGCAAACACTTCAGAAGGGTAGCTCTGATAAGCTTGCCAATTTGCAGTTTGTTCCCAAAAACCATTACCTGGGCTACCATTGAAGCCATATCTAAACCCGTGCCCGGTACCCAGATCACAGAAAACCTGGTATTGGAAACAATGACCTATTTCGTGCGCTATCACTGCCCCTACGGGTTTCACCGCTGCGGGGCTGATCCATAGCGCGCCAATTATATCGTCGTAACCTGAGCCTGTTGCCCGCCACTGATCTTCATAATACAAAAAGATCATCATTTTATAGTTATCCAATTTGGATTTCCCTAAGCCTACCTCGGCAAATTTTAATTTGTTAATATTAAGGTCATAGAAAGTTTCGGCCTTTGTCAGCATATCATTGATATCAACACGATACGGACTTGGTATTTTGGAAGAGTTGGGGTCGCTGCTTCCATATTGCTTGGCCCAAAACACAATGAAGTGCTTGGACTGCCTGCTGCGCGGATAGCACCAGGTGCTGGTGGTATCGCGAAAATTCATAGTACTAAACTCCTTTGGGATGTAGATAGACAAGCTGTCTTTTCCAATGGCAGCAGTGGGGGCTATCTCTGTCTGTGGTTTCTTTTTACATGCCGCTGCGATAAGCAGTAGAAAGAGTGGCAAAATTGGTAGTTGTTTTAATTTCATCATGATTAAATGGTTTGGTTATCAGTTTGTTGGGTGATCTATTTAAACAAAAATAGCTTAAACGATAAGCGCAAGTAAGGTGGAAATTACCGTGTTCTTTACCAAAATTAACTTGTGTGGTGTCAATGTTGCAGAAACAGCGTAACGCAGCACACTTAGTATTTTACCGCGCTCAAATAAGGTGTTATACTGTTGTGTTTCTACTACCGCTCTTAATGATTTTGAGAGCACGGCGCGTTGCTTTCCCCTAAGGTAAAATTATCCAACCTGCTACTTATTGCGAGCGCGTTATCCAGCGCAGGGCGATAATTGCCGTTATAGTTGCTGCTCGGTTTTTTTGTTCCAGTAAATTAATTTACGCTGTGCAGCGCTACGTTAAATTATTTATAGTTTTTATGGAGGCTGAGGCGTTCTTATAAAATATATGAAAGTTGATCAGGGGATTTTGAACGCCGCCGGGATATATTTTACGTTGTATATTTCTTTTTGCAATCTGGTATAACGAACGCCCAACAGCCTTGCATTAGGAGGTCAAGGCATCCCGGTCAAGTAAATCATGGCCAACCAAAGCCTATTTTTGTTTAACCTGTATCAACCGGAAATTTTTAAAACTCCCGTAAGCCTGCCCCGGACCATAAGTACACTGGTAAAGCCCTACCTGTAAAGTTTTATTTTCGAGGTCGGGCCTAAAAACGGGGCTGCCGGGCAAATCCACCCAATGGCTGTTATCTTTGCTGGTGCGGATATAAAACCAGTTGCCTTGGCGCTGTATTTGTAAATAGCGGTTATACTTCCAGGCAGATTGATTGTTGGTTTGGCGGCGGTTACCATCCTCAAAATTGGTTAATAAGTTACCTACATTCCATGCCGGGAAGATGCCATTTTGTAACAGTTGCTCTTTATTGGTTCCTAATTGGTTGTCGGCTCTTACCATTAAGCCTGCATCGTTGTTTCCTGCAACTTTATTTTCAGCGAGTCCGCTTACGTCGCTTACTTCAACTTCAGCAATAAAATTGCCCTTTACGTTTTTGTAGATAAACGGACCATAAGGGGCGTTGCCATCCCAACTGGTGCCCTGCGATTCCAGCTTCAGCGAGCCATTAGCAGCGACTATAACCGTAGCCGACTGCTTATCGCCTTTGCCTATTCGTTCGTCCCAGATTGAACCCGACGTCCCGGCCAGTAAAAAGTCTTGCTTGGTGTTAAACTCATCCGCATAGGTATTAAATTGAGCAGTAGAAGTTGTAATTGTCCCTATCGGGCTGCCACCCGTTACATTGCCCCAGTTGTCTTTTATTTTGAAGGTATATTCGTAACGATGATCTGCTAAAAGGCCTTCGTCCAGGTAATAAGGGCTATCCTGCCAGTCGCTTTGGCTAACCGGGACACCGTTGATTAAACGGGTGTACATATATTGTAAATTACTTTGTTGGGTTTGGTTGCCTGCTTCCATACTTGCAAGCGATGGCGAAATAGCTTTGGGTTGTTGCTTGTAATACAAAGCAGTATCAACCGGCGAATGCAGTTTTGTTTGCCAGTTACTGGTAAATGTTTTAATTTCAGATTCCTGCAGCGCATATTGATATACACTGAAGCTGGTAACGGAGCCGCTAAATCCGGGAATGGATTTGCGCGACGAGCCGATGTATAAGCTATCAGAGCCACTTGCAGTTTGCCTGGTATAAGTAGTCGATTGTAATTGGCCATCAATATACAGCTTAACGGTATCGCCCTTAAATGTTTTAATAATATAATGCCATTGGCCGGTTAAGGCGGTAGGGGTGTTGTTTAAGCCAAAGCTATTATGAGCATTGGATGATGTTAAGGTAACCATAGCTTCATTTTTTGGCACTTTAGCAGTAAATTGACTGATCACAAGGCTATGGTCGCCAGTAAGTGCTAAGGCCTTATCAAGTACCAACGACTCCTTGCCAGACAAACATACGCTGATCCGCCCACTGGCATCCGCCACAACAGGGTTGCCGTTAACTGCCTTGAACACACCGCCTGCGCTGCCCTCATTTTTCCAGTTTTCAAGCTTTCCGTAGGGAAGTTTTTTCGCATCCAGGTATACCGAAACAGGTTCTTGTTTAACATGGTTATAGAGCCTCTGGATAGCAGTATCTGATAAGGGTACATCGTACACCTGTAAAGAGGCGATAGCACCAGAGAAGGCTGCCGGAGAGCCCTGGGTTTTACCAAGGCTAAACTGTTCTGCGAGCTTAACAAACAGCATCTTATTTTCCTGATTGTTGATTTGGCCATCCACAAAAACTTTTTCAAAGGTGCCGTCAAAGGTGATGGCTACCTGGTGCCACTTTCCGGCGAGCGGCAAATTCCGGCTATATTGCAGGTCGGCAAAGCCGTTATGGTGCGCTGCTCCAAAATCACGGTTCCTGCCATATCCGAATGTGGCTGCGCTGAGTTGCTCATTTGAGTTGGCCCACGAAAGAATGGGGTTGTCATCCTTTGCTTCGGCTGCATAAGCCCAGAAACAAATGGTATAACTGTTGTTTCCGGCCAAAGATAGGGGCACATTAAATGCAGACCGGAGACTTTGTTGCCCGGTGAATACTACCGCCTTTTTGCCTGCTACAAAGTCGGTAAAAGGGGCCTTACCATCCGCCTTAAATTCGCCGCCGAGTACGCCCTTATTTTTCCAGCTATTGATGATTTCTCCTGGTTGTAAGGCTTCGGTATTGAGGTCTATCAGCAATCCTTTCTGCACATATTGCTCAGCCTTCGGGGCGTGATGAATATTGGAGGGCATCACCGCAACGTTCCCTTCGCTAAATACCTTGATGTTCCAAATAGCTTTGTACAGGCCGGGCTGCTCTGTACCTGTTATCGTAAGTTTAATAAATCTCGCCTTAACATTGCCCACATCTACGGCAGGGCTGCCATGCCAGCGGTTGGCGCTTTTATCGGCAAACATTTGCCATTGCTTTCCGTCTGCGGAATATTCAATATGATACTGGTAATACCATGTAGCATATTCAAACTGCGTTAAAATACTTTTTACGGTAGTTAACTTGCCCAGGTCAACTTCTATCCAGGCCGGTACGGCGCTGTTATCTTTAGGCTTCCATAGCGTGCCGTTATTATCATCTACCGCGAACTCCGGGTTATAGGCATCGTAATAAGATGATGCGGTAACCTTTTTTTGATAGGCCAGGTTAGGGTAGGGTATTGTATTTTTACCGAGGTAGCCTATGCCCGAATGCGTAGGTATTACCTTTTCAATATTTCCATCAGCATCAAATACCAGTTTATCGGCGCAAACCTGCCGGTTATAACCGCCACCAGAATGTGGGTTATTATGCCGGTGATAGATGATGTAGTAATCGTTACCGATTTGCAGTACCGAATTATGCCCCGGCCCGTGAATGGTACCATCCGCACTGGTGGCCAGTATGGGGTTGTCTTTTCCAAATTGAAAGCCGTCCATTGGTCCTGTTTTACTCATGGCGTATTGCACCCGGTAGGTTTCGTCTTCACAAAATCCCGAAGAATAGAGCAGGTAGTAGATACCCTTGCGTTTAAATAGGAAGGATCCTTCAAAAAAATCTTTGGCTAAGGTATTGGGGATTTGCGCTGTTTTCGCAAACGATTTCATGTCGGGGTTGAGCAGGCCTACACCACAACCGTATCCGGGGTATATTCCCCAGGTACCCCAGGTCATATAATATTTGCCATCGTCATCTCTAAAGGTTTGACCGTCCAGGGTAATTACTTTGGGTACAAGATAGTTGGGGACCACCGCTTTGCCATCCGGAAACAAAGGTGTCCAGGGGCCGACGGGGGTGGATGACGACGCGCCATAAATTTCAACAGTTGGCTGGCAATAATACAGGTAATATTTACCATCATTCCCCAAGGCTACATCCGGCGCCCAATAATTATGGGTGGTAGGCCAGTTCATGTCCTGCATGGTCCAGTTTACAAAATCCGTAGATGTCCAAACCTGCGAGGGGCCCAAGCCGCCTCCATTGCCGTCGGTTGTAGCATAGATATAATAAGTTCCGTTAAAACATTTTACCGTTGGATCAGCAAAGTAGCCTGGGATAATGGGATTCCGGTTGCCTGGTGCAGTAAAGGGAATATTTTGCGCTGATAACTCTGATGGGTATAAATAACCGATAGAAAGTATTAAAACCGAAAGTAAATAACGCATAAATAGTATGATAAAGACCGCCTGATTTACAAATATATAAGCTATTTGTGGCTGTGTCTTTTCATTAATTAACCTATGCTGATATTTTATTAGCCTGTTCTTCTTACGGTATGGATGATTGGCATTTATCTGCGAATTTATTCTACCCATACCAGCGGCCTGGCAGGGCCCTTTATCCTCGGTATATGTTACAGATAGGATCTACTATAACGCACTGGCGCATAAACCACCCCGGTGTTAAATTTTCATCTTAAAAGATCAGTACACTATTGAACAAATATTGTACTGATGTTTTAAATTAATAAACTGTTTTTTGACTATTTAAAAAGATATAAAGGTGACTTGTTGATTACTCTCGGCTTTAAAATGCTTCACCGAGGTTGATCATAATGGAACTATAACCCTTGCTAATGCCATAGTCTACACCGATGTTGGTGTTTGAGCCTTTGTTAAACTTAACCCGAAGCCCGGTACCTACAGCCGGGTGCCACGATGTTAAAAATGTGCCCGAGCCACTTACCGTATTGGCATTTGCAAAAACCACAAAGCCTAATAAACCATTATCGGTAATATCACGACGGTATTCGCTCTCTAAATAAACCAATGATTTGCCCCGGTAACGGTTCTGATCTATACCTCTGCCAGATCTGTTATAAGGATCCCAGCCTACGCTTGGCAAATCAAGGTAAGGGGCATTGCTATCAATAACCGTCCATACGTACGACCAGAAGGCGATTGTATTTTGCTGATTAGGGCGTGCTGGATTTAAAGCCACATATTTCCTCAGATCGATATACAGCGAGTGCCAACTGGTATTACTACCCAGGAAAACCGGATTAACCCTGTACACAATATTTGCATAAGCTCCCGGCAGGGGGTTGATAGAGTTATTACGGGTATCATAAAGTAAGTTTAAACTGATGCCCGAAGAAAATGTATGCCCACTGACGCCATTTTGGTAACCTGTAAACTTGGCCAGATCAATATTAGGATCATCGGCATTAATGTTGAAGTGATAATCTAAATTATAACCAAAGCCTGCAAAGAAATAAGGGGTAACCCGCTTAAGCGCACTTTGATAAAAACGGATGTATTTATAGTTTACCAGCGCTTTATCATCACTTCCATGGCTGCTGCCCAGGCCCCAGGTATATTGCGGATATACTAAAAAGCGGGTATCACCCTGTATTGTCCAGGTGTTATTGGGCAGCCAAACACTGGTGCGTAAAGGCAAGCCGAACCGGCTACCAAAATCCCAATAAGGTGCGAAAGATGCGCTGGACAGGTTGGTTGTTTTACGCGGACCCAGATAAATACCAGCAGTGGTGCTGGTAATTAGTGCGCGGCCCGTTCCGCCGGGAACATTAGCGCCAATGGGAATGATCGAAAAGAAAATCTTCTTTCCTTTCTGGTCACGGGGTTTGGTGGGGTTAATATGGAACAAACCTTTAGCAATATCGATCAGGTCGGTTTGATCGGCAGTATCCTGAACGGTTTTAGTCACCGGGACAATATCAGACGCGTTTTGAGCAAATAAAACGGTAGGCAACAAGCATAACAGTAAAATCAATCTTTTAAACATGGTAATTAAATCATCAAGAGCTAAGCACCTATCAGCAAAGCACTCATACTATACAAACGGAAACATAAACTGTTTATCAACCGTAATTTTAAATCATCACCTGTTTGTCATTTCACTCCGCCTGATCTATCCAACCCGTTAATAAAAGATAGACTTACATTTTCATATCCGCATGATCATTGCCATTTTTAAAAATGGCTTCGCTATTCAATAGATATGCGCCGTTGGTTACAACAACATCACCCGCTTTTAATCCCGACAACACGGGCAGGTACATTCGGTTGCCTAAACCTAAAATGATTGTTTTGGACGAAAAGCTTCCATCAACATTTTTAACCCACACTTTGCTGCCACGGCCATCCGTTATCGCGGCGGATGCCGGTATAGCCAAAGAACGTTTTGAGCCGCTGGCGATGCTGATATAGGCTTGCATCCCCGGCCTGATCAGCCCCTGTGCATTAGGAATACTGACTCTGAGCAGGGCCACCTTGGATGCATCTGATAGTTCCGGATTGATAAACTCCACCTTACCATTGATATTTTGCCCGCCCAGATCAGGAAATGCCACGCTTACCCGGGCACCTTCTTTATAGTTTACCGCCTCATTGGCATATACCTGGGCCTCCACCCATAAGTTATTAAGGTTTTGTGTTTTGAGGATGGACATACCTTCAGTTACATAATCACCCTCGTGGACTGCTATTTCGCTTACGGTGCCATTTACCTTACTCAATATGGTTGTTGTGGCTGATGTTTTTTCTGATATGGCCAAATTTTTGATCTGCGCCGCCGATAAGCCCCATAACTTTAGCTTGTTTTCGGCAGCGTTAATTAATTGCTTATAATCCACATCGGGGTTCTGAAGTATTTTTTGCTGTTGCCTGGCTAAAAGATATTCTCTCTCGGTTTCCAATAAATCTTCGCTATAAATGGAGTACAAAGGCTGGCCGACGGTTATTTTTTTGCCGGTTGTACGTATAAAAAGCCGCTGTATCCGTCCGGCTATCCGGGCACTCAATTCTTCCGCGGTGTTTTCGTTGGTGCTTACTGTTCCTGTCAGCGTTTTTTCATCGCCCACATTTTCTTCCCGCACCGTGTCAGTTTGTATTCCAGCTAATTGAATCTGGGTAGCGGTTAGCGTGATCTTGTTCATCGCGATGCCCTGATCGCTCGTTACTTCCATTTTAATCAGCTTCATACCACATATAGGGCAATTGCCGGGATGGTCCAGATGAACCTGGGGATGCATGGAACAGGTATAATACGACGCGCCTTGCTCAATAGCTGCTTGCCCGGTTTTTTGTTTACAGGCGATGGTAATCATCATCAACCCAAAGATGAATGATAGCCGGAGTGTTTTTAGGTATATAGAATATTTATTGAAGTTGATCATGGCTTTTGTGTTTTAATAAAACTTTCGCTATCCGTAAGATACTGTGCGTTTGATGCCAGGCTGTCGGTAGCTGATAAGCCGCCGGTAATTTGTATAGCCGTATCGGTAATCCTTCCGGCATTAACCTGGTGCGCCTGGTATAGAGGTCCGTTTTTGAGCCATACCACCTGCGTACGGCCCAAATTAAGCAGGGCCGACCGGGGGATCCACAAGCCCTTTGCCGTGCCGGTTTTAATTTGAGCTTTAACCAGGCTATTCACCATTAACTGATGATCCATGTTATCAAGATAAACGCGGATAGCCACAGTTTTTTCGCCTGACTTTAAAAATGGGTCAATAAAATTAACCTTGCCGTATAATGTTTTGCCGGGCACATCGGGCAAGGTGATTTTTACCTGCTGATTTAATTTTAAACCCGCTACGGCAGATTGATCCACTTTAATAACTGCCCATAAACGGTGCGGGTTAACCACATTAAACAGTACTTGTCCTTTTTCAACATACATACCTTCTTTAATGGATAAGGGCAAGTTGTTGGCATAATCAGATGCCGGTTTGGCTTCTGCCGGGCCTGCCATCTGGCTATGGGGGGCATCATGGATGTGCCCGCTGTAAGGACTGTAAACAGGCAGACTATAAAATGGCTTCCCGGTTTTAATGATATGCTTAAGCTGTGCATCGGTTATGCCGAGCAGGTATAATTTTTGCCTTGCCGAATTGATCAACCCTGTTTCCTGCGGCGAGTGTGTGGTTACGTAAATCAGGTCCTGTTGCGCGGTTACCATATCAGGGCTGTAAATTTCAAAAATTCGCTGGCCCTGGCGGATCTCCTGGAAAGCATATTTAAGGTATAGCTTTTCTATACGGCCCGAAAAATGCGAAGCGATATTGTTAAATGTGCGGGTATCAAAATCCAAATACCCATCAGCTTTAATTTCTGTTGATACTTCCTTCTGCTCAGGCAAAATGGCTGCTATTGTAGATATAACCGACGAGTTTACCGGCTGCAAAACTGTATTTAAACTAATGCCCGAACCCTCGCTGGCCTGGCCTGTTTTTTTAACCAGCGTCATCCCGCATATCGGGCAACTGCCCGGATGATCTTCCGCTATCTGCGGATGCATAGGGCAGGTATATTTTATTTCGCTTTGCGCCTGTACTACTGCAGGCTTTTTATGCTGATCGGAGCAGGAACTGATCAGTATTGTACTGAGCAGCAAGGCGGTTAAAAGGATCCTAATCGTTTTCATTTGATAATTTTTTTGGCGATAATCTTGGTAAGGCTTCCGCCGGTTATTTATTCTCCTTGTTATCACCCGTAGTAATTTCCATCTCCTTTTCATAAGCAACCTGTAACAACAGTAGCTCTTGTAATCGGTCTAAAGCTTCCATCCGGGCCATTTGCAGCGTTTTAATGCCATCCAATACCGAGGGCAGGTCGCCTGTGTTTTGTTCGTATGCCTGCAGCGATGTTTTATAAGCGTTTTGCAAGGCCGGGATAATATTTTGGCGGTAATTAGTTATTTGCTTTTTCTTGCTGGCCATATCGGTTTTTAAACCCGCCAGTTGCCCTTCGGCCTGGTTTAATATATCCAGTTTTTTTTGTTGTAGCTTGGCCACTTCGTAACGGATACCTTTAATGTTGGCTTTATAAGCCTTTGATGACCAGGGTACTATAGGTATAGTTACCGAACCCATTAATACATACTGATTAGCAGCGCCGCCATAACTGATCATGTGGCCTGCCTGCAAGCCAAAATCGGGTTTGCGGGTACTGTATTCCATTTTAGCATTCAGTTGCTGCAATTCAATACTGCGGCCAATGGCCCTGATATCGCTGCGCGATGCCGCCAGCGCCGAGGTATCGGTAAAGCTTAAATCGTAGTTGCTGATGATCACATTGGTATCTACCCTAAAGCGGGTTTGCTTATCCTGGTTCATCAGGGTATTCAGCATGATATTCTTTTGGTTGATGTCGTTGGTCATTTGCTCGCGCGTGTTATCCAACTGGTATAAATCAGCCTTAGCTTTATAGATATTGCTCAACTTCTCTTTACCGTAAGTTAGCCGGATGTTGGCATCCTTGAGCATGTACTCCAGTAAGTTTTGGGTGTATTGCAGTAATGCCAGTTTCTTCTCCAATACCACCCGCTCATAATAATATTGTTTAGCCTGGGCTATCATCTGGTTTTTGAGATAGTTCTGATCTTCTTCCGTAACTTTTGAAATGCCTTTCATGTAGTTTTCTTTGGCGCGGAGCTTGGCCGGGTTGGTAAACATTTGTTCGCCGGTTATCATAAAAGCACCCATATCCGGGTTAAGCTTATAGGGTGTTTGGTATTGGCCCGCGCTGATCTTGGGCGCGTCAAGGCTTTTGGCCCCGCTTGCATAAGCGTTTTCCGCACTCATTTTAGCCTTAAACATTTGCAGGGCCGGGTTGCTGCCAACACGAGCCAACACACTGTCTAAAGGCAGGTTTTGCGCCTTTGCTTTTGTTAGACCAAGCAGGCAAAGTATAATTAGGCTAATGTAAATTTGATTCTTTGTTTTCATGCTCTTATTCATTTACTTCCAATACTTCAAGCCTACCGTATTTTTTCAGTTCATATTCCTTAACCATCAGGAAGATTAAAGGGGTAACCAGTAAAATATGGGTGGACGATGTTAGCACGCCGCCAATCATGGGCAGTACAATAGGGAGCATCACATCGCTGCCGGTGCCGGTGGCCCAAAGTACAGGCACCAGGCCAAACAGGGCTACGCATACCGTCATCAGCTTAGGCCGTAAGCGTTTCACGGCGCCGTTCATTACGTACAAACGCAAATCTTCCCTGGTGATGGTATCGTTAGAATTCCCTTTCAGGGCAACCAACTGCTGCATGGCATCATTTAAGTAGATCACCATCACAATCCCCGTTTCAACTGCTATGCCGAATAAAGCTATAAAGCCAACCGCTACGGCTACCGATAAATGCACGCCGAAGAAGTATACCATATATGCGCCGCCAATTAAAGCGAACGGTATACTGATCAGGCTGAAAAACGCCTCGCGGATGGAGTGAAAAGCAAAATACAAACAGGCGAAAATAATGAGCAGCACAACGGGCAATATCATTTTCAGGGTATGCTCCGCACGGATCAGGTTTTCGTACTGGCCGCTCCACTCGATAAAATAGCCCTTCGGTAAGGTTTTTACCATGTTGTTGAGGCGGCTTTGCGCTTCCTGCACGGTCCCACCCAAATCCCTGTCGCGCACGTTGAATAAAACGGTGCCCCGGAGCAAGGCGTTTTCCGACTGGATCATGGCCGGGCCGTCGCTCACCTTAATATCCGCTACAGATGACAATGGGATAGGTCCATAACCCGGCGTTTGCACGAGGGTACGTTTAATTTCATCGAGGTTGCTGCGATAGTCTTGCGCCAGCCTCACATTTACACTGAAGCGTCTGCGGCCTTCAATAGTCCTGGTCAGGTTCATCCCGCCAAGGGCACTTTCAATTACCTCGTTTACATCGTCTACATTTAAACCGTAGCGGCCAATGGCATCTTTGTTAATCCGGATATCCAGGTATTTGCCGCCCGTTATCGGATCCACATACAAATCCTTTACGCCATCAATGCCTTGCAGGGCTTGCTTCATCTGGTTAGATAAAGCATATATCGTGTCGAGATTTTGCCCATACACCTTGAGGCCTACATCGGTACGAATGCCCGTTGACAGCATGTTGATGCGGTTAATAATGGGCTGTGTCCAGCCATTGACTACGCCGGGTATTTGTAGTTTGGCATTCAACTCGTTAATAATATCTTCTTTTTTTAAGCCTTTGCGCCATTCATTCGTCGGTTTTAAAAGAATGATGGTTTCTACCATGCTGATGGGGGAGTTATCGGTAGCGGTATTGGCACGGCCAGCCTTCCCTAACACATTCCTCACCTCGGGCACGCTTTTGATGATCCTGTCCTGAACTTGCAGCAGTTGCTTGGCTTCCGAATTTGATATATCCGGTAAGGTAACCGGCATAAATAGAATGGTGCCTTCATCCAGTGGGGGCATAAACTCGCTGCCGAGGCTCAACAATAGTGGCACACTGATCAGCAAAGCCACAATATTGATCCCGATAACCGTTTTTCGCCAGTTAACACACCAGGCCAGCACCGGGCGATACCAGCTCTCCAACGTCCGGTTAATGGGGTTATGGTCGTCGGTACGCAATTGGCCTTTTAAAAAGAACGAGATGAGCACCGGGGCGAGCGTTACGGCCAGTATGGCATCAATGGCCAGTATAAATGTTTTTGTCCAGGCCAGCGGACCGAACAATTTACCTTCCTGGCCTTCCAGAAGAAATACGGGCAGAAACGAAGCCACGATAATAAGTGTGGAAAAAAATACGCCGCGGCCCACCTGCTTGCAGGATGATTCAATAATTTTTATTCTTTCTGCGGTGGTCATGATACTTCTTTTTGTTGTGCGATGGATAAATTGCGGTGCGAGTTCTCAACCATCACAATCCCGTTGTCTACTATCACGCCGATAGCTAAAGCGATACCCGTTAACGACATGATATTGGAGCTGATGCCAAATGCGTTGAGCAGGATAAAACTGGTAGCAATGGTAATAGGGATTTGAATGATGATGCTCAGGGCACTGCGCCAACTGAACAGAAACAGGATAACGATAATGGAAACGGTAATCATCTCCTCAATAAGCGTATGCTTTACCGATTTAACCGCGTTCTCAATCAGTTCGCTCCGGTCATAAGCTATTTTAAAGCTTACACCGGCAGGCAGGCCTTTTTGGATGTCGTTCATTTTATCCTTTACGGCATGGATCACCTTGTCGGCATTTTCGCCGTAGCGCATCACTACAATACCGCCAACGGCTTCGCCCTCGCCATTCTGGTCGAATATGCCTAAGCGCTCGTCGCCACCCATTTGTACGGTGGCCACATCTTTTATTTTAACGGGCACGGTATTAATTACGCCAACTGGGATATTCTCCACATCAGTCAGGCTTTTGATATATCCCAGGCCGCGCACAATATAACCGGTGCCGTTCATCTCAAATTTGCGGCCGCCTACATCGTTATTATTGCTTTTAACGGCTTTAAGCACCTGCGACAAGGGAATGTTATAGTAGTTTAGCTTATGAGGGTCGATGGTAACCTGGTACTGTTTCTCAAAGCCGCCAAAGGAGGCTACCTCGCTCACACCGGCAACGGTTTGCAGGCCAAGTTTAACATACCAGTCTTGCAGGGCACGTTGTTCGCCAAGGTCAATGCCTTTGGCATCGAGCGTGTACCACAATATATGGCCCACGCCTGTACCATCGGGGCCCAATGTTGGCGTAATTCCTGCTGGCAGCAAGCGTTGCGCATAGTTTAAGCGTTCAAGCACCCGGCTGCGCGCCCAGTATACATCTGCCTTATCATCAAATACAATATATACAAAGCTCATTCCGAACATGGATGTAGCCCTGATTGATCGTACTTTGGGGATACCTTGCAAGTTACTTACCAAAGGATAAGTTACCTGGTCTTCCATAATTTGAGGGCTGCGGCCTTCCCATTCTGTAAATACGATCACCTGGTTATCGGATAGGTCGGGGATGGCGTCGATGGGGTTTTCTTTCACCGCGTAAACTCCCCAGGCAAAAAGGCTCAGGGCGATGAGCAAAACGATGTACCTGTTTTTTAACGACAGGGTAATAAGTTGATTAATCATCTCGGTTTTAATAAACCCGGAGCGTATTGCTCCGGGTATTTTAATCAATTGCAGATGCTGTTAGTGGGATAGCAGGATGATGTCATGGTATTTACGACAGCAGAGAAACCTAATGATTTTCCTGCTTCATGCATCTCACTTCTTGCTTCTCCCTAACTACATCACCATTTTTTCAGCTTTCTTTTTGGTAGCTTCCTTTTTAACCAGGGTCATGCCGCATTTAGGGCATTTACCAGGTTCATCGCTAAGCACTTCGGGGTGCATAGTGCAAGTATATTGCACCTTGGCAGGTTTCACTTTTTTACTTTTGGTAGTGTCTGACACCGTAGTAGGATTAGTAGTTGCAAAAACACTCGCAACCGAAAACAGGATGGCTGTTGCCATCAGCATTACTTTTTTCATGATTTTTTTTAATTAAAAATTGATTAATGGCATTATGCTGTCGTAAGCACAATACATGGGTTATTAAACTAAGATGATTGATTTTAAGTTGAAATAATAGCCATTTTCACAGACCGTGAAAGCTATAAAGGAGAGTGCAGAATCAGATTCTGTAAGTACAGTTAAGGGTATAAATAGGAATATCGGGCAGGGGAGGAGGCGCATTGCCCCGATATTGGATAGTTAATGCCCTTTCGTTAAACGCAATGGGTTCCCACTGCGGAAAAGATGGCAAAATGGCGTGTAAAACCGGGCTTAATGTAAAATGCTCCGAACTAACGTAGCTATCTTTAAGCTTAAAATTCTGTTTTTCGTTTTTGCAGCAGCTTTCCTTTTTAGGGGCTTCCTTTTCGGTGTTATCCGTAGCCCCATAAATCAGCGTAACCGCGGCCAGTTTACCGCAGCAATAAAAACGGTTTACCCCGATACCCACGCAGGATATAAGATAGACGGCCGTTAGTATGATGAGCGATATGCGTTTCACGATGTAAAGTTAACTATTTTGTAATTAATAAACTAAACTTTAACTTTTAATAAGCTTGCATTAATAGCCACAACCACGGTACTCACTGTCATTAATACAGCACCCGCCGCCGGGCTCAGTAAAATTCCCTGGTGATACAATACGCCTGCTGCTAAAGGCAGGGCGATGACGTTGTAGCCGGTTGCCCAGGCCAGGTTCTGGATCATTTTTTTGTAGGTAGCCTTGCCAAAAAGGATAAGGTTAACAATATCTTTAGGGTTGCTGTTTACCAGCACTATCCCCGCGGTTTCTGCGGCAATGTCACTTCCAGATCCCACAGCAATTCCAATATCGGCCTGCGCCAGTGCGGGCGCGTCGTTTACACCGTCTCCGGTCATGGCAACAAATTCACCATGGGCTTGTAACTCTTTAATTTTTTCCAGCTTTTGGTGCGGTAGCACTTCGGCAATAAAGCTTTCCATACCTAAAGTTTTGCTTACACTTTCTGCAACCTTGGCATTGTCGCCGGTAAGGAGTATAGACTTGATGTGATTTTCGCTTAAAGTTTGAATGGCACCTGCCGACTCCGGCCTGATTTGGTCTGACAGGGCGATGTATCCTGCCAGTTGATTGTCAATAATTACAAAAACGACGGTTTCCGTTTCATCTGATTGATAACTATCGGGCACATTTAAATTGTTCTCTTTTAAATAACCGGGGCTCACCACCCTTACTTCTTTACCCTCAACGGTTGCCTCAACTCCTTGTCCAGTAAGCGCCTTGAAATTTTCGGCCGTTGGAATCGCTATATTTAACTCCTTAACTTTTTGAAGGATGCCCGTCGCGATGGGATGTTCCGATTTTTGTTCCAGGGCCGATGATATTCGAAGAATTTCTTTATCGTCGACATCGCTGTGCAGCGATATTATTTTTGAAACTTCAAATTTACCAATGGTAAGGGTGCCTGTTTTATCAAAAACTACTGTGGTTATCTTTCTTGAGTTTTCAAACGCTGTTCTGTTTTTAATAAGCAAACCATGTTTGGCAGATAAGGCGGTTGACTTTGCCACCACCAACGGTACGGCCAGGCCAAGGGCATGCGGACAACAAATTACAATAACGGTTACCATCCGCTCCATCGCGAAAGCAAAAGTTTGGCCAGTTAAATACCAGTATAAAAAAGTGGCAATACCGGTTAGCAAAGCAATTATGGTTAGCCATTTGGCAGCTCTGTCGGCTAAAAGTTGGGTTTGCGATTTTGACTTTTGAGCATCATCAACTAATTTAACCACCTGCGAGAGATAGGAATCCTTGGCCGAATGGCTGACCTTGACATTAAAAGATCCGTTGCCGTTGATGGAGCCTGCAATTACTTTATCGCCTTTTGTCTTTTTTACCGGCGTGGATTCGCCTGTAAGCATACTCTCGTTTAAATAGCTTTCGCCATCCACAATAACTCCATCAGCAGCCACCTTTTCACCGGGCTTGGTTAAAATAACGTCATCAACTTTTAAGGTATCCGTTTTTACATCGTGTGTAACATTGTTAGTTACTAAATGAGCATCCGATGGCATCAACTGTACCAGCAAATCCAATTCCTTCGATGCTCCCGCAACCGACTTCATCTCTATCCAGTGCCCCAAAAGCATAATGAGGATCAATGTATCCAGTTCCCAGAAGAAATCCATTCCTTGCAATCCGAAAACAATTGCAGCGCTATAAGCATATGCTACCGTGATGGCAAAGCCAATCAGGAACATCATCCCCGGATTTTTAGCTTTGATCTCATCCAGCCAGCCTGTTAGAAACGGCCAACCGCCGTAAACAAAAACAACCGAGGATAGGGCAAATAAAATATAGGATGAACCGGTAAATTGCCAGCTTACACCCATGAAATGCTGTATCATGGGGGATAGTAGCATAATTGGAACGGTAAGCGCCAGTACTACATAAAATCGTTTCTTAAAATCAGCAATCATCATGGCATGATGATTATGCCCGCCCATGTCCATTTTGGAACTATGGCCGTGCATCATTGCGCCGTGATCCATACCGGTGGGCGGGTTGTGCCCGGTATGCTGATGGGGAGTTGATGGCGCGTTGCTCATAGTTATTTTACACTTTTTTTATCGGTTTGTTTTTAGCTAAAGATGTTTTTCTTTTCGTCGATCCAATCATTTAATCAGGCAAAGCCAATATTCACGCCAACAATGTATTAACATTCTTGAGCCTGATAATCAAATATGATCATTATCAATGGCCGACAGAATGATCATGATCACTTTCTGAGCTGACAACGGTTGGGATAAACTAAATAGCCGGAAGAAGTACAGCGGCAATTGGGGAGTTATTTTAATTTCCGGACAGGAGCAAACAGGGGTTTAATTTAATGACGAATTAATAAACCCGGAAACTAAAAGTGTAAATTTGAAGATGAATGTTTTTGTGACGAGGTTACTTCCGGCTGAAGGATTAACTATACTACAAGCCGCAGGGTGTAACGTTAGGCAGCATGAGGAAAAGCGCGAACTTTCAAAACAGGAGCTGATTGATATATGCCAGCATCAGGATGTTTTACTGAGCACCGGGCCAATTAAGCTTGATGCCGATTTTTTTAAAAATTGCAGCCATCTTAAAGGGGTAGCTTTAATGAGCGTTGGATATGATAACGTGGATATGGCAGCTGCCACGCATTATGGTATCCCGGTTAGCAATACGCCCGATGTATTGAGCCGCGCCACTGCCGATACCGCTTTTTTGTTAATACTGGCGGTATCGAGAAATGCTTTTTTTATGAGCCGGAGCATAGCTAAAGGGGATTGGGTTTTTTACGACCCGACGGCCAATCTCGGCATAGAACTTTATGGCAAAACCATAGGCATTTTTGGTATGGGTAGGATAGGAGCAGAACTGGCCGCCAAGTGCAAGGCCGTATACCAAATGAATGTTATTTACCATAACCGCAAGCCCAATGTACACCTGGAAAGTGAACTTGGGGCCAGGTATGTATCTTTTAATGAGCTTTTAAAACAGAGTGATGTTTTATCCGTTCACGCCAATTTATCAACGGAAACCGAGGGCCTGTTTAACCACGCTGTATTTAAAAAGATGAAGCCATCGGCCATATTTATCAATACAGCCAGAGGAGGCATTCATAACGAAGCAGATTTAACCGAAGCCTTGAAAAACAACGTGATATGGGGTGCAGGCCTGGATGTTACCCAGCCAGAACCTATGCAAAGTAATAATGCTTTATTGAGCATGCCACGTGTTTGTGTTTTACCGCACATTGGTTCTGCAACCGTAGAAACGAGGGGCAAGATGGCTGTTATGGCAGCAGAAAACGCAATTGCGGCATTACAAAACCGCCGAATGCCCCAGGTGCTCAACCCAATTATATACAAACAGTAGTGATCGTGATTAAGCTAAGCCGGTTATTTCGCGATAAATTAGAAGGTTAATCTATTGAATAACCTTTACCGGTTTTTTATGTTCGTCGATAGCCACAAAAGTAAAGTCGCCATGTACAGCTAAATCACGCCCTTCGGCATACATTTGCTCCACGTATATTTCTACGCCTACTTTTAAACTGGTATTGCCTACGTGGATAACCCGGCCAACCAACTCAACAATAGTACCCGCCGGAATTGATTTTTTAAAATCTATCCTGTTACTGCTTACTGTAACCATAATCTGCCTGCTAAAGCGTGTTGCCGCTATAAAAGCTACTTCATCCATCATTTGCATGGCCACGCCGCCAAACAGTGTATCATAATGGTTGGTGGTATTAGGAAATACCGTTTTAAAAATCCTCGTTTCCGACTGGTCAATTCTTTCTTCTAAAGTCATTGTTTTTTAGTTGGTGCAAGTATAACACGCATTTTCCGTTTTATAGCTACCTAATTAATTGCAACGTTATATTATAGGGCCTATTTGTAGCTTTCAGGGTAACGGGGCAGCTCCCAAACCAGGAAATGGGATTTTAGTGCGTTGTTTCAAGTGAATCGATACGGTTTACTGATCTGCCAGTAAAATAATCGAGAGTCTGAAGATTATGAAAAGTAGTGTCATCTGTCGATCTAAAGAACATTTACGCACAATAGCAATCAGATCACGGCAGAATTAATTGCCATTAACGTACATGTATTTAAAATTATAGATGATCTCAATGAAATTTTTAGTAAAATCCTGGCCTATGTTGCCGTAGAATTTTTCATTAGGGACTATTTTTTGCTGGAGCACATCAACGCCATTCATAGTTACGGTTTTGTTACCCAGTGTAAGGTTTATTTGGGGTAGAACGTATACTTCCTTTTTTTGTGAACCACCTGCTCCGAAAAAACCGACCGTTTTCTTTTTGGCAGATTTTATAATGTCCGTTTTATATTTGTTGAAATAAGACACATAAAACAATGACGAGCTGGCACCGGTATCAAAGTGAAAGGCAAGCGTATCATTGCCTTTTTTCAAGGCGACGATCGGATCGAGGCCATCCAGCGCAAAATTATGCAGGTTGCCTTTTGTGGGTATTAGCGGAATCGTCATTTTGCCATTATTATAAATATGCACTTCACCAAATTGCTCAATCACCGGGTAACCAATGATTATGTTTAACTGAAATTTGGCTGCTGAAATATACAATACCGAGTCCGGCATTATTTCAAACACTACATTCTTTATCAGTATACCGCCAATGTCAATACTGTCGGCAACGCCCTCAGTGGTTTTAAACTTTAATCCGGTTTCACCGCTGCTTTCATCGAAAGAAACATTCAACATATGCAGGCCTAACTTTTTAGCGTAGGTTTTCGTTATCGCTGATATATTGGCCCGGGTATCAAATACGGCATTATAAACAATGGAGGAACATTTTACAGGGATCTCGATCAGACCAAGTTTATTGTGCGACCATGATAACAAGGTGTTTCTTTTAATGATGGATTGCTGGCGGGGAGTATCTTTTAGCGCATTCCGAATTAAAATCTGCTTTTTAAGATCCTCAATAACATCTTTAGATAAAGATTTTGAATACAGTTTTAGTGTAGTGCTATCTGTTTGCGCCGCTTTAGCGTACTGATAGGTTTTGAAATAGCTATCACTTTGTAAACGCCTCATATTGACCTTAACAGAATCTGGGAGCTGATCGGAGAAGTTTATTAAAAGGCGGTTCACATCATTAATACAATCGATATTACGGTTAAATACATTATCGATAATTGATGAGTAATACAAATTCTTCTCCTCATCCAGACTATCTTTATATAATTTTGTCTGGGCTTCCAATTTAAAGTACTCTTTGTTATCCAGCAAGTTTTGAAGCTTTTTGGCAGCAGCAGCGCTTAGTGAAGGTTTATGATTATAGGCAGCTAATGTTACCAGTAACAATAAAATTGATAAAGTAGCTTTCATATATTCTATTTAAAAATTTGAATATTGTTGTAAAATGCCGGTGCGAGAAAAAGTTTAAATGTTAAAGTGCATTTTATTTAAACCATTCTGAATATTTTGTTTCTTCAGGCACATCGGTAGGGCTTGCAAATTCCAACCGGTAACCATCGGGATCTTTCAATCCTACTACCCACAGGCCATTACCCACAAATGGATCGGATATGGTCAGGCCTTTTACGCTGAACTCGCGATACAGCGCCAGTGCGTCTGCGCATTGGTAAGCGATGGTTACGCCGCCTCCCAGTGACCCTGATTGCTCCGTATTTGGTTTGCGTGGTTCTTGCAGCATAACTGCTACTGTGTCTCGCTCAAGCCAGCACCATTCTATCTTTCCCCTCGGTGTCCATTGATTGATGAGTTTAAATCCAAGTCCCTCTTTGTAAAATAGCAGGGATGCTTCCATATTGGCCACCATAAAAAATGGTACAGCCAGTTTAATGTTTTGCGTTTTAGTTTCCATTGTTTCTATTTTAATAGTTCAACAATTGCGGTATGCCCGTTCTTGAGCGCCCAGGCCATGGGTTTAGACCATACCATCCCGGCATGTTTCACGTGGGCTCCCCGCTTAAGCAAGGTCCCGGCCATGTCGGCTTTCCCCCAACGCGCTGCCCATCCCAGGGGTGTTGAACAAAATTCAGGTTCTATAAAGTCAATATCCGCACCGCGGTCTAACAACCAATCGGCAGCTTCGGGTAAACCATAAAATATTACCATAGGTAAAGCAGACATCCCCAAGCCATTGGTACCGTTAACAGGGACACCTAAATCTAAAAGTAGTTCTGCTAAATCCCATCTTGGCTCCTTATATCTTACCGCGTGCATCAATGGCGTAAGCCAGCAAGCAAATGGCATAAACCCATTAACATCACCACCGGCTGATAGTAAAATTTTTATAATATCCATTCGGTAATGATGTATAGCTTCATAAAGGCCCAAATTCACCCAGTCGGGGTGCTTGTACTTTCCAAAATTCATAGATCGGGAGCGTAGCCACAGGCAATTTCGAAATCAAACTTAAGTTGTTCTTCCCTTGTTTTTACTTTAGGTACAGGCCATGTGTACACGGGCATTCCTTCTGCTGCTTTTTCCAATAATTCGGCTATCTCCATAAAATCTCTGTCAACCGCGTTAGCTATAGGCGTTTCATCACCCAAAGAGTACCAGCCGGGCGCTTTTGGATGTGGCCCATGCTCCAATAATATTTTCACCATTTCAATATGCCCACCTTTCACAGCATAATGCAATGGTCATAATAGGCAAATTGCGATTTAACCCGGCTGTCGTCTTCCTTTACGATCGAAGTAACGGTTTGAACGTCGCCCTCATGGGCTGCATTTAGCAAAGGCCAGGTTTGGGTTCCCCAAATGGCATCGTCAAAATAAAGCGGTTTCGGCAACATAGGTAACAACTTTGTTTGTGTTTATTGATAGTTAAATTTAAAAATATTTCAGCCATTTAATTTCATGATGCCTACTTTATATTAAGCGTATTCGCGGTAACAAAAATTCAGGGGCAGCTCAGCAATAAAAAAGACCGGATAGAGCAATGCCAATCCCTATTTGTTCTCTTCTGTAATTTCTGTAAAAGGCGCATGATCATACCAATCCCGATGGAAGGCTCCTATCCGCAAATAGTTAATCCCAAGTGGGCGTAAATGAATAAGCGGAGCATATAAAAGATAACAGAACAATGTCACTCTCCAAACATCAAGAACATATCGGCAATTTTACCTTTCACCTGTTCAGCAAATGGCATCAATAAAATCAATAGCCCGAGGGGCATCAAAAGATAAGGCTGCTAAGGTGGATATTTTTGCTGGTTGAGCAATCGGAATAAGACAAGTAGTTTTCTTATACTTATGATCACTGCAAATTACCGTGTAAGCAAGTAATACAGACTTTGAAAAGGATTTGAAATTGTTTTTACCCAAACCCGGCTTGAGCAATTAATAACTTTAGCACGCCTGATTCCGTTTGAACTCGCTCGGCGTACAGCCATATTTTGCCTTAAACACCGTTGCGAAATAATTCGGCGTAGAAAAACCAACCATGTAGGTAATTTCAGAGATGGAATAATTCTCGTTGATCAAAATATATTTGGCTTTTTTAAGCCTCCGGTTCAAAATATAATCAGTGATACTGCATCCTAATAGTGCCTTAACTTTGCGGTATACTTGTACACGTGATACACCTATTGCTTTACAGATATCATCTACGCTAAAATTCTCGTTAGCAAGGTTTTGCTCAACAATTCCTGCAAAATCATTAACAAATTTCTTATCCAGGGATTTTGAAACGGGCAGTTTACCCGTGATACTGATGTCACTGGTATAATGCGACTTCAACAATACGCGGTTTCCGATCAGATTTTTTACTGATGCCATCAGGTAATCAAAATTAAAAGGTTTAACCATATACGCATCGGCCATACTTTCCATACCGGTAATTTGTTGTTCCACGCTGCCTTTAGCGGTTAAAAGGATAATCGGTATATGAGAGGTACGGATATCTGATTTCAATTTCTGTGCAAGTTCCCTACCAGACATTCCAGGTAGCACCACGTCAGAGATAATCAGGTCCGGAACCTGTTCATAGGCGGCACCCAGGCCCTCGGTTCCGTTTGATGAGGTGACCACCTCGACCGAGTCGGAAAATTTATCGTGTAAATAGCGTAATAGATCGCTATTGTCTTCAACAATCAACAGCGTGTGTTCTTTGATGGCCCCGAAGGCATCTACAGGTTTGATGTCCGCCGGTTCATCCAAATCAGCTGTATATACTCTTGCCCGTTCGTAAAGTTCTTCTTCGGTACGTTCTTTCCGCCTGATCTCCTCAGGGCGAAAATGATTCTTCCCCTTCAATAAAGTCACCCTAAAAGTTGTCCCCTGCCATTTTTTGCTGTTCACTTCAATGTCACCGTGGTGTAGTAACATCAGTTCCTTCGATAAGGATAAGCCTAAACCAGAACCTTTGGTTGAGTTGGTGTCCGCCTGGTAAAAATGATCAAAAACATGCCTGGCTTCCTCTTCGGAAATACCTATGCCATTATCTTGTACTGATATGAATATTCGATCACTGTTTTGTTCTAAACGGATGTGTATCCGGCCATTATCGTTCGTGAATTTCAAGGCATTGGAAAGTAGATTAAAGAGTACTTTATCAAGCATATTCTCATCAAACCAAGCCTCGATCTGTTGTTCCTCGCTAATTAAACGAAGATCGATGTTTCGCTTGGATGCATTGTGCCTAAAGCTATCGATAACATCTTTAACAAACTCGTAAAGGTTATTAGGCGAAGCGCTGATCTGTAACTTTTCATATTCAATTTTTCGATACTCTATCAGCTGATTTACCAATCGCAATAAACGGTAAACATTTTTATGGATCAGTTTAAGGTTTTTTCCGGCAATTGTTTTTATTTTTTCCTGTTGGATCAGATCTTCCAGCGGGGAAAGGATTAGCGTGAGCGGCGTACGAAATTCATGCGATATATTGGTGAAGAAATTAAGTTTAGCTTCTGTGGCTACCTCAGCCTTGGCCGACATTTCGATCAACTGGTTACGCTGTTTCAATATCTCAAGGTTTTTATGCTCCAGGCTTTTATTGATCTTCCTGTTTTCGAGCAACGAATAAAAAGCAAGCCCTCCAAAAACCACGGCGAGTACAAGCGTTATCACGGTTACGTTAAGTACCAACTGCTGATTATCGTACACCTCTTTTTGTTCCTTTAAAAGGGCCTGTTGCCGTTCTATGTCCGCTTGCTGGCTGCTAACCTTATTCCATTGCAGTTTCATCAGCTGAACATTTGAAGAATCGATGACCAGGGACTGGAGTATATTTTCTTTTGAGAAAGAATGTTTGTTCAGAATATTAAATGCCGTAACAATAGCTTCTTTGCCACCTGTGGGATAAACCATGCTCGCGTTTAACTTGCCCGATGCAACCATCTGCAGTCCTCCGCCATTCCCCGGCAAAGCATCAATGCCCACCACCTTAATATTGGGGTCAAAATGAAGTTTTTCGATAACTTCTCTTGCCCCGGAGGCCATCACATCATTATGTGCAAAAACTGCATTTGTTTGATGCAATACAGGAGCAATTTTCTTTAAGCCCGACTCTGCATTTTCCTTTAACCAGTCGCCGTATGCCTGTCCAATAATATGGATTCCCGGAAATTTTTTGATTGCATCATTAAAGCCCCGATGACGTTCAATAGTAGGTGAAGAGCCGGGGAGACCCATTATTTCAATTAAATTACCTTTACCTTTTAAACTTGATGCCAGATATTGGCCTGCCATTCGCCCAATTTGATAATTGTCGGCTCCTACGTAGGCTGTATATAAGTCTGATGACGTTTTGCGATCGATCACAATCACCGGAATTCCTTTATTGTACGCCTCCTCAACAACCGATGTTAACGGTTGAGCCTCGTTTGGTGATATAATCAAGATATCAATTTTATCATCCAACATCTTTCTAACCTGTTTGATCTGAACTTTACTGTTGCCATCGGCGTCCGCATAAATCAACCGGCCGCCGGGGTGAAGCGACAATTCCATTTTAACTTCGTCAAGCATGGTTTTGCGCCACAGGTCGGAGCCGATGCATTGTGAAAATCCAATAACGTATTCTTTATCTTCCGTGTGATGGCTGCAACCTGCTGTAAAAAATAATACAGCTGCTAATAAGACACATGCCATAACTCGGGTTATGGTACATTTTCTCAATATACTTTTAAATAGATATAACATGAAGAACCCTTAGGTTAACTGGTTTTGATAGTTCCTGAATGGAACATGACTAAAGGTAAACAAAGGTTGCCTAACTGTCAAATCCTGATCATCCCGAACAGGCTGGCGGACTACAGATGATGTATCAAATTTGAACTTTTCTTGTCGTAAAAATGTAAACCGGTTTAAATTTCAGTATTCTGATAAAAAATATATCACTCATAAACAGGTATTTACGTTTATTATAAAAATTAATATTCTTTGGTACAATTCCGAAGTCCTGCGAGCCGAAAGCTTTCTACCTTGCATCCCAGAACCAATAAACTAATTTTTATATTTATGAGAAAACACTCCGTCATGGCCTGGTCCATGGTCGTAGCCCTTGGTGGCTTTTTATTTGGATTTGATACCGCTGTAATATCAGGAGCCGAAAAATCCATTCAACAATTTTGGCATTTAACCGTATTTCAGCACGGGCTGACCATTTCAATCGCTTTAATAGGTACAGTGATCGGATCGCTCTTCGGCGCTCGTCCTTCTGATGCTTTCGGAAGGAAAAATACGCTGTATTTTGTGGCTGCAGCTTACCTATTTTCTTCGCTTGGTACAGCAATGGCGGATAATTGGGTAATCTTTTTGATTTTTAGATTGCTGGGTGGTCTCGGCGTAGGGATCTCATCGGTAACTGCTCCGATATACATATCCGAAGTTTCCCCTGCCGATCGGCGTGGCAGGTTGGTTGGCTTATTTCAATTTAACGTGGTACTGGGGATCCTGATTTCCTACTTGTCAAATTACCTGATCAGTCAGGGAGGGGAAGCTTCCTGGAGATGGATGCTCGGCATACAAGCTTTTCCTTCCTTGTTGTTTTTCGTGTTGATCCGTTTCATTCCCGAAAGTCCGAGATGGCTGATCTTGAAAAAAGGCGAAACTGCTAAAGCCCTCGAAATATTACGCGTTATAAACCCGCTGAACTGTGATGAAGAGTTGATTTCGATACAAAAATCAGATTTAAGGGGGGAGGATAAAAAAGCCGATAATTTGTTTTCGGGGCAATATAAAACACCGGTTCTCTTAGCGATATTCTTTGCTTTTTTTAACCAGGTTTCAGGTATCAATGCTGTTATTTATTTTGCTCCCCGCATTTTTGAAATGGCCGGCCTCGGTGCACATTCCTCGCTGCTCTCTACCGTTGGTATAGGGTTGATCAATTTCGTTTTTACTTTACTCGGCATCAATATAATAGTAATAGATAAAGTGGGTAGGCGGATATTAATGAAGGTGGGATCGGTAGGCCTGATCTGTTCTTTATTCCTGGTGGCTTATACATTTTATACCGGAAATTTTAATGGCTTTGCTATACCGCTCTACATGATGATTTTTATAGCCTTCTTTGCCTTTTCGCAGGGAGCCGTTATTTGGGTATTTATATCAGAAATATTTCCAAACCAGGTTCGGGCAAAGGGACAAACCCTCGGAAGTTCTACCCATTGGGTGATGGCTGCTATTATTGCCTTTAGCTTTCCTTACCTGGCCGAAAAGTTGGGCGGCGCTGTAACCTTTTCCTTTTTTGGAACAATGATGATCTGCCAACTCATATTCGTTTGGAAGTTTATGCCGGAAACTAAAGGTAAGTCGCTCGAGCAGATCGAAAACAAGCTGGTGGTTATGCACTAATCAAATTAGACATCATGAATAGAAATACTTTCCCTCCGGCAATTTGTTACGGTGAAATTCTTTGGGATATACTCCCGGACGGGCCCCAGCCGGGAGGTGCTCCGCTTAATGTTGCCTATCATTTAAATAAATTAGGTGTTAAAGGCAGCCTGGCCAGTAAGGTAGGTAATGACAGCAATGGAAAAAAACTTGAGAGCCTCCTTGATCGGTGGGGCTTGTCGAAAGACCTGTTACAGCAGGACGATCAATACCCCACAAGTGAGGTGCTGGCAAAAATGAACAATGGCAATGAGGTTTCCTATGAAATCGTTTTCCCGGTTGCCTGGGATTTTATCGATGACAGCAAATTGATCAGCAAACAAATCAGTCCTTCAACTTACTTTGTATTCGGTAGCCTGGCATCGCGCAATAAAGTTTCCAAAGATACCCTGTTCGAATTGTTGGAAAGTGATGTGATCAAAGTATTGGATATCAATTTACGACCGCCTTTTATTGGGCGTGAGCTATTGAGCGACTTGCTAAAAAAGGCCGACATCGTTAAGTTTAATCAGGCTGAGCTGGAAATGGTGCAGACCTATTTTCGTGGCTCCTACTGGAACGAGGCAGAACAGATCAAATTTGTTCAGGATCAATTCAATGTGCGTGAGGTCATTGTTACAAAAGGTGAATTTGGGGCCTCTTATTATAAAGAAAGCGAAGCCTATCATGCTGCAGGGCGCGAGGTGAAAGTTAAGGACACCATTGGCAGTGGCGATGCCTTTTTAGCAGCCTTTATTGCTAATCATTACACGAATGAACATCCGGGCACCATTTTAAGGAATGCGATAGCGATGGGAGGATTTGTCGCAACCCAAAAAGGAGGATGCCCGGAATATAACCTATCTCAATACACTCGTTTCCGTGACGAATTGTTTGGAAACTATATCCAATAATACCTTAAACCCAAAACCAAACCAATAAAAAACCATTTTATGAGAAAATTAATACTATCATTCTGCCTTTTTTACGCCGCTATAGGCCTAAGTTACGGGCAGATCAAAAACCTCAAGGGGAGGGTAACCGATCAGGGCGGAGAGTCGCTCGAAGCAGTAAGTGTAGTGGTACTGGAAACACAAAAAGCTACGCTGACCGACGTAAAGGGAAATTTTTCAATTCAGGCGTCGGTAGGGCAGCATCTGAGATTCAGCTACCTGGGTGCCCGGCAGGAAACCTATCTGATCAGTTCCACAACAACTGAAATCAATATCAAATTAACTGTGGCCGCAAATAACCTTAACGAAGTTGTTGTGACCGGTTACTCCCAGGAACGAAAGAAGGACCTTACCGGGGCTGTAGCAGTAGTGAATGTGAAAGACATCCAGGATATACCTGCCGGTAATGCCATGAAGGCGCTGCAAGGACGAGTGGCAGGAGTAACCATTTCCACCGATGGGTCGCCTGCCGGTAATGTTTCCATCAGGATACGTGGTATCGGAACATTAAACAACAATGATCCGCTTTATGTGATCGACGGCGTCCCTACAACCCGTGGACTTCAGGAAATTAACCAAGCCGACATCGAGTCCATCCAGGTATTGAAAGATGCAGCTTCCGCATCTATCTACGGTTCGCGGGCTGCAAGCGGAGTAATTATTGTGACAACAAAAAAGGGGAAAGCCGGAGTTAGTAAAATTGACTTTTCGGCAACATCTTCCCTTGAATTTTATGCCAGTAAATTAAAGGTATTAAACACGCAACAACGCGGAGAAGCCTACTGGCGCGCTGCCGTTAATGACGGTTCAAGTCCCAATAATAATGCTACCTACCAATATGACTGGAACGGCAACTATAATAATCCGGTACTGAATAAAGTTTTATTGCCGGAATACCTTGATGCCATCCATACATTGAGACCTGCCGATACGCATTGGTTCGATGAGATTTCCAGAAATTCGTTGCTGCAATCCTATAACCTTTCTGTTTCTAACGGAACTGAAAAAGGCAATTCGTTGTTCTCATTAAGTTATTATGACAATCAAGGGATCATCAAAGAATCACGAGATCAAAAAATTACCGCACGATTCAACTCCGACTACAACTTTTTTAATAATCGTTTAAAAATAGGAGAGAATTTTACGGCCACCTATATGAGAGATGTGTTATTGCCGGTTGGCGATATCACAAGCTTAGCGCTGATTGACGAGCCGGCAACTCCGATATACGATATTAATGGCGGTTGGGGCGGCCCCTCGAACGGAATGGCCGATAGGCAAAATCCGTTGCGCCTTATTGAAGATAACAAGCAAAATAAAAACAATTTTGGCAAGTTGTTCGGCAGTGCGTTTGCAGACCTGGCAATTTTAAAAAACTTACATTTTAAAACTGAGTACGGTGTGGATGCGGCGGTTAATTATGCCCGAACGATCCGTAAATCTTACGTTTCAGGGTTTTTGAATGACCTTTCTAATCTTGTAAACACAAGCGCCTCTTATGATGGCAGCCTGATCTGGCATAATACACTGACGTACAATTTGGCTTACAAAAAACACAAATTTGATTTTTTACTGGGTCATGAACAGATCAGCGTCATCAATCAAAATATGTCTGGCAGCCGTCAGGGTTATGCCATTGAAGATTATAACTATGCCTATCTCGGTGCCGGAACAACTAATGTGCTGAATGGTGGGGGAGGAACGGGCAATGCGTTGTTATCGTATTTCGCGAAAGCAAATTATGCCTATAACGACCGCTACCTGGCCGCATTCACATTACGTCGGGACGGATCATCTCGATTTGGCACGAATAACAGATATGGATATTTTCCTTCCGCGTCGTTCGGCTGGCGTATAAGCGATGAACCTTTTTTTAAGAATAAGGTTCCCGCTGTGTCCAATTTAAAATTGCGCTACAGCTGGGGGCAGACCGGAAATCAGTCTAGTCCCGATTATGCCGCCAGTACCTTGTATGCCCCTATTTACGGAACTATTCTCACTGGCCTATTTGATGGTGGAACAGCCTATGATATCACAGGTGCAGGTACCGGTCAGCTTCCATCAGGGTACGTGCAAACCCAACGAGGGAATGCAAACCTCAAATGGGAAACGGCAACTCAAAATAATTTTGGATTAGATTTTGGCCTTTTCAATGACAAGCTATCTGGATCGGTAGAATATTTTATTAAAAACACCACAGATATCCTGATCACTCCGATTTACCTTGCCGTTTTGGGTGAAGGCGGCAACCAAACAGCGAATGGTGCTTCTGTAAAAAATACAGGTATTGAAGCAGTATTAAATTATAATAACCAACTGGGACGGGATTGGTCGATAGATTTATCGGGAAACATATCTTCTTACCGAAATACAGTGACCAGCCTTCCTCCGGAAGTATTGACCTCGTACCCTGGCAACGGGACTACCAAGACAATTCTTGGCCGATCTGTAAATTCAATTTTTGGCTACGTGGCCGACGGATTGTTTACTACTCAGGCCGAAGTTGATAACTCTGCTGCGCAACCGGGTAAAGGCTTGGGAAGGATAAGATATAAAGATCTTAACGGTGACGGCGTTATTAACAATAGTGATCAGGACTATATCGGTAATTTCGATCCGAATTTTAGCTACGGATTAAATGCTTCTATTCGTTACAAGGCGTTTGATTTCACATTCCTTCTGCAAGGTGTTCAGGGTAACGATGTTTACAATACCTATAAGGTATTAACGGATTTTACATCGCTGCAGCCTGGGGCCAACTGGGGAAGCCGCGTATTACAGGCATGGACACCACAAAATCCTAACTCAACGATTCCAGCATTAACAACTGTTGACCGTAACAACGAAGGTCGCGGATCTACCTATTTTGTTGAAAATGGCTCTTACCTGAAATTAAGGAATGTTCAATTAGGATATGATCTTAAAAAAGGGATAAAAAATTTGAAGGTTAGCAATGCGCGCATTTTTATTCAGGCGAATAACTTGTTAACCATAAAAAGTAAGTCGTATACGGCTACTGATCCGGAAAATCCAACCAATAGTTTTCCAATACCTATCGTTACCTCAATCGGTGTAAACGTAACTTTTTAATCCATTATGAGAAGTCAAATGAAAACAAAAATATTAATGGCATTAGCAGTAGCCTGTATACTACTCAATTCCTGTAAAAAAGATCTCGATCAAACTCCTCAGGGCCAGATCGCCAGTGAACAATTGAATACACCTGCCAATGTTGACGACATGGTAATTTCTGCCTATTCAGCCTTGGGTAATGATTATTGGGCGGCACCCTACAGCGATATGTGGGCTTACGGCAGCATCCGCAGCGGCGGTGCCTACAAGGGCGGAGACGGTACCGGAGATGTATCCGATTTCCATGCTTATGAAACCTTTTCTCTCAACCGGGTAGATCTCGGTACATCAGATGTTACATGGTACCGCCTGTATGTTGGATTGAACCGTGTAAACGATGCGCTTGGCAGGATAAACAACATGGCATTGACCGACTACCCGAACAAGGTTGCAAGGCAGGCCGAAATGCGTTTCCTTCGCGGGCATTTTTATTTCCTTTTAAAAATACTGTATAAGCGGATTCCTTATATTGACGAAAATATCCCGAAGCCTGGTTATGACACGGTGAGCAACCGAAGCTACAGCAGTGATCAGTTATGGACGAAAATTGTTAATGACTTTGCTTTTGCGGCCGGTAACCTACCTGCCACGCAAACCGACCAGGGGAGGGCTACCAAATTTGCTGCAGAAGTCTATGAGGCAAAAGCGCTGCTTTACCAGGCTTATACACAGGATGACAATAATAACGTTACCGGGATAGATAAAACAAAATTAACATTGGTTAATAGTCTTTGTGATGATGTGATCAACTCCGGAAATTATGGTTTGCTGTCAGATTTTGGATATAATTTCTTAACACAATACGAAAACGGGAAGGAATCGGTATTTGCCATCCAGTATTCCATCAATGACGGAACGCCCCAGGGAAGGGTTGATAACGGGCATTCGCTCAATTACCCGATGGTTTCCCAGTATGGTTGCTGTGGTTTTCATGTTCCGAGCCATAACCTGATCAATGCCTTTCAAACAGATAATAATGGTTTGCCCTTGTTTACAACTTTTAATAACAACGATGTAGAAACTTCGGCCAATTATTTTGCCGGCAGCTTTGATCCGCGAATGGATCACACGGCCGCCATACCGGGGCATCCCTATAAATATAAACAGAATTTTATTTATCAAACATCCTGGGCGCGCGCGCCGCAGGTGTATGGCCCTTTGTTGAGCATGAAGGAAACTGTTCCTTATGATGATCCTTCATTTAAAAAATTCCCTCCATTTATGTCAAGTTCCAAAAACTGGGCAATCATCCGCTACGCTGATGTATTGTTGATGAAGGCGGAAGCACTTATTGAATTGGGACGAGAAACAGAAGCACTTCCATTGGTGAACTTGGTGCGTCAGCGTGCTGCTAACAGCACGGGTATGTTAAAACAGACCGGCGGCGGAGCTACTTCAAATTATAAAATCAGTACTTATCAACCTGGCCTTAACTGTACCTGGACGAATGACTACGCCCGTCAGGCCCTGCGCTTTGAACGACGGATGGAGTTTGCCATGGAAGGTTACCGGTTCTTCGACCTGGTGCGCTGGGGTATAGCCGCTGACTACCTAAACGCTTATTTCAATGCTGAAAAGCCAAGGGTAGGTCATTTATCGGATGCCGTATTCAAGAAAAATAGAGATGAATACTTGCCAATTCCCCAAAATCAGATCAATTTCAGCAAGGGGCTATACAAACAAAATTCAGGGTGGTAACCGTAAAATTTAAACGATGAAATCAATTATCATAAAAAACAAATTCCGGTTGGTGATCATTTGCCTGGCAGTAATCATCAATGCCTGTAAAAAGAACAGTTCAGATATTAACTTAAGCGCCAACGCCGATATTTCCGCGTTCACGGCCAACGGCGTGTCGGCAACGATCAGCGAAAGTGCGAAGACAATTAAGATCACTTTGCCTTTTGGATCGGACATCACGAAGGTAAAACCGACTTTTACGATTGCTTCAGGCGCCGTCGCGTCTCCAGCTCTGGGCGAGGTTGTCGATATGTCCCTACCGGTTACTTACAAAGTAATTAATGGGAACATTTACAGTACATATACTGTAACAGCAACCATTCAACCTGCGTTCGTGAGTTTCAAAATTGATACCGTTGCCGGGGTAATTAATGATATTAACCGGACAATTACTGTTACGATGCCGCCGGGGTCTGTCGTGAGCAACGTTGTTCCTAAAATTGTTTTATCTTCCGGATTAACGATCAGCCCTACGGCAGACAAAGCCCAGGATTTTACCAAGCCGGTTACCTATACCGTAACCTCAAGTGTTACATCGGTGACTTACACGGTAAATGTGACTGTGCTGAATAGTATTCCTTACATCGCTTATGTAGGATTCGCATCTACCCGCGCCGGAATCACCAATCCTGACGAAAAGGCGGCAGCCGACTGGTTATTTGCTAACTACCCGAATGCTGAATACGTTGTTTTTGACGATATTAATACCGGTAAAGTAAATTTGGCTAAATATAAAGTCATCTGGTGGCACTACGATAGCGGTCAGCAACTGCCCGACATGACTAATTATGCTAATATAATAAATGCCTTAAAGGCTTATTATGCAAGTGGGGGCAATTTCTTTTTCACCGGTTACGCCGACCAATACCTGGTACCACTGGGCATTGTACCGGGCGGTAAAGGGCCAAATAACGTATTCGGGGATACTGCTCCAACTATTGATAACAATGGTGATTGGGGCATGTCGTTCCCCGGACAATCATCGAACGCACTTTTCTCGGGATTAACACTGAGCGCTACCAATCCCACCACAGCTTACTTGCTTGGCAAAGGAGTGGAAAGGGAAAATCACACGGCTCAATGGAAAGTAAGCGAGTGGGGAGGTTATGGCAATACTGCAGGCTGGCAGGCAGCAACCGGTGGCATCGCTTTGGCATCTACCGATGGTTCTACAACTGATAACACCGTTAACATTGCACAATGGCCCTCAGTTAATAAAAGCGGAAAAACTATCATCATTGCCCTGGGCGCTTATGACTGGTACAATGAACCCGATGCTAAAACAGGTGTAGCGAGTATCGCCAACCCCTATATGCCTAACGTGATCAAATTAACCCAAAATGCGCTAAGCATATTAACTCAATAAGTGAACGTGCCTTGCCTTTGCCGGCAAGGCACATCAAAATACTTAAAAATGAAAAAAATATCATTAATCATTGTGCTGTGTGCTATGCTGGCGTCTTGTAAAAAAGATAGCTCGGGGATAGCACCGGTTGATCCAACCGCACCATTTTTTTCCATTTACCAGGCGCCAGTAAAGGGCTACGTGGGCGATGTTATGCCATTTTATGACAATAATACCTTCCATCTGTTTTTCCTGGCAGACTGGCGAGATAACGCTCCACAATATCATCCCTGGTATAAATTTACAACAACTGATCTGTTAACTTACACAGATAAGGGCATTATGATTGGATATGGCCGGGCCGACCAGGAAGACTATACATTAGGCACCGGCTCGGTTATCAAAGCAGGAAACAACTACTACGGATATTATACCGGTCACAACTATCTTTTTTTAAACACTGCAAGACCGCAGGAGGGAATTATGTACGCGACCAGCACGGATTTAAATTCGTGGACTAAAAAAAGCGGTTTCCTGATCATACCGCCATCTGGTTATGACTTCAATAACTTCCGCGACCCTAATATCTTTTTCAATGATGCCACCCAGGAATACTGGATGGTTGTTGGTGCACGTAAAAATAACGTTGGCGAACTGGTGTATTATACAACTAAAGATATGGCAGCGCCTAACTGGGTTTTCCAGGGCACTTTTTACGGACCCAATAAATATGACATGCTCGAATGTCCTGATGTTTTTAAGTTAGGGAATTACTGGTACCTCGTGTTCTCGGATACCAACATGGAGAACGCCACACACTACCGCATTGCTGCCTCGCCATCCGGCCCATGGATTACACCTGCAAATGAGCTGTTGGACGGTCGTTACTTTTATGCCGCCAAAACGACTTTTGATGGTAAAAACCGATATCTTTTTGGATGGGTGCCTACAAAAAGCGGATTCAGCGATGTTGGCGCAAAAGAATTTGCAGGTAATATGAGCAGTCATCTGCTTGTTCAGAATTCCGATGGAACATTATCGGTCTCTGTGCCTGCAACTGTTGAGAGTGCTGTTGCCAAAGTGGGAACCATAACTGCGACAAATAAGGATGCAACAGTAACGCTATCAGGCAGTAATTATCAGATCAGCAGTTCAAACGGCACCGGAGCGGCTTATTTCGGAAATATTTCCGGTACTTGTATCATTAAAGGATCAGTAACGTTTTCACAGCTACCCTCCGGTTTCGGGTTCCTGTTCGGATCAGACGGTACGGCAAACAACACTTTTAAACTGGGCTTTACCAACGGCAATTTACAGAGCGATAATGTGATTAGCGGCGCGGCCAATACAGATGCGTCAATTCCATACAAGTTAACGGCGGGACAGGAATATCCGTTTAAGATCGTGATAGAAAATTCAATTGCTACAATATATGTGAATAGTCAGGCGGCGCTAACCACCCGGATTTATGCATTGCAGAAAAAAGCATGGGGCATTTATGCCACTAATGGTTCGGCAACCTTTAAAAATTTATCTTTCTATCAAAAATAGCATTGACAAAAATGGGCGGCGGATTTTCGTCGCCCTTTAAACATCCACAAATGAAATTATTTTTAAGGCTAATATTAATAGCAACAGTATACTTTAGCAGCCGGGCGATGGGGCAAATACATCAATATCAGGAAGCTTACCGGCCACAACTTCATTTTTCGCCAGGCGCCCACTGGATCAATGACCCGAATGGCATGGTTTATATTGATGGTTCATACCATTTATTTTTTCAATATTATCCAGGCGGCACAACCTGGGGGCCGATGCACTGGGGACATGCGACCAGTAAGGATCTGGTACACTGGAAGGAATTGCCGATTGCACTGTATCCGGACAGCCTGGGTTACATTTTTTCGGGTAGCGCCGTTGTGGATTCAAATAATACATCTGGTTTCGGCAAGGATGGGAAATATCCGCTTGTGGCCATATTTACCCATCACGATTCTAAGGGAGAGAAGGCTGGGACCGAGACGTTCCAAAATCAAAGCCTGGCTTATAGCCTTGACCAAGGCCAAAGCTGGACCAAGTATGCTGGCAATCCGGTATTGAAAAACCCGGGAATAAGGGATTTTCGCGATCCTAAGGTGATGTGGTATGCAGAGCAAAAGAAATGGATCATGACTTTGGCTACCAAAGATCATATCACGTTTTATTCGGCACCTGATCTGAAAAACTGGAAGAAAGAAAGCGAGTTTGGCTTAACAGTTGGTGCTCATGGTGGCGTATGGGAGTGCCCGGATCTGTTCCCATTAAAATTAAACGGGAAGACCTATTGGGTACTGATCGTCAATCTCAATCCCGGCGGCCCGAACGGCGGATCTGCGACTCAATACTTTGTTGGACATTTTGACGGGCATGAGTTTGTACCCGTAGATACCCGTATACGCTGGATAGATTACGGTCCGGATGAGTATGCCGGCGTTACCTGGAGTAATACGGGCAGCCGCAAATTGTTCTTGGGCTGGATGAGTAACTGGAATTATGCAAACGAGGTGCCGACCGAAAAATGGCGGAACGCGATGACCATACCACGTGAACTTCAATTGAGACAAAGTGATTCTGGCATCCTGGTCACTTCTATGCCGGCTAAAGAATTATATAAAAACGCTGCGGGCATGGCGATAACGTTAACAAACGTCAAACTCAACCGGCATCTCGACCTGTCGAAATATACCGGCTCTTTGAAAAATCAGTATGTGTTGAAAGTGAATTTTGCTCGGATACAAGATTGTTCGGTTCATTTGGTTAGCGAAAGCGGCGATAAATTGACCATCGGTTTTGACAAGGCGAAAAACCGGTATTATATTGACAGAACTAACGCGGGCATCATTGACTTTCACAAAGGTTTTGCCGGAAGATTTTATGCGCCGCGTTTAACATCCTCCAAAAGCGCCGATTTGACTTTGGTGGTGGATAAATCCTCAATCGAACTTTTCGCAGATGGTGGGCTAAGCGTGATGACGGCTATATTTTTCCCTAAGGCAAATCTTGAAAAATTGATTCTGGAAAGTCAAACCGAAGTGACAATTCAAAAATTGCAAATAACAGGACTCAAATCTATCTGGAAAAACTAAAACAGGTTGCTAACTTTTGTTTTATTTAAAGGACTACATTTTCGCCTTCGCAATCTGGTCATTTTAAATTGGCCAGAAGGGGGAGATCATGAGTGGCTTATCCAATCAAAGAACAAAACCTGTCTAAAGATAAACGGAAAGATTTGAAAAAAAAGGCAGGTAAGATAGGGGCGGAGAGGTGTTGAGAACAAAAAAGAAGCATCCTGGAAAATGAGGTTCAAAGCCGACTGGAATAAAGCAAGTAAAAAGAAAGAATACGAAACAAAAGACTATAGTTTCAAGTTTAAAAAGTTTTATGACCTGTTTGCCTCCACTGGTAATATGGTCGACGGAATCACCAATATAACCAAGGGCAGGTGATGATGATTTTGGGGGTAAGACGGAGGCCGATGGATATATAGACTTGGTTATTCCCAAGTTTGATGTGATAAAGAGTCTGGAAGATGTATCCGGTATCAGTGCAAATTTTATGTTGATTAAAAACTTTATGAAACGATTATTAATATTTTTACTAACAGCTTTCATGGGCTATTCATGTAGTGCACAACAAAAAGTGGATTTAGAGAAATTGACATTTAAAGAAGATCCACGGGTTATCGTAAAAGATCGTAAAAAATCTGCTGATAGAACAGAACCTTTAACCTCTTTACCAGCTTATACTACTTATGATATTGAAGGTTACAGTTTTGGGCCTGTGTCATTAACAGAACATTGTTTTGTTGCATTTTTGCTCAACTCTATCGAAGAAAAGAAATTAGTTGGGCTCATTATAGGATTTGAAACCACTGCAGAATCAGAAGCAATCTATAAGTATGTATCACAACGGTATGGCAAGTCGGTGGTGCTTCAAAAAGAGGCTCAATTAAAAGATAGCCATAACAAGCCTTATCAAGGTTCTTCTGCTTTTTTGTGGAGAAACATACAGCCAGGTAAATCTTTACTGTTATCAAGCATTTATGAGTTTGTAGATGGTAAGCCGATCAAGCATACAGACTTAGTACTCATTAACAATGACCAGAAACCAGCTTATGAAACCAATTTTAAAACAGTGCTTGATAGGGTGATAAAAACCTATACACCATAATGGTCTTCAAAAATTTTTGTTGCAAAAAATCACATCGTACATGCCGGGCAAACACGCAGAAGATGCAATCGAAGTTTGTTATATATAAACCTATTATCCATCACTCTGAATATTCGACTGGTAATCGGTTATTTTCTCAGGTTGAAGGGTTTACAAAATGCTCGAATTATTAAAAACCGTTGACAGATTACATAAAAATCTTTAATATTTATTCACGCTTCACGCCAACCATAATGAATCTATTTATTTGATTTCTGTCAAATATTGAAGAATACGACAGGGAATCCATATCAAAACTTTTATTTGATACAAGAGCAAATCCTAATTCAATCCGATAATCAAAGCTATTTGGGAGATATTTGTAACTATTATACCTAATTATCTCCATTCCGTCAAAATCAAAATAGCCCTCTCTTTCGTGATACTCATCTCCGAAAATTTGCTGGTGGAGAGATATTAGTACTTTAGTCGAGTGGAGTATTAAACTTTCGACATGCTCTTTAAATTCCTTTACCACCAATTTTATAAACTACCAATTTATCGTAGTCTCGCCACTCTTATAATCTCTGAATATTTCTTCATTGAAGGTGATTGAGTGTTTTGACTTGTCTATTTCGATTGACGTAAACCATTCATTCCGCGGATAATTGATTTGATGATCAACAAATTGATTGAATTATATTTCGATATCGTCAATTAGCCGTTTCATAAGGTGTAGTGTTACTTTTTGTAAAATGTATAGATTTTATCATCAGTGAATGTGGCGAATTTGCTGATAATGAGCAACAATTAATAGAAGAAGTTAAGAAAGAGATTGAAAAAAGAAGTTAGTTACTTAAAATTCTCCTAACAAAAAACCCTAAGCCAACATACGTTCAACTTACGGTAAGTGAATTAAATAACTGGTTAGGGGGGGATCTTATTTGTCATCATAAAACTGGTAATAAACGTCAAATAAATAGTCATGAAAACCCCATCCAATATCGATAGTATCATTTACTATTTTTCGCGCTCTATCGGAAAACTTATCCAGTAAACTCTCGTTTCTTATAAGTTTCAAAACAGCCAGATATGTTGATTCTATGCTGGAATAAAATGCCTCATTGATATCTCCAAAGTCGTTTGTAAATTGCACACCAGTTTCCACGTAGAAAAGCATCAAGTCAGCAAGTAAATCCGACGAAGCTCCTAATTTTTTAAAGTCACTTATTGCTTGTTTGCCGTCTTTGAGGTTGTAGCCGTAACCCCGTTTTGGATAAAATGCTTCAAATACCTTGTCACGGTATTTATTGAATAGCTCTCTTTCATTTGGATTTACATAAAAGTCGAAAAACTCTTTAACCGATTTGTTTTTTGTATATAAGTCGGCTATAAGATTAATGATTTTCTCCTTGTCGAGTTTTTTAAGTTCTTTCTTAATGTCACTCAGTCCCATATCTTTTTAATTGCCGTTTTGGCTACTATAGTGAAAATTTCTCTTTCGAAAGATAAAATAATGCGATTGAATATTAAAAAGAAGATTAACAATAATGTTAAACATTTTCCCTATAGCAAAAAAACCGTAAGTCAAACTTACGTCAGACTTACGGTCAGTACCCAGCGCCGGAGTCGAACCGGCACGGTTTCCCACAGGTGTTTGAGACCAGCGCGTCTACCAATTCCGCCAGCTGGGCATCTTTGATTCTAAACGACTTTGATTGTTTAGAAGCGGGCTGCAAATGTATTTAAAGAATCCTTAATTCGCAATAGATATTTCTGTTTAAAGTAAATATCTTTGATGTTTTTTAAGGTTGTTATCTTATTAGCCTGATTATCTGTTTCATAATTTTTGATCAGGCTGGATAATTGGGCATTTAAATCGTTTTCTATACCTGCAAGCTGTGTTTTAATTGCCAGTAAACCTGCTTCGTCATCAACTTCCATCAGGTTTTCATTAATTTCCATCATCTCCATTAAAAAATCGGGGGCAAGCTGATGTTTATCTCCTTCGGCTAACAGTCCGTGTTGTTGCAGGATATATTCCGTTAATTTGGGCGGGTTTGACAGTACCTGGTAAGCTTTGTTATTTAGGGTGGATAGTTCTAAAATCTCCTGTTGCCTGGCCTCGCTTTCGTTAGCGTAAAAATCAGGATGATAGCGTTTACTCAGCTCGTAAAATTTATTTTTCAAAACTTTAGCGTCAATTGTAAATGACTCCGGAAGCCCGTAAAATTCAAAGTAACTTGTGGTCATCGGTGTGTGTTGTGGAGTTATTAAGTTATTGGTTATTCAGTTACTGGTTATTGAGTTATGCAGACCCGTAGCCATCGCTAATGAAACAGAAAAGAACATAGCTATTTACTATTTATAAGTTTTACAGCAGAAATACAGTAGCCAATAACTTAATAACCCATTAACTAATTAACCACCCAATAACTACTTCACCACGTGCTTAATGATATCGTTACCATAAACAAATACCATCAGGGTTATTAAAATTACAAAACCTACAATTTGTGCACGCTCCATAAACTTATCGCTTAACGGTTTGCCTTTAATCATCTCAATAATCAGGAACATGGCATGGCCGCCGTCTAACACGGGGATAGGCAACAGATTCATCAGGGCCAACGCCATTGATAATAAGCCCACCAGGCCCCAGAACTTGGGCCAGTCGATATGACTGCCAAACATGGTTGCTATTTGTACAGGGCCTGCAAATGCTTTATTAGCCTTTACTTCGCCTTTAAATACCTTACCTAAGCCCTTGGCATTATCAGCGAAACTGCTCCACGCTTTTGATGCGCCAACCGGCAGTGATCCGAAAAAACCAAATGTTTCTTTCTTTTCTTCCGGAAAGCTATCCCTGTCTCTTGCAAAGCCGAGCGTACCGTCAGGCTTAACATTTACTACAAGGTCTTGCAGGGTGCCGGCTCTTTTAACCGATAAATGTGTTTGCCCGTTTTTATACTTGGCTATTTGATCCTGGTATTCGTCAAAAAACTGGATCGGTTGGTTATTAACCGCTACAATACTATCACCTTTTGCCAGGCCAGCCTTAAAGGCGTTGCTGTTGGGCACCACAGAATCTACTTTAAATTTGGTACGAAGGTTAATAAACTCGTCGATACCCAAGTCTGACAGATCATTCAAAATGGTAGGAGGGATGGCTATAGTTAACACGTTGTTACCGCGTACTACAGTAAGCTTGGTATTCCCCATTAAAACTTTTGAGGTTCTTAACTCATCATAGCGTACTATAGGCTTGCCGTTAATTTCGGTTATTTTATCGCCCGCTTTAAGGCCTATTTTTTTACCGATAATGCCGGGAGCAATACCGTATTTGACGCTGCTTGAAGGGATATAAGTTTCTCCGTATTTAACTGTCAGCATCCAGAAGATGAAGATGCCCAATACAATATTGACAAAAATACCTGCCAGCATCACAATTAAGCGTTGCCAGGCTGGTTTTGAGCGAAACTCCCAGGGCTGGGCAGGGCCTGCCATTTGCTCGGTATCCATAGATTCATCAATCATCCCGGCAATTTTCACATAACCGCCTAATGGCAACCAGCCTATACCATATTCAACACCTTTATAATGAAATTTAACCAGGCTAATATTCCAGGCATCAAAAAACAAATAAAATTTTTCTACTTTAATTCCAAAAGCGCGGGCCGCTAAAAAGTGCCCAAGCTCATGCAATATCACCAAGATCGAAAGGCCCAGTATCAACTGAACTATCATTATTACTACACTCATTCCTTCTAATTATATCAAATGGTTATCATCGCCGATGGCGTTTGCGTTATTAAACTTTGTGCTAATATGCGGGTTTCTTTATCAGTATTCAAATAATCGTCTAATATAGGTTGTCCTATAAAACTTATTTTCTGCATACATATTTCAATAATATCGCTCATACCTAAAAAACTGACATTCCCATTAAGAAAGCTGGCTACGGCAATTTCGTTTGCGGCGTTAACAATGCAGGGCATATTACCAGCTTGATTAAGCGCCTCAAAAGCAATAGCTAAATTACGGAAAGTTTTTAAATCTGGTTTTTCGAAGCTGAGTTGGGGGTAATCCATAAAATCGAATCGTTTAAAATCGCTTTTAATACGATTGGGATAGGTAAGCGCATACTGGATGGGCAGGCACATATCGGGCAAGCCCATCTGCGCCTTAATGGAGCCGTCTTCAAACTGCACCATGGAGTGAATGATGGATTGCGGATGTACAATCACTTCGATACGGTCGACATCTACATCAAAAAGCCATTTAGCTTCAATTACTTCCAGGCCTTTGTTCATTAATGAAGCTGAATCAATGGTGATTTTAGCGCCCATAACCCAGTTAGGATGTTTTAACGCGTCGTTTTTAGTAACTCCTGTTAAATAATCCAGGTTTTTTCCACGGAAAGGACCGCCCGAGGCCGTCAGTATCAATTTTTCAATCCGGTTGTTTTCTTCTCCGGCCAGGCATTGAAATATAGCTGAATGCTCCGAATCAACAGGTAAAATATTTACCTGGTGTTGTTTGGCCAGCGATGTAATCAGCTCGCCTGCCACAACCAATGTTTCTTTATTTGCTAAAGCAATGGTTTTACCAGCCTTAATAGCGGCTATAGTTGGCTCTAAACCGGCAAAGCCCACCATGGCTGTTAATACGGTATGAATAGCCGGCTCAGTAACAACATCTTTGATGGCCTGGCTACCTGCTAATACCTGGATAGGTAAATGTGCAAGCGCAGCTTTAACGTCAGCGTACTTACTCTCGTTGCCGATAATAACATAAGCAGGCAAAAAATGTTGAGCCTGCTCAATCAGCAGGTCGGCATTGGTTTGTGCTGTGAGTATATATGCCCTGAAAATGCTTGCATTTTTACTTATTACTTGTAAAGCCTGCGTGCCTATGCTGCCGGTGGAGCCAAGTATAGCTATATTTTTTATATGTTGTTGATGCATTTATTTCCCAGCTGAAACCGGTCTCCGCCTTTCTTCTCTATTTGCAAAAGTATTATTCTTTTGGCAATTGTTATTCATTAATTGAGTAATAGGATAGTTCATCTGCAATTTTGCGGTCGTTAGCTAATCTGGGTACTTTATTTTGGCCACCTAATTTACCTTTTGAGCGCATATAATCAATAAAAGCATTCTTTTTAAGCGGCATTATTTTTAAAGGCTGTAAAATACTACCTTTAATGAGGTCAAAGTAATAAATATTTTTCTTTTGTAAAGCCTCATCTACTTTTAAACTGAATTCGGCTATGTTTTTGGGTGACCCTGCAAACTCAATAAACCATTCATGATAGGGGAGCTGCCCCTGCGGCGGATTTACTTGTGGCGCAACAGTAAATTCGGTAATATCAACACCTTCGGCTTTAGCCACGTTCAGTAGGGCGTGTTCTACTTCTTCGCCTATCACATGCTCTCCAAATGCTGAAATATAATGTTTTATGCGACCGCTTACCATGATCTTATAAGGATCTTTAGAAATAAATTTAACGGTATCGCCTATGCTGTAGCCCCATAAACCTGCATTTGTATTCAGTATCAAGGCGTAGTTTTTATTAAGTTCCACATCTTTTAATTCGATACGGGTAGGGTTGGGATCAAAATATTCATCTACGGGTATAAACTCGTAAAATATTCCGGAATCGGCGAGCAGCAATAAACCTTTATCTTTTTGCGAATCTTGGAAGGCAATGAAGCCTTCGGAGGCGGGATAAGTTTCTATCGAATCGATAGGGAATCCAATGCTATCTTCAATGCGGGCGCGGTAAGGCTCGTAATTTACGCCGCCGTAAACAAACAGCTTAAAGTTTGGGAAAATATCTTTAATCTTTTTTTCGCCCGATTTTTGCGATAACCTGTCGAAGTACATCTGGCACCAGGGTGGGATACCCGATATCAGGCGCATATCCTCGTTCAGTGTTTCGTCAACAATGGCGTCAACTTTTTCTTCCCAATCTTCGATGCAATTAATCTCGTAGCTTGGCTTGCGGTTTTTTTGAAGGTATTGCGGTACATGATGGGCAACAATGCCTGACAGGCGACCAACCTGGATGCCGTGTTTTTCGGATAGGATAGGGCTGCCTTGTAAAAATATCATGCTGCCATCTACAAAATCGGTTTTCCCGGTTTCGTGAATGTAATTGAGCAAAGCATTGCGGGCGGCTTTAATATGCTCGGGCATGCTTTCCTTAGAGATGGGGATATACTTTACCCCCGACGTAGTACCCGATGTTTTAGCTAAATAAGCAGGTTTGCCGGGCCACATGATATTTTCTTCGCCGTTAACAACACGGTCGATATAAGGCCGAAGATCTTCATAATCCCTTATCGGAACATTCTTTTTAAAGTCATCGTAAGTTTTAATAGCTGCAAACTGATGGTCTTTACCGAAGGCCGTTTCACTGGCTTGCTGTATTAAACCTGTAAATGTTTTTTGCTGGAGACTCACCGCGTTTTTACGCAGTTTATTGAGTTGGATGTTAATGATGGCCGCAAATGGTTTGCTTAACGCTGCTTTAAATCCCATAGTTATAATGCTTCGGCAACGATGTCGTCAACGTCCTGATGGCTATAAATGAGCTTACGATACATTGCAATCAATACTATGTTCACGAAGGGATAAACGAACACAAAAAATAAGATCACCGCAATTGCCTGATAGGATAGGTATAAAAGTATCAGCAGCACTATCATTGATATAATTATAGACAATATGAGTACAACTTTAGAGATGTAATTTTTTGTAAGGGCTATGCTTTGCCTTAATGATTCAATTGGGCCGGATTTATCATCAACAATGAAAGAATTGAAAAACATAATGCGCAATATGGTATATAAACCTATGCCTGCACCTATATAGTCGGCTATCTGGTAACTAAGGGAATCTTTTTCTAACTTTCGCAGAATAAATATCTCATATGTAGCAATAAAAAAACCTATGATGAAAATCACACATAAATAACTGAATATCATTTTAATATTTGGTAAAACCTGCTTGAATTCGAATTCGTAATACTCACTGTCTATCAAAGTGAAAATTAGTTTATAAAGCCCTAACGTGGTGAAGGCCTGAATAAGAACAAGAACGAAAGAGGCAAACAACTTAGGATAAAACTCGCTGGACGGCAACAAAATACTAATAATGATGCCCATAATAAAACTTAGCAGGAACGCAATAATTGAATATACGCTAATAGTAATAAAGTTTTTTTTAAAAATGTCCCATGCAGTTTTAATGGTTTCTGCAACAGAAAATGGATGATACATGAGTTTATGATGTTTTAATTATTACACGCTTCCACAAATCTTCCATAAACCCAAGCCCGTAAGCGGTGAGTTGAATAAATGCGGCAATAATACTCAAAAATGCAATTTTTAATGATCTGTTTATAATTAACGAATGAAAAAATATTAACAATATAATAACGAGCACTATGATGTTGCCCAATAATTTTAGCGGTGAGTTAATGATGTTGAGTAATAATGTAATTATTAAAAACAAAGTAAACAGAGCAGGGAAAAAGTGAACCATTTTTAGCTCGCCGGGGAAAAATCGATAAATGTTAATACGCGCCCGTCCAAAAAAATGCAACTGCTTAAAAAATTGAATAAAATCAGTACGGCGTTTATGGTAAACCAGTGCATCGGGTATTAACCCTATTTTAAAACCCATTTTATGGATGCGGATGCTGAACTCAATATCCTCGCCCAGCCGGGTGATAATGAAGCCACCGGTTTTTTCCCATACCTGGCGGGATATACCCATGTTGAAACTACGCGGGTGAAACTGACCAAGGCCTTTTTTGTTACCTCGGATGCCCCCGGTGGTAAATGGCGAAGTCATGCTGTAGCTGATAGCCCTTTGTATAGGAGTAAAAGAGGTTGTAGCGCCGTCTGGGCCACCGTAAGCATCCAGGTGGTTGGTGTACAGATAGTTTTTAACAATGTCGAGATATCCTTCGGGTATCAGGCAGTCGGAATCAAAAACGATAAAGTAATCGCCTTTGGCCCTGGCAAATCCATAATTACGAGCAAAGCCCTGTCCTTCGTTAGGTTTTACGTAGTAACTAATATCAAGGCAGTTGGCAAATGTTTCAACTACGGCTTTTGCATCATTCACCGATCCATCCTCTATAATCAAAACCTCAAATTGGGTATAGGTTTGCCGGGTTAGTGTTTCCAGCAGCTCCTTTATCTCTTGTGGCCGGTTATATAGGGGTATGATGATGGAAAAAAACATTTCTCGTTAATGTGCAAATTTGTATAGGTATTTAATGTGCAGATATGCAAATGCTTTTATCCAATGTGCAAATGTTTTTACATTTAGTAACATTTGCATATCTGCACATTCTCGCATTTGCACATTCAAATCAGTTATAATTTCTCTTCTATCTGGTAGTTGTTTCTTTCTGGAGCGTTGCGAGATACCAGCTCGGCAACAAAGCCAGTTAAAAATAGTTGAAAGCCTACAACTATAGCTACTAACGCAATGTAAAAAGCGGGGTTGTCTGTGGCATCACGATAAGGCACATGCAAATGGTATTTTTCGTTTTGATAAATCAGATACTGCTTCTCACAAACAATCCATATTGCTATGATAAACCCGGTCATGAAACTTAATACCCCCATGGTACCAAAAAAGTGCATTGGCCGTTTAGCAAATTTACCTACAAAAAATATCGACAACAAATCCAGAAAGCCGTTTACAAAACGGCTCATACCAAACTTGGTTTTGCCGTATTTACGCGGAAAGTGCTCAACTACCTGTTCGCCAATTTTGGTGAACCCGGCCCACTTAGCCAGTACAGGGATGTAACGATGCATTTCGCCATATACCTCGATATTTTTCACCACAGTTTTGCGGTAAGCTTTTAAGCCGCAGTTAAAATCGTGCAGGTTATGAATGCCCGACATTTTACGGGTAACAGAGTTAAACAGCTTGGTAGGGATGGTTTTACTTAAAGGATCGTGGCGCTTGGCTTTCCAGCCGGATACCAGGTCGAACTTCTCTTCCATAATACGCCGGTATAATTCTGGAATTTCATCAGGGCTATCCTGCAGGTCGGCATCCATCGTAATTACAACATTACCAGCAGCAGCGGCAAAGCCTACATTAAGCGCAGCCGACTTGCCGTAATTGCGGCGAAACTTGATAGCTTCAATAAATTGATTACCATCGCTTAGCTTGCGGATCATCTCCCACGACCCATCATTACTTCCGTCATCAACTAAAATGATCTCGTACGAAAAGTGGTTCTCGGCCATTACCTTGCTTATCCATGAGGTAAGCTCTGGTAACGACTCCACTTCGTTATATAAAGGAATTACAACAGATATGTCCATTTATTGCGGCCAAAGCTGGCAGGGTAAAACTACCAGCTTTTTTAAAGAATAATTTAAATTTAACATTTTTTATGATATTCAACTACTACTTGCTCAGTTCGGCAAAATATTTATGAAATAGCGGAATAGTTTCTATCCCCTTATAGTAATTAAAAATATCATACTTCTCGTTAGGCGAATGCAGGTTATCGCTATCCAACCCGAAGCCCATTAACACGGTTTTGATGCCCAGCGCCTCTTCAAACAACGCAACAATAGGGATACTGCCGCCGCCACGGGTTGGGATTGGCTTTTTGCCAAATGATTCTTCAATAGCTTTTTGAGCCGCCTTGTATGCTATGCTATCTGTTGGGGTAACAACAGGCTCGCCACCATGATGCGGTGTTACTTTTACTTTGACATAAGCCGGGGCAATTTTTGTAAAATGATCGGTAAACAACCTGGTGATTTTATCTGATGATTGATTTGGAACCAGCCTCATTGAGATTTTAGCATTTGCTTTTGATGGCAATACCGTTTTTGCGCCTTCGCCAATGTAACCTCCCCAAATACCGTTTACCTCAAGAGTTGGCCTGGTACCGGTACGTTCAATAGTACTGTAACCCTTTTCGCCCCATAGCTCGTTAACATCCAAATCAGTTTTGTACTCCTGCTCATCAAATGGCGCCTCGTTAAGTGCATCGCGTTCAGCTCCAGTTAATTCAACTACATCATCATAAAAGCCCGGGATAGCGATATGATTATTTTCATCATGGAGCGAAGCGATCATTTTAGCCAGTATAGTAGCGGGATTAGCCACCGCGCCACCATAAACGCCCGAATGTAAATCGCGGTTAGGACCAACAACTTCAACCTCAAGGTATGATAAACCCCGCAAGCCGGTTTCGAGCGAAGGATTTTCCATGCTGATCATCGATGTATCAGAAATTAGAACAACATCGGCCTTTAAACGCTCTTTGTTGGCCTTAACAAAAATACCAAGATTTGATGATCCTACTTCCTCTTCTCCCTCAATCATGAATTTGATATTGCAAGGCAGCGTATTGGTTTGCATCATCAGCTCAAAAGCTTTAACATGCATGTAAAACTGCCCCTTATCGTCACAGGCTCCGCGCGCATAAATTTTGCCATCCCTAACGGTTGGTTCAAAAGGAGGCGTTTTCCATAGCTCAAGTGGGTCGGGTGGTTGCACGTCATAATGCCCATAGGTTAAAACGGTTGGCAAGCTTGGGTCTATGATCTTCTCTCCGTAAACTATCGGGTAGCCAGCTGTAGTGCACACTTCCACCTGATCAGCACCGGCGTCCCTAAGTTTTTGAGCAACAAACTCGGCCGTTTGTAGAACAGATTCCCCATACTTAGGATCGGCGCTTACCGACGGGAATCTTAACAGATCAAAAAGTTCGTTTAATATTCTATCTTTATTGTGTTCAATGTATTGTTTGATAACCTGCATAGGGTGAATTTTTAAAGGCAAATATAGAATATTAACTTTTAACAGATGTGCAGAAAATCCCTTGGTTTAAAAAGAGTTTGACTGGAATTTTAAATGCGCATATATGGTTGTATATTTGCTTGGTTTACTCTATGTTAAGAGCTGGCAATAAATTCGGAATGAGCTATTGTAAGGTATTTTTACTTTTTTTTCTTTTATTTTTCACCTCAACAGCGCTGGCTCAAACTCCAAGTTGCAGCGTTGCTTCTAAATTTTACAGTAAAGATAGTATTAATGTAACCACGTTTGGAGCGAGTACTGTAGCGGGTGTTAATGGCTTTTCGTTTCAGCCTTATCTAAAGAAAAATTTTGAATATTGTTACGTTGGAAAGGTAGTTACCGTAACTAATAATGGTGTTCCAGGAGAAACAACCGCTCAGGGATTACTGCGTTTTCCGGCTGCTATAGCAGGCAGGACTGGTTTTGTATGCATACTGATAGGCTTAAACGATGCCTTAAATCTTGCCCTTTCGCCAATTAAATATACTCCGGCGCAAATCAACAAAACCTTAGCTATCACTCAGGGTAACATGGAAAAAATGATAGAGATGTCGTTAAACGCCAACCTTGTGCCCATTATTGGCACCCTCCAGTTTATAAATGATAAAAACAACAAAACGTATGCTGTAGCTAATAACTATATTAAAACTATAAATGCAGGCTACGTCCGTCTGGTTAAAAAATACCAAGGCAAGGTTTATCTTGCCGATATCAACGCCGCATTAGGTTACGATTTTAAGCTTTACCAGGCGGATGGATTGCATCCTAATGATAAAGGAGACAGGATAATCAGTTACGTTTGGTTTGATTCGATCAACGATGCCATTGAAAACAAACTGTTATTGATAGGTCTTGATCAAAACTTTCCTAACCCCGCTGTCGGTAGCACCACCATCGGCTTTAGTTTATCCCAGTCGGCCAATGTGCTTATTCAGTTGTATAACATAAATGGCGTTCCTGTAGGCACCATAACCAATGAGTTTTACAATTCGGGCTATCATAAAGTCGTGTTTCCGCTAACTAATCTCAAGCCCGGTATTTACATTTATGTAATGCGAATTGCCGGTAGGGAGCTCGCAAAAAAAATGATTGTGATAGGCTAATCCTAATAATCACTTCAATCAATCGGCAGTGGCTACTACATCGTACGACGGTTTACCAGCTTTAGTTTCCGAAACATTAATGGTACTTTTTTTAATATTTAAGCCAGGTGCAGCCTTAACGAGGGTGTTGTCTTTTTTGAGGTTGCTTGATAAAACTATGCCAGTAGATAAGGTGGCAAAAGCAATGATGATGATCTTTTTCATGATTGGTACTTTTTATCAGGTGATGGTTAAGATGAATTAAGGATTAACTGTTCCTGTAGAGCCAGTATAATCTCCGTTGCCTACATCGTTTTTATCTGCTACAACAGTTTTTTGAGGTTTAACAGAATTGTCTTTGGTGCATGATGATACCAAGCCGGTAGTTAATATCGCAAAAGCAATGATGATGATCTTTTTCATGATTGGTACTTTTTATCAGGTGATGGGTAAGATGAATTAAGGATTAACTGTTCCTGTAGAGCCGGTATAATCTCCGTTGCCTACGTCATTTTTATCTGGCACCGCATTGGTTTGTGGTTTAACAGAATTGTCTTTGGTACATGATGACACCAGGCCGGTAGTTAGTATCGCAAAAGCTATGATGATGATCTTTTTCATGAGTATTACTTTTTATAAGTTGATGGTTAAGATAAATTAAGGATTAACTGTTCCTGTAGAGCCGGTGTAATCTCCGTTGCCTACATCGTTTTTATCTGCTACAACAGTTTTTTGTGGTTTAACAGAATTGTCTTTGGTACATGATGATACCATGCCGGTAGTTAGTATCGCGAAAGCTATGATGATGATCTTTTTCATGAGTGTCACTTTTTATAAGTTGATGGTTAAGATGAATTAAGGATTAACTGTTCCTGTAGAGCCAGTATAATCTCCGTTGCCTACGTCATTTTTATCCGGCACTGCATTGGTTTGTGGTTTAACAGAATTGTCTTTGGTACATGATGACACCAGGCCGGTAGTTAATATAGCAAAAGCTATAATGATGATCTTTTTCATGAGTATTACTTTTTATAAGTTGATGGTTAAGATGAATTAAGGATTAACTGTTCCTGTAGAGCCGGTGTAATCTCCGTTGCCTACATCGTTTTTATCTGCTACAACAGTTTTTTGCGGCCTAACAGAATTATCTTTGGTACATGATGATACCATGCTGGTAGTTAGTATCGCGAAAGCGATAATGATGATCTTTTTCATGAGTATATGTGATTTTATAGGGATGTAGGTTAATCTCCGTTACCTACGTCGTTTTTGTCTGGCGAAATAAACTTTTGAGTTTGAGCTGAAGCCGGTTTTACTGAATTGTCTTTGTTGCAAGATGAAATCAATGCGGTAGCGAGTACAGTAAATGCAATAATGATTACCTTTTTCATATTTCTGTCGGGTGGGTTCAAGAATGTGTTATTATTTTATTGTCGAGTTAATCGCCGTTACCAACATCGCTCTTATTGGGAATAACAACTATTTTGAGCTTTGCATTTGAAGGTTTAATCGAACTATCTTTTGTGTACGACGGCGCAATGCCGGTAAAAAGAGCAACAAATGCTATAATGGTGATTTTCTTCATTGTATTTCGCGTTATTCGCTGTGTTTTAATCTGTCAACTTTTAATTAAACAATCATTTCTCGTTTTAACAGGCATCGATAGTTTCGATGCTTGCCAACATCAAATACTGGCTTTTTCTCCAAATCTAAAATTTCAATTTGATGTTATTGAAGTCCAGAAATGTGTTAATTTAATTCACTATACCTATCTGATATGTAATTATTTACTTACTTTATTTAAATATTTTGTTGATGCAAACATAAATTTTAATTTTCATATTGCAAAATTTTTTTTATAATTTTGCGATTTTTTTTTGAAAAAATTTATTTCTTTAATAAATGAACTATGTTCAAGCATCGCCCGTATAAAACTAATTATTAAAATTTGGGTTCACCATTACAAAATATTACTTTTATTTAATGAAAATCAAATTTCTATTTGCGTTACTTCTTAGTTGTTTGCTTTTCTCTGAAGTTGATGCAAAAGGATTTAGCGACAATCCAAATCCGGACACCATTCAGGTTAATAAAATCAATAAACAGGCATATAATAGCAGGTTAACAGATCCCAGCGGAACTATTAATCAAGCTAAAAAAAGCCTTGCACTGGCTATTAAAATAAATTACATCAACGGTATTGGGGAAGCATACCGCGTGTTAGGCCTTGGCTATTACTATTTAACACAACAAGAAACATCACTTGATTGTTATTTAAATGCACTAAAATATTTTCAAAGTAACAACAACTTAAGCGGCCAGGCTAAGGTGAACAATAATATTGGCACGCTATACCGCGAAAGCGACTACGATATTGCCATCGATTATTATTTTAAAGCTTTGAGCATAGCACAAAAAATAAAAGATGAGGACCTTATAGCCACCATTGATCTAAATTTCGGCAATATATACTATCGGAAAAAGAACTTTACCAAGGCTTTAGAATATTACGATAAAAGCAACGTGTTATTTACCAAATTAAATAACACGGTTAACCTGATCCAATGCCTTCAAAACAGGGGAGTTATCTATTATAACCTGAATCAATTGGATAAAGCCAGGGAACTTTTGTTAGAAGCTAACCAACAGGCCAAAACAATGGATTTGAATATGGCTGTTGCCAGCATTAACTTAACCCTCACCTCGCTTTTTATTGCCGAGAATAAATTTGATTTGGCGGAAACCTATCTAAACGAGGGCCTTGCATTTTCAAGGCAGGTTAAAAGCACCAAGCTTGAATATGATTACAAACTGACCAGGTATGAGCTGGAGTTTAAAAGGAAAAATTATAAAAATGCATTATTCAGTTTAAGGGACATTTACAAACAGGATAGCGCAACCTATAAAAATAACATATCTGTACGGCTTAACCTGATTGATGAGCAGCACAAGCATCGCGAAAAAGAACAAGAAAACGAACGTATCATCGAGCGCCAGAAGTATGACAGGCAAATGTTTTGGGCAAGTGCTCTGGTGGCAGGCCTTTTTTTGGTTGTGATTGTTTTACTGATATATAATGTAAACCGAAAAGCCAAAACTAACAAACGCCTTACGGAACTGAATGCTAAGATATCCGAACAAAAAGAAAATCTGAACCAGATCAACCATCACCTGGAAGAAATTATTGACGAACGAACAAAAGATCTCCAGATCAAGAATAAAAAACTCGCAGACTACTCGCTTCATCTATCCCACCAGATTCGCGGGCCTATAGCGACTTTAAAAGGACTACTGAATCTTGAAAAGGATGATTTGATTCAGCAGGACGAATGTATTAAACTAATGAATAAATGCGTATCTGAAATTGACGACAATATTATAGATATGAGCGGGATGCTTCACGAATCTGCAAAAAACGGATAGTTATCCATCACTTGCCAATAAGCAACTATGGTATACACTTATTGCACACTGATTTTCAAAACGAATAAGTGTGCATAATTGATTTAATGTATTTGCCAGTCAATTGGTTGTTTGCCTTCTTTGGTTAAAATAGCATTTGTTTTTGAAAAATGGTGGCAACCAAAAAAACCGTTGTATGCCGAAAAGGGTGAGGGGTGTGCCGCTTTCAGGATATGGTGTTTTTTTTCATCGATTAACACGGCTTTAGCTTGTGCAAATTTGCCCCAGAGTAAAAATACAACTCCTTCCTTTTGTTCCGATATTTGGCTGATCACCTTATCCGTAAAAATTTCCCAGCCTGACTTTTGGTGCGACCCGGCAGAATTTGCACGTACAGTGAGGGTTGCGTTTAATAATAACACGCCCTGTTCTGCCCATTCCGTTAAATCTCCATGGGTTGGCATGATGAAGCCTGGAATATCGGTTTGCAATTCTTTATAGATGTTTTGCAAAGACGGGGGGAGGGGTACACCCTTTTGCACTGAAAAAGATAAACCATGCGCCTGGTTAGCACCGTGATAGGGATCTTGCCCCAGTATCACCACCTTTAGGTTTGTAAATGGGGTAGTCCAAAAGGCGTTAAAAATATCTTTACCTCTTGGATATACTACCTGGCCAGTATTCTTTTCTTCTTTTAAAAAGTTTTTAAGTTTCAGCATGTAATCCTGCTCAAATTCGCTCTTTAAAATATTTAGCCATGAGGGCTCTAATTCAATCGACATAAATGTAATTAGATGTTGGTTAACACCACAAATAAACGGATATTTGCGCAGTATAAAATTACAAATTATGTCAAATATTGTTCGGTTAGTTATTGCATGTGCTGTTTTAGGTGCTGCTATTGTAATGTCTGTTTTTGGTTTATGGGGATGGGGTATACTGGTTTTCCTGATAGGCGGATTGGTTTTACTAACTTTCTTTTTAAATGAAAATATGCTGATAGCGCAATATTTTCTGCGTAAGGAAGATACCACTAAGGCAGAGGAATGGCTATTGAAGATCACCGACTATGAAAAGCAATTGTATAAGGCGCAGCACGGATACTACAATTTGTTAATGGGCTTAATAGAATCGCGCAAAGCACCCTTAAAATCCGAAAAATACTTTAAAAAAGCATTAACCCTGGGCATGAAGATGTCTCATAACATCGCATTGGCTAAATTAAGCCTTGCCGGAATATCAATGGCTAAGCGTAACAAGCGTGAGGCACAGATGTACTTACAGGAAGCGAGCAAAGCAGATACCAATAAAATGCTTACTGAGCAGATAAAGATGATGAAGGGGCAAATGGCCCAGATGGATAAGCAGCAAGTAGTACGTGGCGGCTATCGCCAGCAGTTTTAATACAATAGTTAAAAACTACTGATAAAGGAGGATTTCCTTTATCAGTAGTTTATTTTTCGTCAAGATGACTGTAGTAATCCGGGCTTACCGATACTGCAGCTTCACTGAAGTTCTTATCAGAAATAGCGTGATCTTCAGATGGGTTTGATATCTCTACTATTCGCAGTAAGTTACGGATAAATGATAGATCGAACTTGTTTCTGTTAAACTTAATCAGGTATTCGTTTTCCGTTATTTCCAGGCTTGTATTGATCATGGTGTTTACATTTTTATAATTATAAAAATATAAATTGATCCATTAGCAAAAGTGTTACTTTATTTAAGTTTTCATTAAGTTATTGTAATCAATTAACGTTCATCTGTAAATGCAGGAGTTCAATAGAATTCATGGTATAAGTATTACCGATACACTTTGCGTGCGCCGTTTTCCATTAGGTTGTATTTATCTACCGTCGGATTTAAAATTGTTATCCGCAGGTTACCAAAAAACTTTAAATAAAATGATAAGTAATAGCCAACGTTTCAGTGCTTATCAAGATGTAGGTTAAGCAAAAAAGCAAGCAATTACTTATCACATATACTTAATTTGTGTTAATAGCTAATAAATTAATGTTACACAAACCAGGCCATTACAGTTTCCTTTGAAGGCATGGCAATATCGAGCTTCAGTTTTTTACGCATCCCACCCAGATCATTGAATATCTTGTTTGGGTTGCCAGCTTTTAATTCCTGAATGGTATTGAAACCCATTTTTTTAACTACGGGTATCCATTCAGACGGTACACCGGCGGCAGCAAATTCAAGGTTTTCCTCTGCCTCATCTTTAATATTGGAAACCGTAATGCTTTCGGGCCTCATCTGCGGGAAAAACAGCACTTCCTGTATGGTAGTCTGGTTCGTCATCAGCATCACCAGGCGGTCAATACCTATTCCTAAGCCAGATGTTGGCGGCATGCCATATTCCAACGCGCGCAAAAAGTCATCATCCATCGCCATCGCTTCCTCATCACCACGGCCAGCCAGTAACAGTTGATCTTCAAAGCGTTCACGCTGATCAATGGGATCGTTTAATTCTGTATATGCATTGGCAATTTCTTTACCCATTACAAACAGTTCAAAACGTTCTACCAAACCCTCTTTGCTGCGGTGCTTCTTAGCAAGCGGGGTCATCTCGATAGGGTAGTCGGTAATATAGGTGGGTTGTATTAGATGTTCTTCAACTTTTGCGCTAAATATTTCGTCAACCAGTTTGCCTTTACCCATGGTTTTATCCACCTCGATGGCTAAATCACGGCAGGTTTGCCTTAAAGCAGCTTCGTCCATTGCTGATACATCAATACCGGTATACTTCAAAATACTATCATACATGGATAGCTTTTCATACGGTCCGGCAAAGTTAATCTCGTGCTCACCTACTTTAACAACCGCTTTTCCGTGCACAGCCATTGCCACTTTTTCAAGGCAATGTTCAACCATAGCCATCATCCAGATATAATCCTTATAGGCTACGTATATTTCAACCGAAGTGAATTCGGGATTATGGGTGCGATCCATACCCTCGTTACGGAACATTTTGCCAAATTCATACACCCCATCAAATCCGGCTACAATTAATCTTTTTAAATATAGCTCGTTAGCTATGCGCAAAAACAAAGGCATATCCAGCGTATTGTGGTAGGTTTTAAACGGCCGCGCTGCTGCGCCGCCATGCACACTTTGCAGTATCGGGGTTTCCACTTCCATCCAGCCCTCGCTGTCAAAGTAGCTGCGCATGGTGCTGATCACTTTAGAGCGGTTCATGAAGATCTGCTTGAACTCCGGGTTTACCGTTAAATCCACATAGCGCTGGCGATAACGCATTTCCGGATCGGTAAAAGCATCATGTACAGTACCATCTTCTTCACGCCTTACCACAGGCAGTGGTTTAAGCGATTTAGATAGAATGGTTAATTCTTTAACATGAACCGATGTTTCGCCGGTTTGTGTGGTAAAAACGTATCCTTTTACGCCAACAAAGTCGCCCAGGTCTAACAGCTTTTTAAATACGGTGTTATACATGGTTTTATCTTCGTCGGGGCAAATATCGTCGCGCTTGATGTAGATCTGTACGCGGCCGGTTGAATCCTGTAATTCGGCAAAAGATGCGCTGCCCATAATACGGCGGCTCATGATGCGGCCCGCAATTACTACCTCCTGGTAAGCCTCAGGCTTGGAGTTGAAGTTTGCTAAAATATCCTTAGCGTTTGTATTTACATCAAATGCTTCGGCAGGATAGGGGTTGATGCCTAAATTGCGTAATTGCTGCAGCGCCTCACGGCGAAATATTTCCTGTTCGGATAGTCCAATGCTCATAACTGAAAGCGTATTTTATTTAAAGGATTGCAAAAGTAAGATTTTAACCGCAAATGTTTCGATTATTTCAAATCGAAACATTTGTAGTGATTTTGAGGCCCTGTCAATCCTGGTTCTTCGTATGGTTACAGTGCTATATCAGCCGCCTAACATCCCTATGATGGGCATATGATGAATATCATTTGAACTACCGGCGCAAGTAATATTAATTCCATGGTTGGATTGGTTTGATGGAGTTTAAAATCAGTGATAAGTGTTATCCATTTGATTGGGTTGATACTGGTATATCTTTGTTTTTTGCTGCCAACATGATGCTGCCAATGGTGCCGATGACGGGTAGGGCAATTATAATTAATAGGAAGTCGATAACAATAATGGCAGGTATTGTCATATCGCATTTGATATGCTCGGTAGATACGTAAGTGCTTTCAAGCAGGTAGGCGATTAAAAAAAATATGGATGATGCCAAAACATAGAGTACCGTTAACAAAGTTATCGTCAAAACACTCAGACTTATTTTATCCCGTAATCTTTTGCTGATCAGGATAATTTGTAATATGGGCGAAGCAAGTATTAAAAGCAGCAGCAGTAAACTCATTACCATTATATTTATCAGTTAATACCATGCCTTAAAAAAGGTAACCTTTTGCACCATGTAACGATAATAGCTACATTAGTATTATGCTGCGTGATATTGATAATTACTTTTTGAAAAAGGATGAGCCAGCCAAAAGTAGTCTGCTTTACTTGCGCACGTTTATCTTAGCTTTTGATGCGGAGATAACTGAGTCCTGGAAATATGGTATGCCTTTTTATTGCTATAAAAATAAGATGCTTTGTTATCTATGGACAAAAAAGGGCACCGGGCAACCCTATATCGGTTTTGTGGATGGTAAACTGATGGAGCATCCCGAACTGATTATGGAGAAGCGTTCGCGAATGAAAATTATGCTGATAGAGCCGGCGGAAGATGTACCTGTAAACGTGATTAGCGAGATACTGAATGTTGCAGTCAAGCTGCGTAATTGATGATAAGAGGGCTCTTTATGGCTTGGGGGAAATAAAAAAATTATTATGTATGCAGTTATTTAACAAATATGTAAAGGACGCCGCAAGGTTTAATATTTAAAAGTAGCAGCATTAAGCTCGTCACCATTATTACTTGAGCTATTTGATAAGGTTATAAGTTTTAGGCCGCATAAATTTAATGGAAACCGGACAGCCGCCTGATACATATCGGGCGGCTGTCCGGTTTAAACCGTTATATTATCCGTGCCTTTGGTGGCCACCACCGCCTGTCGGCCTACCAAAGCCGCCACCTTGGTGTGGACGGCCAGCTTGTTGATGTTGTTGCATTGGCCTCTGTTGCATTTGTGACCTCTGTTGCTGCTCCATTTGCGACCTTGGTTGTTCCTGTACATGCTGTTGTTGTTGAGCGGGCTGGCCTTGCGGGCGATTTGCATTATTACCAAAACCACTCCTGATAGTTGCAGAATGTGCCGCAGTTGGGTTAAAGCTTCTGTTGCCTGCATTGCTGACTGCTAAGCGTGCCGGTTGGCCGTGGTTATTGCTAACGTACTGACTTTTGTCGTTACGGGCAGCCTGAACATGTGATTGTTGCTGGGCCGTTGGCTGGATATGATGCTCGTTCATGGCAACACGCTCTTCGGGGCGCGGGGTTGCTCTTACGCCACCAGGGCCATTAAAACTTACCCGGTTTACCGTTGTGTTGCGGATAACGGTATTGTTTACATAGGTGTTATGTACAACTGTACGGTTAACGTGCATAACAGCGGTGTTGTATCTAAATGCACCACCATGCCATTCGCCGCCGACAAAGCCGGTGCCTATATATCCGTAGCCATAGTTTACACCGCCATAAAAGCCTACATGTGTTCCCCAGTAACCTCTGTGGAAGCCATAAACACCCCCATCATAGCCCCAGTAACCGGGAGTCCATAAATAACCGGGTTGTGGTGGGGCAACCCAGGCGCCGGGCACCCAATAATAGCCGCCGTCGCCATAACTCCAGTAGCCTGGTGTCCATAAATAACCATCAACCGGGCATTCGGGCTGATCGTAAACGGGCAGAGGTGGGGGTGCAATATGTGCAGATAAACTTATGCCAATGCTGATTTGCGCATTAGCATTGGTTAAACCCATTACTATAATTAATACTAAAATTTTCAAGCTGTTTTTCATGATCTTGTTATTTAAAAATCAAAAGTAAGACAGCTCAAAACAAGCAAAGTTTGGTTAATGGGAGATAAGTACGCCTAATTTAATGTGAATTTAATGTTGTATATCAACGTTAAGCAATGAAAAAAGTGCTTTATAAGTAAGCTTCTGATAAGTACGATTCTGATTATTACCCTGTATACAGCCACAGATAAAAATAGCGCAACCCGCGCTCAAGTTAACAACAATGCTTCATCAATCAACTTCAGCTTCCTGCAAGTACATTTCATCAATGGCTTGCGCGTATTTTTTTTCAATCACCTTACGTTTGGGTTTCATGGTGGGGGTAATTTCGCCTTCATCCATGCTGAAAGGATTGCGTTTAACTTTAAAGTTTTTTATACGTTCAAATTTTGCAAGTTCATTGCTGAATTTGCGGATATCCTGACCTATCCATTTGACGATTTCGGGATTATCGATAAATACTTCTGCATTCTCAAAAAAAGAATTATCAAGGTTAAATACCTCTTGCAGTGTTTCTCTGGCCGGTATTACAATGGCTGTGATGTATTCGCGTTTATCGCCAACTAAAAACAGCCCTTCAATTTTCGGGCTTTTGAGGTAGGTATTTTCAACCGGTGTGGGGTATACGTTTTTCCCATAAGCATTAACCAGCATGTTTTTAAGGCGATCGGTAATTTGCAGATTGCCTTTAAAAAAACGACCTATATCACCCGTATGGAACCAGCCATCCACATCAATGGCAACGGCCGTTTCCTGGGGCTTATTCCAGTAGCCCTTCATTACACAATGGCCGCGCACAATAATTTCACCCTCTTCGCTTTGGAAGGCAGGGTTGAAGGATTCATGCGTTTGGATACTGTAAATATATCCTGTATCTACATTTTGTATAGCCACTTCAATACCCGGAATAATCCTGCCTACAGTGCCATATACCTGGCGGTGATATTCGGTGACAGACATAACTGGTGAAGTTTCGGTTAAGCCAAAGCCTTCTAAGATCTTGATTCCCAGGTCGCCAAAAAACTCACCGATGTTTTTGGGCAGAGCCCCGCCGCCCGAGATCATAAATTTTAAGCGGCCGCCAGTTTTCTCTTTGATCTTGCTAAAAACCAATTTATCAGCAATTTTATGTTGTTGCTGCAAAATAAATCCAGGCTTTTTACCTGCTTCCTGCACCAGGCGATATTTTTTTCCAATTTCAAGCGCCCATAAAAATATTTTTGTCTTAGTCCCTCCGGCAGATGTGCCGTTCTTCATCGCCTTGTCATGAATTCGCTCCAATAGTCTTGGTACACAGTTCATTACTGTAGGCTTCACTTCACCCATGTTTTTGGCCAACAGATCAAGACTTTGCGCAAATGCAATTTTGCAGCCTTTTGCCAAACAAACATGGTAGGTGGCCGTTCGCTCAAACACATGAGAGAGGGGCAGAAATGATAAAAATGTCTCGTCTTTGTCTATCACCGGGATCTGATCAAGGCAAACCCGCACATTCTCTACCAGGTTAGAGTGAGTGAGCATAACACCTTTGGGCGTTCCGGTGGTGCCAGAGGTATAGATGAGGCACGAAAGATCTGACGGGATAATAGCCTCGCGGGCAGCATTAATAGCCTGGCTATATTGAGAAACACATTTTCTTCCTTCTTCTATCAAGTTAGCGAATGCTATCAGCCCAGCATTCAGGTTCACCTTATCAGTATGCTTTTCAAAATCATCAAAAGCGGGTATAATCCTCATCAGCTCAAGGCAGTTGTTAGCTATCTTAATGATCTTTCGCAATAAAAAAGGATTACCCACCAATATCGTCCGTGCGCCCGAATCATTTAAAATATATTCGATGTCGGTTTCAGAAAGTGTCGGGTAAATCGATGTGTTAACGGCCCCGATTTGCTGTAAGGCCTGGTCGTAGTAAACGTAGTCAGGTCCATTTTCGATGATCAGCGCCAGGCGATCGCCCTTTCTGATCCCCATATCTAACATATAAGCCGATATAGCATCAATTTTATCCAAAGCCTGCCGGTAGGAAATCTCAACCCAGTTATCATTTTCTTTATATATTAAAAAGGTATGGTTTTCCGGGTGGATATTGGTTACCGTGTTGCGTATTAAAGTAGGAACTGTTGATTGCGCTGTTACCGGGTTCATTAACTAATGGGTTTATAAAATGCAAACAACAAATTTATATTATTTACTACAAATACGAAATACCTTTCAACAATCAGGCTATGCAGAAAAAACTGGATATTTTATAGCCGTATAAATGCTTGCCATTTACTTTAATGCTTGCATCGCGGTTTTAAAATCATCGTTAAATAAACTATCTTGTAAACCATATTCATATGCCCACCATTAAAATAGAAACCCAGATTAAAGCTCCAGCATACAGGTGCTTTGATTTGTCGAGAGATGTCGATCTACACCTGGCGTCAACGCGGCAAACGGGCGAAACCGCTATTGCAGGTAAAACATCCGGCTTAATTGAATTAAACGAAACTGTAACCTGGCGGGCAAGGCATTTCGGTGTATGGCAAAACCTCACTTCAAAAATTACAGTAATGGAACGACCTCTTTTTTTTGTTGATGAAATGGTTGATGGCGCTTTTAAATCGTTCAGGCACGAACATCATTTTTTTGAAGCAGGGGTTTTTACCAACATGACTGATGTTTTTATATTTGAGTCGCCGTTCGGTATCTTAGGGAAAATAGCCAATGCCCTATTTTTAAAGCAATATATGGCTAATTTGCTTATCAAAAGAAACGCCATTATCAAACAATTTGCCGAGAATGGTGAGCTGCAAAACAAAGATCACGCTTAACTGTATTGATTGAAAAATATTCTGGTATGAAAACCTTTAACCTGATATGCCTGTCCATTATTCTAACCTGCATTTACGCGGGCTGTGTAAACAATACAAAAAACGCCGAAACCAGTAAGCCGCCTGTTCCAAAAGTTATACAAGGAGACTTTAATGGCGATGGTAAACCTGAAATTGTACGGTTAGTAAAGCCTAAGCTCAATAAAGAAGGTACCGACTGCGTTGGTGGTTGTGTAAGCTATTTAAGGTTTTCGGATACGACGATTGCAGATATTAAGGTGAACAACTGCATTGATGGGACACCTGATAATCTTGGTGATTTAAACGGCGATGGAAAAGATGAGATAGGCTTATTGCCCGAGTGGTTTACCAGTTGCTGGAGAAGCTATTTGGTATACACCTACAAAAACGATAAATGGATTTACGCCGTACCGCCTATCACTACTCATTGTAACCAATGGGAAGCTCATATAAAACCCATTGAAAAAGATTCGCTTAACAAGGGATACGTAGTTATAAGGTATAGCGAGTCGGAAAATAACGAAATTGTAAATAAATCGAAGATCATTGCCATTAAGTAATTATTCCTCGCGCCTTTAATTTTGTATCGCTTTAAGTTATTGTTAAAATGTGTTAAATAAATTTAAGTTAATGTACAATCCCCTAACTTTATAACACCAAATCGTTTAGCCAATTTCAAATAAAAAAGCGTTCTTTATTTGGTAAATAATAAGGTCAGTTAATTAAAAAAGGGGAGAGCACTTGTTGTTTTCCCTTTTTTTTTGAGAAAAAGACAGGCGAGGATACTAACGTTTAAACCAAGTATCTTTTTAAACATAACCCTATGTTTTTGAAGCACAGAAAAATATCGATTTTGCATCCTTCCCAATTTTAAACGGCTCCTATGTCAAGTATGGCAGTATATGGATACCTCGCAAAAAAACTACTGCGGATAAAAAAATATTGCGGATTTAGTTTTAATTAGTAGCTATTCATATCACCGCTGCACTCAAAGTCATTTGTATATTTAATAGTACACGGCCTTTAAATTTTAAATAATCCAGGCATCAATGGCCGTTTTATTTATTATTTGGCGACGCTTTTTACTGTAAAAAGGACACTTGTTTATTTTGTGGCCATGAATATATACGTCGAATTTCTATCAGGATAATCGCAATAATAGCTGGCTCTACAAGCCCGAAGTACTTATTGATAATCAGATGATAACATTAATTTAATATTTTATTAGCTCGAAATAAAAAGTAATCTAAATGTAAACCTCCATCACCAGATTCATTAATGGCAATGTTTTTGATCCCGGCTTATCGATCTTATAATTATATAGGTCGTTGTTTAATATAAACGAAAACACAATTTTATGAACACTTCAACTAAATGGATTGCATCAGCTGTAACAGCAGTTGCCATTCTTTTCGGATCAAACGTTAAAGCCCAACAGACAAAAGCAAACCCAGGCGATGTATGGCGTTTAGGCGTTGGTGTAGAGGCGGGGCTTCCAACAGGTAATCTTCACGACGCTTCTAACTTTGAACTTGGCGGAACGGCCAGATTACAGTACGATACCAGGTCAAATTTATCGATTATGCTAACGTCTGGTTACTACAATGCTTTTTTTAAAGATGTAGCTGGAGTTTCTCGCAAAGATTTGGGTATAGTGCCTGTAAAAGCCGGTTTAAAAGTATTTGCTAACGATAACATTTATTTTAGTGGAGAAGTTGGTGCTGGTTTTGAAACAAATTATGCAAAAAATACAAAGCTGATCGTTTCACCAGGTATTGGCTATGCCAATTACAAAGGCCTTGATGTTGGCTTGCGTTACGAAAATTTTTCGGGCCAAAGTAACAATTATGGTTTAGTTGGCTTACGTATAGCTTACGGATTTAAACTTTAATAAAACATTATCATTAAGTAAGAAGGCCGGCCATTTTTGGTTGGCCTTTTTAGCTTGTGCTCGCCAGGTGTGCAAGCTACGCAATGTGTAATTTTAGAGCACAATTTTCAATTTTCTCCGCCTTATAACTATCTCCGGTATTGGAGCGGGTGCGTCAGCTAAAATTAAGTAGGTAAATTGATTGCAATATTGTTTAATGTTTGGTTAATAAACCAGGATTACTAATATAGTGTGGTTGATTGCAGTATGCCCAAATAATTCACTTTTTAATTAATTGGCAAGTTAATTTCCCTGTGGTTTAAAATCACGGCAATGTTATTTCTTTTAATTTTTAACCATAAATTTGGGAGGGTTTAATTGATTAACCTCATATTTGGATAAACATATTTAACAAGATTGATTTATGCAATCGGTTGTATTTTTTTTATATTTACCCGAAATAAACCAGGTAAAGATATCTGACCGAAAACAGAAAACATTTTGACTTGTACATATGTCTATAACTAAAGGCAGCTTGCTTAAGGGGCAAGATTAAAAACATCTATGAAACAAACATCTTCGGAAGATAAAATACTGTCCATCGATATTGGCGGTTCGCATGTTAAGGCAACAATTCTGGATAACGAAGGAGCTTTGCTAATGGATTACGAAAAGATAGTCACTCCGCCATCGCCCAAGCCAAAACAACTGATAGAGGTTATACAGCAGCTTATAAAGGCATTTCCTGTTTATGATAAGGTTTCGGTAGGCTTTCCGGGTTATGTAAAAAACGGTGTGATATTTACCGCACCTAATTTAGGTACCGATGCCTGGAAAGGTTTTGATCTGGCTGAAAATCTTGAACAGGCCTTAGGCAAACCTACAAAGGTTGTTAATGACGCCGATATGCAAGGCTTAGGTGTAGTACAAGGTGTAGGTTTTGAAATGGTGGTAACCCTGGGCACAGGGTTCGGTACAGCCTTTTTATCCGATGGCTATTTGCTTCCCCACCTGGAAATAGCCCATCACCCTATCACCAAAAGCAAAACTTACGATGACTACATAGGCGAGAAGGCTTTGGAGAAAGAAGGCGAAGAGAAATGGAACGACCGGTTAAAATATATTATCGGCATTTTAAAAACTGTTTTCAATTACGACACCTTATATATAGGTGGGGGCAACTCGCGTAAAATCAAATTCAAGCTTGATGATAACATTAAAATAATTTCAAACCGGGACGGTATCAAAGGTGGCGCCCGGCTTTGGAAACAAGATAAAAGAGAAAATCTGATCACTGCATTAAAACAGAATCAATAATTATCACAAATCAAATATGAGTACAACAACAAGAAGTATCGAAGAACAAGCTATTAATACCATCCGTGTATTATCAGTAGATGCTGTTCAAAAAGCAAACTCCGGTCACCCGGGTACAGCAATGGCACTGGCACCAATGGCACATGTTCTATGGAAAGAATTTTTAAATTATAACCCTAAAAACACGCATTGGGCTAATCGCGATAGGTTTATCCTATCAGCCGGGCACGCTTGTATGTTGCAATACAGTATCCTTTACCTTACAGGTTACGATATTAGTTTAGATGATATTAAGAATTTCCGCCAGTTAAACAGTAAAACACCTGGCCACCCTGAGTACGGTTTAACGCCCGGTATCGATGTAACAACAGGTCCGCTGGGCGCTGGTTTTTCAAATGGTGTTGGCTTTGCAATAGCTCAAAAATATTTGGCCGCCACTTATAACAAGCCTGGTTTTGATCTGTTTAACTATCACATCTACTCTATCTGCAGCGATGGTGATATGATGGAAGGTGTGGCATCCGAGGCGGCTTCATTAGCCGGTCACCTGGAATTAGGCAACATCATTTATTTATATGACGATAACAAAATTTCGATCGAAGGAAGTACCGATATTGCTTTCAACGAAGATGTGAATAAACGCTTTGAAGCATACGGCTGGCATGTACAATCGGTTGATGATGTTAACGATATCCATGCGTTGCAGTTAGCTATCACTAATGCCAAGGCCGAAAAACAAAAACCATCGTTAATCCGTGTTCGTTCGCTGATAGCTTACGGAAGTCCTAATAAATCTGGTACAGCCGGTTCTCACGGAGCACCGCTTGGCGCTGATGAGGTGAAATTGGTGAAAGAGTTTTTTGGATTTGATCCTGAAAAATCTTTCGAAGTGTCTGAAGAGGTATTGAAATATTACCATGAGATAGGGGCGCGTGGTGCAGGTACAGAAGACAAATGGAACAAATTATTTGCCGAGTACAAGGCTCAGTTCCCCGAACTTGCTGCCGAATATGAATTAGCAGCCAGCGGCGAATTGCCTGAGGGTTGGTTAGATGCTCTGCCAACATTCAAGGCATCTGATCCTAAAATGGCAACCCGCCAGGCATCAGGTAAAGTATTAAATGCCATTGTTGGTAAAATTCCGGGATTAATTGGTGGTGCGGCAGATCTATCTCCGTCAACCGAAACTCATTTAAAAGCTTACGATTCTTTCACATCCGAAAACCGCGGCGGCCGTAACTTCCACTTCGGTATCCGTGAACATGCTATGGGCTCAGCCATCAATGGTATGGCTTTAACACCTGGTATTATCCCTTTCGGTGCAACGTTTTTAATTTTCTCCGAATATCAACGTCCTCCTATCCGCTTAGCGGCTATCATGAAGATCCGTTCGATATTTGTGTACACACACGATAGTATTGGTTTGGGCGAAGATGGTACTACTCACCAACCGGTTGAGCAATTGATATCGTTACGTTCAATACCTAACATTGTTGTGCTTCGTCCGGCTGATGCCAACGAAACTGCACAAGCCTGGAAAGTAGCTTTAGAGCATAAAGGCGGACCAGTAGTATTGATATTTACCCGCCAGGGCCTGCCTATTTTGGATCAGGATAAATATGGTAAAGCAACCAATGTTGTTAAAGGAGCTTACGTACTTTCGGAAGCCGAAGGTGATGCACAGCTGATCTTGATCGGTACCGGATCGGAAGTAGACCTGGCTATGAAAGCTCAGGCCAAGTTAAAGGAAGAAGGTATTGCAGCAACCGTGGTAAGCATGCCATCGTGGGAGCTGTTTGAAAAGCAAGACGCTGCCTATAAAGAAAGCGTATTGCCTAAAGCCATTAAAAAACGTTTGGCAATAGAAGCAGGTTCGGCATTAGGCTGGCACAAGTACGTTACCGACGAGGGCGATACTGTAACTATGCACGGCTTTGGCGAATCTGCCCCTGCCGAAGCATTGAACAAGGTATTTGGCTTTACCGTTGAGAATGTAGTTAACAAGGCCAAAGCACTTTTATAGATTTTAAGATGTTAGATATGAGCTATTAGAATTCCAGATAGGTAATTTTGATTTCTCATGTCTAACGTTTTTATATCAAAAATAAATACCGATGCGCAATGTTAGTTAGAGTTGCCTTGAGCTAACTCTTCTTAAGGCGGTGATTCTGTTGCCTTACTAACATCTAAACATCTCAAATCTAAAACATGGATTGGGAAAGTAGTTTAATTAAAAACCTCCAATGGTCTGCCGATATTATCAACATCAGCGGAAAGCAAAAGGTAGCCGCGCAAATTGCCGAAAAAGTGACGGATGGTGATACCCTCGGGATAGGATCCGGATCTACCGTGTATCTCGCCCTGATTGCTATAGCCGAACGTATCAAAACCGAAAAGCTTAATGTAAAAGGTATCCCTACCTCGATAGAGATCAGTATGTTTTGCGCTAAACTCGGCATCCCTTTAACCACCCTATTTGAAAACAAACCTGATTGGTTGTTTGATGGAGCCGATGAGGTTGATACCAATAAAAGTTTAATTAAAGGCAGGGGCGGGGCAGCATTTAAAGAAAAACTACTCATCAGCTCGTGCCCTAAAAATTACATCATTGTTGATGAGTCCAAATTGGTAACCAGGCTGGGCACCAATTTTCCAATACCTATTGAGGTGTTCCCGCAAGCGCTATTATATGTAGAGCAACAACTTAAAAAGCTGGGAGCCAATAGCATTGTGGTAAGGCCGGCAAAAGGGAAGGACGGGCCGATAATTTCTGAAAACGATAATTTAATATTGGATTGCCGGTTTGATGAGGTTGGCAGCAGCCTTGAGAAAGATATTAAGGCAATTACCGGTGTTATTGAAAGCGGCTTGTTTATAGGCTACCCTTTAGAAATTTTGGTTGCCGGTAATAATTAACAATTTTACCTTGTACTTGCATTACAATGAAACAATGATTACCATTATTGAAAAAATAATGAGCACTTTAGCTAATGCCTGCGTAATCAATAAACTTTAACCTATTTTTAAATCAATAAATTAAAATTAATCTTAAAATGTCAGAAAATAAAGTAAAACAGATCCATAGTTTCGGCCAGAGCATTTGGTTGGATTTTATTGACCGTGAGATCATCTCTTCAGGTAAATTAAAAAAACTGATTGACGAGGATGGTGTTAGAGGTGTAACATCAAACCCTGCCATTTTTGAAAAAGCCATTACCAGCAGCTCAGATTACGACGCTGATATTAAAGCCTTAGCGGCAGATAGTAAAACTAACGAGGAGTTATTTTTTGGTTTGGCTGTGGCCGATATCAAAAAAGCCTGCGATATATTCAGCGATGTTTACAACGAAGAAGTTAAAGGTGCCGATGGCTACGTAAGCCTTGAAGTATCTCCGTTTTTGGCTTTAAAAACAGACGAAACCATTGCCCAGGCTTTAGAGCTTTGGAAAGCCGTTGATCGCGAAAACGTAATGATCAAAATTCCGGGTACACAACCTGGACTGGCTGCTATCCGTAAAGCCATCAGCGAAGGATTAAACATCAATGTTACCTTATTATTCGGCTTACAGCGTTACGAAGATGTAACCGAAGCTTACATATCAGGATTAGAAGACCGGTTAGCCGCTGGCAAACCAATTGATAGCATAGCATCTGTAGCGAGCTTCTTTTTAAGCCGCATTGATGTGATAGTTGATCCCTTGTTGGATGAAAAAGGTCTGCCCGAATTGAAAGGCGAAGTTGCCATAGCCTCGGCAAAAAAGGCTTACGAAATTTACAAAAGGGTATTCAATACCGAAAGATGGAAAAAATTAGAAGCCGCAGGTGCTAAACCACAACGTTTGTTATGGGCAAGTACAAGCAGTAAAAACCCTGCTTTTAAAGATACCAAATATGTTGAAGCCTTAATTGGCAAGGATACTGTTGATACTGTTCCGTTAGAAACCATCGAAGCTTTCCGCGATCATGGCGTAGCAGGCGATACTTTGGAGCTTGGCCTGGATAACGCCACCGAAATATTAGAAAAACTAAAATCGGCAGGCATTGATATCGATGCTATCACCCAGCAATTGGAGGACGAAGGCATCGAAAAATTCAACAAGCCTTTTGAGAAATTACTGCAAGCTATTGAGGATCAAAAAAATAAAGTATAATTCCCTTGGAAAAATCGGAAGTAAAAGTTCTGTTCTTTGACGTTGGTGGCATTTTGCTCAGCAACGGCTGGGGCCACGAGTCGCGTAAGGTAGCCGCCGAAAAATTCGGCCTGGATTACGAAGAAGTTAATACGCTGCACAATTTTATATTCAACGTTTACGAAATTGGCAGTATCACCCTGGATGATTACCTGGATACGGTGATATTTACCCAACCCAGGGATTTTACAAGGGTAGACTTTAAAAAGTTTATTTATGAGCAGTCGGTAGAGTTACCGGATATGCTTGCCTGGCTAAAAAGCTGGAAGAAGGATTGCGGCTTCCGTATCATCTCTATCAATAACGAGGGTAAGGAATTGAACGATTACCGTGTTGAGAAATTTAAGCTGCACGAATGTTTTGACGCTTTTATATCATCATGTGAAGTGAAGATGCGTAAGCCTGATCCTGGCATTTTTAAGTTAGCTATGGGTATTGCGCAGGTATCAGAGAAGCAATGCGTGTATTTTGACGACCGGATCATGTTCGTTACCACGGCTCAAAAATTAGGCATTCAAGCTTATCAGCACACCAGTTTTGAAAAAACTAAAGAGATACTTGAAGGTTTAAAGGCGAAGAGCCAGCTGTAAGTTTATACAGGTTATTGAGTGAGTTATTTGTTATTGAGTTATTGGTTACTGAGGCTATAACTACCTGATTTGATGATCACACTGGTTCACTGCTTTTTAAGCCAATAACTTAATAATAAATAACAAAATAAACAGTAACCCGTTAACAAATAACTCAACAACAAAATAACACAATAACCATTAACAAATGAGCACAGAAGATAAGTACGATTTTGGGATGATCGGCCTGGGTACCATGGGCCGCAACCTATTATTAAATATGGCCGATCATGGTGTTGCCGGAGCCGGTTTTGATAAGGACGCCTCAAAAGGCGTTCAACTTGAAAAAGAGGGAGCGCCACATAAGGTAAAGGGATTCAGCGATGTAAAGCAATTTACCGAAAGTTTGAAAAGCCCCAAGGCCATTATGATGTTAGTACCAGCCGGTAAAATTGTGGACGAGGTTATTGAAGAACTTTTGCCCTTGTTAGATAAGGGAGACATACTGATAGATGGCGGTAATTCGCACTTTACAGATACAAACCGCCGGGTTGATTACCTGGAAAGCAAAGGCCTGCACTTTTTTGGTATGGGCGTTTCCGGCGGAGAAGAAGGCGCACGTAAAGGCCCAAGTATGATGCCTGGTGGTGATAAAGACGCTTATAATGTAATGAAGCCTATTTTAGAGGCTATAGCGGCTAAAGTTGATGGCGCACCTTGCGTTACTTATATTGGCCCGGGTGCATCAGGCCATTTTGTTAAAATGGTTCATAATGGCATCGAGTATGGCTTGATGCAATTAATAGCCGAAACTTATGAGCTGCTACGCAACGGCTTAAAGTTAAACAATGATGAGATACATGGCGTATTTGAAAAATGGAACAACGGGCGGTTACAATCCTTCCTGATCGAGATTACCCGTGATATCTTTACCTATAAAGCCGAAGGCAGCGATCATTTGCTGGTTGACGATATTAAAGATGAAGCCCGCGCCAAAGGCACCGGGAAATGGACATCACAAGGTGCTATGGATCTGGAAACTCCTATCCCGGTGATTGATTCCGCTGTATCCATGCGCGATCTGTCGAAATATAAATCGCTTCGTACCAAAGCATCCGAGATATACAGTTCAAGTGAACCGCTTGTTGCGGATAAAGAGGCCTTTTTAACCGTATTGGAAGATGCTTTCTTTTTTAGCATGATCATCACCTACGCACAGGGCATGCACATGTTATCCAAAGCATCCGACGAATATCAATACGATCTTCATTTAGATGAAATTGCCAAGATCTGGAGAGGAGGCTGTATTATCCGTTCAACTTTCCTCGAGAATATTTACAATGCCTACGGCAAAGATAAAACACTGGAACATTTGCTTTTAGACGGCGATGTGAAAGATTTGGTTGTAGCTGCCTTGCCAGGTATGCGCAACGTGGTTTCGGCAGCCGTTACCGCGGGTATAGCTATACCGGCTTATGCGGCGGCGTTAAGTTATTTTGACAACTTCCGTACCAAAAATATGCCATCTAACTTAACCCAGGCGCAGCGCGATTATTTTGGCGCCCATACTTATGCGCTAATTGGTAAAGAAGGCGTATTTCATACCCAATGGATGCCTAAATAAGGTTTAATTGGAGGCTTTAAATAATTGATAGCAAGAATTTTATCAAAATGAAAACAATCAAATCACAACCCACCATATTTTTCATCTTCGGTGCAACCGGCGATCTGAGTTCACGTAAGTTGGGTCCGGCATTATATAATCTTTTTTTAGATGGTTTTATGCCCGAGCAGTTTAGCATTGTTGGCACAGGCCGTACCAAACTGAGCGACGAGGATTTCCAAACCAAGATGCACGAAGGTATCAACCAGTTTTCACGGACCGGAAAAACCAAGGATGACAAGTGGGCAGAGTTTGCAAAAAATGTATCTTACCAGGTATCCGATGCTAATGATGCTGAAACTTATAAAGAGTTTGGTACCAAGATCAACGAAAAACAAGCGGAGTGGGGCCAGGAACCTTACGTAATTTACTACCTGGCGGTATCTCCTAATTTCTTTCCTATCATCTCCTGCAACATCGCGAAAGCTAAACTTGCTCAAAATGCCGAAAAGGTACGTGTGGTGATAGAAAAGCCGTTTGGACACGACCTGGAAACCGCCCGCGAATTAAACAAATTGCTGGCCGGGCTTTATGATGAAAAGCAAATTTACCGCATAGATCATTATTTGGGTAAAGAAACCGTTCAAAACATTATGGCTTTCCGGTTTGCCAATGCCATTTTGGAACCGTTATGGAACCGTAATTACATTGAGCACGTACAAATATCAGTAACCGAGCAATTAGGCATGGGCGAGCGTGGCGATTATTATGACGGCGCCGGAGCTTTGCGCGATATGGTGCAAAACCATATTTTGCAGTTGTTATGCCTTGTGGCAATGGAGGTGCCGATTAATTTCAGTTCAGACGAATTGCGCAACCGTAAGGTAGAGGTATTGCGCGCCATGCGTAAATTCACATCCGAGGATATCCGCCACTCGGCAGTGCGTGGGCAATACAGCAGTGGTTGGATTGAGGGTAAGCAGGTACCCGGCTATCGCGAAGAAGCCAAGGTAGCGCCAGAATCTAATACCGAAACATTTGCTGCGGTTAAATTTTTCATCGATAACTGGCGCTGGCAAGGCGTACCGTTTTACGTGCGTACCGGCAAAAGGTTGCATCAATCGTCATCCGTAATTACTATACAGTTTAAAGATGTTCCACATTTTGTTTTCTCACCAGAGTCTACAGAAAGCTGGCAACAAAACAGGCTGATCATCAGTATACAGCCCGAAATGAGTATCCGTTTGCAGGTACAAGCCAAAAGGCCCGGCTTAGATATGATACTGAACGCAGTAGATATGGTATTTGATTACAGTGGTACTTATGATGGGCAAGCTCCCGAAGCTTACGAAACTTTATTGTTGGATACCATGCTTGGCGATCAAACCCTGTTTATGCGTGGCGACCAGGTAGAAGCTGCCTGGGAATTGATTATGCCGATATTAAATGCTTGGCAAACTAAAAAGAGCCTGAGCTTCCCTAACTATGCAGCTGATTCATGGGGCCCGGAAATTGCAGAGGCTTTAATTGCCCGCGATGGTTTCCACTGGTTTACCTTACCGCTTGCCAACAAAAAGAAATAATATGGCTACACTGAAGATATTTGAGACTACGGATGAAGTATTAACGGGCTTGGCTGATTTTTTTGTAAAATCGGCATCCGAAGCAATTGCCGTTCAGGAGCGTTTTACAGTTGCATTGTCGGGCGGCAGTTCTCCAAAAAAATTGTACGAGTTATTGGCATCTGACGCTTACAGCAACCAGGTTGAGTGGGAGAAAGTATATTTCTTTTTTGGCGATGAGCGCAACGTGCCCGATAATCATCCGGACAGTAATGCCTTGATGGTAAAAAAAGCTTTATTTGACCCATTAAACATACCTTATTCTCAGGTATTTAAGGTGAATACACTACACAGTCCGGAAGAAGCAGCTAAGGATTATACCGACGATATCTACAACTTTTTTAAAACTGAAAAAGTGGTGTTCGATCTAATCTTACTTGGTTTGGGTGATAACTCGCACACGGCGTCACTGTTTCCGCATACGCTTGTTCTGCACGATCCGACAGCTTCTGTTGAAGAAGTCTTTTTGGAAGATCAGCAAGTTTACCGCATCACATTTACCGCGGCTTTAATAAACCAGGCCCGGCACATTGCCTTTTTAGTATACGGCCAGGGAAAAGCCGAAGCTGTGCACCACGTACTGGAAGATGCCGAAAATATTGATGAATACCCTGCACAACTGATCCGCAAGGATGAAAATGTGCTTTGGTTTTTAGATCAGTCAGCAGCGTCATTAATAAAAAAGTAAAAAGTATACTAAATTTAAAACGCCAATTGCGGGTAAACCTGTAATTGGCGTTTTTTTATGCCATAGCCTTTCGGTTAAATTTGATTAATATTTGATATAACACACCTCATTAGTAATAATTTTCTTTAATTAGAGGTGTAAACCAAATAGACTTTTCATGAGAAATATTGTTAGCAAACTAAGCTGCTGCTTTACCTTATTGCTGGTTGCCTATTCAACAATTAAAGCCCAGCCTAATGGTTTTTACAATGTTAAAGCCTATGGGGCCAAAGGCGATGGTGAAAATTTAGATACTAAAGCGATTGACAAAGCTATCGAGACGGCAGCGGCGGCCGGAGGTGGTACGGTGTACTTTCCGGCAGGTAATTATTTATCGGTTACCATTCATTTAAAAAGTAACGTTGGTTTATTCCTGGATCAGGGATCAACGCTTATTGCCTCCGAAAAGGGGTATGATTTACCCGAGAAAAATGCCAATGAAATATATCAGGATTATGGGCACAGCCATTTCCACAACAGCCTGATCGTCGGCGAGAACCTGGAAAATATAACCATCGCCGGCCCAGGTAAAATATGGGGAAAGGGTTTGTTACGCACTTCTAAAAAAAATACTGTAAACGAAGGTTTTGGCAATAAAACCATCAGCCTGAAATTATGCCGGAACGTTATATTACGCGATTTTACAGTGCAACATGGGGGCTGGTTTGTATTTTTGCTCACCGGAGTTGATAACCTCACCATCGATAATATAAAAATGGATACCAATCGCGATGGGATGGATATCATATCCTGCAAAAACGTTAGGGTATCTAATTGTTTTGTGAACTCGCCTGAAGATGATGGCATTTGCCTTAAAAGCGATTATGCGCTAAACTATGCCCGTGCTACCGAAAACGTTACTATTACCAATTGCCAGGTATCTGGATATGACGAAGGTTCGTTTTTAGAAGGCACCTATAAACGCGATTCAAACGCGGTAATGAAAGGTAAGCCCATTGGCCGTATTAAATTAGGAACCGAATCAAACGGTGGGTTTAAAAATATCACCATATCCAACTGCGTGTTCGATTATTGCCGTGGCCTGGCGCTCGAAACCGTAGATGGCGCCTTGCTTGAGGATGTAACGATAAGCAATATCACCATGCGCGACATTGTTAATTCGCCCATATTTGTGCGCTTAGGTGCGCGGATGCGTGGCCCTGAAGGTACGCCCGTTGGCAGTATTAAACGCGTAATCATCAGTAATATCATTGCCTATAATGTTGATGCCAGGCAGGCGGCATTCATTAGTGGCGTACCCGGCCATCAAATTGAAGATCTCACTTTCAATAACATCAGGGTTTATTTTAAAGGGGAAGGAACAAAAGAACAGGCGGCAACCCAGGTGCCCGAATTGGAAAAAGGTTATCCGGAACCTGATACCTTTGGTAGTACACCATCATACAGCTTTTTTATCCGCCATGTAAAGGATTTGAAAATGAGCGATGTTGAGGTAAGCTTTATCAAACCTGATTTACGGCCAGCCTATTTTTTAGAAGATATAGATGGTGCTGATTTTCAGCACATCAGGGCCTCGAAAATTGAAGGGGCTGCAACGTTTATGCTGAAACATGTTAAGGATTTTAATATTTACAATAGTAAGTTAATACCTGATACAGTACTAAATGATGTAGCGGCAAAGGAATTATAAGCTGGCTTAATGATAACATATTTTGCTCCGGCTTTTTGTATTTTAGGCAAACTGCATTTTAAAAATTGTAGCAAATGTTTCTTTATTCGAGCAATTCACTTTACTTTAAAGCCTGCAAATTGAACCTGCAAACTAATGAAGAAACTATTATTTATTCTGTTTACGCTGGCCTGTAATACTGCCTGGGCGCAAATACCCACGCGCCAAAACAACACTTATGTTAATGATTTTGCGCATGTATTAAACCAGGCGGAAATTGATAACCTGAGCAGCAAAATGCATGAAATTGAAAGGATAGAGGGTATGCAAATGGCCATTGTGCTGGTAGAGAAAATTCCTGCTCAATATAATATCCAAAGTTTTGCAGCTTCAATAGGCCGGGAATGGCAGGTAGGAGGGAACCTCAGTGGTTTAGTATTTGTTGCTGCCACCAAACAGGGGCAACAGTATATTGAAGTAGTACGCGACTTAGATTCTGTTTTCACCGCCGAGAAGCGTGCGGCTATTTTACAGGCTATGAAGCCCTGGTTCTCAAACCGAAATTATGCCGGAGGGCTCCAATTATTGGTAGGGCAAATAGCAGATGGATATAATCCCCGCTCGGCAGCCCTAAAAGCAGATACAAAGTCGGTCGAAATTTCACAGAAAACTGTGGCGGCCTCTGGGCAGCCGGATAGCTGGTTGGTTACCTTCCTTGCGGTAGCGGGAGCATTGCTGCTTATAGCGATTGCGATAGGCATAATTTGGTTATTCATTACGGTGATTAAAAACCAATATGGCAATAATACAGGCTACAGGACATCAATATCCACTACAAATAGTAACATTGGGCACTCTAATCATCAAAGTTCTAATCAGCATGGTTCACGTGCCGGAGCTTTTGTTGGCGGAGCCGCAATTGGAGCCGCAACGGCTTATGCAGCCAATCAATTTGCTGATGATTCCGATAGTTCATCGACGTACCCGGACAGTAGTTCTGATGATTCAGGAGATTCATCGCCCGATAGTGGTTTTTCTGATAGCGACACATCCAATAGCGGCGCTACTTCGGATTGGTAGCTTATACTTTAGCGATACGCGGTAAATTCAATAAATACTAACGCCGCCGTTTGGTGTAAGTTTGCAAAGTATATATATCGTTGACGATACGTTTTCGTGGTTAATAGTTGCCGGGATAAATAGTTTATCGTCGTCAGTTAACGATTCGTTATTAATCAAATAGCTATCAACAATATTGTTGTTAAGCCTTGCTCTTACAACTAATTTGCATTCGGCAAGGCGACCGTTGGGGCTCACTAACACTTGTAAAACAACATACAAAAGCGGCTGTCTATTCAGTGTAGATGCATCTATTTTAAACAACTTAAGATAAGGCTGGTAGCCGTAAAAAATATCACCTATCCTGATGGGTTTGGTCACCCGGTCGGTATCGGCTATTTTTTTATCAAAATCATAACTAATTTTATAGCTCAGCGTATCATCCGGCACCTCGTAAATTAGTTGTTTAGTGCTAAAATTATAATGTTGTACTATTTTTCCCGACGGATCATAAAAATGCCAGATGCTGGTTTGTTTTCCCCGCTCATAATTACCCATGGCGGCAACAATCTTTTTTTTGTATAGGGCAAGGTATCGGCCTTGCTTCACATCAGGGCTATCTTTTAAAACGTGATACTGGGCGGTAATATCGGGGGCGATTTTATCATTCACAATAAACGTCTGTTGGCCATAACTTACGTAAGCGGCACTGAGCAGGCTGAAAAACAAAATAATACGTAGCATATCAGAATTAAAAATAGATGTCGGGCAACGATAAAGATACGATGAACTGGTTAAGTAAGTTCAATACTATTTTGTTTTTATTCGGTTTTAATTTGCTTTTCTTTTTGATACTTTGCCAGGTTAATTAATAGTACGCTTGCCAAAATGATAACTAAGCCGGCAATTTGCAGTAGAGATATATGTTCTCGGGCAAAAAAAATGCCCAATAGTACTGCTATAACTGGGTTAACGTAGGCATAAGTACTTACCTGTGCCGCAGACCTAACTTGCAGTAGCCAAACATATGCGCTGTACGCGGCAATAGAGCCAAATACAATTAAATAAATTAATGCAAACCAGGATGTAGCGGGCACTTTTTGCCAGCTTAAATGTTCTGTTTCGTGATGCAATAACATACCAGGAATAAACATAATGCCGGCAATAAGCATCTGCCATGCGGTATTAACCATCACAGAACCTTGGGTAGCCCTATATTTTGAATATAACGACCCTGATGGCCAGGCAATGGAGGCAACAATTAACAGGGCCATGCCACCTAATTTTGATTGGCCGTTACTTTCGCCAAGCGATTTTGCAACTTGCTCGCCAAACAATAATATAACACCTGTAAAGCCTATTAACAGCCCTGCAACTATTGATCTGTTTTTAAAGTTATCTTTCCATTTAGGTTTATCGAGTATAACAAACCAGATAGGTGCAGACGACACCATGATGGCAACCATAGCGCTGGGTAGCGTCTGCTCCACCCATATTACGGTTCCGTTAGCTACACATAATAACAATATGCCACTTACCGCTGCATGTAATATGTTGTTTCTGTTAAATAATTTTTCACCCTTAATGGCGCACCAGCCTAATAATAATAGGCCTGCTGTAAAAAACCTGGCGGCGCCTAATAGCATCGGGGGGATGCCGTGAACCGCAATCTGGATAAAGAAATAGGTTGAGCCCCATACAATGTAAACCGTTGCAAATGCTATTGCCACCATTACCGGCGAAACTGACTTTTGATTGTTGGGTAGCATGGTGACTAATTTGGTGGTATAACCAGTTGCTGCTCTTCTTTAGCAGTTTCAAGCACAATTGTTGTACGGGTGGATAAGATGTTGGGGATTTTACTAAAGCTGTTACGCATCAAATGCATTAACGATGCGGCGTCATGTGTGCGTACCTTGATGAGGTAACAATCTTCGCCGGCTATATGATGAACCTCTTGTACCTCTGGTATTTTAGCCAACTCCGTAGCCGTTGCATTGCTGCCCGGACTATCTGTAGCTTTCATAAAAATAAAGGCAAGCAATTTTTGCTGCAAGGCAGCGGGATTTAAGCGTGTGGTATATTGCAAAATAACACCCTTTTGCTCAAGCTTTTTAACGCGCTCCAAAACTCCGGATGGCGCCATGTTAAGTTCGCGCGCCAAATCGGCATTTGATATCCGGGCATGATGTTGCATCAAACGCAAAATATGCAGATCGGTTTTATCCAGAATAATTTCGCTTCCATCCACTATTCTGTAAAGCTATCGCTATTCAGATTAATAATCAAATATTCTGTACTTAATTGAATTTTATTCTGTTTTAACGTACTTAATTTTAATTGTAAAAAAGTTTCGAAAAAAAGAAGGGCAAATAAAATGAAAATAAAGCAGTGCCCCGATAGATTTACCGGGAAAAAGAAGGTAATGCAGGTAGGGTTATCTGGTTTTGTTATAGCCGCCTTTATTGTAGCCGCCGCTTTTAAAACCTCCGGAACTTGAAGTATTCCTTGGCTTTTCTTCCGCTTCTTTAACCACAATGTTTCTTCCGTAAATTTCGGCAGCATTTAAATCTTCCAAAGCTTTGAGTGCTGATTCTCTGTCAGGCATTTCTGCAAAGCCAAATCCCTTACTTTGTCCGGTTTGCTTATCCGTGATTATTTTTAACGATGTTAGTTCGCCGTAATCCTCAAAAAGCTCTCTTAACTCAGATTCCTGTATTTTATAGGGTAAGTTGCCAATAAAAATATTCATACAATGGTTGCTTCTTTCAAAAATACTTATTTTATCAATATCAAATAAACTTTTTTATCATTTATCAATCAAATTATTAATTAATTGTAATCGCTTCAAATTACTTTCTTTGCAGTTGATATCAAAACAATATGGTTACATCATTTGAAGCATCACTTTCACAACTTTCAGTACACCGGGTAGGCAATAAACTGCTTGATGAATTTTACGTATTATCTGACAATCCGGTAGAAATTACTGACGAATTGTTAAATAAACTATTGATGCAATACTTTTTAAGTCCTTTTGAGAAGGTAAACGAGGTATATCGATTTATCCACTCAAGCGATTTGAATTTGAACGATGTTTTTCATTTTTCGGAAAGCATATTTAAAAACCCAGCAAATTTTCATGAAGTTAGCCAGCAGATCACTAAGTATTTGTTCGATATTACCAATCATCCTAAAATAAAATCGGGTGAACTGTATGTAGCTTATTTAAAAAACGTGCAGTTGGAGGGCGAGCTTTTAGATGCCATTGGCATTTTTAAATCGGAGAACAAAGAAACTTATTTAAAGGTTTATCCCGCCAAGGGCGGCTTTAACCTGGAATACGAAGAGGATGGCATCAATATCCATAAACTGGATAAGGGCTGCCTTATTTTTAACAGCGAGAAAGAAGAGGGCTACAAGGTTTTGGTGATTGATCAAACTAACCGCAACAATGAAGCAGTATACTGGAAAGATGATTTTTTAAAACTTAAAATCAGGAATGATAGCTATAACCAAACCAGCAATACCTTAAGTATCTACAAAAATTTTGTCACCCAAAAAATTGACGAGGAGTTTGAGCTTACAAAAGCTGATAAGATAGACTTGCTTAACAAGTCCATGAAGTACTTTAAGGAAAAAGAAACTTTTGACATGGATGAGTTTGCGGGCGAGGTATTAGGTAATGAGCAGGCCATAGAGTCGTTCAAAACCTACAAGCAACAGTACGAACAAGACTACGAAACCGAGATAGCCTCAACCTTTGATATCTCGGACGCCGCTGTAAAAAAGCAGGGTAGGGTTTACAAAACCGTGCTGAAGCTCGACCGAAACTTTCACATTTATATTCACGGCGATAAGGAACTGATAGAGAAAGGTTTTGACGACGATAAGGCCATGAACTACTATAAAGTATATTTCAAGGAGGAATCATGACGCAGCGCCACATTCGTAAATCAAGTTAGTGTTTTCGGCAGCATGATAACAATTGTTGTGCCTTTGCCACGTTTTGACTTAACATCAATAGCGCCCTTGTGTTTTTCTATGATTCCGAAAACGATAGACAGGCCCAGGCCGGTACCTTCGCCGACACCTTTGGTAGTAAAAAATGGATCAAACATTTTTTGCTTAACAACATCGGTCATGCCTACGCCTGTGTCGGTAATTTCTATCGAAACATTCTCGGGATAATCCTTGGTAACTATCAGTATATTTTCCTTTTCGTGTTTCTTCTTTTCGGTAATTGCCTGGATGCTGTTGTGTATCAGGTTAATAAAAACCTGGTTTAACTTTCCAGGATAACAATTAATCGGCTCAAGCTTATCAAAAACTGGCGTTATCTCAATATAATAGGGTATGATGTTCCGCAGTAAAACCAAGGAGCTTAAAATGCTTTTGTTAATATCCGCGGGCTTTAGCTCAACCTCATCGGTGCGGCTAAAAGCCCGCAAACTTTGTACAATTTCTGCAGTACGGGATGCGCCTTCTTCTATGCCATTTAACAGGTCCGTAATTTCCTTTTTTATAAACCCGATATCTATTTTTTGCTTAAACTCAATTGGCTCCTTAAACAAATCAGCCTCAGGGTTTTGATTTTCAATAGCTGTATATCTGTCCAAAAGTTCAAAAACATCATAGAAATCCAGCTTTAACGGTTTGATGTTTGATTTTACAAAGTTGATAGGATTGTTAATTTCATGTGCTATGCCGGCAGTTAGCTGGCCCAGTGAAGCCATTTTTTCTGTTTCTACCAATTGCGATTGGGCGGCCTTTAAATTGCTTACCAAGCTCATTAAGCTTTTGTTACTTTCCAGCAGTTCTTTGGTACGCTCCAAAACTTTATTTTCAAGTTGAATGTTCTGCTCGGTAATTAATTTTTCGTTTTCCTTTGCAATTTTAAGTGCCAAAAATTGCGCCTGGTTATTTTGATGCCGGTAAAAGTTTATTTTATCGGCCAGCGCTACCGAGAACAATACCAGCTCGAGTACCACGCCAAACAAAAATAAATTCGAGGTAAAATCATTATAGGGGATAAAATCTTTATTACGTGCTATTGATGCAATAACTGATACCAGGAATAAGCTCCAGGCCAGCATAAAAAATTTGGCGTGTGTAACGCCGTTTGTATAGAGCCACAAGCCCATTACCAGTAACGACGAACTCACTATAATTGCGTTTAAACTGATAATATCGTAGCCTATGTTGGAGTAGCCAAGTAAAAAAAACAAGAAAGGGAGCAGCGATGTGATATACAGCAGCCTGTAATACTTGTAAATTTGTGCATACTGGCTTTTAAGTTGTAAAAACTCATTGATAAACAAAATGATTGACACCCATAAAAGTATCCGGGTAGCAGGCAGTATGTAATTGTTCATCAGCATCAGGCTAACGCTATCCGCGCCGTAGCCATGTACAATACCCTGAGAAACACCCAGAAAAAAAACATAGCATACGTAAAATAAATAGCTTTTATCTTTTACAATGAAAAACAAGAACGCATTATAGATCATCATAATAACCAGGATGCCGGCAAATATTCCGAAGGTGGTATTTTTAGAATTGAAACTTTCCCAGTACTCATCCTCACTATAAATCTTTATTGGCACTACGTTGGGGTAATTGCTTTGTATTCTGATGTAAAATATTTTTACTGTATTTACATCGATAAGACAATTGATAAAGGTTTCCTTCGCTGTAAAATAACTAAGGTGGCTATCTGGTTTTTCGGGCTCAAAATGCAATATGTTGTTGTTACCTGTTGTGGTGTATACGTCAAATTTATCGATAACCGTTGAGCCAATAGTGGCCCTGACATTCGCTTCGTCAGTTTGGTTTTTGATGATTACTTTGAGCCAGATTACCGGATTTGAAATTTTTAGCGCCGGCAAAGCCGATTTAACTGCGATAAAATCCTTACGTTTTAAAACATCCTGGATGGTTAGGCCGCTACCGGGATCCTCTATTTGTGTAAAAAAATTATTAGTAATTAATATGCTTTCATTCTCGTGTACGACGAGCGTGTCTGGTAGTTTGGCCAAGGCAGCGTAGCAGTCAATAAATAGCAGAATTAAAACAAATATTTTTTTCATTGGCAATTACATGCAAATTTGCATTAAATGATCGTTTGTAATATAAATGTGCATAGAAAAATAAACTTTTTATATTTTTTTCCGTTAAATAGATTAATCCTTAAATACTCACTTTAATGATATGTAAATGATGCGATTTGGTGTATTGTATGTAGATGACGAAATACATAATTTAAATAGCTTTAAGGCTGCCTTTAGGCGCGATTTTAATATTTATGTTGCACAATCGGCCCGGGAGGGCAGGAAGATCCTGGATCAAAACGAAATAGCTGTTATTGTAACCGATCAGCGGATGCCGGTGATGACGGGTATTGAGTTTTTAGAATCAATTATACCTGTATATCCGGATACCATCCGGATTTTATTGACAGGTTTTTCTGATATTAACGCTGTTATGGATGCCATTAACCGAGGCCAGGTATACAAATACCTGGTAAAGCCCTGGGCTGACGAGGAATTAAAAATGTATATCCAAAACGCCATAGAAATATACCACTTGCGCAAAGAGAACCGTGATTTGGCACGCAAGCTCGAAATAGCCAACAAACAATTGGAGAACCTCAGCAAAAGCACCATCTGATTGCTTATTTGTACTTGCTGCACGCCTTTAAAAAAAATGATAATCTTATTGTTTTACGGTAATTTTCATTTGAATTTCATCTGCCAATTTTAACTTAGAAGCATTTACTGTTATGTTATTATGCTATGCGTTGAAAACGCAATTGTCGGCATGATCTCTATTAAATTTTGTTTTGTTATTTTTCTGTTTAAATTTAAAAATTGAACTGTTGCTTACCCACGCGATAGCTTAACCTTTATAGTTTACACCTGATTAATTATACGTGAAGAGATTAGCAAAGGCAATACCGGCCTTTTTTATTGTATTGCTGTTGGCTACAACCAAGTTGTATTCCCAAAATTCAAACATCGGCACCGAGTTCTGGACAGGGTATATGGATCATGTTGATGGAGCCGGCCCAACTGCTTCGCAAATGATACTATACATTGCATCGGACGTCAATACTTCTGGTACTGTGAGCTTTGCCGATGGTGTGACTGCAGCTATACCATTTAAAGTAGTGCCTAACCTGGCCACACTTGTTACAATACCTTCGAGCCTTTTTTTGGGAGATATAGAAAGTATTACTAAAAAAGGAATCCACATTACAAGTCTAAACCCAATAGCGGTTTATGCCCACATCTACAATAGCGCAGTTTCTGGTGCAACATTACTATTACCCGTTAATACATTGGCTAATGACTATTATTCATTGAATTACAAACAACTATCAAATTCTTTAGAGGAAAGACAGGAAGCTAAGCCATCATATTCTGTTTTCATGTTTGTTGCCACAGAGGATAATACGACGGTCGAGATTACTCCTTCCGTCGACTTATTGAAAGATGCGTCAGGTATTGCTCATTCTGCAAAAAACAAATACCAGGTTACTTTAAACAAAGGAGAGGTCTATCAAGGGCTATCGGATAGCGACCTGACAGGGACACATATCGAATCTATAAGCACAAATACTGGTGGCTGCAAAAGAATCGCTATGTTTTCAGGAAGCAGCAAAATATATATAGGCTCACCTAATACAAGCGCTGATAACTTATTTCAGCAGGTTTATCTACGGCATCTTGGGGAAAAAATTACATCACTACTCCTTTAAAAGTTGATAATTATGATGTTTTAAGAGTTGTGTTAAGTGATACAAGCGCAGTTATAACATTAAATGGCTCGCCTATTACAAATGTGGCCAAACTTGTTACTGCCGGAAGTGCATACTATTACGAATTTAACAGCCAGGCTACGAATGTTATAATATCCGATAAGCCAATACAGGTTGTTCAATACGCCGTCACCCAGGGAAATAAAATTGATGGCACAGCAGACAAAAAAGCTACTGTCGGCGATCCTGAAATGATATACCTTAATTCCCTTGAGCAAAATATTAATCACGTTACACTTTATTCTACAGACAAATATTCAATAACTCAATCTTATATCAATGTTGTGATACCAACAGCTGCGGTCCCATCTTTTTTACTAGTGTCGCGTCAATTTGATATTGTCGTATATTTATTATACCTTTATCATCCAAAACGGATATGATAAAGTATAGAGTAACGTTAACAGAAGAAGAGCGGGGGCGGCTAAGTGCAATAATCAGCAAGGGTTCTCACAGTGCCCAACAGTATCGCAATGCTTATATTTTATTGAATTGCGATGAAAGTGGACTTGGGGAAAAGATCATCAACGAAGAAGTCAGCCGTGTTTTAAAAGTAAGCATGCGAATGATTGACCGGGTCAAACAGCGTTTTGTTGAAGACGGTTTTGAAGCGTGCCTGGACCGTAAGCCTATAATCAAGACAAAAGCAAAAAAAATAGACGGGGAAGCCGAGGCGCATTTAATAGCATTAAGTTGTGGCAAAGCACCCGAAGGCTTTTCAAAATGGTCGCTACGTTTATTGGCTGATAAAATGGTTGAGTTGAAATATGTAGAAGATATTTCCTATGAAACGATAAGAAAGACGTTAAAAAAAACGAGTTAAAACCCTGGAAAGTAAAAGGCTGGGTAATACCACCGCACCAAAGCAGTGATTTTGTTGCTAATATGGAGCATTTGCTGGATGTATGTAAACGACCTTATAGCCAAGAGTTTCCGGTCGTTTGTATGGATGAGTCCCCAAAACAGCTGATTACAGAAACACGGTTGCCCATCCCAATGAAACCCGGACAAGATGCTCGGGAAGATTTTGAATATGCGCGTTGCGGGGTAGCCAATATATTCTTGGCATCAGAGCCATTGAACGGGAAAAGATATGTGGAGGTGACAGAACGGAAAACAAAAACAGACTGGGCAAAATTCATCAAACAAATAGCCGACGATTGGTACCCGAAAGTCACTAAAATAACCTTGGTAATGGATAACCTTGGCACACATAAACCAGCAGCGTTGTACGAGGCCTTTGAGCCGAAAGAAGCCAAACGACTAAGGGACAGGTTTGAATTTGTTTACACCCCAAAGCATGGCAGTTGGTTGAACATGGCAGAAATAGAGTTAAATGTTTTGATGGGACAATGTCTAAACCGAAGGATTGACAATATCAAAAAGATGCAAAAAGAAGTGTTGGCCTGGCAAACCCACCGAAACAATAAAGAAGCTACCATTAACTGGCAATTTACAAATGACGATGCAAGGATTAAACTCAAACGCCTTTACCCGACAATTTTAACTTGACGTGACACTATATGGCGCTACCCCAGGTGGTGGTTTTACAGCTGTACCTAATATAACGGGTTACTCCTATGGCCAATTTTCGGTTGCAAAAGGGGCAACGCATGTTTTATCTGCCAATCAGGGTTTTAACGCTATAGCATACGAATTTGGAGAACATGAATCATATGGCTACGCCGCCGGCACTAATGTTAAAAACCTGAATGAGTATGTGCAGTTTTTGAACCCAAACACGAGCAAAGTGGAATCATCCAGTTGTACAGCGTCCACTTTGATCCCACAAATTGTACTGCCATATTCAACGCCTCAACTCATATGGAATTTTGGTAATAATGCGATTGATACAGTTTCAAGACCAGCAAAAACCACGATAACTAAAACAGAGGGTAGTAACACCACTGTACTTTACCAATATACATATGGAAAACCAATAACTTATTCAAATGCTGGAACTTATAATATTAAGGTCACTGCAATTGATACAATTACAACTTTATGCGGTTCAACCGAGGATATTTATTTATCGTTTACCATCGTTGATCCCCCCGCAGCTAAATTCACCTCCCGCGATACCGTTTGCACTGCTGATACGGTTGGTTTTAAAGACCTTACCATTGGCAATACAGTCAAAACCTGGCATTGGGATTTCGGTAACGGCGATACCTCTGCCGTTCAAAATCCCGTATATCATTTTTTACAGCCCGGTAAATACAAAGTTACGTTAACTGTTGCCGGTACAACAGGGTGTGCAAACTCGGTTTTTAAGTATGTATACGCAAGGCCTTTGCCGATTTTGATGTTCCCGCACCACTTTGCGATTCACCTTTATCCGTTACCTTTATTGATAAGTCCACTCCATCCGAAGGGAAAATAACATCTTGGTTCTGGGATTTTGGCGATGGTACAACCTTACCTAAAGCTGATGCGAACCCAGTGACTCATACTTATGCTTCGGCACAGCCCTATACCGCTACGCTAACAGTTACTACTGATAAAAGCTGCACAGCATCTTTGCCTAAAATTAAGACAGTCAATTTTTCACCCAAGGTGGATTTTACACTTCCTGATGCTTGCCAATATGATTATTATGTAAATTTCACATCACTTTCTTCTGTGGCAGACAGCTTGAACGATAATTTAAGTTATTTGTGGGATTTTGGCGACGGAACGGACAAGGTTAATGGTAAAACAGCGCGGCATCACTATATCAATCCAGGCAAGTACAACGTTAAACTCACGGTTACAACGGCTAATGGTTGCATTAGGGACACAATTAAACAACTTACTATAAACGGCGGATCGCCCAAAGCAGCATTCACTGTTCTGCATAAAGATACCCTATGCAGCAATCACGCGGTTGTGTTTGAAACACAGGCTTACGTTAAGGATTTTAACGGGGGTAAAGTGAATAGTTTTACAATTGATTTTGGCGATAACAGCCCCATCCAAACATTTCGAATTGATTCGGGCAGTACATTTACGCACAAGTATCCAACAGAATACGTGAAGCTCTCAACACCATACCAGGTTACCATGACCGCAAATTCAGGATCAGATGTAAAATGTTCTGTTGTGTTGCCACAGACTATTAACCTGCTTGCCGTGCCTAAAATAACGGCCTTTAACCTGCCTGCAGAAATATGTCTCAATGCCGCTCCATTGCCATTGTCGCCCTTAGTAATTCCACAGGCAGGCGGCCCGTCCGCCACAGCAAGCTTCACCATTGATGGTGCTTTAGCTACTGATGGCATTTTTTATCCAGCGGTTTTAGGTACCGGCGCACATGTGGTTACCTGTTATTATACCGCCAACGGCACGCCATGTGCAGATACCAGCAGCTCAAAAACTATTATGGTTGAACCAATAGCTACGGTAGCCGCAGGGCCGGATATTACCATTTTGTCGGGAGGGCAGGCCAAAGTAAAAGCAAGTATAAGCGGCGGTAATAATAATAAAATACAATGGTCGCCAACAGCCGGATTGAGCGACCCGACTATCCAAGATCCATATGCGTCTCCCAAGGTCACTACCTTGTACACACTTACCGTTACGTCAACTACAGATACATTGGCTTGCCCGGTGAGCGATACGGTAACCGTTAAGGTATTACAGGCACCAATTGTGCCCAATACTTTTACACCCAACGGAGATAGTAAAAATGATGTTTGGGACATAAAATACCTTAATTCATACCCCGATTGTACGGTTGAGGTTTATAACCGCAATGGCCAGAAAGTATTTTATTCTATTGGATACGGAATACCTTGGGATGGTCGATATAATTCTGTTAATTTGCCTGTAGGTACCTATTATTATATTATAGATCCTAAAAACGGCCGTAGTAAAATTTCTGGCTCTGTCACAATTATCAGGTAAATGAAGAGAATTTGGTTTGTATTATTACTTACAGTAGTGGGTGTAAATATCAAGGCGCAACAATTGCCGCAATACACGCAGTATATTTTAAACCCGCTTTTAATTAACCCTGCGGTTAGCGGAATTGAAAATTACACCGATGCTAAAGCGGGATACCGTAGCCAATGGACTGGTTTGCAGGGAGCTCCGGTAACATCCTATTTTACCATTACCGCCCCATTAGGACGTAATTTTGTTGATGGCGATGCTTTACAGGTTCCGGCGGACGGTGATAATCCCATCGGCCGATCATTTGTCCGCACTTACCGTGCGGCCGAACCTCACCACGGAATTGGTTTAACGATGCTGACAGATAAGGCGGGGCCCATCCGCCAAACCTATATCAACGCTACTTACGCTTATCATATCGGTTTAACTTCTAACCTTAATCTTTCAGCGGGATTATCAGGTGGATTTAATAACGTTAATCTAAATATAAACGAAGTTATCCTTGAATATCCACTTGACGCGGCTGTTTATAACGGGAATAACAGCCAGTATAAACTTAATGTTGGCGCTGGTGTATGGGCGTATTCAGCTAACTACTTCGCGGGCTTATCGGTACAGCAATTTTTACCGCAAACTTTAGATTTTGCTAAAGACTCTCATTACAATCAGGGTAAAACAGTCCCCCATTATTACCTTACAGGTGGTGTAAAGTTTTTTTTATCTGATGATGTATCGTTATTGCCATCTGTAATGTATAAACTCATTCAACCCTCGCAAAACACGGTGGATGTTAATCTCAAATTAGCCTTCCGCGATCATTTTTGGATTGGGGGATCATACCGACAAGATGATGCTGTGGCTGGTATGATGGGTTTCACAATTGATTCATTCTTGTCGTTGGGGTATTCTTACGACTATACAACCTCTAATCTCAATACCGTAAGTACCGGTACACACGAAATAGTAGTAGGTATTCACCTCAATAATAAAGGCAATTCGGGATCGCAAAGAATGTTTTAACTTTCGTGAATAAAATTATCGTAAAGGTTTGTAACTTTTGCGATATATAAGTATCTTTGATACAGTTTGATGCCCTAATATTGAACTGCTTGATTAAATGCAAAAAAACTTATTATCGGTACTTGCTCTTGCTTTGCTGTTTACCTTTGCCGCGTGTAATAAAACAGCCGTAGATCCTGTACAATTGCCTTCTATCGGCGGGAGTTATAACACGGCCCCCGTGGTAGAGTATCATAATATCGTCATCCTGGGTGGCTCAACGGCCTGGGGAAAAGGGGCCTCGGCACATCAATATTCATGGGTATCCAGGTTAGAGGCCAAAGTAAAATTCCTGCATAAAAACGATACCATTATAAATCTCGCTTTTCCCGGATATACTACCTATCACATATTGCCTACCAAATCCGTAACGAAGACGAATCGCCCCGAAGCAGATACCCTCAGGAACATTACTACTGCTTTAGCAAAAAAACCAATCATGGTGATTATCAGTCTTCCCTCAAATGATATTGCTAATGGCTACAACGATGTTGAAATATTGAACAACTACAAAACTGTTGCTGATATACTGCATCGCCAGAACATACCTTACTTTATCACCTCAAATCAACCCAGAAACCTGAGCTTAAGTCAGCGTAAACGTTTAAAAACTTTTACTAACCTGTTAGTTAAAACGTTCCCTGGCCATATTATAGATTACCTTGATCAGTTAAGCGATTCATCATGGTTATTTAAGCCAGTATATAACTGCGGTGATGGCATCCACCCTAACGACAGGGGGCACGAGGTGATATACAAAGCCTTTGTCAATAATCTTGCGTTTAAAAAAGCACTTGGTTTTTAGTTTGAACAGCCTGGCAGGATGGGAGAGCATCAAGTGCTAAGCCTCATTTTTCCAGCTTAAACCCATTTAACCTTTTCGCTTAACGGGATATTTCTTTTACCGGTTGGTTGATGATCTGAGTAACCAAGGTATAATACCCCCATCACGATATCCTCATCACCCAGGGCTAAAAAAGTTTTCATGGCCCGGCTGTGTACCATACCGCCGCTGCCCCAGTACGATGCAATACCCAAAGCCGTGGCACCCAATAAAATATTTTGCATAGCACAGGCTGTAGCAGCTATCTCTTCAAGTACGGGTATCCTGGTTGTTGGTTTACGTTGCATCGTGCTGACTATAACATGCGATGCCTTATCAGGCATATGCAGTAATTTTTCATAGGTCATCTGCATATATTGATCATCAGGCGTATTAGCCTTATATAATTCTGCATGTTGCTTGCCAAACTCTTTTCCGTTGGTGTATACCACAAATTTCCACGGTTCTGTATTAGCATGGGTAGGTGCCCAGTCGGCCAGTTCAAGCAGTTGGGTAATTACTTCATCAGGTATTTTTTTGCCATTCATCTCAGGCGGCTTCGTTGTGCGGCGATTTTTGATAACAGATGATAGGGTGTCGAATATTTCTGACATGATAAATTACTTGTTTGGTGGCTGCAATAATAGAGAAAGCAAACAATATTTGTTTCATAGTGAGGTAAAAAGCATGTTGCCATTTTATTTTGCCAAAGTTGAGTTTGAATTTTTACTTTTGGCCTTTCAAACAGAAAGTCATGTCTAACAAATCGAAAAAAATATTTTTATTGCTCAGCATCGTTGTGCCATTTTTACTTTATTGCTTTTATTATTATGGCATGATGGTGAAAAACGCACCTTATAAATTTGCCGAGTTTGATTCCATTGTATTTAATTATGGCATAGGGGATAGCTTAATTAATAAGTATAACTCTAAAACAATGGAATATCAATACGTTAACTCGCACGACTCGTTGATCAAATCAAAATTAAAATTGAACAAAGACGATTTATTATACTTACACCGTAAAGCGGCCGACTTAGGTTTCTGGGATTTTCCGTCTAACCTGGTCAATGATACCAGCATAAGGAAAGATGCCAAAGCGCTGCATTATTATATTGAGTTTAAATATAAGCGTAAAACCAAGAAGGTTTATTTTGACTCTGCCTACGAAGGGAAGCCCGATTTGAAAGATGCCGCAGAACGTTTGGTAAGAGAAATACAAAAAAAGATGGAGGAAGCCGAAAAGAGATAATTGCGCTTTAGTACCATTGATTTATACGCTCAAAACCAAAGCACTGAAAGAGGAGAAGGAGGGGGTATTCAAGTGATAAATTGCAATGCCGATGCATCCGGACAATCTCTACTTTCCATTGTAGCGTTTATCACGTTCATAACGTAAGGGCATAAAACATCGTTTATGAAAAAGCTTTTACTTGTATTGATTTGGTTTGTTTGCCTGCTGGGCTGTAAAAAGGAAGATTTTAGTTATCAATCCGATTTCGAAAAAAGTTATAATGCCTGGCTCAGTTTCAAAAGTACTTCGGGCAATAATTATGACTACACAGTGGTGTCGGGTTCGGTTTTCGGTTTTGGCTCGACAACCATCATCACTGTTATTAATGGAAAAATTACCGCAAGAAGTTACGAGGCCTATCGTATAGCTCAGAGCCCCGGAGGGAATACCACGGTTTTAAAAAGCTGGGCAGAGGATGCCTCTTCACTTAATACACATGCCAGCGAAGGGGCTTTATTGCTAACGCTGGACGAAGTTTATGATAAGGCCAAAAGCGTATGGCTTAAGGCTGATAAAAAAACGAATGATATATCTTTTGTTGCAGCCAATAATGGATTGATATCAGCATGTGGGTATTACCCTAACGGATGCCAGGACGATTGTTTCTTTGGCATTAACATAGCATCTATCAAGGCAAGATAAATGAGCAGCAATACTTATCAGGCATTTGTTTAAGTAAAAAAACAAATGCCGGGTGGTATTGCTATTTTAAAACTAAAGCCCTATATTTGCACCTCATTTTAAATAAACAAAAATAATTAACAATGTACGCAATAGTAAGTATAGCCGGACAGCAATTTAAAGTTGCAAAAGACCAGCACCTCTTTGTACACCGCTTACAGGGAGATGAAGGCGCTAGTATTGAATTTGACAATGTATTGTTAGCAGAAAACGAAGGTAGTTTCAAATTGGGAGCCGATTTGAAAAGCGCTAAAGTAACAGCTAAAATCGTGTCTCATTTAAAGGGTGATAAAGTGATCATTTTCAAAAAGAAAAGAAGAAAAGGTTACAAAAAGAAAAATGGTCACCGCCAGCAATTCACTAAAATAGAGATCACTGGTATTTCGTTATAATTTAAGGTTACACTCAGGGTTGTTATCAATCCATTAAAATATTAAAAAAAATGGCACACAAAAAAGGAGCCGGTAGTTCCAGGAACGGTCGCGAGTCACATAGCAAGCGTTTAGGTATTAAAATTTTTGGCGGTCAGCCAGCAATTGCCGGTAATATCATTGTTCGTCAACGTGGTACCAGGCACAATCCTGATAAAAACGTAGGCATCGGTAAAGATCATACATTATTTGCTTTAGTAGCTGGTGAAGTAGTTTTCAAAAAGAAAGCTGATAACCGTTCATACGTATCAGTTATTCCTTTTCAAACTGCTCCTGTAGCAGAAGATGCCGCTCCGGCACCTGTTGCAGCGCAAGCAGCTCAAGAAGTTGAAGCTCCTGTAGCTAAAGCCCCTAAGGCAGCAAAAGCTCCGAAAGAAGAAGCTGCTGCTGCAGATTCAACTGAAGAAGAAGTTGTTGCTTAATTTAGGCACGCTAATATAAAAAAAGCCCTGATCAAATTGATCAGGGCTTTTTTTATGTGCAGAGCATACGTTATCAGGCAGTGTTTAAAACGTCAAAGCCATCATCCGTAGCTAACTGTAGTCATTACATGAATATCGGTCTGTCCAATTTCATGGCTATCCTGTATGCAGCGTTCATCAGGCCAACATGGCTGTAAGCCTGCGGAAAATTACCCCATTGGCTGCCATCGTTTTCGTCTACATCCTCACTAAATAGAAGTAAATGGTTTGAAAACTTCAGCAGGTTCTCAAATTCGCGAACCGCATCATCAATACGGCCAACAGCAGCAAGGGCTTCCACATACCAAAAAGCGCAGATAAGGAAAGTAGTTTTAGGTTTACCAAAATCATCTGCATATAAATACCTGTAAAACAAACCATTACTTGCTTTTAGTTCGCTTTCTAATGCAATAAGATGATCCTTGGCTTTTTGCGACGTGGGGTCGAGATAGTTCATCATAATAAGCTGTAAGGTACTGGCATCAAGGTTTTTACTACCTACCGAGTTGGTATATACCTTCCGCTCCGGGTCATAACAACTCTCAATATGTTCGGCCGCTCGCGCCTTCAGTGCTATAGCTTTATCTTCCAGCGCCTGATTACCTATCGTCTTCGCCATTTTTTCGGCTGCCGAAGCGCCTGCCCACTGAAAAAGATTACTGTAGCAATGGATGTTGGCAAAATTGCGAAACTCCCAAATGCCAGCGTCCTTTTCATCTATTGTTTTTTCTATCTTAAAAAGCAAATACTCAATCCACCGGGCGGAGTCTTTTCGTTCGCTATAAACAAAACGATGGTCGGTATACAGGGGTAGTATAGATATCGAAACCTGCCCATAAATATCATTCTGAATATGCTCAGAAGCTTGGTTACCAACACGTACAGGCTTATTGCCTAAATAGCCATCCAGGTGATCGAGTACAAATTCTTCAATGTTTTTTTGCCCTGTAATACTGTACAAGGGCTGATACCTAAAATCTTCCGAAAAAGAAATATCGGTAACATATCCAAAGTACCTTTCCATTTCTTCAAAATGGCCTATATGGTTTAGTGCTGTTATTACGTAATAAGTATCTCTCAACCAGCAATAGCGATAGTCCCAGTTACGGCCGCTGCCTGGCGATTCGGGCAAGCTTGTTGTGCTGGCCGCTATAATAGCTCCCGTATCCTCAAACTGATGGATTTTAAGGGCCAGGGCCGATCGGATAACGAAGGGTTGATAAAACGTAGCGATGGTAGAATGCTTGATCCAGATACGCCAATACTGAATCGTTTCGCGCAGAAAGCGGGTAGCCGTACTTATCAAAGGTGCCTCTAAAGGCTCACCATAGGTAAGCACAAGGTATCGTGTTTCGTTCAATACGAAAAATTGTTCATCAAAAACATAGCTCACCGGAATATTGGTAGTTAAGCGGATCTTTTCTTCGCCACCTAAAAATTGGATATGGTTACTCCCGCGGTTTACGGTAAGTTTGGTTGCGCCATATTCAGACACTGGCTCGCACTTTACGCGTATGCGCGGCGAGCCCTCCAAAGGGTCAATCTGCCTGATCAGCATCAGGGGCTTATAATACCTGTCGTGTTCGCGAAATCGGGGGGCGTAGTCTGTAATTTTATATTTACCACCATGCGTATCCGTAATCTCGGTAATCAATACATTTGTATTTTCAAGATAATATTGGTTTGATGTGAAGTCCCCTTCGGGCAGGATGGAAAACTCGCCGCCTTTTTGCTTATCCAGTAAGCCTCCAAATATAAAGGTGCTATCAAAACGGGGCCAGCAAAGCCAGTCGATATTGGTATTTTTATTTACGTGAGCTAAAAAGGCGCAATTGCCAATAATGCCGGTTTGGTAGGTATGTTTTGCCATAGTATATGCTGTAACAGATGTTGATTATACAGCAATAACCCATTATGTTCGGTGTTGTTTTCTAAATTTAATTTCGTGTATATTTAACAGTATGCAAATGGCGGACTACCTGGACAAATTTCAAAAAACCGCGACAGGCTTAAACAAGCATTATTTCGATTCGGCAGGCCTTCATTTTAAGGTAGGAGAGTGGCTGGGTTGTGCCGTGTTAAAAATCCAGAAGCCATCCTGGTGCAACAAGCCCCCGGAAGGTAAACCTTTTGAGCGGTCAATTTTTTTTTCAATATGGGTAAGCGCAGAGGGCATTCAACACAATAGATTGTATTACAATATACACGCATTGAAATTAAGAGAGTTAAATCAATATAAGATCCAAAGTCGCGAATTTGCCCAGGCATTCCGCAACCGATTGGGGCCTTACGCTATAAACTGGCCAAATTTAAGCACCAATTACGGACCGTTAACGCTGATGCAAGGCTGGGTAGAGTTGGATAAACTGGAAGAAGAGGTACCGAAACTTTGCTATAGTTTTAAGCCTATCGCCATTATCATTGACGAATTGCTTACTGAACGCAAAAAACAGATACTTTCAATATCATATTTTTAAAATAGATTTCACAATTACAACAATAGGTATTAGCTTTGGTTAATATTCTATTAAATCTATAGACATTATAATTAACACAACCATGAGTTTAAGATTAGGCGATACCGCACCAAATTTCAAAGCAAAAACCTCGCAGGGCGAGATTGATTTTTACGATTACTTAGGCGACAGCTGGGGCGTATTATTTTCGCATCCGGGCGATTATACGCCGGTTTGCACTACGGAGTTGGGCAGAACAGCTGCTTTGTCTGATGAATTTACCAAGCGTAATGTAAAAGTATTAGCTTTAAGTGTTGATTCTGTTGAGGCGCACCACGGCTGGATCAATGATATTAATGAAACCCAGCACGTAGAAGTAAACTTCCCGATTATTGCCGACGAGGACCGTAAAATATCAGAAGCCTATGATATGATCCATCCTAACGCTTCAGTTAATGCCACTGTACGTTCGCTGTTTATTATTGCGCCTGATAAAACTGTTAAATTGATCATAACTTACCCTGCTTCAACAGGTAGAAACTTCCAGGAAATATTACGCGTGATAGACTCATTACAACTCACCGCAAATTACAGCGTTGCTACGCCCGTAGATTGGAAAGAAGGCGAAGATGTGGTTGTTGTACCCGCCATCAAGACAGAAGATATTCCGGCCAGGTTCCCCAAAGGCTTTACAGAGATAAAACCATACCTCAGAACTACACCTCAACCAAATAAATAATTTTTATTGCATTTTATTGTTAAATTTATATCTTTGAATTTACTGGCTTAATGCATTGATACCCTTTCTGATAATAATTACTTTTTCAGTTTGGTCTTACATTTTAAGCCCAATTTAATTTTTTAATACTACACTATTATTTATTATGAAAACTGGAAAAGTAAAATGGTTTAACACTCAAAAAGGTTATGGTTTTATCGTTACCGATGATGGTAAGGATCTATTTGTACATTTTAAGGATGTGCAAGGCGGTGTGAATGCAATTAAAGATAATGATAATGTAGAGTACGAAGTTGAAGAAGGCCGCAAAGGATTGCAAGCAGTAAACGTAAAAAAGATATAAATTAATTTCAACCATAATTGAGAACCTCTGAATGATCTTCAGAGGTTTTTTTTGTATAATAGACAGTCATCATTTTTATTTACTTTAGCCTACCAATTAAACTTTTTATGCAGAAAAAGGATACTTCAAGAAACGTAATCTTCCTGGTTATTGTGGCCGCGCTCGGTTATTTTGTTGACATATACGATCTTGTACTATTCTCGGTAGTGCGTATTAAAAGCTTTCATGATATTGGCGTTAGCGCCGACGATATGCTTGGCAAAGGGCAGTTTGTGATTAATATGCAAATGGCCGGTTTACTGGTAGGCGGTATTATATGGGGTATACTTGGTGATAAATTTGGCCGCATTAAGGTGCTTTTCGGCTCCATATTGTTATACTCACTGGCCAATTTTGCCAATGGCTTTGCCACTGATGTTAACACCTACGCTATTATCCGTTTAATTGCAGGCATAGGGCTTGCCGGCGAATTAGGCGCTGGCATTACCCTGGTTAGCGAAACCATGAGTAAAGAGAACAGGGGGTATGGAACCATGATTGTTGCCGGTGTAGGCTTATTTGGTGCCGTAGCCGCTGCTACAGTGGCTAAAAACTTTGCCTGGCAAACATCCTATTTTGTTGGCGGCGGCTTAGGGATACTGCTCTTGTTGCTGCGGGTAGGAACATTTGAGTCGGGCATGTTTAAGGTGGTTGAAAAAAGTGGTGTAACTAAAGGCGATATGCGGATGCTGTTTACCAGCAGAAAGCGATTTTGGAAATACCTTTGCTGCATATTAATAGGCATGCCTTTATGGTACGTGGTAGGCATATTGGTTACCTTGTCGCCCGAGTTTGGCAAAGAGCTTGGTGCTGTACAGCCATTGAGCGCGGGTACCGGCATTATGTATACTTACATCGGGATTGCCATAGGGGATATTCTGGCCGGGCTGTTAGCCCAGATTACCCGGTCCAGAAAATTGACCATGTTAGTTTTTTTATTGGTGTCGGTTGTAAGCATGGCAAGCTATTTAAGCGCAAAAAATATTACGCCTGCGCAATTTATAGGCTTGAGCTTGTTTATGGGTATTTCAGTTGGCTATTGGGCAACATTTGTTACCATAGCGTCCGAGCAGTTTGGCACTAACATTCGTTCTACTGTAACCACTACGGTGCCTAATTTTGTGCGTGGCGCCTTAATTCCCATTACGTTTGCATTTAATGCCATTGTGAGCTATTTCGTATCCCAGGAAAAGGCCAAAGGCATCACCCAGTCTACAGCGTTAATCCATAGCGGATATGTGATGATGGCCCTACTTACCATTATAGCGTTGTTTGCCTTGAGCCAGTTAAAAGAAAGCTTCGGCAAGGACCTTGACTACGTTGAACAATGATATCATGGTTCAACCCTGAAGATATCCTTACCTGCCAAACTATACTCGCCTTGGTTGAATAGGCTAATGCCCGGAGCAAAGCCTATTTGTAAAGCGCGAATGTAACTGAGATACCTCAAACTGAAATAGAATACTGTGCCTAAAATCAGGATGATCAGCAATCCGGTTGCAATAATCTTTTTCATGATCTAACTATAATATGCTAACGTGTTACTGTTTTAAACTCTTTAGCGCTACTCCAGAAAATGTAACTTTAGAACTATCCGCAAAAAGATATTTCAGTTGGGGGATAAATATATCATCGAGCTCCAAAGTGCTTTTTTCGCCGATCTGTAAATCGGCTTTTTGAATCATATTGGTCTTATCAATACTAAGCATAGAAGTTGCATTTTTGCTGATACCGGCCCTCGCTTGCAGTAAACCAATGGTATTGTGGTTAAGCCGTACCCTGCTATAGTTATCCTGTTGTAAGTTTAAACTATCCATGGTAAAGCCATTGACAGTTACCGTGCGTTCGTAGCGGTAGTTTGTTGGTTCGTGGTTATCTACAATTCGTGTAGTATCGTACATATAAAAGGCCTGTGCTTTAACAGATATCAATTTGGGGCACGAAATAATTACGCTATTAAACGAGTCTTCAGCGTAGTTTCTTCTAACCATACTAATCACCAACGTTTTCCCTTTCAGGGTAAAATTAATATCCCATGATGGGCTTTTGGTTACATGTATTTTAGTATCGCCCTTGTTAATACTAACATCCATCTGGCTGGCCGCGTTAATCTCTATACGGTCAAAGTTTTTTATATCTACAGTGTTATAATTTTTAAAGGGATTTTTATAGTCTCCCGTTAAAAATTCGGCCCTTAAAGCACAATTGTATATCCCTAACGAAACCACAAAAATTACCAGGGTAGCTAATAAAATCTTATTACTTGTTCTCATGTTATTCCGGTTTAAAGTTTTCTGATTTAAATTTCTCATATCGGGCCTGCAAATCTTCAAGTGATATATCCAATAAGTAGATGTTTCTGAAAAATTCGGGCAGGTCCTGTTGTAAAAAGCGTTCTTTGCGGTAAGCTTTTACTTTTTTAACACCATCGGGCTGTACAAAAAAGCCGATACCGCGTTTATTCAATATTACCTCCTGGCTTTGCAAAAACTCATAGGTGCGCATCACGGTATTCGGGTTAACCTGTAACTCTACCGAAAGATCGCGTACCGAAGGTATCTTTTCGCCGGGACTCCAAGCGCCCCGTAATATTTTTTCGCTCACGTATGCTGCAATTTGCAGGTATATGGCTTCGTTATTTCTAAACTCCATCTCTCTGATTCCTTCCTTTAAACTTGTTTTTCTTTTAGCCTGAAATAGGCGGCAAACCAGATCATCACCGACATGATATAAAACAAAGCATAAATTAATTGGGGGCTATGGTCGTCCGTCAGATCAATGGTTACATTATTAGTACTATTATTATCCCAATAATTAACGCCTGTAAACGGAGGGGGGCCACCAACTGCATGATGAAAAATGAGATGTAAAACCTGCGCGTTTAAAAACCAGATCACCATCGCGATGATAAAAAAGCAAAAAACAGTTTTAATAAAATGCATTTTTTTAAAAAACAGCGCACCGTATATCATGATGGAATGAAAAAAAATATAAAACATATACATCAATAAAAGTATTTGATCTGGCTCAAAAACATTCATTAAGTACTTTGGGCTTGTGGGCGCGTTATGCAATTTCAAAAACAGAATAACTACGGTATAGTAAACCACGATAAAAAGTACCTGGAAAATAACGTATGAATAGAGCCAGCCAACCAAAAATTTCTCGGCTGCCGATGCGGGTAGCGTGAGTGTTGTAATGCTTCTGCGCTTATCACCCAGATTGATAAATATATTACTGGTAAATATGGTTCCCGCAGCAATAAAGAAAAACACAAATACATTGGTTTGTACTTGTATTGACAGGAGCTTATAAGTGTTATTGCTAAGTATCGCTACGGTTACTATCAATATACCCAGCAATACAAAAAGCTGCATCAGGTAGCCGCGGTAATTTTCAATAGTGTGTTTTTTAAATAACGAGGTAAATCGTTTTAAACTAAAGGTCTGGTTCATATTAATTTATTTTTAAAAGATCAATAGTCTGTTGGTTTCCATTAATAATGGCATTAAACAAAAGCTCCATATCCACTTTACTGTACAGGTTTTCGTTATTGGCTACCATGGCGTTTTTTCCGCGCATGCTTTCCTCCTGGTATAAAGCCGGGCGGGTATCATTATTATCCAGCGTGGTAAAATATATCTTCTCGGATATGGCATCCAGCTCCTGGTTTACCACAATTTCCCGGTTATGCAGTACAACTAAGGTGTCGATCAAACTATCCAGATCCCTAACCTGGTGGGTGGATATGATTATACAGCGCTCCTCCGTTAAAACCGAGGCTATAATTTTTCTAAATTGTACTTTGGATGGTATATCCAATCCGTTAGTTGGCTCATCCATTACTAATAAGCTGGTGTTGGTGGCTAAACCGAAAGCAATCATTACTTTTTTTTGCTGACCGAAAGAAAGTTTATCCAATATGGATTCACGCGGCACATCAAACTCGTTCAAATAGGTGTAAAACTGCTGCTCGTTAAACCGGGGGTAAAAGCTTCCTGTATTTTTAACAAACCTTGCTGCGGTAACCGATGGTACATATATTTCTTCGGGGATAAAATACATATCCGCTAAAAAATCAACTAACCTATCGGCACTGTTCAATCCATTTACCGTACACAAGCCGCTTTGAGGGTAGCTTAGGCCGGTAATGTTATGCAGTAAGGTTGATTTACCAGCACCGTTTTTACCTAACAAGCCATAAATGTGTCCTTTAGATAGACTGAGATTTAAATTTTTAAACAGCAAAGCTTTTTTAGTGTACCCAAAATTGAGATCCTTAATTTGTATCATATATCAACGTTGTTTAGTGTATTAGTTAAATAGTACACTACAAAAGTAATTAAAGAAAATACATTTCAAAATATTTATGATTTTTTTTTACTGATAAAGATTCGGATCATTTTAGCCGACTTATTGCGTAAATATTTACAAATTTGCAAGGTATGATCACCAAAGAAGAAATTGCACGCCAGTATCAGCAAATCCAGGACGAAATATGTGCTGGTTTAGAAGGGTTAGATGGGAAAGCTGTTTTTATTGAAGAACGATGGGAGCGGGATGGAGGCGGAGGAGGGCGAAGTCGCGTTATACAAAACGGCAACATCCTTGAAAAGGGTGGTGTAAATTTTTCGGCTGTAGAAGGATTACTTCCGGATACCATCAAAAATGCACTTAAAGTTGATCAGCACGATTTTTTTGCCACCGGGGTATCTATCGTAATCCATCCCAACCATCCAATGGTACCTATCATCCACATGAATATCCGGTACTTTGAAATGCCATCTACCGATAAAGATAAACCGCCGGTTCGCTGGTTTGGGGGTGGGATTGACCTGACTCCGCATTATGTAATAGAAGATGACGTGCGTTTTTTTCACGGTGTATTGAAATCTGTTTGCGACCAGTATGGCGCAGATTTTTATAACCGTTTTAAAAAATGGGCCGACGACTATTTTTATATCAAACACCGGAACGAAACACGGGGTGTAGGGGGGATATTTTACGACCGGATAACAGCCACGGATAATTTATCGTGGGACGATATTTTTGAATTCTCGAAAGCTTTAGGCCGGTCATTTTTACCTGTTTATACCGAACTGGTCAACCGTAACAGGAATAAGGAATACACCGAAGCACACCAGGAATGGCAGTATCAACGCCGAAGCCGCTATGCCGAGTTTAATTTGGTTTACGATGCAGGCACCAAGTTCGGACTGGAAACCAATGGGCGCATTGAGTCCATTTTAATGAGCTTACCGCCCCAGGCAAGGTGGATATACAACTATCAACCTCAGCCCGGTTCAGAAGAGGAACATACACTCAGCCTTTTAAAAAAAGGAATCAACTGGGTATAATATCTTAAGCCGGGCAAGCTTTTACACGGAATGAACTTCGCGTGATGCCGCCCGCATAAATCTAAGTCATGAAAAAACTTTCGCATTTGCTAATGCTTTTAATTGCATTGATCAGCTTTACAGCATCGGCTCAAAATAAAAACAATTTACTACAAGGAACATGGCAGTTTAATGGCGGTACCTATAACGGAAAAACCGATACAGCATCGTTACAATACACCATGCGCCGTGTTTACACTTCCAGCAATTTTAACGCTTTTGCCTGCCAGAAGGGATACAAAACAGAGCGCTATGAGGCTGGCAAATACCGGATTAAAAGAGATACCTGTTTTGAAACCCAAACCTATAGCAGCAGACCATCACAAGCTATCGGTAAAACCATTGCCTACACCTTTAAGATAAGTAAAAAAGAACTTATACTATCCGGCAAGTTGCCCAGCGGCATGTTGGTTGAGGAGCATTGGAAGAAAATTAAATAAATTCAATATTATCGTTATATCATCTTTATATACCAAAAATTATCCACAGCGTACCCCCATACCACATATTTTGTTAACTTCGCACGTCGCTTTAAAAAGTACCTAAATAAAATTATGTCAGGCGACAATTGCTTAAATATAGACAATGGCTGAAGATACAGAGAATGGCGACAACGGGTCGCAAGACAGAATTATCCCAATCAATATTGAAGAAGAAATGCGATCGGCATACATCGATTATTCGATGTCTGTTATCGTATCCAGGGCGTTACCTGATGTACGCGATGGGTTAAAACCAGTACACAGGCGTGTGCTTTACGGCATGTTGAATCTGGGCCTAAATTCCAACAAACCTTATAAAAAATCTGCCCGTATTGTAGGAGAGGTGCTGGGTAAATATCACCCGCACGGCGATTCATCCGTTTACGGCACTATGGTACGTATGGCGCAGGAATGGAGCCTGCGGTATCCCTTGGTTGACGGGCAGGGTAACTACGGCTCGATAGATGGTGATAATCCTGCGGCCATGCGTTATACCGAGGCAAGATTACTGAAAATTGCTGAAGAGATGCTGGCCGATATCAATAAAGATACCATCGACTATCAGCTCAATTTCGACGATACGGAACAGGAGCCAACCGTATTACCTGCCAAATTCCCTAACCTGCTGGTTAACGGAGCATCGGGTATCGCGGTAGGTATGGCCACCAATATGGCACCGCATAACCTCACCGAGGTCATCAACGCCACCATGGCCTATATCGATGATCGAAACATCGAGATCACCGAGCTGATGAAGTTTGTAAAAGGTCCGGATTTTCCTACAGGTGGTATCATCTACGGTTTTGAAGGCGCCCGCGAAGCATCCGAAACCGGTCGTGGCCGGATTATTTTACGTGCCCGTGCAGAGATCGAAGTTTATAACAACGACCGCGAACGCATTATCGTGACCGAGATCCCTTACCAGATCAATAAATCGATCATGATCGAGCGTACTGCCGAGCTGGTTAACGAAAAGAAACTGGAAGGTATATCGGCTATGCGCGATGAATCAAATCGTGAGGGGATCAGGGTTGTTTATGAGATTAAACGTGACGCCAACGCCGCTATTGTATTAAATAACTTATTTAAATATACATCCTTACAAACTTCGTTCAGTGTAAATAACATCGCCCTGGTACACGGTCGCCCCATGTTATTGAACCTGAAGGACCTGATTCATCATTTTGTTGAACACCGCCATGAGGTAATCGTACGCCGTACTAAATTTGAATTGGCCGAGGCTGAAAAACGCGCACACATTCTGGAAGGTTTACTGATTGCTTTAGATCATTTGGACGAAGTGATCCAACTGATCAGAAGTTCAAATACACCTGATGAAGCGCGCGATGGTTTGATGACGCGCTTTAACTTAAGCGATATCCAGGCCCGGGCTATCCTGGACATGACACTTCGCCGTTTAACCGGACTGGAGCGCGATAAGATCAAAGCTGAGTACAACGAGCTGATGAAGCTGATAGATTACTTGAAATCGATTTTGGCCGACGAAGGTTTGCGCATGGAGATCATCAAGAATGAGCTGATAGAGATCAAAGAAAAATACGGTGATGAACGCCGCACGCAGATCGTACATTCATCGGCAGAAATGCAGACCGAAGATTTTATTGAGGATGAAAATGTGGTGATCACCATTTCGCACGAGGGGTATATTAAACGTACACCATTGACGGAATACCGCACCCAGGCCAGAGGGGGTAAAGGATCAATAGGCAGCAACAGCCGTGATGCTGATTTTATCGAGCACTTGCTGATTGCCTCCAATCACAACTACATGTTATTCTTCACCGAATCCGGACAATGTTTCTGGCTGCGCGTATTTGAAATCCCCGAAGGCACACGTACTTCTAAGGGCCGCGCCATCCAGAACATTATCAATATACCGAAAGAAGAAAACATTAAGGCGTATATCAAGTTGACCAGCCTGAAGGATAGAGATTATTTAGAGAATAACTTTATCATCATGTGTACGCGCAAAGGTGTGATCAAGAAAACATCCCTCGAAGCTTATTCCCGTCCGCGTGCCAACGGTATCAACGCCATTAATATTAATGAAGGCGATACCTTGCTACAGGCTACTTTAACTACCGGAAGCAGCGAAATTGTAATGGCGCTGAAATCGGGGAGGGCCATACGCTTTAACGAGTCGACAGTGAGGCCTATGGGCCGTACGGCAACCGGCGTGCGTGGTATTACCTTAGCCGGAGAAAACGACGAGGTTGTAGGTATGATAGCGATTGACGATGCCGAAACTACGGTGTTAGTAGTTTCTGAAAAAGGATACGGTAAGCGTACCGACATTGAAGACTACCGCGTAACCAACCGTGGAGGTAAAGGCGTTAAAACAATCAACGTAACCGAAAAAACAGGGCAATTAGTAGCGATAAAAGGCGTTACTGATGAACATGACCTGATGATCATCAACAGATCTGGCATCATCATCCGTATATCCATGAATCAGTTAAGAACCATGGGACGCGCTACGCAAGGTGTTAGATTGATATCGCTGAAAGAAAACGACAGCATCGCATCCGTTGCCCAGGTTGAGCGCGAAGAAGAAGTTGCAGAGGAAATTTCAGAAATCATAGCCGAGACAGAAGCGCTGGCCGATGATGAAAACAAAACCAGTGTAATTGTTGATGACGTTGTTCCAGAACACGATAACGTTGAAGATCATACCATCGATCCAGAGGAATTGGATACAGACGACGATGATACTGAAGAAGAACCAGAAAAATAAAATATGTCCGTTCGTAAAATAATTTTACTGATAACGTGTATATGTTTAACATCCTCCATTGCCAAAGCGCAATCGGAAGCAATGAAGGATGTTATTAATAACCTTGCTTTCTATCATACCAAAAATGATCTGAAATACTTGGGTGATGCTAAAAAATCGGTTGATAATTCCTTCAAAACCCACGCCGACTCGATTGACCTGGATAAAAATGTATATAAGGCTGTAGTTTACTCGAGTATCTTGTACATCGACTCGTTAAATAAACTTAACCAACCAGATACCCTTCTGTTGCAAACTACCAAATTGGTAAACCGTTTATTAACCAAGCGTAAGATATTCAGGTTTAACATTGAGATGAATTATGCCAAAGGGTGTTTAGCCAATGTATATCAGCGCAAAGCTTTTGACATTTATTCGAAAAACAATTACAGACTGGCTATTAATAATTTTATGCTTGCCAAGCAGTATGCACCCGCAGCGCACGAACTCAATGTTTATCTGGCCAATATTTATTATAAGCTGGGTAATTACAGAACTGCTATCATGTACTATGATACAGTATTACAAGCTAAAATGCCCAAATTAGAGCATATTCAAACCGCTGCCAATATCTACAGAATGCTTGGGGATACGTCAAAGTCGTTACAAACCATCCAACAGGGCTTAGAGATTTATCCAAAAGATAAATATTTACTTTTTGAAGAAGCTAATATCTATAACAACAAAAAGGAATATCCGCTGTTAAAACCTTTGTTGAATGACCTATTGGATGTTGAACCCAATAATCCTGAAGTTGTATTTATGGCTGCAAATTGCTATGATCATTTAAATGAGTTAGACAAGGCAGAAATCGGTTACCAAAAAGCTATAGAAATTAACAATGCTGATTATAACCCGATATTTAACCTGGGTTTACTTTACCTTAAAAAAGCGGTATCAAGTAACAAGCCCGAAGAATACCAGGCTAATATAGGCCAATCAAAGAGCTGGTTAGAAAAGGCAAACGAAATGGCTCCGAACAATGAGTCGTGCTTAAGAGCTTTACAAATGTTATATTCGCAGTCGGGCAACCAAAATATGTTGCAAAAAGTAAATAACAAGTTAAACCAATTTAATCAATTAAACCAACAATAAAGTTGCTGAAGCAAACCGGTCAGCATCTGATATGATTTTATCAACATTAAAATAATTAATACCATGAAAATTAGATTTCTGATAACAGGATTGTCCCTTGTTTCGGTAACTGCAGTTTTTGCGCAAAAGGGCGTGTTGAACGACGCACAGGATGCATACAACAAATATGATGCATTAAGGGGATCTCAACTAAAAATGGCCCTGCCAAGTTTAACTGAAGCCAAAACCTTAATTGATAAAGCTGCCGCTAACGAAAAGACGGCAAACTTACCCTTAACTTACACTGTTAAAGGTGGTGTGTATTCATCATTGGCTTTACTTGATACCATACCAAGTACATCTACGCCGTTGTTTATCACTGCCGACGAAGCATTAAAAAAAGCTAAAGAACTGGATACAAAAGGGGAGTACAAGAAACAGATAGAGAACGGCTACAGAAATTTGGCTCAGTACAAATACAATATCGGGTTCAAATCGTATAAAGCCGGTAATTATAATGCATCTTACGAAGCTTTTAACTATTACCGCACCGTATTGCCAGAGGATACTAATGCCATATACCTTACAGGCTTAGCCGCGGTTAATGCTAAAAAATATCCGGAGGCCATTGCTAATTACAGCAACTTGGTAACTACCAAATATTCAAACAATGCCAATATTTATAGCGACCTGGTATCAATTTACTTGATGAATCGCGATACGACAGGCGCTTTAAAAGCTGTAACAGAAGCCGTTGCCAAGTATCCGGCGAATGCTAATTTAACTAATCGCGAAATTCAATTGTACTTGCAAACCGGCAGGATAAAAGAAGTGAGCGATAAACTGGATAAAGCTATTGCGAACGATCCTAAAAACAAATCCTTATACTACTATTCAGGCTATATTTACTTACAGTCTAAAAACTACGATAAAGCCGCCGAACAATTAAACAAAGCATTGGCTATTGATCCTGAGTACTACGAGGCCAATTTAAGCATGGGATACGTATACCTGAACCCGGGTATCGATATTTTCAATAAAGCTAATAATTTACCTACAACCAAAGTAAATCAGAAAAAATACGATGACATGTCGGCAAGTGCCGTAGCGCTGTTTGAAAAAGCAAAACCGTATTTAGTCAAGGCCTCAGAAATTAACCCAAAATCGATGGATGCCTTAACAAGCCTTCGTAACGTTTACCTTGGAAAAAAAGACAATGTAAATGCCAATTTGATACAGAAAAAAATAGATGCCTTAAAAAATTAAGAGTAGGGCCCGGTTCATAGACCGGGCTTCTATTTAACACATCTACTTAACATAATATTAATTATAGGATATTAAATCGGTTGATACTTTATTAATTTATGAATCGAACTTATCTGCCGTCATGATTTTTTAAGAGCTAACAGAAACTCACAACCATCAATCAAACGTCCTAACTTGGCAGCCAATTCGTGATCTTTTCCGCTGTTATCTATCCAGCGCCCGTCAAAATTAGTGATCACGATCTGCTGCTGATTGACAGCACAAGTGTAATAAACCTGGCTATCCGTTTTATCTACATTTCCCCAAATCTTCAGGCTGCGGTCCTCATCCGAAATGAAATCTCTCCAGTTAACTGCGTATAAAGGTTTTTGCTCCATAGTATTTTACAATTAGTAAAGCGTGTAAGTAACACGTTTAAGCTATAACACAAACAATAGCGCATTGTTGTTACCAACGATGAGCCTGATCCTAAGATGATGTTGAATTGGCTTCAATCCGCAAATAAAGCAAATCACAATTATTTTTTCAAAGAAATACCATTAACTTTTACTAACTTTGTTAGCAATGAAACGTTCCGGAAGTGCTGATTTACCTTTGCATTACGGCCATGTGCCACCGTGGCTTTCTGAAAGAATGGCCAAAATCGGGCTTGCCATAGTTGAAGCAATTATTGTTGAATACGGCAACCAGGAAGTTTTGCGCCGCTTAAGCGATCCGTTTTGGTTTCAAAGCCTCGGTGCGGTTATGGGTATGGATTGGCATTCGTCAGGCATTACCACATCGGTAATGGGTGCTTTAAAGCGCGCCATCAATCCGCATTCTAAAGAACTGGGAATTTACATTTGTGGCGGAAAAGGGAAATCATCCCGGCAAACGCCGTCGGAACTTATTGACGTTGGCCAGCGTACCGGACTGGACGGTAATTATTTAGCACGCTGTAGTAAATTAAGCGCCAAAGTTGATAATACCGCCGTACAGGATGGCTTTCAGCTTTATTTGCATAGTTTTATTGTTAACGATAAAGGGCAATGGGCTGTAGTACAACAGGGCATGAGTAATAACAGCTCTACTGCCCGCAGATACCACTGGCACTCCCCTACCATAACCTCATTTGTTGAAGAGCCGCATAGTTCCATTTATGGGCAAAACGCCGGTGATATTTTGAATATGGTTGATAAGCGGGCCGCTCCTTCACGAAACGGTATTTTAGAGATTGCCCACGAACAGCCAGACAGGATGCTGGCCGAGATTAAAAAATTAGTGATGCCATCCCATCATGATGTAAGGGCCAACAATGTTGATCTGAAACGTTTGGGATCCGTACTTTGGTTGGCTCATGAAAAGAGGCCTTCAGATTTTGAAGAACTGTTGTTGTTGGAGGGATTGGGGCCACGTACCCTACAATCGCTCGCTTTGGTAAGTGAGGTAATTTATGGTACACCATCCCGTTTTACAGACCCGGCCAGGTTTTCTTTCGCTCATGGCGGCAAGGATGGACATCCTTTTCCGGTTCCGGTTAAGGTTTATGATGATACAATCGCTACTTTGCAAAATGCTGTCCACAAAGCCAAGTTAGGTTTCACCGATAAGCAACAAGCCATTAAATGCTTATCTCAAATTGCTCAACGGGCCGAAAATGATTTTACCCCGAATGCTAACTTTAACAACGTGATTGAAAAAGAACGAAATGAATCGTGGAAATACGGTGGTCGTACAGTTTTCGGCAAAGCAAAACCACCGCTGCAAACACAATTGAAACTCTTTTAAACAAAAAAAAGCCGGGCGAACCCAGCTTTCTAACTTATAATGATATTAAAACTTATTTAACTTGTTTAAAAAAGTAAACATCGGCTGCAGGAGTTACTCTTACCAGGATTTCTTCTTTTTCACTTTTTAAATCAACAAAGTAAACTTTAGAATCATCGCTGTAGCTTGATCTTGCTAACAGATCTGAAGATTCGCTTGTTTTAGGTTGCAACTCAATCACCTCTCCTACTTTGTAAGTACTATAGGTTGAGTTGATTTCTTTTTGAGCAGCCAAAGGTACATTTTTGTAAGTTACCGGGCGTGTAACACCCAAGTAATCACCAGCTAATGAATAAAATGCTGTCAGTTTTTTGCTGCCCAAAGTAAATTCAGCTTTTTGGCAGTTACCGTTAACTGTCCAAACAACTTCTTTGGCATCTTTAAAATCATAAGCAAACTGATTCAATACAGTGTATGATACCGCTTCAGAATTGGTGTTGTCTTTTTTCTTGCCGCCATCCGAAGCAAAAGCACCAACTGACAAACTCGAGAATAATATGGCTGTGATGAATATCTTTTTCATTTTGTTAAAATTTAAATTACACAACAAAAGTATACTTATATTATCATATACTCAAATTAAATTTAATTTTTATGAAAATAACACAATAAAAAGACATTTATTTTACAATCTTCAATAATGACTGTCTTAGATAGTGTAATTTTAACAATATCTCAATTAAGGGAATGCAATTTTCGAAATACAACTGCATTCAGATTGCTAAATTACTAATCATTAATCATCAATTTTACATTTTTGGTATTGGCGCATTAATTCCGTTAATATATTGATATTACCGGATTGACTTTAATGAAAATAAAGGGCGTGATTGTTGATTATGCTATTCGGTTAATCAATTTATCTTTGCAATATGCTAACTTCCACCACATACAAGGTTTTTGAAACAGAGTTGCGCGTTCGTCCGGATGATATCGATATGTTTCAGCATGTACACAATAGTAAATATCTGGATTACGTATTAGCTGCCCGTTACGATCAGATGGATCAATGCTATGGTATGTCAATGGAGAAATTTATGGCAAGGGGATTTGGATGGGTTGTAAAAGCGGTGCAGATCAATTACAAACGGGCACTTATGCTCGGAGACTATTTTTTTGTGCGTACCGGCATAGAATCCATAGACGAACGCGGCTGCCGGGTAAAGTTTACCATTAACAATAAAGCAAATGATAAACTTTGCAGCGATGGCTGGTTTGATTTTGTGATGATAGATATGAAAAACGGAAAGGGCGTTAAAATACCTGACGATATTTTAGAACACTATTCCATGCTTGTTGACGAATAAGGGGCTATACGGCTTTGCCGCATAGCCCCCGCTATATTTAAGTTAATTGCGGAAGGTGAGTTAACACGCGCAATAACTTTCGTACCTCCTGAGGATTGCGAAGGTAATATTTAGCTGCCGAGCTATTGTTGCCTATTTTTATGGTAATTGCCGTATCCGGCAATGCTTTAAAAATATCTTCGTCGGTATAGTCGTCTCCAAGAGCCATAATAAAGTCGTATTCTTTATTATCAATCAAGGTCAGAGCCGCCCTGCCTTTGTTAATTTCCATGTTTTTAATTTCAACCACTTTATCACCTGGCAATATTTGCAACCCCTTATCAACAACAAGGTATTTTAAATTATTCATTAGCTCGTTTGATCGCAAATCGCCAAGGCTTTCTTCAACTTTACGGTAATGCCACACCAGCGAATAGGTTTTCTCTTCTACAAACGAGCCAGGCGTCCTGTCAACATAATTTTCAAGCACTTGTAATATTTCCGGCTTCCATTGGTCGGTAAGGCCTGGTATTCTGTGCCATTTCTGGCCGGCTGCTTTTGTCCATGCGCCATGCTCGGCCACCAGGTCAATATCCATATGGCCAAACCAGTCGCTTAAATTCTCATGTTTACGACCACTGATCAAAACGATGTGATTTAAAGGGTCGGAAGAAAGCTTGTCCAGCAAACTATACAGATCTTCGTCTGGTGAAGCATGGTTAATATTGGTGTTGAAATTTACAAGAGTGCCGTCATAATCCAAAAATATGATGCGTTTCTCCGCGTGGGCATACCAGCCTTTCAGATGCTGCTCGGTTTTATAACTAACATGTTTGGTGCGCATAGATTGCTGCAGGGTTTTAACTTCTGTTAGCTTGTTCATAAATAGCTTTACCCAATGCCCAATGTTGAATTTTTCAACAACCTTTCGCATCGAGCTCATCCGTCGTTTTTTTTCATCATCATCCATGTTCAAAGCTTCCACTATAGCCCCGCATACTTCCAGTGTATTGTTAGGATTAACGATTATCGCGTCTATCAGCTCTTTAGATGCACCAGCCATTTCGCTTAAAATTAAAACGCCATCGTTTTTGGTTCGGCTGGCTACATACTCTTTACTTACCAGGTTCATACCATCACGCATGGGGGTAACCAGGCCAACATCAGCTATATGGTATAATGCCGAAAGAGTTTCCAGCGGGAAAGAGCGGTAATAGTAATGAATGGGGCTCCAATCCATTGTGCGGTACAACGCGTTGATGTTTCCTACTTTTTTATCTATCTGATCGCGAAGCTCCTTATATTGCGGCACGGTATCCCGCGATGGCACAACGATCATGTATAGCGAAACCTTCTCTTTATAATCGGGATAGGTTTTTAGCAGCATTTCAAAGGCCTGCAAGCGCTGTAATATACCTTTACTATAATCCAGCCTGTCTACGGATAGAATGATCCTTATGCCTTTAAAATTAGCTTTCAGGAGTTTAATCTGTTCTTTTACTTTATCGTCCTTAGTTAAAGAAGCATATTTGTCGTGATCGATCCCCATCGGGAACGACTCAACAACAACAGATCTATCGTTAATGGATACGATATTTGACGAAGCCCTTACCGGCAGGATCCGCCCGGTGGCGCTTAAAAAGTGCCTTGCATCATCAAACGTATGGAAACCGATCAAGTCTGCGCCCAACATCCCCTCGAGCAATTCCGCCCGCCAGGGAATTAACCGGAACATTTCATATGACGGAAACGGTATATGCAGAAAAAAACCAATGGATAGTTCTGGCTGTGCATTCCTGATCAGTCCAGGTAGCAGAAGCAGTTGGTAATCGTGTACCCATATGGTGTCGCCAGGCTCTACAATGCTCAATACAACTTCGCAAAACTTTTTGTTAACCTGTTGATAATACTGCCAGTTGCTTTGCTTGTAATTGGCGTAGGTAGAGGCATAATAATGAAAAACAGGCCAAAGCACTTCGTTCGAAAAACCCTCGTAATATTCGTTAATTTCTTCCTGGGAGAGGTACACAGGAAACAAACTCATGTCATGCAGTTTTTTGGATATATCATCTTGTTTGTCCTCGGGCATTTCTAAACCGGGCCATCCTATCCATATATTGTTACCTTGCTTGTAAATAGAACCCAGGCCGGTAGCTAATCCGCCCTCGGTAGCTTCAAGAGTATACTCTCCGTTCTGTTCTAAAATCTTAACCGGTAGCCTGTTCGAAATAATGATAGTCTTACTCATAACTGTAGAGTTTCTATTTCAAATACCATTTGGCGGTATTTGTTTTTTTAAATATCACTATTAGCAATATCACAATAAAAAAAGGGACCCGAAATAATCGGATCCCTCGTTATATTTTAAGCGGATTGAGCTTATTTTACTATAAAGATTTGTTGATGGAAATTGCAGATTCCAGGTGTGCCTTGATCTTCGGATATATTTTTTCAGAAAGCTCCCTGATATCGGCATAAGTACTTTCTTTTCCTTCTTTAAAAAGCTCTTCAGCCTCTTCATGATCCTTTACCATCATTTCAATGTAGGCTTTGTCAAACCCAGCGCCAGATTTTTTTGACAGGCTATCCAAAAGGATTTTATGTTCATGATTAACGGAATCCCTCACAAAAACTTGTTTCTCATCAGCCAGTTTGTCCACTTCCGTTCCGGCTTCAGAGTGATCTTTAATCATCATCGCCGCAAAATCTGTAACGGCTTTATTGGTAGAAATTTTCTGCGCTATTTTAGAAGCTTCAATCTCGGTTAATCCACCTTCGTGAGCGCCCTTAATAAAAGCTAAACCATTGGCATTAACATCTGTACGTGCATTGTAAGCCTTTGCCCTGTCCGGGCTGCAAGATTGCATTGAAGCGGCACCAAATGCGGCCAGCGTGATAAAACTAAGTGTTTTGATTTTCAAATTCATTGATGTTGTTATTTTGTGTGGCAAAACTAATAAATATTATAGATATGATGATTAATTTTAATGGCAATATAAATTTTATTCCACTGAGAAAATCCTGTTGTGGAGCAATGTTTTAAGCCAAATTTCTTCCGGCATTTACTATACCATACACCGTACGTACCACTAACTTGTTGTAAACCGCATAAAACTTATCGTCAGGCGGCAACTGGTTTAGTTGCTGTAATGCAAAATGCTGTAGTATAACTAAAGGCAAAACAATTTTTTCGCGCAGGGCGATCGATCTTCTTTCAACCGGGTACTCCTGCATTAAAACGGTCGACCCGGTTAAGGATAACAGCAGTTCGCGGGTAAGGTCAAACTCTGCTTTCAGCATCTTCCAAAAACCACCAAATGTAGCATCATCTACCAGGTAAGCGGTAATCCTGAAATCGGATTTCGACATCGACATCATACAGTTATCAATCATCGTTTTGAAAAAACCCGAATTAGCGTACAGCTCTTTTAAGCCTTCCCAATGCCCTTCATCCTGCATTTGCTTTAACGAGGTGCCCACACCATAAAATCCCGGAATGTTTTGTTTTAACTGGCTCCACGATGTTACAAAACTAATGGCACGTAAATCTTCAAGCTTTAATTCTGCATCGGCATTGCGCTTGGTTGGCCTGCTACTGATATTGATGTTAGCCAATAGCTTGAGCGGGCTCATTTTTTCGAGATACTGCAAAAATAAGGGATGCTCACGCAGTTCCATAAACTTGTTGTAGCTTGTGTCGGCCATCTTCGATATAAGCGCCCTATGCTCGTTATCCAGCAGATCGTTATTTTCAGGATGTAAGGCAGATACAATACCGGCGTTAACCAACTGTTCCATATTGAATACCGCTGTATCGAAAGATCCGTATAGAGAGCTTACAGTTTGCCCCTGGATGGTTAACTGGATATGATCGTTTGCGATCTCTTTACCCATGGATGAATAAAAACGGTGGGTTTTGCCACCGCCACGAGCCGGTGGACCTCCCCTCCCATCAAAAAAGGCAAGTTCGATGCCGTATTTGAGTGCCATTGCAGTAAGCTCAACCTTTCCTTTATAAATAGACCAGTTGGCCATTAAATAGCCCCCGTCTTTTGTACTATCAGAGAAGCCCAGCATGATAGTTTGCTTGTTACCCCGCCTTTTTAAATGCTCCTGGTAAAACGGGTGAGTGTAAAGAAGTTCCATTACGCCGGCAGCGTTGGCCAGGTCATGAACGGTTTCAAAGAGTGGCATAAAATCAACACTGAGCTGCTCTTTTTTCCATCCCGACCATAAAAAGAGGTTCATGAGTTGTAATATGTCAGAAGCCTGCTGGCAATTGCTGATAATGAAACGCTGGCAAGCCTTCTCGCCGCCTGATTGCTGAATATCTTTCATCAGCCGGATAGTGACCAAAGTGTCCTTCACCAGGTGATCCGCATCTTCAAGCGGGCTGTAATTGATTTCTGTGAATTGAATAGCCTTTAGCTTATCCTCCTCGCTCATGTCGAAATATTCAGTTGAAACTAAATTTTTAAGCGAGCTATTTTCGATACAATAACGATGCACGTTGCGCAATACCCTGCTATCCTGCCTGATATCCAAAGTAGCAAAATAGCAGCCGAATAGCTTTACCTTACGCACAAGGCTATCAACCAGGTTAACAAACAAGGCGTAATGATCTTTCTCCAATACCTCTTTAACTGTAGCCAGATGAGCTAATATTTCGGCTTGTTGATTTTCTGGCTTGGGGTTGCTGTTGAAGGCGTTGTGATAAAGTATCTTTTCCAAAGCATTCATAGCCTCGTTTACACCGCGGAATGTAATCCGTTTTTTCAGGTCCTTAAACTCCCTGTAATAACACCTGAAGAGTACTTTGCGTAAGTGTATAACTACTTCCTCTGTACTTTTAGAGGATACGTTCGGGTTACCATCCCGATCTCCGCCCGGCCAAAAACCTAATTCAACAACCTGGTGGTTGCCATTGCCTTCAACCTCATCATCAACACGTGCTTGTATGGATGCAGCGGCGTAATAAAAAATATTTTCAAGAAACCAGGCCAGGCTTACCGCCTCGTCAACAGGAGTTGGAGAAGTTTTATTAAAAAACGGGGTTTTACCTAACTGTTGTAAAAGTAAGTTGATCGAGTTAATATCATCATGCTTCAAAGCTTCACTTAAATCCGTCATGATGCCCAATACCGGGCCGGGATAAAACTGCGTAGGATGAGCGGTTAAAACCAATCGCAAACTAAATTTTTGCAATTTTTCGCCAATCGTTTGACGCATGGATTCGCGACCCTGACCTTGCTGGAATAAATTATGCAATGTACCGCCGCCGTCATCGCTATGGCCGAGCTTATTAAACGCTGCATCTTCAATCGAATCGAACAGCACCACTTGCCGTTCTATATACTGTATAAAACGAAACAGGCGGTTAAGGCGCTCCTCGCGGTCAATATCAGGTACATATTTTTCAAAAAAACTGCGGATAATCTCCAAAGGAGACAATTGCTCGGCAGCCCCGTGCTCGCAATGTGAACTAAAGAATGGCAATAATATCCCTGTGTCTTTAACCTGGTAAAACGGCAGTGTTAAAAAAAGGCTATTATACAACTCAAAACGGGTAACAACTTCCTGGTTAAAAGCTGTTTCTTTTTGGCTGAGTTTTGAAACCGAGGTCATAAATTATGTGTGGTTTGATTTTAAATAAGTGTGTGGAAAGTACACAATACTATCCGACGGATGAAAATAGGCAAATTAGCTGAATTAATGCATAAAATTGTAAAAATCCAGTAAATTGATAGGGTGTATATTAAATGACACCGCTTAAGGTGTATTGTACTTTATTGAGCGTTAATAGTTTTTAAAGGCTCAACAAAGAAACGCGGTAAACCTGTTTTTTAATTTTTGTTGAAATATGGATAGTTTGAGTAAACATTACTTGCCTATATTCGTCATGTAATTTAGTTATGAACCGGCAAACCCGAGAGATAAAGAGTTTTTTTTACAGCCAGTACTTTTCTGATGGCCTGCGCATCACATTCGGCGTTTTGCTTCCGTCAATTTTGATGGCGCAGTTTAACCAACTTGAAACAGGCTTAACTTTATCATTAGGCGCACTTTGCGTAAGTGGCGCCGATAACCCGGGCCCGGTTATCCACAAACGTAACGGAATGCTGATTTGCGGCCTTCTGATGTTCATCGTGGCTATCGCCACAGGCTTTGCCAGGCTCAACGTAGTGAGCATGGGTATTGAAATTGTAGCTCTGGCATTCTTTTTTTCTATGTTTACAGTTTATGGCAACCGGGCAGCCTCCATCGGCACCGCTTGTTTGCTTATTATGATCCTGATGATGGAAAAGGCGCTGCTCCCTTCGGAAGTATTGGGCTACAGCGCTACCATCTGGGTCGGCAGTATATGGTACACACTGCTCAGTATTACCTTTTTTAGTATCCGGCCATACAGGGCAGCCCAGCAAGCTATTGGCGAAAACATGCTTGATGTATCAAAATTTTTGAGAATTAAAGCCGATTTTTATAAACCGGATACCGATATCGAAGAGAATTACCATAAGGTAGTATCGCAGCAAATACATGTAAGCCATAACCAGGATGCCGTTAGGGAATTGCTATTTAAAAGCCGCCTGGTGGTAAAGGAATCAACAAATGCCAGCCGGATACTGGTGCTTACTTTTGTTGACCTGGTTGATTTGTTTGAACAAATAATGGCCACCCATTACGATTATGCAACCATTCGCGAAAAGTTTGGAAAAACGGGCATTTTGGACGATATAGCCTATGTTTTGTCGTTTATTGCTGATGAACTGGATAATTTGGGTTTTGCTATTCAGGCTAACTCGCGGTACAAGCATACCGTAGATGTGAATCCGAAACTGGAAAAGCTCAAGGAAAAGATTGACCAGTTGGGAACCGAAAGCATAGGCGTAAGTAACCTGGTGCTGAAAAAGATATTAATTAACCTGCGTAACCTCAATCAAAGCATTGTTAACATCTCTGATTATAATAATTCAAAGTCGGCCGCCCTGCTCGAGAATCGCGCCGAAGTTGAATACTCTAAATTTGTTAGCCACCAGGAGTACGATTTGCAGGTGTATATTGATAACCTGGCCTTTAGTTCTTCTATCTTTAAACATTCATTAAGGGTAGCGCTGGTGTGTTTAATTGGTTTTTTGGCAGCAAAAACACTCACCCACGGGCATCATAGTTATTGGATATTGCTCACCATTATCGTGATCTTAAAACCAGGTTTCAGTTTAACCAAGCAACGCAATTACCAACGACTAATAGGCACCATAGGGGGCGGGGTAATTGGAATATTGATATTAACCTTTATCCCTGATACCACCGCACAGTTTGTTTTTTTAATGATATTTATGATCGCTGCCTATAGCTTTCAGCGATTAAATTATATTGTCAGCGTTATTTTTATGACACCCTATGTACTGATACTGTTTAAGTTTTTAGGCGTGGGCCATGTGGTGGAGGAGCGCGTTATTGATACGCTGATAGGCTCTGTTATTGCTTTTATAGCCAGCTATATCATCTTTCCAACCTGGGAGTTTGAGCTGATTAAAAGCACGCTGAATGATGTATTAAAGGCCAACATCAGCTACCTGATGAAAGTAGCCGAATCGTTATCGGGCAAAAATGTAAATACTACGGAGTATAAACTGGCCCGTAAAGATGTATATGTATACTCGGCCAACCTATCTGCCGCGTTTGAGCGAATGACATCTGAGCCTAAACGGAAGCAACAGCATATTAAAGAAGTGCATAAATTTGTGGTGCTCAACCATATCCTGGCATCGTATATAGCCAATATAGCTTCTACGATGATTAGTGCAGGCCATGCTAAGGTACAACCTGAAAATTTAAAACTGGTGAAGCGTTCCATCATTCTACTATACGACTCAGCCAAAAAAATCAGTCCCGCAATTCAAGAACCTTCTAAAATAGTTATTCCGCCGGTGTTGCCGCATGCCGAGAAAACGGAAGGCAACCTGGAGGCACATTTATTGAAAGAGCAACTGGAGTTTATTACCAAGGTTAGCGCTGATATTGCCAAGGTAACCGATGCGATATTGGAATAGACGTATTTATCGGCATCAACATAAAAACACTCTACCTATTTCGTTGCTAAGCTATTTTTTTATAGTTTCGCCGCCCTTTAAATTTCGATCATTTTATCTCCTTTTGGTATGAATAAATTTTTATATGGAATTGATTTTGGAACCACCAACTCGGCTCTGGCTATCTACAACGAAGAAACAAAAGAAATACATAGCACTATCATCATTCCATCGCTTATTTATTTTCACCACCATTTTAACCCGGCAAGCGACCAAAATTATGTTGTAGGCGAGGATGCCATTACGGCCTATCTGAGTGATGGCATGAAGGGCCGGTTTATCAAATCCATTAAGCAAATTTTATCAAGAAGCACATTCACGGAAACTCGTATCCATAACAGAAGGTACAACGCATCTGACCTGGTGGCTATCATTTTAAAAGAGTTGAAAGATCGTGCAGATCAGTTGATCGGGCAAGACTGCCGGAAGGCGGTAATTGGCAGGCCGGTGTTTTTTGACGACGACAACGTGCAAAAAGATACGCTGGCGCAAACCAGGCTAAACAAGGCGGCACAAATTGCCGGATTTACAGAAGTGAGGTTTCAGTTTGAACCTATCGGCGCAGCGTTCGCCTATGAAAAAAGCCTGGTAAAAAAAGAGAATGTGTTGGTGGCGGATCTTGGCGGTGGCACCACAGATTTTACTTACCTGGTACTTGATCCGGAAAAAGTGGGCAGCAAAGACAGGAAAAACGACATGATGGCCAATGGAGGCATTTATATAGGTGGAGATAGTTTCGATTCTGCCTTTATGTGGGAAGTGGGCACGCCTTATTTTGGCAAGCATACCCAATATGAAGCCACGCCCGGCAAGGTATTAACCGTACCCAAATCGCTTTTCGCAAACATATGTTCCTGGGAACAAATGAATTTTTTTAATGGATTGCGTATTCAAAAAGATATTGAAGACTATTACTATTTTTCGGGTAACAATCCGCAATTTAAAAACCTGATCACCCTGATTGAAAACAACCTGGGTTATTCAGTTTTTCAATCGATTGAAAGTACCAAGATTGAGCTTTCAAATACAGACAAAACGGTATTTAGCTACCACAAAATGGATATCGATATTGACGAGGAAATATCCATCAATAGTTATGAACAGATTATCGCGAAAGATGTAGACCGGATTGCAAATTACCTGGATGATTTTATGTTGCAAAACAACATTGCCGGCCAAAATATCGATAGCCTTTTTTTAACCGGAGGCACGTCCATGGTTGGAAGTATCCAAAAGCTATTTAAAAACAAATTTCCGCATGTTAGCCTCAACTCAGGCGATAACTTTAAAAGTGTGGCTACAGGCTTAGCTTACAGCGGTTACCTGTTTGCAGATTAATTACAATGAGCAAATGTAACAACACTTGCTCATTATAATTTAATATTTTGTGTTGATGTGGGGTGCCAACATCTATTTTTTTAACGTAAAAGCGGTGCTTGCCCTGATATCGTCCGATGCCGATCCAATCATGATCCGGAATACGCCGGGTTCAACAATCCAATTGAGTTTGGCATCATAAAAGGATAGATCATCGTTGCCAAGTACGAAGTGTACTATGCGGCTCTCTCCAGGCTGCAACTGCACCTTAATAAATTTCTTTAACTCCTTTAGGGGGCGAACAACAGATGCCACCTCATCGCGCAGGTATAGTTGTGCAACTTCTTCGCCTGCATATCTACCGGTATTAGTAAGGCTGAAGGATATCGTAACAGAATCATTGGCAAAAATTATATTTTTATCCAACTTTAATTCACTGTAACCAAAGGTAGTGTAACTTAAGCCGTAGCCAAATGCGTAGCGCGGCGAATTTTGTTCGTCGATGTAGGATGACAAGTATAGTTTTTCGGGCTCATTGTTATAAGGGCGACCTGTGTTGGTTTGGCTATAAAATATCGGTATCTGCCCCATGGAGCGCGGAAAACTCACCGGCAACTTTCCGGATGGATTGTATTTGCCGAAAATAACGTCGGCTATAGCATTTCCAGCTTCGCTGCCCAGCCACCAGGTATATAAAATAGATTGCGCTTTATTGGCTATACGGTTAAATATCAACGGCCGCCCTCCCATTATAGTAACAATCACTGGTTTTCCAGTCGCCGCTACGGCTTCAAACAAATCCTCCTGGTTTCCGGGCAATGCAATATCCGCGCGAGATTTGGATTCGCCGCTCATATCAAAACTCTCGCCAAGGGCCATAACCACAATATCTGCTTGAGATGCTATTGAAACCGCTTCTGCAATGTCTTGCTGGCTACTATGCATCACGCTTCCACCTTTAGCGTACAATACTGTTTGGCGGCCACGTATTGCCAAACTGATGCCATCGTATAAACTCACCACGGCAGTTGTGTCCTGGTTAACGTTCCAGGCCGCTGCCATATCCCTTTTTGCCTTAGCTAAGGGACCTATAACCGCTATAGTTTTCAGGTTGGTATTCAGCGGCAATATTGCTCCATCATTCTTCAGTAGCACAATTGATTTTTCTGCAACAGATCTTGCTGCCAGGCGGCTTTTTTTATCATTCAAAACAAGGCTCTCCCGTTTTTCGTCGCAAAATTTGTACGGATCATCAAACAGGCCCAGCTGATATTTTTGGTAAAGTATGCGTTTTACGGCTTCGTTAATTAAGGCTACGGGTACCTTACCCTCTTTTACCAGCGAAATCAAGTTTTTACGATAAGCCCCCCCCTCCATATCTATATCGCATCCAGCGGTAATAGCCTTCAGTGCCGCGTCTTTCACATCGTTGGCATATCCCCATGTTACCATTTCGCCTATCGAGTTCCAGTCGCTTACCACAAAGCCAGTGTAATGCCATTTCCCCTTCAAAATATTTCTCAATAAATAGGAATTACCAGTTGCCGGGATACCGTTCAAGGTGTTAAACGAGTTCATGAAAGTAGCCGCGCCTGCCTTTGCCGCTGCCCTAAACGGTGGCAAATAAGTTTGCCATAATTCATGATCACTCATCTCTACCCCGCTATAATCGCGACCTGCCGTAGCTGCACCATAAGCTGCAAAATGTTTTGCAGTAGCCATTACGGCATCTGTATCGCCCAAAACTTTGCCCTGGAACCCCCTGACGCGGGCTTCTGCAATACAGCTCCCCAAATACGGATCCTCTCCTGCCCCTTCCATAATGCGTCCCCATCGCGGATCGCGGGCGATATCTACCATTGGAGCGAAGGTCCAGTGGATGCCAGAGGCGGCGGCTTCACGTGCTGCGAGATGTGCAGATAGTTTGATGGCTTCCATATCCCAGGAGGCTGCTTCGGCCAATGGTATAGGAAATGTAGTGTAATAGCCGTGAATAACATCCAAAGAAAACAGCAAGGGGATTTTTAATCGGCTCTGCATTGCAATGGACTGAACCTCGCGGGTGTTTTTTGTTCCCTTCACATTGAGTACAGAGCCCACCCAGCCGTTTCTGATTTCGGTTTGCAAATCGTTACTTTTAGCAGTAGCCGGCCCTGTTAAGGCCTTGCCAGAATACTGGTTGAGCTGACCAATTTTTTCTTCCAATGTCATTCGGTTGAGTAACAGATCAACTTTTTGAGTAATTGCGGGATCTTGTTTTTGCGCTTTTACATCTAAAACAACAGACATCCAAAGCATACCCAATAAAAGCCTTTTTGAAAACATATTTTAGTTATGATATTGATTTTATTCTTTTGCTGTTGATTACTTATTTACAGGCCTTTCAGCGTTTTTTTTCCTGGTTTCAAAAAAGCCGATCAAGTTGTAAACTTGCTGATTAAGCTCTTCCATTTTCTCGGTTAATCCGGTATATAGCTGGTACTGGCTGTTCAGGATACCCTTGTTGGCATCTGTATTGGATGGGTCTACGTTTTTATTAGCAGGATCGTTATCCTGGTATTTAAACCAATGCCAGCCCACGCAATTGCCCGATTCAAGTAGCCCAAGTGTAAAGTTCTGGTAGAACATGCCACGGTCCTGCTGCGTTTTAACCACCCAGCCAGCACCCGAATAGTTGCCCATACCCGAGTCTTCGCCCTTTACATACCATTCAGTTATAATGAAAGGTTTGCCCGACCAAGCTGTCCAGTTCCGCATATCACCCGCATCGGGTGTCCAGTGATCGTAGTAATTAATCGATATGAGATCAAGGTATTTGCCCGCGGCCTCAATTACCTGTTTAACTGTTTTTTCGTACCCGTTAAAACGGCAGCCTATATACATGTGATTTGGGTCGTACTTCTTGATAGCTTTTGAAACGATGCTTAAATAACGATCTACAACGAAACCTAAAAACTCGTTGCGCATTTGGTCGGTTATGGCCGTTTGTTCGTATTGATGATCCTGAAGCCATCTTTGAGCGGCGATATATCCGGCGTCTGTTTTGTCTTTTTTCGACAAATAATTATCAAGCGATTTTTTATAGAACGGGAGTTCATTATCCGAGAAATAACCATACAAATTTTTATCATTTTTGTTATCCCTGATCTGCCGGGCGTACCGATCGCAGTATTTTTCAAAACCGGGATCGAAAACAAATATGGCGTTATCAGGATAACCCAAATGGCCCGATTGCTGATAAGCACCTTTGTTTTTGCCATAACTGCCCATAAAATCGAGCATAACCGTATAAGCCAGTGGTTTTACCTTATTATCCAGTTTTTTTAATAAGTTGTAAGATGACCATGCCCCTGCTCCGTTAAAACCCAATTGGCGCAGCATTTGGGTAGTTTTAAGCGCCCAGTTTGATGGATCGCTAAATTGGATGGCAAAAGCAGCCTTATTGTTGTCAGAAACGCCGATGTTGATATCGTTCATTCCTTTATCAATAAACAAATTTCCTTCGGGATCAACAGACCACCATCTGCCATTTACCTTGACAACATGGAAAAAGCCGGTTGCATCTGCCCTAATGGTGGTTGTTCCGCCATAATTATCCAGCTGCATATCTTTGGTTGGCTGGTAATTCTTTAAGGTAGCCAACGTACGTGTAGGATAATCTTTCCATTCGCGAAAACCGGGTTTCTGCCCGCTACCCTGGTTTGAAATTTTAGCACTAACTTTTAAGGTATACTCAGCTGGAGTTTGCGCAAAAGTTGAAGCGCAAAATAACATGAACAATAGGATGAACTGTTTACGAAGCATCATTGATTAAGGATTAGGTGTAAGATTTGGATTGATCTGTATTTCGCGAAGCGGAATAGGAAATAATAAGTTATGAGGAGCTGATATCTGTATCACTACCGTACCATTCTTAGTTTGATATTTGGTAAAAGACGCGTTCATCACATCAATTGCGCGCCCTGTTCTCAACAAGTCAAACCAGCGGTGCCCTTCCATATTAAGTTCAAGCCTGCGCTCGGTTTCAATAGCGAGTTTCATATTGCCTTGCGATGATGTTTGAGTTGCCGTTAAATCATTAGTGGTATTACCATAAGCACGGCGGCGAACATCATTGACATAACTAATTGCACCTGCGGGGCCGTTAAGTTCATTTTCTGCCTCGGCATACATCAGCATGACATCGGCGTAGCGAATCACGATCCAATCGTTATTGCTGTCCATGGCGTTTGCGGGTACGTCGGTGTATTTTTTGGTATAATAATAGGTTACGCCGCTGCTTACGTAGGACGCTATAGAAAATCCGCGCCGTGGATCGGTGGCAGGAAAAGCATCGTACAGATCAGGCATAATGGTATTAAACCCCGATCCCCCACCAACTGTAGCAATAGTAGAACCGCTTTGGTTCGGCACAAACCAGTTAAAAAACGGGCTTCCGGTACCAAAGCCGCCTTTGGTGTACCTTACGGCAAAAATAGTCTCCTTATTCAATTCGTTACTGGTAGAAAAAATGTCGCTGTAAAGCGGTAGCAGGTCATACCCCCAGGCATTGGTTCCCCTTGGCAAAAGCTCGGCCAATTTGGTTTTACATTGGCCGTATTTACCCTCTGTAAGATACACTTTGCCCAAAATGGCCTTAGCGGCACCATTGGTTGCGCGGCCCAAATCGGCTGTAGCATAACTGGTAGGTAACACAGTTTCGGCATCGGTAAGGTCTTTCTCTATTTGTGCGTATACATTAGCCACGGTTTCCCGTTTGTAACTTAACGACTCGTCGATAGATTGAATTTCTTTAGTTACCAGCGGTACGCCGCCCCAAATTCTTACGGCATTAAAATAACTAAGCGCCCTTAAAAATTTAGCCTCGGCTATGTAGCGGTCTCTTAGGGTGGCTGTCATGTCAATTCCGGGCGCCCGGCCAATAATGGCATTGCAACGTGCAATACATTTATAAAAATTTTGCCATTGCGTTGAAAGGTTTACATTTTCTGGCGCTACTGTAAACAAGTCAAAGTCGCCCAAACCGGCTCCCGATACCAGGGCATTACTGTTATCCGAAGGTACGTCGGTAAACAAGTACATGCCTGTGCCGCTTGTCCCTTTACCGTAAATATCTTGCAGCGTTCCATACGCTGCCGTTACGGCCAGACCAAGTCCATTGGCATCCGAGTACAAGTCGGCCGTCGATATTTTAGTGGGATCCTCTAACGCGATATAGTCTTTTTTGCATGATGCCCCCATTACTAAAAGGAGAAACAGCAGTGTTATATATTTCTTCATGATTGTATTTATTTATAGAATTAAAAACCAATGTTTAAGCCGAACGAGAATGTACGTGGCAGCGGATAGGTGCCTTGGTCAACCCCGTAACGCGGCGCGGGTGAGCCGGCCCAAACGTTAACTTCCGGATTGTAACCAAAGTATTTGGTAAATGTGGCCACGTTCTCGGCCGAAAGAAATACCCTGGCAGTGTTAACATGAAGTACTTTTAATAAATTACCCGTTAACACATAGCCTAACGTTACATTACGCAAGCGGAGGTAAGAGCCATCAAAAATATTGCGTGTTGATACCACGGTGGTAGAAGATGGGTTGGTTGCGGCTGCACGCGGTGTCATCCCGTCGCCTTGATCCGTGGCTGACCGCCAGCGGTTAAGGGCATTGGTACGAACGTTGAATGAGCCATTATAATAGTCCGTATACCTGTCGGCCGAGTTTAAAACCTGGTTACCATAAGTTCCCTGAAATAGAAAACTAAAGGTGAAACTCTTATAATCAAACCTATTGGTTATACCGTAAGTAAACTTAGGCAAAGGGCTGCCTATATTCACAATATCGCTGGCATCAATTTTACCATCGCCATTAACGTCGGCATATTTCACATCGCCGGGTACCGAACCACCCGCCGCCCATTTTGCACTGGCAGCCACATCGGCGGCATCTTTATAAACTCCTATCTGCCTGTAACCATAGAAACTGCTCATGGCTTGGCCGGGTACCACCCGGATGGAGTTGGTATAACCGAAAGCGGCATCATAGCCAACAAAGTTGCCATCATCGGTAAGAGCGATTACCTTGTTTTGATTAAAGGAAATGTTGGCGTCAGTGGTCCATTTGATGGTGCCATTCAAATTGTTTGTTTTAACTGAAAACTCCAAACCGTTGTTTTGAACGGAACCTACATTGGTAAAAATAGTGTTTGCAAAGCCATATATGCCCGGCACTCCCCTGCTTAAAAGCAAGTTATTGGTAAGCCTGTGGTAAGCATCTACTGTAAAATAAATGCGGTCGCCTAACAAACCTATTTCCAAAGCCAAATCGGTTTGCTTGTTGGTTTCCCAGGTAAGATCGGCGTTAGCGAGCGAATTGGGCGAAAAGCCGAATACAGGGGTAGAGTTATTGGCCCCAAAAACATAATTAACTTGGGTTGCATAGCTTTGTGAGCTATAATCGCCTATGTTATTGTTGCCGCTTACACCATAACTTCCTCTTAATTTTAACTCACTGATGGCAGTTATCTTTTTCATAAAGCCTTCTTCGCCTATGCGCCATGCAGCAGAAAATGCAGGAAAAGTGGCGTACTGGTTATTTAAACCAAAACGTGATGAGCCATCGGTACGTACTGATGCCGAGAGCAGGTATTTATCCTTATAACTATAATTGGCACGCCCAAAAGTGGAGATCAACGCGTTAGAACTGTAGGCATATGTACCTAATATAACCCCAGCATCGTTGGGATTTTCAACTATGCCATTGGTAACAGTTCCGTTTTGCCCGGCCTGGCTTGTTTCGGTATAGGTGTTTTTTTGAAACGAATAACCAGCCAATAAGCTTAAATCGTGATTTTTGCCAAATTTTGTATTGTAATTAAGCGTATTTTCTGACACGTAATTATAATTTGTTCCCTGTGTTGTTCTTGCCCTTACGTTAGTTAAAACCGGGTTGTTGATGTTTGCTGTAGGTGCATTGTCGGATTGTAAGGTAGAGGGCACAAACCAGGCGCGGTTATTAAATATTCCCTCGAAACCGAAGCTGCTTCTAAATTTCAAGCCTTTAATAATCTCAAAGTCGATAGCAGTATTGGATAGAACACGCCCTGTTGAAGTTCTGTCTTTGTACAAATCAAGTACGGCAACGGGATTATACGGATTGCCATTAAATGTTTGGCCACCAACTGATAAAATCGATGTGGCATTTGAATAGTCGCCATTGGGTTGCCTTACGGGTATTATAGGGGGTTGCAGCAGTGCGCTGATCACAGTGCCTCCTACGCCAGATGGGTTAACGCCGATACCGTTAATGAGCGCGTTATTCAAACCACCGCCCGTTGCTGTCTGATCATTAATGGTATACGATGGCGCGATATTGAAACTAAACTTTAATTTTTTTGTCAGCTTGGCATCCATGCTGGCCCGCAGGTTATACCTGTTAAAATCGGTAGCCTTAATGATACCTGTTTGCCTGTAGTATGCACCCGTTACATTAAAAGTAACCTTATCGGTACCTCCGGAGGCAGACAATGCATAGGAACTCGTCCATCCGCGGCGAAATATTTCATCCTGCCAGTTCGTATTTTGCAGCGTCGATGGGTCGTTATAGATTGCAGGCAATGTTTTGCCTGAATTGGCAAATGCATCTTTTACATAATCAACATACTGATCTTTATTTAAAACTGCTACGGTTTTCGACACGTTAGCAAAGCCAGTATTGGCAGTAAAATTAAATTTTGTTGCGCCTGCTTTACCTCTTTTGGTAGTTACAATGATGATGCCATTGCCCCCCCTTGAGCCATAAATGGCCGCGGCTGCCGCGTCTTTCAACACTTGCACCGTTTCAATATCAGCAGGGTTGATCTGGTTAAAGTCGTCGGAACTGTTAAGGGGATAGCCGTCAACAACAAACAGCGGGCCGTTACCCGCACCTATGGAGCCAAGCCCGCGGATTGTTATTACAGGGGCGGCGCCCGGGTCGCCAAGAGCCTGCGATATTTGCACGCCAGAAACCTGTCCCACCAGCGCTTCGGCCGGGGTAGCTACAAGGCGATCTTCAATTTGCTTTGCGCTAACGGAACTTACTGCGGTTGATAACATTTTCTTTTTCATTTCCCCGTACCCTACCACGACCACATCATTTAATGATAAGGCATTTTCATGCATGGTTACGTTCACCTGGGTGTTATTGCCTACCGGTTGTTCCTGCTTCTGGAAACTAATGAAGCTAAACACCAGTATTGCATTTCTATTCTGTATATTAATCGAATAATTTCCGTTGGGATCGGTAACAGTACCCGTAGTAGTACCTTTAACCATAACGGTGGCACCCGGAAGAGGGGCGCCGCTACCATCAACAACCTTACCTTTAATGGTAAGTGTTTGCGCGAAGAGCGAGAAAGCCTGGAAAAATAATGCCAAAAACAACACAGTGAATATCCGCCCCTTTGGCAAAGGTTGGGGTTGTTGTAAATAGTGTAAGTAAAATACCTTCATAATTCTGGAAATTTAATTAGGGTTATCGGTTTAAATTAGGGTTGTCGTAAAATTGAACGGCAGTATAAATCATTTTGGGGAGTGAGAAATGCGGGGAATAGAAAACGTAGTTATTCTTCATGCAATTTAATTGGTTTAACTGGTTAAGAAAACGAATCTTGTCCGTTGTAATTGGTTAGGCAAAACTGAAGATAAGACAGCTGAAAGCCGGTTAAAAAAAGACTTTTTTAGGGGTAAAAAATGACTTTCTTAACAATTAAAGAAGAAAATAGCTAAAAAAGGTTGAAAGCGGAGATCCGGAAAGCTACAATTTATTATCTTGCTGAAGCTGGCGTATTCATTTCCGAGGGCGATTTACCATGTATTTTTTTAAATTCTCGACTAAAGTATTTGCGGTCGTTAAACCCAACCATTGAAGCCACTTCATTAACCGATAGCGAATTTTGCTGCAACAAGTCGGCAGCTTTTTTTAAACGCATTGATTTTATAAAGTCTGCCGGCGAAAGATTGGTGAGAGCACATATTTTTTTATACAACACAGATTTACTCATACCTATCTCGGCACCTAAGGCTATTACCCCAAATTCGGGATTCTCCATATTATGTTCAATTGTAGCCATCAACTTTTGAATAAATTTCTCGTCGGGATTATTTAAAACTACTTGTTGAGGATGCAAAATAACCTGTTGGCTAAATTTGTTACGCATCAATTCTCTCGATGTTAACAAATTTTGCACATTTAACTCCAATAACTTGATACTAAAGGGTTTGGTTAAATAAACATCGGCACCCGTTTGCAGCCCGTTAACCTGGTGTATATGGGTAGCAAGGGCCGTAAGCAGGATAACGGGAATATGACTTGTGCGTTCGTCGGTTTTAATTTTACGGCAAAGCTCCAACCCATTCATTACGGGCATCATTACATCGCTGATAACCAGATCAGGGATTTGCGTTATCGCCTGCTCAAATGCTACGTGGCCATTCTCGTATGCGGCTACCTCGTATCCGGGCAATGAATCCACAATGAAATTCCTGAGTTCTTCATTATCCTCGGCCAATATTATAGTCCCTTTTTGTCCGCCATTTGGATGTTCTTCTTGATTAAGTACATCAATTTCCGCGCGCATCCTGAACGAGGCAACGCTTTCAATCCCCGAGTTATCGCTGATGATGTGAACATTGTTTACCGGCTTAAAATTAACAGGTAAATGAACGGTAAATACCGTATCCCCCGGCTGATCAACTTGTTGAGGCGAACTTTTAAAAGCAATAGTGCCTTGGTGCAATTCAACAATGCTTTTCGAGAGAGCCAGCCCTACCCCGGTACCCTGGTTTGATTTTTTACTATGTACCTGGTAAAAATTGGTAAATAATTTAGATTGATATTCAGCCGGGATACCCTGCCCATTATCGGCAATATTAATTGTTAAGCCGTATTGCTCGTTGCTTTGCAGCTCTACAGTTATACAGCCATAATCTGGCGTAAACTTAAAAGCATTGGATAGCAGGTTAAAAAAAACCTTCTCTAATTGTTCGTTATCAGTATATAAATAAATTTCTGGCAGGTTGCTGGTAAATTGATAACTGATATGGCGGCTCTCGGCCAGGGTTGTGAACGAAAGATAAATCTCTTTGATAAAACCAACGATGTTATTATACTGTACGTACAATACCATGTTTCCGGTTTCGGCCTTTCTAAAGTCCATCAGTTCTGTCATAAGCCTTAATAAACGTTCAGCGTTATTCTTAATCTGAAGCACCTGCCTGCTAATGAATGGATTATCCATAGTGTTATTATACAAGTTTTCCACCGGCCCCATTATCAGCGTTAATGGGGTACGTATTTCATGTGAGATATTGGTAAAAAAATCAAGCTTCATTTGATAAAACTCTTCCTGCCGTTCGTTTTGTAAATGTTCGTTATACAGGTCCCTCTCAAGAGCGGCACGGATCTGTACAAAACGGATCACCTTGTAAAACAGAAAAGCCACTACCAACGCATAAAAACAGTAAGCCCACCAGGTTTCCCAAAGTGGTGGTAAAATGTTAATCGTTATCGTTCGCCCTTTTTCGTTCCAATAACCATCGTTGTTAGCAGCCTTCACTGTAAAAACGTAATGCCCTGGCGCAAGGTTGGTAAAACCGGCTTCCTTTTGGTTTCCGGTTATTATCCATTGGTCGTTGTTGCGTAAGCCCGTCATTTTATAGGCATAAACATTTTTTTCTGGGTTAATAAAATTTAATGCGGAAAACTTTATGGTGAAATTATTTTGGTTATAGGGCAGGGTCAGTTCAGAGGTTTCGTTAAGGGGGAGTTTTAAATATGACTGATTACCAAAGCTAACCTCTTTGTTGCTGATGTAAAAGCCGGTCAGCAAAATGTCGGGCTTAAATTTATTTTTTACAATCTTATCCGGAAAAAAGGCGGTTATACCATTCATACCTCCAAATAGTATTTCACCTTGCGCAGTTTGATAGGCAGAGTTCACCAAAAACTGGTTACTTTGTAATCCATCAGCGGCAGTGTAATTGGCAATTTGATAATCACCGCGCTTTAAAGGAAATTCTTCTCTAACCAACTTAAGCTGAGAAATGCCATTATTAGTACTTATCCATAAAGCCCCTTGTTTATCGGCAACAATAGCGGCAATAACGTCGTCAATCAATCCGTCTGCCTGCCGAATGGCATATATCCGGTTATTTGGTTCGTCCAAATAATTCAATCCTCCGCCATCGGTGCCAATCCACAAACGTTTGTGGTTATCCATGTATAGGCAAAGCACATTGTTGTTGCCTAAGCCGCTATTCTTTCGTCGGTAATATTTGATTTGCTGTGTTATTTGATCATAACAATTCAAACCATTTTGCGTGCCGATCCATAATTTGCTACCGTCATTCAACAAACAGTTAACATAGTTATCGCTCAGGCCTATTTGTGCTCCGGGCTCACTACGCAAGCGCAGTATTTCTTTGCCTTGGTAGTCAACCAGTCTTAAACCTGCGCCGTTAGTGCCCACCCAGATACCACGTTTGGCAGGTAACAATGCATTAATTAACCTGGCGGCGGTTTTATTATTAAACGTTTCGAGGCTGATACGGCCAAAAGTTTTGTTTTGGTGGTTAAATTTAAACAAGCCATTTAAAGTACCTGCCCATAAATTTTTTACCGAATCTTTAACCAGCGCCTTGATCTCTTCTGATGCCGGGAAGTAGCTAACCAAGCCTTTTTGACGGTTAATATAGTTTAACCCTCCGCCAAAAGAACCTATCCACAAGCCGCCGTCCGCATCCCCCACAATTGCTTCGGCAAGTGATTTACTCAGCCCGATATTGTTACCAACCCGCTCACCTATATTTACAAAATTAGAATTGCCAGGATAATATAAATTAAGCCCCCCGGAGTAGGTGCCTAACCATACGTTTCCGGTATGGTCTGTCATTAAACTCCATACAGAGCCATCGCTCATGGTTCTGGAATCGTCCGGGTCGTGTTTGTAATTGGTAAAGGTATTTGTCTGCGGGTTTAAAATGGCTAAACCGTTACGTGTAGCCGCCCAAACGTTTCCATCTTTAATTAAAAGGTCGTTTATCCAGTTAGATGGTAAGCTGTATATATCATTAGCCTTATTTACATAATGAGTGCAACTATTTAAACGCTCGTTATATCTAAAAATCCCGTCGCTTTCAGTGCCGAACCAAAGGGACCCATTATGATCGGCCGTGATAACAATCACTTTTGCTGACAATAATTCTTTTTGGCTGCGCAGGATATCCGGTAAAGGTATGACAGCCGCATTTTGAGGATTGAACCTTTTCAGGCCCTGGTTGATTCCTGCCCATATAGTTTGCTTATCATCCTCAGCCAGGGAAAATGCAACGCCTTTAAAAAGTTCATTTTCTTTATTTTTCCAACGGTCAATGCTGATCAGGTTTGCCAAATCTGAAGTGATGGACTTTATCCCGTTAAATGTGGCAACCCATATCTTGCCACTGTGATCCTGCTGAATGGCGGTGATAAAATTGCCTCCACCTTTGGCGCTTGATAAGCCAACGTGTCGAAATTTCTCTGTTTTACTATCATATAAATTTAAACCACCGCCTGTACCTATCCACAGATGCCCCTGTGCATCCTGTATAATTCGGTTGATACGATTATGGCTGATACTGGTATTACTGGAGTCGTTTGGGCGGAAATTTTTAAAATACGAGCCATCGTAGCGCGATAAGCCAGCCCAACTACCTATCCAGACATAACCGCTTTTATCCTGAAGGATAGTAGAAATGGGGCTTTGCACCAAGCCATCTTTATAGCTGATATGCCTGAAACGTATTGCTGGCTGCTGAGCATGAGCATAGCAAGGCAGAAACGCGATCATCAAAAAAAACGCGGCTATAGTCCCTTGTTTTATCATGGCAAAAAACAAATCTATTTTTATGTTATAATTGGCAAAACAGGGGCGTAACCGCTATTGCATATTGATATTCAAATATAATGCTAATATTGAGATTACTAACAGTTATTCTTTGCCGAAGAAGTGATCAACTGTACCTGGCATCCTAAAATACATGGCAAGTATTTTCTTCCCGATTAATTATAAGATATGGGCAATATTTACTTTTGTGTTTGTGAATCCAGCGAAGAAATAGTATTGAAAGTTACCGGGACGGTTATTGATTGAGCAAACTGTTATTTCTTTACAGAGCTAAGTTATTAAAAGCGCGCCACCGTGAGTGTGCGAAGCTACAGTTATTCGTAGTTTTTTTCGTTAAATACATATTGCTTCCTGCCGCATTTAAAACATTTATATCTTTTTACGGGCAGCCAAAACAAAAATAATTTCATCCATTTTGGCCTTCTGATACGCTCCAGACTGCTTTTGTCTGTAAGACCACATCGGCACACCCTCTTCGGATTTAAATTTTGGTTGTTATTAAACATAGCTGTGGTAAGGGCAGTATTCTTCACATGCTAAAAGTTTATAATTGGTAAACAAATATAATTAATGATTACAAAAAATCACATTACCAATATGTTAAAAAACCAAGAAATTTTTAGTTCTCAAACTGAATAATAAAAAAGCAAGGTATTGGTAATTAACACCTTGCCTTTTATATAATTGGATGTACAAATGGGTATTGATGATAAAACCCGGACGTGGTTTTACGCCATCGATTCCTTAGATGCAAGTTGGGTAACGTATAAATGCGGTTCTGGCATAATTACATTATTTTCGTCAAAGGCTTTTTTGATCATTTCCTGAACGCCGAAAAATACAACCCAGTAATCGTGAGCATGGGTGTAAGGGCAAATATTGATTGCGATTTTACCTTCGTTTATTTTAGCCACCTTAACCACAGGTGATGGCTTGTCTAAAACCAGTGGGTGCGAAAGGCAAGTTTCGGTTGCTACACGACGCACAAAATCCATATCGTTTTTAGGCTCAATTTCAACGGAAATATCTACACGCAGACTACCGTAAGCGCTAAAGTTGATTACCGTATTGTTTGATACCGCCCCGTTTGCCAAAATAACGGTTCTGCCATCGGGAGTGAGTAGCATGGTATTAAAAATCTGGATTTCTATAACTGCGCCGGTTTGGCCCTGCGACTCTATGATATCGCCCACTTTAAAGGGCTTAAAAACCAGTATTAAAACCCCTCCGGCAAAATTAGCTAAAGAGCCTTGCAGAGCCAATCCGACAGCTAAACCAAGCGCACCAATAATGGCTACAAACGACGTGGTTTGGATACCTAACATTCCGGCAACGGTAATAAGCAGTAAAATTCTTAAACCGGCCATCATCAGGCTGCTAAAAAATGTTTGCAAGGATACATCAATTTTTCCCTTGGCCATTGAAATATTAAACACCCGGCCTATCCAGTTAATGATGTACAACCCTACTAAAAAGACAATTAATGCGCTGGCCAGTTTAATACCGAAGGTGCTTAGCCAGTTAAAAATAGCAGCTGTGTAAATGGTTACGTTCTCCATAATGAATTGAATTGTGGTTTAAGTTTATGTATGAGATTAATTGTGTACAGTTGATGTAATTAAAGCAATGATAACGCACAATTATTAAAGCAATGATAATAATAAGTAAAAAAATAATGTATGTAAAAAAAAGGCGGTGGAAGGACCTGGTATTTAGCTATTTTTGTTAGTGAATTACAGTACCAGCGAGAGCAAACCACTGCCTGTTTATGAAACGATAGAAAAACTGCTTGGAAAGAAAAACACAAATAAAAATTATTGAAGCAATTGAGCAGGTCCCGTCCGTTAAAACGATTCTTGAAACAGCAAGAGAAACCAAACTAAAGCTTTGTTTTGAGGGCGATTTTCAACAGCAACGTGAGCGGATTGGACTGGAATTAAAAAATGAGCTCCCCGGATTCCAGGTATCGGTACACACCATTCAACCTGAAATAAATATCTGTAAACTTATAAGCAACGCAGAAATTGAAGCCAACGAGTTGTTTTTTGAGCAGTGCGCTAAAGATTACCGGGCATTAGCAGAGAGGCTTATATTGATGCTATCAACTAAACTTGGTATTAAAATTAATAATTCGTTTCCATTAATCTCGTTCAATGAGTTGAAGAATTCAAAAAAGCAGATTGGTAAGCTTGCCGCATGGCGTTATAATTTGCACGGCTATCATTGTGGTTTCGAACATTCATCAACAGGGCAGTTGATAGAAGTCCCTTTGGTTTTTGGCCTTGAGTTTGGAGATTTAGATCCTTATTTTTTCACGAGGTATATCAAATCAACACCTCAATATCAGCCCCTGCCGGTTTGCATTTATGAGGATTATGCTGATGGGGTCAGGATAATTGAAACCATGCTTTCCCTTGGAAAATATGAACGGATAACATCCAATATTAACAACCATTTTGGTGTTGCTGTAACAGATAGAGAAAAGATTGCAATCCATATTTATGAGCCCGACCCTGATGATTTTACGCCATCCCGGTTTAGCATACGCAGGTTTTTAGGATTAAAATAAAAGTTAGTTAAGGTTTCAATCAGCATCCTACTTTTTCAGCAAGCCAGCCAATATATTGGTACTTTGCTCCAACTCGATGATCGAAGATGAGGCGAATCCGAGCCTCGTAGCATTTTGTTGATTGAGCGGCGTGTGGTGAATACGTCCATCGGAAAAGTAAAGATCTTTCTTTTTGGCCTCCAGCGCTAATTTTTCCAGGTTAATCTTCTGGTCGAAACAGGTCCAGACAGACATGCCGCCATCTGGAACCTCAAACTGCAAATAGTCATTTAACTCTGTGCGCAACAAATCGCAAAGCATATCGCGTCTTTGCCGGTAAATACGTAACGACTTACGCAGATGTCTTTGAATGATGCCATCCTGTAATAACTCTGCTATTGCGTTTTCAAGCATCTCATCGCCCTGGCGGTCAACAATTCTTCTCAGTTTAGCCAAATGCTGAATTACATTGACTGGCCCAACAAGATAACCAACCCTGAAGGCTGGCGAGATGGTTTTAGTGAATGACCCGCAATAGAGTACCGTACCTTGCTGATCGGCACTGGCTAAAGGCAACAGCGGCTTGTTCAGGTAGTGAAAGTCGTAATCGTAGTCATCTTCAAAAATGATAAAGCCATACTTTTCGGACAGCCGGAGCAATTGAATGCGGCGATCGGCCCGCAGGCTTACGGTTGTAGGATAATGATGATGCGATGTAACATAAACCAGGCGCACAGTTTTTTTGCTGCAAATTTGCTCAAGCTCAGCCACCCTGATACCAAACTCATCCACCGGAATCTTGATCAAATCAGCGCCCGCCTGGGCAAAATTAGTATCTGCGCCTAACCAACCCGGCGAACCGGCCACTACCCTATCGCCTCGTTTTAACAAACTGGTGCACGCCAGGTACAAACCCATTACAGAGCCCCTGGTGATCAGGATATTATCAGCAGTGATATTTAACGCTCTTGTAATATTCAGATGGGTTGATAATTGTTCCCGTAGGGCTAAAGAGCCTTGCGTATCAGCATAGCCCATCTTCTTATAGGGATTCCCGGTTAATAGTTGTGTGCGGTAAGCCCTTGAAAGATCATGTAAAGGGGCCAGCCTGGTATCCGGAAAGCCATCATCTAAATGGTAGGTTGAGGTTGAAATATTGAGATGCCTGTTTAAATGCTCGGGCTGCTCAAAAACGAAGCCTGCAACTTTTACCGGATCGGGTATAACCTGGTTACCAGTTATCAGTTGCTTAGGTTTTGCTTGCGGTAAGTTGCGTGCTACAAAGGTTCCGTTGCCTGTTTCGCTTTCCAGCCATCCTTGCGCCAACAGGTCGTCATAAGCTCTGACCACTGTTTTGCGGTGCACCTCCAGAAATTGAGCCAGTTGCCGCGTGCTTGGCAGCCTGTCGCCAGCTCTTAAATTGCCATTTTTAATTAGAGACGTGATGATTTCTGCCAATTGTAGGTAAACGGGCTGTAAAGAATTCTTGCTGATACTGATGGTAAGAAAGACGGCCTGCATAATTGGACTACTTAATTTATTAAAATTGGCTGATTGAAAGCATCCAATAAAGGTACACATTTGTATCAAAAAAAATGATGAAAACACCTCCACCCCACCTTGTGCCAAGTCGCGCCGCCAAGCGTGCCCATTTTGATCCGGAAACTATCTTCCCGATACTCGACGAAGCTTTATATTGCACCATCAGCTACGCTGTAGATAACAAGCCATATTCCATACCAACCGCCTTTGTACGATATGAGGACAAAATTTATATCCACGGTTCGGTAGGTAGTCACTTTATCAGGGAAATTGAAAAGGGCATACCGGTTTGTATCTCTGTTACACTGATGGATGCTTTGGTAGTTGCTAAGTCGGCATTTAGCCACTCGGTAAATTACAGGGCTGTAATTATGTTCGCTAAAGCGGAAAAAATTGAGAGTATAGATGATAAGATCAGATCGTTTGAGTGGCTCACCAATAAAATGGTGCCGGGCAGTTGGGATTACCTGCGACCGGTAACCGAAAGCGAAGTGCGCAAAACAACCGCCCTGGCATTTAGTATAGAAGAAGCCTCTGCCAAAATACGTACGGGTATGCCCAATGATGAGCAAGAAGATAAAGCCTTGCCGATATGGTCGGGAATTATCCCCTTCAAAACGCAGAGAATGCCTTTTGTGCCCGATGAAACAAGCCTGGATATAGCAATGCCGCCCCACCTTTTAGCGTTGAATGCGATATAATTGGACTATTACATAGTTGAGAATACCAAACAGGCTGCCCACTTACCATCATGAGCAGCCTGTTTACATTACTAAGGATAAATCCCGTTTGCTTAAAAACTGTTAAGTACCGCTCTCCAATCTTCGCTTTCGGGGATGCCCGGTTTACGCTTTCCAAAAAACTGTACAATGATGTTTCCATCTTGGTCAAAAACTTCCAGGCTATGTACCGGGCCATCTGTAGTCGGTTTCTTAACCAACCATACCGATGCAATGCCGTCCTCGCGCAAATGCATATTAAATTCCGGGTCGAGCACATTGAACCAGGGGCCGGTTTGTACCAGTTTTTTAATCTCGCCGGTATGGATCTGTATACAGCCCGCGCTACCGGTAAATACCATAATTGGTAAATTTGTTTCGGATGCCTTAGTGAGTATTTGTTTTAACGAGTTTACACTAATTTGCCTGGCATAGCCCTCTGGCGCAAGCCTTAAGGCCTGGGTACGGCTTAGGCTGTAGTTTTTTAATAAACCATGAAAATCATGTGTATCCTGCAATGCAATCCAGGCCTCCTTAAAACTTTTCAAATCTACCTCAAGGTCTGATTTCTCGATGGCCTTTTCCGCAGGCGGCTGAATGTTCAATTGCTGATGTTGATCGTCGGCTTTAAATTTTTTCACCAGTTGATGATAGGTCGTCACATCGCTTTGTTCGGTTAAATATATTTTATGTACCGCACTGCCAGCCGCATCAAAAAATTGCAGGCTCAGTCTGTCGTTTTCGTTCACTGCAAAGCCAAAGTGCCAGTGGTGCATAAACAGTCGCAGATCAATATCAGGCGTAACAATCAGCCCGACAGGCCCGTTAAAACCAACTTTTGTATAGATGCCCTTTCGTTCGTGTACGCAATAATCATTACGGGTTAGGGCCATTACATAGCCTAACGAAGCAGTTTCTTTTAACAACTCTTTAAAATCGCTATTGAGCAGGGTGCTTTGATCGCCAACACCGGTATTAACTAACTCCGCTTCGCTAACACCCAATTGTTTTGCCGCATCGCGGATGCGAAGTTTAGGTTGGCTAACTTTTAACTGTTGCCATTGTTCTTTTATTGAATTGATTACTTTTTCCATTTCTCTTTATTTTAATTAATTTCATACCAATACGCCGCTTGGAATAACCAGCGGGCACTTTAATCCTTCGCAGTCCATCAGCTTGACATGGATATTGAACGCCCGGTGAATGTTTTCGCAGTTAATGACATTCTTCGGCTCGCCGAAGGCAACCGTCTGCCCGTCTTTCAGGATCAGTATCTTATCCGCATATCGCGAAGCAAAATTAATATCGTGCAGTATGCTGATTACTGTATAACCCCTATCAGCCATGTTGCGGGCCAGTTGCAGTATCTGTTGCTGATACAGTAAATCGAGCCCGTTGGTGGGCTCATCCAGAAACAAAAAAGCGTTAGGCTTGTCATAAATCTGGGCTATCACCCGTGCCAGTTGCACCCTTTGCTGTTCCCCGCCGGATAAAGTATTATAATCGCGTAAAGCAAAATCAGTAATCCCCGTTTCGCGCATTACCTCATCAATTACCCATAGGTCAAGGCTGGAGGGATGATGCTCAAAGTGAGGATACCGGCCCATCAGCACCAATTCCTTTACCGTAAATAGCAGGCTTACCGTACTATGCTGCGTAAGTACCGACCTTAGTTGGGCCAGTTCTTTAATAGCATATGCGTTAATTGCCTTTCCATTAAACTGTATGCTGCCGCTTTGCGCATTCATTTCCCGGCAAAGTAGTTTGAGCAGTGTGCTTTTGCCCGCACCATTAGCGCCAATTACAGCCAGCATTTCTCCGGGCGAAAGTTGGAAGCTGATATCGTTGAGGATCTTCTTTCGCCCGGCGATGTAGGAAACATTTTGTACGCTGATCATCAAGCCTGTTTTTTAAGTTGTGAAAAAATCATATAAATAAATACCGGCGAACCGGCCAATGCGGTTACAATGCCAATAGGCAATTCTGCCGGTGCTACGATGGTGCGGGATATCAAATCGGAAAGTGTTAAAGCCGCCGCGCCCAACAAAGCCGAACCCGGCAGTACCAGGCGGTTATCGGAGCCGAAAGCCATGCGCAGGATGTGCGGGATAACCAGGCCAACAAAGCTAATGATACCTGCCACCGCTACCGAAGCACCAACGGCCATGGTGGCTAATATAATTACCATCCTTTTTGTGCGGTTTACCTGGATACCCATGTGTCCGGCCTGCACTTCGCCGAGGGAAATAGCGTTGAGTGATTTTGCCATAAAAGGCAAGCCAACCAGCGGCACCGCTATAAAGGGCAGCACACTACAGAATGATATCCAACTGGCGCCCCCCAAGCTGCCCAGGCTCCAAAAGGTAATGTTACGTAATTGCTCATCAGTAGAGATATAGGTTAACAAACCGGTAAAAGCAAAAGCCAGTGCATTGATGGCTATGCCAGTTAACAGCAAGGCCGTAATTACCGTGCGGCCCTGGTGCATGGCCATGCGGTAAACGGTAAGCGTGGTAATAAACGCACCTGTAAAGGCTGCTATAGCCAAAGCGTAATAGCCATAAATACTGCCGATAGTATTGAGCAGTTTACCCCCAAACACAATCATTAAAGCGGCAAATAAGGTAGCGCCCGATGAGATGCCAATTAATCCGGGCTCGGCAAGTGGATTGCGGAATAAGCCCTGTAAAGCAGCACCCGAAATAGCCAGCGCGGCTCCAATAATAACACCCAACAATACCCTGGGTAACCGCAAGCTTAACAACACGGCTGTTTGCTGTGTGCTGAAGTTTGCCTGGTGGCTAATACCTATATAATTGGCAATTATGGAGCAGAACTGCGGTAGGCTGATATGCACCGCGCCTATACAAACCGATGCCACCATTACTGCTAACAATAGCAACGTTAAACCGGTTAAAATCAATCGATGGTTTTTAAACACTTATTTTAGCTTTTGTGATAACTGAACTACCGCTTGCCCCAGCCTTGGCCCAAAACCGGTAAGTAACTCGCCTTCCATCGTGATGAATTTTTTATTTCTGCCTGCATTGGTTTGGCTTACGCCCTGCACATTAAGCAGCCCGGCCGTACCACCCAGGCTCTCCATTCCGCTGCTAAACAGCAGGATTACATCCGGATTAGCAGCCACCAGCGCTTCCGAAGTGAGGGGTTTAAAATCGCTAAAGCCGCTTACCGCATTTTGTCCGCCAGCCAACTGGATCATCTTCTCCACCGAGGTTCCCTCGCCAGCTACCAGCATAGTGCCAGTGCCGCGGGCATATATAAATAATACCTTAGGTTTAGCTCCGCTTTTGTTGGATTTGTTGGCTGCTGCCAGGTCGGCGTCCAGCTTGGCAATCAGTTTTTGGGCCTGGGGCTGCGCGCCAAATGCTCCGGCAACTTCTTTAATCAGCTTCCGCGTGCCATCAGCCGAAAAATCCTGGGTAAACAAAACCAATTTGATTCCCGCAGTTTTTAGCTGTGCAGCCAGTTCCGGTTTAATCTCGGTGGTTATGCCCGTTACCACATCGGGCTGAAGCGCGATGATGCCCTCGGCCGAAATATTACGGTTATGTCCTACTTTGGGCTTGCGTTTCAGGCTTTCGGGGTAATTGCTGGTTATATCTGTACCTATAATATTAGGCTCCAAACCCAGGCCTGCTAATATTTCACTAATCGTTCCGTTGAGCGAGATAATCTTCTGATTGGCGGCCAACTTAGATATTGCTCCGGCTTTTGCAGTTAGGGCAAGTACAGTCAGTACCATCAATGTTATTATTTTTTTCATTTTTTTAAAATTTAAAAGTTTCCCTTCCGGGGATCTGGAATCATTGTATTTTGCTGTACATTATTATTGAAAGCTGGTTGTGCCATCGCCCTGGTAAGCATAGCGGAAGGTATAATAACTTGATGCGGGGCGTGTTGTTAAATCGGCAAAAGTAGCTGTGGTTGTGTTAGGATTACCCTTGTAATAGCTAATCATTTCCACCTTGGCGTACTTACCGTCACTGGTCTTAATTACGATGATCTTGCCGGGCACAGTCAGGATAGCATGCTGAGGTTCGGTAGTGGCAGTATAAGTATACCAGCCCGATATGGCAGGCGCACCGGTGGCATCTGTTTTAAACCCGGTTGTCGGTGCCGCCGTGAGCGACTCAAAAGTGCTGCTTGCTACCTGTGCTTGCGAGGTTCCTGTACCCGATGTGCCGCCATTGATCAAGATGCTTGTTTTATTGAATTTGATATCCCATTTGGTGGTAGCGGTATCGGCACCGGTAACCTGGGCACCGGTTGACAGGCTATAATATACCGCTCCCTTTGATCCGTCAAGATCTGCGACTGTTTTAGTGCTGAGCTTGCTTACTGCAGGAGCCACGTCATCATTGTTTTTACTGCATGATGCCAATAAAGTAACCGCGCCAGCTAAGGCTAAAGATAAAGTTGTTAATTTGTTCATGGGTTTATTTGTTTGATTATTATTGAATTATGTGATTTGCAAAATTGTAAGTGAAGCCCGCATAGACCAGCCGCCCCGGCAGGTTCAGGATAACCAGCGGATCCCGATGATTAAAAAGGTTTTGGGCGGTAAGTTGCACCCGTAAGGCATCTTTAAACAGAGGTTTGGAGAGCGAGGCGTTAATGAGCAGATAACCTTTAGTATACTCGTCATCGCGGTTCAGGATGCCGTTACCATCGGTGTCCTTATAGCCGTAACGCCCGCGGTAAATGGCTCTTAGCGCCGTATTGATGCCTGTTTTTGCCTCCTTATAGTTCACCTTTAAGTTCCAGGTGTAGCGCGAGCGGCCAAGCAGGCCGCCGTAGTCCTGCCTTTTAACAAGCTTGGTTTGATTGGTCGCTGGGTCTTTGGTAAAAACCTGACCCGCTGCAATCTGGTTCAATACATCCTGATCGTTGGCTTCCAGGTATTGAAAGCCGCCCGCAACCTGTAACGGCTTAAATAATTGGTAGCTCAAATCTGTTTCTATACCCTGGGTATAAACCTTATTGAGATTGAAATAAGAGTAAACAGACTGCCCATTAGTTTTGATAGCGATTACAGCCGTTTCAATCAGGTTGGTGATATTGTTGCGAAAAAGGTTGGCTGTCCAGTATAGCTTACCGCCTGGACGGTACCGGTAACCCAGGTTAAACGCGGTAGAACTTTCGGCATTCAGGCTTTTTAGCGTCAACGGGTCAATCAGCACCGCCTGTATCTGCCCCTGTTGCTGCAAGCGCTGAATGCCGGGCCCCACCTCTTCGTAGCCAAAAACACTGTAGCCCACCTCGGCATTGGTAAAATTGAGATAAAGTTGCCGAAAATCTGGCGCTTTGTAGCCCTTACCAACTGAAGCCAGCAAAGTAAATTGGGGATTTAGTGCATAACTGACCGCCAACTTGGGGCTAAACTGCGATTTGTAAACGCTATGCATATCATATCTACCACCTGCTATAATATCCAGTTTTTTAAAGGCTATCCAATCGGCCTGAAAATAAGCATAGCCGGAAGTAAAAGATTGCAGTTGGGTATAACGTGTAGCCTCTACAGTTTCATACTGCCCACCGGCTCCGGCAGTGAGCTTCATATTATCCCTTAAAGTATAATCATTTTGTAGTTCGGCACGGTTAAAAGTCTGGTTAAAATAGGTTTGATCATATACTTCACCATTATCATTGTACCGCACATCGGTATTGGTTTTATAGGTCGATTTGTATAGTTGTATCGTGGAGAATAATTTATCCGAAAACTGCCGGGTAATAACCGGGGCAATGTTAAAATCCTTTTCGGTGCCTCTCCCACCCGCGTAACGATTATCAACCAGGTACTTGTTCTGCTGATCATTGGTAAAATATCTTATCGAAAGCTTCAGCGTTGTTTGATTATCTATTTGATAAGCTGCTTTGCCATTGAGCGTATAACCTGCAAACGGCGAAACAGTAGGAACGCCAGCCGAAGGTTGAAGGGTATAGCCTTGGCTGCTGTACCGGTTGGCAAAGCCCAATAGATAGAACTTTTCATTTTTGTAAGCCGTATTAACGTTCAGGTCCACTGTTTGGTTGGTGCCATACCGGGCACCCAATCCTCCTGTTACACCCTTTTCCGGTTCGCTGGTGATGATATTTACTACACCCGCCATAGCCTCGCTACCGTAAAGCGATGAAGTGGGCCCTTTAACAATCTCCACCCGGCTGATATTATTGGTGGTGATACGGGATAATTCCAATATCCCGGTAGTACGGCCAATTAATGGCAAGCCATCTATCAGGATCATGGTATAGGCCGGATCAAACCCTTGCAGTTGGATACCCTGCCCGTGCGGATCATCCAGAATACTTATCCCCGTTTGCTCAGAAAGCACTTCATTTAGCCGCACCAACCCGCCTTTCCTGATCTCTTCGCCCGTAATCCGAGTAATGGGTATCGGTACCTGCTGCAAACTTTTTGGAGTACGGGTTCCTGTAATCACTACCTCTTTTAATTGCTTATTATTGATACTATCCTTTTTTACTGGGGCGGCATTTTGCCCGTGAACCTCAAAACCTGTCACGAGGGCCACGAAAACACAAAACTTTATAAACATTTATTTAGACTAATTAAAAATAATGACGCAAATTTGGCCTGTTTATCATTAGGCTGTCAACGTCAAAAGGATTTAAATAAACGCTAAACGGATTTTACACTATGCTCAAAATTACTTTCCCATCTGAAGGATTTGTTTTTAACCATACCGGCTATCAGACTGATGCCTTGGAAATCAAAATCATTGAAGAAGCAAATGACCGGTGTCAATTGAAAATAGAAACGTTGATGATTGAAGGTATAGCCGTTTTCCTGGTTATGATTAGCTGTACCGATAGTATACCTGTTACACTGCAGATGAATGAGTATGCGTGGATGATGAACTTTACATTACAAGGCCAGTTGACTTTTCAAAACGCGGTCAGCGAAACTCAAAAAGGTACATTCATGGCTGGGAGTCATCAAGCCTGGTTAAATCCCGGAGAAGAGAACCTTGCCGTAAACATAATAGGCAACGTAAAACTATTTTTAGTTTGCTTAACGGGGAGGTTGATTACAAAGTTACGCTTTGCCGAAACGGTATCGCCACTGCAAAATAGTATCAGCAGTAAATCAAAGTGGTTGCCAGGAAGATTAACAACACCGCCAATGAGTGATATCATCAATACGATAAGCCGATACGCGGAAAATAAGACCCTGCACCCAATAATTCTGCAAGCAAAGGTGCTTGAACTGGCTTTTATTGACCTGGAACAATTTCAGCAGAAAGATAAAGCAAGCTCCAATACCTTTGTTAAACCTAATGACATTCAAAAGCTTCAACTGGCAAAAATGTTGATCGGTGAAAACCTACAGACACCATGCTCCTTAATTGAATTGGCGCACAAGGTTGGGCTCAATGATTTTAAACTAAAAAAAGGGTTTAAGGAAATATTCGGGACAACAGTTTTTGGATATTTATTGGAATTAAGAATGGAAAAAGCAAAGACAATGCTCTTATCACCCGGCTGTACAGTCAGCGAAGTTGCCCATGCTATTGGTTATAAAAATGCCCATCATTTCACTGTGGCGTTTAAAAAGAAGTTTGGCTATCTGCCCAGTAAGGCCAATCGTTTTTTAGGCTTTTTATTGGTGACCATATCCATAACCACTTAATACCTTCCGATCAACACATACATACCCAAAAATAACTTTGCTTAAGCACTCAAAAATAACCGCGTATTTCTAAATATTTAAGTGCATAAAAACGACCAAAAACACACTGTAAATTCTAATCAGCTTCCTAATAATGCGCCTTATTTTAATGCCATTTTAATCTTAAAAATCTGATTATTAACTCAATATTAAGAATAGGTTATATGTTGATATCAGCGTAGAAAATTCAGAATTTCTTCAGTTTTCAATGCGCTTCTTTGCGGAAAATCAATTTGGAATATGTCTTATCATTACTTATTTAAAAAGATCGCGTTACCTTTTCTGTTCGTGCTTTTCCTGGCAACTGCAGTAAATGCGCAAATTATCAAAGGAAAAATAACAGATAGAAAAAACGGCGAACCGCTCCCTGGCGCCACGGTAGAATTGAAGCAAGGCATCAGAAACCTCTACGCCCCAGTTAACCTCGACGGATCATACCAATTTAAAAATTTAAGGCCTGGTATTTATTTGCTACAGGTTAAGTTCGTTGGTTTCAAAACCTCGATAACGTACACCGTTGAGGCCAAGGCCGGAGTTACAACTGTAAATGTTTCTTTGGTTGATGATCTAACTTCGTTGACTGAAATCAATGTGACCGAAAAGATCAACAAAGAAAGTGATGGCGCAGCCAGAAGCCTGGAGAAAAGCTCAAACAACATCGAGAATATCTTGTCTTCCAATACCATTCAGCTATTACCTGATGTAACTGTCGGAAACGCACTACAGCGTATGAGCGGAGTTACCATCCAGCGTTCAACAAGTGGGGAAGGAAGATATGCCATCATTCGCGGTATGGACCAAAGGTATAACACTGTTTTGGTTAACGGTATCAAAATCCCAAGTCCGGATGATCAGTACCGTTTTGTACCTCTTGACATTTTCCCTTCGGAAATTCTGGAAAGACTGGAAGTGATTAAGGCATTAACACCCAATATGGAAGGTGATGCGATTGGTGGTGTGATGAACCTGGTGATGAAGTCGGCACCTGATAGGCTACTTTTAAACGTAAACGCTTCCGCAGGTTATTCGTTCTTATTTTCGGGTAACCGGCCTTTTGATAGCTTCAATACTTCAAGTATCAATAAACAATCTCCGGCAGAAATTAACGGTAATAGTTATATTTCAACTACTAAAGATTACCAGGTCAATTCGCTGTATTCAACTCCTAAATCCAATCCGGTGAATTCAACCTTGGGTATTACTATAGGCGACAGGTTTTTAAATCATAAACTGGGAGTGGTGGTATCCGGAAGTTATCAAAACTTCTACCGCGGATCAAACTCAACCTACCTTGTACCGAATGCCGAACCGGGCTATTCGCCAGCCAACACGCCCTCTATCTCCAATATTTATAACCGTAAGTTTTCCACACAAACCGAACGTGTGGGTTTACATAACAAGATCGATTATGTATTTAACAGCAAAAATAAGATCTCGTTATACAATTTGTACGTTAAGCAAAACGAATACCAGGACCGCTTTACCGCTGATAGCGATTTGATTACCACTACCAGCAAGCAGGGTATTACCTACCGTACTTTAAACAGGACCACCTGGACTTATCAGAACCTGTACAACAGCACTTTGCAAGGCGAGCACCAGTTGACCGATAAATTAAAATTTAACTGGAATGGTGTATACTCTATCGCGAAAAGGAATATGCCCGACCAGGTTGAATACCAGATCAATCATACCGGCTTGAGAGATACTCACGGGAATATAGACAGTACTACAAACGTTGCGGCCAGCATTAGCCATAAATGGCAGCACAATACCGATCAGGATGTAGCCGGATATTACAATTTCATCTATAATCCCAAAATTGTGGATCGCGATGTGGAGCTGTCTTTTGGGGGATTATATCGTCATAAAACCAGAAGTAATTATTATGCCAGCTATTCGCTAACGGCAAATCCACCTAACCAGGTTTATAATGGCAATCTAAGCGCCATACAATTAGCGTTCAATCAAGCCGGACAGGCAACCGGGGATGGTGCAAGTTCAACAGATGGTAACGACTATACCTTTCATGAAAATGTAACTGGTGAGTATTTACAGACCAAATTTATGTTGCTTGATAAGTTACAAATTATTGGTGGAGTAAGGGTTGAAAACACCGCGCAAGACTATGCGACTACGCAGTCGGTGAACACATCAGCTCAAAACGGAAGGATCAATTATACCGATGTATTACCAAGTGCCAATTTAAAATATGCGCTTTCCGATGTTCAAAATTTACGCCTGTCCTATTTTAAATCTATAAGCCGACCAAGTTTCAGTGAACTTGCACCAACCAAAATTGCAGGTGATACTTATGACCAGGTGGGAAATCCTGAACTACAACACACAAGGGCAGAAAATTATGATTTTAGATATGAGCTGTTTCCAGGCGGTTCAAACCAGTTATTGTTAGGCGCTTTTTATAAAGACATACAAAACCCAATCGAATTGATCAACGTGAATGGCGCGTCTGCTCAGTCGGTATTTAAAACAGGTGCGCCAAGCCTGCAATACATTCAGCCACAAAATACAGACAAGGCTACCAACTATGGTTTTGAAGGGCAGTTGACTAAATACTTCGGTGTATTAGGTATATCCGCTAATTATACCTTTACTCAATCGAAGGTAACTACCCCAAAACTGTCAAAAGTTTCAGCCGTTCCTATTTACGTGAACGAGACGAGGCCATTACAAGGCCAAGCCAAAAACATAGCAAACCTGTCGTTATTATTTAAGAGCAGCAAAATCGGTTTGGATATGCAATTGGCTTATGTATTTACAGGTGAGCGCATAGCCCAGGTATCCAATTATGCAGATCTGGATGTATGGCAAAAGCAATACAACCAGGTTGACTTTTCTTTTGAGAAAGTCCTTATCAAAAAGCTGTCATTCTACGGAAAAGTCAACAACCTCACTAATGCTTCAAACCGACTATTTCTGAAACATTCGTCTACTGTAGGACAGGTGATACCTATCCCAGCCCAAGACAATGCTGAAGAAATATTAATTCAGAAAGATATCTACAAGGTATCATTCCTAACTGGTTTGAGATATAAATTTTAATGATTAACAACTAACAATGAAAAATATTTTAACTGTTGCTTTTGCCGCCTTGGCAATGCTGTTTGCGGGATGTTCAAAATGGAACGGAGAACATCATGATATATCAACCTATGTATCTCCACCGGCACATCCGATAAGCGATGCCGCGCCATTGTGCGGCTCCATCAAGGGAACGATGTTAGCAGGCAAAACTTATATTTTGGGTTGCGATGTCACAATAAATGCCGGTGATACCTTGATTATCCAGCCCGGAGTAACAATATACGCAGATCGTACGGCGAAATCAGGGGTCATTGTTCAGGGTACGCTGCTGAGTTTGGGAACAAGAACCAATCCTATCACATTTACGGTGAAGGGCGTTAAAAAAACCGACGCGGTTGGCGTTAATTCCGTAACCGATTCTGCTTACTATGGATTTTGGAAGGGAATTATGGGTGGCCCAAGTTGTCCGTTGATGGTATTTAAATGGACACATATTGATTTTGCCGGAGCTGCTTATGGCACTGCTGGAGCTGCTGTGGGACAGGTTGCCAAGACTTCTTTTTCAATGCTTTTTCAAAATTATAAAGGTGTATTTGTTTTTGAGGACAGCTGGCTATATGGCGCTACAGATGATGCTATGCGCATCTCCAACGGTAAGATAGCCGTGTTTAGAAGTACCTTTGAAAAATGCGGTCCTGCCGGAGGCGATTGCGTAAATGTTAAAGGGGGCACAGTTGGTACCATGGCTTACAACTTTTTTATCGGCACAGCAACCAATGCCCAAAAAGCTTCAAATAAAGGCGCGCCGGTAGGATCTTCAGAAACTAATATCGTTATGTATAATGGCACATTCGTTAGTTGTGGGTGGCGTTCTTCGGCCGATTTGAAAGGCGCTAACATTAATTACGAGGAAGGAGCAAGCGGGATGTTCTATAATAACGTGAATGTGAATTGCCGCGTAGGTTTCCGCGTGGTTGGTAACCCGCCTGCCGATTTTGCCAATTTAAAGTATGGTTATAATTTCAATTATGGCGATAACTTGCACTCTCTGCAAAACATCTATCCTTTGGGTAACAACACTCAACCGCAACCTACGGATATCCCTACCCCATCATCCTTTCTACCAGCAAACTATGCTTTAGGCGACCCAATTAGTGTCGCCAGTGTAACGCCCCTGATCGGAGCTAACAACCCGATGTTTGTCAACTTCCCGTTGCCTATCCCATCAGGAACTAATGCAATTGACTACAGCGCCATTGGCAATTTCGATTTCCACCTCCAGGCAAGTTCGCCATTACGTGGAAAAGGTTATACTGCTGTTGTTCCCTTAATTGTTGTTCCCATAGATCCCAATTATGGGCTGACTGAGGCAACGCCGCCTGGAGCAGACCTGGGCTGTTACCAGTTTAACGGTACAGGAAACCAACATTAATTATAAGCACTTGGCCCAAAATGAGTTGCAACATAAAACTCATTTTGAGCCTTTTGATATCAAAGTGGCTTAGCGGGCAAATTTTAATTATCAAAAAGCAAGTATGATCATTTACCTACTCAACAATACTGACCAACAAATCAAATGAAGTTACTTCACTCCATTTTAACAGGTCTCAGCCTTATTTTTTTATTGGGAGATTGTTCCAAATCCTCAACTAACAGTTCATCTGTAACAGCCGCTAAGTCTGCGACAAACACCACACCCCTGCCCAATACGGTGTATAAAACAGATACTTTAAAAGTAATGGCTTACAACGTACTTAACTTTGGCGACGGCTGCCAGGGCAATATCGCCGATCTGGATAATTATTTTAAAACTATTATTCAATATACGCAGCCTGATTTATTGAGTTGCGAAAAAATGAATGCTTTTTCGCTTTCAGCCACGGGAGCACTTAATTATGCTGCTGAGATTACTGACAATGTATTAAACGCCACTTTTGCCGGGCGATACGCCTATGCTACCCCCACCAACTTTAGTAACGACAACAAAATGTCCGTCCTTTTTTACAACAGGCAAAAGCTGAGTTTTGTTAACGAGACAACCATTGTTAAAAATGTATCTGACTTTAATTTGTATAAGCTTTACTATAACGATCCTAATCTGGGCATCACTCACGATACAACCTTTTTGTACGTACTGGTGAATCACACGCAATCGGGTAACTCGCCGAACGCCATTCGCGATCAGCAGGAAACACAGGAGATGCAGGCCCTGCGAAGTAAATTTGCTTATTTGCCAAACCTGATCAACATGGGCGATTTTAACCAGCATAACAGCATCGAAGCCGGTTATCAAGCCATTATTAGCGCCGCAGATACGGGTACCCAGATGAGCGACCCGCCTTTTGGCGTAGATAAGGTTTTGCAATATCCTGCGGACTGGGATAACGACCCTGCCTCCTTCAAACCGTATTTAACCACGTCAACCCGGCTTTCTGCCAGTATCCCGAACACCTGCGGCACAAGCGGAGGCGCCAAATCCTGGTACGACCATATTTTAATATCGCCTTGGCTGGTTAAAGGGGCAAATTATATCCAATATATCCCCAATTCCTATCAAACTGTCGGCAATGACGGTCAACGCCTCGGCGTTGATGTGAATTCTACCACACCGGTAACCAATACGTCTACCCCAGCTAACGTTATCAATGCCTTGTTTAATTTTTCCAATAAATATCCCATTACCATCAGGTTGTTGGTTAAGGCTAACCGTACCGGCGGTAGTTTAAATGATCCGGCAGAAAAAAATTAGGATAATATAGAAGTTTTATATTCTTGCAACCCCCGTGTTTAAATAGAGCTATATAATAATGTTAATAAATAATAAGCCTATGAATAAAATAACAGTAAATCAATAGCATTATAATTAATAAAATCAATCATATTACATCTTACTCTTAACCATGAAAAACAAAATTACATTAAGAAAAACATTCTTTTTTTTGAGCTCTTTGTTGTTATTAACACCACTTGGGTGCAAAAAAGAAACAATTAAATCGTCGAATAATAAGTACGCTATCCCAAATACTATTTCGTCTTACGCAGTCACGCCAGTTACTTTTGACTGGGAAACAGTAGATTGGATGCCAACACCTGCCGGCCAAGCCCAAATACCCCCACCATGGGTAGGTCAAGGAAGCATTACTTCTGTATACGGCATTGATGTTGCAAATGATCACAAAGCAGCCGATGGATGGATACTCGTATACAATACATTTGACGCCAATGCAAGCGGTAGCCTTACAAATCCATATTTCATTCTATACAATACTTACAGAGGATTAATGAGAATATATTTATATACTACTACACCTTTCAATTATCCGTCAACTTATATTGTGGATGGATTAAAAGTTGTATCAAACCACAGTTCTTCTATGCTTAATTTTTTAGGTACGGATATTGTTGATCCGGCTCAAAACCAGTTAAGTTTTTCACAAATTGAACCTGCCCCTGCAGACGGATCACAGCCATTAGCCACAAACAAATGGTATATGCTACAGTACGAAATGGCTTACGACCCCCAGGTTACTACATTAGGCTATCAGGATATACAGCTAAGTTGGTTTACAAATTACAACAGTGTTAGTACTATATCATTAGGAGGAACAGAAACAGGCACTATAAAAACCGCCGTAGGAGCACCTTCCGACCCTCTAAATACAGCGCTGCAAAATGGAGGGGCTGTCGCAGGTAAGGCCGCTGTCAGTTTTATTGGCAGCCAAATACTAAATAACGTTTCACAAACTGGTGACGTAAACAACAAAGTGGGATTGCCCAATGTTATCTTTACAAAAATTAAAGATGCTGTTTCTTCTGCATTAGGTGCTGCAACAGGAAACATACCCGGTGCGATAGTTGGTATATTTAGTGCCATAATTGGAGGCACAAGTAATAGTACGCCAACAATGAACTTAAATTTAAACTCTACTATTACATTAAAGGGTACCCAAACAAGTAGCGGCTCATTCCCATCAAGCCCTACTTCTGTTTATGTACCAGGCTCAATTATAACTTCAAATGCCCAGAACTACATTCCACTTTACAATCAACCTCTCGGAATGTTTAATTTGTCTGCCCGGCCAACGGTACAGATAAAACGGAATCATACACCTGATGGCCAAGGTTATTATACCACTACCTATACTTTAACTACTGGTATGGATCAGATTCTTAAATTCAATCCGGCAGTAATTAATACTAGCTCCACGGGAGCGCATATTGCGAATATCAATGCACTTGTAGTAGCAATTCAGAATGCCGACCCTACTCCTTATTATGGCTTCCAGACTACTGGCAATTTGGAGCAGGTTGGTACATATACTGCGATTACACAAGCGTTAGATGATGACGATGAGCCCGTTACCCTCCAATTGCAATTTCAAAGAGATTTAAACCCAAATCCACAAGTTGCTGTTAGAATATCTTTTGACGTGATTCCGAATAATGGTGCTCCAAAATCGTCCATTATAAAAACATTTTGGGCGAACTCCAATATTCAGGATGCTTATTAGGTGTATGATATAAACACCTATTTAATAATAATTCACTTGTTCTCATTTTTTGGAACAGGTGAATTATTTAAAGGGATCAGTCTGATTTTTTTTGCAATATCCCACGGACTGGGATAGCAACCCGGCCTCCTTCAAACCGTATTTAACCACATCAACCCGGCTGTCTGCCAGTATCCCGAACACCTGCGGCACAAGCGGAGGCGCCAAATCATGGTACGACCATATTTTTATATCGCCCTGGCTGGTTAAAGGGGCAAATTATATCCAATACATTCCTAACTCTTATCAAACTGTCGGCAATGACGGTCAACGCCTTGGCGTTGATGTAAATGCAACCACGCCGGTGGTCAATACATCTGCACCGGCCAACGTTATCGATGCCTTGTTCAATTTTTCAAATAAATACCCGATCACTATCAAGTTGCTGGTTAAGGTTAACCGTACCGGCGGTAGTTTAGCTGACCCAGCTGAAAGAAATTGATATCAATAGTGTGTGATAAGGTTGGCACTTATCATACGCTATTTTACTTCTATCTTATACGCGCCCCCCTAAAATACCTTTTCTGGGGCACTTCTCTCTCCTATCGCAGCGCGCCGTAGAATGGATATCAACAGTTACATTCTGTGCTCAAGCACTTTCGGCAATAGTCGTATTTATTTTCATTTATCTTAGGCAATTATCATAAAATGAACGTATAATTGACCTGTATAACCATATAAACTTATTCGTACTACCTGATATACTTCCTCAAAATAAAGAAGTGGTCGTTATTGCTTAACTTAAATTATGCCTGCTACAAAGGTTTTAACTATATGCGTTATTGCATTTTTTTTAAGCATGGCATTTTGCGCTGATGCTCAGTTAAAGTGCAAAATAGAACATTATTCTACTGAAGATGGCCTGTCGCACAACCGGATTATGTGCATGCTCAAAGACAGGGAGGGCTTTATGTGGTTTGGCACCTGGGATGGTTTAAACAGGTTTGACGGGCATAATTTTGTGGTTTATAAATCCAAACCCGGCGATACATCAAGCCTGCGCAACAACAGGATAGAAAATATTATTGAAGATAAGGCCGGTTTTTTATGGGTACAAGCTTATGATAACCGCGTATACAGGTTTGATAAAAAAAACGGACAATTTTTGGCTATTGAGGCCGGCGCTCCTTTCAACAGGGGCTCCCAGCCCATTTTCACCAGGATGGAGTTATCAAAAAATGGGCGCATCTGGCTTATCACCAAAAAAGAAGGTATTTTTTTGATTGACGAACCCGACGCAGTACACCCACATTGTACCAGGTTTGCACAAGGGCTGGGCCGCAGCTTAAGTTTGCCATCAAATACCATTCAGTTTTTTCATCAGGATCAACAATCCAATGTTTGGATAAGCACAGCTAACGGCATCTGCCTTATTGCTAAAAACCGGTTCGGGAAATATACGAGCAGCACGCTTTCGGGCAGAAACGATTTAACCTGCGCCGAGGATACCAAAGATACCATTTGGCTGGGTACCAGGGCCGGAAGCTTAATTTACATCCCCAAATCAACAAAACAATTTACGGAGTTAAAGTTAACGGACAACAGCATCAATCAACTGATCGTTTCCAAAAAAAATAATTGTGTTTACGCCACGTCTTCCGGCGCGCAAGTGATTAAAATACAACGATCAAACAGGGCTTTCAGCTTATTTACCATGCCGCAGGCGGGGCAATTTTTTTCTTTGTATGAGGATAAGCGCGGCTTGCTATGGCTTGAAGCAGACCGATACGGCATTGTAAAGTTTGATCCGGAGCGCAAATCATTCAAAGGATTCAATCAAAAAACGGACGCTTTTTTTGATCATTACGTTAAATTTTACCGAGTAATTGAGGATAACAACGGATCGGTATGGGTGAGTATGGATCATGGTGGCTTTGGATACTACAACCCTGTTACCGATAATGTAGACTATTTTTACGACGAGCCGGGCTCTGGCAATCACTGGTTTTCAAATATTATTGTTTGCACTTATATGGACCCCGCCGGGGTATTGTGGTTAAATGCCGATGATAAAGGCCTGAATAAAATTGTTTTTCAGCGCAACGATTTCAACCAGAAACTTATTGTCACCAACACCGTCAACCGGTCTGATAATGAAATACGTGGTTTATGTTATGATAGCCAAAACAGATTGTGGCTGGCATCCAAGTCGGGTAATTTATACATCTACAAAAACGACAAGCAAGTACCCGTATCTTTTTTAAATACCCCAAAGGATGGCATAGGCGTAATTTATGCCATTTTGCAGGATAAAAAAGGCTGCGTATGGATAGGCACCCGCAGCAACGGCTTGTTCAGGGCTGTGCCGGTAAATGCACAACAAACAGCCTATCAATTAACTCATTTTGAAACCGGCAAGAATGATATTTTCAGCTTAAACAGCAACGTAATTTATTCGCTGCTGGAGGATAGGCAAGGCCGTGTTTGGGTGGGTACCTACGAAAGCGGACTAAATTTAGTTGACGAGCAAAACGGGTGGATCAGATTTTTGAACATCAAAAACTGTTTTAAAAATTATCCAAAAAAATCGTTCCTGAAGATCCGGAATTTAAAAGAAGATGCTAAGGGAAATATCTGGCTGGCAACCACGGATGGATTGCTCATTGTTGATCCCGATCAATATCATATCGATCATTCGAGGTTTGCTGGTTTCAGCAAGATATCAGGCGACAGAACAAGTTTAAGTAAAAACGATATCCAGTTTATTTACCGCGACTCCAAAGCTGCAATGTGGCTATGCACATCGGGCGGAGGCCTGGATAAAGCCATTGGCGATAATCCATTTAAAAAGCTGAATTTTAAAGTTTACACCACCGAAGATGGCTTAACAAGCGATTATGTTTTAAGCTGCGTTGAAGATAACGATAACAATTTGTGGCTGGCAACAGAGAACGGACTTTCTAAATTTAACCCGCAAAGCGACAAGTTCAGAAATTACGATTCGTACGATGGTCTCCCCAAAACAGGTTTCTCCGAATCATCGAGCCTGAAACTCCCTAACGGCAACCTGGTTTTTGGCGGCATTACCGGCTACGTATCCTTCAACCCGCGGAGCATCCTCAGCCCTAAAATTTTTGTTAATATGGCGTTCACCAATTTGCAGGTGAACAACAATGATATTTTTCCGGATCAAAGCGGCGGTATCCTGAAGCAAAACATTGATCAAACATCCGGCTTGCGGCTTCAGTACAACCAAAATATCATCGCGGTAGACTATGCGGTATTGGATTACCGGTTAACAAGCAAACAAAACTATGCTTATCGCCTGCTGGGTTTCGATAACCTTTGGCACGACAACAAAGGGCAGCGGCGGGCTACTTATACTAACCTGCCACCGGGCGATTATAAGTTTGAAGTGAAGAGCACCGCGGCCGATCTTTATTTAAACACGCCCTATAAAAGTTTATCCATAACCATTTTACCGCCGCCGTGGTGTACCTGGTGGGCATACCTCATTTACATGGTCATCTTATCGATAGCAATAGCCATAGTACGCCGCATTGCCTTGACCATGCTTAAACTCAGGCACCGGATAGCTGTTGAACAAAAGATGGCCGATTTAAAGGTAGGCTTCTTCACCAACGTATCGCACGAACTGCGTACCCCCCTAACGTTGATACTGAACCCGATAGAAGAGATCTTCGATAAAGAAAAACTATCAGCTCAGGGCGTTGAGCACATCCACGTTGTGCGCAAAAATGCAAAGCGAATGGTGCGCTTTATTAATCAGTTGCTTGATTTGCGCAAGGCGCAGAGCGGCAAAGCTACACTCCGGGTTTCACAGGTAGATATGGTATCGTTCGTGAAAAAAATAAGTGAATATTTTACCGACCTGGCCCGCGAAAAACATATTGAGCTTCAAATTACCGCCAGCCGTGATATTGTATTGCTTTGGATAGATGCCGAAAAAATTGATGTTGTGATCTATAACCTGCTGGCCAATGCCTTTAAGTTTAGCCCGGCCAACAAAACTATACAAGTGCTGATTGGACAGGCGTATGCAAATGCCCCGGTATTGATTGAGATAGCCGACCAGGGCCAGGGCGTGCCGGAAAACAAACTGCAGGACATTTTTGAGCTGTATTATGAAGGAGACCACAACGAGAGCAAAAACCTGAAAGGCACCGGTATAGGCCTTGCTTTAGCCAAAGAGCTGGTGGCTATTCATCAGGGTAAAATTTCTGCGAAAAATAATACCGATAAAGGCCTCACTGTATCCATCGAATTGAAAGCCGGAAAAGAACATTTTGCAACTGCCGATGTGGTTTTTGTTGATGCGCCCGAAGTACCTCATGAGTTTGAGGAAACTATGGAGGGTATGTTATTACAAACCATTCATCATCCCAAACATCAACATGACGTAAACGTGCCCTTAGTTTTATTGGTTGAAGACAATAACGATCTGCGGATGTTTTTAGCAGCACAACTCAGTAGCCTTTACCGTGTAGAAGTTGCCGAAAATGGGCAGGAAGGTTTACAAAAAGCAATCAATTTATTACCCGACCTGGTGTTGAGCGATGTAATGATGCCTAAAATGGATGGCATACAAATGCTTGATGAGTTAAAGAACAATATCCTGACGAGCCATATCCCAGTCGTGCTATTGTCGGCAAAGTTTTCGATTGAAAACCAGATAGAAGGATTAAAATACGGGGCCGACTCCTATATCACCAAACCTTTTGATAACGGCTTTTTACTGGCATCGATAGAAAACCTGATCAGGCAGCGCAAAAAAATATTTGATACTCTTTTAAGCGGCAAAAAAACCATTTCGCTTAGCCCGGCCGAGATCGTAATCACCTCGCACGATGAAATATTTCTGAAAAAGGTCATCCAAATTGTCGAGGATCGAATGGTTGATCCTGAGTTTAATATCGAATCCGTTTCTGAGGCGGTTAATTTGAGCCGTTCGGCTTTTTATAAAAAATTTAAAAGCCTCACCAATATGGCCCCTGTTGAATTTGTAAGGGAGATGCGCCTGAAAAGAGCAAAGCAAATGTTAGATGCCGGCCAAAATAACATGACCGAAATAGCATACGCCGTAGGTTTCAATAACTCCAGGTATTTCAGCACTTGTTTTAAAGAGCTTTATCATCAATCACCAACCGACTATCTCAAGTCGATATCAATAAAAGCGTAAAACCGCATTCAAAGCCTTATTTCACGCATTTTATATTAAAATTTGAACAAATTCGATCAAATTTCGAACACCTCTGCACACCCTCCTGCCTACGTTTGTAGCGCTGCATATAGCCTGTAACATCCATCTCCGGTACCGGGAAAACCCGGCAGGTTATACCAGCCAACCAATTATATTATTAACCGGGCTAATGGGCATACATCAAATGGTGCCGATGAACCTTAAACCTTCAAAAACAAATTAAATTATGAAAAAAGTTTTACTACAAACTTTGCTCATGTTCCTTTTGGGCTCAGCCTGGGCCCAAACCAGAACAATTAGCGGTAAGGTAACTGATGAACGGGGCGAATCGTTACCAAGCGTTAACGTTAAGGTAAAGGGAACTGCCATTGTTACTGCCGCTGCTGCGGATGGCACCTACAAATTATCAGTTCCGGGGACCGAATCGGTACTGGTTTTTTCTTTCATCGGTTATAAACCTAAAGAAATAAAGGTGGGCGGCCAAACAGTGATCAACGTGTCGCTTGAGCCCGACTCCAAATTACTGAACGAGGTCGTAGCCATTGGTTATCAAACCGTGAGGCGCAGGGATTTGGTTACCGCCGTATCATCTGTTACGGCAAAAGACCTGAAAGATAACCCAACATTATCTGCCGCCGAAGCGCTCCAGGGCAAATTAGCAGGCGTACAGGTTACCGTTGCCGATGGGCAGCCCGGCGCTTCCGCAGATATTTACATCCGGGGCCGTACCTCCATAACACAAAGCGGTTCTCCGTTATATATTGTGGATGGCATACAGGTTGATGGCGCGCTGAATGCCTTATCACCACAGGATATCGAATCGATAGATGTATTGAAAGATGCCGCTTCAACATCCATCTATGGCGCCCGCGGCTCAAATGGGGTTGTAATTATTACTACCAAAGGCGGTACCAATACCAACGGAAAAACAACGGTAAACTATAATAACAGCTTCTCTATCCAAAAGCTGCCCAAAGAGCTGGATGTGATGGGCCCCTTCGATTTTCTCGAATTTCAATACGAGCGTTCAAAAATAACCGGCGATACGAGCTACATTGCCCGGTATTATAAAACAGGGAACCCTTACAGCAGGATAACCGATTACCAGAATGTTGACAACATCGACTGGCAGAAAATTATGTTTGGCCGTAATGCCCTGCAGCAAACCCATAACATCAGCATATCCGGAGGCACCAAACAAACGCAGTATAACCTAAGCGGCACTTATAATGATCAGGAAGGCATCCTGTTGTATACCCAATATAAAAGAGGGTTGATCAACTTCAGGTTTGACCACCAGGCCAGCAGCAAATTAAAAATCAGTTTTAATGTGCGTTACAATAATAACGTGTTAGACGGGCAAGGCACAGCCGACGCGGGCGGCGCGCAGAGCAATAACCTGAGGCAGATTGTACGTTATCAGCCCATACTGGTACCCAACCAGACGCTTGATTATTATGACGCCGCCGAAGCTGCCGCAACCAGCGGCAACGGCTTATCGTTAATTAACCCACTTGAGGAGATGCAACAACAATACAGAAAGCGATCTAACAATGTATTGAATATCAACGCATCTGTCAATTACAATATCACCAAAAGATTGGTTTTCAGATCGGTAGCGGCAATTGACTATAACAACACCAATATGCGCACTTTTGACGATACCATCACCTACAACGCACGTACTACAGGAGGCAAACAGCCATTGATAACGGTGACCAATAACAATGTCCGCACGATCAATAACTCCAATACCTTAGATTATAATAATCCCGCCATTATGGGGTCAAAGCATAGTATCGATGTTTTGGTGGGTCAGGAAACCTATCAAACCTATACCGTTGTAAATGGCCTCGACCTGCGCAATTACCCCATAGGCACATCGCCGGATCAGGCTTTTGCCAACTACTCCCTGGCACAAACTGTTCAGCCGCCAACCGTATCAGAGATCCCGATCCAAAATTTCTCGCTGTTTTCCCGGGTGAGCTATAATTACGCCGGTAAATATTTTGCCACATTTAATTTAAGGGCCGATGCAAGTTCTGTTTTCGGGCCGCAAAATAAATGGGGCTATTTCCCTTCCGCCTCTTTGGCCTGGCGTGTATCTGACGAGAACTTTATGAAAAACCAAAACCTGGTATCTGATCTGAAGCTGAGGCTAAGCTATGGTTCTGTGGGTAATAACCGCATCAGTCCGTTTTCTTATGGAAACTTTTTTGCACCGGGCAAATCCTATTATCTCAATGACCTTTTTGTTTTCGGAGCATCAACCACCAGCCTGGGTAACCCCGACTTAAAATGGGAATCGCAGTTATCAAGAAACATCGGGATAGATGTCGCCTTTTTTAAAGGCCGCCTTCAGCTTACCGTGGATGCATACCGTAATACTACCAGCAACCTGCTGTTAAGTAATGTGATACCTACAAACTCCGGTTATAGCAGCCAGTTGCAGAATGTAGGCGCTACCCAAAATACCGGGCTCGAAATCCAGTTGAACGGCACCATTATGCAGACTAAAAACTTTAGATGGACCGGAAACTTTAATATTGCATGGAACAAAAACATTATCAAAAGCTTAGGGGCACAACAATCGTTCACCGTTAATTCCGGATTTTTCAACTCATCACAGCAACCGGCTGACTACCTGGTTAAAGTGGGAGAAGAAGTTGGTACCTTTTATGGCTTAAAGAATGATGGCTATTACAAAATATCTGATTTTGATGCCACGCCTTACAGCAATCCACTATATCCCTGGGCAACTACCAAATATACGCTGAAGGCAGGTGTGCCAACATCGTCCATATCTTCAACAACGGTACAGCCCGGAACGCAAAAATTTGTTGATGTTGTACCTGATGGTAAAATTACCACGGCAGATTATACGGTAATTGGCCATGCTTTACCCAAAGGCATAGGCGGTTTTGGGCAAACCTTTGCCTATAAAAATTTCGACCTCAACATCTTCCTTAATTTTTCTTACGGCAACCAGGTGGCCAATTACAACAAGCTTGAGTTTACCAGCACCTACTCAAACGGCGCCAACCTGCTCAGCTCATTTAACGACAGGTACCGTACCGTTGATCCCAGAACCGGGGTACAGGTGCAGGGCGTACCCAGCGCGGCCGTTGGCGTAATAGGTGCTTCGCCGGATATACTGAATGCCCTTAACGGCAATGCAAAGTATTGGATACCCGTGCAGAGTGTTGAGTGGGATAACAACCAGTCGTTCGCTTTAGAGAGCGGCTCATTCATCCGCCTAAATAACGTTACGCTGGGCTATACCCTTCCCCGCAACGTCACCAACCGGATCAAAGTTTCAAGCCTCAGGGTGTTTATTACAGGCACCAACCTGGGCACTATTACAGGTTACACCGGTTATGATCCGGATGTGAGCACCAGGCGCGGGTCGCCGGTTACAGCGGGTGCCGATTATTCCGCATTTCCAAAGGCCCGTGTATTTACCGCCGGCTTAAATGTTTCATTTTAAAAGGAATCAACTATGAAAATTAAAATATATCCTCAACTAACCAAACTGGCGGTTATTGCCGGCATCGCTTCCTGCGCATTGGTTTCGTGTAAAAAGTTCATTTCGCCCGAACCTGTTTCATCTTTCAGCCAGCAATTTGTATTTAGTAACTTACCTTACGCCAAGGCCGCGGTAATCGGAGTTTATAATAACCTTTCGGGGCAAAACTCTTACGGGCTGTATTATAGCATGTATTACCCCTACGATACCGACGAAATGATGGGAGCGGGCGGCAATACCCAGGACGGGGAGCGCCGCGACCTGGCCCGTTACAATATCACCTCAACCAACGGTGGTATATCGGCTGCTTATGCCAACAATTACTCGGGTATTGAGCGCGCCAATATTTGCATTGAGCAAATACCTCAGATGGCGTTATATAGTTCGGGCTCCGCAATTGAAAAAGGCGAGCTGCGAAGGTTATATGGTGAAGCCCTTACGTTAAGGGCGCAGTTTTATTTTGACCTGGTAAAGGTTTGGGGAGATGTGCCGGCGCAATGGCTGCCTTCTGCAGAGATGCCTACTTTATTTATACCCAAAACAGACCGCGACACCATTTACAACCGTTTGCTTAACGACCTGAAAACAGCCGAAGACCTGGTGCCCTGGAGAACTGAGATTGCCACTTTAGGCGATGCCGCCGACGAACGTATTACCAAAGTTGCAGTAAAGGCGCTAAGAGCAAGGATAGCGCTTTTTCGTGGTGGATATTCTTTACGCAGGGTAAGCAATGCCATGGAACGCCGCGCTGATTATAAAACCTATTATACCATAGCCCGCGACGAGTGTGCCGATATTATGGCGCGAAGAGATCAGCATACGCTTAACGCAAGTTATAAAGCCCTGTGGCAAACTTATGTATGCGGCCGTAACGCCAATGAGCCTAACGGCGAGTTTTTGTTCCAGATAGCCGAAGGTGGCAATACCGGCACCACCGACGGGCGGATCGGGGTTTATAATGGCACCAAAGTTGGCCAGAGTTCAAATGGTTCCTTATCTATTCTACCTACCTACTATTATTCTTTCGACTCTACCGACGTTCGCCGCGATGTTACTGCCGCACCTTATGAAACCAAAAACGATTTGGTGAGCCGCACCGGCCACGCTATTACCAATATACCGGATGGCAAATTCAGAAGGGAATGGTGGAGCAACCCGGTAAACCCTACCTTGGCTACGCTGCAATCGGGCATTAACTGGATCTTAATTCGTTTTTCGGATGTTTTATTGATGTATGCCGAAGCTGATAATGAACTTAACGGCGCTCCGTCTCAGGCAGCTATATCGGCCGTTAACGAGGTAAGTAAACGGGCGCATGGCGGCAACCAAGCTTTGGTGCCCGCCATCCCTACCGACTACACCGGATTTTTCAAGTATCTGGTACGTGAGCGCTACCTCGAATTTGGTGGCGAAGGCATCCGCAAATACGATCTGATCCGCTGGAACCTGTTAACCGCCGCCATTGCCGAAACCAAGGTAAACCTGGCTAATATGGGAGCCGCCGTGCCATTGGCCATGAATGCACCAAGCTACATGGCCTCCCCAGCTCCGTACTGCCTTAGCGCCACCTTGCCACAATTTATGTACTACTGGACTACACTTCCAACGGTATATAATGGCAGTAATTTAAATACCTACGATGATTCGAGGATATGGGCAAACTCCTTATATAAACCAGCCCCGACTACAACACCGGCCAATACCACAAAGGTAAACTGGGTTGGCGTTCAGGGCACATCGGGCTTTAACGCGGTTTATACCAATTTATTCGCCTTTGCTTTCAAGCCCAATCATAGTGAGCTGTACCCCATCTATATCAACCAGATCAATGCAAGTGCAGGTGTTTTAACCCAGGATTACAACTATTAAAATTAACACTTTTGTACAGAGGCTACCTCGGGTAACCTCTGTACAATTTAATCACCTTTAAGGTAATCACAAAAACAAAGTAAACCTCCAACCCGTAAACTAAAATGAAAAAGCTCTTATTTTTCTGTTTGATTTTTACCAGCTTAAACCAGGTATATGGAGCCAGACGCATTACGGTAGCACAGGATGGCAGCGGCAATTATAAAACAGTTCAGGAGGCTGTTAACGCGGTAAAAAATAATGACGCTGAACGGACGGAAATATTTGTAAAAAAAGGAACCTATAAAGAGCGGATAATTGTCGGTCTCAATAAAATAAACATCTCGCTTATCGGCGAAGATGTAAAAAATACGGTGCTTGTTTTTGATAATTATGCCTTACGGTTAGATTCGGCCGGGGTAGCTTTGGGCACCGCACGAACGGCAAGTTTTTATGTATACGGCAGTGGCTTTACCGCCAAAAACATCACGTTCCAAAACTCGGCTGGGCCTGTTGGCCAGGCGCTGGCAATTTACATAGCCGGTGACAGGGCCGCATTTTTTGGCTGCCGCTTTCTGGGTTTCCAGGATACCATATATACCAATGGCCATGGTGCCAGGGAGTACTACCAGGATTGCTATATCGAGGGTACAACGGATTTTATTTTTGGCGCGGCAACCGCTTTGTTTGATCACTGCACCATATTCTGCAAAAAAGGCGGGTTGTACATTTCTGCCGCCTCAACGCTCGATACTACCCAATACGGTTATGTTTTTATGCACTGTACCGTTACCGGGAACGCACCCGACGGCACCTTTGCTTTAGGCAGGCCATGGCGGGCTTACGCCAAAGTTGTTTATTTATATTGCGAGCTCGGCAGAGTGATTATGGACGCAGGCTGGGACAATTGGCGTAATGCGGAAAACGAAAAAACAGCCTATTATGCTGAATACAAAAATACCGGCCCGGGGTATCGCCCGGATAAACGGGTAGCCTGGTCGCACCAGCTCAACGATAAAGAAGCCAGATTATATACAAAACAACAAATTTTAAACGATTGGAATCCTGATTAAACAGGTTACCGGGGATTATTGCCCAAGCTGCCGGTGTGATGACGGATATTTTTGATAAGCATTTTACAGAAATAAATAAAGCGATACGAAATGAAAGAATTACCTTATTTTTTTAATTTATTAAAAAATAACAACCTCATATCTAACGCCGTAAACAACAGAAAGCTGAGCGATGATGACCTGGCCGGGCTTGACTATACGCGCAAGGACAAGAACGCGGTTACCGTTAAAAACTTTATTTTGGATGAGTATGATCAATTTACCGAGGTTTTTATCCTGATGAGCGAATTTGGCGTCCTGGTAGATTTTATCACCCACGACACCAAATATTTTGAAAATGCCATGCTGTATTTTAATACCAATGCTGTCGCCCGCCGCAAACGGGGATATATTGCCGAGCAAAAAGCATTGCAGGTGACGGCCAAGCAAATCAACAAATTCGATATTTTTTCGGTAACCGTACACGGCGCGGTTATGATTTCAGAATTTTACGGTTGTAAAATAATGACAGGCTTCTACGCCGGTTAAATGTATAGCAGAAAGCCAGCCTATGCCGGTGAATTTTAATAATAACGCAGTCCGGAAGCCGATTTAACTACCCTACCTTTAAGGCTTTTGTCCGAGTAGATCTCCAGCAATCAACATTGTTTTATATTAAAAAAATATAATAAAATACACTCCTTACCAACATTGTAAAATCAAGTAAATAATTATCAATCAATACCTTAATGCAATCGTTGCCGGTAACGATTGCACAGTTTTTTATCTAATAATATTTCAAATATCAATATATTAAAATGACATTAGAGTTAAATTATAAACCAATTAGTATTTAATATTAACCTTTGAGAAAATGAAAAAACTATTAGGATTTTTAGTGCTTTCGTGCGCTATTTTGAGTTGTCAAAAAAGTTCAACCGTAAACCCCGCCAGTAGCGCCGTGGCTGCAAGCGTAAATTTGCCTGCCATTACTTCGCAATCATTCGCCAGTACCACCGTAACCACCGAGGCGGCGTTAAAAACTGCGGTTGCCAATGCAAAGCCCGGCGATGTAATTACCGTTAGCGGTACCATTAACCTGACCAGCACCTTGCAATTGCTGGTAAGCGGCACTGCAAGCGCCAAAATCAACCTATCGGGCGGTACCCTGAATTGCTCGGGCATATCATCGGGCTGGGGTGTAAAAGTTAATGGCAGTTACTGGAACATCCAAAACATAACCATTAAAAACGCGCCAAGCTGTGGTATTGTATTTCAAAGCGGCGGTTACAACTATGCTTATAAAATAACATCAACCGGCAATAAAGACTCCGGAATACAGGTTTATAACGGCGCACACGACGATAACATCACCTACTGCACGTCATCTGAAAATTATGACACAGCCAACGGTGGCGAAAATGCAGATGGATTTGCATGTAAACTATCAGCCGGCCAAAACAACAAATTTGACCATTGCACTGCCTATCATAACTCTGACGACGGCTGGGATCTGTATGGCCAGCCTTATACCGTAACCATCACCAATTGCACATCAACCAATAACGGTTACGGTGGTTCTGGCGACGGAAACGGCTTTAAACTGGGTAGCGCAGGTCAGTCTGTACCACACACAGTTACCAACTGCACATCAAGTAATAATACAAAATCAGGCTATGATGGTAATGGCAACACCGGCCATATCACTACAACAGGCAGCAGCGGCAGCGGTAACGGATACGCTTTATTTTACCGCATTTACTAATTCACCAAATTATTAACCATAGCTAATTGGTTTATCAATAGCAAAAAAGTCGCTTTTAATAAAGCGGCTTTTTTACTATTAAATAATTTTTATCCTTCCCCAATCGATGTAGAACCGTAAATATATCCTCCGAGGTCAATCCCACTCCTATCGCTAATAATTTTATTTACTTCCATAATTTTTTCCAAAAAAGACTTGAGAAACCATTTGATTGCATATATATTTGCAACCAAATGGTTTCAAAGCTATGCAACAATGATGGCGTTTACGCAAATTGATGCCTAACCACATCCAAACAGTAACTTTAATGAGAAGAGATATTTTTCAAGCCATAGCCGATCCCACCCGCCGGGCCATCATCGCCTTAATTGCTATACAGGCCATGACACCTAATGCTATTGCTGAACATTTTGATACTTCGCGCCAAGCCGTTTCAAAACACCTGCGTGTATTAACAGAATGCGAACTGGTGAGGCAGGAACACCAGGGCCGCGAAATATTTTACCAGCTGGAAATTGATAAAATGAAAGAAATAGACAAATGGTTGGAGCAATTCCGGAAAATATGGGAAACACGCTTCCAACAACTCGACGAGCTCTTACTAACCATAAAAAAACAAACGCCATGAAACACAATCTGCAATTCGACTTTATTGCCGACAAAGAGAAAAACAAACTGACCATAAGGCGGGAGTTTTTAGCCACAAGGCAATTGGTTTGGGACTGTTATACCAAAAGTGAGTTGCTCAACCAATGGTTTGCTCCCAAGCCCTTCACCACCAAACAAAATCAATGGATTTTAGCGAAGGTGGGCATTGGCATTATGCTATGGTAGAACTAAACGGTGCCGAATATTGGGGTTATACGGCGTACATAAAAATCAAACCGATTGACTACTATACCTCTTTGGATGCTTTCTCGAACGCGGATGGCGAAATTAATAATGACCTACCCAAGGCGGAGTGGCTGGTAACTTTTACCGACAAGGATGAAAACGCCTTGGTAGAAACTGTCGTTACCTATAAATCGTTATCGGATTTGGAACAAATTATTCAGATGGGCATGGAACAAGGTATGATGGCCACACTGGAAAAACTGAATGAACTATTATTAACCTTAAAAAAATTAAAATGAGCAACAAAATTATCATTACCTCAACGGTAAATGCAGACATCAAAAAAGTATGGGATTATTATACAAACCCCATACACATCACAAAATGGAACTTTGCAGACCCATCATGGCAATGCCCTTTTGCCTCAAATGATATGCGGGTTGGTGGGAAATACTCTGCAAGGATGGAAGCCAAAGACGGAAGTTTTGGTTTTGATTTTGAAGCTATTTACGATGAAATTATTGAAGGCGAAAGCTTTATCTATACCATGCCCGACGGCAGGCAGGTAACAGCTAACTTTAACAATAATGGCAACCGAACCGACATTATAATAAAATTTGACGCGGAACAGCAAAACCCCATCGAAATGCAAAAAAATGGTTGGCAAGCTATACTTGACAATTTTAAAAACTACGTCGAAACAAACTAACGTTAAGTTAATTTAAAATCATTGTGAGCTCTAAAAGCAAAAACGGGAATTTGCCTACTGGAATTCCCATTTTTTTAGGAATTGAAAGTGGTAGCAAAATAATTAAAACGGAAAATATCTGAGAGCTATCGCCTCAATTTCTCTCAATAACTTTTATGAGGCCATTTTTGAATGGTAACTATTTCTTGAGCCGCTAATCATTTAATCCCTTTCCATCCAAGATTAGTGGCATACATTTTTCAACTCTTGCCTCGCGGGTTTTGGACTGCTTGGGAGCAGAAAAATGAAGGAGATAGGCTCGTTGGCGGCCAGGTGTCAAAGCTTTAAAAGCATTGTTCAGCGATGGATGACCATCTAATTTAACCTGGAACTCTTCAGGAACGGCAAACTCTGTGGTCTTTTTCATTTCTACCTTTAACCCGGCCTTTTCCACTTCAATAGCCTCGGCAATATAGGCTTTCAAAACAGGCTCCAGTTCAATTATTTCCTGAACATGGGTAAACCTTACCTGGCGAGCTGCCTGCACATTCTCACTTTGTTGGATCAGGATACCATCGCTATCACTTAATAAGGCGCCCTTGAAAAACAGCACTGCACAATATTCTTTAAATACATGTATCAATACAATATTCCTTTTTTGAAACGTATAACAGGGAGTTCCCCATTTGAGTTCTTCGCGTAGCTGGCAGTCCAGAATGATCATTCTTAACTTGTTGATTTCAGCCTGCCACTTATCGGTTTTATGAAAATAAAAGTCAACCTCAGGATTCATGTTACGCTCGCTTATAATTTCGTTATTGTTATTTACTCATTCTGAGTTAGGAGCAGCACCTTTTAAAAACACAAGCATGCCCTCACCTAAAATAAAAATAGGGAAAAGTTTTTAAACTTTCCCCTATTTTAAAAACACGCTATTTAACTACAAAAGCTTACTTAAAATCCAAATCGCCGATGTAAACGGCACCGTTTGTCCCTTTTTTCATTTGTAACACTATAATTTCTTTCTTTTCCTGTGGGGTACCGTAATGGGTGAACAATTCGGCCATAATGGTTGTGGGCCCGGCAATGGTGGCCTGCCTGTCGCCATAGTAATTGATCTCAATTTTGTATGTCCCTTTAATCGCCTTCTTCAATAAAAACTGTTCGGGGCCAAATCCCTGGGTCATATCGTGCGAAATGCGCCCTCCAATTTCGGTGCGGTTATGGCTATAATAACATTTTTCGTTATTAGGGTCGGTTACCCATAAATCAATATCGGTATTGTTCATGTTCCAATCCATTACAATGCGCACATCTACCGGCACGGGTTTGATGATAGCTTTAGGGATTGATGACAGATTGAGCTTACCTTTGTTCAGCGCGATGATGCGGTTAATTTCGGGCAGAAAAACCTCCTGTATCCCGTTGTAAAGGCGGTCTGCTTCTGCTGTGTAACTCCTCGTCATGGCATCATAAAGCACATCCAGCGCTTTTTGGTGTTCACCGGCTTCTTCCAGCGCCAATCCATAATCGCGATAGCTCTGCGGATCCATGGGGCGCAGTTCTGTAACCTTTTTAAAGGCGAATACCTCGCCCTCAAAATCGCCAAGCTGCTTTAACTTGTAACCTAACATTTTATATAGCTCGTAACTACCCAGATCTAACTCAGCCAAGTTGCTTAAAATGCGGAGGCCAACTTCTTTGTGACCGGTTTTAATAAAATAATCTGCCACATCAAAATAGTAAATCGGATTGCTGCTAAAGGTCTGCCTTAAATCCAGGTACTTTTGATATTGATCGGTTTTGGCCACTTTTTGAATCAACTTTAAATAATCAGCCCCAGCAGGATTATAAGTAATATTGATCCCCCCATTTTTATCCGTTGCGACGGTATCTGCCGAGGGCGATTGTGCTTTACCCTTCTTTGTAGTAATCATAATCACTCCATTGGCGGCCCTACCTCCGTAAACGGCTGTTGCGCTGGCATCTTTCAATATGCCGACGGACGTGATGTCGGTGGGTTTAATGCCGCCTATATACCCCATCGCAACGCCGTCTACCACATATAATGGTTGAGGAGAAGTAACGCTCGCATTACCGCGGATCACAATTTTATCAGTTGCACCTGGAGTTGGCGTATTGGATATAGCAACCCCTGCCACCATTCCCTTGAATTCCATATCAGGCAAAGCTTGAACAGTTGCGCTACTCGAAACCCTTTTTTGTGTTGCGTATCCCACAACCATTACCTCGTTTAAACTATTCGCGGCAATGGGCAATGTAATTCTGCCGAGAGCATAATTTCTTACAACAATCTGTTTGGATTGATATCCGATTGCAGTCACCGTGATTATACTGCCTACCCTGCCGTTAACCGTAAACTCGCCTGAGGCATTGGTTACGGTACTGGTATTCTGGCCGCTTACCCGTACTGTAGCGCCGGGCATTGGGCGCTTATCATTACCGGCAATAACAGTACCCGTTATTTGCAATTGCCCTCCCGATGCCTGGCGACTTTCGGCAACATGACTACTCGGGTGCGACGGTTCGTCGGTCACCTTAATTGCTTTAGCTTGTGTATCAGCGGCCCACCACTGGCTCAGTTCGCTCTGCATGTTCACAGCGGTAGTTACGTTTTCGCGCCGGGTACCGGTATTATCGGTCCCTCTTTGCTTCATAATCATATCATACTGCGCCTGCAACTCCGCCGGAGGCTCAATTTCATACTGTATATAGTCGTATACGGTTTCTAAAACAATCAGCGATGTATTCCGGGTAACCATACAGAAACGCTTTCCAAGCGATTCAATTTCCTGCCGGTTGGCCTCATAATTAATATCCAGTTCACTTATCTTTTTCTGCGCCCAAAGCCTGGCTACGTTTATATCCTCAACGCCGTTTTTTGCCAGATCAAGCGTTATTGTTTTTTCGTAAGCCACCTTATCACCATAGCCATATTGTAAAGTAATAGTTTGATTGGGATTCCGGGTGATACCTGCGACAGAAAAAGCGCCACTTACGGCAACCGGCAAGGAGGGATAATTCTCTTCTACCGCATCGGTGGCTTTCACACCTAAAAAATGAAGAGATTGCGTGGTGAGTTTGTTTAGAGCCGCTTTATCGTCGTCCTTATTGAGGTCGATCAGTTCGCCGCCGGATTTAAGCGCAATCAGTTTCAGATTACTATAGTCGGCAACCGTTGCTGAATTAACACAATAAACAGGCCTATTGCCCAGTTTGATATTTTTCTCGCCGAAGGTTTGATGCCCATCACTCATCAGCAAAAACTCATCTACCGCATATTTTGATAAATTGACGTTGCCAAAGTTGGTAGCCCCATCGTAGGTAACATGTTCCAAATCGGTTTTAAGCTGAGCCCAGTTTCCACCATCAATTGTGTATGCCTTCGTGCTTAAAACGGTATTGCCAAAAGTTACCAATGTAATTTCGGCATTGTTAACCCGTTTAAAATAAGCATCCAGTAATGTAAACTCCTTTTTTATATCCCGGTTTGCCCCACTTAACGAAGCATCCCATAATAAACCAATGTGCTGCGAAACCGGCCTGCTAATCGTTTTGGCTTGTAGCCTTGTGTTGATAAAATAATAATATTTGTTGCCTTGCGCTTGTATCACCACCTCACTTGCATCCAGTGGCTTGGGTATTGAGAACGATAAGGAATGATTGGGCACATAATCATTTTTATCGATAGAAGCGGAATACGTATTCTGATGTTTATCAAATTGCAGCTCATCACTATTGGCATTATCCGTAATAGGGGCAGCCGCGCTTTGAACAACTGCTACCTGGAGCGAAAAATTTTTAACTGTATCCTTTACATTGAGCGGCAAATTAAATTTAAGATTTCCGTTATCTGCCAATGGAATTTCCTCTTCGTAACCAATAGTTACCGTGCGTGTGCTGTTGGGGTTTATAGGATAAATGCGTGTACGGAAAGTATTCCCCTCCACTTTTTCAAGCAGGCCCGGATCGACGCGCCTACGCTCTATCGACTCGAACACCACAGCACCCTTTCCACGGTCAACCGGGACGGCTTCCCGAATTTTGCCATTAATATCCAGTGCGTAACGGCTCACGCTAATACCATCTTTCAACGGAAAGGTAAGTGTACCCTCCAATACTCTTGATGTAGAGTTGGCAAAAGTCATTTGCCAGGTAGTGCGGCTGATATTACCGTAAATGGCAACATCAATTTTTAACTGTTGCAGTTTTACGCCGTTATTGCTTTTACCATCCACGGTTAATTGTGGCGTTTGGGCACGGGCGGTTAACGTTTGTAGTACAACAAATAACAGTGCGAAGAAATATTTCAGGCTTTTCATGGTTGTTAATTTCCCCGAGGATGCAGGGAGGTATTACATTCCATAAACTTTTTTTAAAAATATTTTCGCCGGTTGCGATTCCCTGCCGGGGATTGGAGCTAAAAAAGGAGATTCTTTAAAATTAAACTTGATCTGACTTTTACGCCCTTCCGATGTGGTTCACTTTGACAGCATTAGTTACTCACTTTTCACGCGATCCCCCCCATATTTGTGGGCAGCATACTATCTGCCTGCTGGAAAGATCAACGGTATCGATGGCGAAACTTTTCTATTATTGCGATGTGTATCCACGGGTAGGTCTTTTAGAGGTTCATTTGATAAAGGACATATACTCCATATGTGATTTGGATTTTTATCACGATCGATATCGAACCAGTAATAAATTTTAAACATTTCGCTCCGATTATTTACCCTGGTTATTGCATCTATCATCCTTCTATTGGTAGGGGCGTTAATATCATAAATACTTTCATCATCAGAATCTAACCAGTTATGGTATGCTGTCAAATAATCTTCCTTCCAGTTCATCCAATTAATTTCTTTCCATAAAAATTGGTAAACAGGATGACTTAAAGCCACGTTTTCTTCAGTTTGTACATGCCATATGATATTATCATCAACACCTGTTACCATTACTTTAAACTGTTCCATCTTTTTTTATTAAAACGGCTGTTCTCTTATTCAACGAGATAGTAAGTATCAAACTCAATGCCGATTGAATATTTACTTAACCTACAAATTAATTGCTTACTAAGAACAAAGTATGGATTGTAATCATAAAAGTAAGCATAACATAACAAGTGATTCTTGGGATATTTATCTAAGACCTCTAAAAAAGAACTCTGATGCTTGTCTAATAGATCAAGCATAATTTCTATAGGCTTGTTTAGATGTACCTCGTCACTTCCAACTTGCTTCTCCACATTTAGTATCCAAAGATTTCGATTATTAAACTTTCCAGCAATTACTTCCCCTGTGTTTTTATTATACTTTTGACTTCCTTTTACAATTAGTTCTGAAGGTTCAACCTGTAATAAATTGGTTATAATGGCAGGATGATCTTCGTCTGTTTCAATTAACAGCGAACATCCGTATTCATCATTTCTATTAAGTTCATTTTCTTTTTTGTACATAATTATTTCAAATAGTACTAAAGGTCAAGTATATTAAATTCAAACCAGAAATAATACGATGCTGTATGATGTACTCAAGAATAGAAGAAGCCGTTATTCAAAAAGGAACAACGGCTTCTTATTCAAGCTTGCAGAATTAATACATCAATTACTTAACCGGGCAAAAAAAACTTATTTCCGGATTGTCAGTAAAAAACTACGGAGGCAAAATGCAAACTAACCGGCGCTCTGCCCTATCTTTCGCTTGTTGTTCACTTACTAAAAGGTATCCAGGTTTCCATTTCCACATGCCCACGGTTGCCCCATGCAAAATACGGAATCAACTGTACATCTACTGTACCCAGATCTTTAGTGGATACTTCACGATATAACTTATTTTTCCAGTTGGCATTCTCCAGTGTGGCATTGCCGTTTAAAGCAACAATATCGCTGTTATCAATCACGATTTTTTGTGGCACTAAGTTGATCTTGCTCGACAGCGACAGACTGAAAACCTTTTTATCTTTGGGCATCCCGGCAGATTCAACGCAATAAACAACAGGCCCACGTTTTACAGCAATCTGGTTACGCACTTCTTCTACCAGCGGGTTGGCTTCTATCATTTTCACCGGCATCGGCAACAACAGTTCAATTTTATCGCCTGCATGCCATTTGCCGTTAATTTCTGCATATTGGCCCGGAGTTAAAATTGTATTCACCGCTTTACCGTTAACAGTTACACTGGCACCGCTGCCGCACCATCCGGGTATCCGCAAAAATAAAGAAAACGCCTTTGCCGGAACTTCGTTTAAAGCTATGCTGATTTTACCATCCCAGGGATAATCCGTTTGTTGGGAGAGTTTTATTTTGGAGCCATCCTTCAACAACTGGGTTGACAGGTTATTGCCGCCGTATAAGTTTACCCAAACACCTTTATCGGATATGCTATAAGCATAGTTGCCAATTTCAGCAATGGTGCGGATCACGTTCGGCGGGCAGCAATCCGAATAACCGATATAGTCCACCCTATCCTTCGACCAGCGTTGCTGAAAAGGCATATCATCCGAAACACTCAGCGGGTTGGTATACAAAAACTTTTTGCCGTTCAGGCTGATGCCCGACAGCATGCCGTTATATAAGGTAAGCTCCATCACATCAGCATACTGCGCCTTTCCGGTTAATTGCAGCATTCGCCAGTTCCATAGCACATTACCAACGCTGGCACAGGTTTCGTTATGGGCGGTAAAATTAGGTAACTGGTAATCGCGACCGTAAGCCTGGTGAATCTGCTGCACATCTTTCAGTAAATACGATGTTCCATCGGGCGATGCTCCATCGTAAATAGCTCCACAGCCACCGGTAATATACATTTTGCGGTTAACCACATCGTTCCAAACCAAGTTTAGGGTATGCATTAAAGTGGTGTCGCCAGTTTCTGCATATACATCAGCCGCGCCTGCATATAAATAATTGGCCCTGACGGCATGCCCCAAAGCCTGGGTTTGCTCACGGAATGGAATCCTGTCCTGGTTATCATCGGTACCGTCTTTCATTAATCCACGGATGTCTATCAGGTTTTTGGATAGCTCCAGGTATTTCGGCTCGCGCGTGGTGCGGTACATTTCCACCACGCCCATATAATGCGATGGGCAGATGGCGTTACGTGCCAGCTCTGGCGATGCGGTTTTATAAAAGCGGTATAAGTAATCCGTCGCCTTAATGGCAATATCTAAAAAGTTTCTTTTCCCTGTAGCCCGGTAATGTACGCAGGCCGCTGTCATCAGGTGGCCTAAATTATAGGTCTCAAAATTCAACCTGTCGGCAAAGGCCTTGGCTTTATTAGGGTTCTGGCGTTCGTCAATTTCGGTTGGTGTATGGATATAGCCATCCGCGCGCTGGGCCTTAGCCAGCAAGGCGATGGTCTTATCCATCAGGGCATCTAATTTAGGATCTTTAGTAACGGCATACATGCTGGCTACCCCTTCAATCAGCTTGTAAAAGTCGCCATCCTGAAACGGGGGGCCAACGTGCGATCCGGTATCCAGTCCGGCGGCAATTTCAAAATTCTGCGTAGCATGCCCCATAGCCGGGTCTGTATAAACTTTCCATAAGTTGGGCAACATCGAATCGCGGCAAACTTTAAACCTGTCGGCCCAAAAACCTTTGGTCCAGGTTACACCATCCATATCTACGCTGCTTAAAACCGCATACGGGCTTTTGGAGGTATTTACCAAACTTTTGTTTTGCGCCATCGATGCACATGCCATTACCAGGCCTGCCACACCAAGGCCAATTTTTTTTATTGTAATCATTGATCAATATCTTTTTGTTCTGTCAATCTCAACTATTTTAACGGGTCCCAATAACCCGGCAGGCAATAATGGTTTTCCTTCTAAGCGGAAGGGCGCGGTTGTCCAGGTTACGCGCTTATTTTCGGGCAGGGCATGGTCGCCAATCAAGCGGTTTGCCCAGGTATTGCTCACCTCAACATGCACTTTGTTGTATCCTGTATGCAGGGCTTTGGTAATATCAACCCGGTACGGTGGCGTCCAGGCGGTACCGCAAAAAATCCCATTGATGGTAACGCTGGCCGTATTGGCCACATTGCCCAAATCGAGCCAGATCTGGCGATGGGCCACCAGGTTACTGTTCCATTTCACAATCTGCATATAATCGGCAGTACCCGAGTAATATTTTATGGACGGAATATCATTCTTGCTCCAATCTGTTAAAGTAGTGAATAGTACGGGGGCATCGGGACCGCCGTTTTTGGTATCAAAATTCACTTGCCAAATGCCATCAACCGAGCGAATGGATTTAAAATCAGACCAGTTTCTTCCTTTACGGGATGTAACCTGACTTGGCTTGCGGAAAACGATAAAAAAGGATCCGTTAGGCTCCAAACGTAGGGTTAAATTAGTCCGCCCATTCTCGTTGGTATATTCGCTGCATTGATAAGTTTCCCCGGTTACGGGATCCCACATTTCAGGAATCTTGTTCGCTATGCGAAAAGAAAGATCAACTGCCCTTTGTTTATTTTGTTGGTTGGATATAAAGTAGATATCAAATTCGGGGTCGGTGCGATGCGTCCAGGCCACATCCAAAGCGTGTGCGCCGGTTGAATCAGTAGCGATCACATCACGTTGTAAACCTATGTTATCAAATGTTTCAGCCTGATACGGGCCTTTTAAAATACGTCCCTTGCCCTGCACCGTCATTAAGCCACCCACCTTTAACATCGGCGATACCAGCCCAGGGGCCGCCTTAGGGTCTTCGTTGATCAGGATATTAGCGCCCTCATTCACCAGTTGCTTAATCCGGTCGGACACCTCGGGTGACATCAATCCACCGCCGGAAGGATCCATTTTTGTGGAACCGGGTAATACCAGCAAGCCATAGCTCGCTCCTCCCGGAAGTGTTATCCTGCCATCTCTAACCGTTGCAAGGCGCAATAAAGCATCCCGGTTAAAGGAATCATAAGCATATCCCCGCAAAGGGTCAACCCACTTTTGAGGCTCGGCCATATTGGCTGATGATGTGACACCGTCAGGTATCGAATGCAGGGGTTGCCCTTCGTTGGCTAAACGCTTAGCTTCGTTTTTTACTACATCGGCACCGAAGATACCCGGCAATACGCTCACTAACCTATCCGGCAATACGGCACGGCGCGGAACTTCTTCTCCCGTGAAAACGGCAACATCCACCACAGGCTTTCCCATTTGCAGCATGGCCTGGCAACGTTGTAAATATTGTATCCAGGCGAAGCCCTGTTTCCACCAGGTTTGGTCGCGCTGGAAATAGAGGCCTACGCCATCCAGCGTCATGCCCGGTTTACGGTCCAGCCAGGGGTTATGCGAGAAAACGTGTAATACAAAGCGATTGACGCCTAAGGCCATATTACGGTCGCCTAAGGGCTTCAGCATTCCCGGATACTCATCCCAGGCCATCCTAACCGTAGTAAAGGCTTCGGCCTGTATGATGTTTTTACCGTAAATGTGTCCTCCCGAAATGGCATCGAGCATATCGCTTGGCTTATCATGTGTGGGGCTGTTAAGCCAGAACTCTCCCGTCGGCAGATCTGCCTCGCGGTAATGCAGCATGCCATCGCCCACCATTGTTGGCGCGGTGCTTTCGGCACTGAAAACAGTTCCTTTTTCGTGCGCCAGCCTGGCCATAGTTACATAAAAATTGTCAACCAGTAATTCGGCAATGGTGCGCCTTACGTCGTAAAGTACTTTTTCAGATACTTCGGCGCTTTGGATAGGGATTCCAGCCATTACAGGCAGATAGGGCAATAAATCATATCCCCTCCGTTTGCTAAATTCAGCCTGAAAAACGGGCGACCAGTTTTGGCTGCCGCACTCCCAGCTATCTACATGGAATATCTTTAAAACCTGCGCGGCAAGGTCGGGCCCGGCTTGCCGTACAGCTTCGCCAAACCAATGATCAAACTGAAATTTCACTACTTCCGGGTTAAACTTATCACATTCCAGCCCAATACCACCGCCGCCGGTTTCGTTCATGTGGCCGGTTGAGGTATGCCCCATCCTGATTATTACCCATTTACCGGCAGGCACATTCCAGTTTAACCGGCCGCTGGCATCCAGGTAAGTGGTAATATTAATTAATTTTTCCTTCGGGATGCAAAGATTATCGGGCACTTCGCTGGCTGTGGTGCGTTTGGCCACACGCCAGATCTCGCCGTTTTTCCCTTCAAACTGGTTGATGCGTACCGCTCCCGAAAGATCGATGCCCTGTATGCGTAAATTAGGTTTCCACTTGGCCGATTCCAGGTCTTCGGCACCCGGCTCAGAGCCTGCCTTGTCATACACAAAACGGAAATATTTTGCGGTAACCGGATTGATGGAATAGGTATTTGGTGCATCGCCGTCCTGCCAGCCACTGCGCGCGGGCTCTAACTGCGCAGCCGGGCGAAAGCTCTGTCCATCGTCGCTCACCAGGATCCGGAGGCGCTGGGCCTCGTAATTGTTACCGTTGGTACGGATAGTAACCGATCGGCATGTAAAGGGTTGATTAAAGGCATACTGAATCCAGCAGGTGGTATCGCTGCTGAAACTTTTTTTATTGCCTTTGGTGGCCAGAAACTGCACCTCGGCGCCGGGCTTACTGCTGGTTATCCGGGGTATCACAGTTTCTGTAGAAAGCGTATCGCCCGAATTAAGCGGATAAGCAAAAACGGCTACGTCTTTATAATAACCTTCGTTGGTTTTTGGCCGGGCTAAAGTATCGTTATAACGGCGACCGCCGGTGATAATGGTTTTAGACCAGGTAAGCTTCTGCATCGACATTTCTGGCTTTATCCAGGGGCCACCTGCCAGGGCAAAGCCGTCGCAATCGTGCATGGCCAGCTTAACACCAATTCTTTGGGCCTCTGTCATGGCAAAATGAACCATCTGCCACCACTGCGGTGTTAGTTGCACCACGGGAGGATTCATCAGCGGTGGTGTTACCGGGCCTTTGATACTCATTAAATAAGCACCGCCAATACCGGCCTCTTTCATAGCTTCCAGGTCGGCTGTGATACCCTCGCGGGATACGTTTCCCTGTATCCAATACCAAAACACCCAGGGTTTGGCTTCATCCGATGGGTGCAGAAAGGCTTGCCTTAAGGGCGACTCATCGTTAACCGGTTCGGTTTTTACAACGGCAACTTCTTCGTCCTGCTCGTCATTAGCGGGTTCATACCGTGTATGCCTGCCATGCCTTTTACTATGGCTGCTCTCCTTGCTTTTGCCATGCTTTGATTTCTTTCCGCGCGAATCGGAATGCTTTGTTTTTTTGCTATGGCTGCTACTTTCGTGGTGGCTCGTTGTTTTTTTGCGTGTTGTACTTTGATGCGACGCTTTTTTGTGTGATGATTTTTTATGCTGGGCACCCGCGTTAGCTATAGCACATAAACACAAGGCTATCAATAAAATATATTTTTTTATTTGAACGGTATATTTAATCAGTATCTGCATATCAGAATTTTATTTTCTTTGCCAGCACGCCCGCTTCTTCGGGTTTGCTTTTTGCCGGCAATATATAAAAACTATAGCGATAAGGTTTAGCCTGAATTTGATATTCTGGTAGTGGTGCAGCCTGGTCTGTCCAGCTATCGTTGCCGCCAACGCCCATCTGGATCAGGTCGATATTTAAGGTTAAAAAAACGGCGTCCTTCAGTTTATTGGTATGCCTTGCGGCTACAATATTTTGCTCGGTATACGGCCAGGCGCTCATGCTTAATAAACTATCGGCAACTACCAGCAGGCCGTCGTTCTTTTTATCGGATAGAAACATCCAACGCACATCGGTACGGTTACCGTTCTCCTGCGGCACCACATAATTTTCCATAAACTGGTCTATTGGTTGTGAGTAAATACCAACCGGAAAACCTGTCCGCCTGTCGATGTAATTTTCCATTAATCCGCGCCCGTACCAGCTGATCTGGCCGTAAGCCCTCACTATTCCACACTGCATCCCTACCTTCGGTATATTTGGCAAACCCGCTAAAGGAGTTAAATTATAATCTACCTTAACGGTGCCATTACCATTTATAGTATAGGTAACATCAACAGAAGCTTTACCCTTAATTAAACTGTATTTGCTGATGATTTTAACGGTGCCTTTGCGTGAGTTATCGCTGGCAATTCCCGTCAGCTTTAAATCAGGCTCATACCACACCTGAAGTTTTTTATCAGCTTTCCATCCCCGGTGGTCGTTATCAGTAGCGGGGCGGCTAAAGTGCGGCAGCAGCGGACTAAAAACCTGCTCCTTGCCATCTAATATGTAGGAAGCAAGGGCGCCATTGGCTTTATTAATACTTACTGTAAAATTGCTCCCGGCTACAGAGTAACCATCGGTTGTTTCGCTCAGGCGGACAGCTGCAAAATTTTCGTTTTGCTTTTTCGCAGCAGCTAATCCGCTTAAGGCAAACTGATCGGATGCTACTTCAAAACCTTTATCGGCCCATAAGGCACTTTCGGGTAAAGTGAAGCTGATATTGGCAAAATATTCTATACCCGCCTTTAATTTAGGCAGATAAGGTAATATACTAATAACGGTATCTCTGCCTGGCGCAAGGTTGATATGCGGGATAGCCTTGCTTGAAATTACTTTACCATCTTCCAATATTTTCAGGTTTACATCAAAGTAGTTAAGTGATTGAGCACCATTACGATTAGTTACTTTAATTAAACCTTTAGCCGCGTCAGCAAGTTCGCAGGTTGTTTGCTGAAATACGTGCTTGCATTCGTAAATAGCAGCTTTGGGCCTGCCATCAGAAGCAACAATTCCCTTGATGGTAAAGTCGTCAAAATAGCGCTCGCCATAATCGCCGCCGTAGGCATAAAAAGGTACTCCGGCAGAATCAGTTTTTAACAAGCCCTGATCCTTAAACTCCCAGATACCGGCCCCGATGATCCGTTTGGTAGAGCGGAACAGATCCCAAAACTCCTTAAGGTTACCGTTTGAATTACCCATGGCGTGCGAATACTCAACGAAAAATATAGGGCGATGATCGCCGTTTTGCTGATTAGCCAGTAAGGGTATAGTGAACAGCCCCGGATACATCCGGCTTACAATATCGACATAAGGTTGGTCAACAGGATTCTGCAGGCGGTGCGAATGGTCGTTTGGTTTCAAATATCTTGGATCCGATTGGTCAATATACCCCTCGGCCTGCGGAGTGCCCTGAGCGGGCTCATAATGCACCGGGCGGGTAATATCAAAATCATGAACCCAACCGGCCATAGCCGAGTGGTTTGGCCCGCGGCCCGCCTCGTTGCCCAAACTCCAGATGATGATACTCGGGTGATTCTTGTCGCGCATTACCATTCGGGTAACGCGATCCAGGTAAGCACTTGCCCACACCGGGTCGTTACTCAGTTTAGAACCTAAACCGTGCGTTTCAAGGTTAGCTTCGTCGATGACCAGCAATCCGTACTGATCGCACAGATCATAGAGGTAGGGATCCATCGGATAATGGCTGGTACGGATGCAATTAAAATTGAAGCGTTTAATAGTTTGCACGTCCCGCAGGATAATATCCCGCGATAAGGCTTTCCCCTTAACGGGATCATGATCGGGGCGGTTTACGGCGTACAGGTAAGTTAGCTTTCCATTGATCAGCAATTTACTGTCGTCTTTAGAAAACTCAATGCTCCTGAAGCCTACCCGGCAGCTTTTCGCCTCCAGTATATGGCCTGTAGAATCCCGAAGCGCAATAACCAGTTTATAAAGGTTAGGCATTTCGGGGCTCCATTTGGCAGGGTTTTTCAATTTGGCTTCCATCAAGCCGAACTTGACGTTATCCAAACGAGGAAATATTTCGTTGATGATGCTTTCCACGCTTCTGTCCAGGGGTTTATCCAGTACAGGTTTGTTGTTTTGATCGTACAATTGAGCGGTTATATGATACCCTACCACTTGTTTACCGGTGAGGTTCTCAATCCTCGGCCTTAACTGAAACAGTACATCTTTATAATCCTTATCCAGTTTGCCCTGCCAAAAGAAATCGGCTATGCGCAGTTTAGGTTCGGCCAGTAACATCACCTCGCGATGGATGCCACTCATGCGCCATTGATCCTGGTCTTCCAAAAAATAACCATCGCTCCAACGGATCACCTGTACCGATAACACATTCTCACCAGCTTGCAGATAAGGCGTGATATTAAACTCCGACGAATTAAAGCTATCCTCGCCGTAACCTAAAAATTTGCCGTTCACCCAAACTTTAAAACCCGATGCCACGCCGCCAAAGTGCAGCGTGATATTCATATCCTTCCAGTTAGCAGGGATAGTGAATGTTCGCTGATAACTGCCCATACCGTTGTAATCCTGGGGTACATGTGGCGGGTTTACCGGGCGAAACGGGTAAACGGCGCTTTTGTAGATCGGCTTATCATAGCCTTGCATTTCCCAGCTTGAGGGTACGATGATCTTTTTCCAGCCGCTTACCCTGCTTTTATAAAAATCCTTTGGCGCATCGGATGGCTTCAGGGCGAAGGAAAAATCCCACAGACCGTTTAAAGAGATCATCCGGCCTGATTTTTCCCTATCGAAACTCAGAGCGCCATCAATATTACTGAACGAATAGGCCGTGGCTCTGGCAGCGTCGCGGTTGATGCCATCCACGGATGGATTTTCCCAGGGTTCGGCATTATAAATTTCCGGGGCATTAGGGATAGCCGCCGGAGTTTTATCTACCAATTGGGCCAGCACATGCGGCGAACAAAGCATACCAGCCAGCAAAAAAGCCCATTTCGATCTTTTCATAAATTAAATTTCGTTTAAAAACTCATCCTTAAAACCAAAACCCCAGCCGGGCCTGTTATGTGGCGATGCCATACCGTTTCTGATTTGGATAGGATGATCAATCAGCGGATCGATCCAATCGAAGGATTCGGCCCCGGCCCCATTGGGTATGGTACACAGCAACGGAATGTCATAATCTTTATAATAATGCGGCAGCACCGGGATATGGAAACTACCGGCCAATGCGGCACTATCCCTCCAGGCCTCTACTCCGCCCAGGCGTAAAATATCAGGCTGCCAGATATCGATAGCATTGCGGCTCAGCAACTCGCGAAGTGGTAAAGTTGAATACTCGCGCTCGCCCATAGCCAACGAAATGCCGGTTTGGTTGCGCAACAATTTATAACCTTCAAAATCGGCATGGTGGATGGGCTCTTCAAGCCATTGAATGTTTAAGGCGCGTGCCGCACGGGCCAGGGTGATGGCGTTTGGCACCGTCATGCCCTGGTTGGCATCCATCATAATACCAATCTCGTTGCCTACGGCTTCGCGTACAAGGGTTAACCTTTCCAGGTCTTCCTTCCAATCGGGCTTTCCAACTTTTATCTTTACCGCTTTAAATCCACGGGCCTTGTAGCCGGTCACTTCGGCAATCAGCTCTTCCACTGAGTAAGACGTCCATCCCCCGCTTCCGTAAATAGGCACTTCTGTACGCGAAGCACCCAGCACTTTCCAGATAGGCTGGCCCAATATTTTGCACCAGGCATCCCACATGGCAATATTATAAGCGGCTTGTGCCCAGCGGTTTATTCCCTCCTGCCCAAAGTACTCGTTGGCGGCATTAATTTGCTCAAATACTTTTACCGTATTGTGAACCGGCTCGCCAATAACCATCTCGCCTACATCTTTCATGGCACCCGCTATAGCACCGGCGCTGTACTGAAAGCTGAGCAAATACGATTCGCCAATTACTCCGCCTGCGGTTTGAATCCGTAGAACAATAAAAGAAATCTCGGTGAGCGTATGTGTAGCATCCGAAATTGGTTTTTCTAACTTAGCCTTTGCGCTATAAACCTGGTAACTTTTTATTTTTTCCATTTCAATAATTTTTATAAAATTTATAAAGCTGAATAAGAAACGATATAATCCTTGCCCTTTTCAATACTCAACTCATAGCCGTTATTGCCTTTAGCTTGTATGGTTCCGGTTTTACAAACTGGTTTGCTTTTGCTTTTAATGCGCAATAAGCCAGTGCCTATATCGCCTTTAATTTTTATCTGGCTGGTGCTGCAATACATTTTGATATTTCCATCGGGTGTTGGCACAGTACCTTCCATCCATTTTAATCCACCTAAATTAGGTTCAACCAAATAGCTTTGATAGCCTGGCGTTAAGGGTTTTATTCCTAAATAGTATTTACCTAACAGGTATATCGGGCTGGCTCCCCAGGCGTGGCAGAGGCTCTTGCCAAATGGGCGACCATACATGGCGTAAACGTCGGCTCCGGTTTTATCGGGGTTATATTCTTCCCAGAAAGAGGTAGCGCCCAGCTTGAGCATCCCGCCCCAATAATCCTTCATTTGTTTTAAAACGTAACCCTGCTCACCCATGGCGCATAATGCCTCCAGCTCGTAAAAGCGCATATAGGGGGTGGTAATTTTTTGTATCTTATCATTTAGCAGCACGTTGGTTTTTACATCCTGCTTTTGCTGCTCGTTAAAGTAATTGAAGAAGATAGCGAACATATTGGTATAACGCGTAACATTATCGCTTTGAGCGCCATCAATCAGACTATGTACCAGGGCGTGTTTCTGATCGTTCCAATACAATTTGAATATCTTGGCTTTGAGCTCATCGGCCAGGGCCTGGTATTTTGCCGCTCCTTCGGCATCGTTATTTAATTTGGCGCAGGTAGCCATAGTTTCCAGGCTACGGCAAAATAACAGTTGCTCAAAACTCAGCTCGCCTTTTTTGCTTAAGCCATCGGCCCAATCAATAAACAGCCAATCGCCGGGTAAGCCTGCCATCATACCGTTGCTGTCGCGGCGCGCCAGGCAATAATCCATCAGCGTTTGCATCCTGGGGTAAAACTGTTTGATGAAGCTTTTATCGCCCGTGTACTGGTAATAGTCGTTGATACTTAAAAACCAGTAAAAGGTATAATCCATAATGGTATTGATATGGCTGGTTACGGGATCTTTACCGCGAAGGGCCAATATGGTGCGGGTAACCGTTGGCGAATCAAAGAACGAATAATAGTTCATGGCATAGCTTTGATAAGCGTCGCCCGACCAGATCCACCTGTCGCGCTTAATACCATCGATAAAAAACTCGCGGGTGGCTAACTGAAGCGTATATTTCGAGATATCGTAAATTTTGTTCACCTCATCATCCGAGCAACGGAACGCTCCCCTTTGCGTTAGCGGCGCATACTCGTACAACATGGAAACAGAATCCACACTGATGCCGCCATCATACTGCGCATTAACATAACGCAAAGCCTTGGACAGTTCCATCACCGAATCCTTTTTTACAGGCTCATTGATATCCAGTTCGTCCAGGGTTTCGCAATGCTCAACAGACATGGCCTCCTCTCTCGACTCGCCATAATAAATATGCAGCTTGCCCTTTCCCTTTAAGCCATGCAGTTTAACAAAGCCAAAAGTTTCTTTACCAAAATCAAGAAAAATTGAATTTGCTTTTTTTTCGCTTTTAACAGCATGCTGCGGCAAAGTTGGCAACCTGAATTTAGACGGCGGTGAAAGCGGGTCGTTAAAGTTCCAGGCCCCAGCATTAAGGTAAGTAGTGCCCGATTTATCGGATACCTTGCCGGTGGCATCTATCCACTCTTTATCCTCAAACGTAACCAACCAGGTATCATCAGATACAACGGTTTTGCCCTGCACAAATATAGCTGGAACCCTATCCTGGCAATAAACCTTTAAGCTCACCTTGTGATGGCCCGCCGGTACGGTGATGCTTTTAGGGTAGCCTATAAAAGCCTGCCCATCAACCTTGGCATTATAGATGCCTTCCACATATAGCTTTACCTCCTCGGTGGCGGGTACATCAAAATCTTTATGGAATTCAACCAGTACATAATGGCTATCCATTTTCCATAATACCGGTAAAAATGATCCTCGGTCGGTTCTGCGGTTTTGCATTTTATTACCCAGCCAAACTTCAAAATCGCCGGGGTAATAAATCCAGGTCGCTTTTTTGGCTTGGGCCGATGCCGTACTAAAACCAGTTAAATTACAAACAGCAAATACAGCTAATAAAGCCTTATAAAAAAGCAACTTATGTAATTTTATCTTTATCATTTATTCAAATTTAAAATCGTTGTAAAATCAAATTCCATCATCTAAAACTTAACGAAACTAAAAAACAAATACAAGCCCACCATCACCAGGCTAAGTAAAATCCAGGATAGCTTAACCGTTGGGGTCGTTGTCCAAACAGGTGCTTCGGCAGCTTCATCAACCACGTAAATTTGCGGAGACGGATCCAGAACGGAGATGCCTATGGCCAACACCGTTAGTACCACAAAGATGAGAAACGACAGAAGCAAGTAATGCGGCCAAAAATGGTGAGTAGTTGCAGGCCACACCCATAAATATAACACACCGGTGCCGAGGCTGATGATAGAACCTATTGATAAAACAAAGTTTACCGCCTTTCGGGATGTGCGTTTCCAAAATACAGAAAGCAGGAACACGACAGCCAGCGGAGGTGCTATAAAGCCAAGAATGGATTGAAATACATCAAACAGGTTGAGGCCTTTAATGCTATCGATAGCCAACGCCATGCCGATGGCAAAGATGCAACCCGCAATTACCGTTAGCCTGCCCATCCTGATGATTTGCTGATTACTGGCCATCGGGTTAAGCTTTTTAACATAGATATCCATGGTAAATACGGTACTCAATGCATTTAACGACGAGCCTATGGTACCCACCAAAACGGCTATCAGCACAACGATAACCAAGCCATTCATTCCCGGAGGGAAAAGATTGGTTACCATCGTCATATACGCTTCGCTTGGGTCTTTGAGATGCGGGAACAGGATATAACAAATCATCCCTGTTAAAATAAACAAGGGCAGCGAAAGGATTTTCAGCCAGCCGATAAAGCTCACGCCCAATTGCCCCTGCTCGAGGTTTTTTGCGCCCAATACTGATTGTACCATGGCCTGATCGGTACAGAAAAAAGCGATAGCCGAAACGGGATAACCCAACAGGATAGCATACCAGGGATATTTAGGATCGTTAGCGGGATGAATCAGTTGCCAGTAATTTGCCGGTACATTATGAATAACCGATGAGATGCTACCTACTTTGATCACCCCCAAAACGTTGAGCGTAACGGATACGCCAATTAACAACAACATCTGAAAGATATTAACTTTAGCTATTGCTTTTAAACCGCCAGTAAAGGCAAATAAACCTGCGAATGATACCAGCACGATAACCGACTCCCACATGGGGATGCCCAATACCTGCCTCACCAAAAGGCCCCCGGCAAACAGACCTAATGACAGCCAGGAGATAAGCATTTTAACCAGCGCGTACCAAGCCAGTATATTTTGTGTTGAATCGCCATAGCGCTTCCCCATAAACTCGGGCATGGTGGTCACCTTGGCGGCCAGGTAGCGCGGTGCAAAAACCATCGCCAGCAACATCAGGAAAACAAAAGCATACCAATCAAAATTAGCCCCTACAATGCCCGAGCTATAACCAATGCTTGCAAACGCCAAAAGCAACGATGGCCCAACATTGGTACCCCACATATTGAAACCAATACTGGCCCAACCCAATGATTTGTCAGCCAAAAAGTACGACTCCTCCTTATTTCTGCCCACAAAACTGGCCCTGTAACCTATCACTATCAATATGATGAGGTAGGCTACCACAATGCCATAATCCAATATGGTGAGTCGGTCAATGATGCTGTTCATGTGTGTTGCTGTTTGTTAGTGGGTTATTGGTTATTGAGTTATTGAGTTATTAGGTTATTGGATTATTAGGTTATTGAGTTATTCTTTCTGTATTGTCTGTTAATGAATATATTAGTTATTAGTGCGTGAAGGTTGGTTTCCCCGGCGTGCATCCTGCCTCTTGTTTCTTACTTCTAATATCTCTCCCAACTCGTTCCCCCTTCAGGGGGTTAGGGGGCCTATGCCGTTTAATATATCCGCAATCTTAACTGGCTTTCCTGTTTGCAGTGACTGATCCATCGCCTGCAATAAAGCCACAGTGCCTATACCCTCTTTTAAATCGGGATATGCGGTAAAATCCTGCTCTATGCTATCGGCAAAATATTCCAGGTAGTTTTGATACTCGCCCGCGTGGTGGCTCTGACCCTCAAAACGGAAGTAATATTTGATGGTGCTATCGCCCCAGCAAACTATCTTTTCCTCGCCGGTTTTATCGGTGATGGCATAACGCAGCTCATGGTAATCGGCCTGCGATGCGCCTTCGGTGCCTCTTAAAATAACGGTCATGCCGCTATCTCTTTGGGCAGGCTGCGTTGGGCCTGTGTATGCTCCGCTCACCCTGGCAATACGCCCATCGGTTGCGCGGAAGATGAAATGCATGGTATCCTCATTTTTTAACCCGGCTGTTTTAGCATTACTGCTGATCATGCCATAGCCCATTACCTCTTCAATGTCGGGCATATACCAGCGGATAAAATCCACCGGATGACTCAGACCGCCGTACAACCATTTAAATGACGACTCCAATGCCCAGGGCTTTTCTAAAAACCAGCGATGGTCGGCGTGGTAGTGACTTTCAATCGTAATTAAATCGCCTATCAGCTGAGCTTCAAAATCCTTCCGTTGCCTTTTGGCGGGCTCAAAAAAACGAGAGCTCTGCCCAATAAACACTTTCTTGCCAACCTTTTCGGCCAGCTCAATCAATTCGTTGGCTGTTGACAGGTCATCAATAAAGGGCTTGGTGCAAATCACGTGCTTACCATGCAACAGCGCCTGCTTAACATGTTCAGCATGTAAATGATCGGGCGTATAAATTGCTATCGCGTCTATTTCTCTATCATCCAACATATCCTGGTAGTTGGTTGTGTAATCGTACATTTTGAATTCGTCGGCGCGTTTGCGGCATAGATCCTCACTGCGGTCGCACACCATTTTCAATTCCCATTTAGGGCTTTGTATAGCTGCCGACATCGTACTCCGGCCCTCGCCTAATCCTAATATTCCTAATTTGAGCATGACTGTGTGTTGTTATTTGTTATTAGGTTATTTGTTATTGAGTTACTGGTTATTCGTTATTGGGTTATTAGGTTACTGGTTATTCGGTTATTAGTTATTGGTTATTGAGTGCTCCGGCATTTTTATGGTTACTAAACTCTTTATTAATTTAAGACTCAAGGCTCTCGGCTCAGAACTCCGGACTCAAGACTCCCGGCTCAGGACTCAAGACTATCCCACCGGTTTAAAAAACACCCATACTTCATTCTTTTTTGTTCCGGGAATACCGGTTTGGTATTTTTTCATCATCGCGTTCCATTCGTCAACCCTTGGGTTATTCTCGGTAGTTTTGGGATTTAGCTTATCCAGGCTTTCTCCTTTCGGGATACTGATCACGAGCATCAACTGCCTGCCGTTTTCAAATACCAGTAGTTGTTGAAAATTGGCATGGCAAAATCCGTTTGAAACCTCGGGCCATTTTTGAAACTGCGTAGCGTGATATTGCAGGTATTCCTGTTGCATTTTAGGGTCTGCAACCAGGTTTGCGGTAAGGATAATATTTTCCCAGTCCTTGGCTTCCGTTTGGTTATTGCAGTACTTCCGGTTGAAATTATAAAAAGGGCGACTGTACGATTTAATGCTGCAAGCAGGATACCTGGCTTTGATTTGTTTTAGCAATTTCACCGTGTCCGGCAGGTTACCATAAATCACCAAATGATTCTTCCACTGGTAAACTGATGACAAGGGGATACCATTTTGTTTGCATACGTTAAGCAATAGCCGGGCATTGATGCTTGCACCTGTTTTTCCGGTCAGCTCAACTACCGAAGGTGTTTTGGAAGATGCAACAGCAAAGCTTTTACGTGAGCCGCACAGCAAAGAAACGACAACACATAATATCAATAAAATATTGATATTCAAAATATTATATAGTTTACTTAATTTCATTACTTACATAGTGATTAATAGCTTGATTATCCGGATTGTTGACTTTCTCTTTTAAAAGATAACGGTAAGCTGGCTCCAGGCCGGCCGTATTTCTTATCTTCTCCGCCACTTGGGGGCCATTATTTTCCCAGGTATTACCGGGGCCGTTGGCGTTTTTCAGGAACTTTTCAGCCGGACACCAATTATCTTTTACGGTGATATATGATGAGCCCTCGTCGGTATACAAATAGAACCAATGTATTGGATCGTGAGCGTAGGGGGCCTTGTAAATTGAGTCGACATAGTTCTCCAATATCATGGTTCCGGGCTGCGCCGATAGGGTATAAATCCCGGCAACATCGTACATGTGTTTGGCATAATGACTGATTTTATTGGCGTAGATTCGGTTACCGCTCATGGCGTTAATCGTCTTGGTCCAGCCCCATCCCACACTGATTCCGCTGTATGCTACTTCGCAAATTTCGTTATGTTCAATGTTGATGTTTTTTACATAGCCTGCCCCTATCCCTACACAACCCCAATCCTCGTTGGTAACATCGGTTACCAGGTTATCGACGATATGTTCGTTAGTGCAAACCTCTCTCAGGTCTTTAGGATTGTAAGGTAAGTGAACTTCGGTTGCTTCGTCCGAAAATACGCCGGCAAGTATCCCCGTGCCCCCAATATCTTTAAACAGGCAAGCCTTAATTTCATCATCGTGGGTGCCTCGTTTATAATCGAGGCCGGTGGAGGCTAAGTGTTCAAACCGGCATAATTCAAAACCGGTATGGTTAGCGTACGCCACCGAAACCGCAGCCGCCGGACGGCCAACCCAGGCCTGGTTTTCCAGCCCTTTTTTGTCGGGAGTGCCAGGTATTCTTAACTTGTACGCATCGAGCATATACATGCCAGCCTGGTGCGGTACAAGCCCCGCGCGCGATGGATATAACCAGGTGGAATAGGCAAAGCCGATATTTTTAAAGTAAACATAGCTCACTGGATTATCGATGGTGCCTTCAACATTCAACAGGGTTTCCAGCGATGGCGCAACTATGGTGGCTAATGCAATGTTCTCTCCCATACGTGGCCAGTAATATATTTTCCGATTTTTAGCGTCGAGATACCATTCGCCAGGCTGATCTAAAAACTGGATGGCGTTTGTTAGGTAGAAGGCCGAGTTGCCGGCTGTTTTTGAGATCATGGGTGCAGGCCAGGGATGCTCGGATTGTATACGGCTTTCTGGCTGAAGGAAGGAAAGCTTCGCGCTGTCGCCCTGAACGGTAAGCGATTTAATACGCAGGATGGCGATGGCCCACATCTGGTGGATAAACATCTCCATACCGTCGACATGAGATAGATCGGCGGTTTTAGGTTTGGGGATCCAACAGGTTTGATCCTTGTGGTTCCATGATAAAATACGGCTCATGTTACCAGTGTTTACCTCGCGGCTGCGGACAGCCTTGCGGCCATTGATCCAAAGCTGCCTGAAGTTGAGCACGTCGACCCCTATCATTGGCGCATCCGCCACCCAGATTTTCCCTTTGGTTATATGGGGTAAGCCGCTAACCGGTTTGGTAAGTTTTTGCCAGCCTGTTATGTTTATACCTCCGTTGAATATTGGCATTTCGCCTGGCGCGGCTTCTATCACTGTCGGGCTGACAGCTGTGCCTGAATCTTCGGGGCGCACTACTATAGTTTCGAACAATTGATAGTTGCCTCCCTTTAAGATGATATGAATGCCATCCTTGATTCCCGGATCATTCAGCCTGCGCAGTTCTCTTGCACGGCGTATGGCGGCTGATGGTGTGGCCAGGGGTTGCTCTTTAGTGCCGCTATTTTGGTCGGAGCCTGTTGGTGATACCCAGATATCGGCGGCTTGGAGAGGGTTTGCACACAAGAAAAGCAACAAGATGAGAATGGCTTTTTTAGCAAATGCTGGAACAAGGCTATTGTTGTTGTTGCTGCGGGACACCATTCTAACCAACGGAAGGAAAATTGGGAAGACGTGCGAATAGTTTCTCAAACTGTGTCGTTGCGAGGTACGAAGCAATCGCACGGAGACAGGTCTGCTCTGTATTGTTCGCGATTGCTTCGTACCTCGCAATGACGCTTTGAGATTGATCAGCATTAACTTATTTAGATCGGCATTATCATGCATAACGCAACCTCCGCAAGGGTGTAGCCGCTCTGTATAGCATAGAGATTGCTTCGTTCCTCGCAATGGCGCAGGTTGGTGAGGTGATGATGACACTTCCCCTATCTGCTCTTGCGTAATTGACGATATGTTTTGATTGTTACTCACAAAAAAATCAGGATTGAAAAATAGATTTTACATATGCCGTATTTGCGCTAAAATTCCCTTTTACATTTTTGGTATCGTTTTTATCGCGTGAGCGGGCAATCACTAACCAGCCGCTCCATTTCATTTTCTCGAGGGTTTTCTTAACCTTTTTCATGTCGATCTTCGGGTCGTTCTGCAGCCACACGCCGTCCGTATCGGTACAATGGATCTGGCAAATCCGTTTCCTGCCTAAAATCTCCAGTTCCTGACTTACGTCTCTGCCGTTATCACAGGCGTTGGCGAAATTAAAATAGCTTTTCACATACGCCGAGCCAACCTCGTCCAGCAGTTTGGCTTCATCAGCCGCGGCTAAGGATGTTTCTATACCGATGGTTACACCAGCCGCTTCCGCTTTAGGTGCGATAGCCTTTAGGCGTTCAATTACGGCTGGGCGCAGTTCGGGTTTTTTAACCAGGTCGCACACGCCAAGGGGTAAAAATGCAACCTTCACATTCATCGCCTTGGCGGTATCTATACAATCTTGAACCATGCGGTCAACCCCATCGCGTTCAGCATACGACTGGGCGTAGAAGCCAGTCATCGCCAATGAACATATTTCCAGGTTGAGTTCTTTAGCTTTATTTGAAAACTGCTGGCGTATTTCGGGCGCAGCCAATTGGCTTTCAAACGTTGGCCGGTTGCCCAGCCCGCCCATATCAACCTCCAAACCATCGGCGCCAATATCCTTCGTTAACTGGAAGGCACCCAGTTTTTGTCTTTTTAAAATCATCAGGTCAACAACGGCAACTTTGTATTTTTGCTTTTTGCTATCCGCCAAAAATACATCCGCCCATGATGTGCTTTTAGCTAACAGCAAGCCCGCAGTAAGCAAAGCGGTATTTCCTAAAAAGCGGCGCCTGTTAAAAGTTGCTGATATTTCTTCTTCAGATTTCATATCCTGATCTATAATTTTTTAAATAGGTTCCTTAAATCACTAATCGGCAAAATCAGTTATGCTGTTTATTGCCCGAGGTAGCCTGATTAAAAACTTGCTCCATATTTTCAAATCCATGTATGGCATTGCCGGGCAGGCGTTCGCCTTTATCGCCAAATACATACAGGGCCTGTTCGTTTTCCACCGTGCTTTTACTTTCGTCGATATTACCGTTTTCGTCTTGTACAGCTTTTAAATCGAGGCCTAAATTTTTGGCCATAAACTGGTATACTGCCTTGCGTTTTGAGATACCATAGTCGTGCCCTTCGTTAGCCAAATGCACATTGGTAACGGCATCCCTCTTCCCGTAATAGCCGTAAACCTTTTGCAGGTACGGAAATTCAATTTCGGGTACGTGCTCTGTCCAGTCTTTACCATCCGATACCACCAATTGCGGTTTAGGTGCAAATAGGGCCGCCAGTTCCGGGTTATCTGTGCCCCCTTCGCATAAATGAATGGGCATGCCGCTTTCGGACAGCGAGCCGCCGTAGAAATAGCAAGAGAGCATCACCACCGGGGCGCTCGCCTTAATCCTATCGTCTAAGGCCGAGAGCAATATCGTTTGGCTGCCACCGCCGGATGCACCTGTAATTCCCAAACGTGCCGGGTCGGCATTTTTTTGAGCCAGTAAAAAATCGATCATCCTAATTCCGTTCAATGCCTGGATAGACATGGCCAGGCTACGGTTATGATCTTCAAACTTAAATTGTAAAGTTGATTCGCCCCAGGCAAACAAATCATAACTGAGGGCCATCGCCCCCATCCGCGCCAGCGTAGCACAGAGCTTTTGCTGATCCTTATTATAACGGCCACTCTGAAAATGCCCGTTAGGCGCAATAACCACCGGGATTTTCCCTTTGCTTTTAGCGGGGCGGTATAATGAGCCGCACACATATAAACCGGGCAGAGTTTCGATAGCTACATTCTCAATAGTATAGCCGTCCATCTGCCTGATATGGGTAACAATAGGTTTCGAGTTAGGCTTTGCCGGAAGGGGCGAAAGGCCGAGTGTACTGTATACGCATTCGCGGATAGCTTGCTTGCGTTTTTCAAAGCTGGCTACGTCGTTGTAAAGCGACGACAGATAGTCCAGTTGTTGCCTGCCGTCCTCAACCGTCCAGCGGGGATAATCAAACTTCCGGAGTTTGTAAACGTTGCCCGTTTTAGGGAACGATATATCTAAAGGAGTTAATATGTTATTCAATGTTTTGTCAGCATCCGGCCTGAAACGCCATTTGGCAAACGTTACTATTTTACCTTTTACCAGGCTTTCATCATACTTGATCTGTACATGAAACCGGGCTTCTATCTCAGTCAATACCTGTTTCAAAGGCTCTTTCAGGCTATCATCCGCACTTTTTTGCGCAAACAATTTCGCCGGAACCATCAGCAAGAAAATGAAAACGATATTGAGCCTTTTGATCATCAAACTATAAATCTTTAGTATCGCCGGTTACCACAGGCAGGGTATAGCCCTGTACTTTAGGCCATTCGCCGTTTTTAATTTCAACCATTTTGAGCTTCGACGGATCAACAACTACATGCTTGATGCGTTGCCTGCGCCAGGTATAAACAAAATGCACCAGGCCGTCGCTGGTTTGTATAACGGCAGGGTAAGAATATTGGCTGATAGGCGAATCTTCGAGAATTAACGAGGCAAACCATTTTTTACCATCTTTAGATAGCGCCACATTTAAGGGCGTACGCGCACCTTTAGCTAATTTACCTGGGGGAAGCACATGGTTATAAACCAATAATTGGCGGCCATCTTTTAAAGTTACCGCGTCGGTGCCCGAATTATTATTGGGCAAGGATGTTTTAGCCAGTGGCGACCAGGTTAAACCATTATCGGTTGACCAAGTTTCAACAATAGCCCTATCCTTACTGCGGCACAGGGCCTGCAAGCTGCCATTTTTGTGAAACAAAATACTGGGTTGTATGCCACCCTGGGTTTCGCCATCGGCTACGGGGCCAATCAGTTTCCAGGTTTTACCATTGTCGGGGCTCATTTCAAAATGCACGTCCCAGCCTTTTTCTTCGGTGCTCGATGGTGATAAAAGCTGGCCGTTGCTCAGCAACACCGGTTTGTTTTTGATGGGTCCTAAAATGCTGTTAGGGAGCGCCTGTTGCTCCGACCAGGTTTTGCCACCGTCGTCGGATGTTTTGTAAAAGCCTTTCCATGTGGCCGGTTTAGGGCCAATTTTGTAAAATAAAATCAATTGTCCGTGGGGCACCTGGTATAAAACCGGGTTCCAGCAAGCATAGCGAGTGGTGTCAGGCTGAATACCGTTGGCTACGTTTTCGGGGGTAGACCATTTCCCGTTTTTCTTTTGACGGCTTATCCAGATACATACATCAGGGTTGCGTTCTTTGGTCCCGCCAAACCAGGCGGCCACCAAGCCTTCGTCAGTTTCGGCTATCGTGGCGGCATGACACTCTGGAAAAGGAGCTTTTTCGTAAATGAACTCATCGGTAAGGATTCCTTTGCGCCAGGGATTAGGGATTTGAGCAAAAGACGAAACCATGATAAGGCATAACAGCGGACATAACAGGAAGCCTTTTAAGCTTACATTAGCCAGCCTTCCGGCCCGGCTATTTTGTATTTCGCCGGGACAATTACGTGTTTTTAAAAGCCCAATCGCGAAGTTTTTAATATCTGTTTTCATAGTGCTGATTTAAATGAATAATTACCTGAGCTGATTTTGAACACAGCCCTGTCTTTTTCCATCCTGATGAACTGAACACCTTCTGATACGGCTGCCTTTTTATCAGACTCAAAAACACCTGCCTCGGATGTTGCCGGTACATAAATTACAGCGCTGGCGTTCGCCGGGATGGTAATATTCCAGGTAAAGGTCTTACCGTCTTTTTTCCAGTTGCTGCTGATCATCCCCTGGATAGAATGATAGCTGGCGTTTACAAAATCTAATCCCTCAACCGGCTCCGGTTTCATCATCAATTGTTTGAAGGCGGGCTGCAAAGGGTTGGTTTTAATACCGGCAAGATCTTCGTAAAACCATACCAGCAAATCACCCAATAACATCACGTGGTTTTGCGAATTCATCTGCGGGTTTGCCGTATCGCCATTCCATAGCTCCCAAAATGTGGTAGCCCCTTTGTTTACCATGTAGCCCCAGCTTGGGTAATCGGTATTGGATACGATATGATAGGCAATATCTGTCCGTTGGTTATCCGTTAAGCTGCGCATCAACCATTGCGTGCCGATAACGCCGGTGCTGATATGGCCCGTATTATCAATCATGATCTTATCCTCGATATTTTTAAAAACGGCCTCGCGTTTACCCTCGGGAACCATGCCGAAATACATCGGCAGCAAGTTTGAAGTTACCGAGTTATTGCTGTAGCGGCTGGTTTTATCATTAAAAAACTGCTGGTTAAAGGCGGTTTTAATTTTGGCTGATAAAACTTCGAATTGTTGGGCATCCTGGGGCTTATTTAAAATTTTGGCAAATTTTTGCATTAACGATAGCAGCCTGAAATAATAGGCTGTAGCTATCAGCTTACCATCGGTAGCGCGTAAGGTATCCTTTGAGTGGATCAGTTGCGGCGATTCGGGCGGCACGCACCAGTCGCCATATTTATCCTTGGTTAGGATATAATCCTTCATGTATTTGCCCTGCATATAGCCGAGCCATTTCTTCATCGAGTCATAATGCTTCGCGATAGGTTTGGTATCCCCATATTGCTGATACAACATATCGGCCACAATCAGGTAGGTAGCCGGCCAGGTTACATCGTCGCTGTAATAGTTCCAGTAGGCGGGCGCCACATCGGGCAGGTTACCTTCTGGCTTTTGCGAATCGGCTATATCATCCACCCATTTAGCATAGAGTTTGGCATTATCAAACACAAAACTTTCGCTGTACGAGCCGGTGGCGTGATCGGCCAGCCAGGGCATGCGCTCGTTACGCTGGGGGCAATCCAACGGCATGCCTTTATAATTGGCACGGATCCCCCAGTAAGCATTTTTATAAATTTGGTTAACGAGTTGACTGGATGTTTCAAAACGCCCGGTATTTTCCAGGTCATCATTAACTACCTGGCCTTCAAAATCAGCTATGGTTGGCGTGCCGGGATAGCCCACAATTTCCACATAACGGAAGCCATGGTATACAAAAACCGGGTGCCAGCTTTCGGTTTCTCCACCTTTTAAGGTATACACATCAGTGGCTTTGGCGTCACGTAAATTGGCTACGTAAAGCTCACCATCACTCTTAGTAGTTTCGGCAAAACGCAGTTCAACCTTCTGGCCCTTAGTACCTTTAACCTTCATTTTAATCCAGCCAGCCATGTTTTGGCCCATATCCATCACATAAGTAGTTGGGTTAAGTTGGGTGATCGATTTCGGCCTGATCAAATCTACCACCCTGATCTTTTCGTTCATCTGGGCCTCTACCCTGCCACCGGGAGATTGTACTAACCCGGGCTTCAGCCAGGATGCATCGTTAAAGCCCGGCGCTGCCCAGCCTGTTAGTTCTTTATTGGCATCGTACTCTTCCCCATCATATTCGTTATTGGTGCGGATCGGCCCATCGGTAGTAACTTTCCAGGAATCGTCACTGGCAATTATTTTCTTTGTTCCATCGGCATATAAAACCTCTAACTGCAACTGCATTTTAGGGTAACCGAAAGTTTTAATTTTTAGCGGTTTATAATTTTGGCGCATGGTAAAAAAGCGGCCATTGCCCAGGATGGTTCCAATAGCGTTATCGCCTTGCTTAAGCTGCGCAGTAACATCATAAGTATTATACTTAACCGCTTTGGTAAAATCAGTTGGCGATGGGGCCATTACCTGGTTGCCTACCTGCGTGCCATTAATATATAATTCGTACAAACCCAAACCGGCTATATAAACCGTGGCTTTTTTGATTGCTGCCTGAGCTTTAAATTCCTTGCGGAAATATCTTGCCGAAAGCCTCGAAAACTTAGAAACACTATCCCATGCGAAAGACTTATCGAGCCCAATCCATTTGGCCTGCCAGTCGGTTGGCTTTAACAGGCCCATGCTCCAGGTAGCCATTTTGCTCCAGTTGCTTTCGCCTTTGCTGGTGATTACCTTTATCTTCCAGAAACAACTTGCGCGGCTGACCAGTATTTTCCCGGCGTAAGTTACCTGGACGGAGCGGCCAGACTTTACAACACCCGAATCCCAAAGGTCGCCGGTATTGGCTGCCAGCTTTTCGGCTGAAGATGCTACCAAAATATGATAGGCAATTTGCTGCACATCGCGTTCTCCGGACGTGATCTCCCAGCTCAAACGCGGATTGACAGCGTCAATCCCTTCCGGGTCAACCAGCATTTCGCAGCGCAGGTTTTGCAACTGCGGTACGGGCGGCAGTTTGCCGCCAAAGACAGCCGAAGATACCGCGCCCAGCAATAAGGCTAATAACAGGCGATATGTGTTTCTTATTAATTTCATCGGCCTGAAAAATCAAAGTATAAGGTGATGGATAAGGCCATGTTAATGTCCTTGTAATAGTCGAAATATTTATTCGGAAAGCCCTGGGTACCTATTTTATCGGGTTTCTGCGATTTGGTACCAATAGCAGTTATGCCGTTCATAAACGATATATCGCCCGAAGGAAAGGCCGGTGCCGTATTGTAAACCTTTTTAGGATTGGCAGGCGTAAACAAACGCATAAATACATCGCGGCTATCGCAAATAATGGTTATAGGTTGCGTAATGGTATTCAGTTTCATCCAGTAAAGGTTGGAGTAATACCCCTTAAATTCCGGATATTCCACATTAGGCTGGCCGGTAATGGTATTGTTATAGGTTTTATCCCAAACGTTCAAACTGGTTCCTTTCAAACGGTTCTTCCAAACCCGGTATGGCCCATTACCCAAATAAGTTACGCCTTTCACATCCTTTTCGGGATACGAAAAGCTAACCCCTAATAGATTCCCTTCCTCGCCAATTGGCCAGTATTTTACATTCATTTTTACCCATCCGGATGGATAGATGGTCCATTTCAGCGCAGCCTGGTTAGCCTTCTTTTCAAATGCGGCTTCTACCACCAGGCTATCGCCATCAAAATGGTAACTCAGCTTTTGAAAACCGGTTTTCTCCCCGCCTTCAGCCAATACCGGCCCTTTGGTTAGCGGGATAATCCCTTTCGCGTTCTTTACGCTCACCAGCAAACCCGAATTGCGGTTAAAGTCGATGGCTATGCCGTTAGCGTTGATCTGGTAGAGCGAATCGGTTTCTTTAATGGTTGGCTTAGTGCTACCTGCGGTATTTACCATACCGGCAGCAATTTTATCATGACTGCTTAAGGGATAACTCCAGGTAAATAATTCATGATGGTTTACATCATAAGCAGTTACGTACAAAGCATCATAATTTTGCCAGCCAGAAGGTAATTGCATTTGCAGGTAACCAAACTGGCCAGGTGCCACATCGGGCGCAGCAATGGAACCTGTTTTGGCGGCTACTGTAGCCTTTTTGTACGGGTTATCAAATGCCGCCAGCTTGTAACTGAAAGTACATTGCTTCAAATTGGTATAGAAATAACGATTTTCTAATCGTAGCTTGCCGTTAAAAGCGGGGGTGATTTCCCGTGGTTCCATGTGTACGGGGCACCAAATTTCTTTAATGGCATAATAGCTTCCTTCTTTTTCGTGGTATGGGCCGAGGATACCGTCGGGCGCATGATCACCGTCCGAATCCAGTTCGCCATTTTTATCGGTGCGGACTACGTCCTCATCGGCAAAGGCCCAGATGAAACCACCTGCCGATAGCGGCGTGCGCCACATCAGCTCCCAGAAATCGTCGAGGCCGGCACCGGCTCCCCCATCATATAAACCATGCAAAAATTCGGTAGGGAAAGTTACATCGTGGCCGTGCAGGTTGGTATAAGTGCCGTAATCATAATTGATATAATGCTGGGTATTGATCCCTTTATAAATAGCCCATGGATGGATCAAGGGGCGCTCTTGAATATCGTAGTCGGTAAAAAAATGGTCCAGGTCAAAGTTAAAGCCGCCTTCGTTGCCGTTATCCCAGATCACGATAGAGGGGTGGTTCACATCCTTATCTATCATCTCCTTCACTAATTTCGAGCCAACCTGGGTATCATAGTAATTATGCCAGCCGGTTAATTCGTCTAAAACAAATAATCCCAACGAATCGCATACATCCAGGAAATGATCATCAGGCGGATAATGCGACATGCGTACCGCATTCATGTTCATATCCTTAATCAGCTTAACATCGGCAATGCTGAAGGTTTCATTCATCGCCCTGCCGGTTGTTGGCCAAAATGAATGGCGGTTAACCCCTTTAAATTTAATTTTAACGTTGTTAACGTAAATGCCGTCATGTTCGCGGAAATCTACGGTGCGGAAACCAAATTTCTGCTTCAACACATGGATCGCTTTGCCATTACTAATCAGGCTGAACTCCACCTGGTATAGGTTTGGAAACTCCGGCGACCATAGTTGAGGTGAAGGGGCATTAGTTTGTAAACGTGCAATGGTATCGCCTTTTTTAACGCTGGTTTGAAAAGGCGCTCCCAGCTTTTGCCCGCTAAGGGTATAAATCTGCCCGGAGATTATACTGCTACCATTTATTCCATCCAAAAAAACATTGGCGCTGAATGTTCCGCTGGCCTTCCCGCTAACCGCAACGCGGCTGATATGCTGAGCGGGTGCCGCTTCCAGGTATACCGGGCGGTAAATGCCGCCGAAGATCCAGAAATCGCCTTTGCGCTCGGCTCCATTTACGGATGCATTGGCCGAATGTTTGTCGACAGTTACTTCCAGTAAATTAATTTCGCCATATTTGAGCAAGTTGGCAACGCTATATTTAAAACGATAAAATGAGCCCTGGTGGATTGGTCCTGCTGATGTACCGTTTATTTTAACACGCGTATCGGTCATGGATCCTTCAAAAACAATTTGGACGTTTTTAGTTTTCCAGGATGCGGGAACCTTAAACTCATATTTGTACATCCCCGACTCCTTTCCGCGAAGGCTATCTTTATCTAAGCCGTAATTATATTTTCCAAAGCCCTGCAACTCCCAATTTGAGGGCACCGGGATACTCGTCCATTTACCGGAGTTACGCCCCGCCGTGCAATAAAATTGCCAGTTAACGGTATGGTCGCTACCGGTACCCGACAGGTATAATTTTTCTGTTTGCTGCGCGAATAAGGGGCAGGAAGCCAAAAGCAGCAAGCAGGAAGCCAGAAATTTGATGGTGCAATACTTCATATCAAAAATAGCTACTGAATTTTAAAGGGTTATCTGTACGGAACGGCGACGCTGGCAAACCGGCCTTATTGAAAAAATTAGGCAGGGCATCTTCGCTCCAGGCAAACCTTGCCGCTACCGGCGATTGAACATTGGGCGAAGAAACAATTACTTTATTGCCTTTAATAACCGCGTTAGCCTCCACAAACTTACCATCGCTGCCTGCAATGGTGAACCAGTTTAAAGGCTTACCGTCTTTGCTGACGAGAGCGCTGCCTGTATTGTTGAACTCGAGCTCAATGGTATTGCCGGTAATTTTCATGCCTTTGTATATCGGGCCGGAATAAACTACTTTTTTGCCATAGGTTTTAGCCAATGCCAATAAAGCCAAACGACGGCCTACCTCCCATTTAAAGGGCGGGTGCAGGTTTTTAATATCGTCGTTCAGATCGGTAGTCACAATCATCCCTGTATTGGGAATATTAAGGGCGATAGCTTGCGCCTCCCTGAATAAAGGCAGTGTTTCCGGAGTAAGCACACTTTTATTCCCGGTGCTATGCGAATAATAAAATGGAGGTAATTGAACGTAGTAAAAAGGGAGTGTATTGCGCTCATCGTTCCATAAACTACGCCAGGCATTGATCAGCGCCTGCATTTTGTAAGTGTAGCTGATAGTTTCTGCAAGGTATACGGCACTTTCGCCCTGGTACCATAAAAAACCGCGTATAGCAAAGGGCGCTAATGGCTCTATCATGCTGTGATAAAACTTGCCTGGGTCGCCCTCCATTTTTACCGGTTTTCCTTTGGCTTGCTCCTTAAAATAAGGCGAAAGATCGTAAGCCTCGGCAGGCGTCCATGGCTCAATCCGGCTTCCGCTGATAGCTGAACATATCATACCGACAGGAACCCGCAATTGCTGATTTAGATTTTTGGCAAAGAAATAACCTGCTGCGGAGAATGCTTTGAGGGCCGAATCCTGGGCTATGTTCCAGTTAGCTAAATAGTTGCCGCTGGTTTTCAAGTTTTTTTGATTAACCCAGAAGATACGGATCGCATGATTGTGGGCACGTTCCAATTCGTCAACGGGCGAGTTTTTGTCGAGGCTATCTGGTTTCCTAACCTTGCTGTTCTTACGCATCTCGTAAGCCATATTAGATTGGCCCGAGCAGAGCCAAACCTCTCCTACCAATATATTTTCGAGTTTAATGGTATTAGTGCCGGAAACCGTCATGACTGCTGGCTCGGCAGAGGCCGCCAGGGGGTCGAGCATCACTTTCCAATTACCGGCGGTATCTGCGGTGGCTTGTTTAGCCTGTTTTGCAAATTTTACAGTTACCCGTTCACCCGGTGCTGCAGTTCCCCAAATGGGCAGCGGTTTTTGGCGCTGCAAAACCATATTGCTCCCTATTACCCGAGGCAATACAATTTCGGCATAGGTTGCTGATGTAAGCCACACTGTGGCGAGCGTAAGTAAGAACAGATATATTTTACAGCGGCTCATTACAGGCTTTTTGTGGTTAAAGATTTAATATAAAATGCTGCCGGAGCGTCGGCCTCGCCAGCGTTGGGCACATCAAAAGTTTGGTCGGCAGGAGTATTGGCATTAGGGAAGGTTCGTACTTCCCCGGTGCGGAAAACAATACGTTCAATTTTATCGAGCGGGGCAAAAAACAATTGAGTGGATAATTCTTTGCCGTTGATATTCATCGTATACGAACGAGTGTTGGTGTTTAACGAGATGCTGATATGGTACTCCTCGCCCGCCTTGTACTTTAACAGGTTTTTATAGCGCGCACCGGCCTTTGATTTGAAGGTACTATCCTGATCGAATGTCAGCCTCACTCCTGTTGCACCTTTTGCATCCTGAAACTCAATATCGAGCATGCCTTTAGTATTTTGATCGGGGATGATAGAAAATTCGGCCATTAACCGCTTGGTTGGTGGCACCAGGCGCTCGGCTTTAGCATAGTCAAATGGGTCCCAGTCTTGCAGGGCCAGGCACTTAACACCGTTTTTGGGTTTGATGGACACAGGCGCCCAAAGCGGACTATAGATATTCCAGTCTTTTAACTCCTGACCAATCGGCAGGTTATTGAAAACATCGTTCGCATCCTTTGCCGCCTTATCATTTACCGGAACCGGTATAGAAGATACCCAGATATCTTCCTTGTTCATGCTATAGCTTACCCACAGCTTTCCATCCGGAGGAATGCCATCGCCCTCAATAATGCCGCGTACATATTGCGGCCCGTAAGATTTATAGTTTCCGCCATAACGCATGGTGGTTATTTCGCCATTCACTAAAAGCAAATTTTTGTAGTCCAAGCCGTCATCGCTCAGGGATATAGCCAGCGGCCACCTGAATTCCGAAGGGTTATAAACCGTGGCGTATTTGCCGTCCGATGTTCTTTGTCCCCATATTTTGGCATTGCTGTTTATAAATTTAGGTGCACGTATAACCTTACCCCAGGTTTTACCGCCATCGCTACTTATGGAGGTAAGCGCGTTCTTCCACAAGCCTACAACTCTTCCGTCGGGCAAATGGTAAAAGTTAAAGGCCTTATAATCTTTATGTAAAGGTATTAAAGGATCTTTTTTATCGGTTTCTTCCACCCATTGCATCATCATCAGCGGGTTGGCCATTAACTCGTTACAGGCATCAACAAAGCCTTTATTTTTGCTGCTGGTATAGTAGGGAAAACTTGTATTCTTCTCGTTCCAGGCAGGGTTGTAATGGATAAAATAAATGGGGCCGTATTTACCATCGGGCAATACCTCGCGCACAACACGGCCAATACCTAAGCCATCATTCGGGTCATCCTTAGCATCTAAACAAATGCCGTAAAAGCCTAAAGCCAATAGTTTATGTGATTTGCTGGTATAAAAGCCCATCCGCTGGTGCATTACCGCAAACAGATCTTTGGCCACTCCGGGGTGCCCCGGCTTGGTAGTTCCGTCGGGTATTTGATATTGAGGGAAGATGACTGTTGGCTTCGACCAGCTATTGCCATCTTTAGAGGTAATCATCAGCGTTTGCCCTGGCGGAACACTCTCGCCAACTTTATCGCTCAGGTATTCTACATAAAATGTATTGTTCCAGTAAGCCATCATCGGCGCGTGGTTATAAGTAAACCCAAAACCATCCGCATTTTCGGAATGCTCGCGGTTGGCGCGGAAAATCTGCATGTTATGTACCCCAATCACCGGGGCCAGCTGCCCATGATGGTAGTCTACATTAACCAAGGTGCTGCCTGTATAATGCACGGTATCCTGCGCCTGTAAATTTACAAAGCCGCAGGACGCGATGAGGAATATAGCTATACGGTTAACTCTTCTCATAGTTTATCATCATAAAATCAGGTCAGTTAACTCCCGACTCTTTTTTTAACTTATTTAAACCCCTTTTAGTGGTTTTAAAAATAGTGCCGTGCTTATGCCCTGTGGGCACAACAACCTGCCTGGTGATATTTTCAAAAGTTTTAAAATCGGTTGTTTTAACAGCGGCAAATATCTTTTCGCGGTAAGCATCAAAATAAATCAAATAATCGTTGCCTGCTTTAGCCACTGTAGGGCCTTCGGTAAAACTTTCGGTAAAAGCATCGGATGCCTTTGTATATGGGCCCAAAACGTTGTTGCTAAAAGCCACCTTAATATTGCGGTTGGGCCGGGTATTATCCTTCACCACCATCACATAATCATTTTTAGCCCGCTTGATAATTTCGGCATCAATAGCGCTAAAGCCGGGATCGTAAAAGAGCTTCTCTTGGGTGAAGGTTTTAAAATCTTTGGTAATGGTATAATATAAACGGTGGTTATTGTTCTCCGTCTCGGTGCCTATAGGGAAACGGTTGGGGATGGTTGAAGCCCAAACGATGATAAACTGATTATTATCATCATCGTAAAAAATCTCAGGAGCCCAAACATTTACCGTTGTCGGTTCATCATCCATCACATTGATCAATTTTTGATCCGACCAATGGATCAGGTCTTTAGAATCGGCATAGCCAAATCCTTTTCCGCCCGACCAGGCCGATGTCCATACCAAATGGAAAACACCATCGGCTCCCTCCGCTATCGAAGGGTCGCGCATTACCTTATCGCCAACCTGCGGTTTGATAAATATGTGGTTAAGGTCTGTCCAATGGTAAGCATCGGTACTGTACAGCAACCGAAGTCCATCCGTCGCCGGTTCATGAAAGGATGTAAAGAGGTATACCTCTTTTTTTGCCTTGCACGATGTAAGGCATAGTATCGATATGATTAACAACCAGGCCCTGTTCATGTTACACTTTATCTAATATCAACACCCAATCGTTACCGTTGGCTACGGCGCCGGGCGATTTAAATGCTTTAGTGCCGGTGTTGGCAAATGTCCCGATAGCCTTAATTTCGCCGTTACGGGGATTAAACCAGGAGGCCTTCACTTTATCGCCAGCTATTTTGCCTAAGTTAACGTTTATACTACGGCCATTATAGGTGTAAATAAAAACATAGTCTTTTCCTTTTGTAGCAATAAGATAGTTGTAGCGTTTACCTTGCTTTGCGGCGACGATGATGGATTGATCGGGTACGCGGTCAAAGTAAGAACGTGATAGCATCAGGTTTTTTAAATAGCCCATTTGCGAAGCTCCCGGATCATTGATGGCATCGTACCAGGCCGCTTTGGCACCATAAGAAGCATTTTTATCTGTAGGCCTGTGCATCTGCATCACCGAATTATTGCCATAAGTATATCCGCAACCACCTGCAAAAACCGACCAGTAAGCATAGCGCCTTACATCGGCATCCGTCCAGCGGGCCGCCAAGGTATCGTGTAATCCATGGGGTATGCCTTCATAAGATGGCTCTGCATCAAACGTAGGCTTAGTTGGTAATTTACGATAGTCTGAATTGATATACTTCCAGTTATCCTCGCCGTATTTTAAATCAACCTTAGAGGTATCTTGCTTATAGTCGCGGTGGCCGGATTGAAAGCAGTTAAAGGTTAACCAATTTTCATGGTGAAACCATTTGGACGATTGTGTCCGGCCCCGGGGATGAAAAGTGATTAAATGAGTTGGATCAAACTGGTGCAGTGTATTGCCTATCGTTTTCCATACTTTAATAGAATCACTTCCGGGAATATCGCCGCCATTCATCCAGATGATGTTCGGCCTGTTTTTATATCGCTTTGCTAAAAACTCAGCATACACTTTAGCCTGGTGCTGGTTAACGCCACCCGACTTTACATTTGATCCCCAAACGGGAACCATCGCGATATAAATTCCTTTTTCGGCGGCTTTATCTACAATATAATCTACATGATCCCAATAATCATACTGGGTTTTATCGTCGAAAGAACTACGTGCTGTTACCAACGGCGTGGCTACGTTTTTATGGATCAAGGCCGAATCGCCATACGCGTTTACCACACCCAAGGTATGCAAAACCATTACCTGGATCACGTTAAAACCCTTGGCACGACGGTCTTCGAGGTATTTATCAGCCTCTTCCCGGTTCAATTTTGAAAATAACAGCCAGCCGGTATCGCCCAGCCAAAAAAAAGGTTTGCCATCACTTGTAGTGAAATATCGTTTGTTGGCCGATATTTTTAACCTGCCGCCTGTAAAAACAGCATCACGGATGGTAAAAGCCAAACATGCCAGTGATAAAATTAATATTGCAGCTATTTTTTTATACATCTATCATTTTATTTACGTGAGGCCCATAAAATAACGGGACCGTTTTGTACAGTTTTTAAATCGACCTCTTTGCCGCCGCTGATGCTTCCATCCTGCTTAATAACGCGCCCATCGCGTGGGTTTATCCATCTTACTACAAAGCTGCCTTTGGCGTTACTCAAATTTAAATGGATGTTATCTGATGTACTATATACAATGTAACCTTTTTCAGGATTGCCCAAAGCATACTGCCCTTTAGCGCCCATATCGATCGATTTCATCGATGAAGCATCAATATTAAACTGAGGATTGGCGATAACCGGGATATTGGCCAAAGAGCCGCCCCCCATAAACACTGCCCAGCCATAAGCCTCATAACCATCTGCGGAATAAATGACCGCCTTATCTGGATATTTGATACGGTACTCATTAACAGCACGGTAAACCTGCTCGAAAGAAGCGGGCTTTGGTTTTAAAAGCCTTGCGTGCTGGCGCGGAGCCAAACTCTGGCCGCCAGCAGGCTGATAGGTTGTACCATCGGCCTGGTAATGCCAGTATTTGACATCAATTACGTTGATAACTGCAGCCCTTGCAGCATCAGCCAACAAAGCATCCTGAACATCTTTGGTCGTACTTAAACCGATGATCTCTTTTTTATTATTGTCGGCCTCCCAAGTCTTGATGTTGTCCACCCAGAATTGTACAAAATGAAGGGGGCCGGTAAATTCTTCAGCCAGTAACTGGATTACGCCCGAGTTATCCTTGAAGTTATCAAGGCATTGCCTAATGAAGGCGGTATGAAGTTTGGTTTGAGCCGGATCCTTTTCATCATAAAACTGTTCGGCCATAAAAATGCGCTTATCGCCGGCAAACGGAACTGGCTCGGGGAAACTTGTGTTATTGATGTTATTAGCCGTGCGCCACGGGAAATCAACGTAGTGAGCACCCGCTTCGATAATATTATGCTGGAAATAGTTTTGATGGATCAATACCAAGCCTTTCTCGTCGGCCAGGTCGGCAAATTTCTTTAAGCGGCCCCAATACCAGGTGTTGTATTTGGTTAAATCGTATTTACTTAAGCCATCCCAGCCGCTGCTTTGGCCGCTGCGGGCAAAAGGCAGTTCGTAAAAGGGTGGCCATACTTCGCCATCCATCCTGCGGATACGTTCATGATCGTCGCGGCGGCGATCATACCATAAACCGTAGTTGTGCTCATAAGTAAGCACGTGCTGATTAACCATTTTATTGGTCATGCTATCCAGGTCGTCTGTTAAGCCGGTGCCTGTGCGGCCGGGTACATACCGGGTTACAGACGGTTTGGCTGTTTTAATAAACTCAGGCCGGGTATTGCCCATCCACCAGGGCGAATCGTAATGTTTGCCGGTTAAAACGGCATTGCCCCTTACTATCCAGCCGTTAACAAGCTGCATGGGCGCGGCCTGCTTTGGTGCTTCCGGTTGCTTTACGCCTATTTGGTCGATAGTTTTTACACCTGCGCCGTTTACCGGGATAGGATTGCGTGTCGCTACCTGGTCTATCCAATCAGTTAAATGCAGCTGAGGCTTTTTATATCTGGCAATCAGTTCTTCGGCTTCTTTTACTGTCGGGCTGCTGGAAGCGCTGGTATTTAAAGGAAAGATCTGACCTAATGCCAAAGCTCTATCTTTGCCAATACGATCGCTCAGTTGTGCGTAATAAAAACTGCGCGGACTGATGCTATTGTTAGAATCGCTCCAGTAGCCATCTCCCTGAAACTGCGCCCAGGTGCCAAAAGCCCAGTTTTGAGCGGTTGGTGGTTTAGGGCAATCCACTATAGCGGCGGTACAGTTCCAAAATAAACTGTTGGCAGCGCTCCATCCTGCGCCCTGCCCATCCTGTCCGCGGTTGGCATAACTTAACCTGTTGGCATCAATATTCACCACATCAAATAATACACCTGACGCCCAGCTATCTATCGCCCCGCTAAAACTAACCGATTGCCATGAGTTACATTGCACAAATGCGTTTGGGCCAGGGGCGCAAATTCCCACTGAAAAATCGTGATAACCAAACTCGGAATAACAACGCTGAAAAAGTGTTTGCTGGCCTGTGGTAGTAAACGAGTAACGACGCTGACCCCCAATTTCGGATGTTGGCGAGAGCGATTTGCAATCCTCAACGGTAACGCGGTGGCTGCTTTCTAAAACATTGACGGCAGAGCTGGCGAAGTGCTTAAACACAACTTGCCTTACCCAGGCATCACTGGTATTCTCGACGGTAATTGCCATCCAGCGATGTGCTTCATCTTTTGGATTTGCTTCGTCATAATAAGAACGCAATTGCAAATTTTCAACCCCTACCTGGCTGATGCGGCCAGGCCAATGGTAAGCCGTTACTGTGCCACCGCCAAAAGCAGAATCAAGCGCTGTGGTTAGGGGCACATCTAAGGTTAATACATCGCCTTTAACAGCAAGTATTTTTCTGTCCCAATAAATTTCGCGGTCGCCGGGTTTCCATCCCAACGAAGATATTCCTCCACCAAATGTAACCATGCCCAATTTTTCTATCCAGGCCTGGGTGGTGGGGTGAGTGATGATTACCATATCGCCAGCCTTAAACTTAGCGGCATCGGCAACCTTTATCTCGGTGGAGTTCACCGGTAAATAGGCGTTGGTTATCTTAACCTGGCCCTCTAATTTCTTATCCTTTTTTCCGAGTATCCTGATCAGTGTTTCGCGATCCTTTCCTCCGCCAACGATGATAGTTCCTTCGAGGGTATTGCCGCTTCCACGTAAAACAACTCCTGAATTACGGATCAGTAAACTTCCCAGAACATCGTATTTGCCCTTTTCCAACAATACGGCTCCCCTTATACCGTCTTCATCGGCAGGTAAAGAGGCCACATAGTCAATTGCCGACTGAATGCGCAAGGTGGCATCGCCCTTTTTAACCGGGACTACCACACGGATGGGTACATTAGGGATGGCCTGCTCTGAAGCCCTATATCCGCAATAGGAAAAATCGGGGATACGGTCGCCATTAGCGTCCGGAGCGTATACCAGCCTGCCGCCTTCCCCCTCGGCAACCGGTGGTAGTGGTTTAGCTTGCTTTGGCGCTTTTTGCGCCTGTGCAACGGATACATCTAATAATAAAATTCCTGCTAAGAAGCAGGAATTGATGATGTACTTAAGTTTCTGCTGAAGAAACATATTGATCAGGTTAAATTGAATTTGTGGTACAAGAACGACTCACTAATTTTATTTATATGCAGCCAGCGGTTTTTCGCCTTTGGCGGCAATGGTATTTAAAAAGACTTCAATATTGGTATAGCCTCCACCATTTTTAGCTAATTTGGTAGCATCTGAAGCATCATGAGGGTTTAAGCCATGAGCAGTTTCCCATGCGTCAGGTATACCATCATTGTCGGCATCTTTATAAGGAGTACCTTTGTATTCGGGGTAGCCGCCAACTTGCCATGGAGCCGTGATGATACCCAATTTGTACGAGTCCTTAGGAAGCTTACGTACCTTGAACTGAAAATCAGTATCGGTTTGCATCTCTTTATAAGTGATTTTGCCGGTACGGGCTTGCTCGGTAATACGTTTGTCAACGGCATCACGAACAGGTAATGTGGCACCCGCGTTTTCTACTACAAACTTGTATGCTTGTTGTGCAGGTAATATGGTAATTGGCGCTGGTGGCAACGGGAAAGGTTTATCAGAATACATGTAATCTTTATATTGGCCTGCATCCGGCAATTCCTTACCGCCTTCACCTTCAACTTGTACGCCTCCGGCCCAGTTATCCTTAGTTACTTCAGGATAGCCTTCCATGATGTTACCGTTAACATAAGCACGGCCAAATACTTTTTCCTTCATTTTACTCCTGCCCGATTCCGGTTTCAGGATACGATGGCCCACCGGTTGGTCCTTAGGTGTAACCGGTCCCGGTTTAAAATAGTTGTTGATGATATTATATAAACTTGTGTAGTCGCCACCATCCATGGAGCGGTGGTGCCAGTTAAACACCACGTTATTAACGAAGTTATAAACGCCGTTCCAACCAATCGACGGGTTACGGCCAGTATTATCTGCCCACAAGTTGCGGATCAGCAAACTATTTTCGCCACCGGTAGTACTCCCGAAAGAGTGATTCCAGTAATCTAAGGCTTCAGAGTAAATACAGTTTTGGATAGTGATATTAGCGGTACCATGTTTTTCTTCCTTTTCGCCAATGCCTGCATCATACATGTGGCGGTACATCGAAAAGTTTTCGTCTAATCCCCAGCTTGCAGATACGTGGTCAGCAATGATATTACCTACCGGGTTACCACCAAGGGCATCGTCACGACGGGCTACGTTAGTTTCGCCACGGCGGAAACGCATGTAGCGGATCACCACATCATGTGTGTTCACCCAAAAAGATTCGCCCGCTACGCAAACACCGTCACCGGGAGCGCTTTGGCCTTCAATGGAAATATACGGTGCCTGTACAATGATGGGAGTTTTGATGCGGATAATACCCGCAACGTTAAACACTACAATACGTGCGCCGCCTTGTTCGCAAGCCCAGCGTAAACTGCCTGGGCCGCTATCGTTCAAATTAGTAACTACATATACCTTACCGCCCCGGCCGCCGAAGCTGTAAGCGCCACCACCTTCCGCACCCGGGAAGGCTAATATTTTTGCCTGCGGCAAATCCGTTGGACGGGCTGCCCATGGCACATAGGGTTTGCCATGTTTCTGATCGTATTGCACCTTTGGCAGGGCCACGGCCCAGGCAGAGTCAGACTTGCGTTGATTTTCTTTCATCATGGCCGCTGCGGCATCATGCAGCTCCTTAGGCTCCTGGGGATATTGAGCCCAGGCAGAACGAGCGGATAACAGCGCGGCTGAAAATAAAAACGGCAGAACAATTTTTTTCATGTTTGTGATCTTGTTATAATTTACGCTACTACCTAAATACCATACAAGGATATCGCCATTAAAGCTTTTATACTCCGGCTAAGCATCTGTACAATAAATTACTTTTTTAGACTTTAGGCAATAAATATCGGTTAGCAATTATATTTAATTCAAATATGCATCGTAAAGCCAACTATTTCATATAGAATGTTCGCAAGGTTTTATACAATATTATCTTGGCGGCTTAATTGGCCTAAATTAGCTATTAAGTCGCAAATATGTTACATTTTCAAAGAAAAGGCCTTCTATCTTCACAACGAAAGCCTATCGGCAACCTTTCTTCCAACTTCGGCTCTAAATAAATGTGTTAACATTATATAACACCAATCGATTTTAATACTTATATGAAGATGATGAAGGTATTAAAATCAAAAAAGGCTGTATCAAAGTAAAATTACCTTTTCTTAAATTCTATACGAAAATAGGCGCTCGACGTGGTAGAGCAAAATAAAAATGAGGCTGATCTCATGCTTGAAGTGAACCCCAAAAGTTAGACAAAAACTTTTGGGGTTTATTATTTATGTCAAAGCACACATTTGAAGAGAAACTTGATGTAGTTTCTCAAGTAAGAAAGGGAAAGCCGATTCTACGGATATCCCGCGAACGCCATATCCGTGAAGGCATGATATTGGAATGGGTTCGGAAATATGATCTTTATGGCGAAAGTGGGCTGCTCAAACAACCTAACGTCAAGCCCACGCCTGATTTCAAAGAAGAAGTTGTAAGGCTTGTCATAGAAAAAAAAGTACCTTTAAATCAGGTTGTTCTGGAATATAGATTAAGCAAGACTGCTTTAGAGCGCTGGGTAAGATCAGTACGGGTTGAGGGATATGCAGTACTATACCAGCAAAAGAATCCTGGACGACCACCTAAATGCATGGGAAGATCAAAGAAGCTTGAACCTGAAACAGAAGTAGAGAAGCTCCAGGCGGAAAATAGCCGTTTGCGGGCGGAGAACGCACTATTAAAAAAAGTCACGGCCTTAGTCAAGGAAAAAGAAGCCCGCGAACGCATGAGTGGGCAAAAGCCATCGAAGAACTAAGGCCCGAACATGATGTTTCAATTCTATTGGATTGCAAACAGATGGCTCGTTCTGTATTTTATTATCATCGCAAGCGCCTAAATGATGATAAATACAAGCATGAAAAAGAAGAGATCGCAAGTATATACCACTTGCATAAAGGCAGATATGGTTATCGGCGGGTCACCGCCGAAATGAAGAACCGGGGTTATAGCATAAATCACAAGACTGTCCAAAAATTGATGGGAACATTAGGCCTAAAATGCAATATCAGGAAAGTAAGTTATCGCTCATACAAAGGTGAGGTTGGTAAAATTGCCCCTAATGTACTTGAAAGGGATTTTGAGGCAAATCTGCCTAATCAGAAATGGGCTACGGATGTCACTCAGATGAACATTAAAGGGGAGAAGATCTATTTATCTCCTATAATTGACATGTTCAACGGGGAAGTCATTTCTTATAGTATTTCAAAATCTCCAAATATGCAGATGATAGATGAAATGTTATATGAGGCTTTTGATAAAGTGAAAGATATAAGGGGACTTATTTTTCACTCTGACCAAGGGTGGCAATATCAACATTATGGATATAGAAAGGCTTTGGAAAAACATGGAATTATTCAAAGCATGTCCAGAAAGGGAAACTGCTTGGATAATGCCTTGGCCGAAAGCTTCTTTGGGATCTTAAAGACAGAATTACTGTACAAACAGAGCTTTGAAACTGCGGAAGAATTTATAACTTCGTTAAAAGAATACATTCATTACTATAACAATGAAAGAATAAAAAACAGGTTAAATGGAAAGAGCCCGGTGGAATACCGAGCTCTCGTACAAAAAACTTAATTTTGTAAACTGTCCAACTTTTTGGGGTCACACCAGCTTTGAGACAGCCTCATTTTTATTCAATTTAAAACTTTAATTGTTTAATTGGCGATCTTCAAATCGAAATTCATGTAAGTAGTTGCATATGCGCTTGCAGCACTTACGTATGTAACATTGATAGCTCCATATTTCCCAGCAGCTGTTTTAAACAAGAAAACGCTACCCGCTGCAAGCCCTGTAACAGAGTTTGCCGAAGCTGTTTTAAAGGTGGTGGCACCAAGCGCTTTTAGTGTTGCACCAGAGTTAAGGCTTGTCCATGTTATTGGAGAGGTAACAACTTTAAATTGAGTCGCATTTTTAGTAAAGGTGCTAGTATTATACATCGTGATCGCACTTGGTATCGGCGATAGGTTTAAATTATAAATAGTATGCCCCTTTACAGTAGTACCTGATGCAATTGTAGGATCCCAAAAATAACCGAAGTCAATAACGTTACTGTTGTTTCCAGCAGTTATATCGGAGTAACTGTATGCAGTCTGTGTAGCAATGTTAAAATATGCTTTATTGGTTTTAGCCGTAGTATCAGGTACAGACACCCTATTATTCGTTATAAACGTCATATCAGAGTTAACAGTAATAATAATATTGTTACTTGAGCCTAAGTAGATATTAGACTTATCTCTGGCTACAACCCTATAAATGTAACTGCCTGGGATAGTATCTGCAACCAGCTTTTTTACCAAATTTGTAAATGACATTCTGTCGCCTGTTTTAATCGAGTCACGGCCTACTTCTGTGTCATTTTTTGTAAGCGTTACATAGGTAATTGGTGTGGTGCAAGTTCCCGAATAGCTAAAATTAAGACTATCTTTACCATTTACAGTTTTATTACCGATTACGTAGTTAGACCCGGCATTATTAAAAGTAACGGTAAGATTATTACTATTAAATTTAGGCTCCACTTTAACACAGCTTGATGCTATTACTAATACCATAAGGAGCGCTATATAGTATATAATGGATTCTCTTTTCATTTTTTTGCGTAATTAATGAGATTTATAATAGGTTCATTAACGTTATTATTGTAATGGGTCAAATGATCCTCCAGGCCAACCAATAGTTTGCTGTAACGCCGGACTCGTTTGCAAAAAATTAGGAGGTAACGGATAAAAATAATAAGTGGTTGGATAATTTATAACGCCTGACCCGCCACTGTATGTTAAGTTGGTAGGCGTGGCTGTAAAGAACTTAGTATAAGTTGCCTTGTTATTTACATTAAGGGTATCACAAACACGAGAACCCGTGGAATTAGCTATGTCCATATATATAGCGGAAGAAACCACATTTTTATTATTAGCAGCACCTGCTACGTATGGGAAAGTAGCGGCGTTATAATTTACAGTTGTTATAAGCGCCCTTAACGCTGTACCTGATAACTTATCATACTGGCGCGTTCTGCGTAAATCCCAATAACGTTTACCTTCCATAGCAAACTCTATTTGACGCTCGGTTAATAAAAATGCAGGCATTGTGCCACTAAGTCCTCCTGTAAGATTTGCCATACCATAGTTATAGCTACCGGCGGCAAAACCACGCGCTGCACGAAGCGTTGCTATCAGCCCCTCACACTCATTAAGGTTTCCAATTGCATTAGCACATTCAGCATAATTTAACAAAACTTCGGCAAAACGTAACTCAATCCAATCCATACCACTACCGCCACTAGTATTTGAACTATATGCAGCTTGTGCAGCTGTTATAGACGGATTACATATTTTACGGCAATAAAAACCAGTAACGCTAGGCTTGGAGGCATCATCTAAAAATGTTCCGCCTATCGTTGAAATATTCTGATAAGTCCATTCATGGCGGTTAGTTTTACCACTTAAATTCCAGATTTGGCCATTATAGGCTATAGTTTGGGCAAAGCGTGGATCGCGATTTAACCAATACTGTGTAGCATCATAACCCGAATTAGGATCGGTGATTGGCAAACCATTTGCCATAGGGAAAGCTTGCACCAAATTCCATGTCGGCTGGTTACTACCGCCGCCGCCGGTTGTTTCGGAAACAGGCCTGGTTATGTTTTCATTATTGGTACCATGTGCGGGGCTAACAACCGTGGCATCTATAGAACGCCACATCATACGTTCTTTATTATTTGCGCTTTCGTCAATCCATACGTTACCTAAGCCGCCGCTTGTTGCTGGGTATAAAGCATAACCATCGGTCTGCGCCTGAGCATACGCCGCCTTACAGGCATTATAAGCATCCTGCCAGCGACTCATGATATTATTGGGATTAAATTGCGGACTCGCCCAATAAAGCGCCGCTTTACCTTTAAAAGCCATAGCTACCGCCCGTGTAATACGTCCGTTATCACTTGACAATGTCCATGTTGCAGGTAAAAGAGCAGCTGCCGAATCAAGATCGGATTGTATCTGCGTAAAACAAATACTGGATTTAGATCTTGGCACATAGAGTGACGGAATGCCATTTGCCGGATTTTGTGTTTCTAAGACCAGGGGAACACCTCCATATATTCTAACCATTAAAAAATAGATGTAAGCTCTGAAAAAATAAAACTGCCCTCTAAGTGGAGCTGCAGCACTGCTACTTAAGGAACTATTAGCACCAAGATTTTTAATTGCATTGTTACAACGGTAAATTAAATAATAAACATCACCGCCTCCGCCATTAATATTAGCTTCCTTGTTAGCTGTATAAATATCTGTAACTTCATTAGTGCTACCAGTTAAGGTTCCATTTAAAATAGATAAAGTTGCATTACCTAATTCGTCACTTGTGTTATGAAGTGAACCAGGGGTTGGCCAGTTAGGCATAGCCAAATCATATAAAGCATTAAGATATTCGTTAACTGTTGATTGATTACTCCAAACGACCGCAACATCTACTCCGTTTTGATCCGCTTTATCAAGCACACTCTTTTTACATGCCACAAATCCCACACATATTAACGCAAACGCCAAAACTATTTGTGCTTGCTTTATTAATCTTTTTTTCATATTAAATAACTTTAATAATTTTTACAACGACAAATTAACGCCCAGAGAATACGTACGGAGTGTTGGATAATATGATAAACCACTCTGTCTTACATCCTTATAATTATAAGGATTAATAATGGTCCACAAATTTTGACCAGTTAATATGAATCTCAAGTTGGGTATTTTGAACTTATCTCCCAAAGCTTTTGGTAAAGCGTATGATAAAGATGCGTTATTGATGTACCATCTGGTACCGCTACGTATCCAGAAAGTAGAATTATCATTGATTAACGGTGAATCTGAACGTGGATATGCGGCATTAGGGTTTGATGGTGTCCAATGATCGGCCCAGAAGAATGGCTGGTTAAGGCTTTGAGACGAGTTACTGGTCGCACTGGCTGGCGCGGTCCTGTCAGGAACTGTAACTTTGCCACCTAATTGTAAAAACATATTTATATTAAACTTAAATGCTTTGTATGTGGCCCCTAAAGTGATGCCTGATGAAAAAATTGGAGCAGTACTATCGTACATATATGTCTGATCTGATGTTTCATCAATTTTACCATCGCCGTTGATATCTTTATAATTCATCCAACCAACTTGCGGAACCTTACCGTCGATAGTGTAGTTCGGGTTTTTCGCCAGAATCGCATTTAACTCGGCTTGAGTACGAATTATACCTGTAGCAATTAAACCATAATTGGTGCCGTTATAAGTATTGGATAACTCACCAAGCGTGATCAAGTTGTCTTGATTAACGACACCTAACTGCGCAGGCCCATAAAGTGCCTTAGTAAGCTGGCTGTTGCCCCAACCAAAATTAATATTTGCGTTAATACCCCAATTTTTACTAACTTGAGTAGCATATCCAACTGTAAAAGTTTCTCCCCAGGTATTAGCCTCATTGTAGTTGATAGGAGCACCACTCACACCCAGGGTTGCTGGATATGTGGTTGCCGAAATATTAACTAAGCCATCATAGTAGTGTTTACTCCATACCTCCGCTGTAATTGTTAATTTATCGTTGAAAAGACCAACATCAAAACCAAGGGTTTGGGCGCGACTATGCTCCCATGTAATATCAGGGTTAGGAAGAATATTGCCAGTTAAGCCATTAGCCACTGTTGAACCATATAATGTTGTTCCTGAATAAGTTGTAAATCTATCTTTATATAAAAACGCATTAACCCTATCATCACCTGTCACCCCTATGTTATACCTCACTTTAAACGAACTGATATATTTTCCCAAATACTTCTTAAAGAAATCTTCTTCACTTACACGCCAACCAATCGCAGCGGCGGGAGATGAACCAAAACGTTTACCGGGAGCAAAATTTGCTGATCCATCTATACGGTCAATCAACTGCACAAGATATTTACCTTTATAATCATAATTTAAACGGCCTACATAACCTATGTTACCACTCTCTACAGTACTAACAGTTTGTGATGTAGTTGTACTTGGATCAAAAGCAAACCACTGATCAACGCCTGGTATTTGTTGGTTGGTACGGTATATCTGATAAGAATTTTGTGTTGATTCATTTTGTGTACCAACAAATAAAAGATCAAAATTATGTGATTTGAACGTACGGGCATAATTCAAAGAGCCGATCAACTCATATTGGCTTGTTGAGCCGCTGCTTAAAAATATTTGAGCATTGTTAGCGATAGTTTTAACACTGGTATATGGCAAACTATATAAAGCACCATTTTGTCCTGTGGAGGTAAATTGATAGGTATTATAGGTTGAATAATAATTCTTTCCATCGGTTGAGTAATTGTTTTTTCCGTATTGAATTTTTGCAGTTAAACCTTTAATAAAATGCGGACGATACTCTATCGACGAGTTAAGATTTAATGATTGGTTGTTGGTTCTCGTATAATTATTGTTATTAAAATAAGCCAGTGGGTTAAATGCCCCGCCGACAGCACTTGGCCCATTCCAATATGTAGGAAGACCGTTAATACTTAACGGTATCCAAGGTGCTACTTGGTTAATTGCTGTGTATGTAATATTTTCAGTATCATTATTGTCAGATTTGGCGGTATTTCTTAGACTTGAATCATAGTTTGTATTTAAGCTAATGTATGCTGTCAAATCGTCGGTAACTTTCGCAGTCATACCTGAACGAATGTTATACTTCCGAACGGTAGTTGTACCAAAGTTACCCCCCTCTTCATAAAAACTACCACCACCAAAAAACGTAACTCGTTCAGTACCGCCAGTTACGTTAACAGTATGGCGCTTGGTTTGAGAGGAGTGCCATAATTGGTCGTACCAGCTTTCATAAGGATTTGAAGCGATAAAATCCAAATCAGCTTGAGAAAATTTTGAAGTATTTGCGGCATTGGCGGCTGTTAATGCATCGTTAATAGTTTGAGCCAATTGTATTCCACTCATCAGCTTTGGCCGTTGTACAGCATCAGATACACCAAAGTAACCGGTGTAACTGATTTGAGGTTTACCAGCCTTGCCCTTTTTAGTAGTTACAAGTACAACACCCTTATCGGCTGCAGCACCGTAAATTGCAGCCTGCGCATCCTTCAAAAACGAAATAGATTCGATTAAACTGGCATCCAAATTATCAAAATCAGTTTTTTGAGCAATCAAACCATCGATTATATATAATGGATCAGTAGTAATACCAAAACTACCACTTGCTACCGAATAAGCCCCTTGTAAGGTTAGTGTTGTACTTGCACCAGGCTTACCAGACGCAACACTAACCCCCACGCCCGCAATCCTGTTCATCAAAGAGGTTCCTAAATTAGCTACTGGCAAATCCTCAATTTCCGCCGCTTTAATTTCCGCCACGGACCCTAAAACCTTAGCTTTTGCTATCGTACCGTAGCCCACTGCAACAACCTCAACTTGGCTCAGTGCGTTAGCGGTTTGGTTTAATTTAAAGTCTGCAACAGTTACTCCTGGCTTAAGGTTTACTTCCTGGTAGGCGTATCCAAGAAATTTCACACCTATTACCACATTCTGTAAATTGGTAACTTTAATAGAATATTTACCCCTCATATCGGTAACGGTACCATTGGTACTACCTTTAATCTGAACGGTAACGCCCGGCAGGGTTTCACCCTTCTCGTCGGTGACAACCCCGGTGATGGTTCTATTTTGGGCTTTTAGTGCACTGCTCATTAACAACAGCACAGAAAACAAGAGGAGAATTTTTCTCATAATAGTTTAAATTTGGGTTTCATTTATTTAATAATCAATTGGTTTATATAGGGAACTTTATTTTATGTTTTCATAATTTTTAGGGGTTAATCATTATTTGCCTTCTGCTGCTTTGATCCTTTTTTGCCATTCTTCGCTTTCCTTCTTCATGTCATATCCCTGGGCAGAGAGGTAGTTATTAATACGACCTTTGTATTTACCAAAAATGGCGTGTTTTTTATCTGATGATTCGGCATCTATCGCATGCTCGCGCGCTTCTACCAACCAGGTTTTGATCTGGGCTTTTTGTACATCGGTAAGCGTTAATACTTCTTCCAGATAGGCTTTGTAAGTAATTGGCAAAATATTGTAAGTCATCAGGTCCTTTACCTTTTCAACCTGGGTGGGATTTAAATTGGTATTTAATTTAGCCAGGTATTTGTTATGTGATTGATTTAACTGCACCTGAACAGCGGTATCCAGTACAGCTATTTGCGCGTTTGCGGCGGTTTTATCTGCTCCGGCCTGCTCTTTTATTTGTTTCGCCTTTGCATTGCGTGCATCATGGATATCGTTAATCACACGGTATTGATCTACAACAACATTTAAAACTCTTTTATACTTTACAGAATCTGTTATGCCCAGGGCCGACACTATTTTATTAGAACGCTCGGTTATTACCTGGGTATATTGGGCTGCTTTCTGTGCCGGGGTGGCGGCATCCTGAGCCTTAACCTGGGTGGCCGTTATCAGCGCCAATCCCGCTATCAATAGTTTTATCGTCTTCTTCATGTTATCGCTGTTTTATCCTTTATAACTTATATCTCCACAAAAGTGAACTTCCAAGCCCAATTCAGCCATTGCGGCCGCCTTAATGCGGCATGCTCTGTGTGCGCTGGCTTCGTCGTTGGTATACACCACGTGGATATGATTCGCTTTGTGTCGTGCCATCATCTGATCACGGCTTACGCCTTTTAATACACCATGCATTATCGGCCACTGGGGTGTGGTGACTTGCCAGCGGCGCTGGGTTTCGGCTTCGGGCAGTAAAACAGATTCGCCTACGCCTATATCACAATGTAATTTATTATCCATTATATATACCCTACTCCACACGATATGGCCCGGTTTGCTGATGCCCTTTAAGCTACCACCTCCTAAATGAAAATACATAGTGGGCTGCCTTTCGCTGCTTGCGCCTTTATAACCATCAATTAAATGGGCGGCTGGCACTGCGCCGGATATTAAAAACACCCATACAAAAGCTTCTGTATTTTCATCTTGATAATGTTCTCCCCAACGTAAATCATGCAAGGTATTTTCGCCAGGCATACCCAGGTGTTTCCATAGCTGGTAGGTAAGCAAGGCATCTATACCTGCACACTCATCAACTTCATTAAAATGAGGCAAGGCTTCGCCCGCGTACAACTCCTCCCCTGTTTCAGAAAAAACAGGCGGCCTGTCTTGGTTATTTAAAAGCCCTTCAACCAGATCGCTCGCCACGGTCAGGTCCTTCAACCCTTGCTGATACTGGATGCCAATGGTTTTACATCCAAATTCACTAGCGATGCGTGTGGCCGCAATGTACATTTTACATTGCTCTATGGTTTGGTTTTCGGTCAGTTCGGTTTTATCATCGCTGCCCCAGTTAAACTTCATTCCTTTTTCAAGCAGCCAGGTTAAAACCTGCACAGCTTCGTCGCGACTAACTTTTTGCATCGCTGCGTATAGGGTAGCCTGGCTTAAACGTTCCTTAAAAAAACCTGTGGGATGTAGTAACTCGTCTGGAACGATAGCGTTATACATGCCCATGCAACCTTCGTCAAAAACACCCATAATAGCCTTTTCAGATTTTAGCTGACGCGCAAACGCCCTGCCTTCCATTTCATCTTCAAGAGGTATTTTAACGGTATCGAAATTTTGAACATGACTCTGGTCATGTTTAATGGAGCCAGTTAAAAGCCATTCGTTTAACCCCGCTTCAAAAAAGGTATCGTTAAATCTTTCGCTCCAAAGGGTGCTATACTGAACTCCGGCCTTAGTTAATGATCCGTTTAAATTCAACATGCCAACTAAGCCCGGTGCAGTACCGCTCCAGTTAGCCATGGTGAGTATAGGCCCTTGATGTGTGAACAACCCAGCCAAAACATGGTGAGTATATTGCCACAAGGTTTCAAGTACGATGATTGGTTTAGTGGGATCGATATTGCGAAAAACCTCAATACCCATCTTTTGAGAGTCTATAAAACCATGCTTTTTTTCAGCGTCGTAAGCGTGGGCGCGTTTTAAGCTATATCCTAATTTATCAACGGCAATTGTAAGCAATTGCTCGGCTTTTTCCTGCTCGGCCCAACAGATCTGGTTAGCGGCTAATCTTAAATCTCCGCTTGATACCAGTAAAATTTCTTTTTGTATACCTGACATTTTCAGAACTTGTAATTTTATTAATCTGCTAACAAAAGCGGATTATTTATTAAATATTTGCAACAATCACTCGCAATAAATATCATAAATACTACAGGAGTCGGATTGATTAATTTGTATAATTTATCACGCATTAACTTCAAAAGTTAACACCTATCTATTTTGCAATAATGTATAGCTTATGTTTGCTGGTTTATATTTTAATTGATGCATGCTGTTTTAAAACAGACTTGCTTGAACAAATATCAATCTTCCCCTTGTTGTATTACTGCGAATTGTTATCAACTTATTATACAATCTTAGCATAACACCTACTTTAACATATTGATTAATTTTCATCTGCGAGACTGTTGAAACGCCTTTTAAAATATCTTCTCATTTAGGTTCAGACCACCGCAGCGTATACCTCAGTCCCCACTTACTTGTTTTGTAAATTATCACCGCCAGGTCGATTCCCATTTTTAAAAATCCAGCAAACCACGATGCCAATAATGTACAGTTAACAAGTCATGATAAAATTCAGACAGTGAGTATATGATACAAAATCGCCATCCGGCGCGAAAGAAACGGGCTTAACAAAGCTATTTATGTTAATTACAACCTATTTTATGTATAATATTATCATTACATTTGAAACGCAAACCAAGCCTTGGGAAATGCCCCGCATGAGCGATACCAAACGTGGCAATTTACCTATAACCAATTGAGAATACTTGATTTATAAATGCTATGAAACCCCATTTTTTAAAAGTACCCACTAAGCCTCAGCATTCTTTTCATATCAGGCGCGATATTCAGCCTAACTTTAGGGGGATATGGCATTACCATCCCGAACTGGAACTGCATTATATTATCAAAGGTGAAGGACTCCGGTTTATCGGGAATAATATCAATAATTTTTCGTCAGGTGAAATTGTTCTTCTTGGAGAGAATCTGCCACATTGCTGGCGATGCAAGGAAGAATACTTTCAGCATAATCCCGATTTAAATATCGAGGCCATCGTAATTCACTTTTTACCCGACTGCCTGGGTAAGTATTTGCTGAATTTGCCCGAAACTTATCTATTACCCAAATTATTTGAGCGTGCTAAAAACGGGATAGTGATACAGGGAGAAGCACGGGAAAAGTTAAAGGTATTGATGGAATCGGCCATTGATGCCACCAATTTAGACAAGATACTGGTGTTTCTTTCTATCCTGAAGGTACTAGCCGAAAATGAGGATTTTACAAGTATTACGGCACCTCAACAGGCATTCCACCAGTCTAACGAATCGGAAACCATCCGCTTGAATAAAGTTTGTTCGTACACTTTAGTTAATTATAAAAAAGAAATCAGCCTGGCCGAAATTGCTTCAATCGGCAACCTGAGCATCACCTCATTCTGCAGATATTTTAAGCTGATGACCAAGAAAACTTATTCTGATTTTCTGACCGAGATCCGTATCAGCCACGCTTGTAGATTTTTAATTGAGGATAAACTACCTACCGAGGTACTTTGTTTTGAGTGCGGTTTTAACAACGTATCTAATTTTTACCGTCACTTTAAAAAAGTAACCGGGATGACGCCTTTGGAATATAAGCGTAAGTACCTGCAAAATTAATAGCCCTACCTCGCGGGGAGGGCTATTAAGCTAAGAATTTGGGCTTTTATAAGGATGACCTACTCACGCAAAGGCCTCAATCCGTTAAGAAATAAAAGATGTAAATACAAGATGCTCTGCGCTTTGTAATCGCTCGTATAGTACACACCCCTCCGCCCCTCTCAAGAGGGGAATCGCACGGCCCGCCGCTTTTATTTTATATTTATTTGATAATAAGAACGTTATCTTGATCCCCTCTCGAGGAGGGGGCGGGTTTGGCTTGCGGCTGCATGGGGGTGTCTCACCATGCGACGAACTCTGCCCCCCCTGTGCGCACTGCTAACTTAAGCTCAAATTATCATTCCTGCTTTCCGCAGACACCGTATTAGTTGCCATTAACGATCACAATTTAGTATACCTGAACCTCTATTCCAATCTGGCTCTGCAGGTTGGCATAGTCGGTATACAGGCCGTCTATTTTTGTCTGTATGGCATTGGTGAATGTTCCAACGTTTCTGCGGGTAAAGGTGGATATGTTTAGGCCGCGTTTGTTCAAATAATACTTGGCCACTATGGGATATACATTATGCATCACATCCATGTTGTCAATTAAAAACTGCTGTACCAGGCCAACCTCCTGCTGTAAGTGTTGATTGGCGTAATTATCGCAAAGCCAAACAATTAACTCGGGGAAATAATTACCCTGGATGCAGGATAAACCTGCCGAACCGGCGCGCAGTGTATCTACAGCATGGCCCATGTAAGCATCGTATAAACCAAATTCCGGATGATGATTGCCCGCTTTTAGTTTTTCTTTCACTTGTTCAATATCAAGGCAGGTATCTTTATGATAAATTACCCTGCCGCTATCTACAAAACGGATCAACTGCTGCGGCGATAACACCCTTTTATACGGAACGGGGCATTCATAAAAACCTAAAGGGATGTTGCCCGTCAGGTCGAACAATTGAAAAACGCGTTCATCAAAAATCGCATCTGCTTCCTTTTCGTCTGCCAGTAAACCAGTAATTACGATCACGGCGTTGGTACCTGTATCGCTTACTTTTTTTACAAACTCAGCCTGTTGGGCTATAGGGCCGCCAAATGTACCGGTGGCTACCACGGGTACTGCACCGTTTACTATTTTAATAACGTGCTTAATCAATTGCAAACGCTCATTATCGCTTAACTCAAACATCTCGCTCGAAAGGCAATTGGCAAATAGCCCCTTTGCTCCCGCCTGCAAGTAGGTTTCCGTAAGTTTGGTTAAAACGTCGTAATCAATTTCGCCGTTATCTTTAAACGGGGTTAACATTACAGGGATAAAGCCTTTTTCTTTTTGTTCCATAGTTATTGTGTTCAATTTCAATGATCCAGCCATTGAGTTATGATGCTGCTGTACTGCTTGTTGATTTTCTGAGCCTGGTAAGTAAAATCCCTATTAAAAAAATGGATAAGCTGCCTACAACAATAATCATGTTGGTATGCAGCGAACTGCGCAGGGCTGGGTATTCAGCCGGTATGATGTTGGGGAACGTCATCCACAAAATAATGATACCGCCAATGATAGATGCTATCAAAGCCTCGTGGTTACGGGTTTGTTTACTGATGATGCCTAACAAAAATAGCCCCAGCATCCCGGCTGCAAATATGCCTGAAAGTTGCCACCAGATATCTAAAATGCTCTTTACGCCTATCATCGCTATCCCGGTACCCATACCCAGGATGCCGAAAATTACGGTAGCGATGTGCAGCAGGTTGAGTGTTTGCCTTTCGTTAACGCCGGGCTTAAAATAGCGTTTATAAATATCGACCGTAAAAACAGTAGCCGAGGAATTCATGCCAGAGCTGATGGTGCTCATGGCTGCTGATAGTATGGCCGAAACAATTAGCCCCACTAAACCAGCCGGAATTTTGGTAACCATAAAGTGTGGCATCACCTTATCGCCGTAGTCTGCGGGTTGCAGGTGAGCTGCCATGTTGGCTATTTGCGCGGCTGTAGCATTTACCGGGAGCCGTTCGATAGCTGCCTGGTGTTTAATTACTTCAATCAGTTCGGGATGAACGCTATAGTAGGCGTACAGGCACGAACCGATGATAAAAAACAGGAACGACGCCGGCACATAGATCAATACGCACAACCATACCGAACGCGATGCCGCCTTTGAGGATTTTGCGGTATGGTAGCGCTGCACATAATTTTGATCCATCCCAAAGTTATTGAGGTTGATAAAAAAACCGTATAGCAGCACTACCCAAAAGGTTGATTTGGTAAAATCGGGCTTGAAACTGCCCAGGCTGAATTTATGCGCGCTATTGCCGATATCGATAATTTTAGAAACCCCACCGGGCATATTGGTAACAATAAGGTAGATAATTAAAATGGCTCCTAAGGTTTTAATGATCCCCTGCACAACCTCGGTCCAGATGACGGCCTTGATACCACCGAGTACCGTGTAAATGATGATAGAGATCCCCATCACAACCATGATAATTTGCATGGAAAAGCCAGTTAAGGCTTGCAAGCTAAGCGCTATACCGAAAAAAACAGAACCCATCCGCGCCAGTTGGGTAAACAAAAAGCAAACTACCACGTAAGTACGCGCCCATGGGCCAAAGCGTTTTTCCAGATGGGTATAAGCCGATATTTGCCCTGTATTACGGTAAAAGGGAACAAAATACTTTGCCGCTACCCAAGCCGCCAAAGGCATGGATAAACTAAACACAAAAGCGTTCCAGTTGGTGCCGAAGGCCTTACCTGGCACGCCTAAAAAGGTATTGCTGCTTAAAAATGTGGCGTAAATAGACAGCCCGATGGCCCAGCCGGGGATTGACCCCGAAGCTTTGGAGTATTGATCGGAACTATCGTTTTTCCTGGAGAAATAAAATCCTACCAGTATCATCCCTATCAGGTAACATATAATAATAGCAAGGTCGACTACAGGCAGCATTTTCATAGATGGTTATAGCTTTGGCGGATTTGCCCGGTTATTCTATTTTTTAAGGAATCAGTCATGGTCAGTTACAGAGATGGCCTGAGGTTAATTTCACAATCAAGCTCCAGCTTCTCCATTGTGTTTCCAAGAATCATTTGCGCGGCTTTAATGCCCATCTGCTCAAAATCGGGTGATATGGTTGTGATGCCATTCAGTATAAATTTTTTCAGCGGCGTTTCGTTATAGGATATAATCCCGATATCGGTTCCTATAACTAATTTTGATCCTTTAATTCTTTCAATCAAGGTTATCAGGTCATGGTCTTCAAGGCAGATAAAAACTTCGCCCTTGTTAATCTCCTCGCTGTTAACATCCTTCACTACCTTACGGTCAAAGGCGTATTGCTGACAAAATAAATTGAAGCCGTTTTTTATTTCAACCGGGAAATAACCATTGTCAGGAAAAACCAATTTAATAGCGTGATACTTGCTTAAGGGCTTAAGCGCTTTTTCGAGCGATTTGTAGATATCTTTTTTAAAGTTCTCGTAAACGGCGCCATGGCTACGGTTAATACCGTTAACGCACTTATCAACTAATATTAATTTATCTTCGGGAATCGTATTAATCAGTTCGCGCGCACCCTCGCCGCCGTCGGCAAAATTTGGCAATATCACATAATGCGAATAACCTTCCCGGCGCGAGCTGATCAATTTTTTGAATAACAGGTAATCGTCGTTATAAACATAAAAATCGATGGTTACCGGTTCGCCCAGGGTTTTGGTAAAAGCGTCGTAGAATCTTTTTTTCCGTGTACTTAACCTATTGATTAACAAAAATATTCTGGGAGGCCTGGCCATTTCGATATCAGTAACATAATAGCCTTTGCCGGGTATAGATGCTAAAATCCCTAATTTGCGCAGGTGCTTATACCCCTTGTCGGCAGTTTCTTTAGAAATCTCCAGGTGATAAGTTAATTCGTGCAGCGAAGGCAGCAAATTATCCTTATGAATTTTGCCGGATAATACAGCTTCCTGGATGGAATTGGCTAATTGTATGTACTTTGGAGTTGATGAATGCCCATCTACATTGATAAAATCAAAATAATTTTGCTGCTTCATAACTACAATATCCCCGTTATAGGCCGTTAGGTTTAACGCGATAAAGCTACTCCGGCAAAACCATCATTTTATATATACATTTCTCCAGATATTATACGATGTTACCATGAGTTAAAGCAGCAAGCATCTACTTGCTGCCGATATTTAATATGGCCGGCTTTAAATTTTTCGCGCTCGCCTTAATTATTATTTTACCGCCCTTTAAACCCGACTGAATAATAGCCAGACACAAGCCGTTAAAAGCTTTATGCTGATTGGCTTTAAAAGGCTCGGTACTGGTTTGCAAACCGTTGTCTACACCGGCGATAACTCCCGGTCCGGTTAGTTCAAATTTGATCAGGTCATCCGCGTCGGGCACCATATTGCCCTGCTCATCCAGTACCCGGGCTGTAATATAGCTCAGATCTTTTCCATCGGCTTTAATAGTGCTCCTATCGGCAATGAGCTGTATGCGTGCAGGTTTACCAGCTGTTTTAACCGACGTTTTGAGTACAACCTTGCCATTTAGTTTTGAAACAGCGCTTAATGTACCGGCTTCGTACGTAACTTTCCAGGCTAGGTGCAGGTCGTCCCCCTGCTTTTTGCGGATACCTAAGGATTTGCCGTTTAAAAATAGCTCAACCTCGTCGGCTTGATTATAATAGGCCCATACGTCAATTATCTGGCCGGGCTGCCAGTTCCAATGCGGTAAAATATGCAATACGGGCTTGGTTGTCCATTCGCTTTGGTACATATAGTACACATCCTTTGGGAACCCTGCCAGATCGATAATACCGAAATACGAACTACGTGCCGGCCAGGGGTACGGTGTTGGTTCGCCTAAATAATCAAAGCCGGTCCAAACAAACAGTCCCGACAGATAGTCATATTTTTTGATGATCTTCCAGGTAGCTTCGTGCGTGGTACCCCAATATGCAGCTACATTATCATAAGCGGAAACCGTGAGATCGGCATTTCCATCTGTAAATTTGGATTTTGAATTGTGAGGCCAGAGCACCGTAGTATCAGATACTTTATCGTAATGCCCGCGCGTTTCCAGGGCCGACATGGTTTCGGTGGCGATAAACTTTTCGCCGGGATAGTTTTTCGGAAAATCAGCGTAAGCTTCCTGGTGATAGTTTAAGCCAACCAAATCTAAAGCGTGCGATTGGTAAATGAAATTCTTTTTAGGATCATTTTCGCTCAAGGCGGAGGTTACCGGGCGGGTATTATCCAGTTTTTTTACGATGCCGACTAATTCTTTGCCAATGCTGATACCGGTGCTGTCAAACTGCTCGCGGATCTCGTTGCCGATGCTCCATATAAAAACGCTCGGGTGGTTCCGGTCGCGTTTGATTTGATCTTCCAGGTCAACTTTATGCCATTTGGCCCAATCCAGATGATAATCAAATTTGTTTTTCTTTTTGGCCCACATATCAAAGGCTTCGTCCATTACTAAAAAGCCCATCTTATCACACAGCTCTAAAAACTCAGGAGCGGGCGGATTATGGGAGGTGCGGATAGCATTACAACCCATCGCCTTTAAAATTTGCAGTTGCCGCTCCATAGCGCGGGTATTTACAGCCGCGCCTAAAGCACCCATATCATGATGCATGCAAACACCCCGTATTTTAAGCGGCTTACCGTTTAACGAGAAGCCTTTATCCTGATCAAATTTGAAATAACGGATGCCGAATGTGGATTGATAGCTATCAACTAATTTGCCAGCTACCAATAATTGCAATTTAACGTGATATAAATAAGGATGGTTAACCGACCATAATTGGGGTTGTTTTATTTTAACATCCGCTTGTGCCTGCCAGCCTTCATCCATATCGTATCTATCGCTCCCAACCAATTTTCCACCTGCATCATAAATAGTGGTTACAAGGCTGGTTCGCTTCATGTTTACCCTGTGAATTTGCGTATTAACATGTATAGTTGCAACATTACCTTCAGCTTTGGGTGTAGTAATCACTGTTTCCCACTGGTTAAAATGGGTTGCGTTTTTACTAACCAACCAAACATTACGATAAATGCCCGATCCAGTATACCAGCGCGAATTAGGCTGCGCAGAATTATCAACCTTTACGGCAATTACGTTGAGCTTGTTACCAAAATACAGGTGATCGGTAAGATCGTATCTGAACGAGATATAACCGTTAGGCCGCTTACCTAAATAATATCCGTTGATCCAAACTTCGCTGTTTTTATAAATACCATCAAAATCAATAAACACATTTTCGTTTTTTGATGACAATGGCATAGCGAATGTTTTGCGATACCAGCCTATACCGGTAGGCAAGGCACCCTCGTTTGTTGTTGAACTATGTTTTTCGCTGAATTGGCCTTCAATGCTCCAATCGTGCGGCAAACTTAGCTTGCGCCACTTTGAATCGTCGAAATCTGGCCGAAAGGCCGTACTATCGTTACCTAAAAAAAACTTCCAGTTGCTGTTAAAATTCTGTGATGCCTGGTGCTCCTGCCCAAAGGCCATCGCGTAGCCCAACAACAAAACAGCGCACAGATATAATTTAAGTTTCATCTTTTTATTGTTTTACCGATCTTGCTTTTCCGGGTGGAGGCGCAATAAAATTCAGCGTGCTTTTGCCCATCTCTTTCGAGGTGGCCACCGCTATTCCACGTTGGTCAGCCTTGTTTACCGCACAATAGTAATGATAAACCACGCCTTTGTATTTTACCACGAAGGATTTATGAGCAAACATGCCATCATAAATTTCAGATGGTTTAATCAGGTCCTCCCCTGTCCAATCGGTCCAGTTCACTAAATCATAAGAGCAGGCAAAGCGGTTAAAGGTACCGCCATGTGTTTTCCAGAATGCTCCGAAATAGAACATCACCCATACATCGCCAATCCGCTGTATATAAGGGTCGCCGGTAATACCTGCGCCGTGGTTTAATACAGGATCTTTCTGGTTGCGGATCCAATTTACCATATCGTTCGACACAGCCATACCAATACGCTCGGCGCCACGTTTTTTATTCACGCTGTCGCCATTGGCATTATAGTACATGACAAAGGGGTAACCTGTAGTTTTGCTTTTATCCCATATCACGGTTTCTTTATACAGGGTATGATTATCCCACCAGCTAACATTACTGTCGGTAGCCATTAAAACCGGCTTGCCCAGGGTTTCCCATTCGTGCGCTGTTGATGGATCTTTATCGGTTGAAGCCATGCTGATGGATAACAAGCCTTTTTCGTAACCGCGTTCGTGCCCGCCAAAGTAGGATAGCCAGTATTGGTTATTAAATTTTTGCAACTCATAAGTACCGCCCCATTTGGTATCCTCCAGTGCAGGATAACCGGCTTTCTGGTTGTTATCCCAATGGGTAGTGTCGGTAAATGATAAAATTCTTCCTTGTGTTTTCCATTTCAGCAGGTCATCGCTTTTAGCTATCCAGGTTTCGTAACCACGGCCGTTAAAAACGATATAGGTCATGAACCATTTGTTGCCTTTACGGAAAACGCTTGGACAATCTATCTTTTTAATATTGCTATCCGGCACCATTACCATGCCATATTTATAAGGTGTTTTAACCTCCTCATAAATTTCTTTCATCCTGCTTTCCGGGACTTTATTTTTGTCAGACTGTGCATATACGCCGCTCAAAAGCGAGCCAATTAACACCAATACTAAATATGCTTTCTTCATAAATATTATTCTGTAACTTTAAAATGATAAACTCCTGAACCGATATTGACCAATGCCCTTGCAATCTCAATTTTAACATGCGGCATTCTTTTTCCATTCCGGATAATTTGAGACGCCCCCTGCACGGGCAGATAAACCAGGGCAGTAGTATTAGCCGGAATCTCGACGGTTAAATCCAATTCCTTATCTTTTTTTACCCATTCGCTTTTGATGGAACCATATACAGAATGATAACTGCCATTGGCTGATGTAATATCGCCAACAATCTCCGGGCGAATCACAATCTTTTTATAAGCCACCACATCATCAGCTGGCCTGATACCCGCTAAACCCGCATAAAACCATTCCATAAGATGCCCGAGCATAAAATGATTATTGGATACCGAAGGCAGGGCTTGCCACGATTCTGTTAAGGCGGTAGCGCCCTTAGCTAACTGGTAGCCATATCCAGGCACGTCGGCATGGTTGTTCATATCGAAAATCACATCAGAGCGTCCTTCATCTTCCAGCACCTTTAATAAATACCGGTAGCCGATATCGCCCGCCGTGAGGCTGTTGTTCCGGCTTCGCAAATCTTTAACGATATTTTCTACCACGGCTGCCTTATCATCTGGGTTAACCAATTTCATGTAAACGGCAATGGCGTTGGCGGTTTGACTGCCTGACCCGTATTGTTTGGTTTCCTTATTAAAAAACTGATTGTTAAAGGCTTGCTTAACTACAGCAGCCAGTTGGGTATAATTTTTAATATCGGCTGGTTTGTTTAGTAGCCGGGCTATATCACTCAGCAGACACAGATCGTAATAGTAAAATGCCGTGGCTGTAATACCTTTGGGTGTGAGCTGCGAAACACCAGGATGTTTGGGGCCGATGTCGTACCAATCGCCGAGGCCTTGTGATAAAATATGGTTGTTGGCTTGTTTGGCCAGATATTCCATGTAACGTATCATCATAGGGTAGCTGTCCGCTAAAACCTGTTTATCGCCATACCATTGATATACATACCATGGCAACAGTACACAATTGCTCCCCCATTCAGGCGAATCGCGGAAGCCACCGTCAAATACCGTAAATTCGGGCGCTATTTCGGGGATCAGGCCATCCGGCGTTTGGGCATCCTTCATATCGTTGATGATTTTTTTACATAACGCAGCGATATCATAGTTGTACTGTAGCGAGTTACCCATTAAATGATCTTCTTCTAACCAGCCTAACTTTTCTCTGTGCGGGCAATCCGTCAGTATGCTCACCATATTGCTCTTGATGGACCAATCGATGAGTGTATTGGTACGGTTAAACAAATCGCTCGAACAACTAAAATCGCCTACGCGTGCCGCAGAATTACGGGTGTGCAGCCCTTGAATATTTACAATTTTCGGAAGATCCCCCGAACTGTTTTTTGATGCACTTAGATTGACCTGCAAGTATCTGAAACCATAATAGGTAAAACGGGGCTGCCAGGTTTCTTCGCCTTCACCCTTTAAAATATACCGGTAATAGTGGCTCCTGCCGGTATTTTTCTGGGTAACCAAACTGTCCTGGTCTAATAATTCGGAGGGTGTAATGATAACTGTATCTCCCCGATTACCCTTAACGGAAATTTGCGGAATACCCGACGCGTTTTGACCGAGATCATAAACCCATTCACCGGCTTTAATTTGCGTTGCTTTTTGAGGAGTAAATACGTTAAATATTTTTACCGGCTCCATATTTTGCGCGTTGAGCACTTTGGGGCCGCTAACAACGATGGCGTTGCTCCAACTTTTATCGTTAAATGAGGGTTGATCCCATCCCGTCTGTTCTTTAGTAGCGTCATAATCTTCACCACCGTAAATGGCTGAAAAAGTGATAGGCCCCGGCGTGGCTTTCCATGATGTGTCGCTCACCAAATCCGCTGATGTACCATCGGTATATTGAATTAACAACCGGCAAATCATTTTTGGATAGCCATAAGCAACCGTAAGCTTGCGGTACCTTCCGCTTGGTGTGAAATAAAAGCCATTGCCTAAAAGTACGCCCACCGCGTTTTTGCCCGGCTTGATTTGCCCGGTAATATCAAAACTAACATATAGGGCCTGCTTTTGATAATCTACCCATCCGGCATCCAAAAAGTGATCACCAACTTTTTTACCATTCAAGTTCATTTCAAAATGGCCTAAACCAGAAATGAATGCCGTGGCGCTTTTAATTTGTTTGGCAATATCGAACTCCTTACGCAGTATTGGCAATATATCTGTACCCGGGGCACGCTTTTTGGCACCTGGCGTTGGTATTGTCGGAAATATCTTCATCGAATCGGGCATATCCTCGTAAGCTATCCACTTCGCCCCCTTCCAATCGGCTGGAGTTAATAAGCCCATTTGCCATTGCGCAACCTTACTCCATAACGAAGCCTGCTTTTTATTATCCCAGACCATTACTTTCCAGTAATATTTTTTAGCAGCCGTCAATGGCTTGCCTATATATGCTATTTGTATCGAAGCATCAGACTTTACCTTTTGAGAGTCCCAGATATTGGCTGTATTTCTTTGTAATAAAACGGAATCGTCGGCAACCAGTATCCGGTAGGCAGATTGCATTACACCTCGCCGACCCGACTGCAACTCCCAACTAAAATGCGGCGATAACGACGAAACACTAATCGGGTTAATCTGGTATTCGCATTTTAAATTGACAACGCTCGTGCCTTGCGCCAGCAGATGCGCCGCCATTAAAATTAAAATACAACTCAATAAATATCGTTTCGCCATAGCACTGTACACTGTTAAATTTTATTGCACCTCTAAGCCTGAAATACTTAACCCCTGTGCATCAACTGCCTTTAATACTACTTTATAATTGCCCGCGTTGATGCTTGTACCTGTTGTGGTGCTAACGGTTTTCCATTTATCGGCCGTGGTTGGGCCAAACTTCATGGTACCGGCTTTCATTACCGTGCCGTCGGCGGCCAATACTGTTATTTCTGCTGTTAACTGCTTTTCTGTTGTGTTTAAATATTTTATCCGCAGTTCATGCACATCGGCTACACCTGTAGATATTGGCCAGGTTATACTGCTGCCCGATGGTGTTTTAAAAGTGACCGCCTTTTTGCCTGCAACATCACCTCTAACTACATCATCGCCTGCAATGGTGGCCAACTCTGCTTTATAGGCTGTTGTAGGCTTTAAATCGGTTGCTGGTTCCATTTGGCTTACGGGTACAACCGCAATAAAATACATGGGTGCCTTATCAGCACTGCTGCCTAAGTTAACCTGACTGCCAACTTTAAAACGTTTATGATAGATATTAAATTTACTGCCGCCATTGGCGTCAGTTTGTACAAAGGTTTTGGTAAAATCATAATCGTGCATCCAGGCGGGTATTTGCTTAACGGCTTCGTTGATGCCGATATAAACATCAGCGTCGGCACTCAAGCTAAATTTGGCCAATAAATCTCCTTGTTGATTGGTAACCTTGGGCACTTTGATCCACTCGGCACCGTAAAGGTTAGGTGGTAAATCGCTTATCTCTGTTTCGTCGTTATCGTAGGGCTTATCGCCGATATCCAGCCAGCTTTTTAAGTACCAATTTTTTGCCTGTGACGGATCAGTAACCACCAGGTTGTTAATTAACGATGCTGAGGCCGCGGCTGCCTGGACATTTTGATTTGCAGAAGCAACAGCGATAGCTGAAATAATAGCCTGGCCGGATTGAACCCTGGGGAAACTAAGGGCAAGGTGCCCATCGGTAATATGTACTTTAACCGTTTTTTTTAATGCTTCATCATGCCCGGCCTCGTGCCATATATCCAGGTTATGAATAATAACCTGATCATTTACAGCTACATCGAACAATCGCCAGCCGGTACAATCCATCCCGCCGCCGGTTCCATACCAGGGTTCGGTAAAATATAACTCCAGTTCGTAATCCCCATCCGGAAGGGGAAAGTCATATTTCAGCTTATTTAAGCCATAACGGAAGGTTTGAAACAGGGGTGAATCATTAGTCCCGCGTATTAAATCAAATATTCTTCTCTGGCTGCCAAACATTGCCGGCATCCCCGCGAAATCATCTGTCCACGAGCTAGAGCCCCAGGTTTTGTTGTTGGTTTGATGTACATCCGCCAGCCATAAATTGCCAAACTGATCCCGGTAATCCGGCCCGCCGCAATTAACCCGGTATAGATATTTTAATCCCGATTGCGGCTTAAGCAGGTTTTTATTCCCCTGAAGCAGGGATGCAAAATTAGGCGCCTGGGGCAAATGGTTTAGAATAATAAAATCCCGTGCTACGATCTTCCCCTTTACATAGCCAACCGCGTAAAGTACATTATATTGGATGTTCACCCTGTCCCATTGAAAATGGGTACCTATGCCACCATTCGTTTTTTTGCCAAGCGAAACATCGTCCACATCGTTAAACAATTCAACTTCATCACAATTGGAGTAAACGCAGATGCTGTCCCTTGTACCCGGAGATAACCAACGGTTTGGCCAGGTATGCGATACGATGTAGACCATCGGCTCCTTATCTTTTGGTGAGTAATTGGCCCTGTACAGGTAAAAGGCATCCGTAGGCTCTCCCCAGGCGGTGAGCAAGCCTTTGTAATTTACTGGGCCGACACGATCAAGCTCACGTAAGCCTTCGCCACCCTGTACCCTGCCCGGGTTTTCGTGCGAACTAAGCAGCCACTGAAACTGACCGGCAGTTTTGTTTTTAACAGATTCTGCCAACCGGATTTTAGTTTCCATCATTTGATCCAAACGGTCTTCACTCAAAGCTCCGCTTGGTACAAACGGGCCTTCAGTATGCAGATCGATGCTGCGCCAGGCACCGTACTCCCCTATCAGTACCTGCTTTTGTACATCAGCAGCATAAGTTAACGGATCGCCGCCGTAAGTGCCCGTCCAATTCTGCGGAACATCCCAGTCGGTACCCGCACCGCCATTGCAAGTGGTGATTTTGCGCTGCGATGATGCCGTAGGGTCCAGCTGGCGTATTATTGATGAACACTCTGCTGCAAATTCTGCAGGTAATTTACTTTCGTTTTGTAAACCCCATAAAACATTAGCCGGATTGTTGCGGCGCTCCTTCACCCAATCGGCCAGTAAAATCTTAAAATTTTCTTTAAATTGAGGGGTGTTGTACCAGATGTGCGCGGTGAACTGCGGCCACCATAATATCCCCAACTCATCCCAATACTTTTGGTATTCCAGGTTATGAGGCTGATGTGCATCGCGAAAAGCGTTAAAACCTGCCGACTTAACCTGCATCACCCTTGTTTTTACCTGCTCCTTAGTAAAGGCATGGCTATTGCCCATTAAATGTTCATACTCGGCTACGCCGTTGATAAAAACGGGTTTGCCATTTAATAAAAATACCTTACGATTATCCGAACGGCCGATGGGCCAGCTAATCCACCGGATACCATAAGGCGTGCTTTCCTGATCGGTAAGCCTTTGCGCATCAATAACTTTTGAAACTACGCTGTACAGATAGGGGTCCTGCAACGACCATAGCCTTACATGCGTCAAATTTAACATCTGTTTGTATATGGATGTAGCACCACCTGGCAGGATAGCATCACTGCTTACTTCGCCTACAACTATTCCGTCACGATTTACCAAACGGCTTATTACCGTGACTTTTCTTTCTTTATTGCTGTAACTTTTGACTTCTGTTTCTATGTTCAGGCGGGCTGCCTTTTCGGTTACGGTGGTATCATTCCAAATATGAACCCCAAAGGGTTGTATACGCACCGGGTTGGTAACAATCAGGTGTACCGGCCTGAAGATCCCCATGGGTTGCGATCCTTCCGAAAAACCAACCTCGTCTGACGATCCGCCGCAAACCCAGGGCAAATCCTGGATATGGTCGGGATGATCTGCCCGAACGGCCAATAAATTTGGTTTGCCGGATAGCAGGTATTTGCTCACATCAAGCGTAAACGTGGTGCGGCCACCGGCGTGGTAGCCAACCTGCTTGCCGTTTAGCCACACGGTAGCGTACGAGGCAACACCTTCGAAATATAAAAAATAAACCTTACCGGCAGATACGCAGTTTACGGTAAAACTGGTACGGTACCAGGCATAGCCATGCCTGTCGCCATGTTTTAAGCGGCGATAACCTTCATAGTTATTCCACGTATGCGGAACATTAACCTGTTTCCAGTTTTTGGTGTTAAATTCAGGGTTTTCGAACCCGGCATAAGCATTTTGATCACTATCTGAGGCAATGGTTAACCAACCGCTGCTTAATGAAATATCCTGCCGGATGTGTGATTGCGACAAAACATGGAACGGGCCAAGCACAAATACCCACAGCAACAGGCATTTACCCATTAACGTTAAATAACCTGATGAACGGCATTGCATACCGGGCACAATGTATTTACTCATATCGTCTTCAATAATCCGTTTACCGTATATGTTTTACCCGCTTCGGTTTTAAAACTTGTTTGCATGTCGCCATATTTCAGCACACACTCGCGTCCTATTTTAGAGGTAACCTGCACCTGCTGCAATTTGCCACCCTTCCATAGCATATTCAATACAAAGCCGCCACGGGCGCATATTCCCTTTAACTCGCCATCAGGTAATGAGGATGGCAAAGCCGGCAATAAATCAATATATCCCTGCTGACTTTGTAACAGCATTTCGGCAATACCGGCCGCTCCGCCAAAATTACCGTCGATCTGGAACGGCGGGTGTGCATCAAATAAATTATGATAAACACCTCCCCTTTCTTTGGCCGATCCGTTTTCGGCAACGCTCAATAATTTATTAACCAATAGCATCGCATGGTCGCCTTGTTTAAAACGCGCCATCAGGTTTACCTTCCAGGCCAAACTCCAGCCGGTACCCTCATCACCCCGGTACTGAAATGATTTTTCGGCAGCCTTCATCATTTGCGGCGTTGAATCCCAGGTAATATCCGTGCCGGGATAAACACCCCAAAGGTGCGATACATGGCGATGAGTATCCGCAGTATCATCTTTATCTTCCATCCACTCCTGGAGCTGGCCAAATTTGCCTACTTTGTTTGGAGCTATCTGCGCATACTTTTCCTGTAAGGTTTTCCGGAAAGCATCATCAGTTTTTAATATCTCGGATGCCGATATACAATTTTTGAACAGATCGCGGATGATCTGCCGATCCATGGTAGGCCCGGCAACCAAGCCACCGTGCTCAGGTGAGTTGGATGGGGTACTGATTAAAAAACCGGTTACAGGGTCTTTAACCAGGGTGCTCACAAAAAATTCTGCGGCCCCCTTCATCTCAGCATAGTGTTTTTTCAGAAAATCGATATCGCCGGTATACAAATAATGCTCCCATAACTGGTGGCACAACCATGCCGCGCCTCCCTGCCAAATGCCATGATTGGATGCGTTGATGGGTGCTGTACCCAACCAGATATCGGTATTATGGTGCAAAATCCAGCCCGGTGCATCATAATGAATTTTTGCAGTTTGCGCCCCTGTTACTGCCAACTGGCTAATCATCTTAAAAAGTGGCTTTTCGCATGGAGTTAAATTCAATTCCTCTGCCGGCCAGTAATTCATTTGCAGGTTGATATTGGTGGTAAACTTACTTCCCCAGGAGGGCACCATCTGATCATTCCAGATTCCCTGTAAATTGGCGGGCAGCTTACTATTTGGCCGAGAACAGGATATTAAAAGATATCGCCCATATTGCATATAAAGCGCCAGTAAACCGGGATCAAAAGCTACGGAATAAGTTTTTATCCGTTCGTCGGTAGGTACATCAACTTTGCCAGGGCCAAGGTTAACCGAAAACGTATTGAAATATTGCTGATAGTCTGTAATGCTTTGCGCTTTTAATTGAGCAAACGTTTTAGTTTTTGCAGCTTGTAAAGCCTGTTTGCAAATCTCATCAGGTTTACCGGACACATCCTTATAATTCTTAAAGCTGGTAGCTGCGGTTAAGTATATGGTTACGTCATCAGCTTTGCTTATGCTGATTTGGTTATTGATAACTTTAACAGTGCCACTTAGGGCTTTAATATACAGATAGCTAACCGCTTTTAAAACACCCTTTTGCACTTTTACATCAAGCGCAATGGTATTAGCATCAACCTGATGAACGGAGGATATTTTGTGAGAGGTTTGCAATAAGGCCACCATGTTAATTTGCCCTGGCTTACTTGCTTTTAAATGAATGATGATAGCTTTGGCGGGGTCGCTTGCCAGGTATTCGCGGGTAAAGTTAACACCATTGCTGTTATAGGTAGTGGTGGCAACAGCCTTGCCGATATCCAGGTCGCGTTTATAATCCATTACCTGCGATGAGGTTTTGAAGTTGAGGATCAGATCGCCGAAAGGCAAATAATCGGCCTGATAGCTTGGGTAAGCAGGAGGATTAGCATCCTGGATCCAGTATTTCCAGTTTCCGGCAAGTTTAATTGGCTTGATAACAGTTCCTTTTTCGTCAACTCCCGATATGGTTTCGCCGCTGGTGATTCCGCCTTTAACAGAACTTACCTGCACACCTACAGGATAAATCATCAACTCCTTTGCCGCGCTGGTTAAGCCTCCCTTATCATTAAAGTTAAAAACCTGTATGGCTAAAACATTGGTACCGGTATGCAAATCGGCTGCCGGAATGATGTATTTACGGTAAGCAGTGCCGCTTGTATTACCTATTTGCTTACCATTGATATAAGTAAAATCAATATCGCGAACGCGGCCCAAACTCAGTAGTAAATCTTTGCCTTTCCAATCAGCAGGCACTTCAAATATTGTTCTGAACCAGACTGCTCCATCCAGGCCCTCAAAACCTGGCGCTTTTTCCCAGCCTTGCTCGGTAGGCAATTTCATGATTTTCCAGGCAACGTCCTGAAATGATTGTTGTTGCGGGCCGTTAATGGCACGCATTTTATTGACCCAGGCTGCGGAATCGGCTGGATAAGTATCCTCGTTATTCTTTTTGCCCATAAAATGCTTTTCGGCCAAAGCTTCTGCTTCCGCTTGTTTGCCTGCAAAAAGCAAATTTCTGATTTCGGGAAGATAGGTTGCCGCGCCGTCGCGCTGATATTTGCGTGGCGAGCCGCTCCATAAGGTTTGCTCGTTAAACTGAATCCTGTCTGAGCTTATTCCGCCGTAGAACATGGCGCCGAGGGTTCCGTTGCCAATAGGTAAAGCATCGGTCCATTTTTCGGCAGGTTTTTTATACCAGAGTTTAAGATCCTGACTAAAAACATTTTGCGCCGCAGCTAACAGCAACAAAACAATAATAACACGATTAAGCAAATGCTTCATAAATTGGCCCGGGATTATTTATCGGGTGTTTGTATTGGTTTATAATGACGTCTTCTTAAGTTTCTGATTATCAGCGCGTCTGTTTTTGATCTAACAATCAGTATTCATAATTTATAGCATCGGCACGCTCAGTCGCCGCGTGAAGGGGCTTGTTACTTTTGTCTTGACACAAAAGTAACCAAAAAGTCAAGACTGCCCGATCCTTCCTCCCGCGAGGCCAACACCCGGCCCGGCGTGCAGTCAGGCTTTTGCGCACTTTTCTTTCTGCACCTAACTGTCTGCGAGGTTCAAACGTCATCCCAGTTTTTTTGTGGCTGACCGGGTCCATTACTTATAATAACATTTTCTTAAGTTATTGATTATCAACACCAACCCCCCCTCCACCATGTCATCCCGACGGGAGGAGGGATCTTTTTCGCGCGAAAAGTATACAGCATGTCGGCTACGCTGATTGTCAATCCTGTATCTGCGCCTGGTAATCAGTATCCTCAATTTAAAACATCGGCACGCTCAATCGCAGCGTGAAGCAGCTTACCCAACCCTCCCCGTATGGAAGGCTTTAAAAGTCTCCCCTACTGGGGGAGATTTAGAGGGGGCTTTGGAGTGCCCGATCCTTCCACCCGCAAAGCCAGCTCCTGGCCCGGCGTGCAGTCAGGCCTTTACGCACCTTTGCATCCGGATCAAATAAACAAATCCAACCCCCACCTAATCCACGCTGTACAGCGGTCTTTAAAAGTCTCCCCTACCGGGGGAGATTTAGAGGGGGCTTAGCCTCAACAACAAATATATCGGGCCTAACGCATAATTTGGTATAGTATATTTTCTATCTGCTATACAATATTACCACCGGCAAAATCTTAATTAAAAAGCGCGTCTAAAAATCGGTTTGCACCACCTTTGTTCATACCCGCATCATATACCGGTACAGCGGTATTCCCATCTACAAAACCCAAAACCAAACAAGCGCCTTTACCTAAAGTTAAAGTATTGGTACCCGCCGGGAAAGTATATGTATGCAGGTTTACGGATGGCAAACCGGTAATAAATACCGCGTTGGCTATTTTAATTTCAGCTTGCCCATAATCGTTTGCGCTGGCATCTGTTTCCAACTGAGGCTCGGGTAAGTACTGCTTATCTTTGGCATTAAAAAATCCTACAATAACTTTAACCGGTTGCTTGCTGGTGAATTTTAGCGTTGTACCTTCTTTTACCTGTGCGGCTTTTGATAACGGAATACCTTTAAGTTGTTTTAATACCGGGTCGAAAACAGTAGCGGTAGCCGTTGTATCTGTAAATACCGACTGTTGAGCGCCCAAATTATAATAATCGCCGGTTTGGCTAAGTAATTCAACCTCGGCAGGCTTTAAAGGAGCCGCCATTTTCGCTTCCGGGCCATTTTGTTTTAAAAGTGCTACGTTGCTTTTAAACTTATCCAACTCCTGCTGATACATGGGCAATAGCTCGGCCCAGGTTTTATTTTTACCATCGTTACCCCCTATCGGGATTTTTCTTTGCTGGGTTTGCATACTGTTGGCATACAGATAGGTATCCTTTGTAAGGGCGGCCAGTTGTTTGTAATAGGATACACTACTTTCCAGGTAAGGGATAGCAGCTTCCAGGTCGGCTATGTTTTTTGAGTATTTATACTTTAACACTTGTAACGCTGCCTGCACCTTTGCGGCATAAAAATTGGCGAGGGCATTATAACAATACATATCGTTTTTTACCCGTTCAAATTCCGCTTTGTTGGTTTTGATACCCGGCGCTGCATTTTCAACAGCCGCTATGGCCTTTTTACCGCGAATTACAATATCATTTAAAACAGCCACCGGCGTTTCGCCAATGTGGGGCTGATGTTTCCATTCCTTTTCGGCATATTCGCCTATCATCTCCCCTTCCGGGCCTTCAGAATTATATAATAGGGTGAACAAGCCGTACCGTTCAGGGTTGATCAGCTGGCTCATAAACATGCCCAGCGTTAAGGTTTGGCGGTTGCCATCGGTTATGCCATAACGCCTTAATAACTTAGGCTCAATTTCGCCCGATTGGTTATAAGCTTCTAAAATATCGCTTCCATACTTTTGGCCGCAACCGAATTGATTGGCTATCTGGCCCGACCAGTATTTGTTTTCCTGTATGCTATCGCGATGGCAGTTCCAGGCATAGCGCGACCACTCCTTATACCAAAGCCAGTCACGATCTATTTGTAATAAGCGGGTATCGGCTTTGTCGGCAGTATAAGGCCAATCCCAATAAGATGACTCCGGGTATAAATGAAGCCCGTTTGATTCATAAGTATTATGCATCGCCAACACGCACTTTTGTATAAAATCCGACGAAGCATAGCGGAATGGCTCCAAATTAGCCATAATATGGATGTTCTCAATCTGTACGCTCCCCAAGTGGCTCAGGGTGCGGTGCAGTTCAGCCCATGGGCCGCGGGGAGTATAGGTGGTTAAAGCCTCGCCATTGTATTTAGCCTCGGTATACAAGTTTTTATACAAAGGTAAAGCGTATTTCATTACGGTTGGCGCATCAGTATCATGGGCGCGGAGCACAATGGGCGGTTCATCTGTTTTGCCTAAAGCCTTCAACCCGTCTTTTACGCCGGGGATAATCGTTTTGGTAAACCAGTCGATATCATCCTGCCCCTCACCTTCCATCGCTTCGCCTAAGCAAACCATCAAGCCTACATTGGGATACTTCTCTACAAACGCCGCAATCGACTTACGGGTATAATCGGCAATCATAGGAATGATCGGACGGTTCCTGTCCTGCGTTTTGATATGGTTATGCTCGGCAAATGGCTTGGACACCAAAATATTATAAAACATCTGGATCACCCAGATGCCGCGTTTGTTAGCCTCTTCGGTTAAAAATTTAAAAACCTCTTCATTTTTTTTAAAAGTAGCATCGTCAACTTCAACCGCGTAAGGGTAATCTTTTAAGCGTACCAGCGAAGCAAAGGGATGCCCGTTCCATAAATAGAGCGAATTCATCCTGTTCTCTACCATCTGATCAAGATATTTTATCCAGAGGGCTTTATCGTAAAACCAGGGGAATGTTTCGGGGGTATAGGGATATTCGTAAACGCCGCGCCCCGGAAGATAAGTTGTTTTTTGCAAGCCGATGCAAGCGCCGCGCAGCACCATTTCGGGGCGATCAGTCATCGAAATATTTTCGGGCAACTTGCCTTTTGCTTTAATCTGGTCGGCCAACTCCATACATCCATATAAAGCGCCCGAATTATCGATGCCCGAAATAACGATATTTTGTTGCTTAGATGAGGAAATAGAAAAGCCTTCCTTGGTATCAGGCAATTTTTTTAAAGGAAGCTGATATGCCGAAGTGGCTTTAATAATCAAAGCATCACCTACTTTGCCTACAACAATTACTTGCCCAGTTTTGGGTAAAACACCTTGCTGCGTGGTACTCACGGCGTATCCGGCAGAAGTTAAAGCGCCTGCTAACTGGTGTGCGCCAAAAACAACCCTGGCGTGGGCACGGGTAGCTATAACAATAGTGATTTTATTTTTAGGTAAGTTACCCGCTATGCTACTCAGGGCAAATAGCAAAGTGTAACTTAGTATTAATGTTTTTATCAGGTTTTTCATGATCATCATATTAGGTACTTAAACCTGGGCCTTTCTTAAATTTTTGCGTGTTTCAAGCCAGCCGCTGAATAACAGGTTTTTGTTGATGGAAGGTTTAGGGAAAAACAAACTGGCTATATAACCAACTACAATTACAATAATGTGGCTATATACGCCAAGCATATATTTATGCTGATTAAAATTAAACTTACCCAAATTGATTAAAATATGCTTATCCGTACCCAAACCAATTTTAGTAGAGGTTAAAAAAGCGTAGGCGGTAAAACATACGCATGTGATAACGCCAATCAACAAACCCTGCCTGTTAGCCCTGGAACTGAAAAGCCCCAGTAAGAACATCCCGGCAATACCGCCCGAGAATATAGAGTACAAAGTAAACACAATGCCCAGCACGCCTTCGTCGCCAGCCATCAGGTAAAGGCTCGCTATTAAAACGGAGCCTACACCACCGAATATCACTATCCAACGGCCTGCTTTTAAGTTTTGTACGTCATCATGTTTAGGGAAAATCCTTTTATAATAATCCTCCACGCCAACGGCACCCAAACAGTTCAGGTCGGAGCCTAAGCTGGAGATAGCTGCGGAAATTAAAGCGGCCAATATTAAACCCACTACTCCAGGCGGCAGATTGGTCATGATAAAATACGGAAAAACAGCATCGGCGCGCATCCCCGGCGGCAAAGGGTTTTGTTTGTAAAAAACAAATAAAGCTGTGCCTATAAACATAAACAAGGCCCATAGAGGCACGGTAAGGCCTACACCCAACAAGGCCGCTTTGATGGCCGACTTATCGCTTTTAGCAGTTAAGTACCTTTGCACCATGGTTTGATCGGTACCGTATTTTTGAATGGCATAAAAAATACCATTGATAGCCATCACAATAAAGGTTAATTTTTTAAAGTTGAAATCGTACGGGCCGAAACCTGTTTTACCATTGCTCGACGCGATATGCCAAAATTCGGCAGGGCCACCTTTTACCGCGAATAAGATGATCACCAACGAAACTACGCCACCTATGATGAGCAAAAATCCTTGAATTACATCGGCCCAGATCACCGCCTCAATACCGCCAATAAGCGTGATAATAATAACGATGATGCCGATAACCCATATAATTAAAAAGGTATTAGCTCCTGTCATGTTAGATAGCGCCAGGGCCAGCAGAAAAAACACCGTTCCCATTTTTGAGAAGTGCGTTAAAACAAACGCGATTGAACTATACAGGCGGGCAAAAACACCAAATCGTTTTTCGAAATATTCATAAGCGCTTAAGCCGATTACTTCGCGGTAAAGCGGCACGATGAACCAAACCATAAAAAGTAACACGATTGGCACCATAAGCCCCTGTATCAATAAGATCCAGTTGGATGAATAGCCCTCACCCGGATAGGCCAAAAAAGTAACGCTGCTTACCAGTGTAGCCATCAGCGACATCCCTATAGCCCATGATGGAATGGTGCCCGCAGAAACAAAATATTTAGCGGTTGTATTTTGATTTCTACCAAAGCGTAAACCTACACCCAGCGAGGTTGCCAGGGATATAATAATGATGAGGTAGTCAATAAAATGTAATGTTTCTCGCTGCATAATAATTAGTATAGGCTGTATTGGCGTATGGAGTGCGGCCAGGAATAGCTTCCGGGTTTAATGGTAATGTATAATTGGGGCTTCTCGTCGTTACTCATCCTAATCACACCTGCGGCCAGTTCTTCAACCGGGTAAATTTTTGAAATACCCAATTTTTTTAAGATAGCGGATGACGTTGAGCCACCCTCGATGAGTAATTCGTTGATGTCGATTTGTTCAAAAACCATTTTTACAATGATTGCGGTTTTTTCCCTTAATGTCCGTGCTTGATTTAACTCGTTGCCCGTGCTTAAAGGATCGATGGCTATAATGGCTTGGCCAAATGTAGTGATATCCGAAACAATTTCACTACACCAGCTCTGATACTTTTCCTCATCAAATGTATCTGATTCGATGATCCCCGGAGGCATATAACTTACGGGAGCACCAGATTGCTTTAGCTTAGCAATCGAGTTGCTGCTTTCGCTGAAAGCAGTGCCGGATACGATGAGTACAGGCGGTTTAAATACTCTTGGCGGCTTTTGTTTCGCTTGCTCATCCGGAATAATCAATTTATCCAGCAGTGCTGTAAAAAAACCGGAAGCACCGGCTATCAGCATATTTTTATTAACCTTATCTGCCCAGGCCCTTAAATCGTCAACACTGGCGGCATCACCAACAATAATGCCTTCGTGCTGCAAGGTTTCATGATGTTTTTGCGAATAAACATGAATACCTTTTTGATGCAAGTGCTCAACCACGGCCGATGTTTTAACCGGAAATTCGGGATCGTTGGAAAAATTGCTCAGATGCAAGGGGCCCGAACTTAAAAGGTATTCGCCATTAATGATTGTACGCCCCAGGGCGGGGTTGGCAGGGATAAGCAAAGCCCTGGAATGGTTTAGCTCCTGTATATGAACCAGTAACTCTTCGGCCACATACCCACGTAGAACTGAATCTACTTTTTTGAATATGAAGGTCGGGTTAAGCTTGGCTACCTCCCTGGTAACCGCTTCCATGTGTTGCTCCGCTTCCTGCTTTTGCATAGAGCGGGTATCGGTAGCAATGACCAGCAGATCGGCCTTTGATTGCAGGTTTACGTGGGTATTCACTTCAACACTCAAGTTGTAGCGAAGCCCTATGCCACCTAATTCGGCGGCGCCGGTAAAATCATCTGCAATTACAATAATCATTACGCTTTAACCAATTTCTCCGCGTTGCGATGGTTGTGCAGTTGTACTGCTGATTGTATGGCCAACACCATAGCATCCGGACTTGCTACACCCTTGCCTGCTATCTCAAAAGCGGTACCATGATCAACCGAGGTACGGATAATAGGTAGCCCCATGGTAATATTAACCCCTTTTACGCTGTCCATTTGTTTCTTTTCGCTGTTCCATTTAAAGCCCGAAAGTTTAAAGGGAATATGCCCCTGATCATGATACATCGCAACCACGCCACCATAATAACCTGTAGCCGCTTTGGCAAACATAGTATCGGCAGGCACGGGGCCTTCCACATCATACCCGCGCTTCAGTGCTTCTTCAACAGCCGGCAAAATTTCAAGGTCATCTTCTGTGCCAAACAAGCCGGAGTCGCCAGCATGCGGGTTAAGGCCGGCAATACCGATCTTAAGGTTTTTTTCGCCTAATTGGATCAAACCGTTGTGAAGCAGTTCAGTAACTTCAAGAATGCGGTCTGTTTTGACCAGGTCGCAAGCCTGCCGCAACGATACGTGGGTAGACACGTGGATTACCTTCATGTTATCTTCAACCAATAACATGGCGTATTTTTTTGTATTGGTAAACTGCGCGTATATTTCGGTATGACCAGCAAAGTGATGGCCTGCCTCGTTAATGGATTTTTTATTGATTGGCCCGGTTACGGTAGCATCGATATCACCCGCCAAAGCCAGGTCGATCACTTTTTTCACCGCCTCAAAAGAAGCATTGCCTGCCATTGCCGATATTTGCCCGAATTGTATTTGCGACAGGTCCGCATTTTTTAAATCAAAAATATCGGGCTTGCCAAACTGAAACAACGCTTCGCTTATATTTTGTATGGGGTTTAACTGGATATTTAAACCTAACTTCTCCTTAATCTGGCTAAATACCCCCGCATCGCCTACTATAACAGGGCGGCATATTTCATATATTTCAGGCAGAAGCAATGCTTTTAATGCTATCTCGGGGCCAATACTGGCTGGGTCGCCCATGGTAATACCTACTATCGGTTTCAGTTGCATGTTAGTTAATCTTTAATCCTTCAAGTTCCATTATTTCGTACATTCCTTTAATCAAAGCGGCGGCTTCTCCGTCGCTTAATGGCTGCAATGGCGGCACCACATGGGGTTTACAGAGCCCTGCTTCGTTCATCAGCACCTTGAGCGCCCATAATGATTCGCCTAACAAACGGCCAGATTGGTACAGGTTGCCCAATAGGTCAGACTGCTTTTGCAGCGCGTGTACTTTTACTGAATCGCCGTTTGAAGCCGCAATGGCCATATCTTTATAAATGCCGGGGTGCAAATTGCCTGTGCTGGGCACCAGTCCGTCGCAACCATTGAGTATCCCCTCATCTGACCGGCCTGCCCATCCTAAAAAATGACTAAAATCCGCCCTGTCGGCCCACAATTTTAATGATTGCTTTAAGCGTTCATCGCTCCGTTCAGAATCTTTGGTGGCTACGATATTATCATGATAACTTAACTCGTCAATCACTTCCAAAGAGATGGACATGTGGGTGGTAGCCGGGATATTGTAAATAATAAGCGGGCCGTTGCATTTTTCGGCCAGTTGCTCAAAATATTTCTTCACCTGGTCGTCAGATAATCTGTAATACGACGGCAAATTAGCTACCACGGCATCCACGCCATGATCAAAGGAATATTTGGCCAAATCGACAGATTCGTCAAAGCAATTGGATGCTATCCCCGCGTATAACATATCGCCGGGCCGTTTAAGCTTCCCAGCTAATTTAATATAGTTATTTTTAAGGTCGGTACATAACGATGCTGCCTCTCCGGTGGTACCTAATATAAATGGGAATACCCCGTTTGAGTGAAAGTTTGCAAACATATTTTCAACGCCACCCTCATCAAGCTCAAAGCTTTCTGTAACTGGTGTTACAGCGGGTACAACAATTCCCTGATATTTCTTTTTTATTTTCATTGTTAATAAGCGTCTGTATAGATGTCTACTGCGTCCTGGTAATTTAATTCCCTCGGATTATTTTTTAATAAACGTGTTATTTTCATGGCGTCCTCAGCCATTTGGGGTATCGCGTCTTTTGGAATACCCACATCCCGCAACCTGGCCGGGATACCGCACTCGCGGATCAATTGTTCTATTTTTTCGATTCCTTTTTTTGCCGTTTGTAAATCATCATCTCCCCTGATGCAACCTAAAGCAAGTGCAACACCTGCATACTTACCGGGCGCGGCGGAGCTATTGAATTTCATCACATAAGGCAACAACAATGCATTCGACAGGCCATGCGCCAGATGAAACGAACTACCTAAGGGATAAGCCAATGCGTGCACGGCGGCCGTATTAACCGGGCCCAGGCAAAAGCCGCCCAACAGACTACCCATCGCAACCTGGGTACGAGCTTCCTCATCGTCGCCGTTTTTTACAGCTTGTACAATATGAGCGCCTATCAGCCGCATCCCCTCATAGGCGTATAGATCAATAAAAGGCTGTGCAAACTTATTGGTATAGGCTTCCAGACAATGGGTTAAGGCGTCCAAACCTGTGGCGGCCGTTATAGAACCCGGTACACTCATCGTTAAAAGAGGATCTACATATACCGCGTCTGGAACCAGGTAAGGGCTGATAATGCCTTTCTTTTGATTTTCCGGATCAACTAAAATAGCGTTAGGCGATACCTCGCTGCCTGTACCGGATGTTGCCGGAACACAGATCAATTTTTTGCTACGGCCTTTTAATAAACCGATACCTACAATATCAGCTAATGATTGCGTGTTATCCAACTGGGCGGCCACTAATTTGGCTACATCCAGCACGCTGCCACCGCCGATACCAATCACCATATCTGGTTTAATTTCGCCGGCCTGTAACATCAGCTTGTCAAAATCGGCAAAGGTGGGCTCCTGTACAATATCAGTATTAACAGATACGGTTATATCTAAAGCTTCCAATTGTTTGGTGAGCTCTTCAATTTTGGATAATAAAGGCGTGATGGTTAAAATAAAAACCTTTTTACAAGATAGTTTAGCAATCTCGGCGGGCAATTCGGATATGCATCCTTTGCCAAAAACGAGCTTAGCAGGAAAGTGAATAGTTAAATTCGGAATGCTATTCATTTAAATGGGATAATAATTTGATGTTTATTATGCGATTTACCTACGGCAGTTTCGCGTAAACGTGTTTTAACAGGTTGCTTTGCAGTATTTGTTTGCCATCGGCATAAACATGTAAGCCTTTGCCTTTATGATACTTGCTGCCGGTTTTGTCCCAAAGTATGGTGATACTGTGGCCGTGGTAACTAACATCATCAAGGCAAAACCAATCCCATTGATTTTGAGGGATTAATGGGTCTATCTCCAATACGTTATCCAAACGTGGTTTTAAGCCTACCAGATCGTTAATTACCAGATCGGCAAAGCCGGAATGGTTATAAAATGTGCTTCGCGGATTATCTCCCTTGAGCCACTTCCCAGTTTTTTCGTCCTGGTATTCGCCAATGTAAGGATGGCCGTTCATTTGCTGCGACCAGGCATATTTGTGCAGGGCATCATAAAAAACATGGGCGTTCATTTTTCCATGGTTTTTATAATTAGTAAGCAGGTTGGCTAAACTTTTCAGGTCCTGGGTGGTGGCATAAGGCCAAATGGCACCGTCCCACTCGCATTTTCCAACACCATGAGTGCGGAATTTAGGGTGGCGCCTTTCGGCTGTAGTTAATCCCCAGGGCGCATTAAACCCGGCAGTATCAATCAACTGATCCCAGGCTTTTGCATATTTAGGCTGATCATCCGGTAAATTAAAATACCAGGGGATAAAACCGATGGCCTCGCGGGCATCCGATAAGCCGCCTTTTGCAAACTCTACCTTAAAAAATGAAGCATCATTGTCCCAAAGTGTTTTTTGAACGAGCGATTTAAGCAGTACGGCTTTCTGCGTATATTTATTTTTGAGCGAATCCACACCGGCTATCTGGCCCATGCTGGCTAAGGCCCTGGCATTACCGTACATGTAACTATTAATGGTTGGCCTGATATTTTTATCCTTACGCGAGCCGCTTATCGATTCTTCCATCGCATCGCGCACGTCAAACTGCCAAAACATCTGGTTGGGCAGCTGTTTTTCTATTTCCCATTGATGATAATCAGCATCAAGAGCGGGCAAAATATGCCGGATAAAAGGTTTGTCTAAATTGACCAGGTATCGGTTATAAACCGCATCGTCAATCCAACTGCTGAAATTATGAAAGTGATTTTTGGTTTGCTTAGGTACCGTATAAAGCCAAAAAGATATATAATCCTGAATGTATTGCTGGTTGTGCAGCCAGCGCCCCTCGTTAACCTGATGCCCTACTGCCGAACTGATGGTATTATATACGCCGGCAAATTTAACAGGGATGATAAATTCGGTAAATACAAAGCCATCCGGGGTTTGTACCAGGTGTTTCCTGAAACTCCACCAGCGGTAATAGTACATCTGTTGCAGAGTAGTATCCGGGCACTCAAACAAGGGGATATTTTTTGAGAGCCAATCAAACGATTGTGCGTTAGGCACATAATTTTTTACCGCCTCGGTATCAATAGAGTTAAAATAGTTTACGTAGCGTTTAAGGTTATTTAAATTAAGTACATGCGCATTACTTTGCGCACTGCACTTGTTATTAATTAATAATAACAATAAAACGGCAAAACCTATTTTATAGATACATTTCAACATATTCAAAACCTCAGTTCACTATTTTCAATAAGAATATTATTACTAAAACAACGCAAAACTACCTTTAACCGCGCGCCCTTTGTTGTGATATTTTCTCTTTCTATAATACGATATTATCATGCTATTTGCAGAACCATTTCCCGTTATAACTAACCAGCACGATAATAATGTTTATTTTCCTTCTATCTATGAACCATTTTGCAAGATAAATTAATACAATACTCGGAAAATTAAACGGCCGTTAACCAGAGCCTTATCATCATAATTGGTTGTAACAAATATATTTTACAAGCGCATGTATTTACTGTACCATTTTCCCTATGTGTTGTACCATATTATCCTGTTAACCGAGCCAGGAAGATATTTTTATAGAATATATTGGAAAGCCGCTGGCGTCGACAGGCAACTTGTTTATTATTCGGTTAGCTTTATAAAATGAAAGGTTTGCAGAAATTATTAGCGATAATTACACTGCGTAATTGAAACCTCTATACTAAAACGGCTGTTAATTGAAACGATTATAATTGTTAATATGATACAAATACGATAATGAAAATACACCAGCAAGTAATACAACTTAAGGAAAAACGGCGGGGCTTTCACCTGATCACCGGTGAGGTAATACATACTATGCCTCAAATAGCCGAAATTAAAACAGGGATTTGCCAGGTTTTTATTCAACACACATCCGCATCGTTAACCATTAATGAAAATGCCGACCCAACGGTTAGAAAGGATTTTGAAATGTATTTTAACAAGGCCGTACCCGAGAATGACCCAGACTACCTGCACGACGATGAAGGGCCAGACGATATGCCGGCGCATTTAAAGGCCTCGTTAATGGGCAGTTCGGTAACGATCCCCATCCGTAACGGCAGATTGGCTTTAGGGACATGGCAGGGAATTTATTTATGCGAACACCGCGATTATAGCGGCAACAGAAGTTTGGTGATAACGGCCTGGGGCGAATAGTATTGGCTCAAAAATACATCCCCAGTCGTTAAGTAAATTACCGAACTACAGGTAAATTGTGGTTAATGTAGTTATAGTTAAGAGGGAGAAACAAGTCGCTTGATGCTGTTGAACAGGGATTCGGGATCAAAAGGTTTCATTACAAAATCATTCATTCCGCTGTTGATCATTTCTTCTTTCATCTCGAGCAAGGTGGAGGCCGTGAGCGCTATTACCGGAAGGTCTGCAAAACCTTTGCCTTCCAGTTTTCTAATTTCAATAGTGGCTTCGTATCCATCCATTACAGGCATTTTCAAGTCCATTAGCACCAGGTCGTATTGATTTGCGGTAACTTTTTCTAAAGCAATTCTGCCATTTTCGGCAACATCGTAATCGGCATGCCATTGTTGTAAAAAACGTTTTACAACCAATACATTTACCGGGTTATCGTCGGCAATTAAAATCCTGGAACCCTTCAATGTATGCGCATGCCGGGGTGTGTCTAAACCGGATGTTTCTTCTACCGGTAGCGTGCTCTTCTCCAACTCAAGATCGAAATAAAAAATAGATCCCTCGCCAGGTGTGCTTTTTAGTTGGATATTGCTCCCCATTAACTCTAACAGCCGTTTTGTGATGGTTAAACCAAGTCCGGTTCCACCATAAATCCTTGTGGTGTCACTTTCTGCCTGAGAAAAAAGCTCAAAAATATGTTCCTGTTTGGTTTCAGGTATGCCTATCCCGGTATCGCTCACGGCAAAGCCTATAGTCATTTTACCTTCATGCTCTCCAACAAGGGCCGTGCTGATACTGACTCGCCCGGCGGCAGTAAACTTAATAGCATTGTTAACCAGGTTAGTAATAACCTGACCTATCCTAACCGGATCGCCCTTGAACCAAAATGGCAGTGAATAATCAAACTGCACTGATAGATTCAAGTGTTTTTCTTTAGCGTCATTTTCCTGCGAACGGCATATATTTTGTAGTAACTCGTACAGATCAAAGCTTATATTTTCAAGCTCAACCTTTCCGGCGTCTATCTTATTCAAATTCAATACATCGTTAATAATTACCATTAGGTTCTGGGCAGAAAACTTAAGAACATTTAAAGCTTCCCGTTGGTCTTCGCGCGGGTTTTTTAACAGAAGATTGGTAAAACCAATGACTCCGTTCATTGGTGTACGTATTTCGTGGCTCATAATGGACAGGAACCTCGACTTGATTAGTGCTGCCTGTTCTGCGTCCTCTTTAGCTTTGATCAGCGCCTCCTGAATTTGCTTTTTTTCCGTAATCAATTCGGTGAACATGATGATGCCACCCACTGTACCGGCGCTCTCATACCATGGCCTTACCTCCCAGCGTAACCACTCGCGACGCCCGTTTATAAGGAAAAAACTATCTTCTTCTTTCTTTATCACTTCGCCACGAAGACAACGAGACAAATACGACATCCAAATGCCAGGCAACTCCGGAAATACTTCAAAATGGCTTCTCCCCAAAAGCGTAGGCATATCCAGGTTATAACACGATACCCAAACATCGCTAACAGCCACATAATTAAAATGTTTGTCCATCATGGCAATGGCAACCGGCGAGTATTTTATAAAAGTTTCAAGCTGTTCCTGTTTTTGGCGTAGTGCCTCTTCCTGTGTTTTACGAATAGTAATATCCTGGAATATACCGTATATACGGATGCACTTTCCATCCTCAAATTCGGGGTGGCCTACAGTACGGGTCCATTTTAAAGCCCCGGTGGCGGTGATGATTTGTAGTTCTAAATCATAAGGTTCACCAGTAGTAATAGCTTTATGAAAAGCCTCTAACAAAAGGTTTCGATCCTTACCTTCCCTGAAAAAAAATGCCGAAGTGCCGGTCGCTGGCTCAAAATCCTTGTCAACACCGAAAATCTGCCGTGTAACAGCCGACCATGTCACTTTTTGATGCAGCATATCCAATTCCCAACCGCCCACCATAGCAACTTCGCTGGTGCGTTCTAAAAAGTCGCGGGTGCGTTTTAGTTCTTTTTCCGCCAGCTTTTGAGCAGTTAAATTGATATGGTTACCTAACATATACTCGGGCTTGCCTTCTGCGGTAAATTTTTGCACTTTACCTGTTAGCAAAATAAACACCGTAGAACCATTTTTATGGCGGAAGCGTATTTCATGCGCAAACGGAATTTCGCCGCCGCTTTGTACGTGCCTTGCGAATATGATCCTGAATTGGCGCAAATCTTCCGGGAAAACAAGAGCCATCCAGTTGCTCATCTTATCCGGGAAATCCAATGCTTGATAGCCAAGTGTATTCTTCAGGGCCGGGTTATGGTAAATATCACGGCTGCCAACTGTCCATTCCCAATAACCAGTGATGTGTTCGTACGAATTTTCAGCTTCCACGCCTGGCATAGTTTAGAAAGAATTATTGATTGAATTAAGTGTTGATTGCTATTGCAAAAACAGCATGTACACATAAGCTAATCTTTCTTTAAATTGTTTGAGTGGAAAATAAAAAAATGGCGACAAAAATTAGTCAATGAGGTAGTTTATGCCTTGAAACCACTACGAAAACGCAGTATGCTCCCAAACAAAGGGTAAAAAAACATAATAACGATGCTGGCCAAAGGCTTTAAACAGGTTGGGGTAATAGGCTATCGCCTTCCATCATAAAAACATATGATGTAAATTGGTCATGATGGGCTAAAGAAACAAGTATATCCAGTAACTTGCCTTGTTGCAATATGATGGGATAACCAGCTCCGTGTTTCTCGATTGTTAAATTTTCCTGGGAAAACAATTTCTTCAACTTGTTCAACAAAGCTTGCCTAACTAAGCTTGATTGGCTTTGATGCCTAACATCATTAACCGATTGAATACCCCAGTAAATTTTATCAAATATTGAATGATCACCGACTACGGTAGCTATCAGTTGGTTCTGAATAATTGATTTAAAATAAAGCTTTTCGCCCTCTCCTATCACTTCTCCGCTATAAAGCCAATCGCCTACAGGCTTACCTTCCCAACAGAGATCGATTAAGTTGATAAATAAAGGATTTGCTGGAATATTGATATTTTGGATAGTAATTTTTACCGGCGAAAATAACAGACCGGTATTAATTCGTTTCAAATACTTGTAGGCCGACTCCTTAACAGACCAGAGCAGCCATACAAAGTTTTCAAAAGGCACTACATCAACAATCGGGGTTTGATAAAGCGCCAGTTCTGATGCGGTAACAAATTTGGTATAAAACCTGGCGCTGTTAGTACGCTGTTTATTGATGTTTGTTAATGATACGATATCGTTACCAATGCTTTTCAAGCAGAGTGATTGATTTTACCGGAGATTACATCGATACAGTTGCCTACAGTGAACATTTTTTCTGCGGAATCGAAATCAATTTCAATGTTATATTGCGCTTCGGCATCAATGATAATATCCACCAAATTGGCCGAATTAATTTTCAGGTCCTTAATCAGGTCGGTTTCTTCGTTAATTCCGTCCAGCATTTCTTTATTTTCAGTATAGGGAGCCAGTACCTTTTTTAGTTCATTTAAAATCTCTATTCTATCCATTACGTATTATATTTTGAAATTATCAAACAGGCATTAACATCGCCAAAGCCAAAATTAGCCTTCGCTACAACATTAATCTCCCTGTTTACCTTTTTTGTTGGCAAATTGTTTGAGCCAGCTATCGCTATTATTTCGGGGTTCGGATCTTCAAGGTTGATATTGGGATGCACAAAATTATGAGCTACCTGTAAAACAGCCGCAACAGATTCAATAGAACCCGCCGCGCTCAGGCAATGCCCCACCATCGACTTTAAGGAATTAACCATCGGGAAGTTATCCCCCCGCCTGTTTAATGCTTTGCTCCAGTTATCAATCTCCATTTTATCGGCAATGGTAGCCGTTAAATGCCCGCTGATCAGGTCAATATCCCCGGCTTCAATGTTGGATAACTGAATAGCCTCCCTGATGCATCTGATTACCCCGGCAGGACCAGGCGCAGTCATGCTGCCACCGTTACGCTGCCCTCCCGAATTGCTTGATCCACCTAATATTTCGGCATAAATGGTAGCTCCCCGTTCAAGAGCGTATTCAAGATCTTCCAAAACAAAGGCACCCGCTCCAGAGCCGGGTATAAAGCCACCCGCAGTTAAACTCATCGGTCGCGACGCTTGTTCAGGATGCTCGTTGAATTTGCGGGACAATACCCTCATCGAGTCAAAACCTCCAAAAACGTACCTGTCTACATACTCACAGCTGCCTACCACCATGCGTTTAGCCATACCGAACTTAATATACTCGTAACCTATTAAAATAGCTTGCGTTCCTGTTGCACAGGCGGCGGAGTTATTGATGATCTTGTTTCCCAAACCCAGTCGCCCTGAAATATAGGCTGTAACACCGCTATTCATAATTTGTTCTACCACACGTGAGCCTAATTTTTTCGACTCTTTAGCGTCAACCCGGTTAATGGCATTTTTTATCACATCGGTATCGGCCACGCTGCTGCCAAATACACAACCGGTATCCCAACGCGTATCTTCGCTGTATATAGCATTTCCAGCATCCATCCAGGCATCTAATGCGGCCTTAATTCCAAAGGCTATTCCCTTGCCTTTTAATCCATATAGAGTAGTCTCTGGGATATAGTTGCGTAGCTGCTCCCACTCAAAAGCCGGTGTGCCGCTAACCTGGCAGTTAAATTTAAGATCTTCGTACTCGGGCACATATCTAATTCCAGAAATACCATTCTGGATAGCGTTTAAAAATTCGGGAATACCTATTCCGTTGGGAGCAACCACACCTAAACCCGTAACAACTACACGACGACTCATTCTGCTTTATTTTTTATAGCGACATTTTTAATGATGCCCGAAAATATTCCCTTTGCAATAACTTCCGACGATGTATTATGCATTTCAATACTACACTTTAATTTGCCGAACCTAAAATATTGTTTTTTAGAGGTGACAATAACCTTTTCGCCGGGTAAAACCATTTTAAAAAACGAAACCTCGGTTGATGTCAATAAGGGAAATGCACCTCCATCCATCGCAATCTGATCTTCGTGGTTCCCGGTCGTCATTAAATAAATCCCCAATACCACCAGGCCAATCTGAGCCATAATTTCGGTAACAATAACACCGGGTGTTACCGGGTTACCCACAAAGTGATCTTCATAAAAAAAAGCATCGGGCTTCAGTGTATAATCACCGGTTACGCCATCTGCATCAATAGCAATAATATTATCCACAAAAAGAAATGAGGATTTATAAGGCAGGTGGGCTAATATCTCGTTACTCATGTTTACTCAAAGCTTACTATTACCGGCAATGCTCGCCCCCATCAACATGTATTACCGATCCGTTTATCCAGGCTGCCTCGGGAGTACAAAGCAGGTAAATTACATTGGCTACGTCCTGCGGCGTGGTCATTCTTCCCATTGGGTTCCTTTCGACACCTGTCTCAATTAATTTTTGGCTGCCGGGGATCCTTTTGAGCGACGGCGTGGCTGTTATCCCGGCTTGTATCAGGTTAGTTTTTAAACCGTATTTGCCAAACTCCACGGCCATGTAAGTATTCAGGCTTTCAAGGGATGCTTTAGCTATGGATACAGCGGCGTAACTCTCCCAATATTTATGTGCGCCCTCGCTGGTTAAGCCGATAATCCGGGCATCGGCATTAAACAGCTCCTCTTTTAAAAGTAACCGGGCCCAATCAAGCAGGCTGTTTGACATGGCATAGCTGGTGAGTTGGATATCTTCTACAGATAGCAGGCTCTCATCCGCTTCCCCATTCACTAAGGGTTTCAAATTTCCCCTGGCTATAGAGTGCAGTAACAGTTTTACGCTACCTTTGGCCATTACGTTGCGGATTGTATTTATAAAAGAGGATCGGCCATCCGCTGTTAAGGCATTGATATTTAAGGGTATAATATTTACGTATTCCGTTTCGGCTAACTGAGAAAATTTTTGCTTAAGCGCCCTTTCTGTCAAAGCCGTTTCGCGGTATAATACGGCAACATTCATGCCGTGAGCCGCTAACTTTTCGGCGGTGGCTAAACCAAATCCACTTGAACCGCCTAATATAATGGCCCACTTGTCAGAAAATTGCTTTAGGGGATTATGCACTTAAAAAAAATTATATATTTAATATATGATATATTCTTGAACCCGCAAAAGTAAACGAAATCTCTTAAATTAGGGTAAGCGAGTGATACAAAATGCCTACTTTATCAGATGATCGACATAAATATTTATATTTGTATGCTGAAAGAGATAGGTAGCCAATGAAATTCAAATTAATAATTCCCCTCGTTTTTATTTTTAGCTACACAGCTATTCTTGGTGAAAATATCGTTCAAAGGTTGGATAGGTCGGTATTTTACGCTGCGTTAAAATCAGAAAATGTTGAAGAAATAGACCACGAATTAGAGGTGTTAAAGTTGGCACATAGCCCTGAAAAAGAAGCGTTTGAAGGTGCATTATTAATGAAAAAAGCCGGACTTGTAAAAATACCTGCGGAAAAATTAAAGTTTTTTAAATCGGGGCGCATTAAACTGGAAACCGAATTAGCCAAAGACAGCACAATTGCCGAATACCGTTTCCTTCGATTGGTGATCCAGGAAAAGGCACCTAAAATAGTTAAATATCGTAAGCAATTGGTTTCGGATAAGTTGTACATTATCAAAACTTTTAAAACCCTATCTCCTGCTGTACAACAAGCCATTAGGGATTATTGTAAATTTTCGAAGGTATTGCAGCCTGCTGATCTGTAATTGATAATAGCATGAGCAAAAAGGTTTTAGCTATTTATTACACGCAATCGGGCCAGTTAGGCGAAATTATTGACAATTTTACTGCACCGCTTATCGATGCGGGCGCATCTGTAGAAAAAGTTAACGTTAATTTAAAAAACAATTATCCCTTCCCCTGGACGGCCGACGGATTTTTTAGTGTAATGCCCGATTGCCAGTTGGATATTCCGGCAGAATTGGAACCGTTTACGTTTAAGGAAACCCGTTACGACCTGGTCATTTTAGGATACCAGGCCTGGTTTTTATCGCCAAGTATTCCTTTTAACTCCCTGATGAATCATCCGGCACTTAAAACCATTATCGGTAATACGCCGGTAATAACAGTAACGGGTGCCCGCAACATGTGGCTCAACGCCTTTGTACGTGTAAAGAAACTGATTAAAGCCGCCGACGCCCAATTGGTAGGCAATATCGCTTTGGTAGATACACATCCCAATCCCATTAGCTTCGTCACTATTTTTCATTGGATGTTGCATGGCAAAAAAGACCGCTATTTAAATATCTTTCCGCCGCCGGGCGTATCAGACACGGATATTAAACGTACCAAATACTTCGGCGACAGTGTTTTACCCCATCTTTTAAACAATACATGGACAGGTTTGCAGGATGAACTTGACCTGCAAAAAGCGGTGGTACTTAACTATAACCTGATGATCATCGAATCGGTAGCAGGGAAGATATTCAAAGTTTGGGCAATATTTATTTCAAAACGACAAAACAAAAGCGCCTGGTTAAAGGTATTCAAGTACTATCTTTTGATTGCTTTTTTTGTAGGTGCTCCGATAGTTTTAACATTAGATGCCCTATTTTTTAGGTTTTTTACGCCGAAACGCATCAGGGCTAAAAAACAACATTTTTTAAGTTTAACATAACCTGTATATGCCTGTTTATATTAATAGAACTTCCGCTTTTTTTCCTAACAGCCCTGTCCCTAATGATGATATGGAACTTTACCTGGGATACATCAATGGTAAACCGTCCAAATCAAAAAGCATAGTACTCCGTAACAACGCTATTGTAAACCGTTATTACGCCCTTGATAAAGGCGGAAAATCAACCCATACCAATGCGCAAATGACTGCCCTTGCAGTTAAAGAATTATTTAAAGACGAGCCTGAAGATATTAAAACTATTGAACTGCTCTCGTGCGGTACATCCTCTCCCGACCAGATGATGCCGAGCCATGGTGTAATGACACACGGCTGGCTGCCAGAGGCCGGTCCGATTGAAGTAGTATCTCCTGCGGGTGTATGCTGCGCGGGTATGCATGCCCTAAAATATGCCTACATGGCTATCCGTACCGGCGATGTAAAGCTGGCTGTAGCTACCGGCTCCGAACGTTTCTCAGGCCTGCTGGTATCTGATGTATTTGAGGAAGAAGCGCAGAAACTTGTTGAGCTGAACGCTAATCCCTACATCGCTTTCCAAAAGGATTTTTTGAGGTGGATGCTCTCCGACGGCGCTTCGGCATTTCTAATGTCCGACGAGCCTAATAAAGAAGGCATCAGTTTGCGTTTGGATTGGATAGAAGGCGTATCCTACGCTAACGAAATGGAAACCTGTATGTACATGGGCGGCGAAAAACAGGCCGATGGTACCTTAAAAGGCTTTATGGATTACACGCCAGAAGAGATCATGAATAAATCCATCTTCAGCGTAAAACAGGATATTACTTTATTAAGTGATAACATTGTGCCTTTGGGCGGCAAAAAAATAAAGGAGATTTTTGAGAGGCGCGGTTTAACAGCAGCAGATATCGATCACTTTTTACCCCATATCTCCAGTGATTTTTTCAAAAGTAAAATTTACGATCTGGTTGAAATATACGGCGGTGGTATACCTTACGAAAAATGGTTTATCAACCTGTATACCGTAGGTAACGTGGGTGCCGCTTCGGTTTATTTAATGATAGACGAGCTTTTTAATAGTGGCCGATTAAAGGTTGGAGAAAAAATACTGCTTCTTGTTCCGGAGAGCTCCAGGTTTTCGTATATGTATGCGATGTTGACTGTTGTTTAGGATAATTTCGTCATGAAAAAGGAAGATGTTCCGCAGGACCTGAGTTCGCTTGGTAAAATAACCAAAGAAGTTTGTTACGCCACCGATCAATCCGGCCAATACGTTACCCAATTAAGCCAGGGTTGGGACGTAAAAATAACCGCGCTTGATGTTGCCTGGGATGATATTGCTCTTCGTGTAGAAGCAGCCCGGCAAAAAGTTTTAAACGATGAGGCCAGCCCGCTCCTTTTTTTTATGGAAAAAGCGATTATGGACTTGGGTATACTGGCAGATTATACCGGATTTTGGAAATGGCAGATTAAACGGCACTTAAAACCGGAAGTGTTTAAAACCCTATCCGACAAAAAGTTGCAGCGCTACGCCGAAGTTTTTAATGTAAGTGTAGCCGATTTTAAAAATATGAATACTGATGAAACTTGATTTTGCACACCTGCAGGCTGCACATTGCGAAAATGGTGTAACCACAAGTTTACTGCAAAATGCAGGCGTTAATCAAATTACCGAGCCCCTTGCCTTTGGTATTGGAGCTGGATTATTTTTTGTTTACATACCCCTCATTAAAATCAATAATGGCCCTGCAATTGCGTTCAGAACGCTTCCGGGGCTGGTTTTTAGTCGCACTTGCAAGGCTCTGGGGATACCCGTTGTTCGTAAAAAATTTAGTTCCACGCAAAAAGCACAAAACTACCTGGATGAGTGCCTTGCTGCGGGGCAGCCTGTTGGTTGCCAGGTTGGCGTTTATTACCTGCCCTATTTCCCTAAAGAATATAGGTTTCACTTCAATGCGCATAACCTAATTGTTTATGGCAAAGAGGATGATCATTATTTGATAAGCGACCCCGTTATGGAAACTGTTACCACCATGACCAGTTACGAACTGGAACGGGTACGTTTTGCCAAGGGGGCCCTGGCCCCCAAAGGGCAATTGTATTATCCTAAAGAAGGCAGAGCTGTTACTGATGACCAGATCAGGAGGGCCATTAAAAACGGAATAGCTAAAAACGTAAACAATATGCTTCACATCCCCGGCCCCATTGCCGGAGTAGATGGGATCCGTTTCATTGCTAACAAAATAAAAAAATGGCGCGATAAGCTCGGTTTAAAAACGGCAGGCTTGTATTTGGCCCAACTGGTGCGCATGCAGGAAGAAATAGGTACAGGCGGTGGCGGCTTCCGGTATATTTATGGTGCTTTTTTACAACAAGCGCATGCCTATTTGCCTCATGATGAACTGATGCCTATCTCTGATCTGTTTACCCAGGCTGGCGATCTGTGGCGGACCGCAGCTGTCCAAGCGTCGGGAATTTACAAAGGGCGAATTGGCAGCCAGGAGGACTTTAACCAGATGGGCGATTACTTACTCGAAATAGCCGAAATTGAGAGACAGGCATTTACAGCGCTATCTAAAATTAAATGGCAGCCATGATGGATCCTTTAGCTATTAAGATACAGGATATGTCTTTTAAATATGATGGGGATACCAGCATAAGCTACACTCATTTTAATTTAACGATAGCTAAAGGCGAGCGCTTTGGTTTGTTTGGCCCCAACGGTGCCGGTAAAACAACCTTGATGAATTTAATGACGGGCTTACTGCCCTTTAACGAAGGCAGCATTGAAGTATTAGGACAGCAAATTAAAGGTAACCATAAGCAGATCAGTAAATTATTCGGATTTATTCCGCAGGACTTTTCTTTTTACCAGGAATTAAGTCCGGCGGAAAATCTGCAATTTTTCGGAGCCTGGTCGGGGCTGAATAAGCAACAGATCAAATCAAGAACAACCGAATTGTTAGAGATCCTGGGGCTGGCTGATGTTCGCGACAAGCCGGTTCAGCATTTTTCGGGCGGTATGAAACGCCGCGTTAACCTGGCCATCGGCGTAATCCATAACCCTCCTATTCTGTTTTTGGATGAACCAACCGTTGGGGTTGATGTACAAACCCGGCATGCCATTATTAACTATTTGTTGGAACTGAATAAGAACGGCACCACGCTGATCTATACCTCGCACCAGTTAAGTGAGGCCGAAGATCTGTGCCAAAAGGTAGCACTAATTGATGAGGCTAAAATTGTAGCTCATGATGATTTAAGCGCGTTATTGTTAGAACACGAACAGGATGGCTTGGAAGGTTTATTTTTAAGTTTAACCGGGAAGGACTACAGGAACTAACATGTTTAAACTCTGGTATACCATTGTTAAGGATCTGCGGATATTGAGCCGCGATAAGGTAGGCATAGCACTGATGTTTGGTATGCCCATCGCTTTAGTATTGATCATCACCAGTATCCAAAACAATACCTTTGAGCTGGTTAATAAAAACAAGGTATCCCTTTTGGTATGCAACCGCGATACCGGAAAAATAAGCGGAGAGTTTTTGCAGGCCATTGATCAGATCGGCATGTTTAAAATGTTGAACATCCCGAAAGGGGAAACTAATAAAGCGATTACCAAGCGAATGAATAACAGCGATGCCCCTTTGGCCATTGTTATCCCGGCAGATTTTTCGGTTAAAATTGATTTGCAGGCCAAAACAGTTTCGGCCAAGGCGTTAAACACATTTGGCCTTGATGGCGGAAAAATTGACTCATCGGCAAGTAAAGTACTGCCGCTCAATTTGTTTTACAAACCCGCCCTGCAAGAGCAATTTCGCCGGTCGGTACAAGGGGCTCTGTATAGTGCATTACAACTGATAGAAAGCAAACAGATATTACGTAATATGTACCTGTCTATCAACGAGAAAAAACTACCAGCTCAACTTGAAAATGAGCTTTTAAATAATAAGATAGCCATTAACGAAACCCCCGTTTCTAAAGATGGCAGCCGTACCGTTCCAAACGCATCACAGCACAATGTTCCGGCGTGGACGATATTCGCCATGTTTTTTGTGGTGATTTCCCTTGCTGGAAGTATCGTAAGGGAAAAATTGAGCGGTAGTTTTATCCGCTTAAAAACCTTGCCTACCAATTATGTGGTGGCGCTTTTATCAAAACAACTCACTTACCTGGCAGTTACCATGTTACAGGCGGCAGTCATCTTTGCTATAGGCATCTGGGTTTTCCCCGTAATTGGTTTACCGGTGCTCAACCTTCCGGCAGATATGTTCGGACTAATACTCGTATCGCTTATTTGCGGCTGGTGCGCCGTGAGCTATGCCATTTGTATAGGTGTTTTTGCCCAAACACAAGAGCAAGCCAATGGATTTGGGGCCATATCCATTGTGATGTTAGCTGCCATTGGCGGCTTAATGGTACCCAGCTTCGCCATGCCGGAGTCGTTTCGCCTGGTTATGAAGCTATCGCCTTTACATTGGTGCCTCGAGGCTTATTATGGCCTGTTTTTGGAGGGCGGAAACCTGGGCGATGTTGTGGCAAATATAATACCTTTGGTGATGATTACGATATTCTTTCAGGCCATTGCCATCCTTGGCCTAAAAGCGAAAAAGTTGATATAAAAATACCGGGTAAGGCAGTAGAGAGAGAACAAAAAAATACAGCATAAATTAAAATACAATAACAATAGCGTTTAATGGAATCAGCAGAATTAAAACAACAATTAAAACAGCAAATAATAACTTTTTTGAATTTAACCCCCATGACACCCGAGGAAATTAAGGACGATGAACCTTTATTTGGTGATGGATTGGGTTTGGATTCTATTGATTCGTTAGAGTTAATTGTATTGTTAAAAAGAGAATACGGCATAGATATCCGCGACCCTAAAGATGGCCGTAAGGTACTGGTTGATGTGAATACAATGGCTGAATATATTGAGCAGCATAGAACCAAGTAATAGGCCAACCCTATAATCTTTTGGGCCTGTGTAGCCAATAGCTAAGGCACAAATAGCTTTTAATAGTTACACTTTTACCACAGCAAATACGCCCTGAAACTTAAAACAAACTGTTTGAGCTGAGCTTAAACCGGCGGTAATTGATATTTCATTATCTTCAGTTAACTTGTAATTTAAAGTTAGCTGAAGTATATTATCTTTTTGAGGATCAATCAATTGCAGAAATTTCAGATTGGTAGCTATTTTTAACCTCAAGTTTTGGTTTAATTCATTTTCTAAAATTTCTTTGACGATTTGCAGCATGCAGGCACCGGGCAATACCGGCTGACCTGGAAAATGTCCTTTCAGAATTTCGTGATGCTCATTAATCTCCAGGCTTGCCTGGATGATACCGTCTTGATGATCAAATGATCCGATTTTGTATAGTGAGTTTTTGAGCATCAGCAGGCGGAAACAAGCATTAAAGAATGGTATTTATATTGATAATGATTATAGATCAGTATCGTTTTGGGCGAATGGCTTCTGACGTTGCCCTGCACAACAACCTCCGGCACTGTTTGCTGCCGGATAATATTGGCAGCCAGCCATAAGGCGAAAGCCGATGACGTAGGGTATTCGCCGCAAAGGTGCTTGTAGTTGGCCAACGCTTTATTGTTAAACAAGCCCTGATTGAGGTGGTTATAGATCTCATCATTCCTCACATCACCGTTCCTGCCGGTTATAACCAGTTCGATATCTGATACTTGCATGCCATGTTCGTTCAGAAAGGCGATAAGCTGTTCTTCAAGATCATTTGGCTTGTATAGCGTTTTTAACCCGGTTAATATGGCCATGTTATCGGTTGTTGCCTTATCTGTCAGCAGGAAAAAAACTGCGCCCTCGCCACCGATGGTTCCTTTGGATCGGGTATTGAAGAGCTCCAGGTTTGATAGCGGCCAGCGCTTGTATAAACCCAGGCGGGTTAAAACGGTAAAGCCCGTATCCGACATTTCCTCCGTTCCGCCCACCAGGATATCATCCGCTTCGCCTTCGTTTAACAACATCATAGCATCAAATAAAGCACTTTCAAACGATATGCCTTTATGCACAAACGTATTGTTATAATTATGGCATTTAAGCATCAGTGCAATCTGCGCGGCCACCGTATTATGGGTTGATTGGATAAATGCCGTAGGTGGCAGCATTTCCTCATCCAGCTCAATAATACGGGTTAAAAAGGTGACGGTATCCTCCATACAGCCAAAGGCCGTTCCGGTAATGATGGCACCGGGCATTTGAACACCGGCATCAAGTAAACATTGGCTGGCCGATGCCACTCCCATTTTAATGATATGGCTCATCCTCCGTATCGCCTTCGGATCGATGTAGCTGGCGTAGTTGGGTTCTATCGCCCGCAAACGCGTGGTTTGATATTCAGTTACATCGCTTAAAAAGTCAGTATTTCTGAATGTTTTCTGCGCCGAAATGCAAGCTGATGACCGGATATAGATCTTCATTTTATACTTTTGAAAATATCAGGGATGTACAATTGCCGCCAAAACCAAACGAGTTTGACATCACATGATTGATAGGCTGATCATTTAATAACTGGGTTTCAGGCGCAAAGGATAATTCGTGCATCTGCGTTTCAAAACGCAGGTTAGGATAAATTAACCCGTGCTTTATAGATAATACCGAAAACACCGCCTCAACACCACCGCTGGCACCCAGCGTATGCCCGGTGTAAGCTTTGGTTGAACTTACAGGAGGATAGTGTCCATCAAACAGGCGTGTAATAGCGGTGCCTTCAGCGCTATCGTTATTGGGTGTACCGGTGCCGTGCAGATTAATGTAATCAATATCAGTAGCCCGCAAACCGCTCTTTTTTAAAGCGCCTTTCATGGCCAGGTATGATCCGGTACCATCCGGCGACGATGCCGTTTGATGATAGGCGTCGTTGCTGTTATTATAACCGCTTAGTTTGCAGTACATTTTCTTATCTAAGGTTTGAGCAACTTTTTCCGACACCAGGGTAAGGTATCCGGCGCCTTCGCCTAAGTTGAGCCCTTGCCTGTTCTCGTCAAAGGGTTTGCAAAATTCCTTATCCAATATCATCAGCGTATTAAATCCGTTGAGGGTAAACTTGGTTAAAGCATCTGCGCCGCCTGCTACAACAATATCCAGTAAACCATTTCTGATCATCCTGGCACCATAAAATATGGCGTTGGCAGATGATGAACAAGCCGTGCTGATGGTGGTCATGTAATCCCTTAACCCTAATTGGTCGGCCACTACTTCGGTTACGCTTCCACATTCGTGGTCAAAAACGTTCCTCAGTTTCCCCTTCCGGTTATCAGCGATGAACTGGATAAAAAAATCTTCACTTTTATCCATCCCACCTACGGTATTGGCTGATACAAAACCGGCCCGCCATGATTTTAGATCAGGTATGGCAGCATCATCCAGGGCCTCCCTTGCCGCAATTAAACTTAATAAGGTGGTACGGCTGATTTCGGGAGATAAGCCTGCAATAGCTGCCAGTTCATCATTGGTAAGCTTTACTTCAGCAACAGGCAATGTATGCTGGTGAATAGTTTGCATTTGTGTGATAGCCCCCATACCTGCCTGTTCATTTTGAAGCGCGGCAAGGCATTGGGCAACATTGTTACCGATAGCCGTAATGGTTCCTAAACCTGCAATGTAAACCTCTCTGTTCATCATTCAATTAATGATTGTTCAAATATCTTATTCATCTCTTGTTTATCAAAAGGAATTTCACCTTCGTTACAGCCTTTTTCTACTAAAAATAAAACGGCTTTATATTCTTCTCCAATCACGTCAACCCAACCACAGATACAAGCCTTTAAACCACTGTATTTAAATAAATTATTTACACATACCTCAATAAAACCAGCATCAAAAGCGGCAGAGATAAAAAAAGCCGCCTCGCCTTTAAAATTGTTGCGGATACTGATTTCGCCGATCATGATATTGGGCAAAGTATATACAAACAAAGCCGGACTTGGAATATCGCTAACCGAAGCCAAATATTTCAGGTCGGAATCAAGGCTGGCATTAGCATTGGTGATCATCATCCCTACTTCTTCAGGCTGATAATTCTCCTTGCTGAAGCTGTCTTGCAGTAAAATTTCAGCTGCCAGCCAGCCCAATTTACTCAGGTGATCCATTTTGTAAAATCGAGGATAACTGAATGCGAAGTGCTGATAAATTGTCGGGAGAAAAGTATGCAAATCAGCTTCAGCGCCTGCAAACAAAGTCTCCCCATTTTTACAAACCTGATGATTGCTGATAATGCAACTGGCGGTAATATGATTTTTTGTAAGCAATTGTATCAATTAATCAGGTTTACTAAAAATAATTGCACCATTACAACCACCAAAACCCGAAGCTGTTTTAATGAGATGCTTTAAAGGCGCAAATGTTAATTCCTTACAAACGTTTACGGGTGTAGGTACGCCTATGTGTTCAAAACCGATGGTAGGTAAAATCAAATTCTCTTTTAAGCACTCAATGGAAATGATGGATTCTATTAATCCTGCCGCACCTAAGGTATGGCCGTAATAGCCCTTTAAGCTATTTAGGGGTGTTGATTGTAAATTGGCTAAGGTTAACGCTTTGGCTTCCATCTCGTCGTTATAAACGGTTGCCGTGCCGTGTGCAGATATAAAACTGATGTCGGCAGATGTGAGGCCAGCTTCATTTAAGGATGAGGTAATGGCCTGGTTCAATTCGGCACCCGTACGCGATGGCGCCGAGATATGGTTGGCATCGTTACTGGTGGCTCCTCCCATCAACCTGATACCGTTTGCATATTTAGGATTGGATGACAGGATGATAGTTGCCGCTGCCTCGCCAAGCGTAATACCATCCCGTTCGGCATCAAAAGGTTTGCAGGGTTTGGAGCTGATGGCGTTGAAGGATTGAAAACCGGATAAAACGAACTTCGAGATCACATCCGCCCCGCTTACAATTACCGTTTCATACTGCCCCGACCGGATCATCCGCATGGCGGTTATCATACCCAGGATTCCTGAAATGCAGGCATTGGACACGACGATAGGCTGATTGACGAAGCCGAAGTACCCCCCCACTAATTTACCTGAAGTATGTAAGGCAATACGGTCATTTAAAGCTGGCGTATGCACTTCAGTTTCCAGCAAGCTGATGTTGCCTTTGGTGGATGAGATAATGAGCCCGATGTTACTATCACCCGGATTGATGCCTGTATTTTGTAATGCGCCGCCAATTGATGATATCAGCATTTGCTCAAATTGAGTATAAGTTGACTGGCTAAATCTATCCTGAGCAAACAGGGAACCGTAAAACGGCTCATTAGCCAATGCTTTATCCCAATGTTGTTTAATACCCGAAACACGTTGTTTCAAACGGGCAAAGTTATCCGCCGTGGTATCGCCTACCGGCGATAAGATATGATCGGAAACGACAAAAACGTCTGCCATTATTTATTGATAAAGATTTTCATTTCGCACATTGCCATCACTTTATCCTTACACATTACCTTACCCGAAATTACGGTTACATCGAAAATTTGGTTTTCTATTTTTATTTCGGTAATTAATTCGTCACCTATCATCGGCAGATTAAATATTTCTAAATTTTTAACCGCGCCAATGTAGCCAACCTCAACAGGCCTGTTTTCTGCTAAAGCTGTATACCCTGCCCTGGCCGCGGCAGTTTGAGCAATGTTTTCCATGAGCCCGGCTTCGGTAAAATGACCGTTCTCTACTAACACGTTCTCTTCGGTCACCCTGAAATTGGTTTGTGCTCCATCCTGGCTTACACTCAGCAAACTATCCACCATAACAAATGGCATTTTTTGCGGGATGAGGGTATGAATATCTTTTTGAAGCATGTTTGTATTTAATTTTAATAATTCGCTCTCCAAAACTAATTGCGAGGATTGATCCGGGGTCACCGGAAAAACTCGTGTGGAGAGCAGCCTAAACTTTGTCATTACGAGGCAAAGATCGTGCAGCACATCGTCAAAAACACCTTGTACAGGGCCATGCCGCACGTCCTTCGACTAGTGAGCCTGACGAAGTATCTGGATGACAGCCTTCAAGCACAAAAAAGGGGTGTCATGCTGAGCCTGTCGAAGCACGGTGCGGTGGCCTCTACAAGCGGCATACTGTTCTCACTTCTTATGCAATCGTGCTTAGCAGTACTTGAAACCCACAACGACACCTCCTTAAGCACCTGAATATCAGCGCATCTATTTTACTCCAATAATCAGTATTCCTAATTTACAACATCGGCACGCTCAGTCGCCGCGTGAAGGGCTGTTACTTTTGTCTTGACACAAAAGTAACCAAAAAGTCAAGACTGCCCGATCCTTCCGCCCACAGGCCAACACCTGGCCCGGCGTGCAGTCTGGCCTCTGCGCACTTTTGCCTCTGCACCAAAAAAAACACGAGTTTCAAACATCATCTCTGTTTTTTCCGGGCACCCGGTGGGATACTCAGGACAGCTTTTGCGCACAAAAAAAGGGGTGTCATGCTGAGCCTGTCGAAGCACCGTGTGGTGGCCTCTACAAGCGGCATACTGTTGTCACTTCATCCTTCATTTACGAATACAAGCCACCATTAACAGACAACACCTGCCCGGTAATATATGCAGCATCCGCAGATGCTAAAAAGCCCACGGCGTGTGCCACCTCTTCGCTCGTGCCGAAACGGTTTACAGGAATCAGTTTTCTCAATTCACGTTCATCCAGGCCTTCGGTCATGTCGGTTTTAATAAATCCCGGCGCTATGCAATTTACGGTTACGCCTTGTCGGCCCACTTCCTGAGCTAAGGCCTTACTGGCACCAATTACGCCGGCCTTCGCCGCCGAATAGTTGGTTTGGCCCGGTAAACCTTTTAAACCTGAAAGCGAAACCACGTTGATTACGCGTCCATAACGTTGCAGCAGCATATCCTCGAGCACAAGGCGTGTAACATAAAAAAAGCTATCAAGGCTGGTTTTTACTACGCTGTCCCATTGCTCATCCTTCATCCAGAGCATCAGGCTATCATCTTTAATGCCCGCGTTGTTAACGAGTATTTCAATGTGTTTATCCGCATTACCGGATATCCAACCACCCAATGTATTTTTAATCTGATCTTTATCAGAGACATCGAATTGCAATAACTCTCCCGATCCGCCATTTGCGTTGATTTGCGAAAGCGTGGCCTGGGCCTCTGTTTCGTTACTTTTGTAATTCACCACTACATGGTATCCCATATCGGCTAACCTGATGCAAACCGCTCTTCCTATTCCCCTTGATCCACCTGTAACTAAAGCACACTTCATATCAAATCAATCAATTAAATGAAACCGATGGGTCTGTTACTTCAAGGAAATTCTTCACATTCTCCAGATCTTTATATTTGGGCTGATCTTCAATAAATTTAGGAAATATCGCCCTCATCTCAGTATACAAACTCAAGGTTTGCGTGGATAATTTGGATTGGCAGTTTAAGTAATCAACAGCCTGCAAGAGCGTCATGAGCTGGATACTCAAAACGGCAAAGGCATTGTCAATTACCTTCCGGGTTAATAAAGCGGCATTGCATCCCATGCTTACAATATCCTGATTATCGTTATTGTTAGGGATACTGTGTACATACATCGGGAACGATAAGGTTTGATTTTCGGCCACGGTTGATGTAGCGGTAAACTGCATACCCTGCATACCAAAATTTAAACCCAAAATACCAAGATTTAAAAACGGAGGGAACTTTTTATTCAGCTTATCGTTCATCAAATAATTGAGCTGCCTTTCGGATAACATGGAAAGCTTGGTGATAGCGATCTTCAATTTATCCATCTCGAGCGATACATAATCCCCGTGGAAATTGCCGCCGTGAAAAACATTCTGGTTGATGTGATCAATCACCGGGTTATCGTTCACGGAGTTCAACTCGTTTACCAAAACATTTTCTGCCTGAACGATGGTATCGTATATGGGGCCCAATACCTGGGTTACGCAACGCAATGAGTAATACTCCTGCACTTTATCTTCAAAAACATCGTGGCCAATGTTATCGGCTTGGTACAAATGTTCCGACCGGTTGCGGATCATTTGACTATCTTTCAAAATATCGCGTAACATGGCGGCTACTTTGTTTTGCCCTTTATGGTGTTTTACAATATTGAGTTCGTGCGAAAAGTGATCGTCATAAGCTTCCACCACTTCGTTGGTTAAAGCAGAGAGCATGGCCGCCCAACCGAGCAGTTTTTGCGCCTGGATCACGTTAACCATGCCTATCCCTGTCATGGCCGAAGTTCCGTTAATAATAGCCAGACCTTCGCGAACGTGTATGGCAAGCGGTTTTATACCTAACTTGTTAAAAACGTCACTGGTTGGGTGGATAGCATCTTCATAAATCACTTCCCCCTCGCCAATCAACACCAAACCCAGATGTGCCAGTTGCACCAAATCGCCGCTGGCGCCTACGCCGCCGTGTTCGTAAATGCAGGGCGTTACATTTTGGTTAATCAGTTTGGCCAAAAGTTCAACAACATCGTTATGTACGCCAGAGTAAGCCTGCATCATGCTGTTTAAACGGGCCACCATCAAGGCTTTTACCAAAAGCGGATTCAGCAACGCACCGTTACCAGAACTGTGACTGCGGATCAGGTTATATTGCAGTTGCAATAAGTTATCTTCGCTAACCTTGTATTGTGCCATGGGGCCAAAACCGGTATTAATACCGTAGATTAGTTTATTGGACGAAAATTGTTGCAGAAATTTAAAATTGATTGCAACTTTATCTAAAGCTGATTCGGGCAGATCAACAGATTTTCTTTTGAAAACAATGTCAGAAAAATCGGTTAAAGAAAGGACATGCTGTCCAAGAGATATCATAAGCAAAAACTAAGTTTTATAAAATGGCTGTGGTGTATTTAATTTGTTGCCGCCTTTTAAAACAAACACAACATTCAATATTAAACACAAAGCACCAGCAACAAATATAAACCGTACCAAACAAATACACTAAAATAATTAATTAAACTCTGTTATCAATAAACTTTACAGGTTTGCGGCTGGCTTCGGGAAACTGCATTTTTTGTATTTGCGAAACACTAATGTAATGAATACCAGGGCTAACACGTAAGCGAGCCTGCAAATTGGCACGTATTTTACGGTCGGATGCTTCGGTTTGGTCGGCAGCTAACAAATGCAGCAATACTTCATCCAAACCCACTTCGTTCGAGTAAACTTCCACTACATAATCAAGCACCTCTTCAATCTCGTTCAGTAAATCAAAAAGCGCCGGCGGGTAAAGCGTGGTGCCCTTAAATTTAATCATTTGTTTTTTACGGCCAATAATTGGCGACAGCCGTAAACTGGTACGCCCGCATGGGCAGGGCTCATTATAAAACATACAAATGTCGCCTGTTTTATAACGTAACAAGGGCATGCCCTCCACTCCTAACGTGGTAATAGTCACTTCACCCGGAACGTACGGCTCAACAGGCTGGTTGTTATCGTCCAATAGTTCAACTATCAGCAAATCCGGCTGTAAATGCCCTCCGTTCCCCTCGCTGCATTCGGTAAAGGCGGTTTGCATCTCTGTAGAGGCGTATGTTGAATAGAGCTTAATATCCCAGGCATCCGTTATTTTTTTGCCAAGTATGTTGTATGAAAAATCGGTATTGCGGATATTCTCGCCAATGCAGATCGCTTTTTTTACCGATGATTGATTAAGATCGATATGATGATCGTGCGCATATTGAATTAATTTTAACAGGAATGATGGTACAGCTACAATGGCTGTGGGCTTAAGTCGTTGAATGGTTTCCCATTGCAGTGATGGAACGCCGGGCCCCAAACGGATGATTCCCGCACCCATTTTGCGCAAACCCGAATAATAGGCTATTCCTGCCATAAATTGCCTGTCGAGCGTGAGCATCAGCTGATAAATATCGCTTGACGAACCATCGGCACACAAAAAAGAATTGTATTCGTTAACAGCCAGCCTATTCAGGTCGTTGTTTGTTAGCGCTATGGTAACCGGGCTACCCAAGGTTCCTGATGTTGAGGCATATTCAATCACCTCATCGCGGCTAACGCATAAAAAACCGTCATTACGCTGTTGCAGATCCTCCTTCGTAGTAATGGGTAATGCCGCTAAATCTTCGAGCGATTGAATTTTTGTGATATCAACCTGGTTATCATCAAAAAGTTGCCTGTAAAAGGGCGATTTTTCGTTGAGATAGGCCAGCAATTCCTTTAGCTTTTTAATTTGCACGAAGTTATCAGTAGTCGGAAAAGCTGTTCCTTGATTCATAATCATTCTCTAAATATAATCGTGGGTGCAATTGTTTTAAGGTGAGGTAAATAAAATCATGGCGCTACAGGTTAATAGCAACAGTGAGATGGGATGTTACAGCAAACTATGCTAAGCCGTTGTTTATTTAAGGCCAATTTATCACATCATTTAGGCTACTTCTTCATCTAAAATATGAAGCAGTTCGTATAATTCGGTCACTTTATCTTCGGCATTGGTTTTTTCGTAGGCGCTAATCAAATTGCGCAACACACGTTTAATTATATCGACGTTACTGCATGGTTCGTAAAAGTGCCGTTCAGGCTTCAGGTTGAGTTGCTTTAAAAAGTGGTCAACATCCCTGCGGCCAAAAATAAAACCCTTACTAAACGTATTGATGTAAAACAGCACGCCATTTTCAGTATCGCTTTGTTGTGACTCATCAATATAAGCCAGTATAAAATGTTGTGGCAAATTGATACCGTAGATAGGGATATCCAGCTTTTGGGCGATGATGGAGTAAATGATGGCCAGCGAAATCTGGTTGCCACGATGCGTTTCAACAACCTGGCTCAGGTACGAATTTTGCGGATCCTGGTGATTGGCAGTATTACCGCTGAAACCGTAAATATTATAAAAAACGTGGTTAATCAATTTTACCTGCTCTGCAGGGCTGGCATCGTTCATCATTTGCAACCATATTTCGCGTTTGATGGATTCGATATAATTGATCACCTTTTGCTCATCCAGGTCGGGGTACTGGTATTTGTTAACAATGAGTGCCCCCTGCAAAAGATCGAAAGCACCACCATGATACCACAGGTTGAGTTCGTTTTTTAAATCGCGGAACTGAATTTCGTGCACCAGGTTGGCTATCCGCTCCTGCTGAATGGCGTCGAAAGCTTCACTGAAGGCAAACTCCAGTTGTTCCACTACATCACTACCATAACTCAGCAGCTTATCATGCACATGGTCAAAAATCTCCTTATCGGGATCATCCAATAATTTTATCAACGAAATAATTTCGGTGTTGTTAATCATATTAATTACCACTAAAATACTAACCTTTGTTTATTATTACAAGCGATACCTAAATTTGCAGACATGACTATCAGCTTTATTAAGGATTACCTGAAGCACCGCATCACCGCCAAAAACCGGCATGGACTGCATTCGCCTTTTGTTTACCGGCTGCTTGACGAAGTTATTTACGATTTTCGTGCCACTCCCGTTTATGATGAAATTGAGGACAAAAAGAGTAGATTGCTGCCAAATAGTCGCAGGCGGGGCAATACCCGTAAGGTAGATCAGTTGCTTTACCGCCTGGCCAGGCATTTTCAACCACACAATGTGGTTGAAATAGGCACAGGTATGGGCATTAGCAAGCGTTACCTGAGCAAAGCAGCGCCATCTGCTCAATTGATAAGCCTGGAGCATGATGGCTCGCTACGCCACGCCACCGCAAAACTCGGAACGGTTGATTTCGCCTTCATCAATTACTATTCTCCGGCCGACTTGTTCAATTGTTTTGAACTGTTACTACCCAAAATGGGACCGGACAGTTTATTGGTGATCTGCAATATTTATGGTTCGCCTTTGGCTAAACAAAACTGGCAGCACGTTAAGCAACATTATAGCGTTACAGCTACGGTTGATTTATTTTGGCTGCAACTGGTTTTTTTTAGAGAAGGCATGGCCAAAGAACATTTCAAGTTGAAGTTTTAGGTCAATCATCAATATTTTAGGCCATAATTTATACACTGGTTTATTCCCACCACGCATTTTAAACACCAGCATACAAAATTAATGCGCCCTCAAACATTTTGCACATCTAATCATCCGTACACTAACACCTTCATCCATTGGCAAATTCACTCATTCCACATCCGGCATCACTATCTGCACATTTACTCATTTGCACATCCGCACATTTAAAAAGCCTCTCCTAACCCTATATAAAACCCGCTTTGCCGCTCCTCTCCCGGCCTTTTTTCGCCTATTCCGTAATCCAGCCTTACACTAAGTCCTTTCTCTACGTCGAAAAAGTAGCGAAAGCCCCCACCGTAATTGGGCTTGAGTTGGTTCAGATCTAAAGTTGAATGATATACCGTACCTGTACCTGCAAAACCTACTACGCCAAATCGGTCGTTAATACGGTAGCGCAATTCAAACTGTCCGGCGGTATAGTTACGATCGCGATAACGTCCGTTGTAATAACCCCGCATCAATTCGTCCGATCCTAAGGCAGGCATCAGGTAAAAAGGAGATTGTGATCCCACAAGGCTATTGTCATAAACATCCAGACCTAAAACCAGGTGCTTGCTTAGGCTGAAGTACTGGCTATACTCGATAGAAAACACACCGCCACTATAGTTATTATTACTCATCATACCCTTGTTAAAACTGTAGTTGCTGGTTAGCAAGATACCGCTTGTAGTATAAGTATTGTTATTGCGATTATCGAAAATAAAACTGGGGCCCAAATACACGTAGGCCCCACCGCCGGGGTTTTCTACAGCGGGGTCCGTTTCAAATATCCCAGACTTGTCAGCGCCCTTAAATTGGTAATTATAAGCGCCGGAAACAAAACCCAGATAAATATTTTTACCGAATTGCTTTTCGCCAGTGAGCGTAATTCTCAGTCGCTTTTGTTCAATACGTTCGGCGTCTGCTTTACGGGTTGAGCTACCGATACCATAAAAATTGGTAGGGAAGTTAATATACCCTACACCAGCGGTAAAATGAAAAGCATTTTTAGGCAGCCAGTAGCTGGTGCTGATGTTTACCCTGCTTTGCCCTTTGGTAGTGAGGGTGCCATAAACAAAAACATTTGATACGCGCGTATTACGGTCGGCAGTATCGGTATAAAAAGAATATAATCCGGATAAGCCGGCTTCTATACCCGTTTCGGGGGCCGAACTTAAAACAGGCAAGGGTATAAAACTGCTTCGTCGACTGCTGTCTTTCTCAAAAATTAATCTGCGGATAAATTTAGGAAAAAGCCTCGACTGGGCATTTACAGCATTGGCGCCGGATAGTAATAGTACAAGGCAGAGGATTTTTTTCATAGCTATTTAGCTGCAATAACCTACAATGCTCTCGTTGCTTGTCACGGTCAGCAAAAAAGGCTTTTGTAACATCTCATCGTTGTACGGCGTTTAGATTATCTGCGCCCAAAGATAACCAAAGCGGTGGAAAGCCATCACCAACATATAGCAAAAGTGTAGGCAATAGCGAAGATTAAAGACTGTTTAATTGATAAGGTTTAAAAAAGTCCCAGATGGTTTGGCAGGCATTTAAATTCATCGTGGTTTTGCCTACAATAAAAGCGGGTAAATATTGCCATCCACCCGGCCAGGTATGCCCGCCATTATTAACTGTATAACCAATTACTTTTAAACCGTTTTTGTGATTAGTGTACTCTTCCTTAACGATACTGGTTCCGTCGTTGGCAGTATCAGGTATTTGAGTAACCTGCGGCTTTGGGTTACACTGATCCAGATCGACCCATTTTTTTATAATTTGCTGGTGCGAATATATTTTGCGGCCAAACATTTTTCCGCCATTGTAAGATACGATATGATCTTTGCTGCCATGGATAAACATAATGGGTAAAGGATTTACAGGTTGATACCCCTCATTGGAGTCGAGCGTCGCCGAAACAATGGCCACTGCTGCTATTTTATTACTTAGTTGGCAGGATAAACGCGATACCAGAAAGCCCCCTTTTGATATACCGGTCAGATAAATACGGTTGGCATCGGCATGGTAGGTATCAACCAGGTAAGTAATCAGCTGGTCAATAAACTTCACATCATCAATTTCATTAACATCTCTACTGTCTTGCCAGCCGTGTTTTGAAGCCGGGCATACTACAATAAATTTTTCTTTATCTGCAATGGGCCTAAAATCAGCCAGACGAAACATTCCCTTTGGGCTGGCCAATGCGCCATGCAGTGCGATAACAACAGGTAAGTGATGCTGGTCATTAAATGCAGTTGGTAAGTAAGTAGTAAAATCGCGCTCAATATTATTGATGCTGATCTTCTCTTTTTTTAACGGATTTTGCGCCATAGCAAACGTGCTGAAACTAAGCAATAACAGGCAATAAATAAATTTCATAAAATTGATTAACATCACTATATACTGTGTAAATACATTTCTGGTTTTAGATAGTTAGCAAAATAACATTAATAAGATATTTTTAAACCTTATGAACTATTTGGAGTTATAGTACAGTGTGCCTGTTCAATTTAATTGAATAGGCAACTAATTAAACCCGATACAATGAAAGCTATTAGATTATTTATGCTGGCTGCGCTTATGGCATTTGCATTTAGCAGCGCTAACGCTCAGATCCATTTACCGCCGCATCCACCCGGACCTCCCGGAGCACCTCCACGTCCTCATTTAAATCTTCATCTGAGAAGGCCACCTCCACCCAAGTCACCATTCAGGCACCGTACGGTAAGACGACATAGGGCGGTTCGCCACCACAGAACTTATCATCACACGGTGGTACACCATCGTTAAATAAATTTTTCAGATTTTGTAAACACAACGCCGGTTAATAGCCGGCGTTTGTGTTTATAAAAAAACATACATGGCCACGAATGTACGATATTGCTTTTTATGACGTATTTAACAGGAAGCCGCAACTGTTTTGAAAAAGTTAGTACCAGATGGTACCATTAAAATAACATTAATCTTGTTTTGAAAACCAGTTTACGGCTTATTATTGATATATAAATCTTAGTTTAGTTACTCATATATCCATCTACACCATTCTATTTAGAACATGACTGCCGAACAAAACCGAATTGAGGAGCATTACGCTCAAAAAGCCGACTGGTTAAAATGGGGGCCATACCTTTCTGAGCGCCAATGGGGCACTGTACGAGAAGATTATAGTGCAAATGGCGATGCATGGAACTATATTACCCATGACATGGCTCGAAGCAAGGCCTATCGCTGGGGAGAAGAAGGTATTGGCGGCATCAGCGACGACCAGCAGAATTTATGCCTGGGCCTTGCCCTTTGGAATGGAAAGGATCCGATATTAAAGGAAAGGCTTTTTGGGCTAACCAACTCGCAGGGCAACCATGGCGAGGATGTAAAGGAGTTGTATTACTACATCGATAACACGCCTATGCATACCTACCTGAAAATGCTTTACAAGTACACCCAAAAAGCTTATCCCTATCAGGATCTTGTTGAGGAAAACCAGCGCCGTGGAAAATTGGACCCCGAATTTGAGTTAATAGATACCGGCTTATTTGATGACAATAGCTACTTTGATGTTTTTATTGAATACGCCAAAAACACGGCTGACGATTTATTGATACAATACACCGTTTGCAACCGTGGTGTTAACGACGCAGTTTTACACCTGTTGCCACAGTTATGGTACAGAAAAACCTGGGGCTTAGGCGATGGTACCGCAAAACCGCAGATGTTATACCAGGGCCACAACACGGTGTTGATGCGTTCGGCAGCTTTGGGAGACTATTACTGTTATGCCGATGGTGAAGCCGAATTTTTATTTACAGAGAACGAAACCAACAACCAGCGTCTGTACCAGGCACAAAACAGTAGCCCCTTTGTTAAAGACGGTATTCATAACCGGGTTGTCAATGGCGATTGCTCCGCAGTAAATCCGCAACACGAGGGTACCAAAACAGCTGTTTGGTATAAGTTGAATGTGCCTGCGCAAACCAGTACAACAGTAAAGTTAAGGCTGAGTAAAAACCGCCAAGCCACTCCTTTTGTGAATTTTGACGAGGTATTTAACCAGCGAAAAGCTGAGGCAGATGAATTTTATGCTGAGAAGCATGGCTCTTTATCTGATGAAGATGAGCACCTTGTTCAGCGCCAGGCCTGGGCGGGTATGCTCTGGAGTAAGCAGTTCTTTTTATATGATGTAAACCGATGGCTGGAGGGCGATCCCGGATTGCCAGCGCCGCCCGACGGTCACCGGCGTGGGCGAAACCACCGTTGGAAACATTTTGTAGCCGGCAATATCATATCAATGCCTGATAAATGGGAATACCCCTGGTTTGCGGCCTGGGATCTGGCCTTTCATTGTTTGGCAATGGCGCCTATTGATCCCGACTTTGCCAAACAGCAACTCAGCCTGTTGGTAAGTGCCAACTACATCCATCCGAGTGGGCAGTTGCCGGCCTATGAGTGGGATTTTAATGATGTTAATCCACCGGTACATGCGCTGGCCGCCTGGGATGTATATGAGCTGGATAAAAAGGCCAAGGGCAAAGGCGATCTGCTTTTTCTGGAAGATGTTTTTCATAAACTACTGCTCAATTTTACTTGGTGGGTTAACCAAAAGGATAGCGAAGGAAACAATATTTTTGAAGGCGGCTTTTTAGGGCTGGACAATATTGGCGTATTTAACCGTAGTGCTCCTGTGCCCGGAGGCGGCTTCTTAGAGCAGGCCGATGGTACCAGTTGGATGGCTATGTATGCCCTCAATATGCTGCACATCAGCAGCGAATTGACCATGTATAATGAGGTTTACGAAAACATGGCCATTAAATTTGTAGAGCACTTTTTGTTTATAGCCGGCTCTATTGCCAACATGGGCGAAGACTCGTGGGGGCTTTGGGACGAACAGGACGGTTTTTATTATGATTTGTTGCGCAAGCCAGATGGCAGCTATGACCGTTTGCGTGTGCGTACGCTTGTGGGCCTGATCCCGCTTTTTGCAGTTAACGTTTTTGACGATGAACGCTGGAAAAAGTTACCGAAACTTAAAGCTCACCTGGATTGGTTTATGCAACAACGGCCCGACCTGGTAAAACTGGTAAGCTATTGGAAAGGCACCAGCGGTAGCGAACAGCATTTATTATCGTTATTACGCGGCCACCGTATGAAATTGCTTCTGCGCCGCATGCTTGACCCTAACGAGTTTTTATCCGATTACGGCGTACGCTCCATATCAAAGGTGTACGAAGAGCAACCTTTTGAATATTACCTTAACGGGACAGATTTTTCTGTGAGGTATAATGCCGCCGAGAGCGAAACCGGCATGTTTGGCGGCAACAGTAATTGGCGCGGCCCCATCTGGATGCCTGTAAATTACCTGATTATTCAATCTTTATACCGCTTTCATAATTATTACGGCAATGAGTTCAGAGTTGAATATCCAACAGGATCCAACCAATACCACTCTTTAGCCGAAATAGCTGCCTTGCTGAGCAAGCGGTTAAAAAGCATATTTTTAAAAAATGAAAATGGCGAGCGCCCGGTATTTGGTGGCCACCCCAAATTAAACCACGATCCGCATTTTAAAGACTATATACTTTACCACGAATACTTTAATGGCAATACAGGTAAGGGATTAGGTGCCAGTCACCAAACCGGCTGGACAGGCTTAGTTTCATTATTGTAATAATGTTAAAAATGCTTTAATGATAAACTTTATCTGCTGATTGGCATTATAACCCATGAGAGTAAAAACATAAAAATTATAGGATCAAATATTAATCATCACATCTAAATCACCTTATGAATCGTTTTGAAAACAAAATTGCATTAGTTACCGGGAGCACACAAGGTATAGGCGCCGCTTGTGCGGTTAGATTAGCGAGCGAAGGTGCAGACATTATTTTAAACGGACGAAAGTTTGACGAAAGGGCCGAGGGCCTCATTAGCCAGATTACAGCCATGGGCAGGCGCGCCACTTTTGTTGCCGCAGATGTTAGCGCGACCCAAAATGTGGTTAATCTGGTTAACGATGCCATTAAAGTATATGGTAGCATTGACATCCTGGTTAATAATGCCGGGGTTGAAAAAAATCATAATTTTTTGGACGTAACCGAAGACGAATACGACTTTGTGATGGACACAAACCTGAAAGGCATATTTTTTGGTATCCAGGCGTTTGTAAAATATTGCGTAAGCTATAACAAGCCAGGTGTTGTAGTTAATATGAGTTCGGTACACGAAGAAATTATATTTCCGCATTTTGCGGCTTACTGCGCCAGCAAAGGTGGATTAAAAATGCTTACCCGCAACCTGGCTACCGAGCTGGCACCATTTAATGTGCGTATCAACAACGTGGCACCAGGCGCTATCTCCACTCCCATTAACCACGCTTTAATTGAAAATGCGGAGTTGCTTGAAAAAGTTTTGAAAAACATCCCAATGAAAAAATTAGGCAAGCCAGAAGATGTAGCCGCGGTAGTGGCTTTCCTGGCCTCGGCCGATGCTGAGTACGTTACCGGATCAACCTATTTTGTGGATGGTGGCTTAACTTACCACTACGAAGAACAATAGCTTATAACAAAAAGAGGCCGCTCATGATTTGGTGTGACCCCAAAAAGTTGGACAGTTTACAAAATTAAGTTTTTTGTACGAGAGCTCGGTATTCCACCGGGCTCTTTCCATTTAACCTGTTTTTTATTCTTTCATTGTTATAGTAATGAATGTATTCTTTTAACGAAGTTATAAATTCTTCCGCAGTTTCAAAGCTCTGTTTGTACAGTAATTCTGTCTTTAAGATCCCAAAGAAGCTTTCGGCCAAGGCATTATCCAAGCAGTTTCCCTTTCTGGACATGCTTTGAATAATTCCATGTTTTTCCAAAGCCTTTCTATATCCATAATGTTGATATTGCCACCCTTGGTCAGAGTGAAAAATAAGTCCCCTTATATCTTTCACTTTATCAAAAGCCTCATATAACATTTCATCTATCATCTGCATATTTGGAGATTTTGAAATACTATAAGAAATGACTTCCCCGTTGAACATGTCAATTATAGGAGATAAATAGATCTTCTCCCCTTTAATGTTCATCTGAGTGACATCCGTAGCCCATTTCTGATTAGGCAGATTTGCCTCAAAATCCCTTTCAAGTACATTAGGGGCAATTTTACCAACCTCACCTTTGTATGAGCGATAACTTACTTTCCTGATATTGCATTTTAGGCCTAATGTTCCCATCAATTTTTGGACAGTCTTGTGATTTATGCTATAACCCCGGTTCTTCATTTCGGCGGTGACCCGCCGATAACCATATCTGCCTTTATGCAAGTGGTATATACTTGCGATCTCTTCTTTTTCATGCTTGTATTTATCATCATTTAGGCGCTTGCGATGATAATAAAATACAGAACGAGCCATCTGTTTGCAATCCAATAGAATTGAAACATCATGTTCGGGCCTTAGTTCTTCGATGGCTTTTGCCCACTCATGCGTTCGCGGGCTTCTTTTTCCTTGACTAAGGCCGTGACTTTTTTTAATAGTGCGTTCTCCGCCCGCAAACGGCTATTTTCCGCCTGGAGCTTCTCTACTTCTGTTTCAGGTTCAAGCTTCTTTGATCTTCCCATGCATTTAGGTGGTCGTCCAGGATTCTTTTGCTGGTATAGTACTGCATATCCCTCAACCCGTACTGATCTTACCCAGCGCTCTAAAGCAGTCTTGCTTAATCTATATTCCAGAACAACCTGATTTAAAGGTACTTTTTTTTCTATGACAAGCCTTACAACTTCTTCTTTGAAATCAGGCGTGGGCTTGACGTTAGGTTGTTTGAGCAGCCCACTTTCGCCATAAAGATCATATTTCCGAACCCATTCCAATATCATGCCTTCACGGATATGGCGTTCGCGGGATATCCGTAGAATCGGCTTTCCCTTTCTTACTTGAGAAACTACATCAAGTTTCTCTTCAAATGTGTGCTTTGACATAAATAATAAACCCCAAAAGTTTTTGTCTAACTTTTGGGGTTCACTTCAATTGATGACGCGGCCTCTTATTTTCTTACTGCCAACCTATATCGGCAAAATCTGGTAAGTTTTTCCCTTTACTGATGGAAAGCTGGTTAAGTAACCTATAGTGCTTTTTTGAGATTTAATAGTTAGGCCTGAAACCTTGACGGGTACCAAAGTCCGTATCTTACATTCACCACCAACAACGGATTTGATAGTGGATGACACTAAACGATGATCCTTCCAAATGATAGCCACCTCAAAATTACCGCGTGCTTTCAAGCCCAGGATGGAGCCCGACGCCCACTCATCCGGAAGAGCAGGCAACAAGTCGATCTCGCTCATTTGGCTTTGGAGCAATAGTTCGGTCATACCGGCAACACCGCCAAAGTTGCCGTCGATCTGGAAAGGTGGATGCGCGTCAAATAAATTGGGATAGGCGCCGGATCCATTCCCGGGTTTTCCGGAAGCAGACGGATCGATTTTAGCACCTGCCGCACGCAAAAGATCGCGAATAAGGCCGTACGCATGATTGCCATCCAGCAGCCGGGCCCAGAAATTGATTTTCCATGCCAGGCTCCACCCTGTTCCTTCGTCTCCACGCAGTTCCAAAGTTTTTTTTGCCGCCTCGGCAAAATCGGGGGTGGTTAAGGGTGATATTTCACGGCCGGGGTGTAAGCCAAATAAATGAGAAACATGCCGGTGATGCGGGTCAACGTCTTCCCAATCCTTATACCACTCCTGCAGGTTTCCTTTTTTTCCGATATGCAGCGGAAATAACTTAGCTCTTTTGGCGATAATCAGGTCCCGAAAATCCCGATCCGTATTCAGCACATTGCAGGCTTCTATCACGTTGGTAAACAAATCCCAAATGATCGACATATCCATCGTGGTAGCTATCGATACACTACCTTCATGTCCCCTATCGTCGATAAAATCATTCTCGGGCGATACGGATGGCGCGGTAACTAACAGGCCATCTTTATTTTCAACCAGCCAGCTTAAACAAAACTGCGCGGCCCCTTTCATTAACGGGTATGCGGTATCTTTTAAAAACAGCTTGTCGCCGGTAAACTGGTAGTGTGTCCACAAATGCTGGCTCAGCCAGGGCGAGCCCATCGACCAATTGGCCCATTTGGGGTCCCCGCGCTTATCACCCACCGGGTTTGACAGCGCCCATATATCACTGTTATGGTGCACGGCCCATCCTTCAGCATGATAAAACTCTTTTGCCGTGGCCTTACCCGTTACGGCCAAATGTTTAATTTGCTCAAATAAAGGCTCATTAAGTTCGGATAAATTGGTCATTTCTGATGGCCAATAATTCATTTGGGTATTGATGTTGGTGGTAAAATTGGAGCTCCATGGTGGGCGTACAATATTGTTCCAGATGCCTTGTAAATTGGCAGCTGCGCCACCAGGCCTTGAGCACGATATGAGCAAATATCTGCCATAATTATAATATAATGTCTCGAGCGCCGGATCTTTCGTTCCCCGGGTATAGCCTATTAAACGCTCATCGGTGGGCAGTAAGGCATTGGTATTATCTTTAGGAGCGGCAAGGTTAAAGGTTACCCGGTTATAATAGCGATGATAATCTGCTAAATGTGCATCGAAAAGTGATTGCCAGTCTTTTTTCAAAGCAGTATTCAAGTATTGTGTCGCTATTCTAACCTCATCTTGCCCATCCTTGTCTGGCGATTTATCAAAGCCGTTAAAGCTTGTAGCAGCAGAAAGGAACAAAATAATATCCGATCCGTTTTTTACCGATAAGCCGCTTGTGTCGGTAGTTATGGTGCCATTACCCACTGCCTTCAACAAAAGGGCATAGCGCATACCTTGTTTTCCTGTTGAATCCTGGTAAATAACAGGTGTTTTATTATAATTGACATAGCTTGGATCGGCATGCAGAGGCGCATGGCCCAGCATGGCTATTTGGCTTCCGTTGATCACCGAGTTTCCAAATTTAAGCTGACTTTTAGTGGATACTTTAAAATTTAACTGACCGGGCTTACTGGCCTTAAGGCGTATTACAATCACCTGGTCGGGTGCCGAAATAAACATCTGGCGGGTAAATTGCGTACCATCTATAGTAAACCTTGTTGTTGAAACAGCATCGCTAATATCCAGATCTCGGTAATATGCTGAAGGCGAAGCCTCCTTAAACTTCTGGCTGATCATCACATCCCCCAGGGGCTCAAAAGATTCTGAATAAACACCCTGCATTTTACGGGCAAGCGCAGCAGCCTTTACGTAGTTTTCCTCTTTCAGCAATGCCTCACGCGTTTGTAGCAAATAGCTGTATGCATCTGGGTTAACATTATGTTTCACCGGGCCGCCAGACCATAATGTACCTTCATTGAGTTGGATCAGCTCTTGGTCAACGCGGCCGAATATCATGGCACCTAAACGCCCGTTTCCCAGTGGCAAAGCTTCTGTCCATACTTTAGCCGGATGGCTATACCATAATTTACTGCTGTTTTGAGCAAAAGAAGAAAAGGATAAAACGGCAAAGGCCATTATTAGCTTATACTTTATGGGCATCATTATTTAGAGTTTAGTAAACCGTTAAATAACAAATATATTTCGAAATACTCACCATCGCTATTGTTTAAACTTAAAAATCAGCCACCCAACATCAAAAGGATACAGGTGTAATAAAAATGTTACTTTTCATTTTGTTTTCATCCTGCGCCAAGATATTAGCCAGCACATTAACACATACAAAAATTAAATATGGAACGTAAAAGCTTTTTAAAAACTTTTGCCATAGCAGCCGCTACCGGGCCTATGGTATTGGAGGCCTGCAAAAAAAACTCTGGAAGCGATGATACAACTACAACAAGCACAGTTAACAGCGATGAAACCCCTACGGAAACTGAAGGCCCCTATCCATACGTGGGAGGCGAGGTTAACAACCCGCTGCAAAGAGCCGACGTTACCGACGGTCAAACCGGCGTAGCACTTAATCTTATCCTTACGGTTATTAATGTAAATAGTAGTAAAGCTGTTGTGCCTAATGTACGGGTAGATATGTGGCAGTGTAATAAAGATGGCTATTACTCCGGCTATGCAAATCAGCCCGGTATTTTAGGTACGCAAAGTTATGTTGGCAAAACCTGGTTGAGAGGTTATCAACTATCAGACACCAATGGACAAGTTAAATTTACTACTATTTATCCAGGATGGTACGCAGGCCGCGCCACGCATATCCACCTGGAAATATTCATCAACGGGGTATTGAAAAAAACAGCGCAAATGGCATTTCCCGAAACCGTATCGGATGTTGTTTACGTAAGTAGCCTTTACTCGGCTCATGGTATCAACACAACACGGAATGCGAGCGATAGTGTTTTTGGCGATTCGGCCAGCGACCTGGCTAAAGAAACTTTAAGCTTATCCGGAAGTATTTCTGCGGGTTATACGGGTATTTACACTATAGGGTTGGCACTGTAAAAAAGTCAACATTAACACTACTATAATTATAAAAATGGCTAAAGCATTGATTAAGCTTGCTTACAAACAAGTTATTGACTCATCTGCAAGCAGTGATTTTGAGAGGAGCGTATTTTCCACGTCGTATCAAGAATTTTTGATGAAATCACAAGCTTATAATATGGATCGAATTTTTAGATCCTTTGATGATATCAAAGCTCATGACGGCAGGGCAAACTCCCTTCATTACAAATTAAGTATAGCCGTTACGCATTTGATAGATAAACTGGATTATAAAATACCTGGACTAAAAGACCATCTTGGTAACGACGTTGCTTTTGAAATACCTGAATTTAAGTTGTTATCATCTGATATTTTGGACAGTAGCGCCCACAGAATTTCAATTAATTATATCACCGGGATATTTACCTTATTTAAAGCGATGAACGAATATCTGCTACTTGCGCCGGGTGATCAGAGCAAAAAAAATGAGCCAGTTGAAACTTTCCTGATCAGCATCCAGCCTAATTTATCTATATTTCAGTATCAAGAGGTTTTATAAAAAGGATTTGCTGTAAAACCAATATAATGGCAAATTTATTGGCAGCAATGAAAATTTAAGCAGATATTTTCTGTGTTTTTATCGCAAAAATCATTTCGCAAGTTGATTTTGAAAGTAAAAACCCCACAAAATATAAAACTTCAAAAAAATACAACCTATTTTTTGTTATTTTAAAAAACAATTTGTAATATTGTTAAACAATAAGAAGCCGACATGCGTACTACGAATACACAAGTCGGCCTAAAAATTTGGTTGCCGGGTTTCTTTACTTAAGAAACTAAAGTTTTACAATATAGCCACCTTCATCAATGGCATATTGAGCATTACTTGTATTGGTATCGACAACTACTTTATTGTGCTTTTTCTTTGGAGTTAATAGTGGTACAATAAATAAACCCACTACCATCACAATTTCAATAACGGTTAACATAACAAAAAATTAATTGAATATTTATAACTCGCAAAGTTACGGGTAAAAATTATATTTTATAAAATATAATTTTTACTTCCTGGCAGCATTGCTAAATCCGGATTTACGCTATTCAAAAAGCGGTCCAAAATGATGGCTAAGCTCACTCATTATTGCGTGTAAGCTATATAGGGTAACAAAATTTTCTTTTACGAACCGGGACACCCAACGAAAGCTTTTCAATTTGAAAGGCTTTTATCATTTTGATAGCAAATAAATTGATCGATTGGCTTTTTGCGGCTCAAAATGATTCAACATTAAGCTGCTGAATTTTGTAAATCATCAGGCCAATTTCTAATCTCTATAAAGAAAAGACTTTTATCTACTGATAATTAATTTATAACAACTCCGTAGCTAAGTTTGCCAGTTCACTCCGTTCGCCCTTTTGCAAGGTGATATGCGCATAAAGCGGATGGTTTTTTGCTTTATCAATGAGGTATGATAACCCGTTGCTTTCCGCATCTAAATAAGGTGTATCAATTTGATATATATCCCCGGTAAAAACAAATTTACTGTGTTCTCCAGCTCTGCTGATAATGGTTTTAATTTCGTGCGGAGTTAAATTTTGAGCTTCATCAACAATAAAAAATATCTTAGTTAAGGTACGGCCCCGGATAAATGCCAGGGGCGCTATGGCAATTTTCTCGTTAGTAACCATTTCATCAATCTTTAGCTTTACTTTATCGTCGTCGCTAAACTGATCTTTGATAAACTTTAAATTGTCCCATATCGGTGCCATATAAGGATCAATCTTCGACTTAATATCACCGGGTAAAAATCCAATGTCCTTATTGCTTAAAGGCACAATGGGGCGCGTTACGTATATCTGCCTAAAATCTTTCCGTTGCTCCAGCGCGCTGGCCAGCGCCAGTAATGTTTTGCCCGTACCGGCATTACCCTGTATACTTACCAACTTGATATTGGGATTAAGTAAGGCATGAATAGCAAATGATTGCTCCACATTTTTGGGGCTGATATTGAAAACCGGTTGCTCAACAACCTCTTCCAGCTGTTTGCTTTGGCCGTTATAAAACGCAGGTATCGATCTTTTTTTTCCGTGTAGTATGTAAAAGTGATTGTTCTGCAGGCTCCCCAATTCAAGGTCGTCCGGGTTTAAAATTCCATTTTTTGCAAATGTGGTGAGTACCTTATCCGGAACCTTGTTTACGATAGCCTTGCCGGTGTACAATTGCTCCAGGTTCTTGATTTTGCCGGTTTCATAATCTTCAGCGTGCAAGTCGAGAGATTTTGCTTTCAACCGCAGGCAAATATCTTTTGAAACTAAAATTACCCGCTTATCTGGGTTTTCATGTTGTAAACCAAGGGCTGCATTCAGGATGCGATGATCCACCTTGCCATCGCCAAAAATCTCTTCCGCGTCGGTATCGGTCTTCTTATCAACCACAATTTTAAATTGTCCTTTGTTGATACCATGAAGTGGCAACCAATGGCTGATCAGGTTGTTCTGCGAAAGATCGTCCATCATCCGGATAAAGCTTCGAGCTTCAAAGTTGCGGGTGTCATTCCCATTTTTCATATTATCCAGCTCTTCCAAAACCTGGATCGGGATCGCTACGTCGTTTTCCTGAAAATTTTGAAATGCATTATGATCATACAAGATAACGGACGTATCAAGAACAAAAATTTTTTTCTTGCCGCCAGCCCTGGTTTTACCCTCTTTACTCATGAGGCTAAAAATAGATAATTTACATTCGATAAAAGAAATAGAATTTTACAATTGTGCAAAAGAATATTTTTAATATCGATGAAACTGTACAGCGTGACTAAAAAATGCTTTCCTAACCGATAAGTAAGAATAATATAGAGGCAATCGGAGCGTCTTTACGATGTATTAGATATTAAGGGATTTGAATTAACTTTTTGAGAGAGTATCCCCTCATAAAATTAAAACGGAAGGCATCTTCTTTCGATTTGCTCTTCCGTTTCAAACTTACTGGTTTGCCGTAGCTTTCCAGAAGCATCAAGTTTTGTGTATCACGACCATGATCCGTCTCTCCATCGCTTTTTCAAGCGTTGTCCCTCCGCAATCTTTTACTTCACCAATTGCTTCTCCCCATAGGGTTATTCAACAGTTTGTAATACCTTTTGTCGACACCTTACCTATTTCTAAAAATCCTTTTTTCGTGATTTTTATTTTTCAGTTTGGCCGAAGCTTCCCTTGATCTTTAGTTCGTCCTGAAACTCCCCCGGTTCAATTTCTAATCTTCTGTCAAGGCTGTCAATGTACGTCGTTCTTGATGAGTCTAAGTTAGTATATGTATTAACATTTGTCAAGTAAAAAGTCGTGTATTTTACAAACACGTTATTAACCTTAATAGGCTGGTTATGAACATATAAATAGTGTTTGTATATCAATAAAAAAGCACATTTCAGCAAGTTGCTGGTGGTTATCCACATTAAGCTTATCCACATCATTTCCAGAGAGATACACCAAATTAGCTATAATGGTGCTGTATTACCTCCAAGGTTGAAATAAAGAATAAAATTTAAAATTTTTCGGTGAGGTTTTTCCAGTAGCGTTTAGGCACATGCCGCAAATGCAGCTTGTTATTTTTTCGTTCGGTTATGTTTACACTTTTAAAATAATCCTTCCACAATACCTGGTATATCGCTTCATCGCTTTCGTACTGACATACAATATTGCTTCCCACGGCCTGCTCCGAAAAATCTAAAGTAATATATTCAACCTGGTGTAAATCGTAATACAAACCAAAGCCGCGGCGGGTATCATAGATAAGCCATTTTTGGTCGGCATATCGTTTTCTAAAATGCCTCAATATCAAAGGCAATACGTTAAAGTCGGGATCTATGGTGGCATAAAAAGTTTCGTCCTTCAGTTTTTGAAAGCGGACAAAGGCCTCCATCCGGTGTTTTTCGCGCCGCACCATCCGCACAATTTCCGAAATGCGCAGCACATATTTGTTACTATAATCATCCTCAACAGGTCGCTCGCTATCAAACACATACCTTATGTAACCTATAATAGGGTTATCTGAGTCGTTAATTTCTGACAGGTAAGCTACGTACAAGCGTTGCACGCCTGCGGATCCTATTTTTTTTATCAACCCTGCCAATACACGCTTTGCCCGGCTTTCATCGGTTGGTATATTAAGTTCGTAGGTAAACATGGCAGCACTATGGCTTCCTTGCTTTAACAGTTTTACCATTTCAAGCTTCCGTGCATAAATTTCGAATATGGCGGTTAAAATCCCTTCGAACGATCCATCGTGAAAAAGTGTTGTCATGATTGATTTTAAAACATACTCAATTGCGAAGGTTGTGTTTTAAGATATTTACTTTGCGACTCGGCCAATATAAATTGTTTGATCTTGGTTCCGGTAAGATCTCGGCGCTCAAATTCGTTACTACCGCAGGTGATAAAATACCGGGCACGGTTAAGGGCTACGCCCATCTTTTTTAAATTATCCCAATTTAACTTATTAAACTTTCGGGCGCTTACAATTTTATGTGCAGACTGAACGCCGATACCGGGTATACGCAAAATTAACTGCAGGTCGGCATGGTTAATATCTAAAGGAAATACCTGCATGTTGCGGATGGCCCAGCCCAATTTGGGATCAATATCCAAATCAAGATGCGGCACATGGGCATTCACAATTTCATCCACCTTAAAACCATAAAAACGCATTAACCAATCGGCTTGGTACAGCCGGTTTTCCCTAACCATAGGTACTGCGGTATTGAGGCCCGGCAGGCGCTTATCATCACTGATGGGCACATAGCCCGAATAATAAACGCGTTTTAAATTAAAGCTTTTGTAAAAATGGTTAGCAGTAAATAAAATATGGTGGTCGTTTTCTGGTGTGGCCCCAATTACCATTTGGGTACTCTGGCCTGCCGGTGCAAACAGCGGCGCCTTTTTAAACAGCTTTTTTTCCTCTTTTCGTAATATCAATTCGTGCTTTAAAAAGTCCATCGGCTTAATCATGTCCTGGCGGTTTTTATCAGGAGCTAAAAGCTTTAAACCTTCTTCGGTTGGCATTTCCAAGTTAATGCTTAGCCGGTCGGCATAAAGGCCAGCTTCGCGCATCAGTTCATCACTCGCCCCGGGTATTGATTTCAGGTGGATATAACCGTTAAAGTTGTGCTCGGTACGAAGCTTTTTAGCAATACGCACCAAACGCTCCATGGTATAATCGGCATCTTTAAAAATGCCCGAGCTTAAAAATAAACCCTCGATATAGTTACGGCGATAGAAATTGATGGTGAGGTCTACCACTTCCTGCACGGTAAAAGCGGCGCGCTTGATATCGTTGCTTTTGCGCGAAATACAGTAGGCACAATCGAAAATACAGTGATTGGTTAACAGAATTTTGAGTAAGGAAACGCAGCGCCCATCCTCGGTATAGGTATGGCAAATACCGTTGCTGGCGTTCCCCAGCCCTTTATTTTCGTTTTTGCGTTTACTGCCGCTTGAAGCGCACGACACATCGTACTTAGCAGCATCGGCCAATATTTGCAACTTCTCCTGTATCCTTTCCCAGTTTGCCATGCTTCAAAATTACTAATTTTTTTAGTAATTTATAATTGATTGCAGTAAAACTTTTTGCAGTATTTTTACTTTATAGGCTAAAGAATAACTATTACCATGGAAAAATTATATACCGCTGTAGTTACAGCAAAAGGCGGCCGCGACGGCCATATCAAATCATCAGACGGTGTTATCGATCTGGAATTAAAAGCTCCGAAAGCGATGGGTGGCGAAGATGGATATGCCAATCCTGAATTATTATTTGCCGGTGCCTGGGGAAGCTGCTATCTGGGCGCTTTAGGCTCGGTGGGCAAACGCGATAACGTTGATGTAAAAGAAGCTACGGTTGATGTACATATCTCTTTTAACAAGGAGAGCGAAGCATCCTACAACTTATCTGCGGAACTGCACGTGCATATCCCGGGATTAGACCTGGAAAAAGCTCAAAAACTGGCAGATGCCGCACATAAGGGTTGCCCTTACTCCAAAGCTACCAGGGGCAACATCGACGTGAAAATTATTGCTGAATAGTACTATCAGCATAAAGAATACTCATCATACCATCAAAGCGGATAAGAGATTATTCGCTTTTTATTTGCCCTGAATTATAGTAATTTTTATAAAATACGAAGTATCCTATGGCCATATTCACCACTATTAAAGGCCAGATCAGCCTGAACATCACCACCCAAAAAAGAAGGATAAATAGCCCGAGCACCCATGTAAGGTATTTTTCCATATCCAGGCCTAATTTGTAAAGCAGGCTGTGAAAAAGGATGGTTAAACTGAGGCCGAAAGCCAATAGCCCCATAGCCATCACTGGCGAAAAACGAACAAACAACCAGATGGCTTCGGGCAGCAAGAGCGCCAGGTAAACACCTAAAAAGGATAAAAAAAGTTTCAGTCGCGAGTAAGGCAAATTTCGCGAGAATACCAAAAATGTTTCTTCAAATTGCCTCTCCTCAAATATCACTACCGAGTGCGATACGGCGATTGCCAGCAGGGCTATACCTGCAACGCGCAAATCGTGGCTTACATCGGCAAACATCAGGAATACACCAGTAATAATGAGGTACGACAGTACTTTAGTGATCAGGTACTTTAATTTCAGTTTATCCAAAACATGGAAGATATACAAACTGAAATAAGGTTTCTTCCAGTTTTTTGTAAACTTGATGATCACCGATTGGGTGCTGCCGTCAATTAACTGGTTAATTAAACGCATATAAAACCATGCGCTGAGGGCTGTAAGGAAGGCGAGGTAAGCCAAGATAACCGTTGCTTGTAAAAAAAAATGGTGTTTAACCGCTACGCCCAAACTTATCCCTGCATAAACCAGCACCGGCAAACCAATATAGGCCTGCAGAATAAACCAACTGCTAAACTGTTTGCTTTTGGTATACGATGAGCTGCTGTAAAATAAAAATTGCTGTTGCAATGCAAATGCCTGCCCTGCCACATAATGCCAGCATTTAAAAGTATAAACAAGCCATACGGCAAAAACAATAACCATCATTAACGGACTGCTGATAAAAGCCAGCATGAGCGTTAAATGGTAGCCCAGCAATTGTGAAGGCTCAACCATGCCGAACATCACAAATAAAAGAAAGAAAAATATACCGGCATGTGTACGGTAGAAACCGCTGGCAAATACTTTGAGCAGAATATTAGATAAAGGTGATAACATCAGGCTACAACGTTCAGGGTTTGATTTTCAACCAAAAGCTCTTTGGCTTCAGGCAATTCCAAAGGATCGAGCGCCTGATGCGATGTTAGCAAAAATGTAGTACCTGCTTTTCTGTAACCATCGGCCATCCAGCTATATAATATCTTGAGGGCAGCGGTATCAATGGTGATCAACGGTTCGTCTAACAAAATCAATTTGGGTTTTCCTAAAAAGGCCAACACCAGCGACAGCTTTTTTAACATACCGCTGGAGTAAGTGCCTATCGGCCTGTCCATATAAGTTTGAATGCCCATACTTTCGATGTATTCCCGCTCCTGCCCCGGCGACGCGTCTTTGGCATCGGCAAATAGCCTGATCATCTCGCCGCCGGTTAAAAACTCCGGAAAAAGCGGCTCCGCTTCTGCAAAGTTAACCAGCTTACGAAAGGCTACCGGTTGTTTTTTGATACTGATGTCGCCATTTAATAAAATATCACCATTAAAGGCCAATATACCGGCAATTGATTTAAGCAAAGTGCTCTTACCCGATCCGTTTACGCCCTTGATCCAATAAATACCATCTTTTATTTCAAGATCCGGAACCTGCAGCGCCGGATAGTTGCCGTAAGATTTTTTGAAGTTTACAAATTGAAGCATTAAAAAATTACTTTATAGATGGCTATCTGTTTTATAATTAACGGCGAACAGCACCCTCTATTAACGCGCTGTAAAAATCTTTTATATCCATACCTGCGGCCCTTACCTGCTGCGGTATCAGGCTATTCACGGTTTGGCCCGGTGTGGTATTGATCTCGATAAAGTAAAAATCCTGCGATTCTTCCTGTAAAATAAAATCGAGGCGGGTCATGCCGTGGCAGTTCAGCCTCAGGTAAACCTCGCTCACTATGCGGGCTATAGTTTTAACCTGCTCTTGGCTCAGGTGGGCCGGGGTTATCTCTTGAGTAACACCATCGGTATACTTGGCTTCATAATCAAAAAACTCTTTGGAGCTTATAATCTCGGTAGCTGGCAAAACTTTCAGTTCGCCATGCAACCTTACAATACCAATACTAAACTCACGGCCCTTAATAAACTCTTCTACCAGGATCTGGTGATCTTCGTGAAAAGCTTTTTCCAAAGCCTGGGGCAGCGCCGCAACGTTATGCACCTTGCTCATGCCTACACTGCTGCCGCCATTGTTGGGCTTAATAAACAACGGAAACTTTAAACGGGCCGCAATGCTTGCAATATCGTGCCCATCGTGCTGGAAGAGCTGCATTGATTTGGCGGTGTGCAGCCCTTCTATCCCATTGACGATGGCTTTGGTATAAGCCTTGTTCATGGTAATGGCCGATGTTGTAGCATCGCAGGTATTGTACGGTATGCACAGCATATCAAAATAGCCCTGTAGTTTACCGTCTTCACCGGGAGTACCGTGTACGGTAATGAAAGCAAAATCAAATTTTATTCGATCGCCGTTAAGGCTCAGGCTAAAATCGTTTTTGTCGATATCAATGTGCTCCCCTCCTTCTGATTCGTAAAACCAACCATCGGCTGTGATCAGGATGGTATAAACCTTATATTTTTCTGCCGGTAAATTGGCCGCTATATATTGGGCGCTTTTAACAGACACTTCGTATTCGCCGCTAAATCCTCCGGCTAAAAGAGCAATATTTTTCATTTTTATGTAATGCTAACCTGTTTTCAGTTTGCTAATTATATTCAGGCTTCCAAATATAAACCTTAGTCGCAATTTTCGAGATTAAAAGTTCAATTGCTGCCTGCTCTCAAATATTGCTGTTATGGCATGCAGGTTTTAGTAAAAAGAAAATCCAACAATAGCAGCCTTTCGTACATCAATGAATAAACGGGCCGGTATCAGCCAGAATTATTGTTTCTCAAAAAACGTTTAAACTGAAATTTGATGAACGATACTTTTCCTTCAGAAAAAGACTTGGTTTGCGCACTCAAAGAGCGCAATCCGAAGGCGCTACAGGTAATTCACAACAGGTACGCTGAAACTCTTTCCGGTGTAGCTTCCACAGTTCTTAAAGATCAGGATTGCTCGGGTGTGATATTGCAGGACATATTTTTAGCGATATGGGATTCGATAGATCAGTATGATCCTGCTAAAAGCCCCCTCCTTACCTGGATGTACCATATTGCACAAAAACATGCGTTAGCTATCCATCACACCCAAACTTTACTATATGTTAATGATAATCCTGGTTAATAAGCCCTGCCTGCTGCATGACAGTTACTGATGGGATAAACCATCGTGGAGCTAAGATATAGCGGAGTTCCAATTTCTTCGTCATTCACGTCCCGCTTGCGCCTTTTGGTTAAAAACCCAAAATTCAACAGCCTGAAATTGGAAATTTTACCCTATGTTTGATCATCAAATTAACACAATAGAGCAAAGTTTATAATTAGATGAGTAAAGTTGTTGATTACTTAAAAACCAGGGAGTTTGTTATTAACCTGGCTATCGCTACGGGAACGGTTATTGTAGTTGTACTGATTGCTTTCTTTAGCCTTGGATACTATACCCGCCATGGTTCGGGAGTGCCGGTACCCAATTTAGAGGGCATGCAAGTGAATAAGGCCATTGCTTTGTTGGAACAACAGGGTTTTCATAACCCGCAGATTGATTCTGTTTATGTGCTTGATAAAGCCGCGGGTACCGTTATTTTACAAGACCCGGATGCGGGCACCAATGTTAAAGAAAACCGTACCATTTATTTAACCATAGTAAAAAACCAGGCACCCGATGTATCCCTGCCAGATTTAACACAAGACACCTATCGTACCGCCGTTGCCAATATATCCAATTTTGGTTTAAAGGTGGGCGATACCACCTATAAGCCGGATATTGCCCGCGACCGTGTGCTTGAGGTTAGATTTGCCGGCCAGGTTTTAAAACCGGGAAGCAAAATACCTAAAGGATCAACCATCGACCTGGTTCTGGGTGATGGCGCAGGCGCAAGCGAAGTAGAAATACCCGAAGTGATAAACCTTGAACTGGACGAAGCCAAATTTGCCATCAAAAATTCGGGCTTAATTATCGGTAATATCACCTACCAGGGCACCATAACCGATACTACCAAAGTAACTGTGATAGCGCAAAGCCCGATGAAAAGCGACACGACAGGCAAAGTGAGTATTGGTACACACATTAATTTGACCGTTACTCAAAAAAATTAATGGATATCAGCGCGACTAACCTGAACGACCGGATAAATCAGGGCGAAACGTTAAACCTGTTGGATGTTAGGGATGAAATGGAATACCATACCTATAACATTGGCGGGCAAAATATTCCATTGGGTAAATTACCGTCAGAACTTGACGAACTGGAATGGAATAAAAGTGAAGAGATCATCGTTGTATGTAAGATGGGCTTACGCAGTAAAACGGGCAAACATATCTTACAGCAAAATGGTTATCTCAATGTTAAAAATCTGGAGGGAGGCTTATTAGCCCTCCAGAAGCTAAATAATAAGTATTAAAAACAAATGGCTACTCAGCAACAATCTTCCGGCGGCGTTTTTCGGAAATTTATCATCACATTAGTTATCATCATTGTATTGGCCCTTGCGGGAACGGGCTTGTTTTATTACCTCCGGTATTTTGGGCCTAACGTAACTGATAGGCAGGAATACTTGTATATCCACACCGGCTCCAATTTCAATGATGTATACAAAACCATTCGCGAAGAAGGTATCGTTAAAGATTCTACCACATTTATGTGGGCCGCGCACAACAAAAACTATATCAACAGGGTTAAACCAGGCCGGTATCGCTTGCGCAGCGGCATGAGTAACCGCGACCTGATCCGCATGCTGATTCTGGGTGAGCAGGAGCCCGTTAAGGTGTCTATCAAAAACCTTCGCCTTAAAGAAAACTTTGCGGGTTATGTTTCAAAAAAGCTGGAAGCCGACTCGCTATCGATCATCAGTTTGCTGGACTCGACGGAGTATGTTGAAAAACTGGGTTTCACTAAAGATAATATTTATACCATGATATTGCCCAACACGTACCAGTTTTACTGGAACGTACCGGCCAAAAAAATATTGGGCCGTATGCTTGGCGAATACCAAAAGTTTTGGACTGCTGAACGGAAACGCAAGGCCGCCGCTTTGAACCTTAGCCCGGTTAAAGTTTCGATATTAGCTTCGATAGTTGATGCCGAAGCACTGCACGATGATGAGATGCCGGCTATAGCGGGTTTGTACCTAAACCGCTTAAGAAAAGGCATGAAGCTGGAAGCCGACCCTACCGTGATATTTGCCGCCAATGATTTCACCATCCACAGGGTATTGAGAAAGCAACTGGTAATTAATTCGCCTTACAATACTTATATGTATACCGGCTTGCCCCCCGGCCCTATCATGATGCCATCCATCAATGCCATTAACGCCGTGCTTGATTATCAGCATAACGATTATATCTACATGTGCGCCAAAGAGGATTTTTCAGGCTACCATAATTTTGCCGACAACGTGGCGCAACATTTAATTAATGCCCACAAGTTTCAAAAGGCTTTAGACGAAAGAAATATTAAACGCTGATGTTTGTACATAGTAATAAGCTGCGCGTACGCTACGGCGAAACCGACCAGATGGGTTACATGTACTACGGCAACTACGCCGAGTTTTACGAGGTAGCCCGGGTAGAAATGTTACGCTCCCTTGGCCTTACCTACAAAGGCATGGAAGATTTTGGCGTAATGATGCCCGTGCTTGAACTGCATTGCAAATACATTAAACCGGCTATGTATGATGAGGAGATCACCATCCGGGTAACGATGGAGAAAATGCCAGGTGTGCGCATTCATTTTAAATATGAGCTATTTAATGAGAAAGAAGAGCTGATTAACGTTGGCGAAACGCTGTTGGTTTTTGTAAATATGGAAACCCGGCGCCCATGCATGGCTCCCGACTACTTTCTGGATAAAATGAAGCCGTTTTTTAAGTAAAGGCCCACAAGCGGTTTGCAGCACAAAATAGCATTTTTAAAAATTAGGATATCTAACCTTTCTATCTACCTGTTTATCAGGTGGCCTATAATTTCCGTGGGTAAACCGTCGCTATCGTGATACGCAATTTTAAAATCATTCGACACGAATTTTACGTATTTTTGGATCAATGGATTGGCTGCACCGGAATTTATTGCGTTTGAGGGTTTACAGGTACCTGCTCGACTGGACCAAGGTGGTTATTTTGCCCGGCTTCCGTCCGCTGCCTCTGTATACCGTAGCCATATTTTTTTTCCAGGAACTTAAGCAAGAATCGCTGGCCAATAAAGCGTCGTCCCTGGCCTATACTTTTTTGCTGGCTATCTTCCCAGGCACTATCTTCCTGTTTACACTAATCCCTTATATTCCTATCAAGAGCTTCCAGGATACGTTATTAAATATCATTGAGCTTATACTACCCAGCAACGCCTATGCAGCCTTCGAATCAACTATAGAGGACATTGTGAAGAACCAGCACGGCGGCCTGTTATCCTTCGGATTTTTATCCGCCATGTTTTTCGCTACCAATGGCGTTCATAAGCTAATGCGGGCATTCAATAAGTCGTCGCTTATTGTTGAAACCCGTACCTGGTTAAAACGTCGCTGGATAGCCCTGGTGCTCACCATGCTGATCTCATTCTCACTATTTGTGGCTATATTGATCATGACCATCAGCCAGTATATCATCAGCTTTATCCAATTTCAGTTAAATACCGGCGGTAAATTTTGGATCTACCTGGTTATGATATCACGCTGGCTTATCGTCATCGTTTTGTTTTTTGTAACCGTATCCATCTTATACCGCTACGGCCCTGCACACAAACGGCGCTGGAAATTTTTAAGCCCGGGCTCCATACTGGCTACCTGCCTTGCCGTGCTCACATCCCTGGGGTTTACCTTTTATATCAATCATTTTTCATCTTACAATAAACTATACGGATCGTTAGGTACGCTCATTGTTATTATGCTTTGGCTTTACCTTAATTCGCTAATAATTCTCATCGGATTCGAATTAAATGCCAGTATCGACCTCTCCAAACGCACTATAAAAATCGTAAAACCGAAGTATAATACCTTTAAATCGAAGAAAATCGACTCCGGAGGCAATAAAATGCGCTGATTAATAAGGCGTTAATATTTAATTGAAAAAAAGTTAATATCAAATTTGCCAATTCACGCTGGTTTTGTACTTTTGACCCCGGAGAGCTGGCAGAGTGGTCGATTGCGGCAGTCTTGAAAACTGTTGAACTGTTAAAGGTTCCTGGGGTTCGAATCCCTAGCTCTCCGCTGAAAGCATTAAAAAAGTGATTTGAGCCCTTTAATTGAGAAATTAAAGGGCTTTTTCTTTTCCATTACCTACCAAAACTCGCATACAATCGCAAAACTCTGTTGCGTCATTCGTTGCGTCTTTTAAAAACCCACTGAAAAAATAAAAAGACGCAACGAAAGGATTATAACAATCTGTACTACAGCATGTTCGCGCCGTGGACATCTTGTAGTACAGCAAGCACAAACGTACTTTTGTTTAACTTTTTATTAATGTGTTATGTTGGAAAAGAGCTTTGGATTATTGTTTTTCTTAAAACAAACTAAAAATCAAATAGATGACCTGATGTTCATCTATTTGAAAATCACCGTAGATGGCAAATCAACCGAACTATCTACAAAACGTAAATGCGCGCAATCGCGCTGGAATTCCGGCGCAGGAAGGGAAATTGGAAACAAAGAGTCCACCAAGGAACTCAATTACTACCTGGATAGTTTAGAGCAATTAGTTTATCAGGCTAAAAGATCACTATTTGATACTGACAAGCCGATAACAGCCCAAGCTATTAAAGATGTTTTACATGGTGTAACTGAAAAGCAAAGGATGATTCTGGATGTATTTAAACACCATAATGACCAGATGAAAGCTTTAGAGGGTATAGACTTCGCCAAAGGAACAATCGGTCGGTATGAGATCTCTATGCAGCACACAAGGGATTTTATCAAGTGGATGTATAAGGCGGATGATAAGCCGATTAAAGAACTAGATCATGAATTTATATCCCAGTACGCTTTCTGGTTGAAAACGGTACGAAAGTGCAATCATAATTCAACTATGAAATATTTGGCGAATTTCAAAAAGGTCGTGTTAATCTGTGTAAAAAATCGGTGGCTTCCTGGTGATCCTTTCGCAAACTTTAAACTGACGAAGAAAGCAGTCGAAAAAGTTGCGCTGACAGAGGCCGAGTTGAAGCGGGTAATTGAAAAAAAATTCGACGCCGAAAGATTGTCGTTAGTGAGAGATATTTTTGTTTTTAGCTGCTATACCGGCCTTGCCTATGCGGATGTGAAAAATTTGAAGCGATCTGATATAAAGACCGGAATAGATGACAAGGAATGGATTTTTATTAATCGTCAAAAGACCAACTCTGCCTCTCACCTACCGCTTTTAGCTCAAGCACGAAAAATTTTAACCCGATACAGAGATCATAGCAAATGCATAGAAACAGATGCTGCACTTCCTGTCTTGACCAATCAAAAAATGAATGCCTATCTGAAGGAGATTGCTGATACCTGCGGAATAAAGGAAGAGCTTACCTTTCACATTGCGCGACATACTTTTGCAACCACGGTTACCCTTAACAATGGTGTACCGATGGAATCCGTTTCAAAGATGCTTGGACATTCATCAATCCGGCAAACACAGCATTATGCTAAAATGCAAAATTACAAGGTTAGTAAAGACATGCTTTTGCTGGAAGAAAACCTAATCGGAAAAAACTATCAGGATTACTGAAAAGGCAGAATTTGTAGGATCATTATTAATATAGTGATCCTACATTTTAATTTCAATACAAATTCTCTGATATGAATCGAGTAACGCTTTATATTTAGGGTCAGCTTGTTATTAAAACGTTATTTCAGTCCGTTCAATTTAACCCATGAGCGTATGCCCTCCGTAAGTTTGCGTTTACGTTCCAAAGGAACCCAGTGCCTTGCAGGCAGGTCGATTACAGTAAGATTTGAACAAACCTTTCGCATTGGATTGCAGACTTTGCTCAAATTGATATTGGAAAAGGGTTCATATTCGTCGTTGATGAATAGAACGGGTAAGCTCAGTTTACCATTGTTCACCGCAGCCTTAGCGCAGTAAGATTATACAGCCTACTTCTATCAGAAATCCAAAAATGTTTCGATTGCCGAAAATCCCATCCATTTACAACGCATACGAAACACATTAGATCTTCCCTGGCTAAGAAAATTTGAAAGTAAATACTCGAGCCTGTCTGATCTTTTTGCGGGCGAGTGTACGCTTTTGGCCAGCGATGGCAGTATAACCCATAATGAAGTAAACTTTAGAATTATTTCCGGAACTCAGGATAATCCTCAGACTATACAGATTAGCCTGCCAAAAACTAATGTTGAAATTTAACACATCAGAGCAAGGACTGAAAGGATGCGCGCGATACCTTTCTTTTGCATTAGTAGAATAAAAAATTGTCTGACTATTACGATTTAAAGACGGCCAATAACGGCGTATGCTCAGGGCGAAATTATTCACGTGATAATGAGATCGAAATCGGTATTTGGAGGAAATAAATTAAGAGAAGTGTTGATGGAAACGGCGATGATTTATAAATTGGGGCACCTATGATCATACCAACTATTTGCCTGGAGAGGGCAAACTTTAGTGTACATCCATTTGGGGCGGATGATTTTTTGCGCTATGAGGATTTGGCAAAAGAGATTTACCAGATCCTGTCGGACGAGCAAACATTACATTTTATACCAGAAAAGAGGTTGGTGAATATTGAGGATGCTAAGAACTGGCTTAACGGCGCAATCCTGAATTTTCACAATGGCAGGAATGCTGTTCATTTCATCACTTCCAATAGCACTGGTAAATTGGTGGGGATCATTGATCTAATTCCACCTGCAGTGGCGAGGGAACATTACCGGCTTGAGGACTACCCCTACTTTTTGGAATTTTACCTGATCGGAGATGCGAAAGGTCAGTCTATCATGACCAATTTATTACCTGCCATTGTGAAAAGCCTAAGGTCAAACGGAATAAAGAAGATAGCCGCAGTGGTTAATCGCAAAAATCACGCGGCAGGCAAAGTTTTGGAAAGGTCTGGCTTTATACTTCAGAATAACTTTGACCCATTTCAGGACTTATATGCTTTGTCAGCTTAAGAAGCAGTTTCTTGCTTACAAGACCAATTCTATCGTGCTGCCCTGGTAGGTATCATAAGTCGGCAGGTAGATAATGTATTTCAATTCTTTGAGTTTACCAATGCATTTATGGTAGGTAGTTATGCTATTAAAATGAGCCCCTTTCATGAGTTGTTTACGGGAAACTCTTATTTGCTTTTGGTAGCCGCTTTCATGCCAAAGTGAAAGAATAAAAGTATACAAGCTGATATGCCAAACATTGACGCGCGGATCATCGGCTATTTTTGAATATAGTATTAATGGCTTAGACATTTCTGGTTTCATATTTTTTGCAGTTTGTCATTGAGCATATTCTCGATGTCAGCTAATCTGTAAAAATGCATTCCGCCGATTTTCTTGGATTTGAGCTTTCCGGAGATCCTTAAATTTTGGACTGTGCCGGTGGAAACTTTGAGGAATTTCCGAACATCAGCACACCTGAGCCACTCTTTGCTATCTGGCTTATTGTTGGATAACAGATCCTGAATATCATTAATCAGTGATCGTCGGAACGCTTCTAAATCATCTTTGGTGATAATTTCTGAAGGCATAAAAAATAATTTAGGTGATGATGAGAACGAACGGGTAATGCGGTTCGTCGTTAGGGATTAGGTTTCCAAATACCCTGCCATGGGTATATTTGTTATGCTGCCACTACTTGCGCACCCTTTACACGGTAAAGTTCAAGGCTGTCCGTCCGACGCAAAAATATGCCGGTTGAGATGTACAGCACCTCCGGCTCAAGGCTATACACCGTTTGTCAGATCTGCCAGTAGCGGTATAAAGCGATGCTGCTGCATAGTAAGCTGATCAGTATAAAGGTGTGCAGTAGCCACCAGGCTAACCCTAAAAAAGCAAGGGAGACAACGAACAATGGTATAACCATCAGCAAGGCATAGATCGCCGATGGCCGGATAGTAATTATACTCATGCGCTTTCTTGCTGAAAATGATTCCGCCACATTTCGATGTTAGTATCTATACCCTCATTGAGCGCTTCTGTTACTTTGAGGATAGTTTGGGCGTCAACGCCGACTATCCGGATGTGGTCGGCCGGCGGCCCTTGCAGGCCATAGTCGATATGCAAAATATGCAGAATGCGGAGCAACCAGTTATGGTTATGGCGTACCTCTATGCCTTTAAGCTGCCAGAGCGGGCGGCAATCCACCGTTTTGAAAATAACGCCCCTGTTGATGATCAACATATCATGTGTAAAGAAGTAATGAACGGAGGCGAGTTCTATCAGCCGCCAGGCCAATAGGGCCGACAATCCCAGGTAGGCCATGAACCATAAGAAATTCAGCCCTGTGGCCATGTAAGCGGCGGTAATGGTTAGCGCTGCATAGGGCGCCAATTGCAGATAAACGTACTTGATCGAATGCTGAAAAGAAATCAGTGTCATAAATTTTGATGTTTTAATTGTTCAAGAAATGTGTTAAATCCCCTGGGCTTGAGGGTGCGGATACCTGACCGGATACCCAGTACGGTTTCAAAAGCATTTAGGGTTAATTGAGATTCTGAAAAAGAATGGCCGCGGACCTCAAAGAGGTCATCGCCGCTATAAAATATTGGTGTGTTTTTATTCCTGAGCGCTGTTGATACCTTTATGTCTGTTAGCCTGCCAAGAATATCCCGGCCAAAAAGCATCGCGATTTTGCTTGCCGAAACGTTGAGGCCTGTAAAATAATTGCCGATGGCGATAAATTGCAACTGGCCGAAAACCGGGTAGGCATGACTATAAATGCTTAAAAAAGCGACGCATTCCATGGCTGAATAGCTGATAAAAACAAGCGGTCCATTTCCTGCGGTCCAGGGTATGACTGCCGATGGTATCTGGTGAAAATGAACGCTGAAATGTTCGGTATCCTCCCCAAAAGGGAATAAAATGCTACCGTCTGGCAACACCTGGAAATACGGTTCAAAAAAAAGCCGGACGTTCTTAGGAACGCCCAGCTTATCCAGCAATGCGGCCATCAGCGGTAAGAGCGCCGTTTGAAATCGCGGCTTTCTTCTTCCCCGGAAAGATCCAGTTTTGGTGCCGGTCCTGTTTCCTGATGCTTTTTCATTTGTTCAACAGTATCCTTATACCCCTGGCTTTGTTCATGGGATGCCGCATCATGTTTCTGACCGGTCAGCGCTTTGATGCCGTGGAATAGCAGGTAAGAAATCCCGCCGTCAAAGATGATCGATGCAATCAAAGCGACACGGTTGGCCCGTATTCCTTCGCGGGTAGTTGCTGTGTATTTTACTTTGGTACCGTCAGGTACTTCCACTTCCTTGCCGCGCTTGTATTTAGCTTTCTGCCCGGGTGTAAGCGGATGCCCGTTAATCGCGTCCGGAGCCTGTAATTTATCCTCGTCTGTTTCCAGGAACTGGTTTGTCTCCCTGTCAAATTCGACCAGGACGCGCTTGCGCTGTCCGTTACTGTCGACTATATCCTTTTCCAGACTGGGTTCATCTCCTTTTTCCAAGGCCTCGGTTTCCGTATCGGTTAGGTAGCCAGGTGGAATACTGCGGAGATATGTCGGGTGCAGCAGCAATTCAGGTTCCCCATCCGCACCGGTAACCAGTGAAAGTTTAGCCTTCAGGGATGCGATCTTCGTGCCTGCGAATTCCAGGTTCTCCAGCAGGATAAGCTGCGTGCGGCGGCCGGATAACAAGGCTTTTAAATCGGCTTCTTCTAACAGAATTCTACCTTCCGACACCAGCCCGACTGATCTTAGGTCATGTAAAGGGAGATCCTCCTCGTTAAAAATTTCATTATTCACCGTTTCCTCCCACTTTTTTGTTTTTCACCGGTTTCTTCACCCAGGTTCAGTTCCGGAATTTCTTCATATTCCTCGCTAAAATCCAGCGCGTTACCTTCATCTTCATTCAATCCGGTATCTATTTGCTGCTCAATGGTCATGTGATGCTCCTGTTCATGTTCCAGCTCATCGGCATGTTCATATTCCATGCTGTTATCCCTTTCTTCTTCCCGGTCGAAGTCCTGTTCCTGCGCCATCGGTTTCTCCAACGACCGTTGTTGTTTTAGGGCCTCTGTTTTCGCACTTAACAGCGAAGCATAAATGCCGTCACCCGGGCCGGCTTTAAAGCGGTTACCGGTAGATTTGTCCATGACCTGCAGGTCCTTTCCGCGTAGTTTACCCATTACTTCATATTGTTTTTCATTGTAGTCGATCACATCGCCTACGATCAAAATACGTTCCTGTCTTGCAGCCTGGCGTTGTTCAGGCGAATTGATGAGGCCATGCAGGTAATCGGTGGTGTATTGCGCATTGTTAGCCGCAACCTCCAGTTCATCAGGTGCTGCCGCCGCCGTCAGGTAAACATCCTGGTAGTTCATTTGAGGCGCCAGCTGTGCCTGCACGCCGATTTCATTGCCGGTGAACAGGGAAGCCAGTGCAGGTCGGGCCTGGGAAGCCGGAGTAACATCCATCGGGTCATATAATCCTTTTTCATGTCCCGCGAATTTCACCACCTCATACAAAAGGGCAGCCAGGTGTTCCTGCGGAGTGCCAAAGGTGTCCGGCTCAGGCATGTAAATAATGCGGTCTGTGGGGTCGTAACCGGGTTCGCCGATGGTAGCTTCCACCTTTGCATTGGTCAGCTCCACCAGTTTGGCCAAAGCTTCAACGGGTTCAGGTTTTGATGCGTTCCGGCGCTCTTCAAATTCCTTTAGCGGGGGAATACCTTCAATCTGGGTCGCGTTGAATACATAGGCGTCCGTTTCAACGGGGTTAGCCAGCTTGATCAGTTCCGTTTTAGGGTTTCTGCGGCTGTTGAGCTGCGGCTTGCCATCATCATTTAAAAGCTGTATACGGTCGGTAGTTTTCAGGAAGCTGATTAAAGTTCCTTTTGAACCGGTTTGAACTTTCCAGCCATTTTTGTTTGATGCCTGTTTCAGGGTCATCCATCGCGGGTCGCGTGGTCCTTGCATAGCCAGCCATAGGGCGTTCATCCCACGGTAAGCCTTTCCGGTGGTGGGATTTACCGGCATTGCGAAGCCGGGAAGATCGAAGGGGCTCTGCCTGTCGTTCATTTTTTCGATCAGGCGGTCCGCGATCTGTTGATTTGATTGTTTACTCATTACTTATTTCTTGATTATCACAGTGGACTTGTTCGAACAAAAAATTGCAAGACAATAGTTGACCAGGTCAAAAAGCTGGTCTTTGAGGTAATCGGTTCATTGATTCTGCTTTTCTGTAGACGGTTTGGTAAAGAAATCTCAATGGGTTCAGCCAGCGCTTACCATAGGTAACAGCGAAGTGAAGATGCTCTCCGGAGACTAAGCCGGTCGCGCCGGTAATGCCGATCGGATCCCCTGCACTAACGGTGTCGCCGGGCATAACGAGCCATTGAGATAAATGTCCGTACAGGGTGTTCAGTGAACCCCCGTGATCGATACGGACAAATAAACCAAGCGTATTGCTGTACCTGCAGCTTTGAACCACCCCATCAAGAATGGAAAATACGGTGTCATGCCGTGCGGCAAGATCGATGCCTGCATGCATTTTGATCCGGTGATAAACAGGGTGCATGCGATACCCAAATGACGAGGTCAGGCGGATCTGCCGCAGCGGAAGACTGCACATTAAAAAAATCCCCCAAAGCTTAACGGCCATAGCTTTGCGTATTCGTTTGTTCCTTTTCGGCCGCAATGCTGACATCCAGGCCAAGTTTGCTTTGCAAAGTTTCCATGGCATGACTATGCACACCGGGGTTTTCGACAGCAAGCTGCATAGCCTCTTTAGCACCTTTCGATGTGCCATTATCCAAAAGCATACCGATTCTGTGGAGGGCTTTAAAGTCAGGGATCGGAATGTTCTTAGTGTTGACCAAGAGTTCCTGGTAGATTTCGCCGGGTTTTTTGAAAACCAGCAAAGCATCACTGCCATAGAGCGCACGTTCATTGTTGCCGAAGGTGACATAGATATCGTCCTTTTCCGGTTCGGCGAACATGATCATACCCATCTGGCCTTGTTTGTTAACCGGGTCTTCCGGCAATTCGGGGTGTACCAGCACCAGGGTGCCGGTCAGGTCGTCTGATTGGTTCATTTTCTGTTATTTTTAACTTGTTCTTTCATAGAGGCTTTGGGCGTATCCACTTTCGGTGGCTGATGTTTCTGCACGATGGCGGCAATCTCCCTGTTGATTCGTTTAAAGTTTTCGGTCAGGACCGCCTCTTTATTGCCAGCAAAATCATAATAAGAAGGCAACGGCTTGTATCCCGATTCTTCCTTTTTGAGCTCATCGAGGTTAAGATTGACCTTGCAATTGATGGCCGAGGACTCATATTGACCGGTATAGCCCTCCTTTGCATCAGTGGCGATTACGCCGACCAGTTCGCCCGCGTTCAGCGTGGCGATCTTGCCGGCCGGCACCAGGGTTTCCAGTTTTTCATTAAGAGAAGTGGATGTTTTATTGCGGTCAATCGAAAGACCCTCTGTGATCTGTTTATTCCGGCCCAGTAACTTTTCAAGCCAGTCCAGAGTTTCCTTGCTGCGCACAGCACCGGACAGGACATTTCCGGTCACCGATGTAATGGTGGCGGCGGTGTCTTTGCCGTATTGCTGCTGAAACTGCGGCAGCTCCTGTAAACCCATGAGCACAGCCACCTTGTTGGAGCGTGCCGTTGCGATGAGGTTTTCGATCTTGTGCACGAAGAGCGTAGGCAACTCGTCGATGATCAGTGCCGAAGGCTTATTACCCTTACTGTTAATCAATTTCGTCAGCCTGTTAATGATGACTGAGTAGCAGGCGGAATTGATATTTTGCGTAGCCGGATCATTAGCCAGTACCAACATGGCGGGGTGTGTTTTATCCGATATCTTCAAATCGAAGTCATCACCTGAAAAGACCCAGTAAGTTTCTTTGGTCGCCAGGCGTGATAAAAAGATCTTTAACGTACCGACCTGCCCTTCTAACTGGTCAAAAGCCTTGTTCTTAAATGCCGAAACGAATGGCGATAACAAAGAGGCAAGCTCTGCCTGTTTAAACAGGGTTTGGAATATTTCCTCGTAGCTGCGGTTCAGTAAAGCCAGCACATGCGGGAACGAGGAATATTTACCGTCCTCGTAACGGCTCTGGAAATAGATACAGGCCGAAAGGAAGTTGATGGCAGATTGTGTAAAGAACTGGTCTGAGCCACCGGATTTGTCACCCTTTTTCATCGCTTCCACCAATGCTTCGGCAGTTTCTCCGGCGTCTGCCAGCGTCCGGATATATTCCTTCTTCCAGGGGTTGATGCGCCTGCTTTTCTCCACTTCATTCAGGTTGACTACATGAAAATCGTAGCCGGCCAGTTTGCCCTGCTGTTTAGCAAGCAGGTAGTGATAATAAGCGATCTGCCCGAGGTCGGGAAACTTAAAATCGTATAACGCCAGGCAGAATCCCTTGGCGGTTAGCTGCCGGATAAACGGGTTAACAATGGAAAAACTTTTACCGGAACCTGGGGTGCCGATCAAAAGCGTCGCCCGAAAGGGGTTTGTCAGGTTGATCCAGCCGTTTCTTACCTTTCTTTTGTAATAAAACAGCATCGGGATATTCACTGAATAATCCGTTGTCACCAATTTTTCCGGCTGCTGGAAACTCTCTCCTTCAACGTTCCACACATCCTTACCCAGGCCGGAGCGGATGAGCTTGGAGATATTGTCCATCGCGATGCTGGTCAGCAATGCCCCGGTGACTGACAGTACCATATAGGCCAGGTCGCTCCAGCGGGTATAGGCAAAAACCGAAGGCCCATCGCGCCCGTAACAAAAGAGGCTGCCGAAAAACAGCAGCAAACCTAAAGTGAGCGGGTAAACAATGTGTTTTTTAGGTTCGAGATCGACCTCTTTTTTGGCTACCGTACCAATACTGACCAGGCAGATCAGGCCCAAAGTGGCCAATTTGCTATAGACCAGGTTGGCGTAAAACGGCAGAAGGCTGATCCGGTACAGCGCATGGTGGAAAATCCCCCAGAACGGTGCCCGGATATAAATGAAAATGGCCGCTTCAAGGGCGACCATCACATAAATCAAGCATTGCAGGAAGCCATGTAGCTTCTGTTGTTCCCGCGTTTCCTCCATAAAGAATTATTAATAGGTTGGCAAAACGGCTAATCGTCAACCTGGTTATTGAGGTGTGGTACCGCTGTGAAATGGCTTTATTTAATAAATCTTTCCACGCTGGCAATCGTGTCGTGAATCGCGCCGCCGTGGCTGAACAAGGCCACTTTTTCCAATTTGAAAGACCTGCTGCATCCCATGACGACCGAATGATAGCCGAAAGTGATAACCAGGCCACCTGGTTTCAGGCAGCGTGGTATGGCATCTTTTATTCTACGGAACGGACTACAGATATTGCCTTTGTAAAGCTCCATGCTTTTTCTCAGCGCATAAGGCGGATCAAGCAGGATGGTTCCGAAAGGTTCGCCCTGCCAGGTTTCGAGTAAATCCAGCGCATCAAGATGATATTCTGCCGGCATAGCAGGGTCCAAATCATTGCGCACTTCGTCTACCTGCAGTAGTGTTGGTCCTGCGAACAGGTTAAGTACACGCCCTTCGCATTGTGATTCCACCCATCGGCGGATCGGTGTAACTGAAAAAGTATATCGGTGCAGCGGGCACCGGTAATGCTCCATGATCATATTTACCTCCCGATTGCCCGACGGGGCTCGTTCTCCTGTTCTGAATCCAGTGACAGGATATTATCCTCGTCCTGAATTTCGGCGATCTCATCGTTTTCAGATCCTTCCACGACTTTCATTTGATTATCCCTGATCGTTCCCGCGATTTTCTCCTGGAGCCTTGCCGCTTCTGCTTTGAGGTCGGCCAGTTCCTGTTCCTTTTCAAACTCCCTGCCCATGATTCCTTTCAATACAGGTACTTCTTTTTCCAGGGTGGCCACCTCTTTTTCATATTTTTCCTTTAGCGATACCACCCGGTCTATGGCATTGATGTAATACCGCGCGGCGAGTTTAGGATTATCCACGTTAGGCAGGCCGCCATTATACAGGTATTTAATACCTGACTGCGGGCTTTCGGCATACAAAGAGTTGGAATACTTGTAATCCATCAGGCCATTGGTTTCATAACCTTCGCGCTGCTGACGGATATACAGGTCAAAACCATACAACGTACCAACCTGTTTATCCTCGGATTCCCCCTTGGCAGGTTTCCAGTTCCGGTAAAGGTCAATGATATGCTTGCCAATAATTTCCGGGTCTGCTGATTCCAAACCTGTCATGCGAATGGGGTTATGTTTTGTTCCTTCGTCATCATGGGTGAGCAATTTCTTGTAATCGCTTTCATCCACGGCCAGTTTTTCGAGGGTCACCAGTGTTTTACTGCGTTCCTGTTCAACAACCTCAAGACGTACCCGCGCCCGGGAAACCTCCTTATAATGTGATGAACGGGAGCCCTCCAAGGCGGCTATCTTTTTATCGACGCGCGTTTTGTCGAGCAATGAGGTATCGCCGGAAAGGATGGCGATGTATTCCGCAAAACCCATCCCGCTCTGTTCATCCAGGGCACCTTCGTCGATGGAACGGACACTGATCTGGCTATTTTTGATCTGGTCGATAAACCGTTGCTTGGTTTGCAGCAGGTTAAATTTGTAATTGTCCAGTGATTTTTCGGTGGCATAAACAAACCTGGGCACCTTGTTATCAAAATGTTCTTTCGCCAGCCAGTTACCCTTACGGCTGAACCTGCCGCCGCGCTGGTTAAGGTCTGATGGCCGCCAGGGGATATCCAGGTCGTGGAGGGCCACGCCCCGTTCCTGCACGTTGGTGCCGGTTCCCAGCTTTTCGGTACTGCCAAGCATCACGCGGATATAGCCGGCGTTCATCAGGCGGAACATTTCCGGACGCTTCTTATCCGGCCAGTCATGAATAAAGGAGATCTGACCAGCCGGAATGCCAAAATCCTGCACCAGCTTATCCTTCAGCGCATCGTAAATATTGAACTCGTCGCTCTTCGGCGTACCGATATCGCAGAACACCAGTTGGGTGCCCCGGTGTTCCTTACTCAGTTCATAAAATTCGGCCACTTTGCGCGCGCAGGTATTTACCTTGTTATCCGGGTGGTCGCTGTACAGATCCGCATTGATCAGGCGCATATCCGTCGCCATTTTCTTAGCGTAATTGGTGGCGATAAGCATTCGCGCTTTGTCTTCTTCCTCGGTCAACGGTTCGCGTCCGATCAGCGTGGCGTCACCCGTGGCAGCAAAATCCATCAGGCGGCGGATAAAATCCTCCTGCTCGGGCGTTGGCTTGATGTTCACCAGTTGCTCATCGAGTTCCGGTTTATCCAGGTTGATCTGTTCCGCTGTCTTATAATCGGTGATCTCGTTATAGAATAGCGCCAGTTCCGGCACTTTTACAAAATGACGAAACCTTTCTTTCTGAATGATCTCGTTGGTAACCGAAAATTCAAAGTCTACCGTTTTGCGGGCATATACCGCTGCCCAGCCGTCGAAGTTTTCGATCTGCTGTCTTTGCAGTTCACGTGGCCGGAGGTACTTAAAGATCAGGTACATCTCCGTTAAGCTATTGGAGATAGGCGTACCGGATAAAAAGGTTACACAGAGATCGGCGTCGAACTTTTTTTGCAGGGAGCGCACAGCGAAAAGCATATTCAGTGCCCGCTGGCTGCCCTGCGGGTTACCCAGCCCGGCCACCCGGTTATGCCGGGTGGTAAAGGTGAGGTTCTTGAATTTGTGGCTTTCATCCACGAAGAGATGGTCTATGCCCATTTCCTGGAAAGTGATACCGCTATCCTTCACGTTTTGGATGTCGAAAACGATTTGTGCCAGTGACGCCCGCAAATTGGCCTGACGCACCCGAAGGCCTTTCAGCATTTTGCGGGTGATCTGTGCACCCAGGTTTTCCAGGGTTTGCAGGTCACGCACGACGTTGTCCAGTTCTTCCTGCAAGATCTCGCGTTGAATTTCCGGGTCCTGCGGAATTTTCCCGAATTGTTCGTGGGTCATGATGACACAGTCCCAATTGTTATTCTTAATCTGAAGGAAGAGCTGCTGACGTTTCCCGGGTGTGAAGTCATCTTCCGTTGGCGCCAATATGCGTGCGTTGGGGTAAGCCTTGCGGAAGGTGTCGGCAATCTGAATTACGTTTGCCTTCAGCGCCAATATAGATGGCTTGGAAATAATACCGAGTCGCTTCATCTCTACCGCTGCAATGATCATGGTCAGCGTTTTACCCAAACCCACCTCATGATCGATCAGCGCACCCCGGTTTTGAATGATGCGCCATGCGGCATTCCGCTGGGAATCGTACAAGGCGGGAACCCCGGCACCTTTCAGGTCAAGTCCCGGAAAGGTCAGGTGGCTGCCATCGTATTGGCGCAGCGCGTAGCAATTAAAGATGGTGTTGTACCGCTTTTCCAGGAACAACTTTTCGTCGGACGGCAGTTCTTTCAGCCAGGCGATAAAGCGTTCACGGATAAGCTCGATCTTTTGATGTGCTGCCTGGGTAGCTTCATTGTCCGGTATTCGTATTTCTTCACCGTCAAGATTAACTTTATAGGTAAAGAAGGGATTCGTGTTTTCCAGCGCATGCTCCAGGAGCGTGTGCCCTTTCATTTTCTGTCCTGATTTCGGGGTCACAGCAAACTCTCCGTCGGTAATCGCGTTTCCCCCTGAATAGCCCACCTTGAACGTATCGGCAGAAGGGAAATACTCCACCTGCGTATTGATCTCAAAAAGCCTGGTGGCAAAACGCTGGTAGTAATCTGTCGGTATCCAGCGTTCACCCAGGTTGAAGTCCAGCTCCAGTAATTCGTAGGGTATGGTTTCAGGCTGTGCACGCTGAATGGCGGCCAGGCTGCGGGCGATCTGCAAATGGTCGGGGTTCTCCTTAATAGCTATTTCCGCCTCGGCTAATTTCTGAACGACATTTCCTGACAAATAACGGTCGGTGGTTTCCCAATCCTGTTTCCCCGGGTTATAAATGATCTGCTTTTCCAGACCGGCAATCACGTCCTGTTCGGAAAGCCCGGTTACCCCGGAGATATAATTGAGGTCTACAAAACCCTTATCGTTCAGGCAGCGCGCCAACGCTTCGGCAGGATCGTCGGTCTTTAAGGCCTTCTGTCGTGGGAATACCGGCCCGTTAAGAATGTCTGATTTGACAAAGCGCCCTTCTTCCTTTTTTTCAAGAGAGTAAAGCACGGTGAAGCCGAAGGCTGGATCATTCAGCATCCGCGAGCGGTTAAACGTCCTGTTCAGTTCGCCGTATGTTTCAGTAAATGCCTGGTAGTTTTGATTCAGGGTCGCCCGTAGCGCAGGCTGCTCCATCAGGGTTGTTGATTCCGTGTTGAACAACTCTATATATGCATCGCGAACCTTAATATAGGCTTTATAAAAAGCCCGCTGGTCCTGCTCCTCAAATGGGAAGAATTCTGCTTCCGTTTCTCCGGGAGTGCCGATCAGTCCTGCCTTGTCGCCATGCATAACCAGGGTATCCTTGACATAGAATGGTTTGAGGTTCCGGAAGCCTTTTGGCCTTTCAGGTACCAGGCCGAAGGCCGGTTCCAGGCTTTTGTCACCTTCATAAACGTAATCGTACCCGAAACTCTTAAGTTTTGTGGAAAGCGCTTTGAGTTCATCCGTCAATACATTCCCCGTCAGCCATTTGGCGGATACTTTTAATTCCGCGACGTTGGCATAGAGTTTATACAGGTAACGCCCGGTAGATTTGGCCCGTGCGGTCAGCAATACCACACTGTCATGTTCAGGGCGTTCGGTTGTCCGGATCGTGCTGATGATGCGGGCAGATGAAGTATCCACGCTCGCGTTGTCCTTATCGGATAAATAAGCCTGCGCCTTCCCGACGGGCTGCGGGGCTGCATCGAAGAGCCCTAACTGGGCAACCACTTTAGTTTCCTTGGGTAACGGAATTTCCAGGAAGGTGAGCTGCTTTGTAGTATCCGTCTTTACCGATTCGTTGCGCCTGTCCAGCTCACCTTTTTCAAAAGCCAGCTGTTGCTGCAGTGTTTCAAACCGTGCCCTATCAAAGCGGGCATCCAAGTCATTCGCCAATTGCTCCACCATCGCCGGGAACAGATCCTCCATGTCCCCGTTATGCCAGATCACCCGGGCGGGTTTGCCGTACTGGTTGGTACCTTCTGCGACTTCGTCTGCCATGATCAGTTCATGATGACGGTGAACATAAGCATTGAGCGGATAGGTACCGTTCTCCCCGGTTTGTTCAACCGTGGCCAGCAACAGTTCCTCGGATTCTGAAAAACTGTTTTTATGGTCGTTCTTCTGTACCAGCAAGAGGTGGGTTGGCGCTTCTACATTGGCGTTATCCTTCATCAGGTTATCCGGCAGAACGAGCAGGCTGATAAAATCTGCCGAGGTAAACAAGTGTTTACGGGCCATATCGTTACCGGGTGTGTTCAGGAACGCATCAGTCGTCAAAAAGGCCAATAAACCACCGTGTCCTATTTTGTCCAGGCCTTTTGCAAAGAAATAATTGTGAATACGGTCTGTAATGCTGTTGTTTTTAAATGCAGGGTCGAAAACTGAAATATTTCCAAAAGGTATATTGGATGCGATCAGGTCGAAACGTCCCTTCTCTGAGGCTTCAGTTTCCTCAAAGCCCTTTACGTGTACATCTACAGGTACCTGCATTTCAGAACAGATGGCCGCAAGCACCTTGCCGGTCAGCAGATCTTTTTCTACAGCCGTCACCTTCTGCAGTTCCGGTAAAAGACGGGCTCCTTCGGTAACAAATATTCCTGCCCCTGCGCTTGGTTCATACAGATACTTCGGTAACAATCCCTGATCGCCCAGCGCAGTATAGATGGCACGGGGCAGCAGGTCAGGGGTGTAATAGGCTGTGAGCGAACTGTCCTGCAAATCATCCAATGCACGTTTATAAGTATAACTGCTTAACTTTTCCTTTAACAAGGCGTGCAATTCCATAACCTGGGGGTACAAACGGAGATCGGCTTGCGAGGCATTCATTTTAACCCATTCGTCCTGTTCTCCTGCCGGATAGAGTACGGCTTTTAAACCACCAAAACCTGAGTAGGTCTTTAAGGTCGAAATTTCAGCAGCCATCAGTTTACGCTTACCGTCCCAGTCCAGTGCTATGCGAAGAGCCGCGATATTGGCGGCCAGTTTCTCACGTGGATTATAGGCCATCGCCGCCCCCTTCCTGGAGATAGTCGTCTATCGCGGTGATCACCGCATAGCGGAGCAGGCGGCTGTCGTCTGCTTCCGGCCAGCCAAACTCCTGCAAGGTCGCCTCACAAACTGCACAGATATTGAGCAGCTCATACCGAATGATACCGGCTTCATGAAAACGCAGCCAGTGTCCGCGAAAATCCTGTTCCAATACATCTTCCAGAAAATCGAGCGGCGAGGGCGGCAAAGCGGCGGATAGTGCTTCGATATCGTCAAAACCGTCCAGGTATTCCTCTAAGTCATTCCCATCCTGCAACCGGATATACAAGGCAGGGTCAAGCCGCACCAGCGCATTGGCCAGGCGATTAATGGTTTCTGCCATAAATTATAATTGATTAATGCAGTCCCTTATTTTGGAAGGACATCGGCACGGAGCAGGTCCTTGTAACCGGCTTTGAGGGTCAGCGTGCGCCCTGAAAGCTGTTTTTCACTCAGGCTGATAGTAAACACCTTATTGCCGGGGAAGGTCAGTTTTTTAAATACGAAAATGTTCCGGTAATATTTAGTGAAGCCCGGAATATCCTGCAGGACATATAATGGCGTAACGGCTACGGACTGAACGGTACTGGCCTTGGTGACTTTTTTATCCTCCATACTGAAACGCAGTTGATCAATGGTATAGGGCAACTTCGTTTGATTACGATATCCTATGTCCAGAAAGATATAATCGCCAAGCGTGTAAATGTGAAATAGTGCGCCCTCCAATCCGAATGCTTTCGCTTCTTCAACGGGATGGCCCGGCCGCATCGCCAAAAGCCGCAGGGCGTTTGATTTGAGTTCCGGCTGTGAAAGACCGATCTCCGGATTATCCAGCGGCCGGCAATCAGCGGGTTCAATGGCGATCTCTGTTTGTACGGTACCGTCCTGATCATCCCGGCAGGGAACTACCCGGTACTGGGCGATAAACTTTTCACCGGTTATGGTAACCACGGCGTCGTTAAATCGGGAGACGGAATCACGGAGGTGGATACGCAAAACGTTGGGTACCGGCAGGTCGCCTGAAATGTCTTTAACCGAAATATCCACGAAACGGATCGGTTCGGGGGATACGAAATGAACGGATACGTTTGTCGGAAGATACACGACCGGCAGATCGCGTTTATTTAATTGGGCAAAACTTTGCCCTACTGCCATTATGATTGCGGCAAGCAATAACAAATATTTTTTCATATTAACGGGTGTTTTGAATGGTTTGCGGATCGACCAGGTACACATAGGTGCCGTATTTGATCTTTGCTTTGTTTTTGCGGATAGCGCTCGCGATAGCTGATGAAGTAGACTGGAATACCTTGTCCATGGAACTCATCAGCAGTTGGTTCCCGGCGCTACCGGATTCTATGTTCACGCCCTGGATCGTGTTTCCGCTCAGATCCTTGGTGAAATCACGAAACGCGGAAGCTGGAACATACAGGCCTAACATTCCGTCCTGGTCGTAGACCGAAAGTTTGACGGGCAGGATCTGGCCGCCGGACATCACGGAACTGATCAGGAAGGTCACGCGCTGCTGCGTAAAGCCATTGACCAGACCATAGAGGACGGTTCCTTTGGGGATCAGGTTTTTGCCTGCCCAGATATCTTCCAGCAGACGCAGCCTGATACGTGAACCGGCATAAGCGGTCAGTTCCTCGTCGATCATGGCCGAGATCAGCTCACTGTGCGCCTCCGGTTTAATGGTATTAAAATCAGTGCCGTTCCCCGGTGCTTTGCGAACTTCCAGAGCTGCCGGCTGGCCGGCCAGTGCTTTGGCTTTAGCCTGTTGTTGCTGCCGTTCTACCTTTAACGCGGGATCATTGGCCTTTTGCAGGCTGTCGACATAAGCCATTTGCTGTTTAAAGACGGTCATGGGATCTTTATCAGCCGGAACATTACCTGGTGGACTACTCGTTGATTGTGCCCGTGCTTTGCGCTGCGCGGCCAGCGCATTTAAAGCCGCAGTTACCTGCCTGTCCTGCACCGAGGCATCCTGCCGCTTAACCGGTGCAATCATCCCGGAACTGAACCGCGCTTTCATCGCGCGGTCGATGGAATCCATTTGTGCCCGCTGGCGGTCAGCATAGTTCCCCGATAATTTCGTGGCTGCTATTTCATCCGTGGTGACGGCGGTTACAGCGGTAAGGCCGTCGCTTTCTTTATAAGTGTTCCGGAAAGCATCCAGCTTATCCGAAAGGGCACTTTTCTTGACATGGGCAGAAACGCCGCCCACGTCGCTTTGTATAGCTGCGGTTTGCTTTACCGGCCCTTTGTCCCTGGCCTTTCCGTGAAATACGTAAAAGAAAAGGCATAGGAAGGGCAGCAATATCAACGGCAGGATATAACGCGGTTGTTTGAAGTCGATCTTCATAATTAATGTTGAATTTGGTGTTGCAAATGTTGCAGGGAATCAAGCGCATGTTCGAGCCAAATGCTGTCGGCGTGCGTCAGGCGGCCTTTCGCCAAGGTAGTTTCCACCCGTTCCTTAAGGTCCAGGGTCCGTTTCAAAGCTGATCCTGCTCCTAGTATCCTGGTAAAGCCGGCATCCAGCAGATGCGGGCTTTTTAAGTTGTTCGGCTGCTGGTCCTGCATAGCAGGATGGGCAGCCGAACTTTTAACGGGATGGCGAAAAACGGTAAACGATAGCGCGCCGGAAAAAAGCAGAAGGCCGACCATGATGCAAAAAATCACCCTCGGATAATTCAGGCATAGGATACCGAACCGCTTTCCCGCCTTTACAAAATGCCCGCTGAACTCTTGATGCAAGGCTTTCCAAAGGGTATCTTCAGGGTCGCGGTTAGAATGAATTCTTTTGAACATTGGAGAGGTCTTTATTTTCCAGGGTCTTCCACCCCGTGATGAGGACACCGTGGGGGTTATTATCGCTGCGCGGGATATCCTTCAGGTAACCTTCTGTTACCAGGGAGCGCGTCAGCGTCGAGCTGCGCCGGTCGATTTTTAATTTTCCGTAATAGTGGAAGTAATGTCGCGGCATGTCCAGCAATATGGAATCCGTTTGCAGGGTGAGTACCGAGCTGGAGGATAAAATGGATGTAAAAAAACCTTTTTCCTTAAGGTCGTCATATTCCCTTGCGCCAGATTCGTCGATCAGGTACATCGCCTTTTTAAGCTGGTATTCGATGTATTTATCATCCGGTGTCAGCGAAAAAAACAGCGTATGGAACAGGTCAACATGCGCCCGGTATTCCGCAGGGCGGTTAACCTGTATATCGGTTTGCTTGGCCAGGATCGGGACATTATTGTCCAGGATGTAAACGCTCCTGCGGGCGTTGGCTACCTGCCGGAAGGCAAACAGGGATACGATGCCGCTGATGATGACCGAAGTGACGAGGCTGCCGATGGCGACCACTGTCGCCAGCCGGATCTTGGCTTCGATATTTTTGATAAGCATGAATCAAATTGGATTTTACAGCATACCGCCAGCGGCTTTGCGTGCGGCCCTGGCCATCATGGAAGCATTGCGGCCAAATGCTGAAGAAGCTGAAGAAATCCCTGACGTGGAGATGATCCAGGTTGAGATCGATGGTACCGTGAACATACAAACGGCACCTATAAAAAATACGACGATTACTTCACCAAAGGAAAGAATGCCGTTGCCTGAAAAAACCGCGAACTTTTCCATCAGGCCGCTGGCACCGGGCCGGAGCAGTTCCTGGTATTTGCTGATCTCGGACGAAAGCGCGTATTTCTGCATCAGGGCGCAGAGGTACATCACCAGGTAAGCGATACCTGTATATAAGTTTACCGAAACAAACCGGGCGACCCAGGTAGAAAAGCTATCCCTGAAAGCTGGCAGGATACTAACTGCGACGGCAAAGGGCCCCAGGATGACGAGGATACTCGAATAAATGATCTGTATCATAAAAATGATATAGGTTGCGATGCGGAGTATCCAGATCCCTGCCAGTTCAAGTATCTGCGTTATCAACAACTGGATGCTGATCTGCAGCCTTGCCTTCAGTTCCATCAGGGGAGCGACCACTGTAGAGATCCCTTCCTTAACGGTCGAGGTAACCGCGTCCCAGGCCTGGCCATACCAGGTGTCTGATTCTTTGGCCGCCACTTCGGTCTGTGCCTGGAAAGTATACAGGGAGTCGGCGACCTGTTTCATGAGATCGGCCCGCTGAAAACGAAGCTGGTTTACGTTGTCCTGTTCTGAGGCGAACATCTGCTCGGTTTCGCCTGCTACCAGATCGGTCGGAAAAGCCACCATTTTAGCGAAACCGCCCCACCAGAGAATAACCATCGCGAGGCCGAAGGGCCTTAGCAGCGGCATGACTTCCAGTTTTTTATCGCCCGCCATCATTTCATAGCTCTTGATCGCAAAATAGATGATCATAAAGATGGCGGATAAGGCCTTCGCATCGTTAATGAACAGGTCGAAGTTCGACCAGATGGAATCTTTAAGCGCGCCCAAAAAGGTCATCATCCCTGATTCGTAAACCCCGTCACCCTGAAGGAATTCCAGGGACTTTTCATAACTGCTGTCCTGTGCGAAACAGCAAAAGCTGAAACTGCAGAGGAAAGCGATCAATAATAAGCTCTTTTTCATCAGTACTTCCTTTCTGCTACAACCTGTTTGGCCAGCTGCACATCGGTGGCCGGCGTCCAGCCCTTGGTAATTACGGGCGTACTTCTGGCCTTAGCCTGCTGCTTGACCATGGTGATATTATGCTGTGCCGTAGCCACACGCGTCGCCCAGGTTGCCGCCATTGTCCGGTATTCTTTCAGGTACCGGTAATAGGCCATGATGCGGGAGCCCCGGTCCATATCCGTTGACCGGGCGGCATTAATGCGCTCTTTTAGCATAGCCAGTTCATTTTCATACCACGGTAATACGCCTTCTGAAATCACGGCGGTTCGCACTTGTGCAGGTAATGGCGCCAGTATCGACGCATCTGAATAATTCAATACGGGCGCCAGTGCCTGGCTGTAATAAAGCAGCCATAAGGGATCGGCATCTGAAAGCAGGCCGGATTGTTCGGCGATAGATGTCAATGCTGTATTCCTTACAGTATCGGCATTTAATTTATAGCTGTTATCTACCGAATTCATGGTGCCGACCAGCGCCAGGCGCTGTGTTTGAGGCCCGGTCGCTGACAACGGTCGCAAGTCGTTTTTGTGGTAATTCGGATCGAAAAGCCCCCAGGTAAGCCAGTAATAAGGATTAAGGCTGAGGAAGCCGGGCTTTGGGGTAAACTTATTCTGGTCCCATTGCAGGTAAACCATGCGTTCCTGTTGGTAGCGGACACTCTGGTCGGCTACTTGCCGTTGCGCACAGGCGCGCAGCGCGATGATCGGAAACAGGATCATTAATAATATCAATCTCATTTGTTTAAGAATTTTGCGTTTTGAATGATCTGCGCGGCAAAGGCGCGATCTTTATTGATGTAGCTAGCGAAGGGATTCAGCGTTTTGAGTATGCCACGCGACTTAGCCCAGTACATGGCCTTCCAGGTACCGTAGGCCATGCCATCGAGTATTTGTAACTGTTGTACAACCCTGCGCAGCAACTGGTCGCGGCCGTTGTAATCGGCAAGCACATTGCCATCCGACTTCAGGATGAACCCCGATATATCGCTTACCATTGCGGTGGCCTTTGGCCCGAATTCATTTTGAATTTTGGCGGTAACGAAAAAGAGCAGCGGGTCGTCCTTGGCCAGGGCCATGCTCTCGTTTAAATAATAGATAATATCGGTCGTCGTCCGGCCGATCTGTTTCATCATCAGGCCATCTTTTAATGCCGAGTTGACATTTGCCAGCGCGTTATAAATCAGCGTTTGGGCGGCTACCACGGAGGAGACGTTGGTATTGACGGTATTGACATTATCGTTGATCTTTTTAAGATAATCCTGGTGGGTTCCTTCCGCCGCCATTCGCACCGCCTGGTTTTCCTCTACAGCGACCAAATGCTGCGGGTCAAAAACCACTTCCTGAGAAAGAGCAGCAAACCGGAAGCATATACCGAAAAGCAACAAACCTATCTTTCTCATCGCTTTAAATATTTCGCTTTGCTTAAAATGCTGCTGATCATGTGCTGATCCTCGTAAACGAAGTCGTCGAATGGGTTCAGGTGGTGCAGCAAGGACGCTATTGTACCAAATTGTACGTTACGGACCAGGCGGTTACTCATATCCTCAATGTTACTCAATTCCGTAACAACGTAATCAAAAAGCAGCTTCCGGTCGGAGGACTTCATCTGGTTGACATCGCCGATAGAAATGATCAGCCCGGCGAGATAGCGGATGAGCATTTCGGAATGTCCGGCAAAATCTATTTCCGTCTGGTAAGCCAAAGCAATGATGGCGGGATTCTTTTGCGCCAGCTGGTACAGCTGCGATTGTGAGCGTATGATGCTGTTGACCATCGGCTCTGCCTCGATACCGATATTGGCAGCGGAGATCGCCGTCCCTAAAGTGGAGTAACGGTTCTGTAGGGTACGGTACATATCCTTGATCTTGACGAGCAGGGTTTTATTGGCGGTTTCCGTCGAAGTGACCGTAGCCTGTTTATCCCGTGCATTCGTCTGCAGGTTATGCTCGGATTTGGAATAAGAAACCAGCTGTAACAGCTCTGGGATATTCAGTACTTTACCTTGCCCGTAGGCCAATGCGGAAAATAAAAGGCAAAAAATTGTTAAGATGGGCTTGTTCTTTGTCATGAAACTTAAGGGTTAAAGAATTTAGGCTTGTCGGCCAATCCGCAAATCTTACCAGGTTTTACCGGTGCAGGTATTTGGCTTCATTAACCACCGAATTCGCTATACGAACATCCTCGCTCTGCCAGGTTGACCAGGGGTTAAGCGAAGCCCAGATGCCCCTGAGCTGCGCCCAGTACATGGCCCGCTGCATTCCGTAAGCCAGGCCGCGCAGGACATGCATTTCGGTCACAATGTGATTGAGGAGTTTGCCGCGTTCGGAACTGTCCATGAGGTTGTCGCTGCCGCCTTTCAATACATAAGCAGAGACGTCCGCCGCGAGTGCGACCGCTCTTTTTTCAAAGTCCTGGGCACCCTGCTGTGCAAACAGCAACAGCGCCGGATTACCGCGTGCGGTCTGAACTGCTTTCTGCACATCGGTGACGATATCCGAGCCGGTTTCGGCAATATCCCTGATCGAGTACAGGTTATTGATCACCGAAGCTACCTCGGATAAGCCTTTATAAATTTTGTTCTGCAAATTATTGACGATCGTCAGCTGACCGGTTACGGCAAGTTGGGCTGTCTGTATCGCCGTTAATTTATTATTGGTAGTATTCAGCTGACCGTTGATGACGGCGCTGTTGGCCAGCATTGCTCCGGATGTAACCGGATCAACGACCAGCTCCTGGGCATGCAATGCTACAGACAACAGCAGGCCGGAGATTAAAAACAGGAAAGTTTTCATGTTAGATGGTTAAGGGTTTGTTTTGCAGGTTGATCTTTTGAACAAAGTCACCTGCGGGGATTCCGCTGCGATCCATGTCCGCAAGAAAGGCGTCCAGTGCCGCCGGATAGGCTCCGTAATGCTGCACATAAATTTGGACAGCATTCTTTTCGGGCTTTTCGGTGGTGTAGACATAATATTGGTGGCGGCTAACCTCGACGCCATAGACCTCTCCTGTGGAACCGCGACGGATATACACTTCATTAAAGCGGGCGCGGCCTTCGCGGTTATCCAACTGGTTGATGGTAAAGATCTTGCGCTGCTCGGTCGGTGAGATGGAAAGCACTTTGGCGATCTCGCCGTAGTTGTCCCTGAATTTCCGCTGATCCAGCAGGATGACGGTATCCGAGTTGTTAATGATGCTGTCCTTTACCACCGAATTACTGATGATATCCGAAAGCTCCTGTGTTACTTCGATCACCTCGCCCCAGAACTTGCGCACCGTTTTATTCAAATACAATAAAAAGGTGCTCATGATCGGTGACATCAATGCACGCCAGGCTTCTTCAAGGATCAGCGCCTTTCGCTGGTTTTTGCGGTTGCGCATTTTTTGGATAAATACATCCATAATGATGAGCGTAACAATGGGCAGGAGTACCAAATTGTCCTGTAAGGCGTCAATTTCGTAGACCACGAAGCGCTCATTCAGCAGCGATTGGTCGCCCGCTTCATTAAGGATGCTTTCATACTCTCCGCCACGGTAGAACTTTTTGAGTACGTAACGGAACTCATCGAGATCGAAGGGAATACGCTCTTCGGTTTTGATCCCGGGAATCTTTTTCAGCGCGAACTCATAAAAGGAATTGAACGAAAGATCGATGCCCGAACCTTCTGCAAAAGCCGTGGCATAATACCCGCTTACCGTAGCAGTCAGTACATCCCTTTCGATGGTGGTCACCGAACCACCGGCACCCTTCCAAAGCAGGGCGATCAGAGTAACCAGGTTGTCCTTTTTTTCCAGGTTGTACTCTTCCTCGGTAATGAGGAATGGGTTCATGGTAATTGGCTTATCATCCTGCCAGGTAATGTATTTCCCGCCGTAATAAGCGCATAATCCGGAATAGGAATGCCCGACATCCACGATCACGACATCCATATTAAAGAGCAGGTATTGCTCCACTAAGGAGTTCATAAAGAACGATTTGCCAGAACCGCTGGGCCCTAATACAAACTTATTCCTATTGTTGATGCGCCCGGTACGCATGGGCAAATCCGCCGGGTCTATGGCCACCGGGATACCCTGCCTGTCGGTTAGGCGGATGCGAAACGAAGACTGTTCATCATCCATGGGCCGTTCCTTAAAGAACAGACATAGCGCTGCATCGCTGGTCGTCAGAAACCAATCATAGTTCTTTAATTCGATGCCGTTTCCCGGCATGGCGGCGCGAAACAGCTCCAGCTGGTTGTAGGCATTCTGATTCGGAATAATGCCGAGCTGAAACAAGGCGCTTTCCACGTAGTTGACCGATTTTTGTATATCCGTTGTCGGTGCTGCAATGATAATGCTGTAATGCACGTTGACAAGCAGTTGTCCGTTACGGGCGACGTCTTTCAGTAGCAGATCAATATCCTCTACACACAGTCCGTTGGCCGGATCGGGAATCCCTGAATGGCGTTTTCGTTTTACTTCCAGTTTATTGAGCGTAGCCTGCTGTGCAGGTATTTCAATGACCTGGTTATATACGATGGCTTCAAAAGCCAGCACCTGGTAGAGAAAGGATAACATATCGACAGGAAAGCCGCGTACCGCCTCGTTCTCATTCAGTTCGGTATAGGTGCCCAGTTCCCCGGGCATATCTACCTGATCGCTGTTCACCAGGGGAATGCAGCGTACCGAACGGTCGCCCATGCGGATCTCGGTATCGTTCGGCTTGAAATTGTTCAGGGAGAATGCCCCTTTGCCAAAACGCATGGCGAGCATCCGGCGGACAAGTTCGGTGATCTGTTTTTCTGATAATATGGAAGGCTCGCATTTGGCAGCCTTCAGTACGTCGGTTACCTTATGAACGGCGGTGCGGAAATCCCGCAGCTGCTTGGGGTCATACACATAAAAGCGGCCTTTTTTGACCTGGCGGGTAACGGTCAGGAAGGTGTCGATCCGCAGTGCTGCCCGGCCCGCAAAATGAGCGTTGAACTTTTGCTGCAGGTACTCATCGGCCGCGGTGGGATCGAATGGCGCTTTGTGCAGGATATCCTGTTTTTGAAGCAGGTAACCGTCGCCCAATATTTTAATGATGCCGGTGAGCAGGTTCTGAAATTCGTCGTAATCGCTTGCGGCGGCCGAATATTGTACGACGGGGTTTTTCATGGCGATCACTACGGAAAACTCGCCGCTGGAACCGTATAAGATATCGAAGTCGTCGCCTGGGTCAACGCCGATATACGGCGTTTCAAACTTGCGGGTATTCATAAATAAAAGGGGTAACAATATAGATCCCGTTATGCCGGGTCTTGTTATGGAGGCCTTTTTTCTGCCGTGAAGCGATGTAGAACAGGCCGCCGACGATACAGCCGATCAGGACGACCATGCCCAGCCACATATTGATTACAGCCATGGTCACTGAGCCCAGAACAAGGCCCGAGAGCACAGCGCCGATGCCCCAATAAATGAACTTTCCTCTAAACCCCTTATAAATAAGGGGCCTTTGGAGCCCCTTATAAACTGCGAATTTTCGCGCTGTCATAAACCGAAAAAGGCTTTAATGATCAGCGAGGAGAGTACGAGAAATAAACAGGAACCACCCCATCCCATCAACTCCTTGTTGATATCCTGGTCCCCCGAATTCCATTTTGAATACACGCGGATACCACCGACGATACCGACAATACCACCGATAACCAGGGTGATGTCGGTTACCGGATCGATATAGGTTTTCAGGGTGGATGTTGCGGTAGTTAACCCGTTAACGCCGCTTTGGGCAAATACGAAAATTGGGCTGACGATAAGCGCCAGTACCCAGGCCAGCTTGCGCTGGATGTTTTTAAGCATGAAAAAAGCATAAAAGAGTTTTTTTGAAGCCGGCTTTAAGCGGTCGTGCGGCTGACATATAAAAAAGCTGGTTTTAGATACCGAAAACCGCCTGGAGGAACGCGCCGAGTAAAACCATAAACAGGGCGGAAAAGAACCAGGCAGACACTTCGGCCGTGAAGCGCTCGCGGCCCATCTGTAGGTTGTGGTAGATACGCAATGCACCAATGATGCCCAGGATGGCGGCCACGACGAGCGAAAGATCACGCGCCGAAAAGAACGATTGTGTGAGGTCCGAACGGGCCTCCTGCATTTCGGTGATACCGGGTTGGGCAAAAGCCGCTGCCGGTAAAAGCAGGACAAATGCCAGCAGCTTTTTCATTTAAAAAGTAACCGACTGGTTGTAAGCTATCAGCTCTAATCTGGCCAGCTGAAAGAGATCTCTAACAGGGACGCCGCCGTATGCTGAGGCTGCAACCTCTGTAGTGCCTTTCTTTGGCGGTGCCGGGCTTTTGTCGTCCGTTGCTGCCGGGGCAACGAGCCTTGGCGCTACGGCTTCCTCAAAATGCAGTTCCGGCCCGGTTTCTTTATCACCAGTCTGTTTACTGCGCAGCAGGTCCCATGCAATGTTGAGTACATAATAGAACACGTACAGTCCGGTTAACCAGGAAATGAATTTGATCCAGGTCATAAGGTCATGTTTTGAATAAATTGTTTAATGATCGCTTTGAGTTCGGGGTTTCCCTCGAATAGCTGTTTGACGGCGAAGGCCACCAGGCGGGTAACATCGACACCCGTCGCCATTTTAAAATGGTTGAGTGTCTGCACCGTTTTTTCATCGAACCGTACATGGACGAGGCTCTTGTGGTTCGTGTTGTCGTATTCCCGGATCAACCGCAATAGCTCCGCTTCTTCGGTTTTGGGCTTTTTAACCCTGGGAGCTTTGGGTTCTTCCTTTGTTTCGGCAGGTGGCTGGGCGATACGGTTGCGGATCTCGTCTGCGAGTGAGGTGATCTTTGTCATCGCTTTAAGTGGTGGCATTCACCGATAATTTCTTCGAAATGACCGCATAGACCTGGTCGAATACAGGGATAACAATTGGGATAACCGGCAACGGGGTCATGAAAGTGGTAACCCGCTGAAAATCGATCCTGTCCGGGATCATAGCGGCCATAGCGCCAAGCTTAGACAGTTGCTTGTTTACTTCCTGCATCGTTTCGTACCGGACGTTGGCTTTTACCCGGTTCGGAATAAAAATGATCGGGATCTCCGGGTTGATCTTGCGCAGTACGATAGCGAAAAGGACGGTGGAGTCAAAACTGAACTCATCGTAGGAGAACGGACAAATTAACAGATCTGCCGAACCGAAGATCGGTAATAGCCCATCATCGTCCAGCTTGCCAGGTAGGTCTATCATTACCACTTCGTTGGGGGATTGCATGATAGCGCTCTGTAATACCGGGTAGTGCGCCAGTTGTGCCGCGACCACATCGTAGGGCGGCTTGTTTTCCAGTACTTTCGCCTTTTCAAACTTTTGGGCGATAGACTGCTGATAGTCCATATCGATGAGGGTTACCTTCTGGTGTTTAACCATGGTCAGGTAGTTGGCGAGTAAAAGCGCAACCGTGCTCTTTCCGCACCCGCCTTTTTGGTTGCCGATCAAAATGTTCATAAAATTTTAGATTTAAAAATTAACGGGTGTTGGTGCGCGCTTTTTTCTGCCTGCGCCTGCGTGGTCCATGAATCTGCTGGTCGTCCACGTCGTTTGTCAAATAAGGCCTGAAGTAAGTCAGCTGCGTAGCGGCTGCGTTCGTAACGGCTGCATCTTCTGTGTTTTCTGTTGAATGATCAGCTCTGATGACTGTGCTTCCCTGAATAATCAGATCTGCAAGTTTCAGTACCTCGCTACCTTTAAACACGCGCTGCTGTGTGTGATCAATGATGGTATATCCATAAGGCGGCTTGTCGCCCGAAGCGTGAAAGATCAGGTCGATGCCGAATTTTCCCTTCAGGAAGTCACCGAGATCAGAACGATAGGCATCTGCCGGTACCGTTCTGCCGCCGGAAAGTTTCACCGATGCCCGTTCGGGTACAGCATTATAAACGGCCTGGCATTTACGAAAAATCGCCTTTAATTGCCCGGCACGTTGTTTGTCGGGCACATAGGCTGCAAGACGTTCTTCCAGGCGCTGGCCGCTGATCACAAATAGCTGACGGCCGAATTTATGGAGTAAAAGCTGGCCGTCCTTTTCAGCGATACGGTAACCCATCCTTTCCAGCAAAAGCAATACCTGCGCTTTGGTAGAAAACCGGTACTGCAACGCTTTACCGGCATCTATCTGTGCCTGGTGGGCTTCGTCTTTTTGCAGGAGCCGGTTCAGGCCGGCTATGGCGCGGCGGTGTTCAAATGCGCTGTCTATCTTTTTGCCCTCGCGGCTTACTCGCGTACTTACCATATGCACATGCGATTGATCGGTATCCCGGTGATGTACCAGGATGTAAGGCTGATCCCGGTATCCCATCACGTCGAGCCATTGACCGGCGAGTTTCGCCAGCTTGTCACTGTCAAAGGAGCTGTCCGGCGCCGAGATCATGGCATGAAATTGCGGAAGCCGGACATTTCGGTTCAGACCCGATTGCGCTTCCAGGTAATTCCTATAATCTTCGGGCCTTACTTCGTTCAGTTGTCGCAATGCGCCGAAGCCAGATACCTTCATCAGGGTAGCCTGTCCTTTGGCAATCTTGTCGAAATTGTAGGTAATGGCTTTAAAGGATGTGCTGGCACGGAAGATTTTAACGATCATAGAACAGAAGAACCGAGGAGCTGGATAGCAATAGCACAAGCGAGCCCAGTAAAAGGCTATCGGCGAAGCTTCGTAACAAAGTAGCCATAGACCATAAGATCACTGTATCCGGCGAACAACCCAACAGCCGATCATTCAAGCAAGTGATCACTGTAACAACCGGCCAAACTAACAGGCTAACTATTGAACGAGATAACCTGATATCAAAAGATCAATGAAACAACCTAATCATGTAACACTACAACCGATCAGCAATGGAGCAGCAAAGCAGGCGAACGATAGAACAGGTAAACAGGCGAACAATACTGCAGCCTAACAAAATACCGATATAGCTGTATAGCCGATCAACGGCACAACAGCGGATCCGGGTAACAGCAGATCAGGGTATCAGTGTCCGGATGAGTTTCCGGAATAACAAAGCCAGTTCCATCTGCTCACTTTCATGACGACGGAGCAGACGAGTGTATTCATCAATAACCGGCGGCGATAAAAGGCCTCGTTTTTGAAGACGGTTGGCATAGCGGGCCAGCTGGTTGATATTATTTCCGCTTCGGGAGAGTTCAAGGCTGATCACATCCAGGCGGTTCATGAGTTCCCCGCCGTTTACGGCTAATCCTTTACCCTCATGCAGCAATTTCCGTCTGACCAGTTCGGTTTTCTTCAACCCCAGTTGCTTTTCCAACTCTTCTATCTGACGGTACTCTGCCTCGGTAAAGCGCACATCGATCTTAAAGGATCGTTTGCTGTCACCCACTGGCGGCCTACCGCCTTTGTTCCTGGTCATAAATAAAGAAATTGAGTTGCGAAATTTCTTCCCCCGGCATAAGCCGGGCAAGATTCTTTTTGGGAGACTGGAAAACCCAAAGGGGTTTCCGTCGGACAAAAAGACATCTTGCAGGGTAAAAAACAAGAGGGTCCTTACCTTATTAAAATGGCACCATTTGGATAAAAAGGACCATTTATCGCTCAAAGGGGACCTCTATATTTTTGAACAAGTCTTTTGGCTTTTGAGCCTCAGTGGCGGCGCGCACTTCTGTGCGCCTCTTTTCATTATAGTCGTGATGCCCGCTGAAAGCTGATGTGCCGTCGGTGGCATATGGCAATTCCGTGATAAACTGGCGCAGTGATTGGTACCCTTCCGGGCTATGGTCAAAATACACGGCAAGCGTTGGATACCGCATGGCCACCTTGATGGCGGCAGGCAGCAGCGTATATCTATTAACCATCAATGCACTGTCGGTGCTTTCGGGATGGTCGTGTTTCCAGCTCAGGTAGTCGAAAATTCCCTTGAATACACATAATCGGCGATTGTCTCCGGGTAGCAGGGTAAGCCCTTTGGTCCCAAGGCATCCTTTGAAATATTTGTTACGCACCTGCCAGCCACCCGATTCATTGCAATGTCCCGCGGCACAATAGATGGCGGGTTCTTCGTGTTTATGTACCCTGCGGTAGTGAACTTCCTGGAGTATTCCCTGTGCTTCTTCCCAGATTCCTCGCCGCTCCAGGAATTGCTGAATTGCCGGGGTTTGTCCAAGGTCACAGATTTTGTCAATCCGGAAATAAGGCAGTTTCAAAGTTATCCGGCGTCTTTTTCCGGATTGTTTTACAGTTGCAGCAACGGACGGCACTGCCTGCTGCATGACTTCGGATAGCTTACCGTATACTTCCCGGGTGGCAAGGCCCGGCCAGAAGGCTAAGCCAAAATCGATTACGTTGCCGCCCTTACCGGTGCCTTTGTCATACCATACGCCGAGGGTGTCGTTTACACATAAAGACGGTTTTTTTCCATCCTGGCGAAGTACGCTGCGATAGACTGATTCCGTTCCGGATTTGTGGGCGGGCTGGTAGCCAAGCCGGGCAAGCAATGCGGTGATCGATACCTGTTCGCGGATAACCGCAGGGTTCTTTGTCGTTTCCATCAAAATTTGAATTATAGTTGGCGCCAGATTTCCAGGCCTCTGACGATAGCCTCTATTTCTATCCGGTCGATACGCCAGGCAGCGCTGTGATTGCCGTCGCTGCGTATGCCCAGCTCGCCTTTGGCCAGCAATTGCTCGATGGTGCGGCGGCCATAGCGCCGGTAGGCCTCGCGTTGAGGTAAGACGGCAACTTTCCGGTACGTACCAGTGCGATAATAGCCCCGAGCTCGGCGGCCTCACGGACAATGGTCCGCAGTTGTAAGGTGGTCAGAGGGATTTCCATAGTTGATGCAATAAAAAAGGGGGCCACCAGGGCCCCCTCAAGACAAATTTGGGACATACTCACGTCGTATTCTACAATACGGGCCTCTCAGCCTGCCCGGGTTTCTCAGCTTGTTGCGGTTTTACGCTTACCTTCTCCCGATTTCCGCTTTTCAAGCGGATAATGTTTCGTCCCCAGATGTCAAATAACGTTCGTTACCTTTCTGCCACCGGCAGGTAGGTCAGCCGGTTGCTGGCGGCACTTACGGCCCCCAGTACAGCACGGCTGATTTTTGTACCATGAGGGGTGATTAGCCCTTCGGCGATCCAGCGGTCCACACAGGTGCGGCCGTAGCGCCGATAGGCTTCCGACCTGCTGAGCGTTTCAGGGAGCAGGCGACCGCAGCCGCTGTAAACAATCCGATCAGTTCGTCTGGTTTCATAGCCTCGTGATGACAGTACAAAGGTTGCTGGACGTGGGATTTTTATTTCAAGAGGCACTACAGGGGGCACTAACGATTTATTTGCCATCATTATTTAAATAATAGATTATCAATATGTTAACAGCAAAAGATTAAGGTGTATAAATAAGTACCAGGTAGTCTCACCCGAGTAAATGATAATATTTAATTAATGTTAAAATTCCCACAATTGGGAATTTTAACATTATATTTGGTTCGTTTAGCAAAAGCTATGTTATTGATATGGTGAAAAAAGCTAAGCCAACAAAAAGTTAAACTATCTACCTTAAATCTAAACCTTCATGAAGAAACGATTATCAATTTTATCGTTGTGCATGTTTGCGCTTATCTGTTCTTGTAAAAAAGAAAATTCACTACAAAACAGTTCATCACCCACCGACCCTGCATTTCAGAAACTTTCCACTGCCCGGTTATCCAGTATGTCAATATCCGACATTTCGGTCCAGGACGGAAGGTTAACTTTTGCCACGACAGACGCGTTTCAAAATTTGATGCAGGAAGCATTGAACGATACCACAAATGCAGTAATCAAGAATACGGTTAATGCCATCGCCCACCCCAATTTTGTTTCTTATTCGGACTGGGTGTCCACTGTAGCTAACAGTAATAATTTAAATGCACGGTCCGCTGCCGGGCGCCCCGTTCGTCCAGGTAACGGCACCCCGGAGATGGATCAGGACAGCTTGATTGATGATCCACTGTTTAACCAGGTTGTGAACGCAAGCGGAGAAATTCAAGTAGAAAACACTGTTTATAAAATTACACCAAACGGAACATTTGCTACAGTACCATCTGCGGTTGCACAGTTAAACGCCATGCTTGATGCCGGAGGCATGTTACTCCCACAATTCCGAAGCTCTCTACAAACGGTTGATCAGGATGCTGGGAATTATAAAGTCAATGATGATATTTATCTAACTGACACATATGGCGTTATCAGGACAAATCGAACATTAAGCGGAATTACTTACAATAGCACCGGAGCGGCTGTTGTAGTTAACAGCGCCAGGCCATGTTATCCACAGGTCCCCGGCTCGTGCAACGTTCCGACGCCAACCCCAGTAAATAGCAATGACCCTTTTTCCAGTATGGACATTTATCCATTCGAATCGAAAAAAGGCTTTTGGGGTGCCTTATTGGAAAATATCTTCGGCGACCCTCATTACAACTACTATCGAAACAGTTCCGACCGGAGGCTTAAAGTCAATTTTTCGTCTAAAAACTGGCTTGTATACGCGTCCCTGGGTGTAAGGGCGGTTATTCAGAAAAAAAACACCTTTTTATTCTTTAACGTATGGGGGCCTGTAGACAATAAAGACGAAATGCGGTTGGGTTGGACACCTTTGGTATTTAAGCTCGACATCCCTGCATTTACAATGCCCGGGACGACTCCACCACAAGACCCTTTTACAGTTGCGGGTAAAATGCTTGCGCATTCTATAAAAATCAATTTGGGTGGCGAATACACGACACTGAGGGTGAGCGATGTATTGGATGCAAATACCGCATTTCCATTCCTGCCAGCTGGTTATGGAACGAAATTAAATGACCTTAGCTTCGATGTAAACGCATTTTTAAACCAACAGAAAAACAGCGAGATTGATAATCTCTTTAAAATAATCAAAAAGCAAATTGGTTATACCGCTGCTCCAACAAAACTGGCTTTTATCAATAATGACAAGATCATGATTGACGGAGATGTTCAGGTACACAACAGTTCTGCCGGAAATGGCGTTATGTCAAAAACGTTTACCTTTAACACTGCTATAGTAGGATTTTCTTCGACCGGATCGAATAAAGTATTCATCTTTAAACCAGCTAAAAAGATTGAATTAGTTAGCGGCGGTGTCTATGCCGTTGGTAAATTAAACGGCGAGTGGAAAGGTATTGCTGTAAAAAAGGAATAACATTATACCGCTCCTTAATGTAATTGACCCTATATCACATGAAAAAAAAATTATTATTATTTTGCATCCCTTTTTTAATTTCAACAGGCTTGTTCGCCCAGGATACCACATCTTATTTAAAAGCGAAACAGCTTAAAATTAATGCTGAAGTGATCGGGGGATCGTTCAGCTATGAAGCCAAAGTCAGTCAGACTAATACCTTGTATTTTGAAGCAGGCGCACAATATGGCATTTCATACCGTTATTCCAGTGATTTCGGAAACGATTACCGCTACGCCTTTTCCCCACTCATATCAATAGAAGGACGGCACTATTATCATTTCAAAGAAAGAATTGCCAAACATAAGGACATTAATCATAATGCCTCAAATTTTTGGTTCCTGCGTACAGGCTATACATTTAAACCCCTTAGTCAATCTGCGGGTTATACATTTAGTGATGCCCTTTCGGTAATGCCAGGATGGGGCATACAGCGTAATTTAGGTACGCATTTCAGTATGGAAGTCCAGCTTGGTGTCCCAGTTAACTATTACCCAGCAGAAAATTCTTGGTATGTTGGGCCTGGCGGTGGATTCAAAATCGGGTATGTATTTAAATAAACCCGGTATGATTTCCCTATGTTCTTAGGACTAATCAACAAAGCACCGTACTAAAAATATGATATAAAGGACGAACTTGAATATGCGTATTACCCTGCTTAGTTTTCTCTTCTTATTCAATATTACCCTTCATCAAGCCGCTGTTGCCCAGAATAATGGGTTTACCATCGGGTTGTCTACGATGTGGCCATACTATGGACTCTCCCAAAAAGACGACGGCTCAGCTACGCTTTCAACAGCTATCGACCTGGGGTACAGAACCTATATATTAAAAAATGCACATTTAAGTACCGGTTTCAGCGGTTTTTTTGAACTTTACGACTGCCCATTTACTTTAGCAGGGTCAAAAGACCCTAAAGATGCCTTAAAACCGCTTAAGAGTCTATATGGTACAACTGTCTTTACCGGCATAGGGATCACCCCGTCATGGTGCTTTAACCCGGACGGAGATTGGACATTTTCAGTGGCTGTTAAACTTAAAGCAGGTAATTATTACGGCTTGGGAATCGTTCAAGGGCAGGATGCTGCGGGCAATACCATTAACTATGATAAGCAAAGCGCAAATGCCGGGTTAGGTATGGCCTGGTCGCCCCGACTTGTACTCGAGCGTGATATAGACTCGCAAAGCATAGGTTTATTGATCGGTTGGGACAGTACAGACTTTGGCAAAGGTGTCAGAAGCTTACGCTCTACTTACTACCCTAACCAGACTTATAGTTCATCGGCAATCGTCTTAGGGGTTATTGTTGTGTTATGACGAACGCTTTACTATTTGTAACATTCAAAGCATTTTTTTGGTTAGCGTATATCTCCATGATTATTAAAAACCCAGATACTGTTGATGAAAACCCCGATTGTCAGCCATGTACGGCACTATGTCCAAAATAATTTATTCTTAGTTTCCATTCACATCAACTGCGTTTCTTCTGTTAAAGCTTGTTTCAGTTGACTTCAAAAAGAAATTGCCGCTCCAATCCCCAGCCCGTTATAACTATAATCACAGCCATTAAACCGGGCTAAAATTCGAAGTGCTTTTCTTTAATCTTGAAGTATTTATCTGGGTTAAATGCAGCCTATATGAACAATATCCCCCCTAGGATTTTATAATTTTCTAAGCACGATAGAGTCGACATTGCAATAAATATTATTAACAAATATTTATAAAAATCACAGATTGATTCAAAAATTAATACCATGTTAATTTTCCCATAACTGGGAAAATTTAAATTTGAAATAACGGATTAGCATTTAACTAGCTATCCCGATTTCAAAGTTTGTGTAGTGGTTTTCTATTTTTCTAAAATTAATTTTTTGATAAATCTAAAGAGTCAAATATGTCAGGATATATTCAGTCATCGGAGATACAATTTAATGAAATGCTAACTAAATATTTTGTTAAGAGTCCATTACAGCTAAATAAAGTAAATGAGTCAGATGCAGAAATCTTCCGGTTGCCAAATTGCGAAACTATTTTAGCTGCAACAACTGACATAATTCAAGAAGAAATTGAATTTGGAATTTATGATGACCCTTATCTAATTGGTTGGATGGTAGTGACAATTAATATCAGTGACCTGTTAGCCGTTGGCTCTAAACCGCTTTTTATACTTCTTAATGAGACGTTCCCCTCAAATTCCAGCCAAGAATATATTGACGCTGTACAAAAGGGAATAGCTGAAGCTTGCGATGTCTACGCAGTCTCCGTTTTAGGGGGAGATACCAATTTTTCTGAAAAGGGAGCATTTGGTGCTACAGCAATTGGTATCATCGCAGATAAACAAAAAATCTTAACCAGGAAGGGGTGTAATGAAGGCGACTATATTATTGTATCCGGCCCTTTAGGTATAGGGAACTTTCATGCTTTATTAAAGATTACAGGCCAGGCTTGCGATGCTTTTAAGCCTAAACCGAACTGTAAAAGTGCCAATTTGATTTCCAGGTTTGCATCGAGTTGTATTGATACGAGTGACGGATTTGTAGCCGCGTTGATGACCATTGCCGAGCTAAATGACATCGGTGCCAATTTGAATACAGATATTATTGAATCGGTTATACCTGACTTTATATTAGAATATTGCATAGTCAGAAAGATTCATCCGTGGCTCATGTTAGCTGGAATAGTGGGTGAATACGAGCTGTTATTTACAATAAGAAGTAACGACATCGATATATTTTTAAAGGAATCTGAATCGATTTCATTTAAACCCCAAATTATAGGTAGAGTAAAAAAAGAAAATACAATTAGTATAAAATCCGGAAACAATGATTTTAACATTGACTGTGAAAAAATCAAAACCTTACATAGGAATTTGATTCACACGGGCTTCGATTTATATGTAAATGAACTTGCCCGAATTTTTGAATGTTTAAACTAAATAGACCTACTTATCACACTTCCTTATGGAAAAACAAAGAGAATTGGAGGATATCAATAATAGATATTCAGGAGGGGAAAATCTTGATTTAAAAGATATCCTACTTAAAAACAGGCGCTTATCATATACTGAGAAGCTGGATTATTTTTCAGGTTTTTTAAAAATGCTTGATTCCGTGCAAGGAAATCAATATCGAAGAATGATAATATCTCCGGCAGGAACTGAAGTAGAAGTAATTGACAAATATGATAATACGATAAGGAAGATGATTATGTTCGGCTCAAATAATTATTTAGGGCTGGCAAATCATCCTCTTGTAGTTGAAAAAGTAAAAAAAGCAATTAATAAATACGGCATTGGTATTGGAGGTCCTCCATTATTAAATGGCTATACTCAATTACATGCTGAATTGGAGAACAAACTAGCCGTTTTGAAAAAGAAAGAAAGTGTAATGCTTTTCTCTTCAGGATACAACGCAAACGTCGGCTTAGTGAGCGGTTTATGCTCCGATAAAAACGATGCCTTCATTTATGACGAATACAGCCATGCGTCTCTTTACGATGGAATCAAACTGGCCCAAGTGCCCAGTTATGCTTTTAAGCATAATAATACTGTTGATCTTGAGACTATTCTGCGTAAAACATCTGATCGTCTAAACCAATTTGTTGCGGTTGAAGGCGTTTATTCTATGGATGGAGATATGTGCCCACTTGATGAAATTGTTAAAATAGCCCGACGATATAATGCTATTACAATTTTAGATGATGCACATGCCACTTTAGTTTTAGGTGATGGGGGCTCTGGTTCAGCCGGTATGTTTGAAACAGCATCTTGTGTTGATATCACAATGGGGACTTTTAGCAAAGCTTTTGCAGTAACAGGCGGCTTTGTTGCCGGATCAAAGGATTTGGTGGAATATCTGAGGTATTTTGCCAGATCTTACATGTTCTCCGCTTCTTTATCTATTCCCGTTGTAGCAACGGTTTTAGCTTGTTTGGAAGTAATAGAAGCCCAGCCAGACTTGCGTATCAGGTTAATAGAGAATGTCGGTTATGCAAAAGAAAAACTCAGAAAATTCGGCCTTGTAACCGACCCCAAGGCGGCCATAATTGCATTGCGTGTTCCTGCTAACATGGACATTCGAAAAGCTGCACATATTTTTCATAAAAATGGAATATTCATTAACTCAATTGAATACCCTGCGGTTCCAAAACATGAACAGCGTTTTAGGATAAGCCTAATGGCAACTCATACCTATAAGCAAATTGATCGGCTTGTAGAAGTAGTAGAACAGGTTTGGCAGCAAGAACAATAAATTGAGAATCATGTATATATTAATAATATTGATTATTGTCGTCCTTTTTATTTTATCACATCAAGCGCCCTTTGGTTTGATTGATTTATTACCCTTTATCAAACCAAGAAGGAATTTCTCTGTCAACCCTATTTCTAAAATTGATTATAGTAACCAAACAAGTTGGTTTATCAATCAAATGCCACTGTGTGATGATGCCGTTGAATTTAATGTTGATATATTTTATTTACATAGGACTACATACCTTCAAAAAACAAGTTGGAATGCTACAATCAGGAATAAACTATTGAATTTTATCACTTGGCGATACGCTGTAAAATCTCAAGCCTCCATTTTTAACGGCCTTGGAAGAGTCTTTGCCCCTAAGTACAGGCAGGCGACACTGTACTCTTTTTATGACGACAGTGGAAATGGGCAACAAGCATTAGACTTGGCCTATTCAGACATCAAAGATGCGTTTGAATATTATTTAACCCATCATCAAAATGGACGAGACATCATTCTGGTTGGACATAGTCAAGGTACAGCACTCTTGATTAGATTAATTAAAGAGTATTTTGACAATAATGTTCCTTTGCTGAAAAATTTGGTTTGTGCCTACTTGGTAGGAATGCCGGTTCCAATTAATGCCTTTGCAAATATTCCACCTTCGAATGAAGCGACTGATTTTAGTTGCTTTATCAGTTGGAGTACTTTCGGGGACGGGGGATGTCCCAGATATTTTAAAAGTGAATACCTAAATAGCTTTTGCGTTAGTCCTCTGACGTGGAAGTCCGAAAATGTCACTAATACTGACAAGTATCAAGGAGGTAAGACATATTATCTAAACCTAAAAAGAGTTTCCAATCTAAAAGCATACGTAAACAACGGTTTTTTAAATATTTCCTATCCAGGGTTCGGATACCCTTTTCTAAAAGTAAAGGATTATGTTTTAGTCGACTTCCATCTTTTTTTCTTCAATATTCGAATGAATGTTAAAGAGCGTATTATAAACTTTTATAAAAATAAACCATGAAAGATAAGTATTACATTGGGTTAGCGTCAACTTTCCATGATCCGGCGATAGCAATTCTGGATAGAGACGGCACAGTTATTTTTGCAGAGAGTACTGAACGATATTTGCAAAATAAAAGAGCAATGGGATCGCCTGCTGATACCGAAATTTGGATCGAAAATCAAATTAGAAATTATTGTCCAAATGCTGCAGAAGCGGAATTTCACATATCGACCACGTGGAGCCAAAATTATGTTAATTCGTTAAAGCTATTCTATAATTTAGGCTTCTATAATTTCTCCCCTACAGCGATTATTAGAAAAACAATTCATACAGCATACAAATCTATGTTGCCCAACGAAAATCTGGTTTGGTTCCTCAATAAACAGTTCGCCAGCAATATTCAAACAGGAGCTAATTTGGAAAGAACATTAAGATGGAGTTTTAACAATAATTCTATTAAACGTTACAGGTTTAATCACCACGAAACCCACGCTGCGTATTCGGCATTTTCGTCCACGTTCGATAATGCCACTTGCCTGGTTGTTGATGGAATTGGAGAGAAGGGTTCAGTTTCGTATTTTAAATACGCTGATAACCAATTAGAGCTCAAAGGTCATCATAAAGGCTCGGAAAGCTTAGGTTTTTTTTATACGTTAATTACTTTATTGTGCGAATTTAATCCCATAGCCGGTGAAGAGTGGAAGGTGATGGGCTTAGCACCGTACGGTAAAAAAGATGACACTTATTATAAATTGCTAAACTCCCTTATCAGTATAAAAGACTGCAATGTTAAATTTAAAAACAATCCCAATTTAATTTTAAAAGTAATAGGAGTAATAAACGAGGACTTAAACGGCTCAAAAGAATCTGTTTTTGCGAAAAAAGCAAATTTGGCCTATACAGGACAGCTATTATTTTCAGAATATATGATTGAGTTACTTAATAATCTGTATAAAAAGGGATATAGTGAAAATCTTGCGCTTAGCGGCGGCTGTGCATTGAATTCCGCATTCAATGGTAAAATAATCTGCGAAACAAATTTTAAGGAATTATATATACCCTCTGCTCCTGGAGACGACGGTACAGCTATCGGAGCTGCTTATTTATCGTTGAAACGAGATAGACCTGATATGAAAATGGTTAGAACTAATAAACTATCTCCCTATTTGGGTAACCAGATTAACGATCAGGAGGTAGAAAACTACATAAAGTTTTCTGGTAACAAGCGAGTAGAAAAATATCCAGGTATGGTACATATGGTGACGGCAAAATTGCTAGCCCAGGGCAAACTTATTGGTTGGTCGCAGGGCAGAGCAGAATTTGGGCCTAGAGCATTAGGTAATCGCTCTATACTGGCCGACCCCAGGAAGGTGGACATGAAAGACGTTATAAACTCCCGCATAAAATTTCGTGAAGAATTTCGTCCTTTCGCTCCATCGATATTAGCGGAGTATGGTAATAATTATTTTGAAGATTACCAGGATAGCCCCTATATGGAGCGGACTTTGAAATTTAAAGATGAAGTATTGTCAAAAATCCCTGCTGTTGTCCATGTTGACCAGACAGGTCGATTACAATCTGTAAGTAAGGACCTAAATCCTACGTTCCATGCTTTAATTGATTGTTTTAATCAATTAACCGGAGTTCCAATTATTTTAAATACCAGTTTTAACGTGATGGGAAAACCGATTATTAATTCTTTCCAAGATGCCTTGAATGTGTTTTATAATTCAGGATTAGATGTATTGGTGATTAATGATTATGTAATATCAAAATAAGCTATGGCGACAATAAATCAACCAAAACATATCGGACAAAACTATCGCTCATTAAGCACAGGCTTTTTGAAATCATATTTAATCCATATGCGCCCATATTTGCTATTTATATCCGGCATTGCAGGGATGGCAGGCTTAGCTATTTCACCAGGGCATCTTTCTGTAATAAGTTATATTTTTTGTTCATTCGCTTTTTTTTGCGGATATGGGTTTGGACAAGCATTGACAGATTGTTTTCAGATTGATACAGATACCATTTCTTCGCCTTACAGACCTCTTGTGAAGGGTTTAATTACGGTAAAGCAAACTTTAATAACAAGTATTCTTGGCCTGTTGACTATTGGAGGGATATTAACCTTACACAATTACCATAATTTGCTTCTAATTACTGCCTCGGGCTTAGGTTTACTTTCCTATACATATTTTAAAAAAACTTTTTGGTGGTCTGGCCCTATTTGGAATTCATGGATAGTAATGCTACTTCCCGTAATTGGCTATCTATGCTCAAACCCCAATTTGGGCTTTAGCGCCATTTGGGTTAATAAACCACTTTTGATACTTTGTGTGTTGACTTTTTTCTCTTATTTCAATTTTGTCATTATCGGTTATTTAAAAGACATATCCGCAGACAGGGAAACTGGATACCTGACCTTTCCTGTAGCTTATGGATGGAATAATAGTCTGCTTGTCGGAATTGTTAATGCCATTATCAGTTCTATTGCCACTTATTTTTTAATAACCACCCATATTTTGAAATGGCCGTCTTTGCTAATAGCTGTAATAGCCTCGGTCATAGCTTTCGGAGGAATAATACAAGGCTTGTTAATCAAAGAGAAGGTCGAAAAAAACTCAGCTATAGCCATAGGTTCAACCGTACGTAGTTTTATTCTATGGCATATCAGTGTTGTTGTCGCTTTCCAACCAGATCAATTATTTCTGTTAGGAGGAATAGGGTTTTACCTCTTATTTGAATTGGTTATGTATGCCCGTCCCCAAAAAGAACAAATTTAACGATCATGGTAGCAATATTTGTAAACTTATCGGCTAACAACGGTGTCGCAAAGGGAAAGTGGAATTCGTTAGAACCATTATTACGAGACACGAATTTGTTCAACCCTAAGATTATAACGTACACACCCCCTTTTGATTTAGCCTCTTGTATTGCTGAATTAATTAAGAAAAATAAAACAGCAATATTTATTGCTGCCGGAGGAGACGGGAGTTTAAATTTTCTTTTGAATGCGTTAATCTCAGTTGACAAAGAAAACATTGAAAAATATACTATCGGCGGTATTGGATTAGGATCAAGCAATGACTTTTTCAAACCTTTCAAATTCCTCAATAAAGTTCCCTTAAGAGTCAGTGTTAAAAATAGCCGGAAGCATGATATTGGGCGAGTTAAATTTACTGATGCTTCAGGTGTTTCAAGGGAAAGATTCTTTCTTAATAATGCCAGTATCGGCTTATTAGCGAACGCCAATCATGCCTTTAACCAAGGAGATCTAATACTCAATTTTTTAAAAAGGAAATATATTTTAGCGGCAATTCAATACACAGCGATCAAAACTCTGATCTCTCACCGGCCAATACTCATAACATTGGAATACAACAATGAACAAAGATCTGTGAAAATCAATAATCTGAGCGTAGTTAAAAACCCCTATGTATCGGGTGAATACAAATACAATCAAGATATTCAACAAGACGATCGTTTGCTGGGGCTAAATTATATACGAGATGCTGATATATTGGACATCTTAAAAATAATGTCAGACATGGAAAAAGAAAGATTTATTCGAAGTGACGGAAAGGGCATGGCAAAGAGAGAGTCTCATTTTGTTGAGAGCCTGAAAATAATTCATGAGAACTTTATCCATTTGGAAACGGATGGCGAAGTTATAATGGCGAAAGATATCTCTTTTGATCTTTATTCACGTCAAATCAGCGTTTGCGGCCATGGATGGGATGATAAATAAAATGTCCATGATATGTAGATTGAACTTTATTTTACTTTTTTTTGTCCTTATTCCTATCGTCGCTTCGGCAAAAAAACATTTACTGACAGACAAATCATCAGTTAGTATCATGACTTGCGGTAAGACAAGTAAGTATCTTTACGCATTATTTGGACACAGTGCAATCCGGGTTAAAGACCCTTTACAGAACCTCGATATAGTCTACAATTACGGAACGTTTGACGATAGTGATCCGCTATTTTATGTCAATTTTATACGAGGTAAAATGCTGTATTACTTGTCTTATACAGATTATCGGTCATTTATTTACAGCTATCAATTGGATGGTCAGTCAGTATTAGAACAAACGCTCAACCTGTCTTGCCAAGAAAAAAACATGATCTATTCCATACTTGAAAAGCAGGTTCATTCACAAAATAAATACTATTATTATGATTTCATCAAAAATAATTGTACCACTAAACTTGTAGATATTTTACTCCTGGTTAAAGGGGAGGAATTTTCTAAAGCTCTTAACACTGTCAACCAACAGAAGCGCGGCACTATTCGGAATCTTATCAATAATTGCCTGGAAAAGAACAGTTACCCAATATTTGGCATTAACATTTTGCTCGGTAAAGATGCCGATACGCTTTGTACAAGAGGCACTGCTTTATTTTTACCTGATAGTCTCAAAGGGCGTTTAGAAAACACCATTGTTGACGGACAGAAGATGGTAAATAGAACTGAGATGTTATTACCTCAACAAGAAGACCGGCTTAGAACCTCCTCGGACTTTAAAACCAGCACGACCTTATTCCTATTATCATTAAGTTTATTTGTATTGGCGATTATGCTAAATCTTCCTTTATTTTGTAATAATCAGTGGCTATCGCTTCTAAACCTTATCATTAAGCAGTTTATATGCGTTGTGATCAGTATCGTTGGTGTTGCATTGATTTACATTTCTTTTTTTTCCAGCATAGGTCTATTAAAATACAATTCCAACCTGCTGTGGTGCCATCCGTTTTATTTGCTTTTGGTGTTTAATATTAGCAGACGTTCTATATCGTGGATTTTTATAGTAGCCATATTGATATTTACTTTGCTAAACCTAAATAATGACGATTTAACAATGATGGTACCGGTACTGACCTTAATCCTGGCTTTTTTGTTCAATTATATGGTAGTTAAACAAAAGAAGTTAAATATGAATTTGCCTAATTAATGCCTAACCTATTCATACTATGTTTTGAATATTGTACCAGAACAGTAAGCTCAAAGATTTTCTATTTATTATATAGTGAAGGAGATTTAACTCGATACAATTTATAGCTAACACTTAAAACTATGATAAACATTTTCACTACCCTACGAGGCTATTTTTCAAAAAGAATCTGGTTTTTACTTGTCATTGGTTTGATTATAGTCTGTATTATAGTTGCAGTTTGTAGAAGGTGATTTGAAATAACATGGCAATCCATTAGGATTTTAGAATAATTTCTGGTTTCCGAATAAAATTACTGATAAAAGATTTGGGGTGCAAAGGTGTCAGAAGCTTACGCTCTACTTACTACCCTAACCAGACTTATCGTTCATCGGCAATTGTCTTAGGAGTTATTGTTGTGCTGTGACAAACGCTTTTCTATTTGTAACATTCACTGCATTTTTTGTTAACGCATATCTCCATGATTATCCTTTCTTGTACGTCATTACCGTATTGTTTGACTTATAGACTGTTGGTGCTAACCCAGCAGAAACATCTGATCTTGCTACATAAGGAAGATTGAAGTAATTAATCCATACCCTGTCCCTGTCAGAAAGATAACTTCCCTGGTAAAGATAAGAACCATCTTTCTTGGTATACATAGGCAAATTGATGTTATTCACGATAGATGTATTTGATGTAAGGGAAGAATAGCCCATAACCGAATTAAAATCATAGGTACCGGTCTGGTAATAATTTGTGGATGGTTTATTAAACTGGGCCTGGGCATACCGAATAATTATCCCGACAAGGGGAATTTTTATACTTTTATTGAGATTTACATATCCACCTTATGACAATAAAACACAACATCGATTTTCAAAAAGCATCCTTTAAAGATTTCGAACGGGTACCGGATTTAAACGCATTTCAGCGGGCTGAGATTTTTAAGGATTTTACGGATTACATGGAAGTACAGGGACACATGAACTACCGTTTTGTAACGAGCAATGGTTGCGGCCCCGAAATGTGGGTAAGTTCACCTTTTCAGAAAGAGCCTGAAAAATGTGTCAGCCTGGTTTCCAATGATTATTTAAATTTTACACGGCATCCCAAAGTAAAAGCGGCGGCCATTGCAGGAATAGAAAAATACGGAACCGGGGCCGGGGCCTCGCCCCTGATCGGCGGCCATCACGAATATCACGTAGCGTTGGAGGATAAACTTTCCGCTTTCTTTCACCGTCCTAAAGAATCATCTATTATTTATACCACCGGGTATACGGCTAACAGTTCGACTTTATTGGCGATGCTGAAAGCGGAGGATTGCGCCATTGTAGATATGGCGGTTCATGCCAGTGTATATGAGGGTTTGTATGAGACGAACGTCAAAAAATTTCCCCATAACAGCCTTGTTCACCTGGAAAGAGCTTTGGCCGAAGCGCAATCAAAATATCTTACGCGCTTAGTGGTGATCGATGGGGTCTATTCACAGGACGGCGACCTGGCCAGGATGGATGAAATTTACGACCTGACTAAAAAATATGGTGGTTTTTTAATGGTAGACGATGCTCACGGAATCGGGGTTCTTGGTGAAACGGGACGTGGCACGATCGAGTTATTTAATTTGCTGGATAAAGTAGACATCATATCGGGTACTTTAAGCAAAGCATTCGGCCATATCGGCGGATTTGTGATCGCTAAACCGGAAGTCGCCAATTACCTTAAATTCCAATCCCGGCAGCAGGTATTTTCTTCAACTTCTACTCCTGCAGCTGCAGGCTTACTGGTGGCCATCGATTTAATCGATGAAGAACCGGAATGGCGCGCTAAACTTGACGACAATATTGCTTATTATAAAAAAGGGTTACTGGATATGAAATTGGACATTGGCAGCACAGCCTCCCCTATCATACCTATTAAAGTCGGGGATGCGCATAAAACGGGCGATGTCGCGAGATTACTGTTACAGGCCGGGGTATATACCAACGCTATCGTTTATCCCGGTGTATCCCGTAAGGATGCCCGGATCAGGACAAGCCTGATGGCAACCCATACCCGTGAACACCTGGACATCGTTTTAAATGCATTTGAATATGTCAATAAAAAGATAAGGATTACGAAGATCAGTAGTTAGTGATGTAATATCACTGCTACAAAGCGCATTCCCTTTGTCGGTGGGCTGATCCCGATGGCCCCTGTTATTAAAAATGTATAAATTAGTCGGCACGAAAAAAACATAATGACAAAAAAAAGATACCAGGGGCCATCTAATGACAAGGATCGCTCTACCCAAAAGCTTATCGAAGCTGTTGGGACAGTTATCAAAACCAAAGGATACACAGGCCTCAGCGCGACCAATATCGCCAAAGAGGCGGGCTTGAGCAGGCGGCTGATCACCTTTTATTTCGGCACGGTAGACAGTTTGATCGAGACTTACGTCCGCAGCAAGGACTATTGGGTCGCAGCCCCTGGTAATGCCGGAGATTTGATGAAGGAAAAAAAACAATCAGGGACTAAAGATATTTTGGAAGCTATGCTGATCAACCAGCTTGATTTTTTTTCTACCGAAGAAGAAATGCAAAAGATCGTTTTATGGCAAATAAGTCAAAGTACCAGGATTATGAAGGAGGTCTGCGAGGAAAGGGAATTGTTGAGTACACATTTTTTTGCACTGTCCGATCAGGAATTAAAAGGTAAAGACATTGACCTGCGCGCGGTGTCAGCTTTATTAGTGGCAGGTATTTACTACCTGGTGTTACACGCCAGATCAACCGATACCACTTTTTGTGAAATCGACCTTAATAAAACGGAAGGAATGGAAAGGATAAAAAAAGCGATCAGTTTGATATTGAAGAACGCCTATAGCAATTAACCGTTCTGACCTTGCAAGACAGTTTTTCGAATAAACTATCTACCTATGAGTATCATCTATTTTAAGCCTCGCGCCCACTTTTGAATTTGCAAAAGATATCCTTGATATCGGCAACCCGCTGACTTGGGATCGTGAGCAGTTTTTAAACCATATTTACATTTTCGTCCATCGGCTTGCCCCGGATTCAGGGGAGGCTCGTTCATCAGAATCTCCATCGAGCAGGAGTAATAATAGTTCTTTTTTGAAAAGACGCGCCCACTTCCACATAGCAAAAATAACAAGTGAGTGCTCAAAAGCCCGGGTGGAAATAAATGGCAGGAACGGTCAAGTGCTATCCATGTAATTATACATTTAAATAAATGATATACAGAAAGATAAATCAATCTCCCGATCGATCATTTGAAATGAAAATAAATTTTTAGCTTTTTCAGTAAGCATCCTTAAGATTCATTAAAATTCAATAATTCCATCGGCTCAACCTCCAAGGCCTTAGCCAGTTCAATCAATGTAATGACGGTGATATTGACCTTCCCGCTTTCTATCTTCTGAATATCACTAAAATCAACATTACAACGCAGCGCCATTTTTCGAAAAGTTAGCTTTTTGGCAAGCCGCAATACTTTAATCCGGCCTCCCAATTGTTTTAGTGTTATCTTATCAGAATCTCTAATCATTTATCTTATATACTGAGATGATTCTTATTCACTGTTGAAAAGGTATGTGCAAGTGATGTTTATAACGAAAATAGGCAATATATTCCTGTTTTTGTACGTGCCCCAAGCGTTCGTACATTTTGCTTACATATTTTCGAAAATCTTTAAAATCAATAAAAGCCTTTCTATCCTATTTAAATACGCTAATCCTTATCAAGGACTCCAGAATAAAGAGGTCGGTCATTTTATAGTTTTCAGAATGAGGTTGTGTTTATATATTATCCGCGGTAATCCAACGGTCATTTCCGGCTCATTTGGGTTGCTTTTCTCCGCCTGCCCAACCAGATCAGGAAGCCCGAGATGGGTAAGAAAGCACAGAATAGGGCAATGAAAGTAGCCAGTATCTTAGTAGGAAGGCCGTAGATACTCCCGGTATGCAAGGCGTAATTACTCGTCCGCCATTTCTCGCCCAACTGCTTTTGCGCCTGGGTCTGGGAATAGTATAAACGACCGTTCTGAGAATTGTACAAGTATTCGTCCCATTCATCCCAGCCTGAGCCGGTATTGTAACGAACCACGCAGAAAAGCGTCTGCGCGCTGTCTGGTCTGGCCCCCTCTGGTAAACTCAAACCGATACTTTCCCAATGCGGCACTCGCTTTACCGCATTTTGGACCAAGCTTTCATAAGTGTAAGCACTTTTAATGGTGGGCTTTACCCTTGGTTCGACAAACATTTTTTTCGGGTCCGCGCCCAGCAAACGATAAATGCCGCTTTCCCACCAGCTAAAGGTCCACACGAGCCCGGTAGCAGCAAAAAACAAAACAAAGATCCATGTATAAATGCCGCCGATATTGTGCAGATCATAATTCTTTCGCCGCCAGCGTGTGGTCTTTTTCCAGCGGAACCAAAGCCGTTGTTTTAAAGCCGCTTTATGTTTAGGCCACCACAGCGCAATACCGGTCAGGGCCATAACAAACAGGATCAGCGTCGCCGTACCAACTATATAATGGCCGACCTCGTATTTCAGCTGCAACGAAGTGTGCAGGGCATACATGACCCAGATCAGTTCGCGCCGGTTGTCGACAATGCCCAGCACTTTACCGGTATAGCGGTCCACATAAACCTGTTCATTAACTAAATAAGCCGATTGATAATACCAGGACGGGTGCGGGTTGAGTTTGACTACGTCAAATACGACCGACTTACGCGGATCACGTTCCCGCGCTACGTAGGTAATGTCCCGGCCAGGTTCTACCCGTTTAGCACTCCTGATCAAAATATCCACGGGCAGCTCCTGCCGTCCGATTGCCGATACATAGACCAGATCGCGGTGCAGCCAGTTCGTCAATTCCGTCTGCCAGACAAATACAGCTGCGCCAAATAAACTAATAAAAACCACCAGCCCGGACGCGAGGCCGAGCCAGAGGTGTAATTTGCCGGCTATCTTTTTAACCATTAATAGAATTTATAGCTTAAGTTTAACGAATAAGAACGGGTAGGCTGCGGCTGCATGAACGGCCCCCAATATTGCACGTTTGTTAAATTATCCACTTTTAAGCCGATACGGTATTTCCCGCGGTCATAAAAAGCGGTCGAGCTCAATAATACGTATGATGGTACGGTCACCAGATCCGTATCATCGCCATACGAACTGCTCGAGTAATTACCGCCAAAACCTAGGCCAAAGCCTTTTAAAGCCCCCCTACGGAGCGCGTAGCTGGCCCAGCCGTTGATCAAATGCTTAGGAGTGCCATAGGGCCTTTTGCCCTGGATGTCGGCGTCAGCCTTGGTAAATTCACTGATATTGTAACCATAGCCCAGCAGGATGTTCAGGCCATTTACCGGGTTAGCTACTAGTTCCGCCTCCAGTCCCTTGCTGCTTTGCGTTGCATCCTGTAAATAAAAGTTCGTGTTAGCCGGATCGGTACGTAATTTATCTTTCACCAGGATGTCATAGTAGCTTAGTGTAGCCGACCATTTATTATTCGCGCTCTCCATTTTGAAGCCGCCTTCATATTGAAAGGCTTGTTCAGGCTTAAATAACTTACCATCCTCAGCTTTGGCATTGGTATAGCTGAATCCGTTCTGGTAGTTAGCAAACGCAGATAAGGTACCTTTGATCAGTTGGTAAACGGCACCGAATTTAGGTGACGCCTTGGTTTGGCTAAAAGCGCCGGTATAAGTGTCTGTATTAATGTCATGAGAACCGTGATCATCGTAATGATCGATCCGAACCGAAGCCAAAACATTCAGGCGGTCGGTAATATTGATCACATCCGCGAAATAAACGGCGGAATTAAAGGTGTTCTGATCCGATGGAGATCTCTTTAGCGTGTCTATCGCTTTATCAAAAGCCGAACGGCTTACAAAGAAGTTGCCTGGCTGTGTATAGTTGATCACATCGAAATTAGTTGACACGTAGTAATATGGGTCCTGGCGGTAAGCGGTATAATCAAATCCTAACAACAAACGGTGACGCATGCCGCCGAGCTGCACGTCTCCGGTAAAATTTTGCTGGATTTCGGTCTGGTGGTACTTGTCCGATAACAAGCCAACCTGGCGAATCATCTGGTGATCATCTAAAATATATTTATCCAGAAACATCTGATGAGGCGCGTAAACCCCGTTCAAGGTGAAAAGAGTCTGGGATTTCCATTGTTTACTGAACTGGTAGTTAGCCTGTAGATAAATATTATAATTGGTTAGCTTGGTGTCGATATCATTGCCCTGGTAGCTGCGGTTATAATCCAGCGGAATATCCTTATAGCTTTTTCCGGCCCAGTAAGTATTATCGGCCAGGTTGAAACCATTGATGGAGCCGGTATGGCGCTGATACAGTTCCGCTTCAAAGTTAAAAGTCAGTTTATTGCTGGCTTTATAGGTGAGGCTCGGTGCTATAAAGTAATTATGCTCAAAGCCGGCATCCTGAAAATTGCCGCTATGATCGGCAGCCGCATTCAGGCGGAATAATACCTTTTTATCGCTGCTTAACGGCGTGTTCACATCAGCGGTGACGCGGTTTAAACCAAAGCTACCGCCCGTGTAAGACAGTTCGGTAAATGCGGTGTCTAAAGGTTTCTTGGTGACACGGTTGATCAAACCACCATAAGAGATTACTGAAGAACTGAATAAGGTACCCGAAGGGCCTTTGATCACTTCAATTCGGTCGATATTGGCGGGATCAATCGCCGAAAATTGATAAGCGGCTAAACCGTTGCGCATCCAGTTACCTGTGATGAAACCGCGCATCATCGTATAGGAGCGTCCGTTTCCAGCTTGCGCAATAGTAGAGGTACCTGAAGCATTTCGCATCGCGGTTTTATAATCAACGATGTTTTGTTCACGCAGCAGTTCGCTGGAGATCACCGAATATACTTGCGGATTTTCCAGGTTGGCCAGCGGCATACGTGCCACCATGTCGGATGTCTTATCACCGAATTTTAGCCGGTGGTTAGCACTGATCACTACATCCGCTAACTGCCTTGCATCCTGTTTCAGGCTAAGATTAACAACCAACGTTTGACCGCCTACAACTTTGACCGGCTGTTCATAGCCGATCAAGCCGATTGCACTTAATTTCAGGGTATAGGTTCCGGCCTTGATCTTCGTTAACTGGTAATGTCCTTGTTCATCAGTAATTGTGCCTCTGGTAGTGCCCAATAAACCGATGGTAATAGCGGCGGCGGGTTGACCATCAGAAGTTTTGATGGTGCCTTTAATCGTTCCGGTTTGGGCGAAAGCGGTGACCGAAGCGAGCACCAAAAGAAAAGTAAAGTAAATGTTCTTACTCCATAGTGAAGAATTCATAGTTTTGTTCAAATGATTAATGGGTTGAAGGATCTGTTAACACTGGCCCGGTGTGAAGTTTGGCGATGGATCACCGGGTTTTTTATGGACTATTTTGATTGCATAGGCGTTTACTAAAATTGTGCGGTCGCAAAGTAAATGCTTATTTAGAATAATTCCAAATAAAAACAAAAGACTTCCGCCTATTGGGCCCTATTACTCATAATTCCGGGAATAGAATAAAAAATCTACAACCTAAGCTGCCAAAAACTGTAGATAGCACCCAGGCTTGTTCCATGAGAACGCAGAGGAAACTTGTTTATTAATAGGTGTGCAGAATTTAAATTACATTTAACGATCACAAAACGACAATGACAAAGAAGCTTTTACTATACCTTATCTTAATTTTCGTTTGCGCGGAACATGTTTTTTCACAGTCAAAAAATATCAGAAAAAATGATGAATTTTCTGCTTTTCAAATTGGGGAACCTGAAGAAGAAGGCTTTTCCTCCTCGAAATTAAGCGCTATCTTCCCCTATGTCCGGAATCAACAGGTAAATGTCCACAGCCTTATGATTATAAGGAATGATAAAATCATCTTTGATGCCTATTTTTATCCTTATGCTAATGGTTTGCAACATGATATCGCATCCTGTACAAAATCAATTACCTCTTTATTGATAGGTATAGCCATAGATAAAGGATTTATCCGTGATGAAAATGAATTAGTTAAAAATTATTTTCCGAAAATTAAGTCTTACAGTAAAAACTTCCAAACATTAACTATAAAAGACTTACTTACCATGACCTCAGGTTTGGATTGCGGGGGTGATAATGAAGAAACCTTATTTTCCGGGCTTTTTAAAGCATCCGACTGGTCGGCGTATATTTTTAACATTCCAAGCACAAACACACCTGGGAAGCAATTCTCTTATTGCAGTTGTAATTTCTATCTGCTTGCCGAGATTCTATACCGTACTACAAAGTTATCTCCCGAAAAATTTGCGGATAAATACCTGTTTAAACCAATGGGGATTAAGAATTTCTACTGGACGAAAAATAATAAAGGTGTTAATTATGGATGGGGAGATCTGGCCCTCAAGCCATATGATATGGCTAAAATAGGACGTTTATTATTGAATAATGGTAAATGGAATGGTGCCCAGCTTATTTCAGCGGATTATATCAGGAAAGCAACTAATATACAAATTCCTTTTAGTGGCGGCAAAGGATATGGTTATGGATTTTGGGTCGATAATGACCATTCTTTCCAGGCAGTAGGCCGGGGCGGCCAAAGAATTCACGTTGATAGGTTATATAATGCCATCGTCGTCGCTACCGGCGGTGGTTATGACTGGGATGAAAAAGGAGGATTAGATGAACTTATTGGACATTCCGTTCAACTGGCCGCTTTAAATAAAAATCAACCTGCCTCTGATAGTCTGAATGTAGCTATAGCCAATGCCTCAAAAATGAGCCGCATTCTGCCTGTAGAAAGTTTTGCAAACGCTCGTAAGGATCTTTTATTCAACCGTACGTTGATTTTTGGAAAAAACAGCATGAATATTTCGACGGCCCGAATCATCACCTCCGGTTATGCTGATACTATATTCAGAATTACCAACTCATCAGGAAAGGTTGTCAATTATCCATTAGGCATAGGAACAAAATATCGTTATTTTAAGGATACTCCTTCGAACCATGTCTATGCAATCAGAGGTTATTGGAAATCGCAAGATGACTTCGTGATAGATTTTAATACATTAACCAAAATCAATGACAATAAAATTAATTTCAAGTTAAAAGACAAAGCGATTCAAGTAACAATTAAAGAAGGAACTCAGGCTATAAATGATACGGTGCGAGTTCACTTTGACGGTAATTAATAAATTCGCAACTCACAAGGTCAATACTTAAATTACCCCTTCTATAGTATTTTTAGAGGAACCTTATCACAAGTAAGCAGGGTTGCTTACTTAATATGATGAAATACAATATTTGTAGGGGAAAAACTCAACATATAAATGTCTTTTTATTGAAATAATAGATATTTTAATTCAGCGTCCGGATCCATTTTTATTGTAATAAGTGATACGGTTTTCTTCTTGCCTTGAATTTAACCGGAGCAAGTCACCGAGAACATAAGATTGTATCACCCGCTGCAATAATCGTGGTGGGTACCGCTGTTTAATTTGCTCCTGGCTATCCATATAAATATCCCAGGCTTCAGCGCCTTTGGTAAAATAACCATCTCCAATAAGCTTTTCCATCAATGCCTGAAGTCTAACTGTAATGGCATCTACATTTTCGTTTTGCCTGGTATAATCTATTTTATCCTCCATAATCTTATAAAGCAGTTCATTTGGCTTTCCTGCATTGACCCTGTAAACTGTATAATAATTTCTAAAAGAATCCTGGTCATAATCTGTCAGGATTTCTATTTTTTGTTGTGATATTGGATAGCCTGGAGTTAATGAGAGCAGTGTACAATCGAAAATAAGGGCCAAGCGGCTTAGGTCGGTCAAAAGGACAAGCGCATCGGTATCGAAAGCCTCGATTCTGCTGACCTGATCAGGTGGGTAACCCAATAAAAAGGATAGCTCTTCTTGTGTATAACCAGCGGCAATACGTTTCATTTGCAACCTGTAAATCATATCCACATAAAATGCGATGGTGCTATGCTCTTTTTGCATGATTGTTTAGGGCCTGATGAGCAGATAAATAAAAATGATAACGCCTAATTTGGCTTTTAAAATTCGAAGGGCTCTGTTAACCTGCTTGGATACATTATTTTCTGTGGTATCTAATCGTAATGCAATTTCCCTATTATTGAGTTGTTCGTTTCTGCTTAACTCAAATACGACTCTCATTTTACGAGGTAGCGCCTGAATTTCTTTATGGATATAGGCTTTCAGCTCTTTTTCCCGTACAAGGTGATCGGTTGAAGAATTACTGTTTGTAACTATATAATTATTTAAAGAGTGTATATACTTTGATTCGACCTTCTGACGAGCCAAAAGATTTAATATCTTATTTCTCATGGATATATACAAATAACCTGCAAGATTACCATCCGCGATTACAATGTCTCTTTTTAGCCAAAGGGAAGTAAATAAGTCTTGTATGACATCTTTAGCCTGCTCTTCATATTGTAGCTTTTTATAAGCATGAACCAATAGCAGGTAAGCGTATCTACGATATATTTCGGTAAAGGCAACGTGATCCGATTCTTTTAACAGATCGATCAATTCATTATCAGAAAGAATGCTGTAGTCGGCCATCAATGAGCATATTATCAGTGAATAATATGAACTTCTTTGAGGCCAGCTCTACCATGCCAAAAACAATAGGGCACGGTAGCTTGCTATCCTCTACAGCCTGGCTCTGGTGGGCCGACCGCTCCTTACGAAGCGGCCCCGAAGTATAGGAATAAGCAAGCACCGTACCCTATCGCTCGTATAGGGAACAGATGCCTAACTTACTCCGCTTCGGAAAATTTACCAGATTTAGCTGCGAAGCTCGTTTTTACAGTGCTCTATAATGTAAGTACTGCAAATTTATCAATTCCAATAGTTATCTCCTATAACTATTGTTCTCTATTTAATTCTTTGAAAATTCTATTAAATAATCGTTAAAGATAAGCGATAATTTGATGTTCGGAAAATTTTTCAGGTTGTAAAAGTTTGTATTTTAATTGTATTATTAGTAATATTGGTTGTAATTTACAAACAGGAGGTAGTTATGTTGAAAGAAAAAAAAGGCGTTGGCAAAATCCATATCGGTCCAAAGATCAGACGTCTAAGGCAGATAAAAGGAATTAGTCAAAAAGCATTTGCATCAGAATTACAGATTACACAACAAGCGGTGTCTAAAATCGAACAAAGCGAAATAGTCAATGAAGAAACACTTGGAAAAATCGCTGAAATATTAGGAGTATCTATGGAGGCAATCGTTAACTTTGATGATGATGCTTCTTTTAACAATTTTATAAATACTAATGAAGTGATTAATCAACGCTGCGATGTAACCAACCATTATCAGTCCATCGAAAAAATCACCGAACTTTATGAGAGATTGTTAAAAAGTGAAATTGAGAAAAATCAGCTTTTGAAAGACATTGCTGATTTAAAGGACAATAGCAACAATAGAAAATAAAATGGATACGACAAAAATACACATGCAAACCCATCAAGGTCTTCAGTTAAAAAGTGTTATGGACTTACTCAATGTGTCTATTGACGACTTGGGAAAAGGCTTAAACCTTAAAAGAGCTGAAGTCGTAGAATTGATAACGAGTACGGAAATTGATGATGCAATCATAACCGCGGTTGCTGTGTTTCTGAATATACCGGTTGCAGTAATTAGAAATTTCAAATATGATTTGCCTTTTCAACCTAATATACTTTCAGAAAACAATACGATTATAAACTACAATCATTGCATCAATCAAAATTCGATTGAAAGTATTGCCAAGATCTATGAGATTGTTCGTGATTTGGTTAAAAAAGAAAATGGTTCTAAATAAAAACAATGAGTTGTTGCGCAAAGGTTCATGTGCCACTTTCTCCAAGGTGCAGCAATATAAACAAGCAAATAAGCTTACAAAACCCCAAACACAAATCTAAACTTATCAAGATGGCCGATGCAATGAGTTACGAGTACCTGCTGAGACGAATATATCAGGTTGGCAGATATGGCAAAAAAGATGTGGATGCCGATGTCTACCGCAGTTTCGAACATGCAGAAAGACTATACACTTTAGAACAAGGAAACATTGCGAAGGGCCTGCCCAGGATAGATAACCGCAGTATAACGCAACTGGAAACCGAGTACCGCGTCGGTTGTAAACATATTTGGCTTATTATCGCCAAAGCCCTAAAGGCCGGGTATGAAAAATTTGGCCATCAATTTACGTCAGACCAGAAACAGATTTTTGAGCATTTATTTGTCGAACCTAAAGAATTAACTAAGGATCACCTTGATCAAGTGATTGATACAGCAGAATCGATTTTTGTTAAATATAAAATCTACCCGGCATAACCATAAAAAAAGCCTTGGCAATTTTGCTAAGGCTCGTATATTTTTAATTAAGGGAGCTATTCGAATCAATTATAGTTTCTCGATTTCCGTAATAGTCAATTTGGTAAATTTCGCAATCTGCTCAATAGATATACCATCTTTTTTCATTTCACGCGCAATGGATACGGCTTCTTCATGTTTAGCTCTATCGATCAAAAGTTCTTCTAAGCCCATTGTATTACTCCTTCCTGTTAATATTTCTACCTCTTGTTCAAATTTAGTATTTATGTCCGAGTTTTCAAAACGGACATAATACCTTAAAAAATTCATCAGTACCCGGATTTTTTCTTTGGCTATCTGTTTTGTGAGTAACTGCCTGACTAATTCTAATTTCAATTGTAATAACAAGGCATCACGTTCCTTCTCATCAAAATAATCTTTTCCAGCTATGGCTGCTTTTGCAGTCAATATCACCATAGCAAAGGGATTGTTACTCGCCCGCAGCTCTGCTTCATCTTGTCTGCTGATCTTATAGGTATTAAATGTATACAATAGGCTCGTACCCCTAAACTCAATTTGAAAACTGTTGGGCCTTTCTTTGTAAATAGCCTCTGTAAAGATCGCGTAAGCTGTGATCGGCTTCTGATATTTGTCCAGTATCCTATAAAAGTAAGTGAACATGCGCTGGGCAAAATCCTGCTGGTATTGCCCTTGCACTTCCACATGCACCAAGACCCACTCCTCTTTACCATCACGGGTAAATACCTTGACCAGTTTATCAATGATCTTTGGAGAATATTCATCGTTTTCCGGTGGAAAAACCTGCTCCAACTCTTTGTCTAAAAATTCAAATTTTTTATTAAAGTCATAAAATTGCTCCGCTTCTGGATCAAAAAACATTAAAAAATCATCGAATACATCTTCGAGTATTCCTTTCCAGAGAATATCGTCTTTTCTTCTCATAATGCAAATATTAGAAACTTTAATCTATTATGTAACGGCGCAACTTATATAGTTAAAGATTGAGAAAATATTTGCTTGTGACGACAGTTTTAAAGAAACTACAACAATCGGGAATTATTTAGTCCCATTTTTCTACACCTCTTTGTGTTGATCTCAAAAATAGTTAAAATCATAAGATATGATGGAAAACGAGGCAGCTAAGAAACTCCTTTTAAAATATCAGCAAGGTAATTGCACAGAAGCCGAAAAAGCTTTATTAGAACAATGGTATTTACAGCTTAATGAAGATAAAAACGACATTGGGATGTCTCCTGAGAAAATTGAAAGTCTGCTTGCCGATGTATATAGCAAACTGCCAGGCCATCATAACGCAAAAGCTAAAGCACTCAAGCTTTGGACGATTTTAGGCGCAATAGCTGCTGTAATGTTCATCGTGCTTGGCGTATTTACGTATCGCCAAAATAAAGATACTGCCTCAGCGCCTTTATATAGTAATGACATAGCGCCGGGGATAAACAAAGCGATACTAACACTGGCGAATGGCAAAAAGATCAGTCTAAGTAATACAAAGACGGGAATTGTTATTTCCGAAAATAAGCTGACCTATAATGATGGTTCTACAATAACAGGTAACAACACAGGTATCCAAACGATCAGTACACCTAATGGTGGCCAGTACCAGATCATGTTGCCGGATGGCACCAAAGCGTGGCTCAATGCTGCATCGTCGCTGACTTACCCCACTTCATTTGTTAGCCTCAAAACTCGAAAAGTAGAATTGAGCGGTGAAGCCTACTTTGAAGTAGCTAAAGATAAAAATCATCCCTTTATCGTCCAGAGCGGTAAGCAGCAAGTTGAAGTTTTAGGCACTCACTTTAATATCAATAGCTATGCGGACGAACAAGCGACTACCACAACCCTGTTAGAGGGAAGCGTCAAAGTTTCAATTGCAAATACGAAGGCAAGCCAAATCCTGAAACCCGGCCAACAGGCATCTCTGTCTGGTGACAACTTAACGGTCGGTAAGGCGGATCTTGAAGAAGCTATGGCCTGGAAAAACGGCTACTTCCGTTTCAATGATGAAAGTATCACGAGCATTATGCGCAAGCTTTCCCGCTGGTATAATATCGAAGTGCAATACCAGGGAGATGTTCCTACGGGCGGCTTAAACGGCAAGGTATCCCGTTATAAAAACATCAGCGCGGTATTGAAAGCGCTGGAATCAACCCAAGTTGTTCATTTTAAAATTACAGGAAGGAGAATTACCGTAATGAAGTAAATCAATAAGATCAAGTTAAACAGTTAATTAAAAAGCCAGGAACCGACAGACATCGGAAGCCTGGCTTAATAAGCTGACCTACAATAATAATTATTAAACTATTAATGCACCGCGGCACACCTGGCCCACTCGACATGAAAAAGGTGTAACGCATACGACACGCTCTCGCAAATGTACAAAGTTTCCTCAAAAAATTTGGTGCGCCCTCCCGGCGGCATCCTAAAAATGCTATCGGTTATCCTTTTGGTTTTCAGCCGGATTACCGACAATAGAAAAATCATCATCCGTCTTAATCTCACCTCGTTTCTTCTACTGATGGTCATCTTACAGGTAAGCGCTAATTCCATGGCACAAAAAATCACCCTGTCTCTAAAAAACGCCCCGCTGATGAAGGTCTTCGACCAGATCAGTCAACAAAGCGGCTATGACTTCCTGGTGTCAACGGAAAATTTAAAAGCGGCCAAACCGGTCAGCATCACAGTTAAGGATGAAGACCTCGAAGAAGTTCTGGAAAAATTATTCAATATCAGCCTTTGAAATTCCAGATACAGGAAAAAATGGTGGTGGTATCCAAAAAAGAAATAACCACCATAGAAAAGATCAAAGCGGTATTCAAAACAGCTGTTCCAATTACCGGTAAGGTAACAGACACCACCGGCACCCCATTACCCGGCGCAACGATCAAGATCAAAGGGCAGGCTAATGCAGTATTAACCAGTAGTGACGGTACATTCTCGGTTACTGCACAGGCGGGGGACGAGGTAACTGTATCTTTTATTGGTTTTATTCCCTACAGTTTTACTGTTAGGGATGATACACCCTTTCAGAATATTGTATTACATGCAAGTTACAATAAGCTGAATGAGGTAGTTGTGAGTACGGGTTATCAAACTTTGCCCAAAGAACGAGCGACCGGTTCATTCGTTCAGATTGATAATACGTTACTCAATAGAAGTACCGGGGTAAATATACTTGACCGTTTGAATGGTGTAACCAGTGGATTAAGGTTTAACGGATTTACAACTACAACAATTTCTACTAATCCATCGAACAGAGTGCTTGGACTTAATATACGCGGGGAAAGTACACTTTCAGGGAACGTCAGTACTGATCCATTAATTATCATTGATAATTTTCCTTATGAAGGAAACATCAGCAACATAAACCCTAACGATATTGAAAGTGTAACCGTATTAAAAGATGCCGCTGCTGCAAGTATTTGGGGCTCAAGGTCGGGAAATGGCGTTATTGTCATCACAACAAAAAAGGGCAGGAAAAATCAACCGTTAAGTGTTGAACTAAATAGTAACGTTACCATACAAAATAAGCCCAATTTATATTATGACCGGAATTATTTAAATGCGTCGAATTATATTGATGTGGAATCCTACTTGTTTAAACAAGGTTACTTTGATTCTTACCTTAACGATACACAGGGCCAGTCCCCGGTTTCTCCTGTCACCGACATTTTATCAAAGGTGCGAGATGCCACATTGTCTTCCTCGGATGCAACCGCTCAAATTAACGCCTTAAGAAATAACGATGTCCGAAGAGACTATGAAAAATATGTGTATAGAAAGGCCATAAAGCAACAATATTCTATTGGCTTAAGAGGTGGAACCTCGCAAAATGCTTACGCATTTTCTGCCGGCTATGATAACAACCAGGATAATATGGTTCGAAACGGCTACGACAGGATCACAGTTAATGCCATCAATACTTATACACCAATCAGAAATTTGGAAATTACTACAGGTATTAATTACAGCCAAAATACGACTTATCAAAACAACCAGCTTTACTACGGTAGTGGCATTTCCGTTGGAGGGCCGGTAGCGGGAATTTACCCTTACGCTCAGTTTGCAGATACTAATGGTAATCCCCTATCTATTGTCAAGGATTACAGGGCTGCTTACGCTAATAGCGCAACAGCGAATGGCTTTTTAGATTGGAATTATCGGCCATTAGACGAATTGAATCTGGCTGATAATTACACTAAAGTCAATGATTTGATACTAAAAGCAGGCGTCAAATACAGATTTGCCTCCTTTCTGAATGCAGAAATACAATATCAGAATGAAAGACAGGTTGTAGAAAGCCACCAATATCAAAGTGTGCAAACGTATGCTGCCAGAAATTTGATTAATAAATTTACAATAATTAACCCAGGCGCGGCACCAACCTATCAGGTTCCTGTGGGAGGTCTATTAAACTTAGGCAACTATGACCTTAATTCCAATAATTACCGCGCACAAATCAACTATGATCAAACATTTAGTGGGAAGAATAATATAACAGCAATCGCGGGTGGTGAAATAAGGCAATTGTCCAGTGCAGGATATATCCGCAATTCTTTGGGGTATGATGACCGATTCGGAACAGCTGTTGGTGCAATTGACTATGCAGATTATTTAATGATCAACCCAACCGGATATGCTCAAATTCCTACACCGGATGGCACTGTAAGCGGCACATTGAACAGGTATATTTCTTACTACGCCAACACCGCCTATACCTATGACGGGCGCTATACCTTTACTTTGAGCGGACGTAAAGACGGGGCCAATATTTTTGGTGTTAAAACCAATGACAAAATTACTCCCCTGTGGTCAATGGGATTTGGATGGAATATTAACAAGGAAAGTTTTTATAAATGGGATTGGCTCCCTTATTTACGAGCAAGGTTTTCCTATGGCTTTAATGGAAATGTTTATAATGGAAGTGCTTATGCAACTGGAAAATATACAACTTCTTCATTAACAGGCGCCCCGGCTATCTTAAACCTTACGGCACCCAATCCTGAATTAAGTTGGGAAAAAGTAAAAAATACAAACGCAGGTATTGACTTCGCCACTAAAAATAACCGGCTCTCAGGAACAATTGAGTATTATAGAAAAGATGGACAAGACCTGATAGAGAAGATACCTTTATATACTTCATCAGGTTTTCTTTCCTTTTATGGCAATGCAGCAGGCACATCGACAAAAGGGGTTGATATTTCGCTGAATAGTAAAAACATCGAAGGAAAGTTCAAGTGGGGTACTGCTTTGTTATTAAGTACACTTCATGATAAAGTAACTAATTATAATGCCTCTTTTACAAGCACAACGCTCCAGCAATCCGGTGGAGGTGGGCTACCAAACCCAGGTAAAGCTTTGTATGGAATTTATAGTTACAAATGGGCGGGCCTTGATCCCGCTAACGGTGATCCGCAAGGATACCTTAACGGTAAAGTAAGTAAAGATTACTCCGGTATCATATCAAATTATAAGCCTGACAGTCTTGTTTACAACGGTTCTGCAAGACCTACCATCTATGGTTCATTTAGAAATGATTTTTCGTATCAAAACTTCACATTTTCAGTGAATATAACCTATGAGTTGGGATATGTATTCCGGCGTGCTTCTACCAGCGTTAATTATGCGGATATTATTTCTTCAAGTTACAGCCAGAGCGTTGATTTTAGCCAGCGTTGGCAAAAGCCCGGAGACGAAGCACATACCAGCGTTCCTTCAGTAGTATACCCTTCGGATCAATACAGAAATACTTTTTATCAATATTCTTCCATCCTGGTTGACAATGCCGACAATATTCGTTTGCAGGACATAAGACTCAGCTATAGCTTAACAAAGTCACAATGGAGGGCAATGCCGTTCAAAAGCCTGCAAATCTATAGCTATGCGAGCAATCTCGGCATCTTATGGAGAGCAAACAAATTTGGAATTGATCCTGATGTTCCATCAGTACTTTCTCACGGTTATCCCAACCCGTTTACTATCTCATTCGGATTCAACGCTAATTTTTAAATGTATTGATATGAAAAATTATAAAAATTACCGGTCAATTTTAAAAGTGACACTTTTTATAGGATGGTTTATAATCTCCAGCCTTTTATCCTGTAAAAAGCAAGATGACTTTTTAAATATTAAAGCTAACAAGAACGATGTAGCACCGACCACACTTTCGGATTTCCTGGCATTAATGGATGATAGCCAGGATATGAATAGTTTTAATTCAATAACGGGGCTGCTTGGGACTGACAATATTGTAATAAGCGATGTAAATGTTAGTGCGTTGCCTGCACAATCCCGCAATGCATATTTATGGAATAAAGATATTTGGGCAGGTGGAATTTCGAGCGATTGGCTGTACTGTTACCAGGCTATTGAGTATTCTAATATCGTATTGGACGGTTTAGTAAAGATAAAATCAGCCGCGTCACCGAATACTGACTATAACAATGTAAAAGGTTCGGCTTTATTTTTTCGTGCATTCAATTATTATCAAATAGCACAATTATTTTGTAAACCATATCAGAGTTCGTCCAACGCAGACCCAGGGCTGCCTTTAAGATTGAACTCGGATGTCAACGAGAAACCGCGAAGAGTTACGGTACAACAAACATATAACCAGATCATTCAAGATTTACAGGAAGCGGTTAGTTTGTTACCAGAAATCCCTTTATATAGAACCAGGCCAAGTTCAGTTGCAGCAAATGGTCTTCTTGCGAAGGTTTACCTCAGCATGCAAGATTATAATAATGCGTTCACCTATGCTGACAAAGCAATAAAAAGCTATCCCACCTTATTGGATTATAATACTTTAGCCCTATCAACCAGTTCAGCAAATCCGTTTCCGAAATTTAACAAGGGAAACCCCGAGGTAATTTTTTATGCAATGACTTTTGGCCTTCAGGCAATATGGAGTTCATCAAGTGTAAAAGCGCGGGTTGTACCAACTTTGTATTCAGCTTACGATGCCAGGGACCTCCGAAAAAGTGCTTTCTATTACCCTGACGGAACAACAGGCACCTATAAATTTAAAGGTACTTACTCAGCAGCCGGTTATAACTTTTGTGGCATTGCCACTGATGAACTTTACCTGATCCGGGCCGAATGCTCTTTAAGGAATGGGAATCTTTCCAGTGCGTTAGCTGATCTAAATTTACTTCTCAAAAGCCGCTATGCAACAGGCTCCTTCCAACCATTGACGATTAGCGATCCTGTATCATTAATGACTCGTATCATTTTGGAACGTAGAAAAGAAATGCCCTACACTGGCAACATGAGATGGGAAGATTTAAGGCGATTTAATCTGGACACCCAATATGCCACAACCTTAACACGGACATATCTTGGCACAACCTATACACTCTTGCCTAATGACAATGATTATACATTACCGCTTCCAGATGATGAAATTCAATTAGGCGGGTTGCAACAAAACCCAAGATAACCATGAAAAAGCAAGTAAAAATAATTTTCCTTATTGGTGCAGCAATATGTTTTAGCACTTTACAGATTTACGCCAACCTAGAATTAAATACCCGAAAAATAGCTACTAAAGAAAAAGACAATGTGAAGATTTCAATTCAGCTTGTTGGAGCGAAAAAAAATGACTCGTTAGTCATACGGGTATTTCATCATTTCTTAGGTGAACATTCATTCAATAATTATAAAGAATACAGTGCAGGCATAAATGCAAGCAAAAGCTTCGACTTTTCATTTCCAATTGACGATAGTAAAGCATATATTTTATTGGGAATAAGAAAAGCAGCAAAAATTGAAGGTAAAGATCAGTTTGATGCGGTTTTAATGCCGTATTATTTTGTCGAAAAACAAGATAGCCTAAAAATCAAGATTAAACCAGCAAAGTTGAATGATAACTCATTTGACTACCATAGATTAAATATCTCGTTTTCTGGTGCCGGGGCAATCAAATACGAAGCAAAATTCAAACTGGACTCCATATTTTATAATAATTACGATGGAGCCACAGGTCTGCAACCGGACGGACATTACAGGCAGACCGATATTCAAAAAGCAATCATTAAAACAGGTTTAATCCAACTGGAAAAAAGAAAGCGGCTGATGAAGCGATCTACGGTGGATCTACTTGAAACAGACTTTCTTTATAGTGTTAAAAACGCGGAATGTGAAACTTTAATAGGGAATTTCAAAAAATCTGACAAATCCAAAAGGGATAACTTTATTTCCGTATTCAAGTCATTTCAAGAACTTGGCATAAATCCTCATTCTTTACCCCCTTCAAGCATCTCTAATGAGTATACTCAATATCAGGTAAATGAATGTAAATTGAAAGAAGTCTTAGCTAAAGGAGTTATCAATATTGATACTTTATATTTCAGGATTAGGTCGAGTTACACGGGTGTTCTTTTGGACCGTGCTATCTGCCTTTATTTCAGTTTAAATAGTTTTAGAATAAAAAATTACAGCAACATATTGAGAGACGCTTTAATACGTTTAAAAGGCTCTGCTTATTTTAATGACCTAAATGGCTATAGTTCAAGAATTATCGGGGCATCAGCGTACAACTTCAATCTTCCGGACACTTCAGGCAACAGAATTTCTTTAAAAAATTTTAATGGTAAAGTAATTGTAATGGACTTCTGGTTTACAGGTTGTCCCGGATGTCGTAAATTTTACGGCGATAATCTTTCAAAGGTTGAAAGCGAATTTAAAAATAACAAAGATGTTGTATTTATATCGGTATGCATTGATACCAGAAGAGAAAATTGGCTGCAAAGTATAAATAGTGGCCATTATACATCAAAATCTGTTATCAATCTTTATACTGATGGAATAGGTATCAAGAACCCAATTATTGAAAATTACAAGATTTTAGCCTATCCGCAACCCATAATCTTAGATAGGCAGCAAAGAATAGTTCAGTTTGGAAATATGGAAATATCGACCGCTACTAACATGATTGATCAAATCAACAGGCTATTATAGAGCAAGAAAAATAAAAAGAATAAAAGGAAAAACGCATGCCTTTCCTTTTATTCTTTTGCACCTCGCCGTCCTGAAATAAGTTATTTTAGAACGACTAAGTGGCCCTTACTGAGGGTAATCTCCCGGCGTTGACGAAATCACGGCCGATTTGAGAATGTTTCCGTTAGCATCAGGGGTCGCCGCACTTACTATTTTGCAAGTACTGCTTGGGTTGGATAGGCACATGCCATCTGAACTCGTGGTGACATGATAAAAGTTAGTTCCAGTACTTAATACCCCATAGGTATGATTCGCCTGGTTTGAAGGCGGGGTCATGGCGTAAGCACCGCCAATACCAATAATCGTAACGATGGCTACCATCGCAATACGAACTCTTTTTAAGAGATTTTTCTTGTTGTTTAACATAAAAAATTGATTTGATGTAGATAAGCTTACTCTATTCACAGGTTTTCAGCTTTCCCCTGATTCGTTGCGCATGAATATTTTATACCATAGCCCTGATGGGATATGGCTGTTTGATTTTTATATGATGTTCTTTATGGTGAAGGATAATGCCTGTTATTGATAGGGTTAAAAAGACAACATTCATTGCCAGGTGCTCAGGCCAGGATAGGTGCTTAAAAGCGGTGGCACAAGCACAGGGAACCCGGTTATAAAAATGAAAGGTGACCAAAGCGACGTAGACTGTGAAAACAAACATGAGTACCGCAGACAAATAAAATCCCTTTAACCTCATTTTTGGCCAGACCAGCAAGGCAACAGCGATCAGTTCAATCGCCGGTAACCCGTAAACAAGGGCCGGAGTGAAACGGTCATCGAAGGGCTGGTTATTGATTTCCCTCACGAAGTGACGTAAATCAAATAGTTTACTCGCCGCAGTGAATAAAAAAAGCAGGGCCAGCAAATAAGCAAATATCTCGTATATCCATTGTTGTTTACGCATGGCATGATGTTTTAATGGTGTTTATATAAGTTGATATCCGTTGTTCAAGGTCAGCTATTTCCGGCCTGGATCGCCGTTCTAAACTCAGGCATTGCATGATCAGGTTGGTTAATGCATTGTTTCCGGTCAGGCGCGTTAGTTTGACCCTCGTCATATTCGGATTGCTGTTAATAAACTCAAATGGAGGTGAGCCGGTAACTAAAAAACACAGTAAGGCACCAAGCGAATAAATATCCTCCTTCGGATGAGCGACTGCATGTGCTATTTGTTCGGGGGCCGCGTAACCAAACGTTCCTAATAAGAATGGCGGATTAGGTTTTTGCTGAGCTATGGAGTAGGCCAACTCAAAATCAATGATACAAAGTTCCCGATTCTCCAGTACCAGGAAATTACTATCGGTGATATCCCGGTGGACAAAGCCTCTCTCGTGAATCTGATGAACGATGATTATTGCCTTTAAAAACCAGTCCAGCAGCTGAATCTGGGGCAAAGCTTCGAGCTCATTCCATGTCTTGCCATTCAGAATACCGCGGGCCACTTTACCTAATGATTCCCCTTCAGCGAAGCTTAAAACGAGGTAAGTGGAATCGCCCTCTTCAAAATAGTCAAGTATCATCGGTGTCGGAATATCTGGTCCAATAGTTTCCAGCACCTCTTTTTGCCAAAGTAGGCGGTCACGCATGTCGCGGTCAAAATGGTCATCCAGTGCAACTGGTTTGCCTTGTTTGATCAAACACCAGTTGAAGGCAAACTTTTTGAGGTTGATCGCCTTAAAGATATCGCCTTTTGCAGAAGCCCTGAGCAATTGTACAGGTACATAATACTTGCCGAGTATAGGTTTCCTCCTGTTTCTTATCCTGAATTTTTCCTGGATAGCAAATGGTACTTTTTTAATGTTAGGCAATGATAATTGTATCTGTCCCGGTTCCTTGCCATCAGTTGCTAATTGTACATAAACCAGGTTGCCCAAACGAAGGGCTCCCGGAATAACGGGGCCTTTATAGCTTTCAGTCAGGCTGTTTAGTTCTGCAACAAGTTGTTTTGCAGCTTCTTCTGATGGCGGGAAAATCGAAATAACTTTTCCGACTTCATTTTCCCCGAATGCCCCTGCGTTAAGGCGGTATTGGGTGATTTGATTTTTGACCAGGCAAAACGACAGGTTTTTACTTTTAAGCAGTGGAAGAACCTGTTTTAAAAGAGCAATGGTATCAAGGGTCTTGCAGGAAAGAAAAATAACCCAGCCTGCCCGGAGTTGATCTTTTCCCACCATTAAGCTTTTTTCATTTTCACGGTATGCGATCCGTTCACTTTTTAAGATAGGCGCATAAGTTTCTAAGTGTACGTAGAATGCTTTTTCCATGCCTGATCCATTTTTTACAACGGGCTTTCCTGTAAAATTTACAGAGGTAGCCGGACGGATTAATGATGCAGTTGCGACGGTATCACTACCTGAATTGTTTTGTTGTGCAATACTTAGCTGACCTGAGAAGACATTTTTCATGATAATTTGAATTAAGCCCAATTGAAAACCGACGTAGCACCTTAAATCCTTATTCCTGTTAATTAATGACATAAAGCTCGGTAAAAAACAAAGTGGGTAGTGAGAAGAAAAAGGACACGATATTGGGGAATTGGCATGTATTTTTGGCCCTTTTCTTCCGCTTTTGGCCAAATCCGTGAAAATAGCCTGAAGACTTAATAACATTGCGAGGGGGAAATGCCGAATTTTTCTTTAAACTGGCCACGAAAGCTCCGTAAATCTTTGTAACCTACTGCTTTGTAAACCTGATTTACAGGCAGTTTTTGTTCACTTAATAGTCGCTTTGCTGCTTCTAATCGGGTATCAATCAGATAAGCATATGGACCTATCCTGAATGTTGCTTTAAATAACCGAGTTAAGCTTCTTTTAGAAATCTTAAACTCTCTTGCGATGCTGTCATTAGAAAGCTTACTATCCCTGTAATTCCTATCTAAATAATATTTGACACGGTACGCCGGTTGGCTTTGCATTAGGCTCACCATTCGATGATATTCCAACAGCAGGGCTTTGCCTTTTTCAAGCAATTTAATTTCTATGTCTTCACCGGCTTGGGGTCGATAAGTCAGTAAACTCAGCATCAGCTGGAAGATTCTCCCCGTTAAAGGGCATTCGGGCATGTGCCCATATCTGTCAAACCCCTTTTTCATATTGTTTAGTAATTCCAGTAGTTCAGGATATTCGTCGGGGTGACTATGAATGAGTTCGGTGTTCGGGATCATGAAAAACACACGATGTATACCGGGGCCAAGGGCATAGCGGTATCTGGCCACCTGGTTGAAAGTGCCATAGCATATATCTCCTATAGCTTCATATATAGGTTTTCCTTCTATCGTATAAAATTTGATAGCGCCCTGTAACATACAGAACAGGAACACGCTGGGAAAGTTCAATTCATATTCGGCTTTCAGATCACGGTCTAAGTTAAATTCCAGTACCTCTATATTGAAAAGTAAATGGGTATAGTGCTGGATGAGCATTCCTCCTTCCGGCAATTGGCACAAGGAGGCCCTGGCATAACTGACCGGTAAGCGGCAACCTTTTGGCAGGTTCCCGGTAACGTCTTTAGCCGAAAGCATTCCGTTAGGAAAAATGTATTTGACCAATGTTTCCATCTTCCAACCTTTTGTGCCATCGCAATCGCCTTTTGATCAGATTTTACAACGAATCGCTCTAAATCTGACGTCCAAAAAGTAATTTTTTCTTCCATTTAGAAAAATATTTTTCCAGAATATTAAAAAATTAATGGCGGGAAAGGTGCAAATGAAACATTTTGAAAAATGGTGGTCAAGTGTCTTTTTCGGGGAAAATTAAGGCACCCAACAAAAAATGGGGGATTTTTTATCAATAATTTAATAAAAGAAGTAAATTTTTGTTCACGGTTGCTATTTTTTCATTTTTGGACACATTATTTATCGTTGGATAATTAACCTACAAAATTTACTTAACGAATAGTTAAAAAAATATAAAAAAGCGGGCAAAAGTGACCGCTTTTTAATTTTTTGCATTTTAAATTTAAGCGTAAGCACTAACAAACTTACCGCTACGCTATGAAAAACGACTTTGAGAGGGCCAGTTTCAAGGATTTTGAAAACATGGAAGGCTACAATATGTACGCCAGGGCCGAAGTATTTAATAACTATCTGAACTTTCTGGATAGTCGCGGACACCTTAATTACCGGATGGTGTGCACCTCCGGTTGCGGGCCGGAGATAAATGTACTGCTTCCAGGCAAAACCAGGCCTGAGCCACTGGTCGGGTTCGTATCCAACGATTACCTGGGTTTTACACAGCATCCCAAAGTGAAACAGGCGGCCATCGATGCGGTGCTTGAGTATGGGACAGGTTCAGGCGCTTCTCCCGCTATCGGCGGGCATTTTCTTTTTCACCAGCAACTGGAGGGGGATATCGCCGGATTCTTCCAAAGAGATAAGGACAGCGCCATTTTATATACGACCGGTTATACTTCCAACAGCGCAACGATCCAATGCCTGATGAAAAAGGAAGACCTTGCAATCTATGACATGGGCGTACACGCCAGCGTCCAAGAGGGCGGGCAGCTCACCAATGTTAAAACGTTCCCGCATAACGACCTGGACAAGCTGGAAAATGTATTAAAGAACGCGCAGCAAGCTTACCGGAACAAAATGGTCGTCATCGACGGTGTATACTCGCAGGATGGCGATATGGCCCCACTGGACAAAATACTGGCGCTCACGAAAAAGTATGGGGCATATTTAGTCGTAGATGATGCGCATGGTATCGGCGTAATCGGTAAAACAGGTCGTGGCGTACTGGAGCTTTATGGCCTGCTTGATGAAGTAGACCTGATCACAGGCACCTTCAGTAAGACTTTCGCCAGTATAGGCGGCTATGTCATCGGCAGGCCGGAACTGATCCGTCTTTTAAAATTCCAGTCCCGGCAGCACCTGTTTTCAGCAGCAGGAACACCTGCCGATATTGCGGCGGTCATCCAATCGGTCAGGCTTTTGGATGAAGAGCCGCATTGGATGGCTAAGCTTTGGGGAAATATCCGCTACTTCCGGCAAGGGCTGACCAGCCTGGGCATGAATATCGGCACCACGGAATCCGCTATTATTCCAGTCAAGATCGGCGACCCGGCAAAAACCGGCGAAGCAGGACGTTTATTACTGGAACAAGGCATTTATACTAACCCCATTATTTACCCTGCGGTATCACGGAAAGACGCCAGGATCAGGATGAGCCTGATGGCGACCCATACCGAAGAGCAACTTGACAAAGCCCTGAATGCCTTTGCCTGGGTGGATTCAAGGATCGGTATAGCACATCAAAGAGCAAATATTAATGAGCAGTAAAGAAAACCGTTATGAAAACCGGATATAAGAAAGTTTCAGGAAGAACCAATAACAGGCCACTGACCGAACGTAAGCTGATTGACGCGGTTGGTGCCGTAATAAGGAAAATGGGGTACAAGGGTTTATCAGCCCGGAATATTGCAAGGGAGGCGGATGTAACGACCAGCCTGATCTTTAAATACTTCGACACTTTGGATCAACTGATCGAGATATACATCAGGGAAAAAGATTATTGGATGTCCTCCAAAACAAAAATGTCGGATATGCTTGAGAAGATCCGAAAAAAAACAGGATTGATCGAAATGCTGGTTTTTGCCTTGGAAAAACAATTTGACTATTTCTACCAGGAGGAGGAAATGCAGCAGCTCATCCTTTGGGAGATCACGGAAAAATGTTCCCTTATGGATGACATCGGTTCGGGAAGGGAAAACCTTGCCGATGATTTCTTTAAACAAACCGATCCCTATTTTGAAGGATCTGAGGTAAATTTTAAGGCGGTAGCGGCTTTGCTGGTATCAGGCATTTATTACCTCGTATTGCATGCCCGGTCCAATAAGAGCACACAATGCGGGATAGATATTCATTCGGAAGCCGATCGTGCAGAAATTATCCGGACGGTCCGGCAAATCCTGAAATGGACATTTGACGCGGCGAAAACAAAGCGGCAAACCGGTTAAGCATCAAACCTAAATTATAAACCTATGAAAACAATAGCAGCGATGGAGCACCTGGTGCAGGAGCTTCTTTTAACAGTACCCGAACACGACGATCCGGAATGGGCAAACCAGGTCCGGGAATTGATCATGAAGGAACGGGACCGGGCCATACAGGTCACACGGGAAACCATTTACCACTTAGGCGGCGATCCGGGCCGTAAATCGGAGCATATCGAATACCTGCAAACCGAAATAAGCGAAGTTTCGGACAGGTATTTTAACCTGCTGCAAAATACGGTCGGAAATAAGCCTGAGTACCTGCTGATCAATTGCCTGCTTTACGCGTTAAATCATATATACCGGTACCTGAAGGAGATATATGCCTCTGCCTTTAACGGTCAGCTTAAAGTACCGCTGGCATTGAAACGAGCCTGTGCAGCTGACAACCAAAAAATGATTACCAGGATCATTCGGGCGCTCACAGCCAGCGGCGAGGATAAAGCCCTGGTTAAACTCATCGGCGAGTACCTTTGTGTGCTGGCCAGGCCACTCTACCGGCCTGTCGAAAGCAGCATTGAGCTGGATTACCAAACCGGATTCGTCAAGGCTCTTTATCACCTGGTGAACAATCATACCGGCGCGGAATTACGAAAACGGCTTTTCCTGGAAATGATCCGTCTGAATTTTAATTATTTCCCGTTGATCTGCTACTACACTAAAACCATGCAAACGGATGATGATCAGGTCGGATTTTACCAGGACGAATTGGTCAAGGTTGCCGAAAAGATCCGTGACCTGCGGTCCATTCCGGTGGAAAGGCGTTATAGTTATGAACAGGGAACACCTTCACTAAGCGAGATCCTGTCTAAAGCACTGGAGGAAGAGGAAGCCGTGCTGAGGAAACGATTACAGATACAATCCAGGATTACCTACAAAAAATGGACAAACATGCTGTTCAGCCCATTCCATCTCCGGGTATCAGCGACAATGGAGCAGGTAGTCTATCTTTTTAGGGTGCTGATTGAGATCGGCTTTTTTACTGGCATGAAAAAAGTCACTTATTTTGATTATATCGCCAAACATATCGAAACGGATTATCAGCAAAGCTTCTCAACAGGGTATATCAAGAACAAGTATAACAATCCTAAACAGCTGACATCTGATAAAGTAAAATCCTATTTTTTGCAAGCTGTTCAATGGATCAATGATCATCCCCCGGCGGATTAGGACGGGCCTGTAATAAATGAATCAGTGCCCGGCTTTCAAGGAAATCGGTCAGTTCGGTTAGCCACCGGAACGTAAAGCCTTTCTTCTCCATGAGCTTTCCCCAACCCAGGTCCACGATTTCTTGCAAGGTATTAAAGTCCATTGCACTACAACCTTTTCTTAGTTTTTCAGAAACAGGGAGATCGCAGATTTTTGTGTGGAGCAAAAGCAGCTCTTCTTTTTTTAATTCAGTTTCCATGAAAGTAAAAAATAATCAATGAAGTAGGGATAACCGCTATACTCCTTCAAATATAAGCTAAACCCGGCAAGGGCTGCAAATAGATTTTTCCGTTTTTTTCGCATAAATACCGCCTGATTTCTGCTGTTTTTAGTAAAATTTTTGTTGGGTGCCTCAATTTTCTATGGAAAAGACACTTGACAGCAAGGGTTTTCGATGCCAACCTTTGCAATTAATTAAAAGTTAATCTTCTTAAGTTCCTATATATTTTTGAAAGAATGTTCACCAGTAAGAATATTTTCATTTCGGAAAGAAAGGAACCACTTGGGTTAGCTTATCTCATAACCAATATATTTTTTTGCTATGAAAGACACATCATCTAAGCCGCTGACATGGGTTCCACAATCACTATCAGTTGAGGAGTTATTGAACCGCAATTTAACAATTGCGGATTTTGAAAGAAATCAAGATCAATATATCGAACAAATAGTGATGTATTCCGCGGTTAGGCCATGGGCATCGCTGACATTTTGGGCTTTGGTTGAAAGCAGTCTCTTTGTTGAGGTTTTATCACCAGCACCTGGAGTATTAGGATTACTTTTATCTTATTTGGAAATCTATACAAAGTGTCCGTGGGGAATACGTCCACCTTTTGCAACTTGCCAGCCAGGGAAACGGAAAACTCATTTTTGAAGAAATGTGCCGCTCTTACCGTCTGAGCAACCGGAAAACAGAAATTGTTTTATCGGTCAATGACAGATTATCTTACAAATAAGTATCCGACAGGATGTTCATCGCCGAAAAACTGTTGAGAATCCTGTTCAGAGCTTTATGAAAAGACCAGCTTGAAGAACAAGGCTACAATAACACAAGTAATTTCATACATAAAGATATGTAGAGGTTTTACCTATTATCAAAAATGAGAGAAATCACTTATTGTAACCACTTTATGCCACTTTAAATTTTGTGTAATTAGGTTTATCGAAAAGTGAATTGCGTATGATTGATAAATTGATGGAACTGTTCACGCTATGGGAAATGATTGATAAGCTCGATGAAGTGCAGGTTCGAAGGAGTGATTTATTCGCACGTTGGGAACAACTCTGCTGGAGTATGCAGATTGAATTAATTTTGGCGGGTGATGAAAAAAAGTCCTACTTAAATGCTTTAGCTGCGTTGAGTGATAGAATATACGTGAGGTATAGAAAACCGCGAAAACGCGATTATCTGCGAGTACTTCTGGAAAAGTTGGGCACCTTGATAGAGGAACGGGACAAACCGGACAGGTACAGTCGAAGTATATTAAAGATAACAATTTCTGATCATGTGAATAAGCTGATTGGAGAAATGGCAAAATTCAACATCCAGGAGGGGTTATCAAACATATTGAAATCTGTATTAAAAGATATTTCGTCAAATATCGAACCATCCACCCATTTAGTAGACTACCTCAAATCATTTAGCAATTGGCTTAAACAAAGGAAAGAGTTAACATCGGATTGTCTTATTGATCAACTCATATCGACTAATTTTAATCATCCTGCTTTTTTGGAATACATGCTTAATCTATACGAATCAGCCCAGAATGATAACGATGATGTTGAAAGACTAAAGCATTTTCAACTAACCTTAATAAAAAAACAGTTGCATTTAGATTTGCTTAAACTGCGGTCATCTATGGTGATGTTTAAAGAAAACGAGGCAGTCGCCGATATACTAAAAGAGTTCCTTGCCACTGAAATAAAATGGGTGGGCTTGCGATTAAATAAACGATGGCGGGAAAACGCCGTCCTTGATACGTCTAACAGTCAAGTGAAAGGTTTCGCTAATGAGCCATTTGCGAATAAAATTCTTGCCAAGTGGCCCTCGGACAAGTCAGATTTGGTCGAGCTTGTTTACGCTTTATATGTTTATATGCGCACGAGGGGTAGTCAGGTTACGATTGCGGCCCTGGTAAAGTGGTGTGAAGACGCATTTGGGGTAAGCCTCGCAAGATATTCACATCGCTTCGCTGAAATAAAAATGCGTAAATCTACGCGGCCATCAAAATTCTTAGATATCATGGTTAGTGAATTTTTGAACTATGTAGAAGATGGTAATGCCTTTCTACCAATTACGAATAGTTAATTTAACGTGATTACATCATATTGGCATTTCGCCAATATTCAAATATTTGAGTAAGCATCAATTATACATTTCCATTGTCAGTTGCTTAAATTGATGCCCACGAAATTTTATAAAACAATTGATAAAAATAAAATTATTGCAGCAAAGGATGCAAATCTATGCCCATTCGGGGCGATATGGAAACATTGGGGATTGTCAGAATTTGAACCTCGTATTGATCCTGTTTCAAATTAGAAGATGAGCCCGTTTTGATGCTGTTTTCAACGGACCACATCCGCTAAACTACTTTAGATGTTTTACTTTCAAAATAGATTTTCAGCATTTTCAACCGTTTAGCCTGGTCAGGTCTGATACTGCCATTCCTCAGATTTTCTTCAATCTCCGCAAGGCAAAGAGGTTCCTGTGCGGCCACTAATTGACCACCGGATGCAAAGGAATACAATGCAGTCCATTGGCCGCCATACCAGTCAGCGGCAATGGTTTATGAAGCGATTATTTCTTGAAGCGAAAATAGTCGAACTCTTTTTAGCACAGGCTACTCAGTTGGATAATAGGGCAGATATTTCAAGATCATCAGGATTGACGCCTATAGATATAGAACGATTATATGGTATCAAATCACATCTCGATAATAATTTTCATGAAGACTTCTCTATAATTGATTTAGCAAAAGAGGCTGGTATTAACCAGACAAAGCTTAAGTTTGGGTTCAAGAAAATTTTCAATACAACGGTATTTGGATATATCAATGATATACGGCTTATGGAAGCTAAGAGACTTTTATTAGAAGAAAAATTGTATGTTAATGAGGTGGCATATAAAGTTGGCTTCAAGTATCCCCATTATTTCAGCGCAGTATTTAAAAAAAAATTGGTATTGTTCTGCAAGCTTAAAATGATTTTTTAGTGGCAAACATTCACACTTATGCTTGCTTTTAGTTTTTAATAGCCAGATAACTGCTACCTTAAATTCATCCCTGAAAGAGACCTTTTATTACACAAGAAGCTATAACTTATCTTGAAGGGACATAGGATTTCTGATAACACCCTGTACCCGGCCTATGACAAAACGAAAGTCACTACAGGCCAGATAACAATTGCCCACATGCTTTTTGATAAATAGGTTATCAGAAAAGGAAACCATACAGGTCTATAAACAGCTTGTTTGATTTTCATAAATTTGTAAGGTGAAACAAACAGAGAGCGTCAGCGATTTTTATAACAGGCTACCCAGCCATGCACCTACCGGTGTTCCGCTGGACAATGCGGGCATAGGCCATATCAATGTGTTCAGCAGGGAGACCTGCGCCGTGGTAAGTCCGTACAGCCGCCGTGATTTCTACAAGGTGTCCCTGATCATAGGCAAAGGCAGGATCTATTATGCGGATAAGTGGATACAGATCGACCGTCCGGCACTGCTATTTTCAAATCCGGTTGTGCCTTATTCCTGGGAAGCAGAAGCCGAGCAACAGTCGGGCTGGTACTGCCTGTTTACCGAAGATTTCATCCAGCACAGCGAACGGGTGAACAACCTGCGGGATTCACCTTTATTCAGGATTGGCTGTAGCCCAATCTTCTTTCCTGATGAGGTGCAATTGGACGAACTTTCAGCTATATTTCAAAAAATGCAGGCAGAGATATGCTCCGTTTACCCGCAAAAGTATGATGTATTACGGAGCTATCTGCACCTGCTCATCCATGAGGCCATGAAAAATAGCCCGACTACAAATTTCCATACTTATGCTAATGCCTCATCAAGGGTTTCTGCATTGTTTCTTGAATTGCTGGAAAGGCAGTTTCCAATTGATTCCCCTGCACTGGTACTCAAACTGAAAAATCCTGCCGATTATGCCACCGCTTTGTCCGTACACATCAACCACCTTAACCGCTCCGTAAAAGAGGTGACCGGCAAGACCACAACCGCTCATATTGCATCCAGAATTATTAAAGAGGCAAAGGCTTTATTACAGCATACCGACTGGAACATCTCCGATATTGCTTATGGCCTGGGCTTTGAATATTCTTCTTATTTCACTTTATTCTTTAAAAAGCACACCGGTTTAGCACCTACTCAGTTACGCCGGGCTGTTTGAATAGTATAACGATCTGTTTGAGGATTATAATTCAGGTTTTGGATTCACTATCTACATTTGAGAAATAAAATCTTACAACAATGAAATACAGAAAACTTGGAACAACCGGCGAGCAGTTGTCTGCGCTTGGCCTCGGTTGTATGGGTATGAGCTTCGCTTATGGGCCTACAGATGACAAAGAAAGTTTAGCAACACTGGAGAAAGCACTTGACCTGGGCATCAACTTTTGGGATACGGCGGATATGTATGCCAATGGTGCCAATGAAGAACTGATCTCTAAAATACTGGTGCCCAACCGTGATAAGGTATTTATCGCTACAAAATTCGGATTCCGTTTTAAGGATGGCGTTGCCGGGCCAAGTAGTGCTGTGGGTACCTATTTTGATGGTTCTCCTGCCTGGATAAAAGTCGCCGTTGAACAGAGCCTTAAGCGGCTAAAAATTGACACCATAGACCTGTACTATGCCCATCGTGTCGACCCGAACATTCCAATCGAGGATACCGTTGGCGCAATGGCTGATCTGGTAAAAGAAGGTAAAGTGCGCTATCTTGGACTTAGCGAGGCTTCAGCGGCTTCAATCAGAAAAGCGCATGCCGTGCATCCAATTGCTGCCCTCCAAAGTGAATACTCATTGCTTACCAGGGATGTGGAAAATGGAATATTGCAGACTGTTCGTGAACTTGGTATTTCATTTGTCCCTTATTCTCCCCTGGCACGGGGTCTGGTCACCAATACGCTTGATGTAAACATCCTTGCTGAAGACGATTTCAGGAGAACTTTGCCACGCTACCAGCAGGAAAACATAGCCAATAACAATAAGCTTGTAATGGAATTTGCTGCATTTGCAGCTACCAAAGGTTGCACACCTGCCCAGCTTGCTCTGGCCTGGGTTTTGGCACAGGGCGATGATATCATCCCGATTCCCGGAACCAAGAAAAGGAAATACCTGGAAGAAAATGTTGGTGCGATTGAAGTTAACCTGACTAGCACCGATCTTGTAGCGATTGACGGGTTGATTAAGCAATATCCCGTAATCGGCGAGCGATACAGCGAAGGTGCAATGAAGATGGTCAATCATTAACTTTATGACTGCGGAACAATTTTCATAAATAGTGATTATGAATCACTGTATGCGCTAATGCTCAATAAAAAATGAATAATATCTTTTAATTAAAGGTATTATTCATTTTTAATAACTTACCATTGAAATGTAAATACTGAGTTATAAGGCTGTTACCTTATCTACATGATCTGTTATTAATCTTCGGGCGGCGTATAGCTTGATAAAAATCCATGACTTTTCCGGTAAAGGTGATGAATTAAAAGAGTGTCAGCGTTTGGATGAACCATATAAACGGGGCGGGCTATCGAGAGCCGGGCTTGAAAATTCAACCTTAAGGGAAGAGCAGATAAGCCACCTCGTTTTTAACAGTACCGGATGATTAAATTGTAACTGGTCAGATTTAACAGTAAATATAACAGGTGGCCGCTTGGCAGCCGCCTGTCAGCGTAGGTAGTTAGGGAGGTTTTTCACTAAATATGCTGTCCCTTAGCAGCATTTTCTTCCCTTATTTACCCCGGTTCAGCTTTGGTGGAAAATATCGGTAGATTTTGTTCCCTTATGCCGCGGGGTACAGTGTTTATTAATTCTATTACCTTGTAGGTATAGTTTGAATTTATCAGAAAGGTTTAAGTCTCAAAACAGATCATTTCTAGCCAAATCCGATTATTCAATACGCAATTCTAAAATAGAATAATTTTCCCGCTACTGATAATTTTTTGCTAAAGGAGTTTTAAAGCCATCATTTTTTAATGCCGTTTTAACGCGGTTCAGAATAATTGAATATATAACTTAAAGTATTTAAAAGTGCATTTTGAAAATCGCCTTTCCCCTCTACTGCAAAGGATTCTTATAAAGCTTTACATAAATATTTAGCTTAATTGAATCACTGCTCTCTACTTTGATTTTTTGTGTTTCGAAAGTCTGATAGGGTATACCAACGGCTTCAAAACGATAAGTTCCCGGTTGTAAGGCGAAAGAAAACTTACCTTCGGCATCTGTTTTACCCATAACCTTGCCATCAACTCTAATCGCTCCTGTCGTTTTTAAAGCAACTGTCGTTCCATATTCATAGATTTTTCCGGTCACCACCGGATCGGCATTCGATGTGCTCCTGACAATTGAATATGTACAAGACCCATTCGAGTTCCTGTACATATTTTGTTTAGGTGAGCAGGAACAAAACAGCATGAAAGCTGCAAATAATGAATTGTAAAAATATTTGTGTGTGTGTTTCATATAAAATAAATTAACATCCGCTCGATTTTCCTTTTTTTGTTGTTGCATCGCCGTTCCTGTCCGTTCCTTTTTGTTCAGCTAATAACGTGTTTAAAATCCTGTTTCGTTCATCCGTGGAAAGGGCCTTGAAAGCGGCAGTATCCGTTAAGCCTCCCCATGCCAAATCCGAATAATACTGGTAATCAATATCGTACCCTTGTGACTCCCCGTATAATTTTAGCTGTGTAGCTAGTTGCCCAAGAAAGTTCCTGGCAAACTCATTATGTTCTGTCGTGTTTAGATTAGGATGCTTTTGACTGATGTAATCATCATACATTTGAGAATATGTACTCTTGGCTTCAACCGGGGCCGTGCGAAAATAAGCAGTCAAATAGGCATGAAGCCCTTCATGTAAAATTGTTCGGGCCACAGCTAAATCGCTGCCTTCACTAAAATTTCCCTCATAGAAAGTGGTCTTCATTTGAAATTGTCCATTTACATTTTGAGCTTCGGTAATACCATTATAACCATCATTTGTACCGCCACCTACTACTTTCCATCTAAATCCAGGTGTTCCGTCAGTAAAAGCATTGATATAATCAGCAACACAATTTGTATGAGTCGCCTCCAATCTTTGCATTACTTTCTTAAAACAGTCCGGTAATCCAGACATATCTATATCTGTGGTAAATTCAGTATTGCTTGAAGGGGGATTTGTATTAGTTTGATTTCCGCCTCCGGTGCCTCCACCAGTGGGATTGCCACAGGTGGAATTTGAGCCATATGAAAAATAGTTCAGCCCATAGCTTGTAAGTCCATTTAGATTTTTCGTCTGCATTATCGCACGTTCGAGTACCTGTTTAACAACACTGCCTAATGATCCGTTTTGATCTGTTTTATTATCGAATATAACCGAACTGATTTTTGTAGGATTTCCAGAGTGCACGTTCGGCATTGAGTTAACATCCTGCTGGAAAAAGTTATTAAAAGAATTTAAAATTTGTGCCCTACGTTCTTCTCCGCCATATACATAAGTGACCATGAAATCGAAATCAATTGTCGTCTGGCATGAAGCGGCAAGGGCTTTTTTTCCCTGACCAAATGATTGGATGACCTCTTTTCCGCTTGGAGATAAAGCCCGCATCATGCTCTTTGCAGCAAATGACCTTTCTTTATCATTCTCCTGTTGAATGATGGTCGGGTTAATCTGAAGTCCCTACTTGGACAAAAGATATAAAATATTTTTTGTCCGTTCGTTCTCTGTTTGTTCCAGCGTATCAATTACCAGGCTGCTTAACCTCCGCAAAGTAACCTTAACAAGGTCGTTCTTTTCCGAAAATGAAAGTTCAATTACTTGATTATTCCCCTGGTTACTTAAAACAGGCAAATCAAAGTTGAAAGGTTTTGATGGGTTTGAAGATATGCGAACAACCATTTTTGTCCAGTCTATTGTTCCTGTTTGACTGACTGTATCTAAAACGGGGTATTGCTTGTTATAATTCAATAGTTCCTGATAGAGCGATGTGATAAATGCATCTGATTTATCAGGAGCATTTATTTCTTGTATATTTTGATGGCTGAATTGCTTTTTACAGGAGCTGGTAAAGCCAATGGTCAAGGCAAGTATTAATAATTGTAAATGCCGGATACGATTCTTTGAAATACGGAAAACGGGGCGCATAAATTTGTGTTAAGATTTAGAATTAAGGGTAGGTTTTTTATTAAATTATTTACAACTGCTCTTTAGGAATTGGAAATATAATATGCAAGATGCATCACCACGGTGAGTGCCTGTAAGAATCAGACCAAAAGGTAATAAATTACTTTCCATGTATATTTTTATAAAAGAAAAAAACTATACGTTAAATCTTTGACACGTGTCAAAAAAAACATTTCTTCGCCCTGATTAGGCTTAGCGCTTCCTGACTAATAAGTTAAGGTCATAATACCAGGCCTTTCGATGAAACAAAGTTGCTATCATTGACTTTGAATATCATTTTAAGGTATTGATGTAGGGCTTACCTGTTACAGTTATCTGCTTGCTGTTCAGCCAGATTTTTTGTTTAACATGGTTCTGGATCACAGCTTGGATCGTATCGGTTTTCAGACTGCCATACCTCATCAACGTATAACTAAAATTGTTACTATCGGTATGATCACTAAGGATCAACCTGATGGTATACTGCGGAGGCAAGCCAGCCTCCTTTAGCAATAGAAATCCTTCTGAAGCGTCATATCCGGTATGCTGAACCAGGTTATATTTACCTTCAGTCAAATAATAGATTTGTATGCTGTCCTGGGTAAGGTGTCCTGAAGCACTGGTATCAAATACACTGGTGCCATTTTTATACCGGGTATCAAAATCCATATGCATGTCGGCAACCGCGCAACAATCTTTTTTCTTAGTGCAGGCATCAAGCGTAATGGACGCAGTCATTACGATCACAGCAAGCCCGGTTTTAAATTCGTGGAGCGATATCATAAAATACTTTGACTTTATAGTTGAATGAAAAATTTAAATTACTATCAGGAGAACCTTCGATATCAGGTGCCCCGGGAACAAAATTACCAAATGAAAAATAACCGTTGTAGCTCCCATACCATCCCCAATTCATATGGTAATAGTTAAAATAACGGGTTTGCTGTTCCAGGTGAAAGCCGTCTCTAGGATTTCCTACGCGGACTTTAACCAACTTAGTATATTGTTTATAACCATCACAGACCCATTCGTGGCCGTCATCATAAGTATTGAATATCAGCCAGGTTTTGCCTTGCTTTCCGCCTGTTAGTATAATTGGCCTCCCTGCCTTCAAGTTAAGCATCACAGGTGCCGGTGTCCCCCATTCAGGATCGTAGTCAACCGACTTAACATTATAATTATAGGAATTTAAACAATTTAATGTTTTATCGCCATCGGCGCCAGACCCATCACAGCCATAGTCCATACCGACATTGTCTCCGATATCCCTGATCAGTCTTGCCGCTTCCGAAGTACCTGTGTAAGGCGACATGGAAGCCCAGCTGTAAGAAGAAGGGTACTGATTTTTGTACATGACCTGCCCAATAGCGATAGCAACGCAACCAGCAAGTGCTTTTCCATTATTGAGGCTGCAATTTTTAATTGGGCAATTATCGTTAAATCCGCTTCCTTGCCCCCAATAAGATTGTAGTATTGGATTAACAGCATCGTTCAGGGTACCTAAACCCGGGTCGGCGGAAGATACCGGCGTTGTACCGCCGCCTGACCCGCTTCCGGCGTTAGCACTCGCATAACGTTTAAAGTTTACGGAATCCCGTAACACTGTGAGCCAACGATTAAATCCTAATGGCACATGGGCTGTATCCAAATGGCCCTCATCTGAAAATGCCAGAATGGCCGGTAAACGCTTATCTGCGGAAATTATAGCAAATCCGCTTCCTGAATAATTAACCGCATAAGCTGCTGGTACTTTTTGCTGGTCATAAACGGTGAAGTTCTGAACGCTTTCAGCGATATCGGCCGTAGCAGAAAGGGACTTTTTGCTGTACGATGTAAGGTATTTGCGTGTCCGGGTTGCCAGAACAAGTGCGGAGTCCCTGGAAATGAAGTTCGTGTCGGTTTTTAAAGTAAGTAATTCTTTGGCAATATCAGGCGATGATGTATCCTGGATAATTTTCTTACAAGATGTCAGAAGCGCAAATAAGGCTAAACCGGCGCAGCATGTGTGGATAAATTGTTTCTTCATAGTGAAATAAGGTAAATTAAGTTGCAGCATTAATAAACTTAAGGGAACGGTGTTGAAGAAATCGGATCAAACTCCAATGTACTTGGGTGCACTCCAAGCTGTTTAACTTCCATACGCAGCCATTACGCTGATCATGGTCAATGGGTTTGATCTCAGCCTCAATTCGGCACCCCAGTAATTATGCAACTAAAGTAAAGATTAAATATAATACTGGCTATCACAAAACAAGAAATATTTTCAGCCCTACACTTTTCATGCGTTATGGTAGTGGATGACTTAATAAAGTTTTGAACCAGATCGATGCGTTTTAATAAGTCTGATTTATTCAGACTATTAACACGGCCTTAATCATTATTACAGCACTTTAAAATCAGGAATATATATATTTAACCTAAGACGTGAGTTCAGTTTAAGCGGCTAAAAGTAATCGTTCCGTTAGGATCAATAAGTAATGTGCTCGGTATTCCCATAATCATAATAGTGGGTAGCTCATCCAATATCTTTTCCTGCACAATTCGTTTATTCAATTATAAATAATCATTTAAACTTGAAATTTAATATTGGACAACAATCCCTGTAACTAATTTCAAAAAATAAAATTTCATCGGTACGGTTAAAATATTAATTCTAACTTTACAAAAACTTTAGGGGTGCCTTGTGCTGAGAAATACCCTTTGAACCTGATGCGGTTAGTACCGCCGAAGGGAAAAGTAGAACAACCTTTTTTGGGTTGTTTTTCCTTCCTTAATACGGGTGCATTCCTATCGTTAGAAAATTTCTGGCCAAATGGATATCACCGTCAATCAAGAAACTTATTCCGTTAGCGATGTTTGCTCCTTACAGCAAATACTAAACCCTCTTTTTCCGCAACCGATTACCGGAATTGCTGTGGCCGTCAACCAGGAGATTATTGCTAAACACCACTGGGCATCTCATTTTCTGAATCCAGGAGATCATATCACCATCATCAAAGCCACGCAAGGCGGATAAAATTGCAAAGCAATGAAAAACGAAAGAACACCAAATGAACAGGCGATCAGCCGGTCACCATTCCCGTCATCGCGTAAAGTGTACGTCAAAGGGCAGCTGCATGATATTGAGGTTGCCATGCGGGAAGTACTCCTGAGCGAAACCAAGATTCACGGACGGTTCGGAGAGACTGAACCTAATGCCCCGGTAACGATCTATGATACCAGCGGGCCCTATACCGACCCGGATATCGACATTGACGTAAAAAAAGGTTTACCCCGCTTGCGGGAACAATGGGTAACCGGCCGTGGCGATGTAGAACAGCTGGGACACATTTCTTCTGACTATGGAACACTCCGTGCCCATGATCAAACCCTGGATGCTTTAAGATTTGCACACATCAGCAAGCCTTACCGCGCCAGGCCGGGAATGAATGTATCCCAAATGCATTATGCCCGAAAAGGGATCATTACACCCGAAATGGAATATATAGCGATCAGGGAAAACCAGCGGATCGATCTTTTAAAAGAGCAGCTGAACGGGCAGTATGCGGCCATGGCACACCAGCACCCAGGTCAAAGTTTTGGTGCCAATACCCCAAAAGGCTATATCACGCCAGAATTTGTACGCGCCGAAGTTGCTGCCGGGCGGGCTGTCATTCCATCCAACATCAACCATCCGGAAAGTGAGCCAATGATCATCGGACGTAATTTCCTAGTGAAGATCAATGCCAATATCGGCAACTCCGCTGTTACCTCCAGTATCGAAGAAGAGGTGGAAAAAGCCGTTTGGGCCTGCCGCTGGGGGGCAGACACGATCATGGATCTTTCAACCGGCAAAAATATTCACGAAACCCGCGAATGGATCATCCGTAATTCACCGGTGCCTATTGGTACCGTGCCTATTTACCAGGCTTTAGAAAAGGTTAACGGAAAAGCGGAAGACCTGACCTGGGAACTTTTTAGGGATACACTGATCGAGCAGGCAGAGCAAGGGGTAGATTATTTTACCATCCACGCCGGGGTGCTGTTGCGTTATGTCCCGCTAACTGCGAAACGGATTACCGGTATCGTATCGCGCGGCGGCTCTATCATGGCCAAATGGTGCCTGGCCCATCACCAGGAGAATTTTTTATATACACATTTTGAAGATATCTGTGAAATCATGAAAGCCTACGATGTGGCCTTTTCACTGGGTGACGGCTTAAGGCCCGGCTGTATAGCCGATGCCAACGATGCCGCTCAGTTTGGCGAACTGGAAACTTTAGGTGAACTGACCAAAATCGCCTGGAAACACGACGTGCAAACCATTATTGAAGGCCCAGGACATATCCCGATGCATATGATCAAAGAAAATATGGATAAGCAGCTGGCACATTGCGGCGAAGCGCCATTCTATACTTTGGGGCCGCTAACCACGGACATTGCACCGGGCTATGACCACATCACCTCGGCCATCGGCGCAGCCATGATCGGCTGGTTTGGTACAGCCATGCTTTGTTATGTAACCCCTAAGGAACATTTGGGCCTGCCGAATAAAAAGGATGTCAAAGATGGGGTAATCACCTATAAAATAGCGGCTCATGCCGCCGATCTGGCCAAAGGCCATCCCGGAGCGCAGTATCGTGATAATGCACTCAGTAAAGCCCGGTTTGAGTTCAGATGGGAAGACCAGTTCAATCTGTCACTCGACCCAGATACGGCAAAGGAATTTCATGATGAAACCTTACCTGCCGATGGTGCCAAGATCGCCCACTTCTGTTCTATGTGCGGCCCTAACTTCTGCTCAATGAAGATTACGCAGGACGTGCGGGACTATGCCAAAGAAAACGGCATGGGCGAAACCGATGCCCTTTCAAAAGGCATGGAAGAGAAGTCGAGAGAATTTTTACAAAAAGGCAGCGAAATTTATCTGTAAAAATGGAACTGATCGTGATTTCAAACCCGGTTGCTGTTGCTGATGAAAGTATTTTAATCAATAACCTGTTTGAGGCCGGTTTGCAATGCTTTCATATCCGGAAACCGGAAAGCGATGTTCGAACGGTGAGGGAACTGATCGGGGGCATCGCCCCCTTGTTTTATAATCGCATCTCCTTACATCAGTTTCATGAGATCGCCCCCGACTATGGTATCCAAAGGCTGCATTATACAGAACATTACAGAGCAGGCACAAGTCCTAAAAACAGGGAGGTGCAAAAGGCTAATGGATATATTTTAAGCACATCAGTACATGATGCCACATTGCTGCCTGGGTTAACAGATTTTGACTATGTTTTTTTCGGGCCGGTATTCAACAGCTTGTCAAAATCAGGCTATCAAAGTACATTAACGACCGATTTTAAACTGAAAAAAAACGAGATCACAACCAAAGTAATTGCTTTGGGCGGGGTTGACCAATTCAATTTAATAAAGATTGAGAAGATGGGCTTTGACGGCGCAGCTGTGTTAGGCGCGATATGGAATGCCCCATCCTCGGCTGTCGCCAGTTTCCTTACACTAAGCGAAATTTACACTCCGCAAAATATTACATCATGATCGACCAACTGCACTACATCTCGCAGCAACCCGAAAACGGATCACACCTCACCGCTATTCAGCAGGCCCTGGAGGCGGGTTGTAGATGGATTCAGCTCCGGGTTAAAAACCAGCCTCAGGATGTCATCCTTAAATATGCATTCATCGCTAAAAGAATGTGCAACCTGCACGGTGCTAAATTAATTGTCGATGACCATCCGGAAATCGCATTAGCCGTAGGTGCTCACGGTGTGCACTTAGGTTTACAGGATATGCCGGTAAGCCAGGCCAGGCGCATGGTTGGTGATCAAATGATCATCGGTGGTACGGCCAACACCTTTCAACATATCCGGCAAAGGGCGGACGAAGGGGTTGACTATATCGGCTGCGGCCCATACCGGTTTACCACAACCAAGCAAAAATTAAGCCCCATTGTGGGTTTAAGCGGTTATGAAATTCTTGCCGGGCAGATGGATGCAGCCGGTATCCACATCCCTGTTATTGCCATCGGCGGTATTTTACCAGAGGATGTCCCTTTGATCAGGCAAACCGGTCTCTATGGTGTGGCCATTTCAGGGGCGATCACTTTTTCGGGTAACCGGGAACAAACTGTAGCGCAAATTTACCGGCAGTTAAAAACACCTTGTTTAAAACGAGTCATTTAAAGTCCAATAAAAACCATGTTAAAAATAGCCGATAAAACTTTTATTTCGCGTTTGTTCACCGGTACCGGTAAGTTCAGTTCGTCTGTCCTGATGGAAGAGGCCCTATTGGTATCAGGTTCAGAACTGGTGACCGTCGCGCTCAAGCGGATAGATATGAAGAACAATGAGCAGGATGACCTGCTGATCCGGCTGAGATATCCGCATATCAACCTGCTTCCCAATACCTCCGGTGTTCGCACAGCAAAGGAAGCGGTCTTTGCGGCCCAGCTGGCCAGGGAAGCCCTGGAAACCAACTGGATCAAATTAGAGATCCATCCCGACCCCAAGTACCTGATGCCCGACCCTATCGAAACCCTGAAAGCCACAGAAGAACTGGCTAAAATGGGCTTCATTGTATTACCCTATATCCATGCTGACCCGGTATTGTGTAAAAGGCTCGAAGATGCGGGCACCTCGGCAGTGATGCCTTTAGGCTCACCCATTGGCAGCAATAAGGGCTTAAAAACCATCGATTTTTTAGCGATCATCATCAGCCAGAGTATCGTGCCGGTGATTGTGGATGCAGGGATAGGATCGCCATCCGATGCTGCCTGGGCGATGGAAATTGGCGCCGATGCCGTCCTAGTCAATACCGCCATTGCTGTTTCAGGCGATCCTGTAAAAATGGCCGGTGCTTTTAAAATGGCCGTGATAGCCGGACGGTCGGCCTATGAGGCTAAACTAGCCTTGCCGGGAACTCATGCTGTGGCCAGCAGCCCACTAACCTCGTTTTTAGATGAAAAATAGCTTTACGGATACGTTTAATACCTACAGTTGGGAAGATACCAGGGCCAGTATCTACGCTAAAACAAGTGATGATGTGGAACGGGCTTTAGCTGCTAAAAAGCGAACATTGGAAGATTTTAAAGCTTTGGTATCGCCTGCTGCAGCGCCTTATGTGGAGCAAATGGCGGTGATCAGCCAGCGGCTGACCCTGGAACGCTTTGGCAAGGCTATCCAGCTCTATGTGCCACTTTACCTTTCCAACGAATGTAATAACATTTGTACCTATTGTGGTTTCAGCTATAATAATCACGTCAGACGTAAAACACTTTCGCCGATCGAGATCATGCAGGAAGTAGCCGTGATCAAGAATATGGGTTACGATCATGTGCTTTTAGTTACCGGTGAGTCTAATCAAACGGTGCATGTTGACTATTTTAAAAAAGTGCTTGAGCTGATCGGTCCGCATTTCGCGCATATTTCGATGGAAGTGCAGCCGCTTGACCTGGAAGATTACCGGCAGCTAACGCCTTACGGCTTAAATACCGTATTGGTTTATCAGGAAACGTATCACCGGGAGGATTACAAAAAGCATCATCCCAAAGGCAAAAAGTCGAACTTTGAGTACCGGCTGGAAACACCCGACCGTTTAGGGCAGGCTGGAATCCATAAAATGGGTTTAGGCGTTCTGATCGGTTTGGAAGACTGGCGCACCGACTGCTTTTTTACGGCCCTGCACCTCAGCTACCTGGAAAAAAATTACTGGAAAAGTAAATACAGCCTTTCTTTCCCGCGGTTAAGGCCTTTTAGCGGCTGCCTGGAACCCAAAGTGGAAATGAATGACCGGGAACTGGTGCAGTTGATTTGCGCCTATCGCCTGTTTAACGGAGAAGTAGAACTTTCTATTTCCACGCGGGAATCAGCGCATTTCAGGAACCATATTATCAAGCTGGGGGTAACGGCCATCAGTGCCGGATCTAAAACCAATCCCGGAGGCTACGCCGTTGAACCGGAGTCACTGGAACAGTTTGAGATCAGTGATAACCGAAGTCCTCAAAAAATCGCGCAAATGATAGCCGAACAGGGTTACGAGCCAGTTTGGAAGGACTGGGATAACGGCTTAGCACGTTAACAATGTTGGCAACTGAAGAATTAAAAAGGTACAGCAGGCAGGTCATTCTCCCTGAATTCGGGTTATCAGGCCAGGAAAAATTAAAGAACGCCAAGGTGCTGATGATCGGCGCGGGAGGCTTAGGTTGTCCTGTATTACAATACCTTACTGCGGCAGGGGTAGGGACCATCGGCATTGTAGATGACGATGTAGTAGATCTGAGCAACCTGCACCGGCAAATTTTATATGCCACAGCTGATATAGGTAAACTGAAAGCAGAGGTGGCGGGAGAAAAACTGAAGCTGCTTAATCCAAACACTACTATAAAGGTTTATCCCGAGCGTATCACGAATGATAATGCAGAACATATCTGTAAGCATTTTGATCTGGTCATTGACGGCTCGGATAATTTTGAAACACGTTACCTGGTGAATGATACCTGTGTAGAGTTCGATAAGCCGCTGGTATTTGGCTCAATATTTAAGTTTGAAGGCCATGTTTCCGTATTCAACTACCAGGGTGGGCCTGATTACCGGGATGTGTTCCCGGATTCACCACCAGCAAATGAGGTTCCTAATTGTGCAGAGATTGGCGTGCTCGGCGTATTACCCGGGATAATAGGTACCTACATGGCTAATGAGGCCATCAAGATCATTTGTGGTATGGGCGAGAGCTTATCGGGAAAGTTAATGACCATTAATGCGCTTGACAATGCCATTGGGATTTTTAAAGTAGCTAAAGGAAAAAAGACTGGTAAATCAAGTGATAAGCCGCTTACTGAACTGACATCAGCAGGTCATCACGAGATAACAAAGGACGAACTAAACAGCTGGCTGGAGAACGATTCAGATACGATATGTTTGGTTGACGTCAGGGAAACGTATGAATTTGAAGATTACAATATCGGCGGAATTAATATTCCTTTGTACGAATTGCAAGGACATATCGAGGAATTACCGAAAAATAAAAAACTGGTATTCTGCTGCCAGACCGGCCAACGCAGCAAAATCGCTATTCAGTTATTAAAACCCGTTTTCAACGGCAAAATGTATAACTTAAAAAACGGAATTTATTCAGATGCAAACCTATAAATATTCCACGGTGTTAACCATTGCAGGTTCAGACAGCAGTGGCTGTGCCGGTATACAGGCTGACTTAAAAACATTTGCTGCACTGGGATGCTTCGGTACATCAGCAATTACTGCGGTAACTGCACAAAATACATTGGGCGTTACAGCCATTCACCCGATCCCGTCAGCTCTGGTGCAAAGCCAGATGATCGCGGTAATAGAGGACATGCGTCCGTCTGCCATTAAGATAGGCATGATACCGGACTTAGAACAGGTTGAGGTTATTGCAGCAGTTTTAAAGCTTTATAAAGGTATACCCATCATACTCGACCCGGTTTTAAGATCTTCCAGTGGAGAAAACCTAATAACCGGGCCAGCTGTAGAGGCCATGAAAAAATACCTCTTTCCGCTGGTTAGCTTAATTACGCCCAACATAGATGAAGCTTTTGTTTTTTCCGGCTCCGTGATTAAAAGCCTGAAAGGCCTAAGGGCTGTTGCCGATCAGATTGCCCGATCAAACGGCGTAGCCGTATTACTGAAAGGTGGCCATCTAACCGGGGCTGAACGCTATAATGTTTATGCTGATTCCACCGGACAGGAACAGGTTTATACCTATCCTTATATTGCTTCCCGCAATACACGAGGAACGGGGTGTACCTTATCTTCGGCAATTGCTGCTTACCTGGCGCGAGGCAATTCTCTTACAGATGCGATATCGCTGGCCGGAGAATATGTAAATATAGCCATTAAAGAAGGGTGCAATGTCAGGACGGGAAAAGGAAATGGTCCTTTGAATCACTTTTTCAAACCTAGAAAATTGGCCAGAATAGAATCATTAAAAGATCAGAGCTATTACTAATATTTATAGAGACGATAATGTTCTATGCCGACAGATAAAAATAAAGTCTCCCATCATACGGCCCTTGCTATTCAGACCCTACTCATAGAACTCCAATTGCAGATCTGAGCAATACTGTATCATCATGGTCATAAAGTTACTATAAATGAAATACACCGAATATTCAGCTATGGGTTTTAATTGTTAAGTATTTTGGAAACCTACCGATATAAACCTTTTCAGTTTTTCCAGTCTTTTAGCCTGTCCCGGTAAGGTATTTTCATTTCTGAGATTTTCGGAAATCTCTGATAGGCAAAGAGGTACCTGTGCGGCATCTACTATGCCACTGGAGGCAAAGGCATACAATTCGCTCCATTGGCCGCCATGCCAGTCAGCGGCAATGTTTTGAGCAGTTTTTAATGTGATTGTTCCTGTGATTTTACGTTGTTTAAATGTTCAGTAACTGTAATTCGAGCGAACCATTTCGTTATGCTTTTCCTGTAGTGCATGGTGGGTCATACCCAGTTTGTTTGCTAATGCCACGAAGTCTTTGACCACGCCCTCGCGTATCTGCCAGGGGAAACTATAAACGAGGGCCTCCTGCTGTAAATTAACAAGTAAGGGCACAGGTAAGCGAAGGCTGTGCGCATGCTGTAAGATGACAATACGGTTGCAGGTTTCGTGATATGCTTTATCATCCAGTTGCGCATATTTTAAGCGGTGCGCCAGTTTTTCTAACTGGCATCGCCGCAGATCGGTAATCGGTTTATGTTTTTTCCGCTTTGCGGTCTTTTTTACTATATGCAGGTCGTCAGCAAGCATGTCCTCGATATAATCAGGGTATTTAATCCTGATTTCTTCCAATGCGAACAGCTTGTTTTTTTGCCAGACACGGCGCACGAAGTTGCGGCGTGTACGCTGCTGCTGTAAATCTACCTTGCGCCTGATCGCTTGCTCCTCAAGTATGGTTTGTTTATCACCAGACTTGCCGAAATTCTGATAAAGCTGGCGCAGGGCTATCAGCACCGCAGTCCGCTTTTGCGTGTGCAGTTCATGGTCAAGCATTTTGGCGACCTCGGCGGCACTAAGGGCGTCCCCGGTGGCAACCAGTTCCCGCAAATAAACGGTTTCCCCATCCTCCGGTAATTCGGGCGGGACGGGCGGGAGTTTCCTCAAATCCGCATTCAGCGGGAATTTTTCACGAAAGGACTTCAACCGATTTAAGAAGTCTGTCCCCGCCCCTTCCATTTCCATATCCAAATCTTCGGCTTCCTTTTCTTCGGCATAGATCAGCTTGTCCCAATCCTCATATTGATGGTAACAAAACCGCCAGTCGAAATGGTGATGCTCAATTTCGCCCTTGGTCATGGCTCGGCTGAGAAAAGGGAACGCCGTATGCAGCCCCATCGGCCTGCGGTTGCGGTCGCACCAAATCTCAGCGTGCATATAAACGTAAATGCGGGGCGGGTACTTGGTTTGAGGTTTGAAATAGTAATCCACCCGCCCCGAAGCCTTGCGGGGCAGGGCGTTCTGCCGTTCGTATTCCTCACGTTCCCGTAGGGACATCACATATCCCTCTTTAATCTTTACCATAGCGGTATTGCTTGAATGTTCCATTGGGTTGGCAGCACAGTTAACGGCGGTACTTTCCTCGCCTGTCGGCGGCTTTCCTGCTTCGGCGATCCCAACCCCAAAAGAACCATGCCCATATCGCAAAGGCGATGGTTATGCCATAGACCAAATGATGGCTGTTTAATGTGGCGAAGTATACTCCTGTTGAAATAAAACAGGTGCAGATGAAATAAATGAATGTTTTCATAGCTGTTCAGTTTTAAGTTTCATTAATATTTGGTAAACATGTTCCCAATAGGCGTAGCGTTTCAGGTCGTTTTCAGTAGGCGTAGTTACACGGTAATGGCGGTAATCATCTGCCTGTAACAGGGCAAGTTCAAGGTTTTCCACCTCAATGACCTTGCCATTTAAATCTATTATCTTCATATCAGGCCACTTTTTTGGTTTGTCTTTTGCTGTTTTTAGGCTTCGGTAATTTCACTTCGTTACACTCGGCTGGGGTTACCATTATAGGCTGTGCCCTGAAGTCTTTCAGGTTCAGGAAAAAGCCCCTGTTAAAGAGCATGCCTTCCCTGAACATCTGCCAAAGCAGGGATGCGCCTAAATTTGCCAGTGCAGAGTTGATGAACAAATCCTGCCTGGTCAGGGCTTCAGCTAGGGAACAGCTTGGCGTGTTGTCCGCTTTTTCCGAACTTTCAAGCAATTCCTTAAATTCCTCGGTCACCAACGGCAGTCGGCTCACTACGGCAAACTTTTTAGATGCAGGTTGCTGAATATCGGCAATCGTGGACAGGATGACCTGACCCGTTTCTTTGCTGTTACCAAAGTCCATCCAGTACAGCGGGTGGTGGTAAGTATGCCGTTTGCTATTATAAATTATGGATAAGAGGTCAGCAATTTCAAACCTTGCGGAAGCGGTGTCTACACAGGATATGGTAAGTTCAGCCATTGCCAGTTCGGGTTCTTCTTTCAGCATATTTGCATCATACCGTTCAGGTATAGCTTTCCAGTTGGTGCCGAAAAAGAGGTTGATGCGGTTGACAAGGGCAACGGCTTTGTGCAAGCCGAGTTCAGCCATTGAAAATAGCTGTCTGCCTAAATTGGCTTCTTCCACCCTATCATCATCGAATACCCGCACCATCAGGCCGGGATGGTTCAGGGCTATCAGGGCGTGGTTCATTCTTGCCAATGCGGTCAGGAACTGGCTACCCGTACCGCCCGCTCCTATGAGGTTGACTATAATGGGATTGTAAGGGTTCAGCAGGGTCTTTTCTACGATATGTGCAGCGGGCTTTACCGCTTGAAGTTTCTTGGTTCTCATATAAACAGGTTTTTAACGGTATAACGGTTAGGTTTCAAAAGCTGGCAGGGAAATACACGGTCGGTGTCGACCTGTTTTTGCCATAACTGGACTATGTTTTCAGTTACGGGGTTAAATTCGCCCATGAGGTGGCTGAAATAGCTGTTCCAAAAGTAGTTTTCCCAAAGGGTCATAAAGTCTTCGAGTCGGGTTTCCCGCCCGATGGCGATGCGCACCGTACCCATGCAAACTTTTCCATCGGTATAAACATTAAAAAAAGGCGCATGACAAAGGGCGGTGTTGGCAACGGGCTTACGATGCCCTTTAAGGGCAAACACCGAAAGTTCTTCCCTGCCTGCTTTCCAGACCATTGCGGGAACTTTACCCTTTCCCGATTTGACGCCTAAAGCGGTCGAAAAATATAGCGGTACTTCCTGTGGCGGGGTATACCAAACGGCATATCCTCCCTGTTCAGGATTAACAAACAGCACCTTGTTCGGCATCACGCCCTTACAGCGGAGAAAGCCCGTTTTAAATTCCTGTGCGGACTGGAATATGCTGCTCAGTCCCAACATTTCTTTGACGGTGAGCGGTGTGCGTTTATCGGGTTCCCCAATTTGCCGATGTCGTAACTCTCGACATAAACACTTGTCGTATCTTCTTCTGTATGCTTGGTGTAGATCAGCAGGGATTTTACGGGCTGATACAGGTTGCTGAAATTACTCGTTAGGTTTTTCATGTTGTAATTTGTTTTTCAACGGCCATTCAGAGGGCTTCGCCGTTTTCATAGTCTAAATCATTTAATATTCCTGTCAGTTCATCCAACAGGGAAAATAGCCTTGTTTCAAATTCGAAATTGTGGCAGGGTTTGTCCTGCGGGGTGTCAAACCATTGCACCGCTATGGGTTCTTCCTGATAACCCGCTTCCTGAAATTCGTTATTCACCATTTCGTAAAGCATAGTTTCCAGTGTGTCTTTGCCACTCCAGTAAAAGGAGATATAGTTCTCCCAATAGATTTGGTAGTCCACTTCCTCTTCATTGAGTTCATAATGCATCGAATGCCGGATAGCACGGGCGGGATAGTCCTTTGCCAGTTTGAGCAACTCGTCTGCCACTGCTCTCAATTCCCCGCACTGCGTGTCGGTTGACGTAAACTCCCGCACCTGTTTTTCCCACTGCGCTATATCAAGACACTTTTTCAATTCAGGCAACAAAACGGCTCCTGCTTCTCTCAGCGTTTCCAGTTCATCAAACTGGCGTTTGCGGTAAGTAACATCGCCATCGTCCTCGTTCCCTTCCTCTGCGATTTCGCTTATCCAGTTTTCGAGGGAATCATAGGTCCTGCTCATGTAACTCTGATCTCCGTAATAGGGAATGCCGATAACTTGGTACAGGTAGGCAAAAACGGAACACGCCAATTCAAAATGCTGCTGTTTAGACGGCACGTTCTTCATTTGCCATAAAGGGCGCACAGGGATATAATACAGGCAATAGTTAGTGTTGTAGGTTTTGACGGTCGCCAGTCTGGCCGGACTTCCCTTGTCCTGTAAAAGCATCGGAACTGCCCCGTCAAATCGTTGTCCCGACAATTTTTCCAATACTGCCGAAATGTTCTGCGGGAACGGCAAGCCCGTTGTGTCGGGGGCTTGCCACTGGTATAATTTGCACAGGTTTCCCAATGATTGGAAAAACTCCTTTTCACCCTGCCCGTGATTGGCAAAGGGCAGGCTTAAGAACGGCCTGAACGAATGGGTTAAAAAACCATTACGGTGCGTTCCTTTGGCGCGCTTCTTAGCGGGTTTTGCTGTACTTCCCTTGCATCGGGCAAGCGGTCTAACTTTTTGATATACTCTCCGAATAGCTGGTGCAGTTGCCATTGTGTATTCTCCTCTATGACTGTTACTTTCCTTTTAATTTTGTTAGTTTCCATGACGGTGCGGTTTAGCCTTTTGTACCCATTGTGCTTTCAAAGCGGTACTGTATCTCATCGTTTTTGATCTCCGGCCCGACAATTCGGGCGTTGGTCAGGATGGGATAAGTACCTGTGTAAAAGTTCAGTACCATATCAGGGTTCATACGGTCGTTCGGGTCGGTCAAACGGACTTCCTGCCCGTTTTCCTTATGGATAAAAATCCTTTCCAGTTGCGTTGTCTGTAACATGATGCTTTGTTTTAGGCTTCGTTAAACAATAGCAGGGCTTGTGCATACTGCGCTTTTTTGCGCTCCAGATCAGCCCGTCTTTTTTCCAGTTCTTCTTTTTTCTCAGGGTAGTCTTCTACCGATGGCAGGACGTTCAGGGCATCCTCGTATTTACAGGCATCGTTCAGCTCTACCACTTTGCGGATGGTGTCGGTGTATGCCTTACGCTTTTCCTCGGCAGAAGCCTTTGGCTCGCCCACTTCAATCTCGTCAGCATTGCCGTCCGCCTTGGGTTTGGCAGGTTGGGGTTTACTGCCTTGCCCTAATTTCTTTTTGGCAGCATCCACGCTGGCGGTTACCGCTTTGATATTGCTGTACAACCCTTTCAGGGTATCCACCTGTGTTAGGGTGGCTTCAAAAAAGCCCTCATCCATATCCGAAGCCTTGCCCCTGTGAATGAGGGGTACGATCATCTTGGTGGCGGGTTCGTTTGATTTAAAGGGGGCGTATAATGCCGACACGGTAAAATCACCGTTTTCGTCGTTTTGGATGCCAATCGTCCAAATACCGGGGGCGTTCAGACTGGCGATATTTTCAAAGAAGTTCGTTTTCATAAATATTTCGTTTATGCGGTTTGTACTAAGTTTACTAAGTGGGTTGCCATTTTGCCGTCTTCGGTGAACCAATACTCATTGGCTATCAAAGCATCTGCAATAGCCTCATCGCTTGTCAGGTGGTCGAATTCATTGTCGAGTATGGATAAATACCGTTTGCTCATTCTTTTCAGAAAATCACCCTCGCATTCATCAAGGGCAATGTCCAGTTCATCCACGTTCTCAAATTCGCCATTTTCATCTTTAGGCCATGAGTTGGCGAGTTGGTCGCGCTTTTCCTGAAATTCCTGCGCTTCTCCATAGGTGTCCGCCTGCTCACCGTGATCGTTGCGAACCTGCTTTGCGGTAAAAATGGCATCATGGATAAATTCGGCATTACAGTAATGCGCCCGGTCAAGGTCGAAACCTGTAATTTTCAAGCCGATGTTTTTGGCATCTTCATATACCATGTCCCACCAGTTGTAGTTCACGTTAAAATCTGCGTTATCGGCTATAGCTTTTTGCTTTGCCTGTTCGGACAGTTCCTCAAATTCGTATAGTTTTAGTTGTATCGTTTTCATAGCGGCGTTAAGATTTAATGTTAATCTGGGTGGGGTCGTTAAAGATGGACTGGAAGATGTCCGTAACCTGCTTTTGGCTCAGCTTGCACACATACCGCTGTTCGCGGTACAGGTCTGTAAAATCGATGCTTCCGTCCGAACAGTACGCCATAGCGACTGCCACACCGCCAACGCCCGTATCTACCCACAGGCTTAACCAGATGTCGTTTTTATACACGGTGCCTATAATCAGTGTGTCGTGTCCCGTCAGCCCGCCGTCCTCTCGGCATTGGTTGATGCGTTCGTCCGCAAACCATAGCCGTGCAAGGCGGTTGAACTTAAATCCAACCTGTAGGGCGATTTCCTTTGCAAATTCCATAGGTGACATTGGCCCTGAAACATTGCCCTGCCTCTCTTCAAGCAGGGGCTGAATGCTGTACGTGAATTGTTGCTTTTCCATTTTGTGCTTTTTGTTTTGCTTTTTTTCTGTAATTTTTTTTCAAAGGCGTCTTTGGCAGTCCTTAGCTTTTGGCCTCTGATAGAGGCAAATCACTTGCGCGTGGGGCGAGCGGGTCAAGGCTGCCGCCATACAAAAAATACTACCCCACCCCGGGTGGAGATTTTTTGACGGCATTTACAGGGCCTTGCCCGCTGAAGAGGGGTAAATTTGCCTCAAGCAGAGGTCAAAAGCGGAAAACCCTCAAAGGGTCCTAAACCTCAGAGGTAACAGTAATAGGAAAAAGAGAGGAACCTGGGCAGAAGGCGGCGGCGGGGCATGCCCTGCCGGTGGTTGCTCCGGCCGAAGGCTGCCCCGCCGCCGCCTGCCTAATCGAAGTTTCAGCGGAGTAGTCCGTTAGTGATCGGAAGCATTATCCTGCATGTCCCCGGCAGACAGAGCGGAGAGCACGGCCCCGCCAGGCGGAACGGACATGGATGAAGACGATAAAAAAGGGAAAATTTGATTTCGAGATTATATTGAATATTGATGGGCGTTAATCTTTATGTATAAATTTAAAAGTGTAGTAGATTTCTATTAAAAATGCACTTTATCGGTTTTTCGATTTATAATATCTGATTTTTCGAAATATCTATATTGATTGGCTAATCTGCTGATATGTAGAAATATATCGAATATTTTTTTCATTCAAATTGCGTAACTATTCAGGACTGGGTTTAGCGATTAATTTTAGGGCATAAAAGACATCATTTCGAGATTTCAAGTAGTATCAATAACAGAACGTATTACGGCAAAGCCATCGGCACCATCCAGCGACCTAAAGCCACCTGACACTTTTTGTTTTACTTTAAGGTTTCTGATAGCCCTTTCGGAGCCGTTATTGTCGGGTGGCACATCATTGTAATGTAGAAAGCAAAGTATATGATGGTTTATTTTTCGGAGCTTTTTTTGTAGCCTGATTGCTAGGCTTCAGTGTTATTTGCTCGTCCAGTTAATGATACTTTCAGCACTCCGATCCAGATCTTTTTATTCATATCTTAATGCTTCAATGGGGTCTAATCGAGACGCTTTTTGAGCTGGGTAGTAGCCAAAGAAGATCCCTGTAAGTGCACAAACCACAAATGATAGCATCACGGACGATTGAGAAACGACCGTGGGCCATTTAAGCATCAGTGTAACGAGCCAGGTGGAAAGAAATCCCAGGACTACCCCTATAACACCGCCGGTAACACTGATCAGGATAGCTTCAATCAGGAACTGAAGCAGTATATCTTTCCCACTGGCACCGATTGACATACGCAGGCCTATTTCGCGTGTACGCTCCGTAACGGACACGTACATGATATTCATAATGCCAATACCACCTATTACCAATGATATTCCTGATACAACAGTCAACAGTATGGTTAACAAGCTACTCGTGGAACTTAGCGTATTAATGAGTTCAGCCTGGGTACGTACCGTAAAGTCGTTATCTTCTGATGGTTTTAACCGATGGGATTCACGAAGTATTCGGGTAATCTCCACTGTCGCGGAATCTATCACCTGTTCATTCGCCGCTGAAGCAAAAATATTCTGAAAGTAAATGGATGCCAGTATCCTTTTTTGCACAGTGGTATAAGGAGCGATCAGGATATCATCCTGATCTTGTCCAAAAGCGTTTTGTCCTTTAGGGCTGAGAATACCGATGATCTGGAACGGTATTTTATTAAAGCGGATGATCTTACCTATCGGGTTATCACCGTTCGGGAACAGGTTATCAATCACTGTCTGGCCAATCAGGCAAACCTTGGCAGAGGCCCTTACATCATCATCTGTAAATGCGATACCGTCTTTAAGTGTCAACATCCGTATATCGAGGTATTCGGGGTTAACGCCCTGCATAGTCGTTGGCCAGTTAAGCGCGCCGTTGATCGCCTGTGATTTAGAGCTAACGATCGGGGACACCGCCGTTACGTATCCGGAACCTTCCCTTATAGCAGTGATATCCTTTTCGGTCAGGGTCTGGTAGCTTGATCCGGCTATTTTCACACCACCCTGGAGATTACTGCTGGGTAAAACGGAAATCATGTTAGAGCCCATGCCGGAAAGCTGATCATGGATACTTTGCTTGGAACCCTCACCTATAGCAACCATTGCAATAACCGAAGCTACACCAATAACAATACCCAGCATGGTTAAAAATGCCCTCAGCTTATTTCTGAGCAACGCTAAATAAGCTATCCGTAAAAGGTTGAATATATTCACAGCTTTCTTTTATTATTCGTTGTTGACCGGCAATACCGCTAATGTATCTTTGGCCGATGCCGGCTTTTCATTCTTTTGATCGCTCAATATCTTGCCATCCCGAAGCGTTATGGTGCGGCTGCTGAATGTGGCGATATCAGGTTCATGCGTCACAAAAACAATGGTTTTTCCATGGTTGTTCAGATCCTGCATTAATGCCATAATTTCGTAGGAGGTACGGCTATCCAGATTACCTGTGGCCTCGTCTGCTAAAATCATCACCGGCTCATTGATCAATGCCCGTGCGATGGCTACGCGCTGCTGCTGCCCTCCCGATAACTGGTTTGGCATGTGATCAAACCTGTCTGCCAGTTTTACCGCTTCCAGGGCCTTAATCGCCCTGTCGTGCCTGTCGCTGCTGTTTACCGTATTATTATACAACAGCGGGAGTTCCACATTCTCTAATGCAGAAGTCCGGGGTAGCAGGTTGTAGGATTGAAAAACGAATCCGATCTTACGGTTACGCAGCTGCGCGAGCTCATCACGGGTTTGTTTATTAATATCCACGCCATCTAATAAATACGATCCGCTGGTCGGTTTATCCAGGCACCCTAAAATATTTAATAAGGTAGTTTTACCCGAACCACTGGCGCCCATGATCGTTACAAATTCGCCCGCCAGTATATCAAAGGTGATTCCCCTTAGGGCGTGAACCGTTTCACTGCCCATCAAAAACTCCCGCTTCAGGTCTTTTATTTCAATTATTTTTTTGCTCATTTTGCCCGTCCTCCGCGCTTTTGTTGTTTAGGCATAAAAGGGCTGGTGCTGGCTGTACTGGCTTTTGCCCCCTGGGAAGCCCCGGAAGTTAAAACACCGGTTACGACCAGATCAGCTGGGGTAAGGCCCGACAGTACTTCTACCTGGGTGTTATTATTTAAGCCGATTTTTATTTTCTTCATAACCATTTTTTTGCCCTGTAACAGCCATATGGTTACGGCCTGAGCGGACAAATCTATACTGTCTGTGCGGTTTTTAACCGCCGATTTAGCTGATGTGCTGGTGCCGCCGCTGAGTTTGGCCTTGCTATCATAACCGGCATCGCCCGTAAGATGATATTGTACTTTCAAAGATGAGTCGGGCGTAAACTTGATGGCTTTTACAGGTATCAAAAGAGTGTGCTCTACTTCTTTCGTATAGATCACAATGTTGGCGGTCATTCCCGGCTTGAGTTTCATATCATCATTGGGCGCATTAATGATGGTGGTGTAAGTGACCACATTTGCCGAAACAGAAGGGCGAAGCCTGATATCTTTGACAGTGCCGATAAACTTGTCGTTAATGAATGCATCCACCGTAAAAATGGCACGCTCTCCTGCTTTAACTTCTCCTATATCCGCTTCATCTACATTGGCATCTACCTCCATTTTGGTAATGTCCTTAGCGATCACGAAAAGTGTTGGCGTGCTAAAACTTGCAGCAACAGTTTGCCCGATATTGATATTCCGGTTCAGTACAACACCGTCAATAGGCGAATAAATATCCGTGTATGATAGATTTTTCTTTGCAGAACGTACCTGTGCAGCCACACTCGCAACCGCTGCTTTAGCCGCATTTAAGGTATTCAGTGCTATATCATAATCAGCTTTACTAATGGCATCAGCTTTAAAAAGCTGGTTCTGCCTGCTAAAATTATTTTCAGCATAAAGGCGTTGGCTCATGGCACTCTGCAAATTACCGTTAAATTGGTCTAACGTGGCCTGCAACAGTGATTTATCCAACTCTGCCAGCAACTCTCCCTTCTTCACTTTTGAATTAAAATCAACATACAGGTATTTAATGATTCCCGACACCTGGGAACCAACCGTAACGGTGTCTACAGGCTCTATTTTACCGGTAGCGGTAACGCTTTGCGCGATATAGCCATAAACAGGGTACTGCGACTGGAGCACACGCGGTTTAACTGTCTTTCTGATCAAAAAGTACCATACCAGCGAAATGGCCAGTAGCACGGCTAAAACAATTCCTGATATTTTATAGTAACGCTTCATAATGGCCAATGCTTAAAGTGTAATAGGGATCCCCCTGTAAAAATCATAGATCTTTCGGCTGAGCAATTGGTTGTACCTGGCCTGAATGAATGTCTGCTGAGCTTGTACAAAAAGGTTTTTCTGTAATAAAAAGTCTACTGTATTGGCTGCGCCAACCCGCAGTAGTTCAGTGGCTATGCGGTAGCTTTCTTTGCTGTATTGATAACCTTCCTGCGCGGCCATGTACTGGCTTATCGCGTTTTCAACATTAATATAAGCCCGTTCCACTGCCTGTGAGAGCACGATCTGGGTATTACTAAGATCAAGCCGGGCCTGGGTTACGGCTATTTTAGCCTCTTCAACCTGTGTTTTAACCACCCTTTTATTAAATATGGGTATCGTTAGCGTTAAGCCTACCTGTTGGTTAAAGTTGTTTTTTAGCTGACCGGAATATCCGGCTTCCTGCCCGCTGTTATATCCCGAATTAAGTGCTGCGCCCCCGCTTAGAGATGGCTTGTAGCCAGCCCTTGCTTTAGCTGTTTCTAACTCTGCTATATGTACATTTAACTGGCCATTCTGCACTTCCGGCCTGGTTTTCAAGGCAAATTGTTCAACATCCTGAAATGACGTAACGCTATCGCTGAACTGTATTGATTCAGGCTTAATGATATCGAACCTTACGCCGCTGTTTAACATCAGTATTTGCTTGAGGGTAAGCAGGTCGCCCCGCTCCGCATTTCTGGAATTAACCAGGGTATATTGGTCTGCTGCCTGCTGAGCCTGCAATTGGATAAGGTCTTTTCGGGCCACACTTTCCGCATTATATTTTTTTTGCGCGAGTGCTACCTGGGCCTTTGAAGTGTTAACCAGATCGGTATTATAAATAATGTTTTCTTTATCCACTAGAATAGTGAGATAGGCTTGGGTAATTTGCAGGGTAATATCATTTTCCTGCTGGATAATATTCAGATTGGCAGATTGAACGTAAAGGTCTTTTTGTTGGATATTATTGTTGACATAGTTACCGTTATACAAGGTAACTGATGAACTTAACCCGTAACTGCCGGAGGATGTAAAGCCGGAGCCGCCTGTGCCATTATTACTGTAATCATTCCCATGAGCTAGATATTGTGAGGCCGAACCCGATAGGTCTGGTAACCGCGCAGCCCGGGCCAAAAGGTATTCCTGCTGACTGGTCAGCTGTGAGAGCCGGAGACTATTGATTTGCGTATTGTTTTTTTTAGCATATGCGATGCAAGTCTGCAGATCCCATTTTACCGCCCGGATAGTTCCTGCTGAAACCTGGGCTTTTAATGGCTTGTGCAACCAAATCCCGAAAAAGCAAAGCAGTAGAATTGTTTTTAACAACATGGTGCAACATTAAACTTCATTGAATAATTGTGAGCCTGAACAATACCATTTGCAAAAGCACATGTAGTTAGGCACAGTACAAAGGTGACTATCACCATACCCCTATTCACTACACAACTCCGTGAATAGCTTACATAATTCACACTATGCAGGAAGGGTATACCTATTCAAAATGAGGCTGAAGATTTCCTTGCGGGATAAAGCAGCGCTGGGTTCATTGTTTTCAATAGCCTCCGAACGCAGGGATAGTTTCGGATCTTTCACAGAATTCCGGAACCATTTCGAATAATCGTGCCGGTGCAAATGGTATAGCCAGGTCTCATCGTCTATACCTGCAGCCATTTGTATAAAGATCATCAGGTTATTGGCTTTCAGATTCAGGTGATGCGACGGGCCTGTAAAATAGAAGCTGTTGGAATACATGTCGCCGCTGGCATATTTTCGCTTGTGACGCATGAGAAACTGACTGGGTTCACTGCTTTTTATTACTGAAATACTGTTCGTTCCTTTTTGCCAAACCAGGGCGTCTCTTTTTTTAAATTCTGTGAGGTTTGGAAGGGTTATGTCAACACCAGTAACACCAGCAAATACAGCAAGCGTTTGGCCGGGTAAGTCTCCCATGGCCAGCACCATATCGACCCTTTTCAAAAGATCATGGCAAAGCAGGTCGGGCTGTGTGGTTATCGCAAATATATTAGTGAAATCTTCCGGAAAATCGTTGAAGCTAATTGTATTTTCTTTAGGCAACACATGATGCGCCTCATCAATAATAATAAAATGAGGATGGCCCGTATTTTTACGGAGTTCCGTAAGGGCGATCCTTAGTTTTTTAAAATAGGCTGGGCGATCACTTAACGGTATGGAAAGGAAACATACGATCGCATTTTCGTCTGTTTGACTGAGCACTTTAACAACGTGATCAATCAGGGGAGGTTGGCTGCTATCTCCTACGGTAATTGCACCAGCTAAGTCCTGATAATCGCCTTCAGGATCAATCAGGCAAAACTGGTACTTTCTGTCAATCAGCTTTCCGATAAAGGCCGCTGCCAGCGTAGTTTTTCCACACCCTGATGTTCCAGACAGCAGGATATTGTTTCCATAAGGACTGATTGCAAATGGAGAACCGTTGGCATTTTGGCCTATTCCAAGATAATGCCGTAATAGCTTTGAATCAAGGCTCGCCAGATCATCCTGAATTATACCGCGGATCAACTCTGATACGCCTTCACCTCGTTGGCTGTCCGTAACCCAGTCTGCGTTAGCTTTTAATTGTGGTAAAGCATTATTAACAGCAACGGCGCATTCCGCAGCCTGAAGCATAGCATTGTCATTCTCAGCATCGCCCACGGCGACCGTATTGTGCTCTGACAGGTTCAATTCCCGGAGCGCCCGATGCAGACCCGTTGCCTTGTTAACACCGGGAGGCAGGATCATGATAGCACCTTTGTTAAAAATCACCTGGTATTCCAAACCGGCGGCTTTAATAGTTTCCAGTACGAGATCCTGGTGAGGTTCCCAGGTTGCGACAATGACTTCGCCAATTGACAACGGAATACCTTTATCTTTTAAAGCCTGTATAAAAGATTGCGGTGGCCGTTCACCCAATAATATCTTTTTAAGGGTTGCCGGATGGTATATTAACGCACCATTCTCAGCTACGATCAGATCGAATATGGTATATTCCGGGAGTATAGCCTGTAGCTGATCCAGTTCTCGCCCCGTCACTAAAATCAGGTATCTCCCTGTGGCTTTAAGCCGCACCAACGCCGCCAAAGTAGCCTCAGAAACATGCTCATTCTCAGCAATAGTACCGTCGTAATCCGTAGTTAATATATGATATCGCATGTGCTATTGCTAAATACGTTCAGTTAATAAAGATGATACCTTGATATGCCTTCGATATTAACAGGCAACACCGAACTCATTCAAAAGATAATTGCATCCGTTCTTTAGTTTCTTCCGATAATGAAACACCGTACATCAATTCATAATACTCCCTGGCGAGGCGGCCCGATTCAAATGCCGGATCAACATCAGCAGCAGCTTGTTTGACGATATTAAACCATTTCTTATTATCCAGGTAGTACGTCGGTAAAACTGTTCTATCCAGTATCTCCATGAGATTACTGTTTTCAATACGGTCTATTTGATCTGTTGGCAGTTCCTGATTTGCGGGCTTAATTCCAAAACAATTCTCACCATCCTTGGCAAATTCCGGCACCCAACCATCCGGCATGGATAAATTTATTGCCCCATTCATTGCGGCGGTCATGCCGCTCGTGCCTGAAGCCTCGTGGTACATTCTTGGATTGTTGAGCCACAGATCGGCCCCTTTCTTTAAGCATGCCGATAATTCTAATTCATAACCGGTAAGCACGGCACAGTTGGGCAATGGCTTAACTCGAGTAATGATCCGGTTAAAGAGCTCAATACCGTCTGTATCTTCAGGATAGGGTTTACCCGCCCAGATTATTTGTATAGGATATTGGGTATTGTAGATCAGCTTCAGAAACCTTTCCCAATCCTGCATGATGAGATCGGCGCGCTTGTAGCCGGCAAATCGCCTGGCCCACACAATGGTCAATTTATCTTCATCAAAAAGTTTCCCACATTGATCCGCAACAATTCTAAAAAGTTGCTTTTTAAGTTCTGTTTTACGGGTTCGGAAAGCTGGTTCATCATGATTTCTGATGGCCTGATCAGTCGCAGCGTCTACCCAGTAATTCTTATTCTGTGCATTGGTGATGGATATGATCTCACATACGCCTTGCTGACCAGTCCACATTTCCCTGGCTACTTCGCCATGCATTTTAGAAACACCGTTGGCCTTATGCGCAAACTTCAATGCAGCCAATGTGTAGTTAAATTTACTACCCTCCATGCCCAAGAGTGACCGGACTTCCTGCTGATTCAGGTGATAGAAGAAAGACATCTCCTCAAGCAGTTCAAAGCTGTGTTCTTCGTTACCCGCTTTTTCAGGTGTGTGCGTAGTAAAAACGACCCGCTTACGTACTTCTTCGAGCGACTTATACTTTTCATACAGGTAAAAATTCAATGCGCCCCCATGCCCTTCGTTAAGGTGATAAATTTCAGGTGTGAGGTTCAGCTGATCAAGCAGCATAGCACCGCCAATACCTAAAACAATACTCTGGGCAATGCGGGTGGCCTCGTTTGCATCATAGAGACAATGCGTAATAGACCTGGATTCTTCATCGTTTTCCGGCAGATCCGTACTTAATAAGAACAGTGGGACTGTTTCAAAAACCTGTGGTTTGAGCAGGTAAGCCCTTACATGTACCGGTGCGTCATGAACCTGTACTGTAAAAGCAAGTCCCGTATCCGGCACAAAGGAATAATCTTTTTCAATAAAGCTGGTTTTCATCAAAGCGTTACCATCTCTTTCCTGATCGTAATAACCATATTTCCATAAGATCCCAACACCGATCAGGTTTTGTTTCAGTTCAAAAGCACTTCGCAGGTGTGATCCTGACAGAAACCCAAGTCCGCCACTATAATTCTTCAGGGCCTGATCTATGGCATATTCCATAGAAAAATACGCAACGGGTAAGGAATACTCCGGATCTGGTTCGTATCCGAACAAATCTTTTCTGTTGATGGGATCCATGGGATTGGTTATTTTTTAGCTAAAGATTTTAATAATAATTTAGCGGCTTGTTCCGAGGATGCCGGGTTTTGTCCGGTGATCAACAAGCCGTCTTGCCTCACATAGGAACCCCAGTCTGGCCCTTTACTATACAGGCCGCCTAATTTTTTCAATTCATCTTCTACCAGGAAGGGAACAATATCAGTTAACTGAACTGCGTCTTCTTCTGTGTTGGAGAACCCTGTAACGGCTTTACCTTTTACCAAAGGCCTGCCATCCGGTAATTTAACTTTCATTAATACGCCCGGCGCATGGCAAACAAAAGCAACGGGTTTATGGTGTGCATAAAAATCTTCTATCAATTTGATAGAATCACTATCATTAGCGAGATCCCACAAGGGCCCATGCCCGCCAGGATAGAATACCGCATCATAATGCATTTCGTTTACGGTATTTAACGGAAGTGTATGACCTAATTTATCTTTAAGGTCCTTGTCGCTGTCGAATCTGTGCGTAGCCGCCGTTTGTGCATCCGGACTTTCGCTTTTGGGATCTATGGGCGGCTGGCCGCCTTTAGGCGATGCCAGGGTAATTTCTGCCCCTGCGTCTGCCAGTACATAATAAGGTGCTGCAAACTCCTCTATCCAAAATCCGGTTTTCTTACCGGTTTTTCCCAATTCACTATGGGAGGTCAATACCATTAGTACTTTCATAATTGCGTTGTGTTATTTGAATAAATTAAATTTTGACGACCATTTTCCCTTCGTTGCTCCCCTCAAACAGCCCCAGAAAAGCCTGTGTGATATGGTCAAATCCTTCGTAAATGGTTTCGTGATAAGTGAGTTTACCCGCCATTAACCATTCCCTTAACTGCTTAGTTGCCTCAGGAAACTGAGCAGCAAAATCACCAACAATAAATCCCTGGATGAGTGCACTCTTTTTGACCAGGACAGGCTGGATATACGGGCCCAATACCGGAGTCGCATCATTGTAGAGCGAAATTGCGCCGCATAAGGGGATACGCGCGTGTTTATTGATGTTGTTCAAAACATCGTCTGATATTTTGCCACCAACATTGTCAAAATAAATATCAACCCCATTTGGGCACGCTGCAGTGATGGCCCTGGTCAGATCCACCGTATTTTTATAATTAATGGCTTCATCAAAGTGGAATTTTGATTTAAGCAATTGCACCTTTTCATCCGAGCCTGTGATACCAACAACCCTGCATCCCAGCAATTTACCCACCTGCCCAACAATACTGCCAACGGCACCAGCCGCACCTGAAACAACCAAGGTTTCGCCTGGTTTGGGTAAGCCTATCTGCGTAAGCCCTAAATAGGCCGTCAGGCCGGTCATGCCCAAAACGCCCAGGTAGGCCGTTAAGTAGGCGGGATCGTTCGGTATGATCCGCAGCCCTTTCCCGTCAGATACCTGGTATTCTTTCCACTCCAAGTTTCCCAGAACAAAATCGCCTATTTTAAATAACGTGTTGTTGGAATCGACGACCTCAGCGATGATACCCGACTGTAATGGTTTGTTTAATTCAAATGGTGGAATATACGACTCCGCGTCATTCATTCTTCCACGCAGGTAGGGATCAACCGAAACATAAATTGTTTTCAGCAACACCTCACCATCATCGGCTGTCGGCATTTCTTCGATGTTAGTCTTGAAATCACCGAGCTCTGCTTTCCCCACCGGTCTTTTATATAAAACGATCACTTTGTTCATAGTCTTTATAATTATTTTAAGCAAATATTGATTTGAGTTGATTTCTGATGGATGTGTTTTCAATGCAATCTGCTACGGCTTTTAATACCGGCTTATCCAGGTGGGTTTTGCTCCACTGCATCCATTCGTTATCACATCTGTACAGGAAAGTTTCCTTGCCGTCGTGAAATTGAACCCGCCATACTTTCCATTGCCTGAAGCGGGTTGACGTAACGTGCAGAAGCTTGAAAACTTCAGTTTCGCCGGTTTGAATGATCTCGTAACTCATGGTAGGTCTTTTTTTAGCTTATTCATAAGAAACCATTCGGGTTTTTTATTTTTGATCAAGGCACCCAATTTCCCTACGTATGCAAGCGTAAAAAACTTCATACTGGCCTGTTCCACTATCCATGAACAATCAGGCCGGTAGGTTAAAATCATTGGCTGCGCTTTACCTCTTACGGTTTCCACTTTAAACCGGCAGAACTTGCTGTCTATAGGGGTTACGATCACACTTAATGGCATATTATAAACCTGTATATTGATTTCAAACCCTGACATTTTCGGACAAATAAGCTGTTAAACCATTAAATATTTTAGGATGCGGGTTCTCTTCGGTCGCGGATTAGAGGGGGGACCTATTGTAGCCAGCAGGTTTTCGTCAAGTGTTCGGCTAATTTCTTCACCGACCATTTGCCAGAATTCCTGAGTAATACTGTGATCATCCTCAGCATGCCAGTTGCCGTCTCTAAACTTGATTACAACTTTTCTGCCCTGCGGCGTCAAAACAGACCATCCTTCTCCGGTAGGTGTGTCTACTTTGTAAACCTCAAGCTCTAGTATCGTACCTGTCTGCGTTTCATTTAATGTGATCTTCATATTTGCCGGAAAAAAAGCGAATTAAAACTTAAACTATTGATAGTTAAAGATTGCCTTTTAAAAGTGTTTAGGTATTACATAATCTTACAAATAGCTTACATGATTCACACATTTGAGAGGGGGAAGAATAACATTGCTGAATAGCGTGATTCTTTATTTTCCAAGTATTGTTCCGTCGATCATCTCGATCACCCGGTCTGAATTTTCAGCAAAGTCATTGTCATGCGTAACAACGATGATCGTTTGGCCAAGCTCATGTGCCAGTTGCTGGAAAGTTTCAAATACGATCGCTGAATTTTTGGAATCCAGGTTCCCTGTCGGCTCATCTCCCATGATAATGAGCGGATCATTGATCAACGCGCGGGCTATCGCTACCCGCTGCTGCTGGCCGCCCGATAACTTGGAAGATGGTTTCAGGGCCTGATCTTTCAACCCCAATAACGTTAGCTTAGCATAGGCTTTTTCTTCTATCTCCTTTCTTGACAGCATCCCGAGCTTTAAGGCAGGTATCATCACGTTTTTGAGGCAGCTGAACTCGGGCAACAGGTAATGAAACTGAAACACGAACCCTATTTTTTCGTTCCGTAAAATAGCCAGATCATCTTTATCCTGTCCGGTAATGAGCTTATCTTCTATCTTGAGTATACCTTCATAATCCGTATCCATGGTAGAAAGAATATAAAGCAAAGTAGATTTACCGCAGCCTGATTTCCCGATCAAAGTGGCAAATTCACCCTTGTTGATGGTAAATGAAATATCCGTTAGTACTTTGAATTTTACCGGGTCGTAAAAATACTTTTCTATTTTATCGGCTTGCAATATCGGTTCGGCTGCCATTTGGATGGGGTTGATTTTATTTTCTGAAGATGGATACTGGGTCGACGTTCGCGGCTTTCATCGCAGGGATCAACCCAGCTAATAGGGTAATCCCCATTCCAAGCATTATGCTTCTCAAGTAAACAGCCGGTTCAAATCCAATAGGGAAATAACCGATATCTCCGCCGATATAGGTTTTGGATAGTTCCCAAACAAAAAGCCAGGATAATAAGCACCCCATCAATAAGCCGATCATACCTATTGTAAATGCCTGAAGTACAAATATTCGGATAACATCGCGCCCACGGAAACCCATTGCTTTCAGTATCGCGATATCGTTGATCTTTTGACTGATAGTCATGTTCAATATATTGTAAATACCAAAACCCGCAACCAAAAGAATGGATAAAGATATACCGGTGATCACGATCTCCCGCATAGCTGATCCGGCTACCAGTGTTTGATTAGCAGATTGCCAGTCTTCAGCCCGGTAGCCTGTAAGTTTGGAGAATTGGACCGCGTAGAAAGGTGCGCTGTTAAAATCAGTTACATCCACATTGATGTCACTCACATAGGTAGGGCTTTCTTTAAGCAATTGCCTGGCCGCGCTGATATCGATATAAGATTTCGTTTTATCCACACCGGAATTTTTGGTCTGAAAAATACCGGTAACCTTCATTACCTTGATCACATTTCTGGATGAGGTAAGCGTGATATTATCGCCTGTTTTAACGTTCATTTTATCGGCAATTCCTGAACCCAGCAATATACCGTTAGGAACGGTATTCAGATCTGCCATACTCCCTTCAACAACGGTAGATTGAATATTAAACATTTTGTCCGCGTCTTCAATATTCACTCCGGAGGCAACCCCGTTGATCAGCGATTGCCCGTTGTTATAAAATACAGTTACGGTTACCTGAGGGCTAACTACGGTTACGTGAGGCTGCTGTTTCAATAAAGACACAATCTGATCCGGGTTGATTATTTTGTCGCTTTGTGGTATAACCCTGGGGTTTACGATGATGGCTAACTGTTTGCCGGTTTTGTCATTACTAATCAGTGACCTGCTTATTTCGTCGTCTTTATAGATCCGGATATGCGGGGTGGTTTTGAATATCGAAGCATCTGTTGACCTGGAGAAACCGGCCGTCATCGAACTCATGAAAATATAAACAGCTATGCCTATCGTTACACCTAAAGCCGCCACCAGGGTTAGTTTTTTTTGATTAACGATATAGGTAAACGATATTTCCGAATCAATATGGTGGTTGTATTTCATGACTATTATTTGTTGTCCAGAATTAATATATCCTGCTCATTAATACCGCCCAATATTTCCACCCATTCTGATGAAACAATGCCTGTTTTGACCTGGACTACTTTTTTATCTTTTAGCGTCACCTTATCTCCGTATGATAAATAGTTACGGGGTATAACCAATGCGTTTTTCTTTTTGCCGGTTACAATGTTGGCTTCCAACTGTGTGCCGGCTATCCTAAAGTCAAGGCTGTCCGTAAAATAAGCCTTAACTGAAAACGATTGTGTCCCGGTGTCAAACGATGGCAATATTTCGTGTAACACCGCTTTATAGGTTTTATGCTTATTGGTATTGAGTTTAACAATAACCGTTTGACCCGTTTTCAAACTGGCCATATTGCTTTCATCCACGCTTAATTTTGCGTAGATCAGTTTTTGGCTCGCGACAACAGCTATTACATCGCCCTTACGTACATAATCACCCAATTGCTTCTGCTTTTCATAAACCCTGCCACGAATGATAGCCCTCACCTGATTCTGATCTTTAACGATAGTATTTACATTAGCTACTGACCGCTGTGTAACCGCTTGTTGCTGCGCGGTTATTTGCATGCTGTTATATTGTTGCTGCAAAGCAGCTAAAGCCGCTTTAGAGGTTGTTGCGGTTAAAACTGTATTTTCATATTCCAGCTGAGAAACACTATTAGCTGCGTAAAGCCTTTTATATCGGTCGGCCTGCAATTGGTCTAACTTCAGTTTTGCCTCGGCGGCAGCCACATTAGCATTGATCTGTAATAAGGCAGGTGCCGAAGGCAGCGTGTTTTGTTGAGCGATGCTGCTCAATACTCGCGCACTGCTTGCATTTGCCAGGTTCTGACCATTATCGATCACAGCAAGCAGTTCCCCGGGCATAATCTCATCACCTTCATTAAAATCTATGCTTACAATGAAGCCATCGGTCTGCGCGGTAAGCCTGTTCTCTCCGTCTGCTTCCAGCACGCCTGATGCAAACACCATTTCAACGAGATCTTTTCTGACCGGGCGGGTTTGCTCAACCATCTGTTTACAAGAAACGGCGTTTATTGCTAGGCAAATGATAAAGAAATGAACGTATCCTTTCATAATATGATATCAAACCGTTAGGGTATAAAAGTGTATTTTCATTTGACTGTATTGCTGATATGAATATTAGTATAGGCATAAGCACAAGCTGCAAATTGTGTCGCTGTGTTAATGCCTGCGGTAAACCAGTCGTTTAAGGAGTTAAGCAGATCGGTCGCAGATAAAATTCCTTCTTTGTAGATGTTAAGATTTTTAAGATAACTGTCCTTTTTCAAGGCCTCAATTTGCACAGCCAAACGGTAACTGTCCAGTGACTTTTGATACTCCAGTCGCAGTTGGCTATTGTTAACCTGATCCTGTATCCGGGCATGCTCCAGGTTATTACCGGCTATAATGATATTAATACGCGCATTTTTTACCGCGGTGAGCTTACTGGCATCTGGGACAAGTGGCAGGGTGACCCGCAATCCTATATAATTACTGGCAAACCATTGGCTGTTATCGAAAAAACGCTTTGTTGTATTCTGTTGCAAGGCAAAGCTGCTGAACAAGGTGACCGTTGGTAAAAACGATTTTAAAACAGCCCGTAAATCCGCTTGCTGATAGTTTTTCTGCCATTGCTGCTGATTTTGGAGCAGGTTGCCATCAGCTTCAGGTATATCACCTGTCTTAACTAATACCAAACCGGTGTCCTGTATTTCCAAAGTTATATCGCTGTCAATATCGCAAAGCATTTTAATGGTATTATATTGTTCCAACAATTGCACTTGCAATTGCTGGAGCTTGTCAGTTACGGAAAGCGAATTGGCAATGGCGTTATTGACATCCTGTGACCGCGCGACGCCTTCGTTAAGCTTATTTTTCATGATTTCCGTCAATGTATCGGCATTTAACAAACTGTTTTTGGTAACCGTTATCTGACTTTCACAGGAAACTGCATTAAGGAAAGCGGCGGCAAGATTTTCATAAAGGCTTTTTCTGGAGATGAGATGGCTAAAGTGAATCAGCTGTTCATTAGCCCGGGCAGTTTTTACTTTAGCCGCAGCGCCTAAATTCAGCAGGTCTATTTGCGGGGTAATATTAAGGTTACTCACATATTGCTGACCAAAAGTTACCTTTTGAAAAGTCCCTGCCGGCCCGCCGAATATTTCAGCCGGTATAAAAGTAGTCCCTAATTTAGTGTTATCCGTGGCAGAGAAATTAGCATCACTTTTTAAATTCCATGTGGCCAGTTTTGCTGCCAGTGTTTGGTATTTGGAAAGAATATTTTCCTGTGTAGCGTTTTTAAACACACTACTGTGCGCATCCGCGTAAATAAATGCCTCATCTACCGACCGGAAAGAGATCTTGCCCTGTGCAGTTGCCGACAGGCAAAAACCAACTAATATAACCACAATGAGCTGACGCATAATAAGCTGTAAAAATGGCGAATTGTGGTTCCCCGATCATTACACAAATCTGTTTATAGCTTACATCATTCACACATTGTCGTATCCTCTTGATGTGTGAATGATGTAATTAATTGAAAGAATTACATAATACCCCAGCTGTTAAAAGTAAGCAGTTTTGTATCAACAAATTATTGCAGTAAGCATTCAGGGATGACGTTAAATCTTAAAACAGTCTATCATTTAAATATCTATAAAACGGAAAACATGTCACTAAATTCATTTGTTACGCTCGGTCATTCGGGTCTTCGTGTTAGCCGCCTTGTCATGGGCGCCATGACATTCGGTGAGGAAACCGGCTTCGGCAGCGATGCTGCACAATCACACCAGGTATTGTCTAAATACATGGAACTCGGTGGCAATTTTATCGATACGGCCAACATTTACACCAAAGGCCATTCCGAAAAAATCATTGGCGACTATTTTGCGAAGGAAAAAGGGAAAAGAAACCGGGTAGTCATTGCATCCAAATTCATGGGCAATCTTTATGCCGGTGACCCGAACGGCGGCGGAGCCGGACGGAAAGCGATTTTCGATCAGTGCCATCAATCGTTACGCCGGCTGCAGACGGACTATATTGATCTGTACTGGCTGCATGCCTGGGATAGATTAACCCCTGTGGAAGAAACCATGAGCGCATTGAATGACCTGGTCCGCGAAGGAAAAATAAGATACATCGGGTTTTCAGATGTACCCGCATGGAAGGCTGCGCAGACACAGGTTATGGCGAAGGCGAATAACTGGGCACCAATAATAGCCCTTCAGTTGGAATACTCCTTATTGGAAAGAACGATAGAAGGTGAACACGTTGAAATGGCAGCAGAACTGGGCATGGGTATCATCCCCTGGAGCCCGCTCAAAAGCGGACTTTTAAGCGGGAAGTTTACTAAAGCCACGCCGATGTCTGGTGTCAGATCTTATTTTGTAGGGAAAGTGACAGATCATCAGTATGCCATTATTGATGAAGTGGTCAAAATTGCAAAAGAGCTGGATACCAAGCCAGCCATTGTAGCATTAGCCTGGGTTCAGCAAAAAAGTGGTGTAAGCGGGACCTTATTGGGTGCCAGGACGCTGGAGCAACTGGAATCAAATGTTAAATCAATGGATCTTAAACTACCGGAGTCGGCCATCAAGCGTCTGGATGAGATCTCAAAACCAACACTGAATTTCCCATACGATTTCCTTGGCAATACAATTAATCTCTCACAGGCCGGTACGACGGTTAATGGCATACCATCACAAATTACACCGATGACGCCGGCAAATGATGCCGAACGGCATTAAACATATCCACCCAAATAATTCACTGCTACAATCAATTTAAAATGAAAAAGATCATCATCACTTTAGTGGCTATTCTAAGTACAGGATTTTTAGCCAGCGCACAAATACAAAAAGGCAACATAATGGTTGGCGGCAATTTTGCCAACATTAATCTTGGACTCAATGATCCGAAAATATTTAGCCTTGACATTACACCCAAAGCCGCATGGTTTATCCAGGATAATGTCGCATTGGGCGGATATGTAAATTTGGGCATCCAGACCGCCAAGGGTTCCAACACAACGACCAGTTATGGTGCCGGTGCCTTGGGCAGATATTATACCGGTTCGGATGTTTCAGTACTTAAACACGGGCGCATTTTTGCGGAAGCCACGGCTGGTATTGGCGGTGTCAATGTAAGTAATGGTGGCGGAAACACTAACGGACTTAACCTAAGCGCAGGACCGGGTTTTGCCTACTTTATAACGCCCAATATAGGCTTGGAAACACTGTTGAAATATAATGGACTGGTTGGATTCGGCAGCCAGGCCTATCAGAGCAATCTGAACTTATCATTCGGTTTACAAATATATCTTCCAGGCAGCTCGACAGCCAAAAAAATAAAAAGTGATATGAATTAGTATTCTTTTTAGACAGAATGTTGCCGGGGAAATTAAACTCTTCCATACAGATCCTCTCGGCCTGTTATTTAATAATTAAAGCATCGTGTTACACCTCAACCAAGTGTGAATCATGTAATTAATTCAAATAGTTCCGTAACGGATCATCCGTCCAAAGGCGGCAGATTTGCAGTGTTCTCAATCAATAAATCATTTAAAAAATTAATATTATGTTTTACTACAACAACTTTTGGGGGATGGATTTTATCTGGTGGTTCATATGGATCATGCTGCTGATCTGGATCTTCGCCATACCCTACGATATTCCCTTTCAGCGAAATGCCAAGAACAGCCCTTTGGACATATTACAAAAGCGGTTTGCATCCGGTGAGATCAGTAAGGATGATTACGACGAAAGAAAAAAGATCATTTTGGCCGACCTCTAATCAAGAATTAATTAACATGTATTTATATATCTATTAAAAGTCAAACAAAATGAAAACTAATCAGGAATTACAAAAAGACGTTCAGGATGCCATTAGATGGGAACCGTTATTGAACGCAGCAGAAATTGGTGTTACAGCCAAAGATGGCGTGATCACACTAACAGGTACCGTTGATAGTTACTACAAGAAGGTAGAAGCTGAAACCGCAGCAAAAAACGTAGCCGGCGTTAAAGCGGTAGCGGAAGAAATAACCATTAAATATGGCGATTATGGTAAAAAAAGCGACACTGAAATTGCCAACGAAGTATTAAATGCCTGGAAATGGAATTGGGAAGTTCCCGAAGAAAAAATAAAGGTAAAAGTGGAAAATGGCTGGGTTACCCTGGAAGGGGAACTGCAATGGAACTACCAGCGCGAAGCAGCCAAAAAAGCCATCAATACGCTTTCTGGCGTTTTGGGTGTTTCTAACAACATCAAGATCAAATCTGAAAGCCATGATGCCATCGAAAAAAAGGACATCGAATGTGCTCTGGAGCGTAATTCATCAATTGATGATCTTGATATAACGGTAGATGTTAAAGGAAGCAATGTAAAGCTGACCGGAACAGTTAATTCGTTTTACGCTAAAGACGAAGCTGAGCAGATTGCCTGGAATGCCCCGGGTGTCTGGACAGTAGATAACGAACTGGTTATCGAATACGATAACTAGGGTGTAGCTAATAAAAGAGCGGAGGGGAATTCTCTCCGCTTTTCTATTTCCAAGACCTTGTAAGTCTATAAAAATATTATCTGCCCCGATTCAGGGTAATTATCAAATCAACTAAATATAAGAACATGAAAAAAATATTAATTGCGCTAACAGCTATGGCATTAAGTTGTAGTGCTATGGCACAGACAAAAATGAATGATACCACTACTATCAAAAAAACTTCTAAAACTGCGCATAGAAAGTCCTCTAAAACCATGCATAAAATGAAAACCGAAAATGGTTTAATGATGATGGATGGCAAGATGATGACCAGGCAAGATGGCAAAAATACCCTCATGACAGAAGATAAAACTTTGGCTAACGGGACTAAAGTGATGCCGGACGGTACTGTAGAAATGAAGGATGGCAAAAAAGTCCAGCTGAAAGAAGGAGAGTGTGTGATGATGGATGGAAAAATACAAACCATGCCAGCAAAAAAAATCAAAAAGAAAGCAACCCCCCAAATATAAAACCCCTATACTTATCTGATAAAACCTGGCTTCAAATGCCGGGTTTTGTCGTTCTACAGCTATCAGCTTTAAACCACCTATGCTTTTATAGTCATTTGGTTTAAGCGATATTTAGTACGCTGTGACTTTTTTAATTCGAATTTATAAATGCGGTGAACTGCTTAGCAGAATATAAATATCTAAAAGCCTTTTTAGTGTACCAATCCCATATGATCTAGGAAGCACTAACTCCAAAAAGATGACCAACCAGTGCGGTTACGCCCATTGCAACCGTTCCCCAGAAACCTATTCTGAACACAGCCTTAGCGATATTTGAACCACCAGCCCTGGCGGCAACAGCGCCCAGAATCATCAGGAAAAGAATTGAAAAACCATATTGCAGATACACCATATATTTTATAGCTGCAAAAATGGAAACGAGAAACGGCAAAAGTGCCCCCATGGTAAATGACGCCAAGGAAGCAAGGGCAGCTTGTAGTGGATTTGCTGTCGTAATCTCATTCATACCGAGTTCATCCCTTGCGTGTGCCTGAAGGGCATCATGCTTGGTGAGCTGAATAGCAACCTGATGAGCCAGCTTGGCATCAAGCCCGCGCTTTACATAAATATCAGCGAGTTCCTCTAATTCGATATCAGGCATTTGGTGAAGTTCCTCGCGTTCTCTACTTAGATCTGCGCTTTCGGTGTCTGCCTGGGAACTCACCGACACATATTCACCTGCTGCCATCGACATCGCCCCGGCCATCAGTCCGGCTAAAGCAGCAAGTACGATCGCATGCCTGTCAGGTGAAGCTGCGGCAACACCAATGACGATACTGGTCGTTGAAAGTATGCCATCATTGGCCCCAAGTACCGAAGCCCGAAGCCATCCCATACGGGTAACATAATGTTTTTCTACGTAGTTGTTGGTTTTTGCCATCTAATTTGAAACGCTAAAATTTCTTATTCCGGCACTTTTAATTTTTAATGCTGATCACATTGGCCGCTCATCGGTTAAGATAGCCAAATTTCGGATGATACCGGCAAAGCAGACACCTATAACGCCATTTGTATTGCCTTTTAATTGGCCGATATGTGAATCATGTAACTATTAATTGGAATTGCGTAATAACGACACCTGAAAATCCAGCAATTTTGTAAGGTTATACATTCAGTTAATTAATCACCATGAAAAAAGCACTATTAATTTTTATGTTTATCGCCTCTTCGGTATCGGTCATCAGTTGTAATCAGGCCTCGAAAAAGGATCTGAAAAATGCGAACGAAAATTTTAAAGCTGGAAATAAAGATCTGAAGGACGCAGCTACTGATGCGGATAGCGTTGGAAAACGTGATGCAAAGGCGGATTGGGCAAAATTTAAAGCACAGTCAGACAGTTCGATTTTAGCAATGAATAAAAGGGTTGACACCATTAAGCTAAGTATAGCTAAAACCAATAGAAGAGACCAGAAAAAACTTGCTTACGATCTGAATAAGACCAGGGAAAAAATAGATACATTACAATCCCACTTGGATCAGCAGGATATCAAATTCAACAAAAGCTTATCCAAATTCGACGCATCAGTAAAAGCAAAGAATGATTCTTTCAAAAGGGAATTCGACCACGACACGAAAGAGCTTGGTACGGCTTTAAAAGACATCTTTAAAGATAATGTGAAGTAAAAACCCACCCTTTCCCTTTCAACGATTGCTTATCCGCTAAATATGTGCTTTTCCGCCACCGCAAGCTTCGGAGCTGGTGTTGCTTTAACCGTGATCGGTGTTGCATCATTAAAAAAAGTGCAGCATCCCTCACAGATTCTATTTGCCGCCATACCTTTGATTTTTGCGGTACAGCAGATCGCGGAAGGGGTGCTGTGGCTCATCCTTCCGCATCCTGCCTTATTACATTTGCAAAAATATATCACCTATTTCTTCCTGGTCTTTGCTCAAATCATCTGGCCTTTGTGGTTACCGGTTGCCGTACTTCTACTGGAAAAATCAAAAACACGCAGGTTATTTCAGAAAATACTTATTGGCATTGGCTTACTCGTATCCGGGTACCTCACTTATTGTTTAATTCATTACCCGGTGCACGCCGACATCAACTGTTATCATATTGCTTATGAACAAGTTTATCCGGCAAAACTAAGGGTTATAGGAGGCCTTCTGTACATTATTGCGACAATAGCACCGCCGCTTTTTTCTCATATTAAAAGGATGTGGATATTGAGCCTGACTGTTTTTATTTCTTATATCATAACAACCGTGTTTTATGACAATTATGTCGTTTCTGTTTGGTGCTTTTTTGCATCCGTTGTCAGCTTGTCTGTGTATTTCATCATGCGCGAAGTGTCAGAAATCGATAAGGCATTCTATAAATCCTACGTAAGGGACAAGTAAAAATAGGTTCGTAAAAAAAATCATGCAACAACTTGATTGTGATATCAAACATGACCGCAGATGACGATGGTCATCCCCAATAAAAAAAATATTCAGCAAATTTGATCAATGCCAAAAGGCAACATCAACAGCTATGAAACTATTATTTATTCGATACTGTCCTCCATTTTACGTAATTGTAGATATAGTCAGACAACTTTTAAACCAATAGTTTGAAATGAGGATTTAAGTGAAACATGCCTTTCATTTGCTGTAAATAAATGATTAAATACCAGCTTAAAAAGCTATCTGTTCAAATAATACAGTTTTTAATCCGAAGTGGAAGTCGCAGGAGATATCATTAGAGAGCAAATGGCATGTTAGAACGGTTTTGAGGGAAGTTTGGTTCAGAAGTTTTAGATGACAGGAACGGCCCGGTGATCGAAAATTATAAAAAATAATTGTTTTATTATACCATTACGAGGGAGGGCCATCAATCTCCATTTGAGGTTATTTCAGAAAAAAGCCAAACTATGATTATACCTACTCGGCTAATCTACTTTCAGCAGTCGGGAAGTAAATGTTGGGCAGTAACTGACTTTCCTTAAAATTGAAAGAGTAGAAGGGTTACTAATTTAAAATAAGTTTCAATAGCACATATATCCTGTAAACTATAGTACGACAGCGTAGCCCAGCGCTGCCTTTAATTTAAACAGATAACCGTTTAAATATCCAAAAATTTCAAAAGATTTAAAGAGTGAAGCATTAATTACACACAGGAAGTATGAAGGAAATTCATTACAGGTATTTCCCGGATTCGCATCGTCAGGAAATACCCATATGAAATTGCAATTTGCCCGCAAGTAGTGCGGATTAAAATGGATCTGAAAGCGCGCTTGTGCGAATTAACTTTTTGTTTACAAATTCGTCGATACCCAACTCGGAAAGTTCACGGCCATATCCCGAACGCTTGGTCCCACCAAAAGGTAGGTCAGCCTGTGTCCAGGTTGGGTGGTTAATGAACACCATACCAGTATCTATCTGGTCTGCTACATGCTCGCCACGTTTCACGTCCTTCGTAAACACGGCCCCCCCCAAACCAAACGGTGAATCATTGGCGAGTTTAATTGCTGCCTGCTCATCCTTAACGCGGTAAAAAGATGCCACGGGTCCAAAAAGTTCCTCATGATATACGGCCATACCCGGTTTGATATCAGTTAAAATGGTCGGATTCATAAATGCTCCCGGGCGTTCCGGCCTTTTCCCACCGAGCACTACGGTGGCACCTTCAGCTACGGCTTTATTAACCTGTCCTTCTATTTGTACTGCGGCCGCTTCGCTGCTTAACGGACCTAGTTCTGTTTTCGGATCCATCGGGTCACCAACGATGATCGCGGATAATTTATCCTTGAATTTAGCCAGGAATTCGTCAGCGATAGCTTCAACAGCGATAAAACGCTTGGCTGCCACACAGCATTCCCCGTTGTTATTTAACCTGCCTACAACGGCCCATTCTACTGCTTTATCGATATCAGCATCCTCCAGGATAATAAAGGCATCACTGCCGCCTAATTCCAGCACAGATTTTTTCAAATGTTTACCTGCTTCGGCAGCAATGCTGGCACCAGCTTCTTCACTTCCGGTAAGGGATACACCTTTTATTCTGTCATCAGCAACCAAGGCAGAGGCACGTCTACCTGATATCAATAAGTTGGTATAAAGTCCCGCGGGCGCACCAGCTTCTTTAAATAAGTCCTCAATGGCGATGCCGCATTGCGGAACGATTGACGCATGTTTTACTAAAATAGTATTCCCGATCATGATGTTGGGTGCTGCAAAGCGCGCTACCTGGTATAATGGAAAGTTCCAGGGTTCCACCCCAAATAAGACACCAATAGGACTGTGGCGAATGAATGCTTTGCCATGTTCGGGGTTTAAATGCTTGTCGCCAAGAAATTTTTTGGCATTTGTTGCATAATAGTCGAGTATATCAGCGCTTAAAATAACTTCGCCTTCCGCTTGTGCAAATAACTTGCCCATTTCCAGGGTAATTAGTGTGGCCAATTGTTCTTTTTTCTCCCGCATCAGGGAGGCCACTTTATGTAGAAGAACTGCACGTTGCTCGTAGCTGGTTTTACGCCATTCAGTGTAAGCACTTTCTGCCTGTGCTACAGCAGCGTCAACTGCTTTGTCACTCATTTCATCAAAAGATTTGACAACCTTGTTGGTATTCGGATTAACTGTTTGTATGGACATGATTTGTAGTTTTTAAAATTAACTCAGAATTATTGTATTATGATGGCTTGGCGATCTCCAGTACGATCCTGCCACTGATATCACCCTTTTTCATATCATCAAATACCGTATTAATATCTTCCAGCTTAGCCGCATGAACCGTAGCTTTCACCTTGCCCTCTAAAGCAAATGAAATAGCCTCCTCCAAATCTTTTCGCGTACCAACGATGGAACCGCGGATAGTAGTCCCGTTAATTACGGTATCAAAAATGGAGAGATCGAAACTTCCGGCAGGCAAACCGTTTAAGGAGAGTACTCCCTTACGTCTCAGTGCCGAAAGCCCTTGTTTAAAAGCAATTGGTGAGGGTGCAGTAACCAATACGCCGTGCATAACACCGGTTTCCTTTTTTAAAAATGTACCCGGGTCTTGTTCTTTGGCATTCACAACCAGGTCGGCACCCAGGCTTTTTGCCAGTGCCAGCTTGTCGTCAGCAATATCAATGGCTGCCACGTGGAAGCCCATAGCTTTGGCATACTGAACAGCCAGGTGGCCTAAGCCCCCGATACCTGAAATGGCTACCCATTCTCCTGATTTTGCATCAGTTTGTTTTAAACCTTTATACACGGTTACTCCTGCACAAATAATAGGAGCCATTTCTGTGAAATTGATATTTGGAGGAAAATGGGCCACATAGCCGGCGTCGGCAACAACATATTCAGCAAAGCCACCATCGACACTGTAACCGCCATTTTGCTGAGTTTCGCAAAGCGTTTCCCAGCCGGTATAGCAATAATCACAGTTGCCGCAGGCGCTGTATAACCATGGAACGCCTACAATGTCGCCTTCCTTGATATGCTTCACGCCACGTCCTAAAGCAACCACATATCCCAATGCCTCGTGCCCGGGAATTAACGGCATCATTGGTTTCGCGGGCCAGTCTCCCTGGCAGGCGTGCAGATCGGTATGGCAAACACCACAGGCGATCACCTTAACTAAGATTTGATTTTCGCCAGGCTCTTTGACCGGCATTTCCTCAATGTGTAAAGGCTGCCCGAATCCACGGATAACGGCGGCTTTCATTGTTTTAGGAATCATAGCGTTTTTAATATAAGTGGATGTGTAGACAACTAATTTTGCTAAAGGTGGGAATACATGAGTCAGCTGATGTTATACAAAAGCTTAATTTAGTTACATCATTCACACATTCACCGCTCAATCACAACCAGGTCTATGGGCTTAAAGATGTGGTGTTTTAACGTCCAAACAATGTTTTTACGATCTTAAAACTACAATTCCAGGAACCATTCCTTACCTCGAATAATACATCATCATTTCTTTCCGGAAAATGCTCTTTTACACATCGGGTGATAGTTTGCTTTACCAAGGCGAAAACCGGCCTGAAATTATCCTCCTTCCGAAGTACATTGACGATAATATGATCCCCAAATACTTCCAGACTCCAGCCGGATGAACATTTTTCGCGTATGATGTTAAGCATGTTGGCCTGAAGTATTTCCATTTTTAAGTATAGTGAAATTAATAAGGTAGCTTGACCCTGTTTTAACCCTTAAAGAGGATTCAGCTATTAGCTTTTGTTTCGAGCTTATTCTTCCTGATTTTCGATGGCGGCGGTTATGGCCTCCTTTAAACCATAATCCATACCGTTGCCTAAAAGACTTACCCAGTTATGGGGCAAATGTTCAAACCAACAAATTGATGCCCCAGGGCTTAATATGCTAAAAAACACAACTTTGTAAATATGATTACTACTTCCATATTTTACCTTCATCACTTTAGTGTGATGTATCAGCGCTAAGTAATTAAACTTTATCGTGAATATTTTAAATGTGGATAAGGCAGTTTGTGTTTCCTCCTGGGGTTCACTATCGGGTGTATAAAGAATTATAGGTTTCGGGATCGTCTCATCTGTAACTTCTCGGTTTTTATTATCTAATGGGAGCCTTACTGAATAAATGGCGGGTTTGTAAACTTCGGTCAACAGCATTGTTTTATAATAAAGTATATGGTAAGAATCATTAAAGGCGACAACGATATTAAAGAAGATCAACACTGTTTAATATATTCAAATGTGAGTATAGTCTAGGAAAGGCGTATTACATCAATAACTTTAAAAGTTACATCATTCACACATTAAAAAGAGGATTGATTAAATGGGCCAACTCTTTAAGTAGAACAAACCAGGCAACTGCCATATTTACTTTGCGGTTCCTTTATTTAATTTTCTGTAAAACCATCTTTTGGCAAGTTCTGCTGCTGCTACATAACAAATGACGACCAACAGCATCCAGCCATATAGTGTTACAGGTATTTTAATAAACCCAAATAACGATGCTAAAGGTGTGGCAGGTAGTGCTAATACCAGAAGTAAAACAAAAGCAGTCGCAGCCGACAGATATCTGCCAGGCATGCTTCTAAAGAAGGGTAGTCTGGTCCGTACAACCAATACAATCAGGATGGCAGATATGACTGACTCGATGAACCATCCTGTCTGAAACGTCTTTTCCTTTACATGCAGAAATAATAATAGAATACCAAAAGTGACGTAGTCAAACACGGAACTTAACAGGCCAAAGGTGAGCATGAAACGCCTGATAAAACGCATGTCCCAATGTTGCGGCGATTGGATATTGATCTCATCAACCTTATCGGTTGATATCGCCATTTCAGGGAAGTCGGTTAACAGATTGGTCAATAGGATCTGCTTGGGTAGCAAAGGTAAAAATGGCAGAAAAAGCGAAGCTCCGGCCATGCTAAACATATTTCCAAAATTGGCGCTGGTAGCCATAAAGATATACTTCATGGTATTGGTAAAGGTCCGCCGGCCTTCAACAATGCCTTTTGTCAGCACATCCAGGTCTTGGCTCAACAATACAATGTCTGCCGCTTCTTTGGCCACGTCAACCGCTGTATTTACAGAGATTCCCACATCTGCAGTATGCAACGCCGTGGCATCATTGATGCCATCTCCCATAAAGCCGACTACCTTCCCGGCCTTTTTGAGCATAACAATGATCCGTTCTTTTTGATTCGGCTCTACTTCCGCGAAAATATCCGTCAACGGGGCCTGATGGATCAGGGCTGCGTTACTCATTTTTTGCAATGCGGCTCCGGTCAGTATCTGTGGTTTTTTAATACCGATCTGTAATGCAAGGCTTTTTGCTACCAGGGCGTTGTCGCCGGTGATGATCTTTAGCCCGACCCCAAGCTTATTCAGGTTGCTTAAAATTTCAGCTACATGTGCTTTGGGCGGATCAAACAAGGTCACAAAACCCAAAAAAGTCATTTCCTTTTCGTCCTCCCGGGTAAAGTCATGAGCGGCTTCGCCGGGTTTATAGGCAACTCCCAAGGTACGCAGGCCGGCTTCGCTTAACTTGTCATATTGCTGGAGTATCGACTTTTTTTTGTCTTCGATGGGACCAATTTTTCCGTCACTGGTTTCAACCTGTGTGCAAATGGACAAGATAATTTTTAAAGCTCCTTTGGTGATAGCGATATTTTGTGTTTCGTTGTTTACCTGTATCGTCAATCGCTTGCGGATAAAATCATAAGGGATTTCTGCCTGGACTTTAAAGGTATTCGGTGGTCCCTTATAACCTGAAGCTATGGCTTCGTCAATCGGATTATGAAATCCCTGCTGCAAGGAAGCGTTAAGCCAGGCATATTGCATTACCTTGTCGCTGTGCACCCCATTAATATCCAGGGTATCCTTCAGATTTACTTTTCCCTCTGTTATTGTTCCTGTTTTGTCCGAACAAAGGATATTCATGGCACCAAAGTTCTCAATAGCCGAAAGCCGTTTGACGATCACCTGCAATTTCGCCATACGCCTTGCGCCTGTAGACAGATTTACACTGATGATTGCAGGTAATAACTGCGGGGTGAGGCCAACGGCCAGCGCCAGGGAAAATAAAAAAGAATCGAGCACAGGTTTATGTAAAAACACATTGACCGCAAAGATGATCAGCACCATTAACAAGGTAATCTGCATGAGCATATAGCCGAATTTACGTATGCCTTTCTCGAAATCTGTTTCGGGTGCTTTAGATTGTAAGCCCAGGGAAATCTTGCCAAATTCTGTCTGAACGCCAGTTTTAATTACCAGGGCTGTTGCTTTACCACTGATGACATGGGAACCCATAAACAAAGCATTGCTTCTTTTAGAGAGTGGGGTATCGACAGGCAGTTCACCACAAAGTTTTTCAACAGGATAGGTTTCACCTGTAAAGGCGGCCTCGTCAACGAACAATTCCCGGGAGTTTATCAATAAGCTGTCACCCGGAATAAGATCGCCTGCGGATAAGATAACCAGGTCACCCGGTACCACTTCTTCCACCGTTATTTCCTTTTTCTTTCCGCCACGTAAAACATCGCAATGCAACTGTACTAATTTCAGCAATTCTTTTACGGCATTTGCTGCGCCTTTTTCCTGCCAGAAACCAAGGAAACTGCTGATCAGTACAATCGTTAAAATAATAACCGTATCCATTACATCGCCCAAAGACGCGGACAGTAGCGCCGCTACGATCAGCATGATGGTCACTGGGCTTTTAAATTGAGCTAAAAACAAAAAAAAGACAGAATATCGGGAATTAGTTTTTATCGTGTTGCTTCCATACTCCCCTATTCTTTTGGCAGCTTCCTGTTCCTCCAGGCCGGATTCACCGGTGTTCAACATTTTGAAAGCCGCCTCCTGGCTAAATTGCCAAAAGGCTTTGTATTGATCCGTTCCCATGATTTTAGGTTCTATCTGGAAAAACCAACAAAGGAATTGGTATCTGATGTGCCATTTTTTGTGTCTCGCTTCCCCTGAAAAGACTATCAATAAAATTATGTGAGCGATGTACCATGGCGAGCATATCGACCCGACCGTTGTTACAGAGCCATTCCAGACCTGACTGCGCACCGTTACTTTTATACATTTTGTACTTAATATTTGAAAAATGTACCTTTTCGGGGAGCTCCTTTACAAACCGCTTGATCCATTGCTGAAATTCGGGTTTCTTATCTTCCTCTTCATAAATGTGTGTTAGTATTATTTCAGCGTTGAGTGGCGTAGCCAGTTCAGCCAATACAGAAATTGATAAAATATCACCTTCGGGATTTTTAAAGTCCGTAGCAAACGCAATTTTTTTAACCGGTGACAATTTTGCTGCGGGTGGTATCAGTAACAGCGGACGTGTGACGCTATCAATCATATTCCTGCTATGGTTTCCCAATAATAGCGTAGTTATTCCGCTGCTGCCATGTGTTCCGATAACAACCAGGTCGATTTTCTCACCTGAGATGACCTCATTGACAACGGCCGTTAAGATGCCTGTTTGATTTAAACATCTTACAGATGGTAAAAAACCTGATTGATCCCTGCTTTTTTCAATAGACGATTTGAGTTTAACTAATTCTGATGTACTGTCTTTTAACAGTATATCAGATTCTTCCATTGGCCACACTACCAATCCCGCCTGCGGTGCTTCGGCCGGTATAATTACGGCATTGAATAAAACAATATCCGCCTTTATCTGCCGTGCAAGGTAATAACCATATTTAACCGCGTGGATAGCGTTCTTTGAGAAATCGGTCGGGAATAGTATCGTTTTCATTTGGTTAGATCGTTAATAGGAATTTTTATATAGCTGCCCCTTGGTCTTTTTTTTCCATTTGCTTTGTCCGCACAAATATGCCGGGTCATACCTTAAACTTGTTATATAACTATGGGAATTGGTTACATCATTCACACATTTATAAAACTCTTTTTCAGCCACCAGGTGGGTTTATCATTTCTCTGATGTGTGAATGATGTAACATATTTTCAGAATTCAGTAATATTTATCGATTGAAATAGGCGCAATTTTACACGAATGTGAAATGGGCACGCTAAAAATAGCTACCCTGTTTTTTAAATCACTCAATTAAAACAGACAATGAACTCAGCCCTTAAAAACCCGATTACTAAACGGGATCACATGCTCGGAATTCAGGCGGCTCCTTTAGTGCTGCTGGAGTATGGTGATTACCAGTGTTCGTCATGCGGCGATTCTTACATGGCAGTAAATAATGTCATACAGGCAATGGGCGAAGATATTGTCTTTGTTTTCAGGAACTTTCCGTTAACAGACATACACCCGGATGCCTTCGATGCAGCCCTGGCCGCGGAAGCAGCCGCGCTGCAAAACAAGTTTTGGGAAATGTACGATCTGTTGTTTCAAAACCAGGCATACCTAAGCGAAAATGAACTATTTTCCTATGCCAGGCGGATTGGTCTCGATATGGATCGCTTTGGGCAGGACATACAAAGCCAGGCACTTATCTCAAAAATTGACGCTGACATTGAAAGTGGATTAAGAAGTGGCGTAAGCGGAACGCCCACCTTTTATATTAATGGTGAAAAGTTTGATGGCGATTGGACAGGCAGTGGCCTCGTTCAGTATTTGAGGGAGTTGCTTTAAGCAAGTATGTTATTATGAAGCAACAATCTTTTATAGCTTAACTGAACAGGTAACAAATGAAAATGGACGGTTCTTTTTAAAATCACACATATGAGGCACAAGGAAATTGAAAGTATTATCAGAAAAAGATTTGAAAAGTTAAACACGGCCTTTGAACAGGTCAGGTTACATTTTCGGGAAGATGACATCCGCTCATTTCGCGTAAAGGTAAAAAAACTACAAGCGTGCCTGTATTTAATGGAGCATGTAAAAGACCACCATCACGCAATTTGCGTTCCCCGGCATATCGCGGATCTTTATAAACTATCAGGCACTATCCGCACGCTACAGATGCAAGAGCGTTGCATCCGGAAAACTCTGACCGCCAAAAATATGGCGCTTCCGCAAACTTATCTGGCTTTACTATCTGGCAAAATACTACATGCTGTCGGGGAGCTCGCTAAACTTATAAGCAACCATGAGTCGCTTGGAAAAGAAGAACTAAACCTTGTGGACTTATTACCGCACCATCTAAGCCAGGGAGATATCGAAAAATTTATCGCGTCGAAGGAAGACGCACTAAAAAAATTAATTGCACCGGTATTTCCTACCGATGTAGCATTACATGAAATCAGAAAGGAATTGAAGAATTTATTATACACATCCCCTTACATCCCCACAGATATTGGCACATTGTCATCGTTTGCTTTACTGTCAACGCCAGCGCAAATGGACTCATTTACCATTATTTTGGGGGATTTTCATGACATGAATGTTGCGATCGACTGTCTGCATGCGGAATGTACGGATATTGAAATTAACGACGATGAAAAAGCAGTGCTGCGAAATATTGAAACTCAATGGATGAATGAAAGAACCAGCATTCGTGAAAAAGTTTATGATCAAATACAAAAAATCACCGCTTCCATCCTACCGTTGGCATCACCGGTAAAGTGACCGCTCATGTAATCAGTTTGATGCTGATGCTAATAACCTATCCCCCCCCCGCCTTCTCCAAAAAGTGTGAATGATGTAACTAATAGTAAGAATTGAATAACAATTAAATACCTGAAAGCCATCAGATTTGTATAGTGATAGTCAACTGACATTAAACAAGATTAACCATGTGATGACTACCAGGAACGAAAAAAATCACTTAACGCCGATTTACCTGATAGCAGATGACCAATTGAAAATCAGCATTTGTTAAGAACTTGATTAACCCTTACGCCAATGAAAACTAACCGTCAACTACAGATCGACGTAATCGAAGCCATTAAGTGGGAGCCTTTGCTTAAACAAACTAAAATCGCCGTTGAGGCTAATGAGGGTATCATTACGCTTTCAGGAATTGTCGATAGCTTTATTAAGAAATCAGCAGCTGTGAACACCACCAAAAAAGTAAACGGTGTTAAAGCACTGGTGGAAAAAATTGAAATTCAGTTGAATGCGGATGATGAAAAAAGCGATGCCGAAATCGCTATGGGGGTATTAAGTGCCTTAAAAGCAAACAGGGACATTCCGGTTGATAGCGTACAAATTGAAGTTGAAGATGGGCATGTTACACTTGATGGTAAGCTGGAGTGGAACCATCAGAAGCAAGCGGCGCAACAGTCGGCGAGTATTGTTGAAGGTATCAAAATGCTTACCAACCATATTGAAATTGAAACCGATAATCCTGACGATATTGAAAAAGAGGAAATTGAACAGGCGATCGCACGCAACTGGGCACTGAATAACCAGGATATTCAAGTCTGTGTATCAGGGAATAAAGTCACCTTGAAGGGTACCGTTCATTCTTTCTATCAAAGAGATGTAGCTGAAAAGATGGCCTGGAATGCCCCTGGCGTATGTGTAGTAAATAATGAGCTAATTATTGGTGATATCAAATAGTCAGGCCATGCATTACGGATTCTGCTAATCTTAGTTTCTATCAAAACTTAATTCGACCGCTATTAATGAATAATCTAAATAAAAAACGGGTTAACCCGACTCAACACCGGAAGGTCTATCTTATCGGCGGCGGTATCGCATCTTTAGCAAGTGCTGCTTATTTCATAAGAGATGGCCAAATTAATCCTGATAATATCATAATTTACGAAGAGCTGAATGTTGCTGGCGGCAGTCTTGATAGTGCAGGTAACCCGGAAGATGGTTACGTGATGCGTGGCGGCAGGATGCTGAATTTCAGCTACCTGTGTACGTATGATCTTTTTTCATTTATTCCATCGCTGTCCGATCCGGGCATCATGGTACTGGATGAAATTAAGGCCTTCAACCGGAACATTAAAACCCATTCACAGGCCCGGGTAGTGGAAAACGGCCATATATTAGATGTTTCGTCAATGGGATTTAGCAATAAGGACAGACTTGATCTGATCGAGATGATGGCTGTAGGCGAAAACCATTTGGGCATCAAACGCATCAATGAATGGTTTGCGCCGGAATTTTTCAAGACCAACTTCTGGTTTATGTGGGATACCATGTTCGCCTTTCAGCCCTGGCACAGCGCTGTGGAGTTTAAACGTTATCTACATCGTTTTATCCATGAGTTTAAACGGATCAATACTTTAGCTGGCGTAGACAGGACGCCCTATAACCAATTTGATTCTTTAGCCAAGCCGTTAATCAACTGGTTAAAACAGCAGGGCGTTCATTTTCAAATAGGTGTCAGCGTAACCGATCTGGATTTCTCATTAACGGGCGAAAAGCTGACCGTGCAGCAAATTCATTTAATTGATGGCGGAAAAAAGAAATCTGTAAAGATTGGCGTAAACGATATGGTACTGGTAACCATTGGCTCAATGACTGCTGATTCAAGTTTAGGATCGATGCATGCTGCCCCCGAACTCATTACTGATAAACGTGACGGCAGCTGGAAATTATGGGAAGCCATTGCAAAACACAGTGACCAATTCGGTCATCCTTCGGTATTTGACAACCATGTCGATGAATCAAAATGGGAATCATTTACGGTAACTTGCCAGGGTACAGACTTTTTTGAACGGATGAAAACGTTTTCGGGCAATGACGCCGGAACCGGCGGCCTGGTAACTTTTAAGGACTCCAATTGGCTGATGTCAATTGTTTTAGCCTACCAGCCTCATTTCATCGGCCAGCCTGATGACGTGACCGTTTTTTGGGGGTATGGCTTGTTCCCCGATAATGAGGGAAACTTTGTAAAAAAGAAAATGGCCGACTGTACCGGTACCGAAATACTGACCGAATTATTTTCCCACCTTCAATTTGACACGTTAAACGACCGGCTACTGAAAACCGCTAACTGCATTCCCTGCATGTTGCCGTACATCACCAGTCAGTTTTTAATACGGGCACCGGGCGACAGGCCGCAGGTTATACCAGAAATATCGGAAAACATGGCCTTTATCGGGCAGTTCGCAGAAGTGCCCGACGACGTGGTATTCACCGTAGAATATTCAGTAAGAACTGCGCAGACCGCAGTTTACGGATTATTGGAACTCGATAAAAAAACGATTCCAATGTATAAGGGCGATCATCATATTGATGTATTGTTTGATGCAATGAAAACCATGATTTCATAATGTTCAATTACCGACAGGCAAAAATCCTTTACCTTATCCTGGTATTTATCAGCTTTTTCATCGATGCCTGCGCTCAGCAGGGTAAAACGCCTGCTAAAAAAGACTCATTAGCGACAGACTGGAACCAAACCATTCCCGGCAATTTCAGTGCCCAGTCAAAAGAATATTTTGACAGCACCCAAGTAAAAGTTTTTTTTGAAAAATACCCGGATTTAAACTCCTACGAAGATCTTGTGCAGGAATTTTATAGCAAAAGAAAATTTACTTTTGCCTGGTTTGAGGATGGCCGGTTAATCGAGCAAGCAGACAACTTGTCGAACCGAACTATGGATCTTAAAAACGATGGCGTTTATAAAATCCTCCCTTACCAGGCAGTTTTGGACTCGCTGTTATACGGAATTAATATAAGTACGGGTAAAATAAGGCCTGATGTTATATTGGAGCTCATGCTTACTTCGCAATACTTTGCATTCTCCCGGCTTGCCTGGCAGGGCATGGGAACTTCCGCAAGTGACTCATCGCGATGGTATGTGCCAAGAAAAAAAATAGCCTACGATCAATATTTAGATAGCCTACTAAAAGCCCCAGCTAAATCTTTCTCCGCCAATGAACCGGTTTACCGGCAATATGAATTGCTCAGGCATTTCTTAAAGATATACCGCTCGTTGGATGCTGCGGATGAATGGAAACCCGTCGATACTAAAAGTGTAAACTTAAAACCAGGCGACACTTCTGCAGCCATAAAAGAAATCAAAATCCGTTTACTCAGGCTACAGGATTTTCAGGGCGATACATTCAATGAGTCATACGATGCCGATCTGATAATCGCGGTGAAGCAATTCCAATACAGGAACGGGCTGGATACCAGCGGACGGTTGAATAAAGAAACTATAATGGCGATGAATGTGCCATTAAAAATCCGGATCAAACAGATTCTTGTTAATATGGAGCGAGCCCGCTGGTTACCTGTGTCGCTGAATGCCGATTTCCTGGCAGTAAATATCCCTGAATTTACCCTCCATGTATACCATGCAGATAGCCTTTTATGGAGCTGTCCCGTAGTTGTAGGGCAGAAGGTTCATCAAACTTCCATTTTTTACGGGGAAATCAAATATGTTGTTTTCAGTCCATATTGGAACATACCGCAAAGTATCGTGCGAGCCGAGGTTGTTCCCGGCCTTAAAAAATCACCTGATTATCTTCTGCGGCATCAGATGGAGATTACCGGCTACAAAGAAGGGCTTCCAATAGTCAGGCAAAAGCCCGGACCGGAGAACTCACTCGGTCTGGTGAAATTCCTGTTTCCCAACAGCTACAATATTTATTTACATGATACTCCTAAAAAATCTTTATTTGGCGAAACAACCAGGGATTTTAGTCATGGCTGTATCCGTATTATGGAGCCAGCTAAATTGGCCGCTTTCCTGCTCAAAAACCATAATAAATGGAGTGGGATCAAAATTAAGCGGGCTATGAATTCTGGTAAAGAACAGTATGTGAGCTTGGAGCATAAAGTTCCTGTCTTTATTACCTATTTCACGGCCTTTACTGATCGAAGGGGATTGCTAAACTTTAGAAAAGATATCTATAGCCTTGATGACCGGCTTGCCCGCATGATCATTTCCGGTGAAGGATTTTACGAGACAAATTAGCATATGAAATGGTCATAGATACCCTAATATTAAAAATAACAAAATGGCTTTAATCGAAGATACACGTAGTTTTTTAGATGAAACAGGTAGCATGGCCAAATTTACCGGTCACTTTTTTTCACATGGGCTAAGGCCCAGGTTTGAAGTTAAGGAACTGCTCGGCCAGTGTTATACCATTGGCTATAAATCATTTCCGCTGATCGGCCTTACCGGTTTCATCATGGGCCTGGTATTAACCATGCAGTTGCGGCCCTCGCTCGTAAGTTATGGCGTACAGTCAGAACTACCGGTTATGGTAGGTATAGCCATTGTGAGAGAGATTGGGCCGGTGATCACCGCTTTAATTTTTGCCGGGAAGATAGGCAGCAGCATCGGCGCTGAATTGGGCTCGATGAAAGTAACAGAGCAAATAGATGCTATGGAAGTGAGTGGCACAAATCCTTATAAATACTTGGTAGCTACCCGCGTATTGGCAACAACCTTAATGCTTCCAATTTTAACTGTTTTGGGCGATGCCATTTCCTTATTCGGAGCCTATATTGGGGTCAACCTCAGCTCCGTAACCAGCTTGCATTTCTTTTTTACACAGGTATTCCAAAGCCTGAGCTTCAGCGATATTTTACCGGCGATTACCAAAACCTTTTTCTTTGGTTTCGCGGTGGGCATCATCGGTTGTTATAAAGGGTTCAACTCCAGCAAGGGGACACAGGGTGTTGGCGTTTCAGCCAATTCTGCCGTCGTATTATCTTCTGTCCTCATATTCATTATCGACCTCCTGGCGGTTCAGTTCACAAACATATTAGGCTTAAATTAATGGGTATGGCAACAGCAGCAAAAGATGAACTAAGCCCTGAAGATCATGTGGCTAAAGGAGCGCCGGTGATCGTCATTGAGCACCTGTTTAAAAAATTTGGAAAGAATGTGGTGTTGAAAGATTTCAACCTGACGGTGCATCAGGAAGAAAACGTAGTCGTATTGGGAAAGTCGGGTGCAGGGAAATCCGTACTCATTAAATGCGTTATCGGGCTGTTGAAACCAGACAGCGGCAAAATACTGGTATTCGGTGACAACGTACCCGGGTTAAGCCCTGATGAGCTGGACCGGGTCAGAACCAAGATCGGTTTCCTTTTCCAGGCCAATGCTCTTTATGATTCTATGACTGTCCGTGAAAATCTGGAATTTCCATTACGCAGGCACTGGATCGATCTTACACCAAAACAGGTAAACCAGATGGTATCTGAAGCACTGGAGAATGTTGGCTTGAAAAACACGGTTGATATGATGCCCGCAGAATTATCCGGAGGAATGCTTAAGCGCGTAGCGCTTGCCCGCACCCTGATCCTGAAGCCGGAGATCATTTTGTATGATGAGCCCACCACCGGGCTCGACCCGGTTACCTCAAGGGAGATTGACAGTCTGATCCTGAAACTGCAAAAGAAATACCATACCTCTTCCATTGTTATTTCACACGATATGAACTGCGTCAAAAATATAGCAGACAGGGTGATCTTACTATTAGAAGGTAAGTGTTACGCGGATGGTACTTATGATGAGCTCGCACATTCAGCTGATGAAAAAATAAAACAATTCTTTGAATAATAGATCATGGCAAAACAAAGTGAAAATAATATCAAGCTGGGCGTATTTGTATTAGCCGGCTTAATCGTGATGATAGTTTCCTTTTATATGATCGGAAATAATGCCAGTATGTTTGGAAGCGGGTTTGTGCTAAAAGCACGTTTTAACAATTTAAACGGCTTAATGGAAGGTAATAATGTGCTTTTCTCTGGCATACAGGCTGGAACGGTGAAAAGTATAAACATTGTTAATGACACCACCATAGAGGTAAGTATGCTTATCGACAGCAAAGTAACGGCCTATATCCATACGAACGCAGAAGCGGCCATCGGTACAGAGGGATTGATGGGGAATAAGGTAATCAATATACAGCCGGTAAAACCAAACAGCCCGGTAGTCAAAAGCGGAGATTTGCTGGCCGCTCAAAAACTGGCCAGTATGGATCAAATGCTACAGACGCTTTCAAAGACCAATAACAATATTGCGACAATATCAGAAGTGTTAAAAACTACTGTTCTAAAATTAGATACCAGCGCCATCTTTAATGTCCTGAACGATAAAAATATCGGGATCAGCTTAAGATCATCATTAAAAAACATCAACAATGCCAGCAGTAATGCCAGCGACATGACTAATGGTCTCAATCAAATAGTAATTCATCTCAAACAGGGTAAAGGAGCCGCCGGTTTGCTGTTAAGCGATACTGCCTTTGCGGGGAATTTAAATATCGCTGTAATTAAGCTCAGATCAGCCAGTGATAATGCGGATAAGATGACCGGTCAACTCAATAGTATGGCCGGTAATATCAATCATGATCTGGCATACGGCAAGGGGCCACTGCATGCGCTTTTGCGTGATTCTGTGATCACTGAAAAACTTAATGCCAGTATGGATAATGTCCAAAAAGGGACGGATGGCTTCAATCAGATCGTACAAGCTTTAAAGCATAATTTTCTAGTGCGTGGCTATTTTAAAACGCAAGCAAAAAAGCAACAAAAAGATAGCATTAACCGCCAGACTATGAAATAGAGATGTTGTATGTTTAGATAACTATATCACGAACCGTGGAGATGATCAGTTGTTAAGTACCTCTTAACGAGGCGATAATGTATGGTATCTTAGTTATCGATCATTCTCCCACCGCTTGAATAGCAATCTATAATCAAGATCACTCAAATAAGTGTCGAAGATCACTTATTTAACAGGTAAATATATTGAATTTGGAGTTAATATTTTTTACTACCAATTCAATTCAATCACCTATGAAAACGTTAAAATTTAATTTCACTCACCCGGTTAAAGGTCATGCCCAGATCATTATGCCCGGATGGCCCAATTTTCCGCTAAAACAATTATTACTGGATAGCAAAGCAAGCAATCTTGTTGAAATACCCTTAATGGGCTTTCGAGATGGGAAATATAAAGTTACGCTCGATTGGGAAGCCGACAATAAATTTTTTATTCACCAGGAAGAATTTGAAATTAATGACAACCCTAACTTCATTCCAGCGACCCGATGAAGATTTATATCAAGAATATGGTCTGTATTCGCTGCAAAATGGTCGTGCAGGAACAGCTAAAGAAAATGAGCTTGCATCATACGGTAGTTAAATTAGGGGAAGTCGAAGTTACAGATCCCCTTACTAATACCCAATTGAATGAATTCAGAACCGGGTTACTAAAGTTCGGCCTTATCGTATTGGATGACAAAAAAAGCATGCTCATCGATAAAATCAAAAAGGTCATTATTGAGTTGATACATTATGAAAATGAGCCTTTAGGTATAAATTTTTCAGTTTACTTAAGTAAAAAACTGAACCATGAATATACCTATATGGCCAATCTGTTTTCTGAAGTAGAAGGGGTCAATGTCGAACATTATATGATCAGCCATAAAATTGAACGTGTGAAAGAACTGCTGGTTTACGATAAGCTTTCGCTGACGGAAATATCTTACAAGTTGAGTTATAGCAGTGTTGCCCACTTATGCAATCAATTTAAAAAAATCACCGGTATAACCCCTTCTGATTTCAAAAAATCCAGCATTGAGAATTATCGGCAAGCCGGATAAAAAAAGGTTATTTCTAAAGTGTGAATAATGTAACTAATTGGTTGAATTACATAACATTTAAGCTATGGAATTAGTGAGTTTTGTATAACAAATCAGGATAACAATGACAAGTAATCTTTCAGTCGGCAGCCATCAGCAACCATTGCCGTTAACCATGAAAGCCATGGTAATGGAAGTTGCGGGCCAGCCATTAACAAGTAAAACACTTCCATTGCCTGTTCCTGCAGCAGAGCAGGTACTCATTAAAATAATTGCCTGTGGCGTTTGCCGTACCGACCTGCATATTATGGATAGTGAGCTCCCTGATCCCAAGCTCCCACTTATCCCAGGTCATGAAATTATCGGTACCATTGTTCAAACTGGAAGCGGCGTTACACAATTTAAAACAGGCGATTTGGTTGGCGTTCCATGGGTGGGCTATACCTGTGGGTATTGTAAATACTGCATGAGGGACCAGGAGAACCTCTGTGAGAATGCCCTTTTTACCGGCTATACAATTGATGGGGGATATGCCGAATACACCGTTGCATTTCAGAAATATTGTTTTCATTTATCTGCCCAATATGGTATTCCTGCGGCTGCGCCACTGCTTTGTGCAGGCCTTATCGGCTATCGGTCTTATAAAATGATTGGGGCACAGGCTAAACAATTGGGATTTTACGGATTTGGCGCGGCAGCCCATATCCTGATACAAATAGCATTGCACCAGGGAAAAGAAATATATGCTTTCACTCGTGATGGCGATATCGCCTCTCAAGCATTTGCAACGCGGCTGGGTGCCGCTTGGGCCGGTGATTCCAGTGTTGCACCTCCCGTCAGGCTGGATGCCGCAATTATTTTCGCACCGGTAGGAAATCTTATCCCTAAAGCACTAAAGGATATTGATAAAGGCTGCAGTGTGGTTTGCGCAGGCATACATATGAGCGATATTCCATCCTTTGCTTATGACCTATTGTGGGAAGAAAGGGTTATCCGGTCTGTGGCTAACCTGACCCGTAAAGACGGGGAAGAATTTTTTGAAATGGCATCCGAAATTAAGTTAAAGACAGAAACCAGGTTTTTTCCATTGCATGAGGCAAATGAAGCCTTAGCTGCGGTCAGGGGCGGAAAGATACGTGGGGCTGCCGTATTGGTGATGTAATGTGAGGCCGTTTTTAAACGATCGGCTATTCATAAACGCTATGACACCGCCGACAAATAATAAGCAGGCTCGATTCATGCAATGATGTCTTTAATAAAACACTGAATGTCAAAAAAATAACGTAAATTTCAATGATATTCTATATCGTAAATTTCGGCTCCGACTACTAAAACCATTCTTTAAACAATTCATATGCAATTAACTGCCCCCCATCACATTATCGCTATTGGCGCATCTGCGGGTGGCATGGAAGAGATCAACGTTTTTTTCGACCATACTCCCTTAGATGGCGTTTCGTATATTATCATCCAGCACTTATCATCTGACTTTAAAAGCCGTATGGTCGATTTGTTGGCCAGACACAGTAAATTGATTGTTAAGGAAGCCGCTCAGGGGATGAAGGTGATGAGCAATGAAGTGTATTTAATCCCAAATGATAAGTATATGACAATAAGCGGAGAAGAATTGTTTTTAAGCGATAAGAAGGACATTAAAGGTCCCCACTTAACTATTAACACATTTTTTACCTCTCTGGCTACGGACTGCGGAAAAAAAGCGATCGGTATTATTCTTTCGGGGTTGGGTTCGGACGGCACCGAAGGTATTAAAGCAATAAAAAAAGCAGGCGGAATAGTCATGGCACGTAATCCGGAAACTTCAGGATTCCCAAGCATGCCTGCCCATGTCATAGCTACAGGTTTAACTGATTTTATATTGGAGCCTGCATTGATGCCCGCAGCTATCGAAGACTATATCAAGTACGGATTGGAGATATCTGAAGAAGATGACGATAAAAATATTAAATCGATTGTTGACCTGATCAAAGCGAATTCACCGCTGGACTTTTCCGATTATAAACAAGCAACCATTTTAAGAAGAACCAGAAGAAGGGCCGCAGCGGCTAATTTCCCTTCTCTTTCTAATTATCTGGCGTATTTAAAGAAAAACCCTGACGAGGTAGAAGTTCTTTCGAAAGATTTTCTGATCAGCGTAACATCATTTTTCAGGGATAAGCAGGCATTTGAGGTCATTCAAAAGGAAATCATACCAGCCCTGCTGCAGCTGCTTGCACCGGATGAAGAACTGAAGATCTGGGTTGCCGGATGCGCCACCGGCGAAGAGGTCTATTCTTTGGGAATCTTGATTCAAGAACAATTACAGGGCAATTTTAAAGATACCGTAGTGAAAATATTCGCAACGGATGTTGACAACCTTGCCTTAGCTCATGCAGGCAGGGGTCTTTATAGCCTCAGCATAAAAAAACACGTTTCTACGGAAAGGCTGGAAAAATACTTTATAAATGAGGGCTCCGCTTTCCGCATCAGCCCTGCTATCCGTAAAATGGTCATTTTCGCTCAGCACGATCTTGTAAAGAACCCGCCTTATTGTAATATGCATTTTATCAGCTGCCGTAACCTGCTGATCTATATGACCCCTGTTTTGCAGAAAAAGGTATTTGCTATGCTCTTATTCGGATTAAAAAAAGACGGCTATTTATTTCTGGGTCCAAGCGAGAACCCCATGCATATCATTAAAAACCTGAGGGTAGTGAGTTCTAAATGGAAGATCTACCAGAATTTAGTGGCCAAACGCACGGTAAACTTCGACGCGTTCAGTATGCCGGACTATCTGGACACGAAACACAGCCTTCCGATGCCGATGGCAGAAACGATGTCTAAAGATGCCAGGCAAACCATAGTAGAAACAGTTGTTACCGGTTTAACTGAGGACCTGGATTTTCTTTCTTTATGTGTTGATGAGAAAAACCAGGTGGTAAAATCATTTGGGGATACCAAAAAATATCTGCTACAAAAACACTTCACTACGAACCTCGCAGAACTTTTATCGAAGCCTCTTGCAGTTGCCTTTAGTTCACTTAGTAAAAGCGTTTTGAATACCGGCAAGAAGGCTGTAGTTGAGCATATAAAAATGAAGATTGGACGGAGAACCTTGAAAGTTAACATGGCTGTACGGCCCTTTCCGGCTGATCAAAGTAACCGGAAAATGCTCGTTGTCACCCTCAATGAAGATAAATCAGGGTCAGTAGCAGAGAATAAAGTAGACGTTTATGATCCTAAAGTTTACCAGGATCAATATGCTATCAACCTGGAAGAGGAAGTAAAAGAGTTAAAAGATAAATTACAGTCAGCCCTGGAGAAGCTCGACTCATCAAACGAAAATATGCAGTCTTTCAACGAGGAACTCATTTCTGCCAACGAGGAGATGCAAAGTACTAATGAAGAAATGCAATCAGTTAATGAAGAGCTTCACACGATTAACGCTGAATACCAGTCAAAAAACAAAGAGTTGCTGGAAACCAACGATGACATGAATAACTATTTCAGGAGCAATGTCAACGGGCAGCTATTTGTGGACGATGATCTTTTGCTCATGAAGTTCTCGCCGGGAGCAGTAAAACAAATCAACTTGCTGCCATCTGATATCGGTCGGCCGTTGAGCAATATCTCTACGAACATTAAATTTGAAACGATTTTAGCCGACATTACCGAAGTGTTGGCCAAAGGCAATGTAATTACCAAGGAAATTGAAACTAATAACGGAGACTGGTACCAAGTCATGACCATGCCCTATGTACGGCAGGCAGACAATAAACGAAATGGTGCCATCATTACCTTTAATGATATTTCAGAACTGAAGAAAGCACAACAGGAGCTCGACCTGAGCAGCAAAATGCTGGGTATGGCGATAGAGGCCGCCGAATTGGGCACCTGGTCCATCAACGTAAAAACCCGTGAGTTTACCTCATCATCCAGGCTTAAAGAATTGTTTGGATTTGAGTCTGCTCAAATGATGACATTCCCGGCAGCGATTGCACAAATCGCAGGAAATTACCAATTGATTGTTAGCGAAGCTATAGAAGAAACTATCAATGGCGGTAAAAAGTGTGATATAGAGTTTCCCTCGCAAGGACATCATGATGGAAAATTAAGATGGATACGCGCGGTTGGAAACCTTACCCACAACAAAGAAAACATTCCCAATTATTTTAGCGGCGTTTTGCTGGATATCACTGTACATAAACTCAATGAGTTAAGAAAGAACGATTTTATCGCCATGGTCAGCCACGAATTGAGATCACCGTTGACCTCACTTCAGGCCAATATGCAGTTGCTGGCATTAAAGGCTAAAAAAAACGATGACGAGGGAACCCTCTTAGCTGTGGAAAAAGCAAATAAGCAAATTAAAAAAATGGGGACCATGATCACTGGTTTTTTAGATGCGGCCAGCCTTGAGGAAGGTAAAATTTATCTGCGTACACAAACCTTTGAAGTCAACGGGCTGCTCCAGGAAATCAAAGAAGAAATGCTGACAACAACTACCAATCACCAGATCAACCTGCTTCCTTTTAAAACCATATCCGTAAACGCGGATAGGAATAAAATCGGACAGGTAGTAACTAACCTGTTAAGTAATGCTGTTAAGTATTCACCAAAAGGAGGAAATATAGAGGTATCGTGCAGGACGGTGAGATCAATAGTAGAGGTTAGCGTAACAGATGAGGGTCTGGGTATCAGTTTGCCCGACCAGGCTAAATTATTTGACCGGTATTACCGGATCGAAAGCGCCAGCAATGCTAAAATTGCCGGCTTTGGACTTGGGCTTTACCTGTCAAACGAGATCATCAATCGTCATAAGGGCCGCCTGTGGGTAGACAGTGAATTAGGAAAAGGATCAACTTTTCATTTTAGTCTGCCACTTTAAAATATAGTTCTACAGGTTATCGGACTTATTTACAATAGTCTTGTTCTGCAGATTTCTGTAAACCAATAACCCCAAAGGAATTGGCAGCCAAAAGGTCAGGGAACGATAAAGTAAAGTAATGATCAGTGCAGCATGAACCGGTGCCCCTAACTTGGTTAAAAAATAGGTCATTGCACTTTCGTAAACAATAAGTGACCCGGGCGAAATAGGAAGTGCGCCAATGACGAGAGACAATAGTAAGCCGAAAGCAACAATTGGGAACGGCATGGCTACATGAAACCCTTTTACCAGCGCGAAGACAGTTATTATATCACTCATAACGATGATCAGCTGCAGGCCTATTGTTTGAATGATAGATTTTTTCTTTCTTCCAAGCATTTTAAAAGTTCCTTCATTTTCGTTTTGCAGGGATAAAAGACTGGCTTTTTCAATAAAACGTTTAATAAAACCAAACCTTTCAAGCTTATGCATTGCAAAGGATAGATTATGCCCATTACTTATAATAAGCACTAAAACAAACAGTAAGATATAAAACACAAATCCCAGGAGCACTGTGTACGTTATCAAAATGTTAACGTGCGTGACCTTGTTAAGATACCAGGTATAAAAAAGGAGAAGTAAAATAAGTATAGCGGCGTAATAACTGATCGATTCCAATACCATCGCGGTAAAGGCGTTGTATCTCGATACTTTTCTTTTGATCAGTTGGTTAAAGATATATCCATCTCCGCTGATTCCACCCGTAGGCAGCACCTGGTTAACAAACATAATGACGATGGATAATTTAAACAGCAAAAAGTAATCAGTTGTTCCTGGTTTATCTTTAATAAGCAGCTTGATGATGAAGGCGTAAATAAGATAAGTTAATACCTGGGCAAATACGGCCAGGAACAACCAGGCCGGTTCCATTTGCAGCATCAGCTCTTCAATGTTCTTCAGCTTGCCGATGTAGTGAATGGCGAAGTAAAAAACAACAATTGAAAACACATAAAAAAGGATGCGGGAAGGCGTAAAAAAACTTGTCGGTACTGCTTTCACTTTAACCATGCTATGATCTTTTACATAAAGTGGGTTTTCTTCATATCTCAATAGCTTTTAAAAGCAGCTGGGGGACTTCTATTAAGGGCAGATTTTGACCTTGATCAGTAAGCCATCCCGGTACGCAGCCCTGTTCGGGACTTATTTTAATTTTCATTTCTTAGTCTGGCTCTTAATTTAATCCTCATTTAGCGGCGTTCAGGAAATTGCGTTGTGCTTTATTAAGAATATACTAATAGCATAAAGATGCTGAGAATGCCTCTTCCTTTTATTACATGATATCGGTCATTGCTTACATAATTCACACGTTTACAATGGGTCTACCGCATTAGATAACCAGTTTCAAATCAGATAAAAGTGTGAATGATGTAATTCATCAGAAGAATTTTATAACGTTAATAAAAATGGGACGTGTAATTTTCAACAGGTATTATTTAGCCATAAGAACAAGCCAGATGAACGAGCAATTAAAAATGGATCATAGTAAAATGCAGCATATAGGTGCTCCCGGTAAGGAGAATCAAAATCACCATACGATGATGATTGCTGATTTTAAAAAGCGGTTTTATCTGGTGCTTATCCTGACCGTTCCTATCCTGCTCTTGTCAACCATTATCCAGCGGTTTATGGGGGTAGATTGGAGCTTTTCTGGTTCATCCTATATACTATTAGCGCTTTCTTCTTTTGTGTTTGTTTATGGAGGATGGCCATTTTTAACCGGATTAGTCGATGAGGTGAAAACAAAAAAACCAGGGATGATGCTGCTGATTGGTTTTGCCATCACAGTTGCCTACGGTTACAGCACCGCCGTTGTATTTGGATTAAAAGGAATGGATTTTTTCTGGGAGTTGGATACACTTATCCTGATTATGCTGTTAGGGCATTGGATAGAAATGAGATCAATCGTAGGGGCCTCGCGGGAATTAGCGCTATTAGTAGCATTAATGCCCGATAATGCCCACCTGGTTATTTCTGATAAAGTAAAGGATGTTAAAACCGATACGCTTAAAGCGGGGGACATTGTACTGATCAAGCCGGGCGAAAGAGTCTCGGCGGATGGGATCATTATAGAAGGTGAAAGCTACCTGAACGAAAGTATGCTTACTGGTGAGTCAAAACCCGTGAAGAAAGAAAAAGGCGATAAAGTAATTGCCGGATCGGTAAACGGCAACGGCTCATTTACACTTACCGTAAGTCATACTGAAAAAGACTCGTTCCTGTCACAAGTAATAAAACTGGTTGATGACGCACAGCAATCAAAATCCAAGACGCAATTATTGGCAGATACTGCTGCAAAATGGTTAACTGTTATCGCATTGGCAACAGGTTTGACTACCTTTTTCTACTGGTATTTAACCGGTCACCCGTTAGCCTTTGCAATCGAAAGAATGGTCACCGTGATTGTGATTTGTTGCCCGCATGCACTGGGGTTGGCCGTACCCCTGGTAGTAGCCAGATCAACCTCTTTAGCAGCCAAATATGGTCTGTTGATTAAAAACAGGAATGCCTTTGAAGATTCGAGAAAGATCACGACGGTAGTATTTGATAAAACAGGGACGTTAACCATGGGGAAATTTGAGGTTTCAAAAGTAGTTCCACTGAAGAAGGGGTTAGAGGAAGGCGAACTCATTAGAATGGCTGCCGCTCTGGAACAGAAATCAGAACATCCCATTGCATCAGGTATCCTGCAAAAAGCAAAGAATTTGAAGATTGCCATTCCTCCCGCAGCAGATTTTAAGGCGATTACCGGTGAGGGGGTTCAGGCTACTGTTGAGCATAAAAAAGTATTGGTTGTTAGTCCAGGCTATTTAAAAGAAAATAAAATCACAGTTCCTGGTGATTTCAAAGCTAATGATACGGAAACAGTGGTCTTTGTAATTATAGCTGATGAACTGGCAGGGTATATTGCTTTATCTGATGAGATAAGGCCGGAGTCTTCAGGAGCGATCAAGGCTTTAAAGCAGGAAAATATTAAATCGTTGCTGCTTACGGGCGACAACCTCAAAGTTGCAGCAAGCGTTAGCAAAACATTGGGAATGGATAGTTTCATGGCGGAAGTATTGCCCGGACAAAAACAGGAAAAAATAAAGGAGCTGCAAAAAAAAGGTGAGTTTGTGGCCATGACCGGTGATGGTGTAAATGATGCCCCGGCACTGGCCCAGGCAGATATCGGCATAGCCGTGGGGTCTGGGAGTGATATTGCAGCCGAAACAGCCGGGATTATTTTAGTTAACAGTAATCCCAAAGACATTGTAAGTTTAATACTATTTGGAAAAGCCACCTACCGTAAAATGATACAGAACCTCATCTGGGCCACGGGTTACAATGTTGTTGCCTTGCCATTGGCAGCAGGTGTGCTTTATAATGAAGGAATTATGTTAAACCCCGCTGCCGGCGCCGCATTAATGGCCCTTAGTACCATCGTCGTGGCCATCAATGCAAGTCTGTTAAAGGTAAAATCCATGAACTAGCGATGCCGGCACCAAACGTGTGAATCATGTAAGTTATTAAAAGAATTGCGTAATACTTATCGCGGCAAAAGATAGCAGTTTTGCAGTGTTATCATTCCATTCATTCTAAAAATCAGCAGCATGTTTTATTACAATTATTTCTGGGGTATGGACCTCATCTGGTGGTTCATTTGGATCATACTATTGTTTTGGATATTCGCTATCCCATACGATATACCCGGCCAGCGCAACAGAAAACGTAGCCCATTCGATGCCCTGCAGCGGCGTTTTGCCTCCGGAGAAATAGGGCCTGAGGAATATCATGAAAGAAAGAAAATCATCGAAATGGAATACATACAAAGAAGTTAAAACCGCAATATCATATTACCTTAAATATAAATAAAATGAAAGACAGTGTGGATTTATTGGTGGATCCGGTTAAAGGATTTCACTCGAATATCGAAAGAGATGTAATGGAAAATGTCAATTTCCGAAAGGTACTTTATACTAGTGTACACATGCAGGTGGTCTTGATGACACTGAAGCCCGGCGAAGAAATCGGAGAGGAAATTCATAACGCCAATGATCAGTTTTTCCGCTTCGAAATTGGTATAGGTAAATGTACCATTAACGGAACTGAGTACGACGTTAGTGATGGCGATGCAATTGTAGTGCCGGCCGGAGCTAAACATAATGTTGTTAATACCAGCACCTCCGCTGAACTGAAAATGTATACCATTTATGCACCAGCTAATCATAAGGACGGGATCGTTAGGGTCACTAAAGCAGAAGCCGAGGATTTCCCCGAGAAATTTGATGGAGAGACAACGGAATAAAAGATTCCGGTCAACCAGATGAACGGCTTGCCGGTTTTTTTGACTTGGATTCAAGATGATTCTCAATGGCCGATACTTCACTAATCAATATACGATAAAGACAATTAAAATGAAAACGAATCAAGAATTGCAGAAAGATGTTCAGGATGCCATCAAATGGGAACCGCTGTTGAATGCCGCTGAGATTGGGGTAACAGCCAAAGATGGTGTAGTGACCTTAACAGGCACTGTTGACAGTTATGCTAAAAAGATAGAGGCGGAAGATGCGACAAAAAACGTAGCCGGTGTTAAAGCTGTAGCCGAAGAAATAACCATTAAATATAGCGATTTCGGTAAAAAGAGCGATACGGAAATATCCAACGAGGTTTTAAAAGCCTGGAAATGGAACTGGCAAATTCCGGAAGACAAAATTAAAGTTAAAGTTGAAAATGGCTGGGTGACCCTGGAAGGTGAACTCGAATGGAATTATCAGAAAGAAGCTGCCAAAATAGCCATCAGGAATCTTGCCGGCGTAATGGGCGTTATCAGCAATATTAAAATCAAATCTGATATCCACGACGGCATTGAGAAGGCAGCCATCAAATCTGCGTTGCAACGGAATTCGTCAATTGACGATCTGGATATTAACGTCGATGTAACAGGTAACCATGTTACGCTAAAGGGTACGGTCAACTCATTTTACGCCAAAGATGAAGCAGAACAAATTGCCTGGAATGCCCCGGGAGTTTGGAGCGTAGACAATGAACTGATTATTGAATATTAGTATATCTGTTTCCAGTGAACCAGTGCGGCATACTTCACTGGTTCCTGTATTTTTATAACCTGTACGGGTAATGATATTCATGCAATTTTTAAACAAAAGATAATGACAACGGAAAAAGGCTTAGGTATTTGGATGGATCATCAGAATGCCCATATCATGGAATTTACAGTGGATCCCATTAAAACAACTACGGTTGAATCAAAATTCACACATCAGGAAAAAGAAAACGCGCTTGGCAGAAGTGAAAAGTTAATGCATAATAAAGAGCAAGGTGAGGAAGCTGATTATTACAAAGCTCTTGGGGAGATCATCAGGAATTATAACGATGTCGTTCTCTTCGGGCCGACCGACGCAAAAGTAGAACTGCTCAACATCTTAAGGAAAGATCACCGTTTCGCTGATATTGTTATTGAAGTCATACCGGCGGATAAACTTACAGAGAACCAGCAGCATTCTTTTGTGCGGGATTATTTCTCGAAACGATTATTTCTGATTTAAAGGATTAAATATAGTACAACAGTCCATGCTAAATTCCTGTTCAAATGTGTGAATGATGTAATTATAAACTGGAATTCCGTAATAGCTGACCAGGCAATTACGGGTAGTTTAGTGGTCTAAATTAAGGCTGCTATTCTTATGAAAACAAACCAGGGTTTACAAACAGATGTTGAGAATGCGCTCCTTTGGGAGCCCTTATTACATACAGCTAAAATTAGTGTTATTGCAGAAGACGGTATCATCACACTGGCCGGGACAGTTGACAGCTATGCCAAAAAAGCAGAAGCGGAAGAAGCTGCCAAAAAAGTGGCTGGGGTGAAAGTCATCATAGAACTGATCGAGGTCGTTTTGAGTAGTGAGATTCGCAAAACTGATCAGGAAATTGCCCGGGAGATATTAAGCACATTGGCGGCAAGCTGGGTTCCTGCAGAAAAATTAAAAATTAAGGTGGAGCATGGGGTGATAACACTGGAAGGAACACTTCAGTGGAATTTTCAAAAACAAACCGCCACCAAAAGTTTGAAAAACATTACCGGAATAACGAAAGTAAGAAACATGATCGTTATCAAGGCTGACACACCCGATGAAGTGGAGAAAAAGCACCTCGAAAATGCGCTCAAGCTCAATTGGTCTATGGATAATCAGGATGTCAGGGTCGAGGTTGATGGCAAAACGGTTACTTTAACCGGTGTAGTTAATTCCTATTATCAAAAAGAAGAAGCGGAAAGGATCGCCTGGCAGGCGCCCGGTGTTAATACTGTGAAGAATGAACTGTCTCTTGAACTTAAAGATTAGCATGTAATTAAGCGAGAAAATGAGGTCGTTTTCCCGGTCATGTCAATTTCCATCCAAAGTATGATTTATTTGTAGCCACTTATGTCAAACTCTACCCAGATCTTTTGGCTTTTCTTATTAGCCATCCCGATAGCCTGTGTCGCCTGGACAGTAACGCATGAAGAAGTATTCCGGGAACCAAGGGAATATTGCGTTAAACGAAGTAAGGAAGGAAAGACACTGCTGGAAAGGAAGTTTTTTTACCTGTTTACCTGCGAGTATTGCTTCAGCCACTACGTAACCATTATATTTTTATTGCTGACTGATTATAAGCTATTGATGACAAACTGGACAGGTTACGTGATAGCTGGGTTTGCATTGGTTTATGTGGCCAACGCCTATATGAGTTTGTTTGGCCTGATCCGCCAGGATATTGTCAAGGAAAAAACCGAGATCAAAGTAATGGAGATCACAACCGAAAAATCAAAACCCCCTTCTTCGTGAAAGCTGAGAATTCATGAAAAAATACCTTCCCTTTTTCGCCAAATATAAGAAGGCCCTGATCCTCGCGCCATTATTGGTCATTATCGATGTCATATGCGAAATTGTGCAACCGTTCCTGATGTCTAAAATCGTGGATCTTGGAGTAAAGCAGAAAGACCTGACATATATCCTGCATACCGGTGGCTTTATGGTGATTTTATCCCTGGTCGCCATAGCAGCCAACGTCGGCAATATCTATTACTCTTCTCAAATTTCTGTCGGCTTTGCCGCGGAACTCAGAAAAGGAATGTTCAGCAAAATACAGGAATTTTCTTTCTCCAATTTAGACAGGTTCAGTTCCGCATCACTTACCACCCGGATGACCAATGACGTTAATATTATTCAGAATGTGATCATGATGTCACTTCGTTTATTATTCCGCGCGCCATTGATGTTGCTGTTTGCTGTGGTTATTGCCGTTACTATTAATGCTGGTTTGGCGATTATTATCGCTGTTGCTATCCCGGTTTTAGCCATTTGCATGTATGTCATTTTACACAAGGGCTTTCCGTTCTTTGAAAAAATGCAGCAAAAGCTGGATCGAGTCAACGCAGTCGTTCAGGAAAACCTGGTGAATGTACGCGTAGTTAAATCCTTTGTCCGGGAAGATTTCGAAAAGAAGAAGTTTGGGTACGCCAATGATGAATTAAGAGCCATGGCGGTTAAGGCATCTGGCATGGTTGTGCTGATCATGCCTGTGATGCAACTGGTGATGAATTTGTCCGTCGTAGCCATCGTCTGGTTTGGTGGAAAAGCGATTATTGCAGGCACTTTCCAGGTTGGGCAGCTGATGTCATTTATTACCTACATCACCCAAATACTGATGTCACTGATGATGCTGTCTATGATAATTATGACCTTCTCCAGAGCTGAAGCCTCATCTGACAGGGTATTGGAAATATTAAACACAACAATTGATATCGTTGATTCGCCTGCCGCAAAAGAAAAGAATCTCCAGGTCGGTTTGGGAAAAGTTGAGTTTAGAAATGTATTTTTCAAATACCATGCTGATGGAACGGAATTCGTTTTGAAAAACATCAATTTAGTAATTAAGCCGGGTGAAACCGTCGCGCTTATAGGTGCAACGGGAGCCGCCAAAAGTACGCTGGTTCAATTGATCCCGAGATTGTATGATGTGACCAGCGGAACAGTATTGATTGACGACGTGGATGTTCGCGATTACACTTTGCCAAACCTTCGCAATAACCTTAAACTGGTGCTGCAGCAAAATGAACTGTTTTCGGGTACGGTCAGACAAAACCTTAAATGGGGAAATCAAAAAGCTACAGATGATCAAATAATAACTGCTGCTAAAGATGCCCAGGCCCATGATTTTATCATGTCCCTTCCCGAACAATATGAGACAATTTTGGGACAAAGCGGAGTCAACGTATCAGGCGGGCAAAAACAGCGGCTTTGTATTGCCCGGGCAATTCTGCGCAAGCCGGTCATATTAATTCTGGATGATAGTACCAGCGCGGTTGATACCATCACGGAAGCTAAAATGCGGTCATCATTTCGGGAGCATCTGAAAGGAACAACCATATTCATCATAGCGCAAAGGATCAGTTCGATCGTATCAGCAGACAATATCGTTTTATTGGATAATGGCGAAATAATCGGCACTGGCTCCCACGACGCGCTAATTAAAAACAGCTCCGTTTACCAGGAAATTTATAACTCTCAGCAGTTACAATGATGAGCGACAGCAACGAAAAATATCAGGCCAAGAACAACGCCCGGCTGGCACCAGCAGGCCTCCCCGGAAAACACGGGCATCTATCCATAGAAAAACCCAAAAATTCACGGCTCGTCATCATTCGCCTGTGGCGCTACTTAAGCCGGCAAAGGGCTTTGCTGTTTCTGGTCCTTTTTCTTTTGCTGATCAATATTGGTTCTACTTTGCTGGGTTCTTATCTTTTGCGTCCGATTATTAACAACTACATCATTCCCCGTAATATTCCCGGATTGATAAGTATGATTCTACTACTGGCTGGTATTTATATAATCGGTGCCATCACCGGTATCTATCTGAACCGGCTGATGATCGTGATCGCGCAAAAAACGATCAGTGCTATTCGCACCGATGTGTTTAGCAAATTACAGATATTGCCTTTAAAGTTTTTTGACAGTACTAGCCATGGGGAGCTGATGAGCCGTTTTACAAACGATATGGATAATGTTAGTGACGCTTTAAACACCAGCATCCTGCAGTTATTTACAAGTGCCATTACGCTGACCGGGATCTTTACCCTAATGGTTTATATAAGTCCTTTGCTTACCGTAGTAACGCTAATTGTTGTTCCTTTTATGCTATGGGTCGCATCTGCCATCATAAAAAAAAGCAAGGGTTTTTTTGCCAACCAGCAAATAGCGCTCGGCGCTGTCGATGGCTATATTGAAGAGATGATTACCGGCCAAAAAGTTGTGAAGGTTTTTTGTTTTGAAGCCGTAGCGGAAGACGACTTTGAAAAGTTGAATTTTGATCTTCGGGATAAGGCGACCAAGGCTCAGTTATATTCAGGTGTGATGCAACCGATCATCCAAAACTTAAATACCATCAATTTCGCCTTAACAGCAACGGTAGGCGGCCTGTTGGCCATCTTCAGCGGTTTAGACCTCGGGGGATTGGCGGCTTTTTTGCAATATTCCAGGCAATTTGGCCGGCCTGTGAACGAGATATCAAGTCAGTATAATACGTTGCAGGGGGCGTTAGCCGGTGCTGAAAGAATATTTCAGATCATGGACGAAATACCGGAAGTAGCTGATGCCGCGGCAGCGGTCCAATTGGTCAATATTAAAGGCGACGTCCGGTTCAATGAGGTGACTTTCGGGTATGATAATGGTATCGCAGTGTTAAAAGAAATAGCCATTATTGCCAAAGCAGGTCAGAAAATCGCTTTAGTGGGTTCTACCGGCGCAGGTAAAACAACCATCATGAACTTACTGCCCCGATTTTATGATATCTGGTCGGGACTCATCACGATCGATGGCATCGATATCATGAAGGTACAGCGCAGCAGCTTGAGAAAGTCACTCGCCATTGTATTGCAGGACACGCATCTTTTTACAGGATCAGTGATGGAAAATATCCGGTACGGCAGATTGGAGGCTAGTGACGAGGAAGTGGTTGCTGCTGCAACACTATCGGGTGCCGATTCATTTATCCAACGCTTGCCAAAGGGCTACCAAACCTTACTCCAAAATGACGGAGGTAACCTCAGCCAGGGGCAAAGGCAGTTGTTAAATATTGCGCGCGCTACGGTATCGCGGCCTTCTATATTGATATTAGACGAGGCCACCAGTTCCATTGATACGCGCACCGAGCAATTTATACAAAAAGGATTGGATCAATTGATGAACGGACGTACCAGCTTTATCGTTGCGCACCGCTTGTCGACCGTTCGTAACGCGGATGAGATCCTGGTACTTGAAAGCGGAGAAATTATAGAGCGCGGAAACCATAAAGAATTACTGGAAAAGAAAGGCAGATATTATCAATTATACCAGGGGCAGTTCGAGTGATCCGGCCTCAATTGTATAAGCTGACTTAAACAATCATTTGAGTGCATCTCATCTTACGGCAACAGATCCGGTATTTTCATTGTAGCTACGCCAATGCAGTCATCCGCCATTCCGTAATAAACATCATAACGATCCGATTGGCCCAGGTCAGTCCGACAATCTATACCTGTGGGAAAAACCACATTAGCTATGGTCCCTATCCTTTCATCTTCCAGTTCCGGTATTAGCACAGGAGCTTTAGAACGGTAGCAGATTCTCATAGGCTCGTTTTCGGATAGAATCATTACGCCTGCTGAATAACATAACTTCGGGCTATATTTTGTTGATCCCTCTAATTCATGTACTCCATGATAAACCAACAGCCAGCCGTGTCTGGTAAGTACAGGGGGCGCGCCCGCACCTATCTTCAATTGTTCCCATGCCTGCTCCGGACTGGCCAGTCTATGGTGCGAGGTGAATTGGGCGTGTCGGTAGGCAGCATCGGTTTCGTGCTTTAAGTTGCAATAAGATATCCAGATGCTTTCTAGATCAAGATCGATTTTATGCTTTTTATCAAGTTTTACGATCTCCTCCGGGCTTGTACCCGGAAACAACGGCCTGTGCAGCATGGCCACGGAGGGGTGCCCATGAGGGCTTAGCATATCGATTGGAAAAAGGCTGGCATCCTTATCAAATACCCCGTTGAAATTAATATGCTTGTAAGGTGAAAAGCTAACCAGTCCCAGTCGTTCCCAATTTAAAAGATCCTTAGACTGTGCAATGGCGATCCGGGGCCCATCAGGCCCGTAAGCGGTGTAAGTCATCTGGAAATATTGTAAAGGTTCCACGTAAGTAATCCGCGCATCTTCACACCCCCCGCCACCACCTGGCCTTTTTTCGTAAGATTCCTGAGGTTCGAGGGCTATTCCAAGTCGTTCTACTCCAAAAGGGTCACCGGCTTCGTTAAAAAGCACCCGAGCAATACCAATTCTCGAGTAATTACCCTTAGCAACCAATCTTGGAAATAAATACAGATGACCGTCGGGGCCACGAACAACAGCCGGGTTACAAACCCCTTCTTCTTCCAGCGGATTACCAGGCTGGGATCTCATAATCGTACCCAGGCGGTTTAACTTAAATGGATTCATGCTTCTTTTTGTTATCCATATTTAAATAAGCAATAATGGTTTGTATAACTATTTTGGTTTCACCGGGGTTTTTTACTTCAATGCAAGCCACCCCGGTTGTAGTTGCCGGATGGTCGTTGCCTCCCTCAAACAGCGCGTCACCGATGAATATAGTTTTTCTGATTTTAATGTCAAGTATTTGATGGAGTTTGTAAATACCATAGGCCTTGTCAACTCCGCGTTTAGTAATATCAATAGAAGTAGCACCACCCATTTCCACAGAGAATTCTGGAAGCGTTTTTTCGAGTAAGGATTTTATTTTTCTGCGTTTGGCAAAGTCGGGATCAAATTTTCTTTTTTCATTGAGCGGAGCCTGCTGACCAAGTGCTGAGAAGGTGACCTGGCTTCCCCGGTCTTCTATTTGTTCTCCCCAGGTCTTTTCAATTTTCAAACCTGATCCGGCTACCGCTTTTTGCAAATTGTCAATTATGCGATTTGCTTCGATCTTTGTAAAATTTTCAGTATACAGTTGCTTCCATCCTGATCTGTACTGATAATATTTAGCACCGCAAGTAGGCAGTATAATGAGGTTTTTTAGAAACTGCTTTTGAGGTAACTTTGATAAAACCTGTTTTTGAAATTGGGGCCAGTCGCCCCCTGATATAATGGCAACTTTGGCAACTTGAATGAGCTTATTTAAAAGTTCGGCCATTTGAGTTTCTATAGCTGCCTTACTTTCTGCCAGTGTACCATCAAGATCAAACACTACCAGTTTTTTTAATTTTTTCATAGGGTTTCTGATCTAATCCATAAGGTCATACAAAGGTGATTCTTTGATTACTTTAAATATTACATGATTAGGGAAATCAGTTACATGATTCACACATATCTCAATGTGTGAATCATGTAACTAAAACACAAAGTTGTATAACAACACAAAGCCGAATCTACCCTACTTTCGTTATGCAAGCCCGAAGGGGCATTTTTCCGATTGTTATCCTTCCATGCTGATGGGCAATCAGTCAGGAAATTGTTGGCTATAAAAAAAATCAAATACTTATATGGAACGAAACATAAACAGCTTAACAGGCTATAGTTTAAAAGCTTCAAACGGGGAAATCGGAGACGTTAAAGAATTCTATTTTGACGATGAAACCTGGAAAATAGAATACTTAGTCATCAAGACCGGCGGCTGGCTATCCGGTCGTGAAGTTTTGATCGCACCGCATGCAGTAAAAAAGGTGGATTGGCTTAATCGTTTTTTTAAGGTCAGTCTTACAAAAAAACAGGTCGAAAATAGCCCGGATATCGATATCCATAAACCTGTTTATCGTCAGCACGAAATCGAGTTATATGATCACTATGCCTGGGAAGGTTATTGGTTGAGTGGATTTTATCCCGGTGGTTATCTGGGTGTTAGTATTCCCTTTCCGTCAATTGAAGGTAAAGGCACTATGCCACCATCCAGCGATGAAAAAGGATCTAAGGATGATTTGCATTTGCGCAGTACTAAAAAAGTAACCGGGTACCATGTTCATGCAAAGGACGGCGATATCGGGCATATTCACGATTTTGTCGTTGACGACCAGACCTGGCAGCTATTATACCTGGTTATTGACACCCATAACTGGTTAGGAGGAAAGAAAGTTATTATAGCGGTAGCTGATATTCTTAAAGTGGACTGGGATAATTCCAAAGTATATGTAGATCTTACTATTTCAGCGGTTAAAAAAAGTAAGCTATTTAAAGAAACTGTATTTAATCCATGGGAAACAGAACGCGAGATAAAAGTTACTTTACCTGTCATTCCGATGGAAATTTTATAAGGGAAATTTTGTACAGAAAAGGAATGTTTCAATTGTGGCAACTTTCCGGTTCCAATATTTAACGCATGAATCCTAAGCTATCTGGGTTTCCCAATCGTTTATAAAGAGCCCGCAAAACAGAAATAAAGCAGGCTGCTAGCTGTTACGAAAGCAACATATGATTTTCAGGGCATTTAAAAGTGCCCGATCAATCTTTTTTGCAATCAGTTTATTGGTTTCATGTAAATAAAGCCAGCGTTCAGAAAGGCCAAGGATCACATAGTCTGCGCATGTTGACCGTATCATTTTCGCGGAAATCTCGCATCCGAGTCCGATTGGTGCGCATTTTGGGCGCCAATTGATATTCGGGAATGATTTTTTGATAGTTGGCCAAATACATGCAAGTGGATAAATGGAGGGCAAATAATAATTTCCCGATTACCCTTTACCTCCTCGTGTACCAGCTTTAGCATTTCTGAAAATAAGGCTAAACCTTTTAAATAACTGTCGTTCATATTCCAGTTTGCCGCTATAACTTTATTTCGCATCGTGTGGTTATTTATCTGATGAATTAAGTACCGCTTTGGCCAGCGTTCTCGACATCCATGTTATATTCCCCTCGACGGGCAGCGGCATTACACGTCACACGGTGATATAAGGCCTGCTGCGCTGCTAAAACGTTAGCTTCATACCCTTTCCATATTTCCAGCGCTGGTTGCTGAATGGCACGGGCAAAAGAAAAGGCAATATCCCATGGCATGCCCGATTTGAATCGTACATTCATTGCATTCAGCCTGGCAGTAGCCAGTTCGGCGGGCTGGCCACCTGATAAGAAAGCGATGCCTGGCACCGCTGCCGGCACGTTTCGCAACAGGCATTTTATCGTAGCATCAGCAATTTCATCTATCGATTCCTGTACCTCGCAAGACAATCCCGGCAGTACCATATTGGGTTTCAATATTATTCCCTCCAGCATCACATTCTGCAGGTATAACGCGGCAAAAACTGCTCGTAAACATTCCTCCGTTACATCGAAGCACTGATGGATGCTATGGTCGCCATCCATCAGCACTTCCGGTTCTATAACAGGTACGAGTCCAGCTTCCTGGCATAGGGCGGCATAACGTGCCAGTGCCTGGGCATTTGCCGCTATACAGCCATGGGTTGGCAAAGTATCATCAGTACTGATAACGCCACGCCATTTAGCAAAACAGGCACCCATTAGCGCATACGCTTTTAGCCGGTCACGTAATCCATCCAAACCTTCCGTCACCTTTTCTCCGGGATGCCCTGCCAGTTGTTTTGCGCCTATGTCAACTTTTATTCCCGGTATAATACCTGCATCAAGGATGACTTTTATAAACGTTGTACCATCTTTCTTTTGCTGACGGATGGTTTCATCGTAAAGGATCACCCCGCTGACATACTTGCCCAGATCCGGCGTAGTAATGATCAATTCCCGATAAGCTCTGCGATATTCTACGGTTTGCGGAATCCCGATGGCTTCAAACCTTTTGTTACAGGTGCTATTACTTTCATCCATAGCCAGCAAGCCCTTATAGCCTGCTGTCAGCGCCTTGGCGGTCGTTATGAGTGTCTGTTCATTCATGGTTAATTATGTTCCATTTCCAGTTACGGATCTCCGCCATATCCTGGCCATGTATGTCAATGAAATGCTTGTGCTCGATTAGTTTGTCCTGCATTATTTGTTTCAGGTAAGAACCTTTAGCCCCTAAATTTTCTAAACGGTCAACCACGTCAATGACCAGGTGAAACCTGTCAAGATCGTTCTGTACACGCATATCAAAAGGGGTGGTAATAGTGCCTTCTTCCTTATAACCCCTCACATGAAGATTACGGTTTGTTCTTCGGTAAGTTAAGCGGTGAACCAGCCATGGGTAACCGTGAAAAGCAAAGACAATATGCTTATCTTTTGTGAAGAGTGAATCGTAATCAAGGTCGCTTAACCCATGAGGATGTTCGCTGGCTGACTGTAATTTCATCAGATCAACAACGTTCACTACCCTGACTTTCAACTCAGGCAAATGCTCCCGCAGGATGGAAACAGCAGCCAGTACCTCCAAGGTCGGGGTATCTCCGCAGCAGCCCATCACCACATCGGGTTCTGAGTCCTGGTCATTACTCGCCCATTGCCAAATGCCGATGCCTTCTGTACAATGTATAACAGCTGCATCCATAGTCAGCCATTGCGGTAAGGCGTGCTTGCCAGCCACTACGACGTTGACATAATCCCGGCTTCGTAAGCAATGATCAACAACCGATAACAGGCAGTTGGCGTCGGCTGGTAAATAAACGCGCACAATGTCAGCTTTTTTATTGATCACATGATCCAGGAAACCCGGGTCCTGGTGCGTAAAGCCATTATGGTCCTGCTGCCATACATGAGAGGCCAACAAATAGTTAAGCGACGCGATATTTCTTCGCCATGGCAACTCTTTAGTTACCTTCAGCCATTTGGCATGCTGACTAAACATGGAATCGATGATACGGATAAACGCTTCATAGCTGTTAAATATGCCATGCCTGCCGGTCAGCAGGTAACCTTCCAGCCAGCCTTCGCACTGGTGCTCGCTAAGTTGTGAGTCAAGCACACGGCCTTCGGGTGCCAGAAACTCATCATACTCCGCCTGTCTGGCATCCCATTGACGATTGGTCGTCTCAAAAATAGCTCCGAGCAGATTAGATAGGGTTTCATCAGGGCCAAAAACACGAAAATTATCGGGATTAAGTTTCACGACATCAGCCAGAAATTTTCCGAGTATCGTAGTATCCCCAACACTAACTGAACCGGGTGATGGTACACTTACCGCATGCATGTGAAAATCAGGCATACGCAAATCATGAAGTAGCAAGCCACCATTGGTATGTGGGTTGGAACCCATCCTCCGGTCACCTTTTGGCGCTAAATCCATTAATTTCGGGATCAGGGTGCCGTTCTCATCAAATAATTCCTCGGGTTTATAGCTTTTCATCCAGCTTTCCAATTGCGCTACATGTTCCGGATGATCGGCGTCAATTAAAAGCGGAACCTGGTGCGACCGAAATGTGCCTTCAACGTGAAACCCGTCGACTATTTTAGGCCCCGTCCATCCTTTGGGCGAGCGCAACACGATCATTGGCCAGCGCGGCCTGACTGACTTTTCGTTTGCTATTGCATCATTTTTAATCTGATGGATCTGTGCAATTACTTTTTCCAGGGTAGATGCCATTAACAGGTGCATGGCTTCGGGGTCATCACCCTCTACAAAATAAGGTGTCCAGCCACAGCCCTCCAAGAATTTTTCCAGCTCTTCATGTTCAATCCTGGCCAGCAGCGTTGGGTTACTGATCTTGTAACCATTCAAATGGAGGATAGGAAGTACCGTACCGTCGGTGATTGGGTTTAAAAACTTATTAGAATGCCAGGCTGTAGCCAATGGTCCCGTTTCTGCCTCACCATCGCCAATAACACAGGCTACGATGAGGTCTGGATTATCAAAGGCAGCCCCGAAAGCATGGCTGAGTGAATAACCCAGTTCACCGCCCTCGTGGATCGAGCCTGGAGTTGTGGGTGCGACGTGACTAGAAATCCCGCCGGGAAAGGAAAACTGTGTAAAAAGCTTCTTTAAGCCAGCCTCATCCCTGGTTACATTGGGATAAACATCTGTCCAGGTACCTTCTAGGTAAACCTGGCCTACGATCGCCGGGCCGCCATGACCGGGGCCGGCTACGTAAAACATATTCAGATCGTACTCCTTAATAACACGGTTTAAGTGTACATAAATGAAGTTTTGGCCGGGTGTGGTTCCCCAATGCCCGACCACAAGCGGTTTTACATGGGCTAATTTTAGCGGTTCTTTCAGCAGCGGGTTGTCGTACAGGTAAATTTGCCCGACGGACAGGTAGTTGGCCGCACGCCAGTAAGCATTCATTTTTTGAATTAACTCCGGGGATATCATTTCAACCTCGGGGCTGGTCATTGCTGTTTCCATAGGTGTTTAGTTTTTAATGTTATAGTCCAAAACATCGCAAACCGACTTCGCTATCATTAATTCTTCATTTGTTGGAATGACACGAACTGATATCGTACTGATGTCGGCAGAGATAAACGGTTCGTTATTTGAATTTTTTTCTTTATCCAGCTCTATACCTAAAAATTCAAGACCGTGACAGATCCTTTCACGGACCTCGGGAGAATTTTCACCTATACCACCTGAAAACACCAGCGTATCTAAACCGTGAAGGGCTGCGGCAAATGAGCCAATGGATTTTCGGGCCTGGTAACAAAATAGCTCAACGGCTTCTGCAGCGCGCCTGTCATTTGCCTGGATTTTTAACAGCTCCCTCATATCGGCGCTGGTTTCAGAAATACCCAACAGGCCGGATTCATGATTAACAAGCTGATTAAACTGTTTAGGGCTAAGCGATTGGGCTTTCATTAAATACCAGGCTACCCCAGGGTCAAGATCACCGGACCGTGTACCCATAGGTATACCGCCCGCCGGTGAAAACCCCATACTGGTATCTATGCTTTTACCTTCTTTAACAGCTGCGAGGCTTGCGCCGTTCCCCAAATGCGCTAGTATCACTCTGTGCCTCGACGTTTCACGCCATTCTTCCAGGTCAAGCTGTTCCATTAGATAGGCATAAGAAAGCCCGTGAAAGCCGTACCGTTTAATACCCATAGCCTGAAATCGACGTGGAATGGAGACTAACTTTGCCACAGGCGGCATAGTGGTATGAAAGGAAGTATCAAAACAGGCGACTTGTACCAGGTCCGGGTAGCGCTTCCTGAAAACGGAGATCATTTTAATTTCTTCAGGCAGATGTTCGGGATCGAAGGCGCTGATCTTTTTCAAATCGTTCATTAGATCATCGGTGATCTTTTCCGGTTTATCATGGTCCAGGCCTTGAACCACCCTATGCCCAATCCCCTTGACCAGTTCAAAATCTACCTGTTTTTCCAGCCACCCAATCAGCCAGCTAGCGGTGGATTCATAGTCATTAGTTTTAAGGTCAATTTTATGAGTCGGATGATGCCCGGGATTTTTAAATCGCAGTGCAATGCTTTTTTGGCCGATATTTTCTATTTCGCCTGACAGTATCTCATTTAACCTTATATCGGCTTGATATAAAGCAAACTTGATGCTCGATGAACCACCGTTGATGGTAAGCACTTGGTTTTTACCTGCTTCCATTATAGCTATCATTAATTACGCACAGTCCAAAGGATCCTAATTTTGCTTTGGTTGACTGATAATCTGTATGGTGAATGGTATTGATGCCAAAATTTTCAGCGAGATGGACAAACATGAGTTGATCGTCGATATAGATAATTTGTTTGGCGGGCACCTGCGAAATGTCTAATGCCAGCTTAAACATATCGGTATCGGGTTTACGAAGGCGGACAAAAGAAGAGGAGATAAAACAATCAGCAAGATCAGTCAGACCGAATTTTTTTATTCTATATTCATTCAATTCACGGCTTTCATTACTGACGATCACGATCTTTAAATTGTGCTCCTTTTTAAGTGCAGCAATCAGGGATAGCATTTCGAAATTGCCCGTAGACTGGGCAAATATAAATTCTTTAAAATCCTGTATTTCGAAATTCTGATGATCGACAAAAACAACCCTTCTCAAATATTCCTCAAGTGTTATTTTACCCAATTCAAAGGTCTCCACGGTAATGTGGTGACGGTCTTCCATTACATCATGGTCCAGCTTAAAATATTCAGCAGCCTTTTTGCGTGCAATGCGGTTCCAGCCATCTGTAAGCAAGACACCGCCGATATCCAGGAACAGGCCTGTAATGTTTTGTTTATTCATAACCACTTTTAATAACGGTTTGAATCATTTTAAAACGGCCGTTTGGTTTGATATAGTTGGGGAGGTGTGCAGGTATAATAATACCCATACCTGCTTTAAGATGGTTGGAAACATGATCAATAACAATCTCTGCATTTCCTTCAATGATCTGCGCGAAAGTATCGAAAGGGCTCGTTTTTTCGGTTAATCCTTCCCCGCTGTCAAAAGACATAATGCTGATGTTTCCTGTCGATTTTTTAATAATGGTTTTGATGACGACGGCATTGGGTACATATTCAATAATCTCCACGATAATGTGTGCTTTACCTGTTTCCAGTTCAGTGTTATCTGATGCGTTTTTCTCCATGGTTTTTGATTTAAATATCTTTTTACACTTTTCTTTTTGTGATTTTTTTTAGCTATCAGAAGGTAGATTCTAATTGAGGGTATTTCAGAGCAGTTAAAATCTCTAGCACAAAGATGGCGTGACCGGGAATTCTAATTGTTACACAACTCCTTAGAAATGTTACATATTTCACACATTAAGAATGGCCGATTTGTCATAACGATAAGGGAATAGCAGATTGTAAGTCAGATGATGATATCCGTTGTAGAAAACTAAAATCGAGAATTTAACCTGAGGTTTTTTATTTTTCGATTTGATTAAAACTAATCTTGTTTTTATTCCTTATCGTTATGCATATTGGTATTACATGAACGCATCAAGCAATAAATTCAATGTAATTCAACAATGTGTTCCATCCATCAAATTTACTTCTTATGACGGCTCTGCTGTCGTTATAAGACCGTTCAGCAAATCATTGATTTTACGTTCCTACCCCCTTTAGAATATGAAACTTTATGTTAAAAACATGGTATGTATACGCTGCAAGATGGTGGTCAAACAGCAACTCAAAAAATTATCTCTTCATTACATTATCGTCGAGCTTGGTGAAGTGGAAATTTTGGAAACCATGTCTAATGCTCAATTGCTGGAATTTAAAACTTTACTGTTGAAGCATGGCCTTGAATTACTGGATGATAAAAAGAGTATCCTGATTGAAAAAATAAAAAAAGTCATTATCGAGTTGGTCCATTATTCCGATGAGCCTGCAAAGGTTAATTTCTCTGACTACCTAAGTGAGAAATTAAACCATGATTACACCTACCTGGCTAATTTATTTTCGGAAGTGGTTGGAATCAATATTGAGCATTATGTTATCATGCATAAAATAGAAAGGGTAAAGGAGTTGTTGGTCTATGATGAACTCTCGTTAACGGAAATCTCTTATAAATTACATTACAGTAGCGTAGCTCATCTTTCCAACCAATTCAAGAAAATTACAGGTTTAACGCCGTCCCATTTTAAAAAGTTTAAAGAAAACAGACAATTGGGCATCGTCGATCCCTGAAATAATAAAGCGCATGACGCTTACTTAAAGTTTCTTATTAAAAGATCATAAAAAAATAAAGATGTTAAGAGAATTAGACAACAACCAAATAGAAGCCCTGTTGAAAGACCAGCTGATCGGCCGCCTTGGATGCCATTCAGCAGGCGTTACCTACATTGTGCCAGTTAATTATGTGTATGATGGCACAAACATTTATTGCCATTCTGTTAAAGGGATGAAGATCGATATGATGAGGCAGAACCCGGAAATTTGCTTTGAAGTAGATAAAATAAAAAACGTGACCGACTGGCAAAGCGTGATCGCATGGGGAAAATTTGAAGAGATTACCGGAATGGCCGAACAGCAAAAGGTTTTACAACAATTGACGGATAGAATTACGCCATTTATTATCGATGATTCGGTTACTCGCGAACACGGTTTCGTTGATAACGAAAGTGATATAGGGACAACGGTTGAACTCATCATGTACAAAATCGTCGTAGATAAAAAAACCGGGAGGTTTGAAGCCAGGTAAACTTATTTCACTTTATACTCAAAAAAATGAATCCATAGATTTCCTGGCTACCAGCACATCGGCTTGCTGGCCGAAATTTACCAGCTTTGTGTCCAGAATAAAAACCGTGAGCCTGAAAAGGCAGAAGTAGCCGACCTAATCAACGGCACAGATAAGGTCCTGAAGACCGAATTTTAAAAACAAGCAACTTAAATGAACTAACGCGCCAAACCTAGTTCCCGGCATAAAAGCAATCCCTTCAACAGCTGATTGACAGGGTTACAGTTTCAAACTGCGTTTCCTTCCACTTGACATTAATCCAAACGCGCTCCTCCAATAAAATAAAATTATTGCATCACTTGTCGATTTCTATAGTAATCGTTTACCTATGCTGAGAATTGGGCTGAATTAAAGAAATAATAGGGGCTTAACGTTTAAAAGATTGATTTCTTTAAGTATCATGAAGATCATGTTTTAACCGGCTGGTTCTTCACGTTAACTTTAATGGACTTAAAGGCAAATTAAAACAAAAAGTGCTGCCTTTTCCAGGTTCACTTTTGATGTAAAAAGTCCCTTTATGTTTTTTTATAATCTCCGAAGCGATATACAAACCGAGTCCGACACCCTGATATTGTAAGGCTGTTTTACTGACCCGATAAAAGCGCTGGAATAAATGCACCATATCTTTCTTGTCGATTCCTATTCCAAAGTCCTCTACGCATACCGATATCTGGCCATTATCCATCGATGCATGAACTATTACCTGGTGAGCATCCGGTGAGTATTTAATGGCATTAGTCAGTAGGTTGATCAATACCTGTTCGATCCGGTATTGGTCTCCGCCGTAAAAAAGATCAACGGAGTTTTGAAGAATTATCTCATGCTGAATAGAAGCCAATTCAACATTAGCAATACTATTGGTTAAAGCATCTGCAAAATAGAATGCGGCAATATTCAGATCAATTTGTCCAGAATTGATCTTGGTGACATCCAACAGGTCCGCGATCAGTTTTTCAAGTCGTTTGATGCTGTTGCTCGCATTGGAAAGAAAAGGATAAATCTTATCCGTTTTGTCTGTTTTTTTCTCCAGTAACTGATGAATGGCTTTAATATTCGTCAATGGGGTTTTAAATTCATGACTTACCATGTTGAAAAATTCGTCTTTCTTAGCTTCGGCGACCGCTCTCCTGTCTTTTTCGAGTTTTTGAACCAGCAGTTCCCGGTTGGCGATAATAAGTTCAGCAGCACGTTTGCTTTTTTCTTCATCCTGATAGCCCAATTCTTTTAGCGCGATCAAGAGTTCAGCTGCGCGTTTTTCCTTTTCCTCGTCCTGGAAATCAAGTTCGATATTTGCAATGATGAGTTCCGCTGCACGTTTACCCTTTTCCTGATTTTGGAAAACCAATTCCTTATTGGCTATAATTAACTCATTCGCCCGCTTTTCTTTTTCTTCATTTTGAAAAAGTAATTCTTTGTTGGCTATAATTAGTTCTGCAGCGCGTTTTTCCTTTTCAATATTCTGAAAGATCAGTTCCTTATTGGCAAGTATAAGTTCCGCAGCACGTTTTTCCTTTTCCTGATTTTGAAAAATCAATTCAGTATTAGCCAGGATTAGCTCGGCAGCGCGTTTTTCACGCTCCCGGTTTTGAAAATCCAATTGGCTATAGGCGATAACCAACTCGGCAGCACGTTTTTCCTTTTCTCCATTTTGAAAAATGAGTTCGATATTGGCCAGAATGAGCTCAGCAGCGCGCTTTTCACGCTCCCGGTTCTGTACATCCAGTTGGCTGTAGGCGATAACCAGCTCGGCTGCACGTTTTTCCTTTTCTGCGTTTTGGAAATGGAGCTCCTTATTAGCAAGAATTAGTTCGGAAGCACGATCCGCTTTTTCTCTGATCTGAAAATCCAGTTCTTTATTGGCAATAGTCAGTTCTGCCGAGCGCTTCTGTTTTTCCTCATTCTGAAAATCCAGCTCTATATTCGCAAGGATCAGTTCTGCTTCAAATCTGGCCTTATCCTGGTTGGCAATGATTAATTGCTCCGCAATGTTGTTTGTATCCATAATGGCCGCCGACGCAGCTAACGATTATTAACGGTAAATAAAAATGCGGATTGTTAATTTACATTTACGTCAATAATCGCTCCATAGAATTTTGCGATCGGTATTTTCCGGGTTTTAATTGGCAATTTCCGGTCATGCGTGAAAATTCGAGTTGGTTATACGGCTGTCTTATAGATAAATGACTGGCCAGCGGTCAGTAACTTCTTTTTTTGTCTAAGGAGTAAGGATGCCGGAAATTTCACTCGGTTTTTCTAAGAGGGAGTACCCGTGTACTTTAAAAAGACCGTTAAAATTTTAGGTATAATTTTTGAAATGTTTATCCGATAATTACTAAGTGCGAAAAATGGTTTCTATTTTTCAGGGATATAATGGAATGCACTGTTGTGTTATATTGTTTTTCTAAAATAGAGTTATGTTATCAGGGATATCAAGTCTTGCCACCCCAATACAATTATCCGCCATGCCATAGTAGATATCAAACCTGTTTGGCGTTCCCAAATCGTCCCGCCTGTCAATTCCCGTTGGAAAAACGACGCTTTGGACAATCCCAACGCGCTCTTCCAATAACTCAGGCTTCAATACGGGGCTTGTTGAACGGTAGCGGATTTTGTCAGGGTGATCTTTATCTAAAATCATCAGCCCGGCTGAGTAAACCAGGTGATGAGGTTCATTGTTAACAGGCAAGGTTTGATGGACACCATGATAAACCATCAGCCAGCCGTGCTGGCTCATCACCGGCGGTGTTCCCGCACCGATCTTGATCTTTTCCCAGGCCGCTTCCGGCAGTGCCAGCGGACTATTCGATTCAAACTCCTGTAAGTGTTCAGCCTTAGTGCCATTTAACATCAGATCACTATAGGATATCCAGATACATTCGTGGTGGTCTCTGATCCTGCGATCTTGGGGGTCACACATGATATCTTCAGGGGTAGTGCCGGGAAATAACGGGCGATGCAGCATTACCATGGAAGTATCGCCATGCGGACTCGTCATCGACCTGGGAAAAATACAGGCATCTTTATTATATACGTCATTAAAGGTGATCAGCTTATAATCCGCAAAATCCGCGAGCCCTAAACGTTCCCAGTGAAGTAGATCTTTTGAAATAGCTAAAGCAACACGCGGCCCCTTTGACGAGAAGGCAGTGTACGTCATGATGTACTGCTGTATCGGCTCAAAATAGGTAATCCGCGGGTCTTCACACCCGCCACCTTCCGGCCTTTTTTCATATTCGGCCTCGGGTTCCAATACGATTCCAAGACGCTTTATACCAACCGGTTCGCCTTTTTCATCGAATATTACTTTTGCTATGCCAATACGCGAATAATTACCTTTCGCCACCAGCCGTGGGAATAAATAGAGGTCTCCGTCAGGTCCGCGAATTGCAGCAGGATTCAATACACCTTCGACCTCCATCTCATTGCCTGGTTCAGGCCTCATGATTATCCCGATACGATGCATTTGAAGTTCATCCATGTGGTAATAGTTAGCTAATAAATCTTTTTGTGGGCTTTGATTTCAAACTCCTTTTTATGCATAAAGAATTCATTTTCATATTCCCAGTCTAATTCAATTTTCCATTTTCCATCCTCACAATGGTCAATCGGCACTTCGATCAGATTTGTTTCTTGGCTGTCAAATACCGAATGCTGGCTTTTAGGGGTATCTTTAGATAATAACGTTAGATGAACATTCCCTTTAACAGGGTGACAAAAATTAAATCGCAGGAATTTCATAAGATGGGTATCGGCGAAGAATAAAGTTCACTTCTATACTTTAAAAGTCCGGCTGCAACATTTAAAATGCAGCCGGGCAAATATATTGATAAGGAAAACTTATTCCGTTGTTTTACCATCAAATTTAGCTTCATGCTGTTCCGCATCTTTTTTTGTGGCACGTATGATGCCGTCCTTGTGCTGCGGTATGGCATAAATTGTATATAGTTTCAGGTCCTTGTACGCATCGGTATTAATAACATTGTGTTTAGATCCGGCAGGTACTATAATAACGTCGCCATCCTTTACGATATAGGTGGTTGAATTAATGATGCATTTCCCACTGCCTCCTTCAAACCGAAAGAACTGATCGCTTTTGGCGTGTGTTTCCGAGCCGATTTCCTCGCCAGGCTTCAGGCTCATCAGCACTAGCTGAAGGTGTTTGGCGGTATAAAGTACCTTTCTGAAGTTCTTGTTTTCGGTAGCATCCTTTTGGATGTCTGTTTTAAATCCTTTCATCTGCGTTTTTTGGGTTTGTTTAGCCTTCAGGATAGTGTCTGTAACCAGCATTGACCCTGACGGTCGGCCGGCGGCTCTTAAACCATTGGCAAATACTAATGTTGCTGTTAAGAGCGCAATTGGAAACAATAATTTTTTCATGGTAAATCTTTTTTATAAAAGTGACCTTAATAAAGGGTTAAAGAAGTGACAGCCATCATCATAAACAATGATGCTGCAGCGTCAATCAAATTGAATGAGAGACAGTTAAGATTTTAGAGGGAAATAGATGAGGCAAGCAACCGTTTGTCTTCTGGCCGCTGAAGGATTTACCCTTTCAAATTAAAGAAACTTTCTCTTGTGCCCTGTTTATTTTTTTTAGTACCGGATAGATGATGAACCCATGACGGATGCCGATTTCAATATCAAAACAAACAGTTATACTATCCAAAATGTCCCTTCACATAATTCTTTGTCAGTTCATTAGCGGGTTTATCAAAGATCTGTTTCGTATCGCCCGCCTCAATTATCTCGCCCAGGTACATAAAAACAGTTTGATCAGCTATCCGCTGTGCCTGCTGCATATTGTGCGTCACAATTACGATGGTATAATCTTTTTTCAGCTTCAGTATAAGCTCTTCTATCTTGGCGGTGCTTATCGGGTCTAATGCCGAGCAGGGCTCATCCATCAAGATCACCTCAGGGCGCAGGGCAACGGCCCGGGCTATACACAAGCGCTGCTGCTGACCGCCCGAGAGCCGGGTAGCTGGTTTCTGCAGGTCATCTTTCACCTCGTCCCATATGTAGCTTTCTTTCAATGCATTTTCAATAATACCGAGTCGCTGGTCTTTAGGGATATTATTGATCTTTAAACCGTAGTTGATGTTTTCATAAATACTTTTTGGGAAGGGATTGGCCTGCTGAAAAACCATCCCGATACGCCGCCTGACTTCGGTGGCCGAAAGTTTCCCTTTGTACAGGTTCTGGTCTTCCAGTAAAAAATCCCCTTCAATCCTCACATCGGCCGAAAGATCATGCATCCTGTTAAAGCATCTAAGCAGGGTACTTTTACCGCAACCAGACGGGCCGATTAGTGCCGTGATCTTATTTTGAGGAAAAGCTACAGTTACGTTTTTTAATACCTGCTTGTTGCCAAACCATAATTTAGCTGCTGTTGCTGATAGTTTGATATGCTCTTTACTCATGTTTACTGTGCTGATAACGTATATAAAAAGCTGAAAGGTTCAGAAAAAACACCACAATGATTAATACCAATGCCGTACCGTAAGCTAAAGGCCTTACTTGTTCAATAGCCTGGTGTTGGGTAGATAACATATACAAATGGTAAGGCAGCGCCATAAATTCCTGGTTTAAATAGCCTGCCGGTTTATTGATGTAAAAAGCTACACCGGTAAATAAAATTGGCGCTGTTTCCCCGGCTGCACGGGATAGCGTGAGTACCAGGCCGGTTAACATGCCTGGTACTGCAGACGGCAATACCACATCGCGGATAGATTCAAATTGGGTGGCTCCAACTGCTAAAGCAGCCTCGCGCATACTGTTGGGAACGCGCCTAAGCGCTTCTTCGGTGGTAATGATAATATAGGGCAGCGATAAAAGGCCCAGCGTTAATCCCGCAGCTAAAAGCGAAGTTCCCATTTGCAGGCCTTGTACAAACAACGCCAGCCCGAACAAGCCATAAATAATAGACGGTACACCCGCTAAATTACGTATCGAGGCCCTGATGATCCTGGTAAGCCAACTATCCGTAGCGTATTCATTCAGGTAGATTGCGCAGCAAATACCAAAGGGTGCCGCTATTAAGGCTGTGATCAATGTGAGTAATACCGTGCCGATAATGGCAGGTAAAATACCACCTTTGGTCATCCCATCAGTTGGTGAAGTGCTGATAAATGCCCAGGATAAGGACGAAGACCCTTTACTGATCAGATCCCACAAAATGGCTAACAGGAAAAAACAAACCAAACCTGTGGTTAAAAGCAAAGTTCCCCATTCAATAATTGGTGTGAGCTTTTTCATCATGCTGCCTGGTATTTTCGGTATTTGTTTACAAAGTACTCACCAACAATATTCACCAATAACGTCATTAAAAACAGCACTGCCGCAATGGCGAACAACGCGTAATAATGCGTAGTTTGATAAGGCACCTCCCCCATCTCAATAGCGATGGTAGCCGTCATGGTTCGTACCGAATGAAAAAATCCTTTTGGAAAAGCGGATGCGTTGCCGGTGGCCATTAATACCGTCATCGTTTCGCCAATGGCACGGCCAACACCCAGCATAACAGCTGCCAAAATACCCGGTGCCGCGGCTGGTATGGTTACTTGTATCAGGGTTTGCCACCGGTTGGCGCCAACGCTGTAACTTGCTTCTTTATAGGCGTTCGGCACACCCTCCAGCGCGTCCTGGGTTACGGTGATAATGGTAGGTAATGACATGATAGCTAATAATACAGCACCATTAAGCGCATTCAATCCATTTGATTGACCTGTGATACTGGCAATGCCTGGGCCCAATACGACGATACCTAAAAATCCGATAGCTACTGATGGGACGGAAGCCAACATCTCTATGGCTGGTTTCAATACGCTTTTTAGCTTTCTGCCCGCGTAGTCCGACAGGAAGGAGGCGGTTCCTATACCTAAAGGAATCGCGATACACATGGCTCCCAGCGTAACCAGGCTGGTGCTCACTAACAAGGGCAGCATACCATAATTAGCAGGGGTTCCTGATGGACTCCATTGTGTGCCGGTAATAAAATCCCAGGGCTTTACTTTCAAAAAAAAGGCAATTGTATTCCACAGCAGCATAAAGAATATACCCGCCAGTATCGCGATCACCATCAGGCCGGTCATCCGGAACAATAATTTGGCAGCTTGATCTGTTTTTTCTCTGATCGCTAATTTCATATCTTATTTTGGGATAATGTAGTAACCGGATGTAGTGATGATCTTTTGTCCTGCCGCGCTTTTTTCAAAATCAATAAATGCAGACACTTTATTCCAGGATGTAAGGGGTATAAACTGATATAACGGTCGCTGAAAATAATACTGGTGCGCGGCAATTGCTTTGATATCTAAGGGCGAAATCGCAATGCTTCCAGGTTTAGCAATTATCTTTAATACTTTTATGGGTTGTTCGGTTCCGTTATTGAGTATATAACCGGCACCAACATAACCAATTCCGGATCTGTCGTGCTTAATGCCCTCCACAATCTGGGCATTGCCATTCATTTCCTTGGCATCCCGGCTAAATTCAATCTTTAATTTGCTCCTGATAAAGGAATGTGTTCCCGAATTACTTTGCCTTCCATAAATATTAATCTGTATATCCTTGCCTGTAAGCGGTTTCCAGGTTTTATATTGCCCGTTTAATACCTTAGCTAACGACATCACATCAATAGAATCCAGGGGAAAATCTTTGTGAACTATAAAAGCTGTGGCGTCCTCTGCAAAAATCACTGTCCGTATAGGAATGCCTTTTGCCTTCAGCAGCACAATTTCTTCTGCGTTCAGTGGCCTGGATGAATTGGCTATATCAGTTTGCCCGTTAAGCAATGAAGCAATACCAAGACCCGATCCGCCGCCCGAGATTGCCACACTGAAATCGGCGTGTACCTTATAAAAGTTTTCTGCCAGGCTAACCGCCAATTTAACCTCCGTATCAGAGCCCTTTACTTTGATAAATTTGCCTGCGTCGCTACACGAAACCAACAGGATGATTAATAAGCACAGTAAGTATCTCATCATGAACTTATTAATTTTGTAATATAGGGTTCGAATATGATATTGATGTTAAATACCTATCACCAATTAAAACATTCGGGGCTGGTCGTAAACTATTTTGGTTACCCTAAATTTAGCATAACAGAAGTCGCCTTTTTCTAACCTCCATATGGCTTCTATGTTTGTTGGTACGAATACGCCGTTGATCTGCTTATAACCGGCCATTTTACCTATCCAGGTTTCCAGCCGGCCTTTTTCCATATAGCGTTTGGTTTCCATTTGGGTAATCAACCCTTCGCCGTCAAATGTTACAATGTAGTATAGCGACATTCCGTTATAGCTAAAGGTAAGTTTTGCTGTATTTTCATCAATGGCTATCCATTTCAGTCGATCCCCTGGCAGCAGGTTGGTGGGAAACCAAACCCCTTCAGCCAGCCATCGCAACAATTCGCCCTGGTTAAAGCTCTCTCCCTGTGCATCTACCACATTGTAAAGGGACAAAACGGAAACGATAAGCCTGCCCTTATCAGCAATATACATATCACGGGCAGTGAAGAGGGAGGTTGTACCTTTCCAGATGAAGCCTGGCTTTTCGACGGTGAAATATTGCTCGCCTTTAATAGCCGTCCAGTCCTTATCCAGGCCCGTTTTAAATTGCCCGTCGTGTAAAAGACTGACGTAACTGATGTAAGGTTGCCCGTTTCTTAAAACATGTTTAAAATACCGCTGCACAGGCTTTGGTAAACCTGTTAGTTGGTCGTAATTAAAGGTTTTATCTGAAACTGGTTTTGCTGAAGCAAAAAGCCGGTTCACGGTTTTACCGAACCGGACAGCAAGGTTAACCCTACCAATGATAAATGCTGCTAAAAGCGCTGTAATGACTATTACTGTAATGAGCATAATCTTCCTATTTTAATTAAGATGATTTTTGATATAAACTCCTGACTGCCGGCAATAAGGCGACAAATAATATAGCAATGGCAAGAGACATATAGAAAGTATGCAGCCAGCTTACCGCCTGTAAAAACATCATTTCCAACTGTATCCATGCGATCAGTATAAATGCCGTATAAATACTAAAGGTCCAGGCCCAGTGCATATCATCATAGCAGTTAAGTTTTTCGACAAATTCAGATGCCGGTTTTCTGATCAGTGCAAAAACTAACACGAATGGAGCTACGCCAAGCAATAGAAATAAAACGATCCCTGGTATTAAAAAATCATGAAAAGGAGACTTCTTCAGCAGGAACAATGGCATACCTATCAAGCTGCCATTTGGCGAAATGATTAGTGATGCACCTCCACCTATAGCCCCTAAACTCAGAAAACCCAATAATAAGATCAGGCAGTTTCGCCCTATTGTTGATTTCATTTTATTGCAAGGTGTGTGTTGGTCAGAATTTAGAATATCTTATTTGTTATTGAATGGATTGTTTCTTCGTCAGGAGCGTATGAGCCAGTCTACCGGCCGTCTTAACGAAACCGGTTCGGGATAATCTTTTATATAACCTGTCCTTAAAATGAACTGCACCCGGTCAGTGATCCCGACAGAGGCATTAAGGCCTTGATGTATGGACGGCTCCTCCAGTATTTGGGTCATGGGGTGTATAGCGATATTTTGATCTCTTACTTTCAGGAACAGCCGCTGCATCCGCCGCCCTGTTTCGATGAGGCTCGGCACAGAAGCATCCTTACTTGTGATTAAAAACCAGCCGGCCGAAGATGCTACCTGCTGTTCTGCCTGTTTGATATTCTGATCTCTGAAGCTGTTACCCATCACGTTCGGTTTCCCATAAAAGTTTCGCACCACCCAGCCGGAAATACCCTCGATTTCCATACTTCCCGGAGTTAAACCGTCACGGTATTGCTCTGCATCCTTATTTGAAAACCTGATCCAGTCAGCAAGTTCTTTTTGCGCTGCGTTACGGTAAGACTGGATCTTATTGGCTTCGATGGTTTGTTCGTTCAGATATTGATAAGCTTTAGTTGTACGGGGTACAAAGCGAATAAAATCAGTTTCATTGGCCATTAGCAGCCTGACATCTTCAGTTTTCAATGCTTCGGTCAGCATGTTTGATCTTACGGTCCTGCGTTGTATGATAGTTTTGGTATCATACCTGAAGAGGTTTCCCGACTTGATCAGTTTTACTTCCATTACCTTTTCGTCCTGGTTAGTATTAGCCATTAGACTGAATTGGCAGCGGTAGCCGAGGTGACTGGCGGCGTATTCTATATTCTGAATAAATGCGCCAATGGATAGCATGGTCTCCCTTTGAGTCGGATCGACAGCCGGTAACCATTTTGTTTTATCGTTACAGATTATCCAGTGCATAGGTTCAATGTATTTAATCAGCCAGGGTTGCGTATTATGCCCGCTGGGGGCCAGCGATGCAAGGAATAATATTTGCCGTTCATCATCGGTCAATTGAGTTTTAACTGCGGTATCAGGCTTCAAATCAGCTCTCTCAAAATTGCTTTTATCGCTCAAGGCGTAATAGGTTATCCCAGCTGTAACAATCGATCCCCCTGTTATACCTAAAAATTTCCTTCTGTTCATGATGGGGTATTATTTGCAGGAATCTTTTTGGCTGTCATTCGTTTTCGCCATTTAAAAAGTTCAAACCATATTACCGACAAAAAGCCGATACCCGCACTGATTAAAAGCTGTTCAAATTTTAATGGCTCGAAACTGAAGAAAATTGCTAACGGTCTTACATAAATTAAAGTAGCTGAAATAAGCAAGGTGATACTGATGATTAGCAAAACGAGGTTATTTTTATATCTGATGGTCGTGAGCACTGAATAAAAGAAGGAACGGTTCACCAGTGTCAATAATATATTGGCGGCGATCAGGCAGGTAAATACCATGGTACGGGTTAGCTGTTCATCTGCCCCTTTACTTACGGCATACTGGTAGGTTGCCAGCGTGCCAATTGTGACCACCAAACCTTGTATAATACTGGTGGTTAATTCTTTCCAGTTAAAAAAAGTGGTACTGAACGGTCGTGGTTTTTGCAGCATGGTATTCTTTTCCATCGGCTCATTCTCATAAATAATGGAACAGGTTGGCCCCATGATCAATTCCAGGAAAATGATATGTACCGGCGAAAATATATTGGGGTAGATCCAGCCCAGGGCCAAAGGAATAAATACAGTTAATACGATAGGGATATGGATGGAGATAATATACTGGATCGCCTTTTTTAAGTTAGTATAAATGCGCCTGCCCATCGCTATGGCATCAACCATTTTGGAGAGATCATCTTCCAGCAGGATCAGCGACGCTGCCTGTTTGGCAATTTCTGTCCCCTTTTTGCCCATAGCTATGCCAATGTTTGCAGCCTTTAGTGCGGGGCCATCGTTCACACCGTCGCCGGTCATGGCTACGATCTCGTTTTTAGCTTTTAAGGCATTGATGATCCTGAGTTTGGCATCCGGGAACATGCGGGTGAAAATATTAACGGTTTCTACCTTATCCCCGAGCTCTTTGTCAGACAATTGCATCAGCGCATCGCCGCTGATACATTGATGAAAACCGTGGAAATCAATTTGACGGGCGATAGCTCCGGTAGTCTCCGCGTTATCGCCCGTAATGATCTTTACTGCGATACCGGCTTTGTAAAAATCCTGCATTACTGCACTGATATTTTTCTTTGGCGGATCGTAAAACGCAACCAGCCCTTTAAATGCAAATTTGAATTCCTGCTGGGTAGCTGGGAATTCATTACCGTTAAAAATGGCCTGCCCGACAGCCAATACACGGTATCCCTCCGCTGCGAGTTGCTTAATTGCAGAAGTTATACGGTCTTTCTCGATATCGTACAGATCACTGACTTTAATCAGCGCTTCGGGTGCACCTTTTGCTGCGATAATGCGCTCCCCCTCTGCATTCTCGAACAGGTGGGTCATCATGGGCGGTTTGCCGCCCAGCGGATATTCATGGATCATTTTATAAGTAAGCCGTTCATCCATTTTGGAGCTTTTTGAATAGGCCTCGTGCAGGGCAATTTCCATCGGATCAAAAGGTATGGGTTCACTGGCCCACATCGCAATCCTGATCAATTCCTTTTCAGGTTCGCCAGTGATGCTTTCTGCTTTTAAAATCTGATTCTGTTTCAGCAGATAAACCCTCGCCAGGCTCATCTTATTCTCCGTTATCGTCCCGGTTTTATCGGTACATATTACAGATGCACTGCCCAGCGTTTCAACAGTTTTCATCTGTTTTACTACAATGCCCATCTTCATCAGTCGCCACGCACCCAAAGCCATGAAAGTAGTAAAGGCTACCGGGATCTCTTCCGGCAGAATACTCATCGCAAGGGTAAGTGCTTTGATCAAACTATCTAAAATATTAGCGGAATGAAAATAGTTGATGCCCCACACAATCAGGAATACGATAACACCGGCAATCACCATTTTTTTTACAAAATTGTTGATCTGTAATTCCAGTGGTGTCTTTTCCTCAACAATAGCTTCCAGGCTTTTGCCGATTTTTCCAAGCCGGGTTTGGTTACCAATGGCGGTTATCGTTGCTATGGCCAGGCCGCTTGCTACCGTGGTTCCATGAAAAATTAAATTGTCAATGACAGTTTTATCTTTGTAAACAGCTAAAGATTCACCCGTCAGAATACTTTCGTTAACAGAAAAGTCGTTGGATTGAACGATAACACCATCAGCGGTAATAGAGGTGCCTTCTTCTATCCTTAAGCTATCACCAATTACGAGGTCTTCACTTTTTATTTCTTCCACTTTTCCATTCCTGATTACCTTGCAGGACGGCTGGGAAAATTCCTTTAATTTTTCGAGTGCGTTCCTGCTGCGAGAATCCTGGTATAAGGAAATACCAGCCACCAGCACAATTGCCGAAGCCAGAAAAATACCGTCGCCGGTTTTTCCACTGATGAAGTAAATACACGAGGTAACCAGCAATAAAATTACCATCGGCTCTTTTGCTAGGCTTTTTACCGCATCAATAAACCCGTTTTCCTTTCTATAATCTAAAACGTTTCGCCCGTATTTGGCCCTGGCTTCAGTTACCTGTGCTGCGGTTAGTCCCTGTATAGTTAATTTTTCTAAAGGCATCTGGGTAATTGTTTAACAGGAGGACTATATGATAGTCACCTTATGGGTTAATTATAGCGACGGAATGACCATTATCGGCAAATGATTTCCGGATAGTGCCTGTTCCGTGTTACTCGTCCTGAAGATATCGGCAAAAAAACCGTGCTGATAGTGTACCAGGGCCAGGATATCTGAGCCGTTGTCTTTACACATTCTTTTTAACCGTTTGATCACATCTTTTCCCCTGATCTGCTGATAGGTGACATTGGCTTGTTTTAAAGCGCGGACGTGATTATGGATCCGTTCCTTAACGGGTTCCTCGTCCTTTTCCGATAATGATATGTGAACGATTTCCAGTTCAAAACCGATGTGCTCAGACAGATCCACCAGGTACGTGATGGCATTAATATCGGCCAGTTCAAATGCGGTAGCTAACGTAACCTTATTTAATTTTTTTAATGAAGCTTTTGGAGGTATAACCAGGACAGGGCAGTTGGCATGATCGATAACATCCATCGTGTCGCTGCCAAAAAATAAGTGTTCAAGGCCGCTGTTTGTACTTCCTCCCATCACGATCATATCAATCTCTTTTCCTTTAGAATAATCTCAACATTCCCGCCGAGCGACCCTTCACCACTCTGGTAATCCGTTTTGGGCCTGAAGCCATTTTTTGTTGGATCCGCAATGACGTGCCTAAGCTTAATGGCTAAATGCGAAAGTTGTGCTGTACTATCCTCTTTGCGGAACACAAACTCTTCTACCACCCATGGCCCGCCGCCATAAGCTGGCAATATGGGATGATCGTAATAGGTATTGAAAAGCAGGATATCGGTGTGTAATTTCTCAACGATACTGGCCGCAGCACAGGCTGCGTGCGTAGCGTTTTCGGAGAAATCAGTCAGCATCAGGATAGTTTTCATAACAGCTTTTATAGACTGCAAATCTGGCATTTAAATCACTGATAATAATGATCTTAATCATTTTAATGGCTGATAGCCGTCATTAAAAGCAAGCCCATTATTTGACATCTTTGATAAAAAAGATCATGAGTCAAACACACATCCATTTACTGATCACCCACCTGCCGATATTCGGTTCTATATTAGGTGCGTTTGTGTTGATCCATGGAATATGGAGAAAAAGCAATACGACATTGATCGCCGCTTATCATGTTCTGATCATTTCGGCTATAGGTGCCGGTATAGCTTATGCAACCGGTGAAGGTGCAGAAGAAACTGTCGAGCATATACAAGGAATCTCTAAAAATATGATTGAAGAACATGCTGAATCTGCGCTGACATCCTTGATCGGTTTGATCGTCGTCGGTGTAATTTCGATGGCCGGGCTTTTTGTAACCTGGAAAAGCCAGTCCTTGATCCGGCCGATTGCCTTGATCGCATTATTTGCTACCCTAATCGGATTTGGCCTCGTTGCCAGAACAGGTTACCTCGGTGGACAGATCAGGCATACCGAGATCGGAACCAACGCGATATCGCCTGCGAAAGAAGGAAGCGGGAAAGACAATGATTAAATTAATCTCTAATAAAAGTAATGTTTATCATGGGCACCACTATTAAAGATTTGCCCTTAACAGTAAAACGGTCAGTTGAGTTGCTGGGACTCTTTTTGTTAGGGGCATTGATTGTTTTAGGGAATACAGTAATTATGCCGTTGCTAATGGCCTTTTTCTTCTCACTCATGCTGATGCCCATCTTTCGCTTGTTTCGAAAGCTGAAAATTCCGGAGAGTATCGCTATTTTTTTACCCATACTTTTATTAATTATTAGCTTGGCCCTTGTTATTTGGTTGTTTACCAGCCAGGTATCGGCTTTGCTGGATGATTTCCCCCAGATACAGCGAACAGTTACCAGGCATTTGGATAGTCTCAGCATCTGGATCAGTAATTCTTTTGGCTATTCTCCGGCAGAACAACTGAAATTCATTAATGAACAGAGCAAAAAGCTGTTCAGTTCGTTAGGCGGAATGCTGAGCGGCGCAGCAGGTTCCTTATCCGGCGTCATTATATTCATCGGGCTTCTACCTATTTATATTTACCTGATCATATTATACAGGAATTTATTTTTGAAATTTATTTTAATGTGGTTTAACGCTAATGAACACCTTAACGTTGAAGAAGGAATCAGGCAAACAGAAAAGATGGTAAAAAGCTACCTTATCGGGTTATTGATACAGATCACTTATATCATCATACTGCTCGGCGGAGCATTGTGGATATTAGGCATTCAGAATGCCTTGTTGATCGGTATTATATTCGCTTTTTTAAACCTGATCCCTTACCTGGGGGCATTAATCGGAAATATCTTAGGGGTATTATTAACGCTTGCGTCATCGGATAAGATCAGCGATGTACTTATCGTTTTAGGCGCTATTACATTCGTTCAGTTTTTGGACAACAATATTCTGATGCCGCGTATAGTAGGTTCACAAGTAAAAATTAATGCGCTGGTTTCCATAGTTGGGATCATCATTGGTGGGGTTATGGCTGGCTTATCGGGCATGTTTCTGGCGATGCCGATAATTTCCATTTTAAAAATAGTTTTTGACCGGTCCGGAAATTACAAACAATGGGGCGTGCTACTGGGAGATGAAAGGCCTGCCAAAAGCCCAATGAAGGTTTGATGTAAGGAATTATCAATAGCCCCGATAATTTATAAGGCGAACAAGTATTAATTCCTGCGCCGTTTATCCTCATGACGTTGATTTTAACGGTTGTCATCTTACTGCTTAAAATCTTCACATCGTATCGCACCTGTTCTGAAATTTCGGGATTAATGCCTATCAGGCTATTAACTTATTTACTAATTTTATTTATCGTACAACAATTCTGGGCTACCTTTTCAAAAGCAACCACTATCCCTTAATTAGTATTTGGTTTTTCTTTTTTACGACTTAGGAAACTTTTAAAATTTGGTTAGGTGCTTTCTTGGCTTAACCTATCCTTACCGGCATGGTCAAACCAGGAATCCATCGGCAGTTAAAGAAAAGTCAACGGTTATTTAAGCCTTCGCTTGTTGCTTTCCAGAAAAGGCTTTATATATCTGGATAGTAATCAACGGTAACAGGCTAACAATGATCGTAACTATCCATATTTTTAATGAAAGTACGGATAAGCCTAAAACCAAACGCATACCAGGAACAGCGAAGACCATAAAAGTAAGGCTGCTGCAAATAATGAGCGCGATCCACACAAATTTGTTCCTTGTAATCTCGTTATTCAGCAATTGGTCACCAGCCGATGACATATTGAACACATGAAATAACTGGGTAAAAGTAAGCGTAATAAAAGCTACGTTATTGCAGGTACGGTCATCGCTATGCAGCACTTCTTTACAATACACTACAGCAATGATCACTGCGGCGGTGATACTGGCAGAGTATAGAGCTATCGTCAGCCATTTTTTGTTGGTGATGATATTCATTTTAGGATCCCGGGGAGGCCGCTGCATCACAGTTTGATCGCCAGACCCCAAGCCCAGTGCCAGTGCGGGAAAGATATCGGTAACCATATTAAGAAATAGGATCTGTAGAGGTAATAACGTAGCTCCGGGCATAACAATCCCTAAAATAGTTACAATAAATATCTCGCTCAGGTTGCAGGAAACGAGGTATACCACAAATTTTTGAATGTTTTGAAAAATCTCGCGCCCGTGCGCTACTGCTTCGGCAATAGAAGTAAACGAATCGTCTTTTAAGATAATACTGGCCGTCTCTTTAGCTACCTGGGTGCCTCTGATGCCCATCGCTATCCCTACATCAGCTTTTTTCAATGCTGGTGCGTCATTAACCCCGTCGCCCGTCATGGCAACAATGAAACCATCCTGTTGAAAAACATCTGCGATCTCCAGTTTTTGTTTGGGCGAGGCCCGTGCAAAAACAGCGGTATCGAGTATGCGTTGCCGCCACTCTTTGGTTAATGAATCACTTTTTGGCAATTCCTTACCGGTAATCACCTTTTGGTTATCTTGTTCAATCAAACCCACTTTCCGGGCGATATTCAGCGCTGTTTGGGGATGGTCGCCGGTGATCATCACAACTTTAATTCCGGCATTCCGGCAGTTTAAAATGGCACCTTTAATATCTGTCCTGGGCGGATCAAGGAAACCGGCCATACCTATATAGGTTAAATTATTCATAAAGTCTTTTGCATCCAGACTTTTAGCTGACCGGTAAGCAAAAGCCAGTACCCGCAGCCCCGAAGTTGCCATTTGCTCTGACTTTGAAAGAATTTCCTTTTTCTCCTTGCTATCCAGCACTTTGATATGCGCACCCGATTGTACATTACTGCATTTTTCCAATAACTGCTCAACCGAACCTTTGGCTGCCGCAAAATCCCCTGCGGGTGTTCGGTGCAAAGTACCCATCATCATGATCTCCGAACTGAATGGCACTTCGCCGATACGAACATATTGTTTTAGAAGCACGGCGGTATCCAAGCCTGCGGCTATGGCTATTTGAAACAGCGCCACTTCAACGGGGTCACCTGAATATTTGGTATTATCTTTATTTTTTGCATTCGGACTCAAAACCGCGTCGTTACACAAAATGCCTGTCAATAACAGTTTGTTAAAATTTTCGACGCTTGATTTGATTACCCCTTCCGGGAATTTTAATACATGATCTTCAATATGAACTTTTACGTTTTCATCCGGAAAGGCGAAAGTATCGGCATGGATCTTATTTTCTGTTAACGTGCCCGTTTTGTCCGTCAGGATCACCCCGGTGCTGCCCAGCGTTTCTACGGAAGATAATTTTTTCACGATCGCGTTTCGTTTAGCCATGAGCAACATACCGTATGATAAAGCTACGGTTGCCACGATAGGTAAACCCTCGGGTATGGCAGCCACGGCCAGCGCTATGGAGGTTTCGATAATCGTCAACAGCGCCTTACCCTGTATAAAACCGGTTACCGCAAAGATTGCCGTCATACCTAATGTTATCCAGATCAGTTTACGGCTCAACTTATTTAATTTCTTGTCAAGCGGAGTAATGGTATCAGCGGCGCTTGCCACCAGGGAAGATATAGTCCCCAATTGGGTTTGGGCGGCTATACCGGTGATCACCATTTTTCCATTGCCGTTAATGACTGAGGTGCCCTTGAAAACCATGTTATGCTGGTCGCCAATAACTGTACCTTCTTTTAACGCATCAATAGCTTTATCAGATGGGAGTGACTCCCCGGTCAATGAAGATTCATCGCATTGCAAACGGTTTACAACTACTAAACGGCCATCAGCAGGGATGATATCCCCAGCCTCCAGCGGTACGAGGTCGCCGGGTACCAACTGTTCGGACGGGATAGCCCTGGTTTTTCCCTCACGGATCACCCTGGCCAGTATAATATCCATTTTTTTGAGCGCGTTCATCGAGCTACGGGCCTGCATTTCCATAAAAAAACCGATCAGGGCGTTGATCACAATAACAACCAGGATAGCAATGGTTTCCAATACATCCTTAAAATAAAGGGACACGACCGCGCCAAAAAACAGCAGATAAACTATGGGGCTTTTAAATTGCACCAGCATGATCCACCAAAGGCTTTTTTGCTTTTGCCTCTTAAAGATATTCGGCCCATACATCTCCGATCGCTTAACCGCTTCGTTCTGGCTAATCCCTTTGTGAATGTCGGTTTGTATTTGTTTTACAACATCTTCGGCAGCTAACGAAAACGGATGATCTAAAGGGTATTTCATTAGCATAGAAAAGGGTTAATATATATTTAAGACAAAAAATCGAAACAGGCCATCTTTATTTAGTTTTCATTTTTATTGAAAGTTAGCAGCGGTATCTTTCCATAAAATGAGTAATCCTCTGCATTGGATGGGTAAAATAGCTTTTCAAACACAGATCTTGACTGATGCGTAAATAAAACCAAAAGCGAAGATTTGCTAGCCTTAATCGCATCTTCTATATCTTCCAGCAGGGTATTGGTAATGTCTCTTTTTTTGTTAAGAATGGTCACTTCGTAATCTGCTTTTTTCTTTAAAGTGGCTTCCATCAATTCTTTATCAAAACTAAACTCGAAGGGATAAGAGATATGCATCATCTCCACGCTTGCGTTGATGGGCCTTGCAAAAGCAACAATCTTTACCAATTCTCTTTCGTAATCGGTCATATCAGACGCATAAAGAATATTTTTCAGCTCTTTTAAATGATAACCACTTGGTATGCAGATCACCGGTATATGGGAATGAGTGATTAGTTTGGCGGTATGGGTTCCAAATATTTTAGTCAATACACCAGCACCGCGGGTAGCGATACAGATATAAGAACAATCATGTTTAGCTGCATATTGCATAATGCCATCTACCACATCGATATTGGATACCAGCACCAATTGATGCTGGATTTCGGGTTCATGAATATCATGATAGATTTCGGCAATGAATGATGTTAATTCCGTTGCTATTTTCTCCCTGAATGCATCGCCATACTCTTTAAATTCACTGTCACTCCAATTGAAAGGCTTTAAAAGATGGTAAACATGCAGGATGATCAATTCTGCTTTACGTTGCTTCGCTAATTTGACAGCAAACCGGATGGCGGCTTTTGAATTAGTGGACTGATCTGTTGTAACAAGTATCTTTTCCATAATTAATTGTAGTTAAGCTGTCTTAATACAGCATTGATTAATGATGCGCAATGAATAAAGGCATATGAATATCCTTCATCAATCTATCGGCCATGCTTGATTTAAACCAGCGCGAAACGGCGTTTCGATGATAAGCACCTAATACGATCAGGCAGTTTTTACCGCTTTTTTCAAGATAGGTGACCACTTCATTTTCCGGGTCGCCATTTAACATTGTATAATCAGCATCTGGATAATGGCAGGCAATAAATTCTTTTACCACGGTTTCGCGGGGGAATTCCATGTACTCTTTTTCATCGGCAACGGATACCACCTCGGTAGGTTTACTACGTAACCAGGGCATCATATAATTGAACATCTTTATCGCATATACCGATGCCGGTTTTCCATCGTATAAAAGCACTACCTTTTCTACATCGCGGTACTCTTTGGGTAAAATTAATACCGGGCACTGTATACCTGCCAATAACTCCCGGATAAATTGTGTAGGCTGCTGGTCCGCAACATGGCTGAATGTTTCATCCGCGCTAATCAGCAGCAGATCACTGTAGATACTTTCTCTAAGTACTTCGGGTATAGCGAAGCTTGGATGATGATGAACGGAGTAGTTAATCTCTGCTTTTTTACAAGCCTGCTCAAAAGCTTCAACCGATTTTACTCTCATTTTTTCATCCTTCTCCAAAAGGTGTTTCATTTTAACCTGAGACAGCCCCTGCGTTCCTACCAGATCAGCGAGGGTATAGCTGTTGTAAAGAAAGGACTCTAAGAAGACACCTGATAGTAGCGCATTGCTATTTTCGCCCAGTTTAATCCCGTAAGTAAGCGTGTTGTTTGCAAACTTCAAACCATCAAAAACTACGCTTATTTTTTTCATATTATCGCTAAAGAAACTTAACCGAAGACGAAAGAAATTCTTGTTTTCGGCAATGATAGGCAACAAGCCAATAAATGATCCTGGTCATTTAAGATGGTTAAAACTTATCGACTACAGTGCGAAAAGAGATATAAAAACAACAAAAGCACCGTTTAAAGTTATGTTTATACAATTCATTAGCTCCTTGTCATCGAACGGTTTAATAAGGTAATTGGCAACGCCTAATTTCCGGGCTTTGTAAACGTCAACAGGCTCTGATTTTGCTGTTGAGAAAATAAATGGGATAAATCTGGTTCGGCTCCTCTTCCTTAAATAAGCCAGTATCTCAAAGCCATCCATTCCTGGCATGACGATATCACAGATGATCAGCCTGGGAATATTCGATTGGATTTGAAGGATCGCCTGTTGCCCACAATTTGCCGTTGTGACGTCAAATCCTGCCAAAGTCAATAACTCTGCAGTGCCGTCTCTGATGTCGTCATTGTCTTCAATGACAAGTATATTTTGCTTCATAGCTTGCAGGTGTATTTAAACTGGTGAAATATTAGACTAAAGGAGTATTCTAGGAAGGACTAAATGGACTACAAAATTGAGTTTCAATTGTTTTAAATCAATTATTTAATTGACGAATGACCAGAAAAGCATCTTCCGGTCATTGAGCCTCCAAGTGCTTCGCAAACGCTGACTATTCTCAACTGATGCGGATATCTCAGGATCGCAGATCATGCGCATTGATTTACATCAAACTAACAGCTTGATAGTTGATAACGTATGAGGGCTACGGCAGAGAACATTTTAAAACCTTCAAAGCAAGTTAGAAAAGTTAAATTTCCAGGTGACTTGGAATTTGCCCCATATACTTAATTAAATGCTGCGCGAGATTGTATAAACCACACATGATTGCCCCCTGTTGCCGATTTTCAAATGACCACATTTGCCATTAGCCTTCAAGTTTTTACAATAAGAAATTATATTGGCGGAGAGTGGTCAACGAAATTGGTTTATCCAACTTAACAATTAGAGTAAATTTGCTATTTGCGTCATTCGTAGAGTAAGAAACTTTTTTAAATTTAAATCACTGATAATAAGCACCTAAGAACTTAGGCACAGAACTCTCCCTCTCCTCTATCGTAAGTTGAGTAATTGAAAGATGTTGAATTATAAAAAAACTATTCCGGCAGTTTAACGCTACCTGAAAAAGTAACTTAAGTGAAGCATTGCAGCAAGCTTAGTTCCCGGCGTAAAAGCAATCCCGTTAACAGCAGATTGATTACGTAATCGGGTTTCCGTTTCAAACTGTGTTTCCTTCCACTTCACGTTAAAAAGATTGTTAATGGTTAATCCTAACTCATACTTCTTTTTAGTGTAATTTAATACCAGATCGTTTATGAAGTAGCCTTCCGCTCTTAAAGAATAATCTTCGTTGGCAGCACGGTCACCCAACCAGCGGTAACGCAGACTTCCGTTAAAACCATCTTTAAAAATGTAAGTGATACCGCCTGTACTGCTCCATACCGGTGCCAGAGGAATATAATTCTCGCTTTTAGGATCATCCAAAGAACGGCCATGCGCGTAGTTTACATCTGCATCAAAGTACAGAGAAGTAATAGGCTGATAACGTCCTGAGAAGTCGAAACCCAAGCGCTGTGTACGTCCGCTGAAATCAACCGTACCACCGTCACCTGCATAAACATATTCTTTTTGCAGATAGCTGTACCATAAAGCGGCGTTAAACAACAAATTCTTAGCAGGTTTGAATACTGTTCCCAGGTCAGCGCCATAAGCAGCAGGCAAGGTTTGCAATCCTTTTTCAGCAACCACCACGCGGGTATCATTGGAGTGGAAACCTTTGCCTAAGAATAAGTATAACTGTGTTTTTTCTGTAGCTTGGTAATAAAAGTTCAATTTCGGGCTAATGATGTTGTTGTTGGCTGTATAGACACCGACACCGTTCAGGGTGCTGTCGCTGGCTAATTTGTTATTGTATTTGTAGTGAAACTGATCAAATCGTAATCCAGCGTTCAAACTAAATTTAGAACTGAATTGGAATGTTTCATTAACAAAAGCACCTGTCCCCAATTCCGTAATATCGCCCAACTTGAAAGGATTGATGACAGTGAAGTTATTTACCGTATTCGACAATTCTGAATTTGTTGTCATATCAAGCCGGGCGTTGATACCTGCTTCTGTAGTGACCTTTGTATCGCCGATATATCCTTCATGCAGAAAGCTGCCGTTGTAACCATAAAGGTTACGGGCTTCCCGCTGCCTGATCTCATCACCATTGACGGTATCTACCAGGTAAAAAGTAAAGTTGGTATGCAGGTCAAATTTATAGCGGGAATAATAAAGCTGATTTTTAATGATATCGTTGTTCGGTAGTGTGGTTAACAGTTGCGCATTGACATTACTACGGGAAGTAATGCCGCCTTCGTTCGGGTCAATGGCACCATAAAAGCCAACTGTTCCATCATTAACGGCGCTTTCGGGTATTTGGCCGGAAGCTTTCCACTTGCTGTATAAAGTGGATGCTGTTAGCGTCAACCAGTTTTTATCATTCAGCTTACCGTGGTATTTGGTGAAGAAGTTAAAACGTTTAAAGTGCTGGGGGTTATCGAAATAGCTGTCGCTGTAACGATATTCAGAAGCTGCATACCAGGATTGGTTGTTTACTTTGGCCTTCTCACCCAAAATGTTGACCATTCCCATTACTCTGTAAGTATTGAACTGCCCGGCTTCCACTTTAAGCATATTCGAGCTGATCGCATTTGCTGTGTTAAAGTTCACGAAGCCTGTGACGGCGAGGTCACCTTTTTCCGCATTATACATACCCTTTTGATAAGTAGTGCTCTCGATGGTTTCCGGAATGATAAAATGGCTGTCCGCGTAGCCTTGCCCGTGCGCCTGGGAAACCATATTGATCGGCATTCCGTCAACACTCATATTAATATCCGTTCCGTGGTCATTATCAAAGCCTCGCAAAAAGATTTGTTCGGCTTTACCGCCGCCCTGGTGCTGCCCGATAAATAATCCGGGTACAATACGCAATACTTCCTGAGAATTGGAAACGCCACGCAATTTAATATGTGTTTCGCTAATCGCTTTATAGGGGTTCCGATTGTTACCAGTAATTACAACGTCCTGCAAACGGGTTTGCTGCTCCGCTATCCGGGTGGTTTGCCCGTTAACAAATGAAGATAAATTGACTACTTCTTTACGGTAACCTACCGCAGATATGGTAAACTTTTTGCCGCTTGCTTTCTTAAAGAAAAACTTACCGGCTTCGTCCGTAACATCTGCCTGGCCATTGTCTAAAGTCACCGTCACGTTATTTACTGCAACATTCGTTGCACTATCTATTATTCGACCAGATAACGAATTTTGCTGAGCAAATGCAGCACGAACAAGGATAATAAGCAACACTGTAAGTAAAAGTCTCTTCATATAAAATAAACGAAGGGCATCCAAAGATTAAAAGGATGCCCTCAAGCTGCGAAGTTAATTAAAAGCTGAATGAGGGAAGCTCATTTGTTGATGTGTTATCGGCCAAAATGATAAGCTAATCCCAGGGTGAAAGCCCTTGGATCACCTAAGCTGTAGCTATAACCATAAGCTGACTTGGCACCCTTGGTCGCGTAATATTTATTAAACACATTCAGGGCGTTTATCCAGATCTCTGCCGGACCCCATAGGTAACCGGTGCGAATATTGGTCACGCTATAACCCCCGTAGGTGTATCGCTGCAAGTTATCGAGGTAGTATTTGCCGACCTTCTGCTCTTCCAGACCGATGCGGAAACCCTTAATATAATGTGGCTTGTACATCACCTCTGCGTTACCAATAAAATGCGGCGCGGTCTGCATTTCGTAGCCGCTGTAATTAATACCGCTTTCTACGTAATTTACGAAGGTATGCAGCGCATTGGTGCCACTCAATCGCAAGTAAAGGTCATCGGTCGGGCGATAAGTCAAACCGTACTCCACACCTTTGTGACGGGTAGCACCGGCATTTTGCGAAGCATAGGTATTGTTGGCTTGCTGAACGGTAATGATCTCATTGGTGCCGTTCATCAGGTAAAAGCTGTAATCAATGTAAAGCTTGTTTTGCAGCAGGGATAGCCAGCCGCCGAGTTCGTAATTTTTAAAAGTCTGCGGCAACAGGTAAGCATTGTTGCTGGCTATGCCGAATACATCCGTTAATTGCGGTGGCACATAACCCTCGCTGTAGGTGCCGTAAAAACCGATGCCGTTATGGTTATAGGTAAAGCCAATCTTCGGCGCGACCTTGCCATAATTCACGATCTGCGATGGGCCACCGGTCACCGGTGATCCCGGTAAGGCGTTCACAAAAGCATATTGGAAAGCATCATAGCGCAATGCCGCCGATACGCGTAAGCCCTCGGCAATTTTAAAATCATAGCTTCCATACGAGCCGAAATTGCTGATTACCGTTTTGTAATTGGCCATCACGATCTCCGGGTTGGGATTCGTAAAACTCACATAATTGGTGATGCCATTTTGAGTCTGCTTCTTCACCCAGATAAAATCCTGGTAAAACGACTGTGGACTAACCTCGCCGCTGGTACCGATGATCAATTTACTATCCAGAAATTTAAAGCGCTGCACATGCTGCAGGTATAAGCCGTAGGACTTAAACGCATTGGTATTGATGTTGCCGCCTGCCGTGTCGGGCGATACTGGATTTGTGGCTTTGCCGCCTGTCCGGTAAGTTGAAATAGCATAAGACGGATTTTGTGTCACCGAATTATCGCGGTAAAGAAACGTCGCGTTAGTCGAACCGTTCTCACTCCATTTATGACTGATGGTCGAGCGTAGGCGAAACGCGTTAGATTTCCGGTAAGTAAACAGCGTGTTCGTCAAATAATTATGCTGGGCAAAATGCGCGCTATCCAGGTTACCATACATATCACTGAAGAAATTGGTATAGGTAGCGCTGTTCGTCCAGGTGGTGGCGCTGTCGATATGGTAATCCAGCCTGGCGGTGATCGCCGTTTTATGAAAATCACTGTACTGGATCGGGCCATCTTTTTGATTAGCATAATAACCGCTTAGCAAAAAACCCACTTTTCCCGAAGTAGAGCCGACCTGCCCGTCAACACGGCGGTAGCCTCGATTGCTTGACTGCACACTGGCATAACCTGAGGTATAGACAGGGGGAGCAAGCGTAATAACATTTACCGCACCGCCAATGGCTTCCGCGCCATACAAGGCCGATGACGGGCCTTTGATCACCTCGATCTCTTTAGCGGCGGTCGCATTCATTTCAAGCAGGCCGTTATGATCAAACACACCGAAAGTGCGGATTGGCAAGCCATCTTCCAGGAACAGGAACCGGTTATTGGGACCAACTGGCTGGCGGATAGCGATCTGATTATATTCGTTACCTAAGCTGGCCATGTTTACGCCACTCACCTTATTCAACAGGTAATCCAAACGCTGTGCCTTGGTATCCTGCATGACTTTCCCGGATATGGTGGAAATTGCGACCGGCGCTTCGCTTCGTTTTTCGGCAGTACGATTGGCGCTAACCACCACCTGGTTTAATTGATTCTTTGACGGTTGCAAAGCAATAGCCAACATGGTACCGGTTACCGGTATCCGGCGGGTCTGGTAGCCGATGAAGCTCACTTTTAAAGTCTGATTCTTTGTATTGATCTTAAAGCCGCCATCACTTCCCGAAGTGACTGAAGTGCCGGTTGTGTCTGTAATTGTCGCACCAGGAATTGGTTCCCTGCTAATGGCATCAAAAATTTTGCCGCGAACAGTTTGTGCAAAGACGTTACCCGCACAACATATCACGCATATAAGAAGTATAATTCTTTTCATAAAAGTTAGAAATATACGTCTGGCGTTTGATCCGCCAGACGTGTGTGTAATAAAGTATGTTGACAGAGATGGGATCGTCCTCTTCGATGTGAAGAACACTAATAGTCTTACATCTTCATTCCCGGCATGCTGTCGCTGGTTTTTATATTTTGTTTCTTTAAATAATCACCAGATGTTTTTAGCAAGACCTTGTACGTACTGTCAAGTTGATTTAACTGCTTCTTTTGGCCGCTAAGATAGCTGCTAACCTGTCCTTCTGATTTTCCTTTCTGATCCGGATCAAATTTGTGCATCCAGTCCATCATCCGGTCACTAAGTTTTCCTATGCTATCGCTTAAGGGTTTAACATTTTCGGCTTTTGCAGGCATGGCCCTAATCATGGAATCCAGCGCCATTTTGTTGCTCTCCGCTTTACCATCCTCGCCCATTACCTGGTCATGCAGGCTCAGAACTTCCTTACGCAAGGCATTTACATCCGTTTTAGGTTTACAGGCACCCAGCATTATGATCAGGCTCAACAGTAAACTAATCGAAGCAATTTGATTTTTTTCCATGTTATTTATTTTACAGGTTTTAATGTTTCGGTGACTTTACTGCAATTGCTCATTCCCATATAAGGGTCTTTCCCTTTATCAGAATCGCTTAGAAAATAACGTTTGGTCATGGTGCAGTACTGGCGGTAAAGCACGTTATTATTTACCTTCAGTTTTTTAACTAAAGTGTACAGGTTGTTGGAAAGGCTGGCGAAGTGTTCGCGCTGGTGATCGATCTTGTTCACCTCACTGATATGTCTGCTGTCATATTCCAATTTAGGCAGTAAAGCTGCTTCATCGGCATTTAACCCTGCTTTGGGGATCTCCCCAATTGATGCCAGCAAAGTTTTCGCTTTATTTTCGGCTACTGTACCATCACCACTAACTAAGGCATCTTTTAATGCCAGGTAATTGGTGATCACCGTATTGACGGGCTTTGTTTGGGCGCTCTGTGCTTTAACGGTTAAAACCGATAGTAATGCCATCGCAAATAATAATGCAGTTGTTTTTAGTGTTTTCATGTCTGTAGTTTTTAAATAGTTAATTTTTCTTTTTTATTCAGGTGCCTGGAAACGCTTATCATTCACAAATTCGTGGTCGGTTAAGGTTTTCAAAAAGGCGATCAATTGGTTTTGTTCAATGGTGCTAAGTTTGACCCCGTATACATTGTTTTGACGTAATAAAGGGTCAAGGTTGGCGGTTGGTTTCACGCCGGAGTTATAATGGGCCAATACTTCTTTCAATGTTTCAAACCTGCCGTCGTGCATGTAAGGGCTGGTAAGTTCGACATTGCGTAAGGATGGCACACGGAATTTACCCCGGTCTGTTTCGAGGTGCGTAATACTGTCCCGGCCAATATCATCCGGCTTCAGGTCAAGGCCGTTACTTCGGTAAGCCAGGTCAGTAAATAATGGTTCCTGGTGACAGGTGCTGCATTTCTTTTTAAATAAGGCATAACCTGCTGTTTCTTCCGCCGTAAAGTCACCGCCTTTTTCTTTCCGGATATACTTATCATACTTGGAATTAGCCGAAACGAGCATACTGGTGAACTGTGCCAGTGCCCTGAACGTCCGCTGTGAATTGATCTCAGTTGTCCCAAATGCCGCCTTAAATAAAGTAGCGTACGCTTTCGTTTCCTGTAACCTGCTAACGATCGTATTCAGGTCAGTTGCCATTTCGCAGGGATTGGTCATGGCGTTCATGGGAGAAACTTCAATATGATGCACACCGCCATCCCACATAAACTCTTTTTGCCAGGCCAGGTTAAATAAGGGCGGCGCATTACGTGTGCCCAAACATTCATCTACACCGTGGCTTACCGCGTGGTCGAGGTTGGCAAAAGCGGCAAAGGACTGGTGGCAGTTTGCGCAGGAAATCGACTTATCTTTTGAGATGATCGGATCGTAAAATAATATCCTGCCCAACTTAAAGCCATTACTGGTTACAGGGTTGTCTTTAAAATCATATACAGGTTTCGGAAAATTGGCAGGCACGGCGAAGCGAACGCTATCGGCTACGATACTATAATTAACTCCCTTAAACCCATAATTGAACGCAGTGCAAATGGTGATAAAACCAAGCAGCACTAAAAAGACAATTCCCTTAGCTTTCATATCAGTTTTTTACCTTGGTGATCTTAAAAAGTCCGTCTGCATAGTTATCAGCGACAATAACAGAATTAGGGCCACCCATAGTAAAATTTAGTTTGGCAAAATCAACAGTTGTTTTACCCTGGAACAAGGCATCGGCATTGGCTGCCACCTCTATTTCAGGCGATTTGCCATTACTGATCTTTAGGTTTTTTGGGAAAGTTTGTGTAAAGGTGCGAATGGTATTGCCCGGATCTTTAGCTCCGCCGATATGAAAGGTCAGACGATTTTTTTTAGCGGTTGATTTCGGAGATATACCTTCCAGCTTAACAAAGATGTACCCGCTGTTCCAGCTCCAGAACATCCCGTTTGCAGGATCAAGAACACCGGTTTGCGCACCAGCAAAGTTCCTCGCGCTGTCTACACCGATGGTAAAAGTAATGCCGGTATATTTTCCTTCGGGTATGTTGGTGATCTGCTGATTGAGCGTACTAGAATCCGCAGCATTGACCAGGTAATAAGAATCAGGGATGGCCACCTTATTGCCGTTTTTGGCGATAAGGCTAACGTTGCTGATATAATATTTGAAAGTGGTTAACTTAAAATCGTCACCGTTGGCATTTTTATAAAGCGAAGTGGAATCGTTTAGCTTCAGTTCTCTTCCGTCAACGACATTTTTAAAATGAACAGCTAAATTACCTTTTTTAGCGTCCTTAGTTTTCCCTTTTGGAGGGTTAGCGAACACGGTTGCTGCTATGGCAATCATGCAGGCTATAAAAAGCAGGTTCTTTTTCATAATGAATGGATTTAATTGTATAATCTGTTTTCTAAAGTCATAATAAAATGAGTTGTGAGTTCGCTGACATCATTTTCTTCGTCATTGTTCACTACCCAGCCATTATCAACTTTTTGCACGCTTATAACCGGTGAATTGTAATTGATATAAAAGGTGAATTGATTGCGGCCGTCCTGCCTGATGAATCCTTTCATCTTTTCACCGCCGATGGTTAAGGTCACCTGTTCTTTTAATTGGTTTTTAAAATGGCGCTTTACGTGCCGCTCCACAGTGGCTTGATGAACCTGCATATCAAATACAAGCGTACTCTTAGACCAGGAAAAGCGCAGTTTATCGCCATACTTCTCCAGACCCAGGTAACTGAACATCGCTGCTGGTGTCAGCGCCGATAAGGCCAATATAGAGGAGGTCGCGATCTCTGTCATTTTTTGCTGTACTAATTTTTAGCGATTAAAGTCATTTCGTGAGTTTTGGTTAGCGTACATGCAGTTCGTAAGCAGTAGGATTTCTCTGAAAACCGGCTTTGCAACGTGCAGAGCAGAATCCAATTATTTTTCCTTTATAATGTACCGTGTCAGCATAACCAGTAAGGGCCATTCCGCAAACTGGGTCTATATCATTATCAATTTTAGCTTTTGCGGATACGCTTTCAGGGTGCACCAAAGGTTCTAAAGCACTGTTATACATGGTGCGTACACTTTCTACAATCGCTTTATCCGTATTATGCTCACTGCCACCTTTAACCGGGGGATGCGGATCGTATTCCAGGTCAAGCATCACGGTTTGGGTGTACTTTTCACCCATGATGTCGTTGATCAAACCCAGGCTCATATCGATACCCGCGGAAACGCCCGCACTTGTCCAGTACTTACCGCTTTGCACATAACGTTTATCTTCTGCGGTAATCCCGAATTGGTCTTTCAAGATATGCTTGCCGAACCAGTGGGTCGTGGCTGCATGGCTTTTTAGCAAGCCGGTCGAAGCCAGTATCCAGGCACCTGTGCAAACGCTGGTGGTGTACTTGGAATGTACATCGATGGCTTTGATCCAGTTGAGCAAAGCAGTATCCTTTGTTGCGTTATAAGTTTCGTTCAATCCTCCGGGAATTACGAGGATGTCCAGTTGTTTTACCTCATTGATAGACGTATCACATTGCACCTTCATACCATCACCGGTAGTGATCACGCCTTTGTGACGCCCTACAAAAAACACCTTAGCGCCCATCAGTTCGCTTAACACATGGTAAGGTCCCATCGCATCTAAAACCGCGTAGTTATCATATAACAAGATGCCCACTGTTTTGATCTGCACTTTTGGTTCAGGTAACATATCTATGTGACTGTTTGTCTCGGCTGATTTGTTTGCCTTAGGTTTGTTTGTACAAGCTGCCATTATTAAAACAATCGGTGCAGCGAAAAATAGTTTTTTCATTACCCTTGTCTTTACAATTTAGCGATCAATGTTGTTCCGTAAGTCCTTGGGGTTCCTAACAGGAAGGTGCTAAAGGAGCCATATGGTATGTATTTTTTATCCGTGATATTCCGAGCCCAGAAATTCAGTTCAAAATGCTTGCAGGTTATACCCGCTTTGGCATTGAACAGGCTATAGGCCGGCTGGCTTAAACCGTTCACAAAATCGAAATAATATTTGTCCAGGTAACGGTATTCGCCCCTGACGAAGGCGGCTAACTGTTGTTTGCTTCCCTTAAAGCCATAGGTATACTGCGCTGACAGCATCGAAGTAACCGGCGGCGTATTGATGGGTTGGCCGCCTTTGTAATTCACCACGGCTTTCGCATCCGTGCTATATAACAGCAATGAAGTATAACGGGCATGTGAATAACTCGCGTTCCAGTCGATCTGCAGGCCTTTTACAGGCAAGGCTGTTAATTCCAGTTCTACGCCTTTGTTGTGCATCTCGCCCACGTTAAGGATCAGGGCATTGATGCCGTCCATGGCGGTACTGATCTGCTGGTTATGCTGCTGCAGGTAAAATGCCGTCAGGTTTAGTTTTAGCTTATTATCCAAAAAAGTGTTTTTCCAGCCGATCTCGTAGTTGTCCGAATGTTCGGGCTGGTAAGGGACCTGTGCCGGATCGGTCGCGTTGGTATTCAACCCGCCGGCACGGAAGCCGCGTGCATAGCTGCCGTACAGCAGCATGTTTTCCTGTAATTGGTAACTCAATACAAATTTTGGCGTTACCGCATGGAAGTTCGCCTTGTAAAATTGTTTTGGCGAAGATACTACGGGATTAGGTTCCTGTTCGTAATCAGCATATTGATTAAGGTCACGGGTCTCGTGGTCGTAGCGGATACCGGCGGTGAAATCCAGTTTGCGGGCAAGTGAGTACGTAGCCTGCCCGAAAAAAGCATAACCCTTGTTGTTTCCGCGGCTGATGCTGGTCGTGGTAGAAGGTGGAATGGGGGTTCCGTCTTTTTGCACGGCATCCGGCCCGGAAAAAACAGGTGCATTCATATGGGTATTTTGCGTAAAACCGTAGGCACCAGCCACCCATTTAAGCTTGCTTTGGCTTGCCGATGGTGAGCTAAACCGGATCTCCTGGCTAAAAACATGTTGCCGCTGATCAGGCGCAGTACTAATGATGTCTAATGGACTATAATCATAATCAACGCCTCTTCCCTCGTAATAAGCATGCCAGTCGATGTAGGAAGATACCGAAGTGAAGTTGAAATTCTTACCGTAGTAATTGGCCGCCAAAGAGGTGTTGAAATTATTCCGGCGTTCTACATTGGTGTTATTAGTGTTTACCTGGTAGGCCTTTGCATAAACATCTTTATAAGAAGTTATCCAGGGAAAACTGCCCCGGTCATTGTCATTCTCCAGTTTCGCATTTAATGCCAGTGACCATTTCGCTGAAGGGAGGTAACGTAAGTTAAAGTTACCGGAGTAGTCCTCCCTGCGGTCAAAACCGCTTTTGGTAAACTCATTATAATAGATCGAGCCACGGTGATTATAGCTAAAAGAGCCGCTGCTAAACAGCTTATCTTTCACAATAGGCTCTGAAAGACTGACCGTATAACGCTGCTGGCCGTAATTACCAAAAATCATTTCCGCATAGCCGGAAGGTGTGTTACCGGGTTGTTTGGTCGTGATATTAACCACACCTCCATAAGCGTTACGCCCATATAGCGTTCCCTGCGGACCACGCAATATCTCGATACTCTGCACATCATTGAACAAGGGCGGCGCGGAAAAATAATCGAATTGATAAACACCATCGACGTAAGTAGCTACGGCCTGCTCATTAGAAAAGCCCATTACGCCACGTATATTAAAGAAGTTAGAGCTGGTACTATTGCCGTGTTCCACCACAAATAGATTCGGGGCGATGGCCGTCAGATTGGTAATATCCCATAAACGGTAATCCCTGATCTGTTTGGCATCTAAAGAAGTAATCGCGGCCGGTATTTTCTGGATCGCTTCCTGGCGTTTTTCTGAAGATACGGTGACCTCATTTAATTGGCTGCTACTTTCGGCCAGCTTGAAATCAAGGATCAGCACTTGGCCCTTTTTTAATTCAAGGGCTTTCAATTGCGAGGCGTAGCCGACCGCTGAAACACTGATGGTATAATTTCCACCTGCTAAATTGTTGATGCTATATTTACCCTGACTGTCTGAAATATCGCCATAATTGGTATTGAGTAATTTAACCGTTGTTTTGACGATCGCTTCTCCACTGGTGGTCGTAACCGTACCCTGTATTTTGCCTGATTGAGCGAATACTGTTATGCTAAAGCATAGCATGAAAAGGGTTGTAAGTTTTATAAATTTTTTCATGATGTTTAGTTTAAAAGACTATTGATGTGGCATTAACATTTTAAGTTGTTCACGCATACCACGGTCAAACCTCATCCCGCCCACTGCTTCGGGCCATTCGTCGTGTTCCTTCATATTATATTGTATAGCGCCCTCCACTAACTTTTCCATCCGGTCACCACTAAAGCGGGCAACCAGGTGCAGCGAGGCGTCGATACCGGTAGTTACACCAGAAGCAGTCACCAATTTTCCATCATCCACGAAACGAACATCCTGGATCACCGTTGACTTGGGAAACTGTTTTTGCAGATCTTCTGCCTGGAAAAAATGCGTGGTTACCTTGTGTCCGTCAAATGCGCCGGTTTGGCCAACGAAATAGGCCGCCGTGCAAATGGACATCAACACCTGGGCCTTTTCTCCATATTGCTTGATAAAATTTAGTACCGGCTGATTGTAACGCATCGAGTCCGCCAAGCCTACCGAGCCGCCTGGAATAACCAAAATGTCGGGCTGGGGCATCTGATCAGCCGTGTAATCCGGCATGAATTTTAACCCGCCAGCCTGCGTAGTTACAGTTCCCGGCTTTAAGGCTACTGTATAAACATGATACTGGCCGCCGGTCATATTACCAGCTTTAGTAAACACATCAATCGGGCCGTTCATATCACCCAGCCCAACACCATTATAAACAAAGACCGCAACATTCAGCGGCTTGTCAAATTTTTTCTGCCCCATGCGGGCATTCACCATCATCTGCGCATTCACTATCTGGTGGATGCCAATGATTACCACAATTAAGATGATCCTTTTTATCATGCTTTAGAATATAAGAGTTAAGGTAGCCATGTATCTGCGCAGCATACCGGGAGTGATGGTTCCAAAGCCACCGTTGTAATATTGTTTATCGCCCAGGTTATCTGCATTAATAGCAAAGCGGTAGCGCGGACGGTTGTAAAATATAGCACCATTGAATAACGCATAACTATTCAGGTAGAATTGCCCGTTGGTCGTATTGTTAACGATCAGGTTACGGCTATAATAATTGCCGCCAAAACCGACGCCCAAACCCTGCATCGACGTGAAGGGAAGAATGTAACTGGTGTAAAAGTTAACTGTTTTGTCCGGGCCGGAATTTACGGGGCGCAGGCCATTGACCGTTCCGTTTGCAGAAGTAAGCTTACTGTCATTATAAGATAATCCAGCATTGATGAGCAGGCCATTGACCGGGCGGGAAAACAGATCAATTTCTACCCCTCTGCTAAACTGTGTGCCTTCCTGAACGGTAAACGTCGGTCGTAAAACATCAGGCCTTAGTGTATTCTCAACTTTGATATTGTAATAGCTGATCGTAGCGCTCAACAGGTCATGAGCCAATTCAGCTTTCAGACCACCTTCCAATTGGTTGGCATATTGGGGTTTAAACGCCGATACCGAACCATCCGGCTGGGTAGCAGGCGCTACGTTTTGAAAACCGTTGTTATAGTTACCAAACAGGGATACGTGGTCTTTCACGACTTGGTAAACCAATCCAAATTTGGGCGCAAAAGCAGTCTGGTCATAATTGCCTGTGGTGACGTTGGTGGTTGTATTGGTTGTACCTTTGTTATTAAAACGATCAACCCTTAAACTTAACAATGCCGATAAACGGTCAGTGACGTTAATTACATCAGAAGCATAGGCTGCATAAGTATTTACTCTGGATGAAGAATAGATAGCTGCAAGCCCATTTAATTTGTTAGCGATATTTGCCGGGCCGATCAGTTCGTAATTCGGCATAGAACGGGTAACAAACAAGGTGTCAAACGCTTTGCGGCCACCAGAGCCGGCAAGTGAATTAGACGCGAAAGCAGATGAGTTCTGGTAAAACTCCAAACCAACAACCAGGCGGTTACGTAGTTTACCCAGCTTAAAATCGCCGATAAAGTTTTGCTGGATCTGGCTGATTGTAATTAGACTGGCCGGGTAATTGGATACATTACGTACAAGCGCACTGTCGCCTTTCAGTAATGTAAAAGTCAAATAGTTGCCGGTATTTTCTGTGCCTGTTCTGGTTAGGTTTGTTTGAGATGTCCACTGGTCGGAGATTTTGTAGGTCACCTGGCCGTAAAAGCTCCGGGCTGGATCTTTTAACGTTACGCTATTGTTGCCATAATAACGCTTATAGTCCAGTGGTAACTGGGATGGATTGCTCGCCCATATTTTGGTTGATCCAGGTTGTATAGGGCCTACCGGCGTGATCTGCGGTAAGGATGTCCCTTCCCGGTTGTAGAACTCCGCATCAAGCGAGAAGCTGAGGCGGTCGCTGGCTTTATAAAAAATGCTTGGCGCAATAAATGTGCTGCGCAAGAAACCGGCATCCTGGAAACTACCTTCGTAATGCTGTGAGGCGTTGACACGTAATAAAACGGTTTTGTCTTTGTTAAGCGGTGTATTGATATCTGCCGTAAAACGGTTTAAATCATAGCTGCCTCCCTGATAAGCAATCTCCACATGTGTGGTATCAAAAGGCTTTTTGGTAATGCGGTTAAGAACACCACCGAAGGATGCCAAGGTGCTGCCGAACAATGTTCCGGATGGCCCCTTGACAGCCACCAATTGTTCTATATTGACGATATCCGGATCCGCGGTAGAATAGCCTGATACGCCATTTCGGATATAATTGCGGGTATTAAAGCCGCGGCTGGTATAATAAGCAGAAACGGATGACCAGGCTTTAACCACACCGGGAATGTTTTTAATGATACTGTTCAGGTCAGTAGCTCCCTGCTCAGTAATGACCTGGTTAGAGACGGTATTAATCGACTGAGGGTTCTCGATATTGCTTAATGGCAGCCTCGCTGCAATGCTGCTCGCCTTATCCCGCTGGCGGGTCCTGCGGCTGCCTATTATTACTTCAGATAATTGCTGTGTAGCTTTATCGAGTTCGAGTGTCATGAAATTGTTTTTGCCGTTAATGACGATGAGGTTTTGTTTGCTAGCGGAATAACCGATGCCGGAAGCCACTAAGGTGTAGGTGCCCGGTTTTATATTTCGGAGCGTAAAATCACCGTTGTCCGCGGTACGTGTACCGAAATCGGTTCCCTCCAATTTCACGCTGATATTGCTTAGGGGTTCCCCGTCGGTAGAAGTGATATTACCTTTAATGGTTTGCCCAAGGGCTGGAATAGAAAATAAAAATAGAATGATAATGTATAGAAATTTCATCAGATCGCTGTAATAGCAGAGTTTACACACAGCATATGATGCTGGTATTTAACCAATGCTTAATAAATAGGTTGATCGCACGGAATTTATAAAACCGTTAACGAAGCATTAAATGAATGGTAATTAAGCGGCCTGCTTAGGCGGTCTGAAGATGGTTGAAAGATAGCGGCTGGTATACTGATAGGTATATACCGGAAAATATTGTTCAATGCCGGTTAAAAGTACCGGTTCGGGAAAAGATAACTTAAACGTTTCATAGAAAAACGAAACCTCCAGGCGGTTCAGGTTATCTTTCGCCGCTTCTTTTTTTTCGTTTTCTTCGGATTGCCTGATTTTCTTCATGAAATAACACTTACCGTTACAATGCAGATAAGGCCTGTTCCTGTTCTCGCAGAGGTTGCTAACGATATATTTCTTATTGAGTTCAAACCCGGCTATAACAAAAAAGCGGGAACAGTTCGCCGTAAGCGTGGTCAGGATCAGAAGAAATATGGTTGCCTGGCGAAACATTTTGCAAAGTTATAAAATATAAGCCGTTAAAGCTCTTTCAGGAAAGTATTGTATTTATTTAGAATGATTGTAAATAGACCTTATTTATCGTTACTTTGTTGCATTGTTTAATACTTATTTATTTAAATATCGATGACAAAATGCTTGTAAAAGATTTTAGAATAACGCAATGAAAGAAATGAAGTTATTATAGTTTGCAGAAGTGGGTGCGTTGCATATTCTTATAAGTAGTTTATAACGTCTACTATGGGATAATAATTCTAATAACTGTTTTAATAAATGCTATATATCACACCCAAATCAAGTAAAAGGAGGCTGCTTTTTCTTTGATATTGACTATTTTTAAGTTGTCCAGATAAGCTTTTTTGCAAATTCACATCTGCTAAGATATCGATTCGCTTATCAATCCTCCGTCCAAATCCTACTCCGGCAGAAGCTCCGATTTGCAAACGATTATATTTTGCTCCATTAAGTTCAATATTGATCACATTGTTTTTTATAGTAACAATTTCTTGATTATCTTTAGTAATGTTTGTATTATAGATATCAGGAATGCTTTGCTTGATTGAATAAGATTTCCAACAACTAAATGTAGGACCGAGATTAAAATCAAAATAAAGCTTTTTTGTGATGATTTTATATTGTATGTTAATTGGTATTTCAAAAAAAGTCGAACTATAGGTATTAGAAATATCAAGATTGTTCTTGTTCAATATTTTATATAGTCTTTTAGAATAATTTAATCCAATGACGTACCGTACGTTGGTAAAGGGTGATTTGGGTGATACAAATAATCCCAAGTGCGCTCCTGGTAACGATAAGGATTTAAAATTCTCCTTATCATAAAACTTAGAAACAGATTCATATACTATACCATATTTTACGCCGAAAAGCATTTGCGAGTATAATTTACACGGAATGAGACAAAACAGAACTAAATAAAATAGCGTGAATACTTTCAATTTCGTTTTACTTAATTACTGGAATTTATGAATTTAATCGCAGCTTCTATTTGAGGATCTTTTCCTGCTTTAAGAGATTTAACATCCGTGGGAATAACCAAGTTAGGCTCAATACCTTGATTTTCATACGAACGGCCGTCTAAATACTTAAAGGATACAGATGTCATTTGTACTGACATAAATCCAGGCAACTCAAAATTTCCGGTATTAAACATATTTGGGTCAGTCAATAAACCTGTTGCTCCCCAAGTAGTTTCTCCAATTATTGTGGTATTAGGAAAACTTTTAAAATAGAAGATTAAAGACTCAGCAGCCGATGCCGTATTTCTGTCTGTTAACAGAACAATTTTCGATATGTTCGGCGCGATTGAATTGCGTGCTAATAATCGTGCATCAATCCATTCAGTATAGTCTAATGGATTTGCACCATTCTTAGTTCTGTAATACCCAAATTTTACGTCTTTAGCGACTATATACCCCGCTAAAAAAGATAGATCAGACAAATCTCCTCCTCTATTTTGCCTAACATCAATAACAAGAGCATATGGTTTAAATTGTGTTTCTTTCAAATAAGCAAGAAATTGTTGAAAGGTTTGATTTATTTCTTCACTGGAATTTATTGCTCTTTGAATATTAAAGGCGTTAAAACGTAAGTAAATGATATTACCGTTAATCAATCCAGTAAGTAGATCTAATTTGTCATTTGAGGCTGAAAAAAGTGAAAAATGCGATAGTTTATACCCAGGATCCAGGTAATTACAAACGACATCTGTGTAAGGAAAAATAATTCCTATATCGGACAGTTTTCTTTCAGACGAGGGAAAAATAATTCTGCCTCTAACTGGACTTACTAAAAAATTGATTTGAAAATGATTATCAACCAAATTTTTCGATATATCATGAAAATAATTCACGCTTTTCGCTATATCTTTAGGATCATGGATATTGAGTTCCGCAAAAAGTGGCGAGTATTTAGATTTGATGTCATCCAATTCAACATTTTCCCTATCCCAAAACATATAACGTTTGGCCATATTGCTAACGAATCCTTCAAAAACTTCAGAAAAATTTTTGTACTGTTTAGACGGTTTTATTGGGGTGTTTTTTTTACAACCTCCAGCTATAAAAAGCAGTAGAATAAATATGTAATAACTTTGCCTAATAGTCATAAACTAATCATCTTGAATGTATTGATCAGCAGTAAAAACATGGCATTATCTATCATTGCATTCAAAGTTTACTGATACACCGTTGAATTGAGTTTGTATAAGGAATTTTTTTTCTAAGATGAGTGTCTGGTAACTTAATATAACTCCCGATCCCCAATTAGAACTAATTATATGGTCAGTACCGGAAGAATCAATCACATGAATATTGAATCCGTATCTGCCATTCAACAGTTTTAATTTACTGATAGTTTTACCTGAATTGACATTTATAACTATAGGAACATCTTTTACTGTAATATTTTTCAAAAGGTCAGATTTATAAATCACTTCACCATTATAACTAAGGTTTGTATATTCAGGAAAAATATTATTTTGAAGCTCCTTAACTTCCACATACACATTTGCACGTTGATCAGCTGGCCAAGACAATTGATCAATAAAACCGGAATTAAAATTAAGTGAGGAAATCCTAATTAAAGTAAGCACTTTCTCAGTAACATTGACCGTTTTAACCTTGACATTATTTACATTATCCTTGTTAATTGCCGTTAATTTGAGAGAATATTTGCCTGATTTAGCATATATATGTCTAGGTGATAGCTCTGTCGACGTACTACCATCACCAAAATCCCAAATGAATGTTTTTGCTCCTTCTGTTAGATTTCTTGTAACAATTTCTTCATCTGTAGAAGCAAAGTAGTTCGATGTTGTATCAACAGAAAATTGTGCAGGATTTCCCGCCAACTGAAATATGCCAAATTGCGTATTTGGCTTTTTATCAGGACTATCATTCTTTTTATTACAAGACGAAAAAACTAGGAAGATTATCACTATTAATGGGATAAGATTATGTTTATTCATAAAAATTTATTTATAAAATTAGTTAATCGGATTGATAAAGTTATATTTTTCTTTTGCGTATTATGACATTAAAAAATAACCTATAATTACATATATGATATAAAATTGCTTAATTTAATTGATAGTTAATTAAAATATTATAAATTAGCCTCCGGGGCGAATAACAAAAATTCTTTAACTTTTATAATTATCACAAAAATGAAACAAAAAATTACATTTTCTACATTATTAATTATTCTGTCAATCATTATTCTGACAGGATGTAAAAAAAATGATGGCGGATTAACCATCAAAACTAAAAACCCAATTCAAGCTGCAATTCCGGCATTTCCATTGGATTGGGAGAATACGGACTACATGCCGACTCCAAGCGGAGAATCTCCAATTTTAGTGCCTTGGGCGTCCGGATCAAATCAACTATTTGCACCCGAATTAGCTTTCGATTATAAGAAAGCGGATGGATGGTCACTGGTATATAATACCTTTTCAAGCAATCAATCATCCTCACTTCGTTTTTTTCATTATATAATAAATACAACGGGGTGTTAAGATTTTATATTTATTTGCCAGCGGGGACACCTGTTCCCTCAACTTACTTAACGGATGGCTTAGCAATAGCTGGAAATTCAGTGTCATCAATTGTCAATTTCAATAATCCAATTGCAAACGTAGACACTGTCATTAATTCTGTAACAAGGGTAAATAAGTATGGATTGCAATCTTCAGGCGCATGGTTTATTAGTCAATTTGAAACAGCTTATGATTCGAATATACCTAATATTTCTTATCAAAACTTGAACTTTGTTTGGAATCTAGCTTCGACTAGTGTGAGTAATGTAACTTTAAATGGTGAGTCAAATGGAACTCTTACGGGTACAGTCGGTACGGGTTCGTCAGGAGGCTTCAATCCTAGTGGATTACTCAATAATGCAGCAAAAGGTACTTTATATGCAGCAGGATTATCCAGCCTAAATGGAGTTAAGGCAAACAAGTCAAATATTGTTGAAGCAGTTATAGGTGGCCTTAAAGGTGGCTTAACAGGTGCTGTTACAGGATTAATTAGCGCCATCATTGGCGGCACATCTTCTAGCCCACAAATGGTCGACCTTAAATTGCAATCAAATCTTAATTTATCAGGAAGTTTTTCCAGCAGTTCTGGCATCACAAGCACTACCTTAATTATTCCTGGATCACAAAATAGCCAAAATGGGCCAGGTTATGTACCTGCTTACAACAAAGTATTAGGGGTATTTAATTTTGGAAGTAATCCCAAATTAACGTTTAACGTGGCTCGTACAAGTATGGCTTTTCTTTATGGACCTCTTCCATTCCCCCAACATTTGGACAGACAGACATATACACATACTTTTACCAAGTCAGTTCCTACAGTTCTAAACATAAATCCAGAACTGACAAATAATGGAGCTACTGTTCAAATTATTCGTCAGGATCTATTGATACCACATTCGTCATATTTAAAATACACAAATCCACAACAAACCATATTAAATGACGGTTCTGCATCTTCGAACGCTCCAACAAGCACTTACAGCGGAGAGGAAAATATATTAGGTACTGAATACTTTGCTGTTGATGTAACTAATCTTAATACCTTACAGGTAAAGTTTTCAGCAGTTGGTCTTACACCAGGATATATAGCTCCTAACAAACTCCAGTATAATAATGCTATTATAAGATATACCATCAAAGTTACTCCCCCCAATAATGGATCTCCTTACACTATAATCAGATCTGTAAAAACAAAATTAAATTAACCCAATAGGAATGTATTTTTGCCCTGCATATTGATTTATGCAGGGCAATTTTTATATATGCACAGAATACTAATAAGAAACACAAATTCTTAAAAAAATAACACATTTAATAGTACACGCATTCAGATAATTGGTGAGGCGCAATCAGTATTTAATTAAATTATAAAGAATTCTGATAGGGTATTAAACTAGTCTAACAATAAAAAACGTCATATAGCTTGCAAGTGCAAGCAAGATAATGTATGTTCTGAGATATACCTTAAAACCAGCATATACAAAAAGCTGTTAAAAACTGTAACGATGAGCGAGATCAGCAGACAAATAGCATTGTACTTTTTTTAATTTATAACAAAGGTGGCATAAATCATTATTCTGTTAAGAGTACTTTGATATCTCTGATCAATTGACCAACTTCAGAATCGTTGGTGCCGTCATACATACCGCGCATACGGCCCAGTTTGTCGATCAGAATAAACGCCCCACTATGTATAAAGCCGCCTTTTTCAGCATCATCTTTTTCTGCATGTGAGTAATAGCCATTTTCTGCCAGTTGATAAATAACCTCTTTGGGGCCGGTTACAAAATGCCAGCGTTTGCTGTCCGCGCCGAGTTTCTCTGCATACCGGTTCAATACATCAGGTGTGTCAAACTTAGGGTCAATGGTATGTGACAGGAACATTAGCCCGGGCACATCGGCGTAATGGTCATAAACCTTTTTAAGGTTACGGCTCATAACAGGGCAGATCGTCGGGCAGGAAGTGAAGAAAAAATCAGCTATATAAATATGTCCCTTATAGGTACTGTTGCTCACAGGTTGCCGTTGCTGATCTGTAAAGGAAAAAGGTGGAATTATCGGATAGATCGTATCTGTTTTTGGTCCTTGAGCAGTATTTTTCTTTTTATAAACCGGATCCCCAAGGAATGGCAGTCTCGGAGGCTTAACGTTGCTGCTTGACCATATTACCGCAATGACAGCGATCAGGATCAGGGTACCCGCGGTTATGCGCAAGCCCCGGCGCTTATCTTCCTTCTTTTTTTTCAAGTTATTTGGTCTCATTACGCTATTCAAATAAGTTAATGGGTATAGGCTGACAACAAGGTATCCATATCTTTCATCATTTGTTCTACCTGTTTTTCATCTGTACCGTCATAAGCTCCGCGAACCCGCTTTTCTTTATCGATCAGTACGAGGTATCCCTGGTGAACATAGCCACCGGGTTGTCCGGCATCCTGTGCAACCGATACAAGGTAGTTCTTTTGCGCCAGTGTATAAACAGCTTCCTTGCTGCCATGGACAAACTCCCACTGCGTTCCGGTAATCCCCAGTTTATCCGCGTATTTTTTCAGCACATGCGGGATATCATACTTAAAATCAATGCTATGGGATAACAACATCACTTCCTGGTGCCCTTTATATTTTTCATATACTTTCAGCAGGTTCCGGTGCATGACCGGGCAGATCGTCGGACAGGAGGTAAAAAAGAAATCAGCTACATAGATCTTGCCGTCAAAAGTATGATTATCGATCATCGCGCTATCCTGATTAAGGAACTTAAAGGCTGGGATCGTCTGGTAGACCGTATCTGTGACGGTTTTGCCATTCACCGTTTTTTGAACCGCCTCTCGCGGGCCTAATATGGGCAATTCTTTGGGGGCCGAATGACAGGCAGCGATCAGCAATACACCGGCCAGGTAACAAATTTGTTTTTTCATGATTACATTTTCATATGGTCCATAGTTTTCATTGAAGTATCAGTTTTGACATTAAATCTTTTCAGGTAATCGGCTGACTCTTTTAAGACCATTTTATAGATACTGTCCAGTTGCCTGATCTTAACTTGTTCCCCGTTAAAATAGCTGACCGCTTCTGCGTTTGTTTTCCCATCGACATCCGTCTTGAAATTATGCATCCAGTCGTTCATACGTTCATCTGCATCATTTAGCTTTTTGCTTAAAGTCTTAAGTTGCTGTAGCTCGGCAGTTGTGTCCAGTGATGGTTGCTGTTGTTTAAATTTAGCCAGGGCAGACATGGCCAGTGTATCCAGTTTCATTTTAAAAGTCATGGCTTTTTCGCCGTCCATCATGATCTTGTCATGCTGGTCCAGCACCTGCTGCCGTACGGCTTTGTAATCAGGGTCGTTCTGGCAGGCGGAAAGCGCCAGGCCGGTAAAGCAAAAAAATAATTTGATAAGTTTTTTCATGATAATTTGATTTTAAGTTAAAAGGCGACTGAGAAATGTACCATCAGGCGATTACCCGCACTTACCCGATTATTAGCCAGATGCTGCGCAGCAACATCCTGGTAGTTTGCCCCTGCTGAAAAACGACTGAAGTTAGCCTCCAGTCCGCCGATTACGGATAGAACATGCCCGCCCGAAACATCCACCGGATATTTGTTGCTTTCCATATCCTTTTCTGAAGTTTCGTACAATACGCCTGCATTAGGAGCGACCGTTACCTTGTTGAACAAACGGATCTTATAGTAAGCCAGCGCATTTGCGGTTAACTTATTTCCGTAACGATAATCGTACTTGTTGTTCGTATTGATCTTGTAATTGGCATTAACGTTAATGCCGAAGTCCATCAGCCGTACATCATAAGCAGCGTTCAGGGTAAAATCGGTACTGGCAGTTCCCAGCTGGAAGTTATTGGGCGATTCATTGACCAAAAGACGTTCGCCCGGTTCATATTTTCCGGTAGGTGCTTTGATGCCCCCGCCGATCCACAGCGATTGAACCAGCAGCTTATTGCTGATCGTTGAGCGGTGACTGAACAGGTTATAATACCCCATTACAGCGATATCGCCCAGGCCTGTTTTCGAACCGTTGCCGGTCTGTGCCACGCGGTCATTAAAGTTAAAAGGCACAAAAGCCAGTACCCGGAATTTTTTGCCGATATTCCAGCCGCCCCATACCTCCATGCTCTGGTAGGTTTCATCCGAGGTGATCGGCGTCCGTTCGCCGAAAGGGCCTAAATGCGTCATCAGGGTCTTGTGCTGATACCGTATTCCGATAAAGCGTTTCTGGTACTCCGGCAGGATACCGAGGTAATAACTGCCGACACCGCAGCCGCAGATATCGCAGGCCAGCACCGGGTAGGTCATGGCCGAAAGGAAAAGCAGGATAATATATTTTTTCATGTTGATTAATTATTGTTCAGCCAGGTCTTTGCGGGTGACGAAGTCCGCATCGTCCAGGGTTTTCAAAAATGCAGTTAGTTTACTACAGTCATCCGCTGAAAGCGGCATACCCAGCTTACCATTTTGCCGTAGCAAAGGATCGAGGTTAACAGTAGGCTGCACTTCACCATTATAATGGTCGAAGACACCGCTAAGTGTCAGGAATCGTCCGTCATGCATGTAAGGGGCGGTATAACTCAGGTTACGCAAACTCGGCACTTTAAATTTGAAGCGATCTGTTTGTTGCAAGGTAGCGGTATACAACCCCTGGTCGTTGATCGGTGAGGGTGCCAACCCGTTATTACGGAAAGAACCATCGGTAAATAAAGGCTCTTTATGACAACTACTGCATTTGGCCTGGAATAAAGCATAACCCGCCTGTTCGTCAGCCGTAAAGCTTTGTCCGCCTTCCTTGCGCATCACTTTATCGTATTTTGAATTGGCGCTGATACACATCACCATAAATTGCGACAGTGCCTTCATGAATCTTGCTGTATTGATCTCTTCGCTGCCAAAAGCGGCCTTGAACATCGCGGGATATTTACTCACTAACCGCAGTTTGCCCATGACGTTCTCTAAGTTTTCGTCCATTTCCTCATGCGTGGTGATCGGCACGATGGGCTGCAGATCGAGGTCATAAACCCCGCCGCCCCACATAAAGGCTTTGTTCCAGGCCAGGTTCATGATCGGTGGTGAATTACGGGTGCCCAAACGATCATCTATGCCATGGCTCACATCATGCCCGTGCTGCGTGAAGCCGGAGGACTGGATATGGCAGGAGCCGCAGGAAACAGTATTGTTCCTCGATAACCGTGGCTCATAAAATAAGCTGCGCCCCAGTAGAAATCCCGCCTCGGTCACTTTATTGTTTTCCAGTTTATAGACCGGTTCGGGAAAATTGGCCGGTTTCTGAAAACCTAAAAACGAGTTGACCACTTCTTTGATCTGTGCTTCCTTTTTACAGGCGTACATAAACAGGGTGAAACCGCCCATTACTATCCAAAATGCTTTTTTCTTCATTTTGATCTAATTTTCGGTGTGGTCATGCCTGAACATTTCGGTCAGGTTAGCCGCGATATTTACGCTGTAATCACTGAACATCACATTCGGATGGGCCGCGATACTGAAAGCATTTTTACCGTTAAACACTTTCATGGCATCGACAAACAGGTGCACATTGCTTTGACGGTCCCTGCGTACTTTGGCGATACCGGCCGTGGTCAGGTCAATGGTGATGGTTTTGATATTATTAATGGTTGGAGCAACATAGCCGCCAAAACCGCCGATATGATACTTGAATTGCTTCTTACCGGTAGGGTCACCATTCACATCATCCGAAATAACACTGGAGTTGCCTTCCATACGGAAGAAAATATAACCTGCGTTCCAGCCCCAGTACATGCCGCCCGAATCATGGTCGCCGGTGGCCGCGGGGTCAAGAATACCCGTCCGTTTACTGATATCCATGGTACTGCGCAAGCTGTCTATGCCCAGGGTAAAGGTTAACTTGGTATAGTCACCTTCGGGCACCTTTACTTTGGCGAATCGGGTCGCCTTATCAGAGCTTTTGATCAGGAAATAGCTGCTGTCCTGTTTGACGGTATAGGTTTTACCGTCAGCCGTGCTTACCTTGATATTGCTGATGTAGTATTGCAGCATGGACAGCGAGAATTTCTCCCCGGCGGCATTGGTGTACAAGCTGGTGGTATTATCCAGCGAAAGGGTACGGTCGCCGACAATATTGTCAAACTCCACCGAAAAAGGCGCCAGGTTGGTTTCCACGAAATCCGGCGTTACGTCCGATTTTTTAGAGCAGCTTAAAAGAACCAGCATAAAGCCGGCAATGAGCAAGTAATGATATTTGAATGTTTTCATCAGTTGGGTTTACTAAGTTTGGTATCCTGTATAAAATCTGTGTCGGTCAGCGTAGCTAAAAAAGCTTTTATCGCCTGCATTTCCGGGCCGGTCATCGGAACGCCTGCCTGCCCGCCATTCTGGTAAAGCAGCGGATCGGTTGTCGGCGAAACTTTTATGCCGTTATGGTAATGCGCCAACACTTCACCGATGGTCTTGAAGCGGCCGTCATGCATATATGGCGCGGTCAGCATAATATTGCGCAAGGTGGGCGTTTTGAACTTGCCCAGGTCGGCCGGGTTATTGGTGATGCGGAAACGGCCCATAAAGATCCTTTCAAAAGCATCATTACTGAAGTCGTTGTCAATGCCATTATTATGATAGCCGTTGTCTGTAAACAATTCACCGGCATGGCAGCTGCGGCATTTAGTGTTGAAAAGTGATAAACCCAGTTGTTCCTCACCATTCAGGCTTGTGCCGTTTTCTTTCCGGCTATACCGGTCATATTTGCTGTTGCCTGAGATCAGTGTCTGTTCAAATTGTGCCAGAGCTTTAACGATAGCCGCTGATTTGACCTCGCTGTTAAACACGGTCTTAAAACGTTGCACGTAGTCAGGTACCGCTTTCAGTTCCGCTTCCAGTTCATATAGGTTCTGGTGCATCTCGTCCGCGCTGCTCAGCGGGCCAAAGGCCTGAGACTCCAGGTTGGTCGATCCACCATCCCAGAACAGGCCATTATTTGCCCAGGCCAGGTTGATCAGTGCCGGTGAATGGCGCTCCATGGTATTACCGGATTCCCCGATATTGCTCAGTGCCAGGCCATCGCTGAAAGCGAGATCCTGCCGGTGGCACGAGGCACAGGAAAGCTTGTTGAGCCCCGAAAGCCGGGTATCATAAAATAACATTCTGCCTAATGCGATGCCTTCTTTTGTCAGCGGGTTATCCGGATCGTTCACCACCGCCGGAAAATTAGCCGGTACGGCCAAAACGGCCGGGTGCATTGTAACGACCGGATCAGTACCGGCAACCTCGTCCTTTTTACAGGAAGAGATTGCCAGCGATCCGATAAGCAGCAGCATGGCGGCAAAACGCGGGTATGCGTTAGCGCCGGTCATCACGCTTAGTTAACCGATTTTACAGTGAATACTTTGGTAGAATAATTGGTTGCTACCGAAGCCATCACGGTTGCCTGTGAAGCGCCTATGGTCGGCGTAGCCATAATATCCACGCCATCGGTGATCTTGGTCACATCAGTATTCAATGAAATGGTTGATGACTTACTTGATCCGATATGTAAAGTTGACGGTAAAGCCAGTGTTACTGATTTGTAATTGGCATCCAGTCCGGTTTCTACGGCAATGGTTTTGACAGTAGTACCTTCCGTTACTTTTCCTTTCAGGGAAGAGAAAATATATGTGGTCGCCCACATCCAGGAAACATTGGTCATACCGTTCAGTTGGGAAAGCTCACCGGCTTGTAAGCTCAGGTTACTGTTGTATTTGGTATCTACGCCTACCGAGAATTTAACAGACTTATAATCGCCCGCCGGGATATCCGTCAGATTGATGCTTTCCCGTTTATTGGCCGGATAGACATAAGCACTGTTGGTCTCAGCGGGATTGTTTTCTTCCATCAGGTAATAGGAATTCGGAACTTTGTACTCTTCGCCCTTGTCGTTTATCAGCACAACGTTGCTCACCCAATACCTTAATTGGGTGAAATTCCAGGTCTTACCGCTGGCGGTAAAATCCTTATTTAACGCGAAGTCCGAAGCGCCTGCTACGGCATCAAATGTAAGGGTTGCTTTGCCGGCTGTCTCAGGAACTTCAACGGGTTTTACATCGTTGTTTTTAGAGCAAGAAGTAAATAGGATGGCTGATATTGATATGATCGATAAAAATTTTTTCATGATGAATAAGTATAATAGCGGAAGCATGCATTTGCAGCTTCACGTAAAAATCGGTGAAATGAGGTACGCCCAAACAAGGCATACCTGTGTAAGTAATAATAAATGCTTGATAATAAATGTGGAGCGCGCGCATGGTTAGCCTGCCCGCGCAAAAAATACAGGGGAGGTCAACAGCGCATGTTACTTACGCGCGCGGAGGCTGAAAAATAGTGGAGGGCCGGTCAGTTATACCGGGCGTTAATGACGGTGGGTATTCCGCTTTGATAACTTCGGCAATGAAAGTAAGTGTTACAGGTTCGGCAGGTAAATTTTCCTGATAGCGGCTTTTTTGCTCCTGTTGTTCTTGTTTCTTTTCCTTTTCTTCCGTCTGCTTCAGCTTTTTCATCAGGTAGCAGTGACCGTTACAATGCATCCAGGGCCTGGATTTATTGATACAAAGGGTTTCAGTGATATACTTTTGGTTAACCTTGAAACCTGCATAAACAAAATACGTTGAACAGTAAGAACTGATCAACGCTGCAAGTAAACAGAAAGCTGTTATCCGGTTTCGCATATCCGGTGCAAAGCTAAGTGTTTACAAAGTAGGGCGCAAGTTGAATTATTTATTAATTAAGTCAATCCGCGTCAATAATTGAAACCAGTTCCTCGTAACTAAGCGGCCTATTATAAAAGGCGCGGTTGTTTTTACGGGGTTTGATAATCAATGTAGCCGGTAATGACCCGGTCCATTTGCTGCTGATCGCAGATAGATAATCGGCTGGCTCCTCATCTAGCAGGTAGAGATCATCTGTTAGATGATATTTTTTAACAAATGCACTGATATAACTTAAATCCTTTTTTCTTAGATCAGTACTGACCAAAATAACCCTAACCGGTTTTATAAAGTTGTGCTTTTTTAATTTTTCAAAGGATGGAAGTTCTTTAATGCAAGGTGAACACCAGGTTGCCCAAAAATTCACGACATAGGTTGTATCCTCACCTTTTTTAAATCGGGAATTTAGTTGATTGGAAGTTATAATCTTTACTTGTTGCGCATAACCTAACATTGAAGTCGCAGCACTAAACAACAAAAGGACTAACTGTCTCATATTTAATAGTGCAATTCTACGCAAATTGTTGAATTTTCAGTAATTCAATTGATCTTTAGTCCACTAAACTTTATAAGCGAAGACATCTGAACATTCATTAATTAAAAGAGAGTATTGAATTCTTGAATACATTCAAATTATGAATAATAACTTTACAACTAACAATGTAAAAATTAAGACGCATGTTAAAGGTAAAACAACCACAGGTTTGCAATTTCTTATAAATTGACTATACTGATTTTTTGATACAAAACATATCAGATAAAATTCATGAATCTTATCGTTTACGATATTTCCTGATAGTTGACAATGCGTCAAATTCCGGTTAACTATTTATAAATCAAAGCTATATTGAAATGAAGGATCCCGAACCTTTTAATGAAATTAATCAAATAAATTAGAGTGCTGAAAATTTAAAAGATTTTTGAAACACACGGAAATTAGCTATATTTGCCTTAACAATTAGAGTAAACTTGCTGAATGCGTCATTCGTAGAGTAAGGAACTTTTTAAAATGTAAATTACTGATAATAAGCACATAAGAGGTAAGGTTCTGAACCATAGCTCTCCGCCAGAAAAAAAAAAGCCTCATGCTAAAAGCGTGAGGCTTTTTTATTGGAAAATGTCAAATACCCCCACGAAAGGATCGCCAGATTACGGGGTAGTTTCATGGCTTAAATTGTGGTTATCTAAGATTGAATTGTTTTCAATGATTATACAGGCCGTCTATTTGCAACGAATAAATAGAGTTATAACACTGGGAAGATGTTATTTTTGATCCATGAGCCATGAATTGATCCTTAAAAATATCCTGAAGCACATTGATCTGAACGAAGAGGAAACTACCCTTTTTCTATCACTGATCAAGTTTAAAAACGTAACCAAAAAAACGTTGCTTTTGAAATCTGGTGAAAATTGCAAATACATCAACTATGTTCACAGCGGCGTATTACGGGCCTATCATTTAGATAAAGAAGGAAGGGAGTCAACAATTATGTTTGCAGCACCGGATTGGTGGGTAACAGATATGTATTGCTTTTTAAATGGCAAGCCTGCCATGATGTACATCGAAGCTTTAGAGGATAGTGGCATCATTCAGCTGAGCAAAGAACACCTTGAAAAACTATTTTATAAGGTACCCAAATTTGAGAGATTTTTTAGGATACTGATGCAAAATGCTTACACCAGGGAGCAATTAAGAGTAATTGAAAACCTGTCCTTAACCGCTGAGGAGCGTTATGAGAGTTTTTTAATTAAATATCCTCACATTGCCAAACTTGTAGCTCAAAAACAGATTGCATCCTATTTAGGAATTACCCCCGAGTTTTTAAGTGCCATCAAAAAAAACAAGAAAACTTAATATACCTTATTTTTTTACTAAAGGCCATTACTTTACTTAGCAAAAATTAAGGATATATAAACTATGCTCATATTAATTGCAGGACCGTATAGAAGCGGCACCGATGATAACCCCGAATTAATGCGAAAAAATTTAGACCGGCTGGAAGCGGTTGCATTGCCATTATTCAGGAAAGGACATGTTCCAATGATTGGGGAATGGGTTGCTTTGCCACTGATTAAGCTGGCTGGCTCCACCCAAACCGGCGATGAGGCTTGGGAAGCAATCCAATATCCTGCCGCCCACCGCCTTTTGGAAAAGTGCGATGCTGTATTCCGTATTCAGGGTATTTCTAAGGGAGCAGATGAAGATGTTAGAATTGCCACAGAAAGAGGCTTAAAAGTTTATTATCAATTGGATGAGGTACCCGATGCAAACGGACAACATTAGGATTTTAAAAACGGAGATACTGTCCGATAATTGGTACACGCTTCGAAAAATCACCTATGATTGTTTATTGAAAGATGGTACATGGCGAACACAAAGCAGGGAAGCCTATGACAGGGGAAATGGCGCTACCATATTATTATATAATAGGGAATTAAGATCTGTTATTCTGACCAAACAGTTCCGGCTGCCGTCTTATATCAATGGCAATCCTACAGGCATGCTCATTGAAAGTTGTGCGGGCCTTTTAGAGCTGGATAATGCAGAAGCGTGCATCAAAAGAGAAACAGAAGAAGAGACAGGTTACCATATTTCCAGGGTCGAAAAGATATTTGAAGCCTATATGTCGCCAGGTTCTGTTACAGAAATCTTGCATTTTTTTATTGCGGAATATGCAAGCGATATGAAGGTAAGTGATGGCGGAGGGCTTGCACATGAACAGGAGGATATTGAAGTTTTGGAAATGATGTTTGATTCCGCTTTAAAAATGATTGACACGGGTGAGATTAAAGATGGCAAAACCATCATGTTACTGCAGTATCTTAGGCTGAAGAAAATTCTCTAAGGAGCCTTACAATGCTGGAATAGATGGAAAATGATTTGCGATTTCCTGCATTGAAGATTGTATATCAACAGTTTTTAAATTGGCTACCAAACCAATGTATTCATTGATTTGGGTAAAAGGCTTATAACAACAGACTTTCCGTTCGATATGATTTTCACATTTTTGTTTTTTTCTTCCGCATTCATGATCATCAGTACTTTATTTCCGTTAGGGTCAAGGAATGCGAGATGATCCTTTTGAGCAGAAGACTTTAGCAAATACGATCCGGGCAATACATAATGGCTAAGGTGTTTCATCAAATAAAATTCTGGGTTATATTTAATTTCGCCGCTGCGCTTGTTTACTGATATCAGGGCATTCTGGACCCATCCCCAGCTACTTCTGCCGGTTTCATCAAGAACCATATTCCAGTACATATAGCTGCTGGCGCCATTGCTTATATAATGGTGAATTAATGACCATGTGTATTCTAATGATCCCCAATTGTTTTCACCATTGCCACATTCGGATTCCGTTTGCATAATGGGCATATCTGGAAACTCATGATGTATTGTTTTAATTTGATGCTTAGCATCCCATTGAAAACCAATACCACGGATGAACGATGCCGCATTTTTATCATTCAATACGGTTCTTGTATAATTTGCATCAGATGTGTTGACTGTACCGAGCCAAATTTCTGTAGCTATCTGTTCCGATTTGAATTGGGGGCCAATAAATTTACCTATAAAATAGGCCAAATCCTCCGGTCGCCAGGTACAGCTTGGCCACTGCGGCGTATAGACGATTTCATTTTGAACACATAACCTGCCGATTTTAATACCCTCGTTTTTATACGCCTGGATAAATTTGGATAAATAAAGGCTATAGGCATTTAAATATTGATCTTCCATTTTAAAAGCCGTTGCGTTGTTACCGATATGCCTTTCGGGAGCCATGTCAGAAGCATATTGTTCAGGGCCTCCTGCATTCATCGAATAGTGGTTATTTACTTTCATCCAGGCAGGAGGGCTCCACGGAGACGCCCAGATTTTCAATTCAGGTTGAAGCGCTAATGCGGCTTTGATATAGGGTATTAAAATATAGCGATCCCGGTCGATGTTGAAGTTTCGCATTTTAAAGTCGCCAGGAACATCATCAAAGGAATAATAGCTGAAAGAATAATCATTTGAAGCGACGGGTATTCTGCAAAGAGTAAAATTGGCGCCTTCTTTTAAAAACAGATTTCTGAGAATTTCATCTTTTTTATTAGAAGGAAGGCCCTGCAACACCTCCCAGCCTTTTTCGTTAAAGCAGGCTCCGAAGCCCTCCATTTGCTGTTTTTTTTGATCGGGGTTGATCACTATATCGGCTTGAGCTGTGTCGTTGTTATTAAAGCTTAATTTTTTATTCTCTACCCAATGCTTGTCAACAGTTGACGAAATCCAATTTATCTTCTGGGCGCTTACTGTTTCCGATAAAATAATAGTGGGAATTACCAAAAGCACTTTTAAGTTCATCTTCTTCAATAACAATTGCTGAAGATTTTTAAAAAACACAAACGGTATCATATTATAAATTATTAAGGTGTTAGCCTGGTGAAATTTGGCTTTAGGCATAAAATTTATATTCGGTTTATTTATAGCTGGCTTAGTTCAGACTATATTTCAAATCTACGTCTATTGCAATAGGTATTCTACCCATATTTTAGCTTTTAATTTACTGTTTCTTGCCTAATGATATTTAATCTTACTTTTTGCAGATCAAATAATTTAAGGCGATCTACGGACAGTTTGCTTGAATTGCAGTTTGAAGTTGAAATATTTCTGGATGGTTCGTCAAACCCATCATCACCGTGTTCCTCACCCATTTGATAGCATGGTAACCACTTAAGTGGTGCATCCATTGAAAGCCAAAGGGTTGATCCCTCTTTTATTTAATTCAAAAAGTAATAAAGGCGACCTAATTAGCCGCCTTTATTACTATATAACCATGAAGGCGCTCTCCAATACCGGGTTTAAAGGCGCAGGATAGGCCGACTTTATTCGCACTCTGAGCGCGGGATCAGCTCGTTATTCTTTGTTAACTACAACGCTCGCGACAGTTTGCCAGTTGGCTATCACCTGGTTGAAAAATGGTTCTTCAGCAGATCCGCCCTTCCAAATAATATAGGTCCTCTTATTATCTTTACCAACGTTACTTTTGGCTGTTTCCAGCATTCTGTTCGTAATTCCCGTTAGTACTTTACTGAGGTCGAAGTTGAAAGTTATTTTATATTTGTCAGCAGGAACAATGACGATGTCGGTAACGGCAATGTTAGCTTCAAAGGGTAAAGAACTTGCAACCAAAACGCTGTCTGTTCCTCCTTTTGTATTGGTAAACGTCCCTCTAAGATTGAAGGCAAGGTCGGATTTTGCGGATTTTTTACAGAACATTTTTACTTGCACATTTTTGTAAGAGCCTGCAGGTAATTGAAATACCCCCGCAAGAGCATCTGCGTTAAAAATATTCAGCTTTTTTTCTATCGTTATCGTAGTATCCAGCAGATTGTCACTCTGCCCAACAAACGAAATCTTTTCTACATAAACGGATGCCGAGGCCCAATCGACAACCACTGTAGTTGCTGCGCTGTCAGACAGGGCTAAGCTTTTAATACTGGCGACTGTTTTGCCACCCGCCGAGACTGAGGCTTTAGCAAAATAGGAAATATTGCCATAACCAGCACTGCTATTTTTTGTTTGTTCGGCACCCTTTTTACACGATATAATTACCGAACTGATTAAAAATACGCCAAAAGCATACTTTGATAATAAGGATATAGGTTTCATTTTAAGGTAGTTTGATATGTGATTCAAATATATATGAAATATTACCGATATCAATATATAGAACACAAAAATGTCCACCTCAAGCTGATTAACTTACTGGGCGCAACGCAGCCTGAAAAGAAGTTCGTGTAGTAAACAGGCCAAACCCTATAATTCAATTTACGCATCCGGAGGGTCAGTCTGTTTACACAACAAAACTAATTGTAAGTCATGGGTACTTAGTCACAAGATGCCACCGCCTGTCATTTAATCAAATATCATATTGCTTTTCAGTCAACAGCCAAAACCACCTTGCCGTTAAGTCCGCCTTTAGAAACAAGATCCTGGGCTGCCGCGGCTTCCTCTAATTTCAAAACCTGGGCAATCTCCGTTTTTATTTTTCCTTGTTCTACCAGCTGCCTTCCATATTCCAATTTTTTATAGGATGCCTCAGAGGATGCAAACCGGGCCGATATTCCCTTTTGCGCTGCCAGTTCAGCAGACGGGGGCATTACGGCGCTGAGTAATAAGCCGCCCTTTTTCACTACATCAAATGATTTAACCTGGGTTTCACCGCCAACTAAATCTATCACTACATCAGCATCTTTCACCAGTTGGGTAAAATCCTGTTTTTTATAGTCAATTATTTCATCGGCCCCAAGTGCCTTAACCAAGTCTACCCCGTTGCCAGAGGCTGTGCCGATAACATAGGCACCAAGGGCTTTGGCCATTTGTACCATGATACCGCCTACCGCACCAGCAGCCCCATGAATCAATATTTTTTGCCCGGCCTGTACATTACCCTCCTCTATCAAAAAGGTATAAGCCGTTACCAGTGGGATAGCCAGCGCGGCAGCTTCGTTAAAGTTCAGGCCAGTTGGAATGGCAGCTACCTGGTCGGCTTTAATGGCTACATATTCGGCATAAGTACCACCAAACGTACTCGCAAATACTTTATCTCCTACTTTTATCCTGCTTACTTCATTGCCAATAGCCTCTACGGTTCCAGCGGCATCTGCTCCCGGGGTATATGGAAAATTGATGGGTATCTGATTTTTAAAGAAGCCAGATCGTACCTTTATTTCCATTGGGTTAACGGTTGTAGCCGCAACACGGATCAAAACCTCGTTTGCTTTAGGCGCCGGTTTCTCCACCTCACTTAGTTTGATCACATCCGAATTTCCGTATCCTGTAAATTGTATTGCTTTCATAGTGTTTTTATTGTAAAGCTAAGAAACTCCTATTGGTTAACCAGCCACTGATTTTTGTTTTTATGCAATGTGACACAAAAGCACTAATGAGATATTCAATAATACGAAGGCTTTTTGCTCGGTTAATCAGCTGATGGGCTTAAAGTAACCTGCCTTAATCCATTCAATAATGGAATCACGTATGCTCCTCTTTTCTTTGCTATGTTTTTTTCTACGGTATAGCTGCCAGTTTTTACCGGGGACTGGCTTACATCAAGGTAAGCCACAGGTGTATCATCGTATTTTCTATCGAGCCAAACTAAAATCTTTTTTGTAGTTGTGTTATAGGCTATTTTACTAAATGTACCCGCTTTTAAAGTAAGCCAAAGCGCCGCCGGTGCTATGTAAATTTTTGACCTGGAGCCATTGGTTATGGCAACATTAACCCATGGGCCTGATTGGGTAAGATTTCCGCCAAAGGCAAGCCAGCCCAAATCGGCATCGTGGGTAAGGTAGACTGCGCTGTTAACAGCGTATCCAAAAAAATTAGACCCATAATCGCCGGATAAGCCGTCAATTTTTAAAGTGGAAGGGAAAGAATGGAAAGCTGCCGGGCCGAAGCCATCGGGTGTAATGTTAGCGATAGATCCCATTAAACCACCGTAACCCACACGAAGCATATACAAATCGCCCAGCTTTTTGCGATAGGCTGATAAAACAGGTATAGCATTTAAACCTGATCCGTAGTGATGCAGCTGCCGCTCTATCCGCGAAAGTTTTCCCCCATATAAAAAGTCCCAATACCTACGGGCCGATCCATTATAGCCCCAATGCGGAATGGTGGGCATATAGGCAAAAATAGCGTTGATGGTTGTTGCAGCTTTGTCTGCATAGCCAAAATAATCCGACCAAAGGTACACTTCTTCTTGCCCTGTAGAATCCCAGGGCATTTCGCTGCCAAAGGGATAGAGCAAGGTGCGCCAATGATCGGCCCTTGCCTTCATTGCCAATTCCAGTTCGTTGGCTTCCTTTTGCCATCCTTCGGCTTTGAGGTCCATCAGGATCAGGTAAAACACCGTCCCCTCCATTTGGCCGTACTGGGCGTAATAGGGCGCCAACTGCACCATAGCCATTGAAGTATGGAAGGCGTTTTGTAGATACCATGCCCATGGCTTATCGGTAACTAAGCCGGTATGATAACGCGCCAGGCGGTAAAGCGCCCAATGCGCCGCGGCCACGTGCGGGTAATTGTATGACCGGCCTACATCGTTAGCGGCTTTACGATCCCAGGCGGCCCAGGTTTTGTAGTTGATGGTATCGCTATAGGTTCCGGGCGGCATCTCATTGGGTTGGTAGTAGAAAACACTTTTCTTGACCCCGTATTTCTGCTCGCCCTCGTTATGTTGTATGTTACCCCACATAGTATGCCCAACAAAAACCTGCAGCCTGGCAATTTCTGCTTTATCAGGCTGCACCACCTCTTTCATCACAGCGCCTAACCAGCCCCCGGCCCCTCCTTCGTCGCTTAAACCGGGTATCCATGCGCGGCTATCTTGTGTTACCTGTTTCTTGCTTTCATAATCATAGCTGATTACAGACTGATCGCGCCCAAACGGATCTGATTGGTTTTCAAACCATTGCTCGTGGGTCAAAAAATGCCCGTAGTCCTTCAACACCTCGGCTTCCGGCTTAATTACTTTATAATTAACAGTTTGAATAAGGCCGTCCTGATAGGTAATAGTTAACCTGGCGCGGCCCCATATTTTACCTCTTACCTGGTATAATTGATGTGTAGCATTGCCATCAGCAACGGCTTTAACGGTTAATGCTCCTTGCGGCTCTACCTGTAAGGCACTGACCTTCTTGCTGTAACTTAAAAATAATTTAGCGTCAACATCCATCGGCAGCACATAACCGGGTATCCCAATAGCTACCGGCCTGTTATTTACCTTCAAGGTAGGCTCAATATCCTGTGGCGAAGCGGCCAGTATAAATTTAACGCCGTATTCGGTAGTGCCTCCGGGATTTAAACTTACTGCTGTTGGCTTGTTCCATGGTTCGGCCTTACTCCAATCATTTTCCGCGTAAGCTTTACTATGTACCATCCATTCGTAAAACCCTTCAAAATCAATCCCACGCGGTGTGGGGTCGTCCAACAAAGGGTTATAAGCTTCAAAAGGCGTTTTGTTAAAAGGTAATACCAATAAAACCGGGCCATGCCCGTTTAAGCGGGTTACTTGCAGGTACCCGGCATCTTTCCCTATATAGGGATCGTAAAAAACATTAGTAGCGTGTGCGTCTTCGAGTGTTTTACCCTGAAGTATATTATTAAAAATCATGGGGATGCCCAGCGAGCCCAGTTCCACAACACGGTTACTGATATTTTTCAGTTTAAAAAGCAGTACCAATTGGCCATCAACTAATTCCCAATACCGCTCCACGCGGATCGGCATACCGTCTGGTAAGGTGTTGGTTAAATCGGCAGCGGCAAGCACATTTTTCCCGCCGGTACTTATCGGGCTAACCTCCTGCCTTCCGCTTGCAGTTGAATAGCTTTTCCACCCGGTTTGCCCTTGCTCTCTTAAACGTATATTTAAATCGCCCAGGTGATACATGTGGTTGCCACTGCGCAGTTTAAGGCGATCGTGAGGTGTAAAATCAAAAACGGTATCGACATTGGATTGCAGCGTCGCTACGGTTTGCGACGCTTTAACTAATTGCAGCCGGAAGGCCGGAGTTTTAAAACTGAGAAGGCCTTTTTCAAGCCCCAGGGTAGCAGGTTTCGATTCCAGATTTTTCCACGGATCTTGTGCTATAAGCCTTTCGGAACTACACAACAAGCCCCCGGCAATCACCAATAGACAATTCAATGTTTTACATAACTTTTTTTGCTTTGCTACAAAGGGAAACATATGGATATGATATGAGTAAAATGTCGTAATGAAGGATTTTAACAACATCAAAACTAAGTGAAATGTAACGTTGCGGCTACCATTAATTTGCCTATTGGTAGCTACTTATTAGCCATTAATGATAGCTGGGTTTACAATATTGCCTTAACCCCACTCCTCGCTTCAATATCTTGGCTTTGAGCGCCATGATCTATCTTACAGGACTTATCTTTGTAAACCAAATTAAACACCATGTCAGCAAAAAAGGTAAAATTTGAAACAGTCGACGAGTACATCAGCGCCTTTCCGCAAACGATAAGGGAAACACTCGAAAAAGTGCGCCATACCATTCAAAAGACAGCGCCGGATGCCCTTGAAACTATAAGTTACCAAATTCCCGCTTTTACATATGGTAGGGTAATGCTGTATTTCGCGGCATATAAAAACCACTATTCACTTACCATCCCCCATCCCGGTAAAGTTTTAGAAACTTTTAAAGATGAACTTTCGGTTTACGATATCTCTAAATCAACCATCAGGTTCCCGATAGATCACCCTTTTCCTTTTGATCTGTTAGCTTCAATATCAAGGTTTAGAATGGAGGAGTGCCGGGAGAAATAATACTTACGCCTATAGCTTATGTTCGCACTATGGGGCATTTTTGCAATTGATGCGGTACATTAGAATCAGGTTGTTTTATAGTTGCTTTGAACCGGCACGTAATGATATTGGGTATCCAACCCACCTGCACTATCTACGATTTACCAAATTGGTAACCCAGCGCCTCAGGCACCCGATTGCGTTCAAAATCAGGCACCTGTTTATTTAGAAACATCTCATCAAAAACAGAGATTAAATAAGCTTTAGCTTAAATTGGGGTTTGTTTAATGTTGACAAATACGTTTAAACGGTGTCGTAGGTTCCAAGGACATTGTTGCCGAACTACCAGGTTAAACAATAAATGTTATCTGCCAGTGTGTTATAACTCCATACTGTTTCCTAACTATCTATGCGTCAAACGTCCCATTCAGAATAATATACCGAATTTTGAACAAATTCGAGCAAATTTCGAACATCCTCTTTTTGCACTCTCATTAGTTTTGACTCACCAATTGTATTGATGAATGTTTTTTAAACTGCATTTGTCAACATTAAATAAACACCAATTAATTAACCATTAATCTTAAATTCTATGAGAAGAAATTTTTTGTTCATGAAAAGTCAAACTAAATTATTTTGTCTTGCAATGTTGACGTGTTCACTATTGCTTTTTAATGCCTGCAAGAAAGATACGGCAAATGATAGCTTGAAGCCAAGTTTAAGTCTTTCTAACGCAACTAACAGTCTGGCCACTTTAGCAACTACCAATAGTGGCGGGTATTCAACAACTACAGGTGCAGGTTCACTCGCCGCAGTTACAGTCACCAATTTAAGTCAGCTTCAAACCGCTATTAGCAACGGCAATCGTCATATCATTATCAGTGGTAATATATATGGTGGTTCAGTGCCTTTAACGTTCACATTTTCTACCACCGCATGGAATAATACGACCATTGAAGGGGCCAGCGGTGGGGGTGCGATTCTGCAAAATATTCAGCTAAAGTTTGATGGCGAATTGCTTTCAAGCGGTACTAATATTCAAAATATATTGGTCAAAAACATCACCTTCTATGGCAATATACCAGCATTGCAGGCTTTGCCATCAAGCGAAACAGATATCAGCGTTTCCGGTAACCATTCCGGTGTAAATTACTTGGGTGTTTCTTTCCGTCGCTGTACCAACGTCTGGTTTGATCATTGCGCAATCTATAATACAAGCGATGATCTTTGGTGTGCCACTCTCCTTTCCGATAATCTTACCATCTCTTACTGTCACTTTTATTTTACCAGCAGTTGGTTAAATATGAGCCCAAATCCGTCTTGGAACTGGGTTGGTAATTATCAGCCCCTTGCCGATGAGCGGCTCTGTGCTGTTATAGGTCAAAATTACACAGACTCTTATACATACGGCTCTCAAAAACTGCATATCACTATGCACCATAATTGGTTCGGTCCATTATTAAAAGGCCGTCCGCTATGTCGCGGGTATGTCCATTTTTACAACAACTACTTCGATAACAGCACGTCTGGCAGTGGTCAGTATAATGCTATTCAAATTGGTAGCGGCTCCAAAGTTTATTCGGAGAGTAATTACTTTTATCAAACCAACCAAACAAATCAGGTCGGTTTGGATGATGCCACCCATACGGCATATACGTTTTGTGAGCAAAATAACACTTACAATACCAGTAGCATCGGTGTATCTGGTGCCGCCTGGCCTGGTAGTACGCCGGTTTCCTATACTTATTCGGTTATTGCCGCCAGCTCTGTTCCAAGTACAGTACAAAGCCAGGCAGGGCCGCATTAATTAAACAGATAAATATATAGTTTGGGTTTACTTTAGGTCTTAATTATTCAAAGAGGCTATCACTTCAAATCGTGATCAGCCTCTTTTTGTTTATTTTATTAGGGTAAATGTAATTTATAAGAGTAAATCGGCAAATTACAAATGGCTAATAGGTGGCAAAAAAATTAGTTTAGCATTGCTTTAATTTGATAACCTCGGTAACTTTTATCAGGCCATTTTTAAATGATTCCGCTTTCTGTAGTTGCTAATCATCTAATCCCTTGCCGTCCAATATTTATTGTATATAAAAAGCCCGCTATCCCTTTTGGAAAGCAGGCTTATCACGAAAAATTGCAATTCTATTTACTGGCAAGGTTAGGTATAATCGTACCCAATGGCACAAGGCTGTTCAAATAAATTTCAATATTGGTATAGCCGCCGCCATTTTTGGGAAACTGGTAAGCATCAGCAGCATTGTGCGGGTTTAAACCATGTTTCAATTCATACGCATCGGGCATACCGTCGTTATCAGAGTCTTTGTAAGGTGTGCCTTTGTATTCAGGGTATCCGCCCACTTGCGCCGGATCAGTAACGATGCCTTTTTTGTAAGTGTCATCAGGCAAGCGGTGTTTAACCCATTGGCTGCCGTTACTATTGTCTGTACCCTCAACATACGATATTTTCCCGGTTTTTACTTCCTCAATAATGCGTTTGTCAACCGCATCTTGCTTAGGCAAAAAAGCTCCTACGTTTTTCAATACATAATCATAAGATTGCTGTGCTGTCATCATCGTGATCTTAGCCATTGGGAAGGGTGTATTTACGCGAATACTATCGGTATACCGCCCTGCATCGGGCATAGTTTCAATTTGTATACCACCGTTCCAATTATCCTTGGTTACTTTATCATATCCTTCCATAATATTACCATTTGCATAAACACGGCCAAATAAACCTTTATTTGATTTATCCCTGCCCGATTCCGGTTTTAAAATACGGTGGCCAACAGGTTTATCGGCAGATGTAATAGGCCCCGGTTTGAAATAGTTATTGATGATGTTGTATAACGATTTATTATCGCCGCCATCAATACTACGATCCCACCAATTAAAGATGACGTTGTTGGCAAAGCCAAAATCGCCATCCATACCCACTGAAGGGTTACGTGAGATATTATTGGCCCACAGGTTGCGCATAAAGGTGCTGTTGCGGCCACCAAGCGTGCTGCCAAAAGCGTGGTTATAGGTATCTAAACCTTCAGCAAAAATAGAGTTTTGTACGGTGATATTCACGGTAGGCAACTTATCATGCGCGCCGCTGCGATCATATACGTGGCGATAGAACGACATGACTTCATCCAGCCCCCAGCTTCCGGATACGTGATCCAAAATGATATTGCCAACCGGGTTACCGCCAAAGGCATCGTCCCTGCGGGTAACATCGGTAGCTCCCCTGCGGAAACGCATAAAGCGTACTACCACATCGTGAGTATCGATCCATACTGATTCACCGGCTATACAAATACCATCGCCAGGCGCGCTTTGGCCCTCAATGGTAATATAAGGCGCCCTGATGCTGATCGGCAGTTTTAGCCGGATAATTCCAGCCACGTTAAACACAATGATACGGGCCCCGCCTTGCTCGCAGGCATCGCGCAAGGTACCCGGCCCCGAATCGGCAAGACTGGTTACCACAATGACACGGCCACCACGACCGCCAAAAGAATAGGCACCGCCGCCTTCTGCGCCCGGAAATGCCGGGATTTTGGCTTGAGGCAGATCAGAAGCCTTGGCGGCCCATGGAATGTAAGGTTTCCCGTTTTTTTCGTCGGCTTGTATAATGGGTTGTATTTTTTCCCATACCATGTCCGAGCGCCGCTTCTCGGCGTTCATCACCGAATCGGATTTAGCCTGCATTGCCGGAGGAACTCTTGGATACTGTGCCTGTGCGGTGTGGAAACCCAAAGCAGAAATAGCCATACTGGCAGCAGCAAAAAGATGTTTATGCTTAATGATCATTATAATTTGATTTTTAAATTAGGGTTTAGCAGGTTTAGCGTTACCTGCTGCTTTTTTAGCTTTGGCCTGGTCGGCGTAATTTTTATACATCTGTTTCCAGTTACGGCCATTGTTGTTAAAGTAATCTTCTATTTTGGTTTTGTATATTTTGAAGATCACCGAGATCTGGTCGATATTTTTATAATCTACCGCCTGTTCCCTGGCTAATTTTAAATTGGTTAAAATAAAGCTTTCTTCAACCTGCGTTAAATCAGGTACTATGGATTTATACCCGCTCATGGTAAAGGCTACTTTGCCGATAGTATATTTATCCAGTATCAGTTCTACCTGTTCTTCCGTCAGGTCTTTGCGCAGGCCAGCCATCAGGTCATCATGAACGGTTTTAGGAATGGTTGAGTTGATGATCAACTGGCGCTCTAATTTACTGAATACTTTGCCAGTGATGGGATTGATACCTTCGGGTGTTAAAGTATAAGGATGGTTGTTGTTCCAATCGCGAACTGCCATTAAATGGGCGGTGATTACAGCGGCTACACGAGCTTCTTTAGCGGCATCGTTTAAGTTAAGGGCGGCTACCCATTGGCCTGCCCTGACATCCGGGTCCGACTTGGATTTTACCGTTGTTGCTTTGTCGCCTGCGGGTGTGGCAGTCTGTGCATACAAGCCAGCAGAAAACAAGGCACAGGCTATCGAGAAAGCAAAAATAATATAAGTACTTTTCATTTATTTAGGGGTTTATGATGCAATTGGTGTGCAAATGGGTTTTAAAAAGGTAAAGTTACATACTCCTGTTGCGCTTGATTAAAATAGATTACCAGATATATGTACAATCTTATCTTATTTGCAGGCTGGGCATCTACATTAAAAAAAAGATAATCTACATTTGATATTAATAGGAGACGGAAGCGAGAAGTTTGAAGCAGGAAGCAAACCCTTATGAGAGATGCTTTATGCTATATTTTTCTTACCTAATACCAATTACAATACTTATAACCCGCATACAATCAAATTAAATAATGAAAGTACAACGTTCAATAGCTTATGTTACCGTTTTTTTATGGGCCTTTACAGGTGCATTTAAAACTGAAGCTCAGGTAAAGCTGGCTTCTTTGTTTACAGATGGCATGGTGTTGCAGCAGCAATCGTCGGTACCCATTTGGGGATGGGATAAGGCAGGCGCCCGCATTACGGTAACTACATCATGGAACAAAAAGGTTTATAGCGCCGTTACCGGTACAAACGGCAAATTTATCATTAAGCTTGCTACACCTGTTTATGGAGGGCCTTACCAGGTTACCGTGAGCGATGGCAAGCCGGTTGTTTTAAATAATGTTTTAATTGGCGAAGTATGGATCTGCACCGGCCAGTCCAATATGGAAATGCCCATGAAAGGCTTTAAGGGGCAACCGCTTATAGGCACAAACGAGGTTATCCTCAACTCAAAAAACAAAAACATCCATTTATTTACGGTGCCGCGTTGGTCAACAACTGAATTACAGTCTGACGCTAAAAAAAGCCAGTGGCTCGAGGCCTCGCCCGAATCGGTTTCCAACTTCAGCGCCACCGGTTATTATTTTGGCCGGTTGATCAATAAAATGCTCGATGTACCCGTGGGCCTTATTCTTTGCGCCTATAGCGGATCATCCATCCAGGCCTGGATGGATCCTGTAACCCTAAAAGCGTTCCCCGAAATTAAGGTACCAGCCGTTGGCGATTCCATTAAACAGGTAAGCCGTACCCCAACTACCTTATATAATGGCATGTTGTACCCCATTATCGGTTATGGCATTAAAGGCGCTATCTGGTACCAGGGCGAATCTAATTATGATAATCCATCCCAATACCAACAGCTTTTTGAAACGATGGTAAAAACCTGGCGCACCCAATGGGGGCTTGGTGATTTCCCTTTTTACTATGCGCAAATTGCACCTTACGACTATGCTCAACTTCCGCCATATAACAAGGGTGGAAAATACAATTCGGCGTTTTTAAGGGATGTTCAGCGGATAGAGGCCGATAAAATACCCAATACAGGTATGGCTGTATTAATGGATATTGGCGAGCAGGTAACGATACATCCGCCACGGAAAGAACAGAGCGGAACCCGCCTGGCTTATTTGGCGCTTGGTAAAACATATAGCATTAAAGGTTTCGGTTTCCAAAGCCCATCGTACCAATCGTTAACCGTTAAAGCCAATACCGCCGTGGTAAAATTTAAAGATGCTGTAAATGGCTTAACCTCTTATTTTAAAGAGCTGACCACGTTTGAGATAGCCGGAGCCGATAAGCATTTTTATCCCGCGAAAGCGGTAATTAATGGCAGCTCGGTTACGGTAAGCAGCGACCAGGTAAAAGAGCCTGTGGCGGTGCGCTACGCCTTTAAAGATTTTGTGGTTGGCGAACTTTACGGAACTGACGGCCTACCGGTATCATCCTTCCGTACAGATGATTGGGATTATGATGCAAAATAGATCAATGGCATTCCGGCTTATTTCCCAGCGTAAAATATTGAGCCTTTTTATGTTATGGCTTGTCTGTTGTATAGCATTTGCCGGTAGCGCCAAAGCTCAAACCGATGAGTTGAACAAATGCAACATCATTTGGAACAGCCAGAGCAAAAATTCAGGCGAATCCATGCCTTGCGGGGGCGGCGATATCGGCCTAAACGTTTGGGTAGAAAAAGGCGAACTATTGATCTACTTATCTAAAAGCGGAACCTTCGACGAGAATAATGCCTTTTTAAAACTGGGTCGATTGAGGGTTAAGCTCTCTCCCAACCCCTTTGACGGGAAAGATTTTAAACAGGAACTGGTATTGCAGGATGGCTGTGTGAAAATTAACGGTTCAAACGGCAAATTGGCCGCGCAGGTTAATGTTTGGGTTGATGTGTTTAATCCTGTTGTACATATCAATATCACAAGCAACCAGCCTGTAAAAACCGAAGCGGCCCTTGAAAACTGGCGAGACCACGACCACCCTGTTTTGGGTAAAGAGAATAACGAAAACTCTTATAAATTTGCCGCCAAAGGGAACGTAAAAACGCGGAAAGATTCCGTAAGCTTTCAGCAAAATACGGTAACGTTTTATCACCGAAACCGGGACAGTACTGTATTTGATGCCACAGTGCAGCAGCAAGGTATGCAAGCTGTAAAGGGACAGCTATTCAATCCGCTCAAAAACCTAATTTTTGGTGGCATTGTACAGGGGCAAAACCTCATCCCGGCGGGCACTTATACAGGTACCTACCTCAATACGCCATTTACCGGCTGGAAATTGCAAAGCAAAAAACCATCTCGTTCACAAAATATTGAGCTTGTATTATACAGCAAGCAATCGGCAACGCTTACCGATTGGCAAGTTGGCTTAAAGACGATCATTGATAAAGCGAAGCAAACTGAAAATATAGCCTTAAACAAATCCCGCGAGTGGTGGCACCAGTATTGGAGCAGAAGCTATATCTACATTCAACCGGAACAAACCAATACTGCCGAATGGCAGGCAGGCCGTAATTACCAGTTATTCAGGTATATGCTGGGTTGTAATGCCTATGGCACCTCTCCTACTAAATTTAACGGCGGCCTGTTTACTTACGATCCTGTTCTAACGGATTCGACACTGAAGTTCAGCCCCGATTTCCGCAACTGGGGCGGCGGCTTGATGACGGCCCAAAACCAGCGACTGGTTTATTTCCCGATGATGAAGGCTGGCGACTGGGATATGATGCAACCTCAGTTTGATTTCTACCTGCAAGCTCTCCGGAACGCCGAATTACGAACTGAAGTTTACTGGCAGCATAAAGGCGCCAGCTTTACCGAGCAACTGGAAAACTTTGGCCTGCCTAACTATGCCGAATATAGCACCAAGCGCCCGGCAAATTACGATAAAGGCATGGAATACAATGCCTGGCTGGAGTATGAATGGGATACCGTTTTTCAGTTTTGCTTGATGATGCTCGATATACAGCGTTATACCGGTAAAGACATCAGCGGGTATATTCCATTTATTGAAAGCTGCCTTACTTTTTATAATGAGCACTATCAGTACCTGGCCAAACAACGCGGTAGTAAAGCCTTTGATGGTGCAGGGCACCTGGTATTTTACCCCGGTTCGGCAGCCGAAACTTATAAAATGGCTTATAATTCTACCACCACCATTGCCGCTTTGCAAACCATACTGAATCGGTTACTTGCCCTGCCACCTCAATATTTAAACCAGGAAAAACGCAAGGACTGGGCCTTAATGCTTTCGCGCATTCCGCCTATGGCTTATCGCGAATTTAACGGGCATAAAACTATTGCCCCGGCACAGCTATGGGAGCGGATTAATAATGTAGAAACGCCGCAACTGTACCCTGTATTCCCATGGGGTATTTATGGCGTGGGCAAACCCGATTTGCAAACCGCTATCCATACTTTTAATGAGGATACCGATGCCCTTAAATTTAGAAGCGCTGTTGGCTGGAAACAGGATAACATATTTGCTGCCGACCTGGGCCTTATCCAACAAGCCGCCGAACTCAACGTTTTAAAAATGAAAGATTCCGGTAGGCGGTTCCCAGCTTTCTGGGGGCCGGGCTTCGACTGGACGCCCGACCATAACTGGGGAGGCTCGGGCATGATAGGCCTGCAGGAAATGTTGCTCCAAACCGACGATAAAAAAATCTACCTCTTCCCGGCATGGCCCAAAACATGGGATGTTCACTTTAAACTCCATGCGCCTTACAACACCACCGTTGAAGCTATTGTAAAGAACGGAAAATTAGAACTGTTAAAAGTTTTGCCCCATGAACGCATGCAGGATTTGGTTAATCTGTTTTTGAACTAACCAACCAGAAGAAAATAGTGAGTTACCTGTAGGTTTTGCTTTAATCCCTCCAACTGTTCTCTATCTCCCGCCATGCACCTGCCCATCTCATTTAACGATAAAAACTAAAGCTACCAGGAAAAATAAAACCAGCCGGAAGCTATATGCAAAACAAATTAGTTTTTAATAACTTTAAGGCGCAAACAAAGGCTTTTGCGTGTAAATAGTATAGCCTATAACCAACGGGCTAAAAATACAATTGACAGCACATCCATGCAGTATACAAAAGCACAGCAAGGAAAAGGCATTTTACAGACATAACAGGCATTGCTTTGCTATATACCAGGAATGAGAAGCCTGAACAACAGTTATAACCAATAGCTAACCAAATAACCGCTACACTAAAATGAAGTTTTTTTTCGCTAAAAGCCGTGCCCTTACTTTGAAACGCCTATGGAGTTGCCTTTTTATACTTGTATGTCAATTTGTTTTGCCGGTTTGTTACGCGCAAACAGCACCGGTAAAAGCTAACGATGCAACTGCTCCGCTGCATTTGTTAAAACCTGCCTACATTACGCCTTATGGCGAAACTACGCAGGCCAGTGTTAAAGCTGTTTTAGATAGGGTATACGTGTACCTTAACGCATCTACACCTTATCAATTGATCGATCAAAAAACAAACGGCGTAATTACCGATTTCTCGAAGCTCAACTCGTTGAGTATTTTTAAACCCGGAGATTTCAGACTGATCAGTTACGAATGGGGCATTACCTATACAGGCATGCTTGAAGCAGGCGCCGCCACCGGCGACCGCCGGTACATTGATTATACCGCCAACCGGATGAAATTTTTAGCCGATGCCGTAGCCGGATTTAAAATTTATCTAAAAACATCGCCACAAACGGTAACGTCCGTTGGATCGGTACTGGAGCCGCATGCCCTGGATGATGCGGGATCAATGGCAGCGGCCATGATCAAAACAAGCAGGTCGGGACTTTTAAAAACGGAACTGCGGCCCATAATTGATAACTATGTCAATTATATTTTGACCAAAGAGTTCCGCCTGAGCGATGGAACTTTGGCGCGCAACCGCCCCCACCCTAATACCTTATGGCTGGACGATTTATACATGAGCCTGCCTGCCCTGGCACAAATGGGCGTGCTAACCGGTGACACTAAATATTTCGACGAAGCCATTAAACAATACCGCCAATTTGCCAAACGCATGTTTAATACCGAGCGCGGCTTATACATGCACGGCTGGGTACAGGATATGGACCCACACCCCCAGTTTCACTGGGCCAGGGCAAACGGATGGGCTATCCTCACCAAAATTGAACTACTCGACGCGCTTCCGCAAAATTATCCAGCCAGGACAGAAATTTTAGAGATGCTGAAAAAACATGCTGCAGGTTTGGCCCAGCGCCAGGATGCCACCGGCTTTTGGCATCAACTGCTCGACCGTAACGACTCGTTCCTGGAAACTTCGGCCACAGCAATTTATGCCTATTGCTTTGCCAGGGCCATAAACAAAGGCTGGCTCGATGCCAAAGCCTACGGCCCGGCGGCACTGCTGGCCTGGAACGCGGTGAGCACCCGCGTAAATGGGCAAGGACAGGTTGAAGGCACTTGCGTAGGTACCGGCATGGGTTTTGATCCCGCGTTTTATTGCTACCGGCCGGTTAATGTTTACGCGGCTCATGGTTATGGGCCGGTACTAATGGCTGGTGCCGAAATATACCGGATGTTGCAAAACCACCCATTCGCTATTAACGATAGCGCGGTGCAGATAACTAAATAACAAGATGGCCATTTTAGCCGCTATAGATTAAGAAAAAAATAGAAACTTGTATTGCTGATCAATAAGCCAAAAATCAGTTTCTCACGCGCTCAGCTTTTACATTCTGACCGCCCGTTTATCATTATTTACTTGTAGTTGAATGTAGTTTTAACTCCAAAATCAAAAGATATGAGTATCAGGAACCCTCTGAATTTTATATTGCTATTCACCGTTTATTCCACAATAGCATTTGCAGCCGGTTATAAGCAGGCAGATACCGCTATGTTTACAGACCAGGGAGACCGTGTGTTGCTCAACAATGGTATCGTATCGGCTGTTATTAATAAAAGTAGTGCCCATATGATGAGTTATCGATATAGGGGCATAGAGGTTTTAAAGGACGGTTACTACAGCATGGATGGCGGAAAGAGCTATGCTCAGCCCGGCCACTGCGAAGTTTCGGTGAAGGTTAACACCCCCAATTTAGTGGATGTGATGTTTAAGAGCCGCTGGCAACCCGGGTTAAGGCAGCAAGCCTTCGATATTGAATGCCACTATGTTATCGAAAAAGGTACCGCTGGTATATATTGCTACGCTTTATTAACCCATGAGGCAAGATATCCTCAGGGCAGAATTGGTGAATGGCGGTATGTGTGGAAACTACCCGATGGTGTTTTTGACCATATCAATGTTGATTTATTGCGAAATATGGACATGCCCAGTGCTGACGATTACCGAAATGCAGAACGCACGACTATACCGGAAGCAATTAAACTAAAAAACGGTATTAAAGCCGGTCAGTATGAATGTAAATACAACTACAGCGCAGCCTATTATGATATAGGAACCTGGGGGCATACAAGCAATAAAAATAAAATAGGCGCGTGGATGGTTTTAGGAGGATACGATTTTTTAAATGATGGTCCCACTCAAGCCGACTTGAACGCAGCTGCCGGCATCAATCACCTGCATTTTGCCCGCAACCATTACGCGGGCAGCGTGACGAGTGTTGCGACTGGTGAAAAATGGAGTAAAATATTTGGTCCATTCCTGCTGTTTGTAAACTCAAGCAACGATGTGCCAAACGCGTTGTGGGCGGACGCCCAAAAAAGAGTAGCTGAAGAAAAAGCAAAATGGCCATATACATGGTTAACCGGTGTTGAAGAATATCCCAACAGTGCTCATCGCGGCGTGTTAGCAGGTACATTTAAAATTAATGATCCTTATAAACCGGACGTTAAAGGCGCCAATGCCTGGATAGGGCTGACTACTCCCGAAGTCGATTGGGAAAACGATTCAAAGAACTACCAATACTGGGTAAAAACCGACAATGAGGGTAAGTTCACCATCGCCAATGTGAGGCCAGGCCAATATACATTACATGCCTATGCCAGCGGCGCCGTAGGTGAATTTGAAAAGCAAGGTATCAACATATCAAGTGGTGAAACTAAGCAAATAAACACGCTTACCTGGGTCATTCCGCGTGATAAGGGAAAATTGATGTGGGAGATAGGGATACCTAACCGTACTGCAATCGAGTTTAAATTCGGGAACCAATACTGGCATCCATTTATGTGGGAAACGTACTCGCCTGCTTTACCTAATCCCTTAATTTACAATGTTGGCTCCAGCGACTGGCGTAAAGACTGGAATTATGTGCAAAGCGCCTACTGGAATAATGATGGCACTCTTAGCCAGTGGCCATGGAAAATCAATTTTAACCTCGATAAACTACCTTCAGTTGGCGGCGAAGCAACGCTCACATTTGCTTTTGCCAGTCTTGATCGCGCCCGCCTCGTTACTTTTATAAATGACGATATCACCCCGTTTGATACTTTTCTGCCAACCTTAAAAACGGGCGGAAACGCCTTGATTCGGCAGGGCATACACGCTAAATACAGCACTTATGTATTGAAGATTCCCGTATCTAAATTACACAGGGGCAATAACAGCATCACGCTTGTCAGCAACAGCGGAAAAAACAGAACAGATCATATCATGTACGATTATATCAGCATGGAAATACCGCAGTAGCTATTAATAATAGCGAAGGAAGGCACAGCTGATTTTTTTCTAATTGCATCGCTGTAACGAGAACGCATCTTTACCGAAATTGTGCCCGATCTGATTTTGTTAGTGCGATCAGACTCTTATAACAACTTACAGAAATTTGAATATGAACTTGCCTACAATCCTTTCAGGCATTAAGCCATTCTAAGTGATATAATTGCTCAACTATCGACTTAAGGCCGGTCATACATAACAAAACAAATGCAACGATTTTTTGCCAGGCATTATGTTCGTTGCATTTGTTATAAGTTTTGAGAACCCAATATCGTAGCAGATCTATAACTTGACATCGCTCAATACTTTGAAGCTCATGTTTTGAAAATCTGGGCTACTTCATCCAGAGCTTCATTTCTACAGCTGAAAAACGTTAAACAAGTTTTAATTTACTTGCCCGGGAAATTTTTCAGTTTTATGCTGAGTTCGGTCAAACCGGCCTTACTCAGGCATTCTTCAGAAAAAGCCCGCAGCTCGTCCTGCATCTCTTTTGGGATCATCTCTGTAAGACCCGGTGCAGATTCACCTTCTTTATTGCTCAATCCGATACCAATCACACTGTCTAACAACAGGATGGTTTTACGGTTCAATTTCAGGTCAATCTTGACCGCTTCGTTCATACCGGGGATACTAAACATGGTATCATAAACCCAGCTCATATTAGGATTAGTTGTCATCGTTTGCAAATTTAATGCTTTGCCTAAATTAAATGTATTTCCTGATAACTCTATTATAGATAATTTTATCAAGATGTTTTAAAAGGCATTTTTTTCTTCAACAACCAATACGATGTAGGGAGCTGCACATGCCGGCAATCAACAAACTAACTAAAGCCAAAATCCAATCAGGCCCAGGTTATTCGCAGATACGGAAAACTATTTCAGTTTTAACCATTGTCTATTTTTTGCAAATCTATAGTAGTCGGCCCGGTAAGTACCTTACCATCAATACCGTAACGCGCACCATGGCATGGACAGTCCCAGCTTTTTTCCTCGGCATTCCAATTCACTACGCAGCCTGCATGTGTACAAGTTGGGTTAAGGGCGTGGATGATGCCTTCCTCATCGCAATAAGCGGCAATCTTTTTCCCTTCAACCTCAACAAGCTTACCGCTGCCCTTTTCAATTTGTTGCAAAGACTCCAATTGGTTAAGACCAAAACGATCGGCCACAAAATGATAGGCCACATCAGCATTCTCTTTTACAAATTCGGTAAAGCTGTCAACAGGCTTCACACGCGATGGGTTAAATAATTTTTCATAGGGGCTCTCGTTGCCGCTCACCATATCAGCAAGGATGCGGGCAGCCACGCTACCAAGCATCATCCCGTTACCATTATAACCGGTTGCACAGTAAACGCCAGCTGCCGCTAACGGCATTTGCCCAATATAAGGCAGCCCATCTACAGGAACATAATACTGCGATGACCATCTGAATTTAACCGCGGAGACGTCATAATATTGTCGGATATACTTTTCAAGATCAGCAAATGCTTTTTCAGGATCTTCATGCCCTGTTTTATGGTCCAAACCGCCCACAATCAGCAATTGCTGTCCATCTATTTGATGGCTGCGTATATAGTGGTAGGGTTCCTGCATATCATAGATCAGATCATCAGGATAATCCCCGCTGATTAACTTAACAGCCATTACATAACTGCGATAAGGAGCACATTTAAAATTAAACACATTGATACCTGGCGGCAGGTGGGTGGCATAGATCACTTTTTTTGCCTTGATGCTTACGTTGCCCGCCCTGGCAATATGGATATCATCTTCCTGGCTCAGGCTTTCTACCAGTGTGTTTTCCAAAATAATACCACCCGCAGCAGCATAACCTTTTTGTAAAGCTTGCAAATATTTAATTGGATGAAACTGTGCCTGTCCATCAAATTTTAACGCTTGCACATAGCTCACGGTAGTAGGCACCGTGGTGGCACGGCTTACCTCTACTCCTACTTTAATGGCTCCGTTGTAAATATCATCAAGCTGTTTAGCCTCGTCTTTGTCTTCGGCATACAGGTAAGCAACTTTATCTTCATAATCGCAATTGATGGCTAACTGCTCAATATTTGTTTTAATCTGTTGAAAACCTTCTTTTATAGCCTGGGCAAATTGCTTTGCGCCCTCCTCGCCGAAAGCGCTTTCAGCTTCCAGGAAAGTGGTGTCGGCAAAAGTGTTGATATGTGCGCTGGTGCCGCCGGTGCTGCCGAAGCCTATAGTATGCGCCTCGGTAAGAATTGTTTTTTTTCCATCCTGTTGCAATAACAAGGCCGCAGTTAAACCGGTAATGCCGCCGCCAACAATAAGGCAATCGTAAACCGCATCACCAGGAACAGGAGCGGATAAGGCTAAAGGGGACTGGACCTGCCATACACTTTGATGGTATCCGTCGCGATCAATTGAGTTAGTAGCTGTTGTCATATTTCTACTACAAAGACAATTACCTTCCTGTTTTGATATTTTTACAATAAATAAAACAATATATTTTCTTTAAAGTTAATAAAAAACATCAATAACAACAAATACTTATGAAAGCAGCAGTTTTTCACAAACCCGGCGATATCCGTTATGATACCGTTGAAGACCCACGTATTGAGAACGAAGGGGATGTTATTTTAAAAGTTACCTCGACAGCTATTTGCGGATCAGACCTCCATATTCTGAGCGGCGGAGTACCGCAAACCCACCCGATGGTGATGGGACACGAGTTTATGGGCATTGTAGAAGAGGTTGGCTCGGCAGTAACCCGCCTGAAGAAGGGCGACCGCGTAGTTGTACCATTCCCGATAGCTTGTGGACATTGCTTTTTCTGCACACATGGCTCATCACCGGCTTGCGAGAATTCTAATTACAAACACTACGGCCCTGATGGCGATATAGCTGACAAAAAAGGAGCTGCCCTGTTTGGATACACCGATTTGTATGGAGGTTATTCGGGCGGCCAGGCAGAATACGTACGGGTACCTTACGCCGATATCAGCCCACGCATTGTACCGGATAACATGACGGATGAGCAGGTGCTTTTTCTTACGGATATCTTCCCTACCGGCTGGTCGGCCATTGATTGGGCGCAACTAAAAGGCGGCGAGGTTGTGGCTATTTTCGGCTCCGGTCCTGTTGGGCTGATGGCTCAAAAGGCAGCATGGATCAACGGTGCCAGCCGCGTTATTGCTATTGATCCGTTAAATTATCGACTGGAGAAGGCCAAGGCAGTTAACAAAGTGGAAACCCTGAACCCGAATGAAGTGGACGTGGTAGAGGCCATCCGTAGTATGACCGGAGGACGCGGCGCCGACGTTTGTGTAGACGCAGTAGGCTTCGAGCCTGAACGCGACTTACTGGATAAAGCCAAAGCGATGATCAATTTTGAGGTTGGCAGTATGAAGGTACTTGATATGGCTTTCAAAGCCGTACGCCGTATGGGCACCGTATCTATCATGGGTGTTTACGGATCTACCTATGATAACTTCCCGTTGCACCGCCTGTTTGACAAGGGTATTACGTTGAAGATGGGCCAGGCCCCGGTACTAAATTACATCGATCACCTGATTGATTTAGTGAAGGAAGAAAAAGTAGTTCTGAACGATATCATCAGCCATACTTTACCGCTGAGTGAAGTGACCCGCGGATACGAAATCTTCGATAAAAAAGAAGACGATTGTGTAAAGGTTGTACTTAAACCATTTGCCTGATGAAAACACCGGCCAAGCAAAACAAACAACCTGGCATAGAAGCCATGATGGACCCTGCGCCGCAATATATCAAGCCTGCCTACCAGGGCTCAGGTAAGTTAGGGGGTAAAGTTGCTTTGGTTACGGGTGGCGATAGCGGCATTGGCCGGGCGGTAAGCATTCATTTTGCCCGTGAGGGCGCTGATGTTGCCATTGTTTATTATGACGAGGATGTTGATGCGAGGGCCACCCAAAAGCTGGTTGAAGCCGAAGGTAGGAGATGTTTACTGCTTAAGGGCGACGTGAAAAAGAGCGCGTTTTGCAAAAAGGCAGTGAAGCAAACCGTGGACAAACTGGGCAAGCTTAACATTTTGGTGAATAACGCCGGGATGCAGGTACCGCAGAAAGATGCACAAGCTATAGATGAGCAACAATTGGATGATACCTTCCGCACCAATATTTTTGCCTATTTCCATTTCGCCAACGCGGCGCTGAACTATATGAGTGCAGGCGATTGTATCATCAATACCACTTCGGTTACTGCCTATCGCTCCTCTCCCAACCTGATCGATTATTCCTCAACCAAAGGTGCTATCACATCTTTTACCCGCTCGCTGGCCACTAACCTGACCGAAAAACAAATCAGGGTGAATGCCGTGGCACCGGGTCCGGTATGGACGCCATTAATTGTGGCTACTTTTGATGAGGAAAAAATTAAAAGCTTTGGGAGTGAAACAGCTATGAAGCGCGCCGGTCAGCCTTCAGAATTAGGCCCGGCCTACGTATTCCTGGCTTCAGACGATGCTTCATTCATCACCGGGCAAGTCATTCATGTTAACGGCGGTGAGGTAGTTAATGGTTAACAAAACACTATAATTTTTATCATCATGACTAAATATTCAGCAAAAGCACAGGGCAAGGTTCACGAGGCTTTACACGAAGAAAAGGAAGGCACGCTTAAAAGCGGTAGCGGTAAAAAAGTAACCTCGAAAAAACAGGCCATAGCTATCGGCCTCTCTGAAGCCAGGAAAGCTGGCGCTAAAGTTCCTAAAAAGAAAGAAACATAGGTCACAATGGAATGACTAATTAAACCGGCGGCAATTGCCGCCGGTTTAATTATCTGATTCAAAGAAATATCGTTGGCTAATTTTTAAATAGAGATATTAATTTTTTTCCACCTGTTACCGCTCCAACCACAATTAATCCGGCAAGCAATCCAATGGAAAGTTCTTTAATGAAGGATGGAATGTTTGGCAATAAATGATGCAAATACTCAATATTGTGAACAAATATGCCACCCGAAACTAAAATCAAAGCAACTGTACCAACAATGCTCAGTATTTTGATGATAACCGGTAAAGATTTTACGAGTAAGATACCCAACGACGAAAAAATGCCTTTGTTATTTGAGCGGCTAATCAATTGATAACCCGCGTCGTCCATTCTTACAATAAGCGCAACTATGCCATATACGCCTACGGTTGCCAGAAAGGCCACAATGGAAACCGTTATTGCCTGTGTAACTATACCCTCTTCGGCAACTGTACCCAGCGCTATAATAACGATCTCAATAGATAGAATGAAGTCGGTGGTTATAGCTGATTTAACTTTTGCTTTTTCGGCAGCACTATCATTGTTGGCATGTTCCTTGTCTTCTTGGTGAGCACCATCCGAACGGTGAAAAAGATACTCTATTATTTTTTCAACACCCTCATAAGCCAGGTAAAAGCCGCCTAAAACCAAGGCCAATTTTACAGCTATCGGGAAAAACAAGTTTAATGCTAAAGCAATGGGAACGATAATCAGTTTATTAACTAACGAGCCTTTGGTAATGGCCCACAGTACCGGTAGTTCGCGCGATGATACAAAGCCAGTAGCTTTCTCAGCATTTACCGCCAGGTCATCCCCTAATATACCAGCAGTTTTACTTGCCGCTACCTTGGTAGTTACGGCTACATCGTCCATCAGGCTCGCTATATCATCCAAAATTGCAAAAAAACCTGATGCCATATTGATTAAGTAGTAAGGTCACAAAATACAGATTTAAACACGCTTTTTTGAAATTAGTTTGGAATTGTTAAGTGTAAATGCCATCATTTTGATTAACCTGATGGAGGTAGGCTGAAAAAAATTAACATATAATGGACACATCCCACTAACAATTTTGAAGTTAAACTCCTCACTTCATATTCCTGTTTTCACGCAGAGCGAAAGCTTATTCTGGTTTTCTTAGTGTCCGGGCACCTTCGATAAAGCGCTTAACCACTTTTATAACTAACTAAATACTTAGCACCGCCGTTCACATCAAAAAAAGATGAATATGAAAGTTTTCAGCTTATTTGGCAGGCTACAGATTTTTGGTTGCCAGGAACGTATACACTGAGAAGAGTTGAAACAAAAAATCTCCTGCATGCCGCCGTCTATTTGGTGGTATGCAGGAGATTTTGCTTACGTTAAAGCTATTTTTTTGTCCTGATTACTTAATGTAACTCAAACTTGTAACCCACGCCTTTAACAGTTGAAACATAGGTTTCGCCTAATTTTTCGCGTAGTTTACGGATGTGTACATCAATGGTACGGTTGGTTACCACTACAGAATCTTCCCAGATGTTTTTCAGGATAATTTCGCGGGTATAAACTTTACCTGGTTTTGATGCCAGCAAATAAAGCAGCTCAAACTCCTTTTTGGCCAAAACAACTTTGTTACCACCCTGAAAAACCAGGTAGGCTTCGCGGTCAATCACTAAATCGCCAATTTCAAGTTTATTGTCCGATAATTCTTCTGATGGTGAGTTGCGCCTTAATATTGCGTTAATACGGCTAACCAGGGCGCGTGGCTTAATGGGTTTAGCTATATAATCGTCGGCGCCAACGTTAAAACCTGCAATTTCCGAGTACTCTTCACTGCGGGCGGTTAAAAAAACCATAAAGGTATTTTTAAATTCGGGCATGGTGCGCATAATACGGCAGGCTTCAATCCCATCCATTTTAGGCATCATAATGTCAAGTATAATCAGGTCTGGTAATGATCTTTTGGCCTCGGCAACGGCTTCCTGGCCGTTATTAGCAACAAAAACCTGATAACCTTCTTTCTTTAAGTTATACTCAATCAACTCCAAAATATCCGGTTCATCATCAACGATCAGAATCTTTTGTTTTGAATTGCTCATATTGTTTTTTTTGTAAATGTATAAGCTTAATTATAGGAATAGGTTAACCCCATATTAACAAATTGTTAATAGTTACATAGACTTAACTTTCTATTGAGATTTACTGAACGTTTTGTTTAAAAAATCTTCAAGTTCGGTACCGGTAATATTTTTGGCGATGATATTTCCCTGAGGATCAATCATAAAATTAGATGGAATAGCCTCAATATGATACATTCTAACCACCGGGCTCTCAAAATTTTTAAATTCGGTAGCCTGTCTCCAGGTTAATTTATCATCGGCTATAGCTTTCAGCCAATCCGTCTTTTTTTCGTCGAGCGATATGCCAAGTATGTTAAGTCCTTTGTCTTTAAATTGATTATACAACCTAACAACATTAGGATTTTCCTGCCTGCAGGGGCCGCACCATGAAGCCCAAAAATCAATCATCAAATATTTTCCGCGATAATCGGATAGCTTAACAGGCTTATTATCTGTATCCAGTATCGTAAAATCGGGGGCTTTGTGGCCAACGGAAGTAGGCACCAATTCTGCCATGTGTTTCTTAAAATCGGTTACCAGCGGATTGTCGGTAAATTGATTTTTGATCTGGTCGGCATAAGCGATAAGCTCTTTTTCATTGTCTGCCAATGCCAAACTGTTTGATGCGTAAAAGGCAGCTATCGATGACAGGTTATCGTTCATAAATTTTACCGTCTCGAGCGAAAGTGCCTTTTGATTTTTTCTTAAGCGCTCCATCGCAACCGCAAACAGTGGCGCGGCGGGTTTATTTAAGGTTTGAGTTTGGTAATTATAATCGGCTATAATTTTATCATTGATGCTGCTGTAATGGTTGCTGATTTTATTAAAGGCCTTGATCTTGTCCGACTCCAACGATCCTGTTATTTCGTATGCATTGGTGGTATCCTGGATATTGGTTTTAAAGTTAATCTCATCTCCATTCTGGGCAATCAAATCGTACAGTACCCCGCCAATCCTTAATTTATAAAGGCTTGGCGTAGGTGCCGGCCTTTTAAACGAAAACTGAGCGCGATCACTCAGCGCAGCCGAATCAACAACTTCAAGCTGGTTGCCGTTGCTCTGCAACAAATACACCTTTTTAATATCTTTAGGATTGGTGATCTCGCCGTTTAACACAAAGGCATTTTTGTCTTTACAGGATACTAAAGCCGCAGCACAAAAACTTAAAATAACGGGAACTACTTTTAATTTCATTTTGATGATTCCAATACTTCTATTAATAATTGATTGGTTTTTTTGGGGTCTATCTTCCCTTTGGATAACTTCATGATATCGCCCATAAATAAACCTAAAACTCCCTTTTTGCCTTTATGGTATTCTTTAACTTTATCAGGATGCTTGGCCAGTGTTTGTTTGATGAAACCGGCTACGTCCGAAGAATCTTCGCTGATCAATAAATTCAACTCTTCGGCTACCTGGTGGGCGGTTTTATCGGGGTTTTTAATTAACACCGGGAATATTTTGTGTACCGCAACCGAGTTACTAACCTTGTTGCTATCCACCAAAGCAATCACGTCTGCCAGTTGTGCGGGTTTTAAAGTTAAATCGTTAATGCTGATGTTTTGCTCATTCAGATATGATTTCACCGGGCCCATCATCCAATTAGCCGCAGTTTTATAATGATCGGTAAGGCCGGTTAAGGCTTCAAAATAATGAACAAGATCCTTATCGGCAGTAATAACGGATGCATCGTAAACCGAAAGGCCCAACTGGTTAATATATTTATGATAAAGCGCTTTAGGCAATTCGGGCATCATGGCGCGTACCTTTTGAACATCGTCTTCGGTTAAAATAACTGGCGGCAGGTCTGGATCGGGGAAGTAGCGATAGTCGTTAGCCATTTCTTTCGATCTGAGTACCGATGTTTCACCTGTATTATCATCAAAGTTCAGCGTATTCTGGTCGATATGCCCTCCGGCTTCAATCACGGCTACCTGGCGCTGAAACTCGTGCTCAATGGCCCGCTGTACATTGCGGATAGAGTTAAGGTTTTTCACCTCGCAGCGGTTACCTAATTTTTCGGCGCCTTTTAAACGTACCGAGATATTGGCATCGCAACGCAGACTGCCTTCTTCCATGTTTCCATCGCAAATATCAAGGTAGCGTACCAGTTTGCGGATCTCGGTTAAGTAATGGTGCGCTTCTTCGGCACTACGGATGTCAGGTTCGGATACGATCTCCAATAAAGGCACCCCTGCCCTGTTCAGGTCGATCAGCGAGTCGGTGCCATGCTGGTCGTGCATGCTTTTACCCGCGTCCTCTTCCATGTGAATATGGTGGATAGCAATATTTTTGGTTTCGCCGCTTTTTAAGTGCACTTCTATACTGCCACCAATGCAAATGGGTTCGGTGTCCTGGCTAATCTGGTAGCCTTTAGGCAAATCAGCGTAGAAATAGTTTTTCCTCGCAAAATGGTTATTCAGGTTGATGCGGCTATCAACAGCCAACCCTAATTTAACGGCATATTCAATAGCTTTTTTATTAACGCGGGGTAATGTGCCCGGGTGGCCTAATGAAACCGGACTTACATGGGTATTGGGCTTACCACCGAAAGCTGACGAATCGGACGAAAATATTTTGCTTGCTGTTGAGAGCTGCGCGTGTACTTCCAGGCCTACTACTAACTCATACTTTTCGGTGTTTGCAACAGTTGTATTTGTCATTCTAAAAAAAGGTATTCAGCCCGCCAATAGGGCTAAGTCGCTTCAAATATAAACTTATTAGTTTTTATGCCTAATGCTAAAAACATTATCGGCATAAAAATTGAAACTATTATTCATGTTAACAGATGGGTAATTAAATAAAAACATATCCATCGTAAACAAAATTGTATTCAAACGAATACTAAATCTATCCAACAAAAAGTAATTATACAAGCCATGAACAAAATTATTTTCCGGTGCCTGCTGAGCGTTTTACTGCTTACAACCATCCACTCCGCCTCAAATGCGCAAATCAGCGTGAACATTAATATTGGTACGCAGCCCGTTTGGGGGCCGGTGGGTTATGACAGGGCCGATTATTATTACCTGCCTGATGTTGAAAGTTATTACAGTGTATCATCTCATCAGTTTATTTATTTAAGCAACGGGCGATGGATATATGCATCAGCCTTACCCGCACGATATAGCAATTATGACCTGTATTCAGGTTATAAAGTGGTAGTAAACAGGCCACGCCCCTATTTAAACTTTAACCAGGATAGGGTACAGTACAGTAAATTTAAAGGCCATAACGGCAAGCAACAAATTATACGTGACACACGCGATGTACGTTACAAACAACGTGGCAATTCACATGGCATGCCTCCGGGCCAGGCTAAAAAAATGGAGAATCATGGTGGCGACCGTGGAAATGGAAATCAGCATAATAACGGACCTGGTAACGACCGTGGGAATCAACATGGACCTGGCAACAACGGTGATAAAGGCCGCGGACCTGGCAACGATGGTGATAAAGGACATGGACGTGGCGACGATGGTGATAAAGGCCGCGGACGTAAAGACTAAATATATCGCTATTAAGCAATAGCAAAAAAAATCTTCTGTAGGCGTTGTTATGATACATCATCGCTCACAGAAGATTTTTTTTAACCACTATTTACTCAATGTGGTATAGTTGGGAATGGAGTTGAACACCGCTTGTATAGAACACACCCCTCCGCCCCTCTCGAGAGGGGAATCGCGCGGGCCGCCGCTTTTCTTGCATATTACATTGATAATGAACGTTTTTACTCTTCTCCCCTCTTGAGAGGGGGCGGCTGCAGGGGTGTGTTGTTGCGCGCGACTAACTTTGCCCCCCTGTGCGAAACTGCTTAACTAAACGACATTGAGTTTTATTTTTACATCAAGCAGGGATAAAACTTCTTGCTTTATCCAATACCCTTGGCAAGCCACTAACATCCTTGCCACCTGCGGTAGCATAAAACGGCTGACCGCCGCCACCGCCCTGAACCTCTTTAGCCAGCTCACGGATAATATTGCCTGCATTCAGGCCTTTTTCTTTCACCAGGCTCTCTTCAATCATTACGGTGATGTTAGGCTTTCCGTCAATTTGGGCAGTTAACACCAGGAACAAATTAGGCACAATATCTTTCAGGCTGTAGGCCAGGTTTTTGATGGCATCGGCATTGGGCAAATCAACTTGTTGGGCTATAAAGTTAATGCCGTTAATGGCTTCTGCTTTCGCAGCCAACACCTGTTTTAAACCTGCGGCCTTTTCATAAACGGATTTTTCCAGTTCTTTTTTCAGCCTGCTATTTTCGTCAAGTAAGCCTTCAACACTTTTGGCTACGTTTTTTGGGTTTTTAAGTAGTTCTTTAAGTTGTTGTATCAGTTTGCCCTGCTCATTAAAATATTGCTCAACCGCAACACCGGTAATGGCCTCGATCCGGCGGACACCGGCGGCTACCGCGCTCTCGGCAATAATTTTAAAGAAACCGATCTGACCGGTGGATTGTACGTGTGTACCGCCGCAAAGCTCGATGCTAAACTTCATGTCCATGGTAACCACCCGCACGGTATCGCCATATTTTTCGCCAAATAAGGCATTGGCGCCCATGGCTATGGCTTCTTCCTTAGGTAACTCTTGTATATCAACCAATATGTTCTCCCTGATCCTTTCGTTCACAATGGCTTCAATGCGGGCTATTTCTTCGTCGGTCACCTTGCTGAAGTGCGAAAAGTCAAAACGCAGGTATTCATTATTTACCAACGAACCTTTCTGGTTAACGTGGCTGCCTAATACCTCCTTCAAGGCGGCATGCAGCAAGTGCGTTGCCGAGTGGTTATTGTTGGTTGCCTTACGCTTATCTACGTCGACCATGGCTGTTAAAGCATCGTCAATATCCTCGGGCAGTTGATCTACAAAATGTACAATCAGCCCGTTCTCTTTTTTGGTATCTGTTACCGGGACGATCTCCCCGTCCGGAAAAATCAATTCACCGGTATCGCCCACCTGTCCGCCGCTTTCGGCATAAAAAGGTGTTTTATCTAAAACGATCTGGTATTGCTCCTTACCCTTGGCTTTTACCTTGCGGTATTTTACTACGTGGGCTATGGTTTCGGTTTCAGTATAGCCTACAAATTCGACTGTGTCATCTTCTTTTAGTAGGATCCAGTCGCCGGTATCAATGGCTGTGGCAGCGCGGGAGCGAGATTTTTGTTGGGCAAGGGCGGTTTCGTAGCCTTCAACATCAACAGTCCAACCAATTTCTCGTGCCATAAGTTCTGTTAAATCCAAAGGAAATCCGTAAGTATCAGATAATTCAAAAGCAAAATTTCCACGAATGATAGTTGTCTTCGAATCTTTAAAAGCAGTAGGAAGACTCGACGATGAATCATTGGCCAGGTTTTTAATCAGTTCAATTTCCTGTGCCTCCTTTTGTATAAATTCTTCGAATTTATTTATCCCACGATCAAGCGTCCTCAAAAATGCAACCTCTTCCTCAAGAACAACTTTCTGCACAAAATCTTTCTGATTAACCAACTCAGTAAATACCCCTACAAACTGTTGAGCCAAAATGGGAACCAATTGATTTAAAAACGGCTCTTTAAAATTAAGGTATTGATAAGAGTATCGTACCGCACGACGCAAAATCCTGCGGATCACATAACCAGCTTTATTGTTCGAAGGCAACTGCCCATCCGCAATAGCGAAACTAATAGCCCGGATATGATCAGCCATCACACGCATGGCAACATCAGTCTTAGCCTCAACTAAATCCTCTCCAAAGGAGAGGACTTTTAAAGCGTGCGCTTCTGAAGCCTGTAAATCAGAACCCTCTCCTTTGGAGAGGGCAGGGTGAGGCCCATAAACAATACCACTCTTCTCCGCAATAAACTGGATCAGCGGTTGGAAAACATCCGTATCATAATTAGATGTTTTGCCTTGCATTATACGCACCAAACGCTCAAAGCCCATGCCTGTATCCACATGCTTGGCTGGTAACGGTTGTAGACTACCGTCTTTCAGCCGGTTAAACTGCATAAATACGTCATTCCAAATTTCCATTACGCTGTCGTCAACGCCGTTTACCAAGGTAGCGCCGTCAATTTGAGCACGTTCAGCATCGGTACGCCCATCGTAGTGTATTTCAGAGCAAGGGCCGCAGGGGCCGGTTTCGCCCATTTCCCAAAAGTTATCCTTTTTATTGCCGGGTAGTATATGGTCGTCGGCAACAAATTCGCGCCATAACTCCAGGGTTTCGGTATCGGCTGCTAAGCCTTCTTTTTCGTCACCTTCAAAATAGGTAACATATAGGCGGCTTTTATCTAATTTATAAATTTCGGTGAGTAATTCCCAGCTCCAGGCAATGGCTTCCTTTTTAAAGTAATCGCCAAAGCTCCAGTTGCCGAGCATCTCGAACATGGTATGGTGGTAGCTGTCTATTCCAACTTCTTCTAAATCGTTATGCTTGCCCGATACCCTCAGGCAGCGCTGCGTATCCGCTACGCGTGGAAATTTTACCGGTTCTTCTCCTAAAAAGATAGATTTAAACTGATTCATACCCGCGTTGGTAAACATGAGCGTAGGGTCGTTTTTAACCACAATAGGTGCCGATGGCACGATGGTATGTCCTTTGGAAGCAAAAAAATCTAAAAAAGCCTGGCGTATTTCCTGAGCAGTCATTTGTATAAAATTGAGTGTGCAAAGATATGTCTTTAGTCGAAAGTCCGAAGTCTTTAGTCCATAGTCAAGAGTCTTTGTTATATAAATCGACTTGCTTAATTAGATATTTTTTCACTTTAGACTAAAGACTTTAGACTAAAGACTTAAATTTGCATCATGCCTTACAAAGAACGCGATATCAGCAAGCTATACTATACCATGGGCGAAGTTTCAGCCATGTTTGATGTCAATCAATCGCTCCTGCGCTTTTACGAGAAGGAATTTGATATTCTTCAACCCAAAAAAAACAAAAAAGGCAACCGGTATTTTACCCCCGAGGATATTGAGAACCTGAAGATTATTTTCAACCTGATCCGCGATAAAGGTTATACCCTGCAAGGCGCTAAAGATTACCTGAAAGAAAACCTGGGCGACACCAAAGACAACCAAAGCATCATCAATTCGCTGGAAACCCTGAAACAGTTTTTACTGGAAGTCAGGGATCAGATGTAGTTTGAGTTTCCCCAGCACGAATATCCTGGCGATGGCTGGTCATTAGCGGTAATTTAATAGTTAAATAAGCCCTCTCTTTTTAATCTTTTACAGATACCAAATTTTTCTCCGGCTACCGTAATTATTCACTAACTTCATTCATGCAAACTGTCGCGCTTCACAGCACCCAGGGTAAATGGGTCATGGTATCAGCTATACTGGCATCCGCCATGGCATTTATCGACGGAACAGCGCTCAACGTGGTACTACCCTCGTTGCAACAAAGCCTCAAAGCTAACGGCACCGATTTATTCTGGATCATCAACGCTTATCTGCTGATGCTGGCGGCCCTGATCCTGATCGGCGGATCGCTGGGGGATCAGTTGGGACGAAAAAAAATATTCATGGTAGGCATAAGCGTTTTTATAAGCGGCTCGCTGGCATGCGGTTTTGCGCCCGATGTAACTTTCCTTATCCTGTTCCGCATTATTCAGGGCATTGGCGGTGCCTTGATGATTCCGGGGAGTTTGTCGCTCATCTCATCATCCATCAACGAGAACGAACGGGGTAAAGCTATCGGCACCTGGTCGGCCTTTACCACGGTAGTTACCATGGGTGGCCCTATACTTGGGGGCGCTTTGGGCGATGCTGGTTTATGGCGCTATATTTTTTTCATCAACATTCCCATTGGCCTTGCTGCCCTGCTGATGTTGTGGCTGCGCGTAGATGAAACTAAAGATGCCAACCGGCATCCGCTGGATTTTGCTGGCGCTATCACCATTGCCCTTAGCCTGGCCTGCCTCACATTTGGCTTCTTGCGCGTCCCGGCGGTAGGTTGGCTTAACTGGCAGATCTATTGTGCATTAACGGCTGGCCTGTTGCTTTTGGCTGCATTTATTTATATTGAAAACAAAAGCAAATACCCCATGATGCCGCTTACCCTGTTTGCTAACCTCACTTTTAGCGGAGCTAACCTGTTGACCTTCTTTTTGTACGCGGGGCTGGGCACGGGTATGTTGTTTTTGGGTTTAAACCTGGTACAGGTACAAGGTTACAGCCAGTTACAATCAGGGCTTACCTTTTTGCCTTTCACGGTTTTGATGATCACCCTGGCCAGGTTTGCCGGGAGCCTGGCAGACAAACATGGGCCAAGGTTATTTTTGATAGGCGGCCCGGCACTGGCAGGTACAGGCTTGTTGATGCTTTCGTTTGTAAAACAAACCCAGGGCCCCGCCGGGTACTGGACATCATTTTTTCCGGGCATAATTGTTTTCGGACTGGGAATGTCGTTCACTGTGGCGCCGCTTACGGCAACAGTAATGGCTTCCGTCAGCGATCATTTTTCGGGAACGGCATCCGGGGTAAATAATGCCGTGACCAGGATCTCCAATGTATTTGCTAACGCGATATTGGGTGCTTTGGCCGTTTTGCTATTTTCGGGTGCATTACAACAGCATATCAAATCAGTGCCGTTGAATGATAGCAACCGGCAACTGGTGATGAGCCAGGGCGCCAATTTGGGTAACGCCAAAGTTCCGGAGAAAGTTAGTGCTCGCGACAGCGCCCTGGTTAAAGCTGCTTATCATCAAAGCTTTATTGATGCATACGCCTATATTATGCGGATTTCCGCAGGATTGGGCTTTTTAGGCGCACTCATGGCGGTAGGGTTTATTAAGAATGTAGTACCAAAAACCGGTAATTAACTCGCAAAAAAAGCCCGCAGACTTTAAGTTTGCGGGCTTTCACTATCGAAACGATTTATCTGTGATGTACGTTCCTTAATTTTGATTTGCTTACATAAACCTTTTTTCCACGGCCATTTACATAATAATAGCGGGAGTGTTTGTTGATATAGATGGTTTGACCACCTGGCCCTACCTTCGAATCGTATTTTTTATCACCAACGGCAGATGCGCCCTTTACGGCAACTTCGGCAGTCTTGTTTCCGATCTTATTGATGGTTTTACCCACTTTACCATCAGAAGGGGTTTGATGCTGAGCCATCGCCTGGAATGATAACAGCAAGGCCGGGATTATTAAGAATTTAATTTTTTTCATGATTACTATTTATTGATCGTCAGGATCTGTAATAGCAACATCGGTGCCACAATTAAGTTTTAGCCGGAATGCGATTAAAACCAGCTCCGGCTTCTGGCCCTTTTGAACTAACTGGGCATTCCAGACTTCCCGCGATATTGACGCAACGCTATTTATTCATTTCTCAGACTTTTGGCAGGATTTGCCAAAGCAGCTTTTATCGACTTAAAGCCGATGGTTGCCAATGCGATCAGAATGGCCGCAAATCCAGCAACAAAAAAGAGCCACCAAGATATATTAATGCGGTAAGCAAATGTTTGCAACCACTTTTGCATAAACCACCAGGCAATAGGCGTTATAATAACCACCGAAAGAAGCACCAGGTATACAAATTCTTTACTGAGCAAGGCTACAAGTTGTGTAACTGTGGCCCCCAATACCTTTCTAATACCTATCTCCTTTGTTCGCTGGCGTGTAAAGAATACCGTGAGGGCAAACAGCCCCATCACGGAAATCATGATGGCAATCACTGCAAAAAAGGTGAGGATCAGCTGAAGCTTAGTATAAGAAAGGAACAGCTTGTTAAAATTATCATCCAAAAAGGAATAACGGATCGGATAGGCGGGTTCAATACCTTTCCATGCATGTTCAATTGCTGCAACAGATTGCTGAACATGCCTGCTGTTTAATTTGACCACCATTGCACCACCTGACTGATACATGCATGCTTTATTACCTATAGTATACACTTCTGGCAGCACTTCCCTTTCAAAGCCCTCAACATGAAAATCTTTTACAACACCGACGATGTGCAATGGGATACTATCACAGTATGGAAAAGTGATAGTGCTGCCTATCGGGTTGGTGACACCCAGTTTTTTCGCTGCTGTTTCATTAATAATAGCTGAGCGGGTATTTTGATCAGCAACCCCATCTGTAAAATACCGGCCCTTTATTAAAGCGATTTGTAAAGTGTTAAAATAATCTTTACTGACCTTGACCGACGACAGGCGGTAGCCCTTGCCATTGTATTTGAAACCAATAGTCGAGGTATCCACAAACAGGTTATCTCCTGGCACCTTGGTAGTTTTAGCAACATATTTAACACCTGGTATAGATAACAAGGCACTTTGAACAGCGGAAAACCCGGCTTCCCTTGTTCGCTGTGTTACTTCAATTCGCATCACCTGATCGCCGGAAAATCCCTTGTCTTTACTTACCATATAATCCATCTGGTTATGGATAACCAAGATCGATATGATAAAAAAAACGGAAACCATAAACTGCAAAACGATCAGGCTGTTGCGTAAAAGTGTGCCTTTATTGCCACCGGAATAATTGCCTTTTAAAACTTTTGTAGTATTAAAACGCGACAAAAGTAAAGATGGGTACAACCCTGAAAGCAGGACGACGATCAACAAGCAAAGTGCTATTTGCCCCATAAGCATTAGCGTGTTGTTTTGTTGCCAAAAGCTTAATGTGATATTAAAAGAATGATTGATATAGGGAATTGCAAGGTAAACAATAATAGCCGCCATGCCTAAACTAATGAGGCATTGCAGGCTCGTTTCGATCATAAACTGGAGGATTAACTGCTTGCGGCTGGAACCCAGGACTTTGCGTACGCCGACTTCTTTTGCCCTATTGACTGCCTTTGCTATGGAAAGGTTACTGAAATTGATTGAACCTGCCAGTAATAACGATAGCGCGAGCGTCAACAGTATGGATACTACCTTGAACGGGCTGCTGCCATGCTTGGGGAAGTTATATATTTGGGGCACAGCATCTATAAACAGCGATGTTTCCTGACCGGCACGTTTATATCCTTCAAAAGATCTGCTATCTCTTTTTAAATGATCATTATAATATATCCTGTTGATGGCATCTTCTGTGTTAGGCTCAGAATTATAATGCTTTAGTTTAAGATAGGTTACAAAAGAATAATTTGCCCAAAAGTTGCCTTGTTTTTCATGGGGGTTGCGCATGAGCATTTTAACTGTAAGATGCGAAGGGCCTTTAGGCTCTTCCATTACGCCTGTTATTACGCACTGGATATCATTATAAACCTTGATCGTCTTTCCGGTGGGATCGGCATCACCAAACAACTTGTGGGATAGCTCTTCACTCAATATGGCAGCGTTTGGTTGATTCAAGGCGGCAGAGGCATCGCCCTTCAGTAACTTATAAGGAAATACTTTTAAAAAACTCGAATCAACGCTTACCACATTTTTCTGGTATATTTTTTTCCCATTGGCATCAAGTAAAACTTCATAGTCGCCAGAGGGCTGGATGGAGGTGGCGGCTTCCGCATCAGGAAATTGCCGAGCCAGCAGCGCTCCCAAAGGCGCAGGCGTCCGTTCCTGCACCTCTCCTTTCATTTGCATGGAAACTTTATAGACCTTGCTTAGTTCGGGACTCCATTTATCGTAGCTTAACTCATAATTAAGGTAAAGTAATATGATGATAAAGCTTGACAAAGCTGCGGCTAATCCAACAATATTGATGGCATTAAAACTTAGGTTACGAAAAGTATTTCGCCAGGCGGCTTTAAAATAATTCTTTAGCATGTCCTTATTTATGTCGTGAAAGTTCCATCAAATTTTATCAGGAAATACTGTGCCTTCTTTTTAAGACGCTGTATTTTAATTAATTATGACTTATCATTCATATCCACCTGTATCAAAACCGTACAGATGGTGTTCGTTTTCGAACTGCTCAGATTTGTCAACTTTTAAAAAGTTGACAAATCTTTATACATCCAAAAATAAAACAAAAGCAATAGTTAATAAATATAAAACACCATACAACCATCAAACCCAATTGTGTACCTTTGCAACAAGGCAGATCGTTCTATCGCTATGCGCTCAAACGCAGAGAGGAAAGTCCGGGCAACATAGAGCATCCTGCTTCCTAACGGGAAGGCGCCTTCAGTGGGCGACAGCAAGTGCCACAGAGAATATACCGCCACGGCGTTAAAACCGGGGTAAGGGTGAAAATGTGAGGTAAGAGCTCACAGCTATGTATGGCGACATGCATTGCGGTAAACCTCAGGAGTTGAAAAACCAAATAGGTCCCGAAAGTGAGGCTGCTCGCTTCCGTGTGGTTCGTTTAGGCGGGCCAACGTTGGGATGGGTAGGTTGATAGAGCCGGACAGCAATGTACGGAGCAGATTAATGATAGAAACCCGGGAAACCGGAGGACAGAACCCGGCTTACAGATGTGCTACTGAAACTTTAACCTCTTCTCTTTTTAGAGAAGGGGTTATTTTTTTACTTTTCAAAAACAGTATGCTTTTTTTTGTGTTTACTTTTCTATACAAATTTTATATAACTTAGACGCTTATTTTAACCCTACCTTAATAACTATTACATAAATATATGTCAAAGATCCTGATAATAGATGATGAACGGGCAATCAGAAATACACTCCGCGAAATTTTAGAATACGAAGACTACCTGGTTGATGATATAGACAATGGGATTGACGGCCTGGAGCTGATCCAGAAAAATGACTACGACCTGGTTCTTTGCGATATCAAAATGAATCGGATGGACGGTATGGAAGTACTTTCCGAAGGATTAGCTATCAAACCTGATCTTCCTTTTATCATGATATCCGGCCACGGCACCGTGGAAACCGCCGTTGAAGCCAGTAAAAAAGGCGCCTTTGATTTTATCTCGAAACCACCAGATCTGAATCGTTTATTGATTACGGTACGTAATGCCCTCGATCGCGGATCGTTGGTAACCGAAACCAAAGTATTAAAACGCAGGGTATCAAAAACCCGCGAAATTTTAGGCGAATCGCAAGGGATCAGCAAAATTAAAGAAACTATTGACAGAGTTGCCCCTACCGATGCCCGTGTACTGATAACAGGTGCCAACGGTGCCGGTAAGGAGTTGGTGGCACGCTGGCTTCACGAAAAATCACATCGTAACAACGCGCCGCTGATTGAGGTTAACTGCGCCGCCATACCATCCGAATTGATTGAAAGCGAATTATTCGGCCACGAAAAAGGGTCGTTTACGTCGGCTATCAAACAACGGATTGGTAAATTTGAATCGGCCAGCGGCGGAACTTTATTTTTGGACGAGATTGGCGATATGAGTCAGTCGGCACAAGCCAAAGTATTGCGTGCCTTGCAGGAAAACAAAATTACCCGCGTGGGTGGCGAGAAAGAAATTGATGTTGACGTGCGCGTGATAGCGGCAACTAACAAAGATTTGCTGAAAGAAATCGAAGCCGGTAATTTCCGGATGGACTTGTACCATCGCCTAAGCGTGATCCTGATCCATGTTCCGTCATTGGCAGAGCGCAGGGACGATATCGGCTTATTAGCGCAAAGCTTTCTGGAAGAAATTTGCAGCGACTACGGTATGCCGGTAAAACGGATGTCGGAGCCCGCTCTTGAAGCATTGAGGGCCCTGCCCTGGACCGGTAACATCCGCGAATTGCGTAACATGATTGAGCGTTTAATTATTTTAAGCGATAAAACCATTACCGATGGCGATGTAAAGGCCTTTGCTAACCCATCTGCTCCCGTTACGGCCATTGCTGCCGCGGCGCCGCAAACCGATTTCGATCAGTTTAAAAACTTCCAGGAATACAAGGATTTTGCCGAAAGGGAATACATCAAATTCAAGCTGGAAAAAAACAACTGGAACGTATCAAAAACAGCGGATGATATTGACATTCAGCGAAGCCACTTATACAGTAAAATTGAAAAATACGGCCTTAAAAGAGGCGAATAAGTTTAAGTAAGGGCCTGCGGGCCCTTACTGCTTTAATTAATACCATTGGCTATGGCCTTCCGTAATATTTCAGGATTGTCAGTGCAAACGCATTAAAAAATAAGAGGAGGCCCCTACGGAGCCAAAGCAGGTTAAAGGCCTCTATCCTATAAACAGGCGACTCCGCTGGAGTCAAAAACAAACCGTTAAGGAGCTCCGGTAGGAGCTTCCTGTTTATAGGGAACAAAAAGAAGAAGTTTTGGCTCCGTAGGCGCCCCCCCTTTTTTCAGGAGCTTTCCCTTTTTGCGCCAATAAAGTCAAATGAACTTTTTTAATGCGTTTGCCTTATCAGGTTTGTAAAATAATTTTGATTTATCCAATATCTCTCTATATTTGCCACAACTTACCTCAAGTAAATGAACGGTTTTAACATACATCAACTGCATCTGCATCATCGTACAAAGTAACGATTCGCATATCTGTATGTTTTTATTAACAAACCCGTTCCATCTTTTACTATTCTTAATACCAAATTTGTGAAAACACTTAAAATAGCGATCCAGAAATCGGGCCGCCTGAATGAAAAGTCTGTTGAATTATTAAAAAATTGCGGCTTAAATTTCGAGAACTACAAAAGCTCGCTTATTTCCCCGGTATCCAATTTTCCTTTAGAAATCCTTTTTCTTCGTGATGATGATATTCCTGAATACGTTCAGGACGGCATTGCCGACCTGGGTATTGTTGGCGAAAACATGATTGAAGAAACCGAAGTAGATGTTGATTACCTGCAACGTCTGGGTTTTGGAAAATGCACGTTGAAGATCGCCATCCCGAATAACAGCCCGGTTGAAACCCTGGCAGATCTGGGTGGTAAAGCCATTGCCACCTCCTACCCCGCCATCCTTGAAAAATTCCTGGTTAAAAACAATATTAAGGCCGATGTAAGGATGATCTCCGGTTCGGTGGAAATTTCGCCGGGCTTAGGCTTAAGCGATGCCATTTTTGATATTGTTTCCACCGGTGGAACGCTGAAAAGTAACGGATTGAAACCGTTTGCCGATGTGATGTCGTCGGAAGCAATCCTGATCGGTAACAAGAACATCGAGAATAAGGACCTGATAGAAGAGTTGATAGCCCGCATCCAATCGGTATTGCGCGCTAAAGAAACCAAATATGTAGTACTTAACGTAAGCAAAGCCAATTTGCAACAGGTAATTGATTTGCTTCCCGGCGTAAAAAGCCCTTCGGTGGTGCCTTTGGCCGAACCAGATTGGGTTGCAGTACATACCGTTATCCCCGAACGCGATTTTTGGGATAAGATCAGCAAGCTAAAACAAGCCGGAGCCCAGGGCATCGTAGTGATGCCGATTGAAAAGATCATCGTATAGGGCCCCGGCCCCCTGAAGGGGAGGAAGTATGCAAAACGAAACGATATTGATAACTATTGATAAGACATGACAGATATCAAAAAAGAAACTGAGGACATTAGCTCCCCCTTCAGGGGACTGGGGGGCTCATTTGCTTACAATGCTTTAACAGCAGCCGAACTTAAAGCATTGGTTCAGCGCAATGTGGATCCGGCGAACGAGATCAGAAGTGTTGTTGAGGAAGTAATAGCCCAGGTGCGTGAGTATGGCGACCGTGCCCTACTTGATTATGCGCACAAGTTTGATAAAGTTGACCTGCAAAAGCTTTATTTAGATAAGGAAGAACTGGCCGCCTTAGCCTCTACGCTGTTACCCGAGCAAAAACAAGCTTTGGAAACTGCCTATCAAAACATCAAAAAATTCCATCAAACACAATTAAAAACCGAAGACAAAGTTGAAACCATGCCCGGCGTTACCTGCTGGCGCGAGTTGCGGCCCATTGAGCGTGTAGGTTTATATATCCCCGGCGGAACCGCTGTTTTGCCAAGCACCTTGCTGATGTTAGGTATCCCTGCCCAAATTGCAGGCTGCCACCAGATTGTAGTTTGCTCCCCCCCGCAAAAAAGCGGTAAGGTAAATGCTTTTATAGCCTACGTTACCCAATTGCTTGGGATTGAGAAAATTTACCTGGCAGGTGGCGCCCAGGCTATTGCCGCGATGGCCTACGGTACCGAAACAATTCCATCGGTTGATAAGATATTCGGCCCTGGCAATCAGTTTGTCACCAAGGCTAAAACCATCATCCAATCAACCACCACCTGTGCTATTGATATGCCTGCCGGGCCGTCAGAAGTTTTAGTTATTGCTGATGGAACCAGCAACCCAGACTATGTAGCCGCAGATCTATTGGCGCAGGCCGAGCACGGTACCGACAGTCAATCTATTTTGGTAAGTACATCGCAAAGCATCATCGACCTAACCAATAAGGCGCTTGAAAAGCAGTTGCCTACGTTACCAAGAGCAGAGATTGCCGGTAACGCGATAGCTAACTCTTATTCTGTTTTGGTGAATGATTTGGATCAGGCCATGCAATTCAGCAACCTGTATGCCCCCGAGCATTTAATATTAGCTACCGAAAGCTGGCAGTCGGTTGTCAACCAGATTATTAACGCCGGGTCAGTATTTTTAGGAAACTTAACGCCCGAGAGTGTTGGCGATTATGCCTCGGGAACTAACCATACCTTGCCTACCAGCGCTTATGCCAGGGCCTATTCGGGTGTATCGGTTGATTCCTTTGTAAAAAAGATCACCTTTCAGCATATATCGCCGAAAGGCATACAAAACATTGGGCCTACGGTAGAAATTTTGGCCGAGTTGGAAGGTTTGCATGCGCATAAAAATGCGGTAAGTTTGAGAATGGGGAAATAAAAATCAACAAAATCGTCATTGCGAGTATCCGATCCGGCCAGCCGGAAAAAACAGGGATGACATTCGAAACCTGTAAGATGTTTTTCGCAAAAAAGAAAAGTGCGCAAAGGCCCGACTGCACGCCGGGCCGGGTTTGGCCTGTGGGCGGAAGGATCGGGCAGTCTTGACTTTTTGGTTACTTTTGTGTCAAGACAAATTGCGTCAGCAATCATTCACACCAAAAACAAACAACAGTGAATAACGTAACAGCCCTTCACGCGGCGATTGAGCGTGCCGATGCTATAAATTAAGGATACTGATTGTCAGTGTAAAAATAAACATACTGATAATCAACACATTAACAATGCGTCGTTATAAGGAACGAAGCAATCTTTACGTAAGCCGGTCGAAGATACTAATCGGACCTGTACAACATAGAGATTGCTTCGTTCCTCGCAATGACGCTCTAAGAAATAACATTATGTTTAGCGTAAATAACATTCTTCGCAATAATATCAAAAACCTCACACCCTACTCATCAGCACGTGATGAATTTCAGGGGGAGGCCAGTGTTTATTTGGATGCCAACGAAAATGCCTTCGGCTCTCCTTTGCACGAGCAATATAACCGTTACCCCGATCCTTTACAAATAGCCGTAAAAAAGCGTTTGAGCGAGATTAAGGGCGTACCGGTACCCAATATATTTTTAGGTAACGGTAGCGACGAGGCTATCGATATCCTATTCCGCAGCTTTTGCAACCCCGGTATTGATAACGTCATCATCGTACCGCCAACTTATGGCATGTACCAGGTATCGGCCAATATTAATGATGTAGAGGCGCGCAAAGTTAACCTCACGGTTGATTATCAGCTCAATATGGAGGGCATTGCCGAAGCGATTGACGAGCATACTAAAATGATTTTCATCTGCTCGCCTAATAACCCCACCGGCAACTCCATTAACCGTACCGATGTAGAAACCTTACTGGCAAACTTTAACGGTATTGTAGTGGTTGATGAGGCTTATATTAATTACAGCAGGCAAAAAACCTTTATACAGGAGCTTACCGAATATGCTAACCTGGTGGTACTGCAAACGCTATCTAAAGCCTGGGGCCTGGCAGGTTTGCGTTTGGGTATGGCCTTTGCCAGCGAAGAAATTATTGAGGTGATGAATAAGGTGAAGCCACCGTATAACATTAATGAAGCCACCCAGCAACTGGTATTGCAAGCCTTGCAGAATGTTGACCAGGTAAACCACTGGATTAAACAAACGCTTTTAGAGCGGGATAAGCTGGTACTCAGTTTAAAGCGTTTTGATTTTGTGCAGGATATTTACCCATCGGATGCTAACTTTATTTTGGTTAAAACAACTGATGCCAGGGGGATTTACAATCATCTGGTAGGCCAGGGTATTATTGTGCGCGACCGCTCTAAGGTAGAATTGTGCGAGGGTTGCTTGAGGATTACCGTTGGCACACCGGAAGAAAATGTAACGCTCACAGAAACGCTGGAAACCATGAGTTTGATTTAATCATGACGCTTGAATACATCGTAACCGATTTAGAGCGTATCGGTGATGAACTAATTATTTTTCAAAAAGATGAGCTATCTATCAATTCAGAAATTGTACTGCTTGAAGCTGAAGATGGCAACACAATAAGAGTAAAAGATGGTGCGAAATACGTGTATTTTTTAGAAGTTGGTACAGCTAAAGATTTTATAAGCGATTGGCTTGCAGCTTTACCAAGTAAACCAACCGCTAAGCAAATTGCTTTAAGACTTTTTGAATACGGTGTAAATGATGCTTAGTTAAAATTAACGGACCCTGCCAACCGGGAAAAAAATAAGGATGACGTTTGAACCTTATAGATTAACAAGCGCAGAAGTAAAAGTGCGCAAAGGGCCCGACTGCACGCCGGGCCGGGAGTTGGCCTGTGGGTGGAAGGATCGGGCAGTCTTGACTTTTTTGGTTCTTTTTGTGTCAAGACAAAAAGAACAAAGCCCTTCACGCGGCGATTGAGCGTGCCGATGTTCTAAGTTAAAGATACTGATTATCGGAGCAAAAATATACGTGTTGATAATCAGCCATTTAAGAAGACGTCACTATAAATATCTAAACCCTAAAAATATTACCTTTAACAGGAATGAATAAGCTGAAAAGAATACTTTTTGTTGACCGGGACGGTACACTGATTAAAGAACCTGCCGACGAGCAGATCGACTCGTTTGAGAAACTGGAATTTTATCCGGGCGCTTTGCAATACCTGCCTAAAATAGCCGCCGAATTTGGTTTTGAGCTGGTGATGGTAACTAACCAGGACGGCTTAGGTACGGCAGTTTATCCGGAAGATACCTTTTGGCCGGTACATAATTTTATCTTGAAGACACTTTCCAACGAAGGAATCAATTTTTCGAATATAGTGATCGACCGTACCTTCGCCAAGGATAATGCTCCTACCCGCAAACCCGGCACAGCGCTGTTAACCCAATATTTTGATGAGGAGGTTTACGACCTGAAAAACTCGTACGTGATTGGTGACCGCCTGAACGATGTCATACTGGCTAAAAACCTGGGCGCAAAAGCTTTTTGGCTAAATAATAACCCGGCCCTGGGTGCAGGCGAATTTGCCGATCAAAAACAGATTGACCTGAAACCCGTAATTGCCCTGGAAACACCGTCGTGGGAGAAGATCTATGAGTTTTTAAAATTGGGCGAACGCGTTACCGAACATCGCCGCGAAACTAAAGAAACTGATATTTTCATTAAGATTAATTTAGACGGTAAAGGTGATGCCAAAGTGATGACCGGCCTGCACTTTTTTGATCACATGCTCGACCAGATAGCACGCCACGGCAGCATCGACCTGGAGATTGTTGCCCAGGGCGATCTGCACATCGATGAGCACCATACTATTGAGGATACCGGCATCGCTTTAGGTGAAGCTTTCGCCACCGTTTTAGGTGATAAACGCGGAATAGAACGGTACGGATTTTGCCTGCCTATGGATGATTGCCTTGCCCAGGTAGCCCTTGATTTTGGAGGCCGCAACTGGCTGGTTTGGGATGCCGATTTTAAGCGCGAAAAGATAGGCGAAATGCCGACCGAAATGTTTTACCATTTCTTTAAATCCTTTTCCGATGCAGCAAAATGTAACCTGAATATCAAAGCGGAAGGCATCAACGAGCATCACAAGATTGAAGCTATATTTAAAGCATTTGCCAAAGCCATCAAAATGGCCGTGCGCCGCGATGTAAATAATATGGTTTTACCAAGCACAAAGGGCGTATTGTAGAGGCCCCCCGGCCCCCTGAAGGGGGAGGAATTAGTTAGAGTTTGATTTGAGAATTTGATTTTTGAGTATAGAAATGGATAATAATATCAACCAGGATATTGAGGACAATAGCTCCCCCTTCAGGGGGCGGGGGGGGCACCTCGGCATCATTTATTACGGTGCGGGTAACATCTTCTCGTTAACCTCCGCTTTAGACCGTTTGGGCATCAGCTATGGCATGATCCATAACGAAGCCGATTTTGAGCAGTACGACCGATATATCATCCCGGGTGTAGGTCATGCGGGAGCCGCCATGAGCAAGTTGGAACAAACCGGCCTGGTGCCCACTATCAAAAAACTGAATAAACCTACCTTAGGTATTTGCGTGGGAATGCAATTGCTTACTTCGTATTCTGAGGAAGGTGACTCTGACCTGCTGGATATCATACCCGTAAAAACGCTGCGATTTAAAGACAGTGCTGAGTTTAAGGTGCCCCATACCGGATGGAACCAGGTTTATCCTGAAAAAGAAAACCCGCTTTTTAAAAATATCCCCGAAGGGTCGCACTTTTACTTTGTACATTCCTACTTTATCGAGCATCATGCCGATTATACGCTGGCATCAACAAATTATACGTTGCCTTTTTCGGCTTCTATCTGGAAGGATAATTTTTTTGGCGTGCAGTTTCATCCCGAAAAATCAGGTACTTTTGGAGAGTATCTTTTAACTAACTTTGCAAACCTTTAATAGAGTACAATGTATATTATCCCCGCTATTGACATCCTGAACAAAAAAGTAGTTCGACTACGCGAAGGTGATTACCAGCAAGTAACCGAGTACGACGTTTCGCTGGAAGAGATGATTGAACGGTACCAATCAAACGGTACGCAATTTATCCATGTGATAGATTTAAATGGAGCTAAAAACGATTTTAGTAACCAGGAATATCTCTTCAACATTGTGCGTAAAACCGATATGAAGGTTCAGTACGGCGGCGGTGTCCGCAGCATTGATAAAGTAAAAGAGCTGATTGATGCCGGGATACACCGCGTTATAGTTGGTACGCAAGCCATCACCAATCCCGACTTTTTAAAAGACCTGAGCAAACAGTTTGCCTCCAAAGACGGCCATTCCGATCAAATTGTAGTCGCCATCGATGTGCTTGACGAAGTAATCAAATATTCGGGATGGATGGAAAGCTCTCCGATCAAACTGATGGATTACGTTGATAAATGCCTCAATTTAGGCTTCTTCCGCTTTTTATGTACCGACATCAATAAAGACGGCAAATTAGGCGGCGCCGGAGTTGACCTCTACGAAAAACTGCTCGATCACTCCCCTTTTATTAAACTGATTGCATCAGGCGGAGTAAGCTCAATGAAAGATATTGAACAGCTAAACAAAATTAAGGTAGAATCGTGCGTGGTTGGCAAAGCCATTTACGAAGGGCGGATCACGATAGAGGAAATTAAAAACTGGAATTTGGAGTCGTTGATATCGATATAGGGGGCCAATCATTGCCATTTACGATCCAATTGTGCGCCCAAAACAATGATTAAATTTAAAAAAAACGTCATTGCGAGGAGGAACGACGAAGCAATCTCTATGCTATACAGGGCGAACTTGCAAAGCCGCTCTGCTGATGTAGAGATTGCTTCGTTCCTCGCAATGACGTGGTGTAGAAAATTATGTTAGCTAAAAGAATTATCCCTTGCCTCGACGTCAAAGACGGTCGCACCGTAAAAGGTGTGAACTTTGTTGACCTGCGCGATGCCGGCGACCCGGTTGAACTGGCCTGGAACTACTCGCAGCAAGGTGCCGATGAATTGGTTTTTTTGGATATCACCGCTACGCACGAGCGCCGTAAAACCATGGTAGAACTGGTGAAAGCCGTTGCCCGTAACATTAACATTCCCTTTACCATTGGCGGTGGCATTAACGCTATTGAAGATGCCGATGCGCTGTTAAATGCAGGTGCCGATAAAATTTCTATCAACTCGGCAGCCGTGCGTAACCCGGCGCTAATTGATGAGCTGGCAAAAGCTTTCGGGGTACAATTTGTGGTGGTGGCTGTTGATACAAGACACACCGACGGAAAAAACATTGTTTATTTAAACGGTGGCCGTATCCCTACAGAAAAAGAAACTTTTAACTGGATACTGGAGGCTGAAAGCCGTGGCGCGGGTGAGATATTGTTAACCTCGATGGATCATGACGGTACCAAAGCGGGTTTCGACTATAGCTTTCTGAAAACCATAAACGATGCCGTGCATATCCCGGTGATTGCTTCGGGTGGCGCAGGTTCGGTTCAGCATTTTGTGGATGTGTTTGAAAAGGCCAACGTTGATGCAGCTTTAGCGGCTTCGGTGTTCCATTATGGAGAGATTTTAATCCCGGATTTAAAGGCTGTGTTAAAGAACAAGGGTATTGAAGTAAGAATAAGCCCGGTTTAAAAAGTTTAGCCAATAAGTGACTTTAAATAATTTGACCAAAGATTTTGTACAACAATCGTTTATTGATGAAACGATGATTAGAAATAGCTATGAATATTGATTTTAATAAAAGCGACGGTTTGGTACCTGTAGTGATACAAGATGAGCAAACTTTGGAAGTGCTGATGCTGGGTTACATGAACCAGGAAGCATACGAAAAAACTGTTCAGGAAAACATCGTTACTTTTTTTTCCAGGTCTAAAAGCCGCCTATGGACCAAAGGCGAAACCAGCAATAACTTTTTACATGTTAAAAGTATAGCTGTTGATTGCGATAACGATACCCTGCTGATCAAAGTTAAGGCTGATGGCCCCACCTGCCATACCGGTTCGCGCAGTTGCTTCAATACTTCATATAACCATAACTTTATATTTGAATTACAGAACGTTATCAACGATAGGTATGATAATCCGGTTGAAACTTCTTACGTAAACAAACTCCGTAACAAGGGATTAAATAAAATAGCGCAAAAGGTTGGCGAAGAAGGTGTTGAAACGGTAATTGCAGCTTTGGCCGAAACGGAAGCCGATTTGATTAACGAAGCATCCGACCTGGTATTTCACCTGTTGGTGCTGCTTCGCGAAAAGAACCTGAACCTGGAAGTGATTGCCAAAAACCTGGAATCGAGGCACAAATAAGGCTTTTTTTACTGATGCTCATATAGCAAACCATGTCAAAAGCGTTTTTCTATTTCCCTTTAGTGCTCGGCGTTTTTGCCTTTTCAAATGTTAGTGCCCAGATAACCGCACTGCATGCTAAAATAGACTCGATAGCCAGGGACGCCAGGGGCACGGTAGGTTTTGCCATGCTTAATATAGAAAGCCGGGACACGCTATCCTATCATGGCAACATGCATTTGCCTATGCAAAGCGTGATGAAGTTTCCTATCGCCATTACTGTTTTACATGATATAGATGAGGGCCAGTTTACTTTAAACCAGTTGATCCATATCGATAAAAGTGATCTACCTAAAACTTATAGCCCCTTGCGTGATAAGTATCCTGAAGGCAATGTTGATATTTCAATCAGCGAGCTATTGAGCTATATGGTATCCCTTAGCGATAACAACGCCTGCGATATCTTGCTCAAAACATTGGGTGGCCCCGAAGTGGTAGATCAGTATATGCATAGCTTTGGCATTAAACAGATCGCTGTTAAAGCATCCGAGTTCCAGATGGCACAAGGTTGGGATGTGCAGTTTACCAATTGGGTTGAGCCAAAAACGATGGTGCGTTTACTGGATATTGCTACTAAACCAAATTTCCTTTCCAAGGCCAGCCACGACTATTTGTGGAAAATAATGGAAGCAACCAGTACCGGGCCAAATCAAATTAAAGACCTATTGCCGGTTGGTACAATAGTGGCTCACAAAACGGGCCGCTCCGGCACTAACGATCAGGGAATTTCGGCAGCTACTAATGATATAGGCTTAATCACCTTACCCAACGGGAAGCATTTAGCGATAGCCATCATGATCACAAACTCCACTGCCGATCTAACTACCCGCGAATCGGTCATTGCACGAATAGCGAAGGCAGCTTATGATGATGCTATTTTAAAGTAAAGTCGCATCTTCCATATTCTTCGCTTTAACATCACCATTGATTAGAGTTAAACTTCGGTCATTTAACATATCAGGTAGTTATTACTAACAGCAACCGATTTTAAAATCTGAAGCCTGCAGAAATATAGGGGTACACTCCTTCGCCGGAAAACCCTACTACCCCTTGTATTAAAACTAACTGCGCAGGTATAAAATAAATCCCTCCGCCATAACCATCATGCCATTTAGATGATGATTCACCGGGTTCCCAAACCCGACCTACATCATTAAAGGCGATGCCCCCTACTGTGCCGGGAGTTACATAGGATACAAAATCAAATAGTTTAAACCTTACTTCCAGGTTGTTATAAACCATGGTTTTACCGGTGAAGCGGCTATCATTAAATCCACGCAACCCCTGGTTTCCGCCAAGTTTAATTTGTTGAAAATAAGCCGCGTTACCCACAGTTGTGCCTCCCCCAAAACGACTGGCGATAACCAAAACAGAATCCTGAGCGGGATTTAGGAAGAACGTAAATTCGGATAACACCTGCCCGTAATTATGGGCGGCTAAACCAAAACCCTTTAAACCGCTAACATCGGTGCGCCAGTAAACGCCCCTGTGTGGAAGTGTCCCTTTGTCACGCGTATCTAAGGTTACAGTGCCCAACAGCCCGGCATACCCCTGCGAACCAAATACATTTTCATCAGGATGCTGTTGCTCATAAACACCTAAATACTTCCTGATATTATCGTCGGCATCTCCTTTATAAAATTGTCCGGTAATACCCGCGCTGGCTGTCCAGTTACCATAGGTATGCTTAAGCCTCACATCAGCATCCATATAGTCATAAATATTCTGATAGTATCTTAATTTCTGTTTACCTGAGTTTACAAAAACGCTCTCGTTTCCAACGCCAAAAAAGTTACTGGTGTAATTGGGACCTTTGGACAGTACGTTAATTGATAAATCATTATTACCGATAACCTGCCTAAAATCGCCTTTGTAATTCAACAATAAAGAGTTAGTGCCAAGGCCGTAATTAACCAGCAGGCTTTGCCTAAAGGCGTAAGGATCCTTCCGGAAGCCTTGTTTCTGGTAAATAAAGTCGCCTATTAACTGTACGCCGTAATCTTTGTTATAACTGGCTAAAAGCAAGGGTTGTAGATAATCGTACTTAAAACTGGTTTTGTTAAAATTGTTAACTGCAGTATCCGTTGAAGTACGTAAATGAGCCTGGCTCCGGCTGGGCAAATCGTTTTTCTTATCAGACCGATCATAAACATAGCGGTTTCCCTTGCCGCGTATATTACTATCTATTAAAAAGGTATCGTGTCCATCGCCCCCTATCATTCTCACCTTTACCGGCGATGAGTTTTCGCCATGCACGGCAAAAACATCCTTGCCATCCATTCCGTAGAGCCTGATTTCTTTGGTAACATTCGGATCAAACGTCCGGTTATAAATCACCTGTTCCTGGCTTCCATCCTTTTTCAGCTTGTTTATTCTAACTAAAAGTTTACCATCCGGCTGATTAGTGAGATCAAAATACTCGCGTTTATCGCTCTCCGGGATCTCAACAGTTTTTGATAAAATCCGATAATATCTCAGGGCTTGCTGTTTAATATTGTTTCTTCGGTTAATCATTCTTTTCACAATACTCTCGCCGCTAATTTTATAAATACTGGCGGGCATCAGCTTAACCGAATTTTCAATCAGCTCATCCGTTAGTGTATGTTGCACAAAATCTATTTGCTGCTCCCAGTCTTGTTCACTTAATCCGTTTAAAAAATAGCGGTCAAAATAACGGGCATTACGGTTCCACCTCCCTATCGACAGTATCTTATTACCATAACTTTGAAACTTGGCCATCAGCAGATGCTTGGAGAGCAACCACGGAAAAACGCCGTATCCATCATAATAAACCTGGTCACGGTCGCGGGGCACAGGCTCATAAACAATGCCGGTATCATTATCTCTTCTCTCCCAGCGCCATTGATCCTCGTGGCGGTCCCAATCGCCTACCAGCATATCCAGCAAACGCGCCCGCAACACCATTTTCTGGTCTACCCTGTTATCGTTATCGTCCTGTAGCTTTTTCTGTGCTTTCTCAGTATTATCCGTTTTTTCAACGTCTAAAGGCTCACGCTCTTCAAATAAAAAAACCTGGTTGGCAAAATCTTTTCTAAAGTCGCCAAACGCCGGATCGTCTGGTACATAAACCAGCTCCGGATGCGCATGCGGAATGCCCAGAGCCTGCGCCATAGGCGGCACGGTTACCGAGGCATAAGGATGTTCGGCAGAGATCTGATCCTGAACGATATCCTTGGCTACCGAAGCCCTCAGATTTGGAGGCAATACCTTTTCGGGATTTTTTTGTACAGACCTGAGTACCCATTCCTGGCCTGTAGCATCTTTTAGCCTGAGCGATTTAGACTGCATGCCTCCGCCTTTTTGCAATATGGTAAGACCGCCTTTTTCTTTCGATAAATGGAATACTCTAAATTTAACCGGCGTGGCCCATAGCCTGCGGTAGTCTTCGCCAAAAAGAAACCGATGTGCCTTGCTTACTTGGTCGTATGCAGGTTCGATAGCCACCGTTACGCTATCATGCAGTATACGATCTTGTGAAAAAACGCGGTTAACCGGCACTGCTAATAGGAGGAATAATAAAAAATAATGGAGTCTCTGTTTGTCCATGCGCATAAATGATGACACGAAAGTATTTAAAGATTAATCAATATGAAGATGATAATCCTTAATTTCTATAAAAATAACATCTTTTATTACTTATTGCCTACAAATCGAAAGGCCATTTTTATAAAAAATCAAAAGGAACTATTGCTATAAGTTAACCTGTTTTAATCAGGCCGTATTTTCCATTGCTAAGCATCCTGCTACCTTTGTACATGCATTATTTCAAAAAGCTGCTGGATCTGCTAAAGATTGAACAGAACGAGGACCGCAGTTCGTATTTAAAACTAACCGAATCATCGTCAGTTGCCGACCGCAGAGCAGCCGGACTAACCTGGTACCCTGTAGCCATCAGGGGCACAGAACCCAGCCGGGGAGATTATATTACCGTAGAATTGGAGCGCACTACGCACCAGGACATCAGCCATCAGCTTAGGTTCGGTGCTTCGGCGGCGCTATTTTCAAACCATGATGCCCGGCAAGATCGCATTGAAGGAACGATAGCTTATCAAAGTGGCGACAGGGTAAAGATAACGCTGTTTACTGACGAATTGCCTGATTGGTGCAGGAACGGCAAACTTGGTATTGATTTGTTGTTTGATGACAACAGCTATGACGAGATGCAAAACGCACTTAAACAAGCATCAGTACTTTCGGAAAAAGCGGGCGAAGGACGACTGGTTAAAGTACTCACCGGCGCTGAGCAGCCGACTTTCTCGGCTCCATTGTTGTTGCCTAAACTAACCGGTTTAAACCCATCACAACAAGCGGCTGTAGAAAAAATTGTTTCGGCCCAGGATTTGGCTATTGTACACGGTCCGCCTGGTACCGGTAAAACTACCACTCTGGTGCAGGCTATAAAAAGCCTGATTAGCCAGGGTGAGAAACAGCTACTTGTAGTTGCGCCAAGTAATACCGCTGTAGACTTGCTGAGCGAAAAGTTAGCTGGCGAGGGGTTAAATGTTTTACGGATAGGTAACCCGGCACGGGTTTCGGATAGATTGATGTCGCTAACTTTGGACAGCAAAATGGCCGAACATGGGCGCATGAAAGATATCAAAAAGCTAAAAAAGCAGGCCGCCGAGTTTAAAAATATGGCTCATAAATATAAACGCAGCTTCGGCAAGGCAGAGCGCGATCAACGAAAGGCTTTGTTTGATGAGGCTCATAAGATAATGAAAGATGTTGGCAAAACTGAGCAATACATTATTGACGACCTGGTAGGCAGGGCACAGGTTATTACCGCCACCCTGGTCGGATCAAATCATTATACCATCCGCGGCCTGCAATTTAACACGGTGGTGATTGACGAAGCCGGACAAGCCCTTGAACCTGCCTGCTGGATACCCATACTCAAGGCTCAAAAAGTTATTTTGGCAGGAGACCATTTTCAACTTTCGCCAACAATTAAATCTGCCAAAGCCGCTCATGACGGGCTGAGCAATACCCTGCTGGAAAAATGCATTACCCTGCATCCGGAGGCTGTTGTGTTGTTAGAAGAGCAATACCGTATGAACGAGGCCATTATGACTTACTCATCGCAGGTGTTCTACCAAAATAAGTTGCAGGCACATGCTTCGGTAGCACAAAGGCTGCTTTTTACGGCCGATGCGCCGTTTAGTTATGTTGATACCGCCGGTTGCGGGTTTGACGAAAAACCAGAAGGTACAAGCATGGCCAATGCCGAAGAAGCAGGATTTTTATTTAAACACCTGGAAAAACTTGTTACAGAACTTAACGAACATTATACAACAGAAAATTTTCCCACCATCGCTATTGTCTCGCCTTATAAAGAACAGATCCGTTTGCTGAAGGATCAACAGCAGCATTGGCCAGGTTTACAGTTATATCAGGATAAAATTTCGGTAAATACCATTGATAGCTTCCAGGGGCAAGAGCGCGATATTGTTTATATCAGCATGACGAGGAGCAATACCAAAGGGGAAATTGGTTTCCTATCTGACATCAGGCGGATGAATGTAGCGATGACGAGAGCGCGTAAAAAGCTGATCATCATAGGCGATAGCTCTACCCTTGCACAAGCTCCTTTTTATGCGGATATGATAAAATATGCCGAGCAAATTAACGGATACCAAAGCGCCTGGGACTTTGTAGCCATGGATTAGCATCCAACTTATTTGGCCTCAGCATAGAATTCGGCGAAATCACTGATTTACAATGATTAAAGATTATACCGGGAACGGCTCAAAATTCATTTATTAAAGTTAATTTGCAGTTTAGTTTTAACAGATTGTATTTAAGATCATGACCTATTGCTTAGGCATTAAAGTGAAAGAAGGACTGGTTGCTCTTGCCGACACCCGAATTACTTCAGGAACAGATGTAACCACCAAAAAGAAACTGTTTACTGTTCAAAAAGACCATACATCCATGTTTATCATGACCAGCGGCCTCCGTTCTGTGCGTGATAAGGCGATTGTTTATTTTAATGAATTGCTTGAAAGCGGGGTAGACGACTACAACAAACTATACAAGGCCGTTAACGCCTTTGGCGAACAGGTAAAGCGCGTAGCAGAAGAAGACAAGCCTGCATTAGAAAAAGCCGGATTTAGGTTTAACCTCAATACCATTATCGGCGGGCAATTAAAGGATGATGAAGACCATAAACTGTTTTTGCTTTACCCCGAAGGTAACTGGGTAGAACTTGGCGAGGGCGCACCCTATGTTATTATAGGCAATGCCGCGCAGGGTAAGGCAATTTTAAACCGGATATTGGATAACGAATCGAGCCTGGAGCTTGCGCTTAAAGCCGGGTTTCTCTCTTTCGATTCAACAAGGATAAGCGCTGCCGATGTTGATTTCCCTATTGATGTGGCTTTGTACCAGAGTGGAAGTTACAATTTGGTGGAACACCATTATGATAAAAAGGACCTTGAAAAAGTATCGGCTCAGTGGGATGATGAGTTAAAAAATGCATTACAAAACATTCCAAACCAATGGATGGATACTGCGTTTAATAAACTCGGCAAATCAGATAAAAAACAAAAAAAAGCATGAAGTTCAGAGTTTCAGGAAATTTAGGTTACGAAGTTATAACACCATCAACACTCATTTTAAACATTCATGCTTTACGCTCTGCGGCTCAATCGGTATTAGAAGAATCTTTAATTATCGAACCTTATTTCAAGATAGAAGAGTTAACTACACTTTACAGCGAGAACCGCTACGTTCGCCTTGAAATCACCCAACCGGTAAATGTAAATATCAACTATAGCGCGCTGGTAGATACATCTTATAAAACAACCAATCGCAACCTGCTTAGCGAGGTACCTATCGTCCAGATGGATGCCTCGGTATTGCCTTATTTATCGCCCAGCAGGTACTGCCAGTCGGATAAGCTTTACTGCTTTGCCAACAATAAGTTCGGTAAAATAGATAACGCCTTTGAAAAGGTATTGAGCCTTACCAAATGGATTTATGAGAATGTGGAATATTTAAGCGGCTCAACTAACTCGCAAACTTCGGCTTATGATACCGTAACGGAGCAAGCCGGTGTTTGCCGTGATTTTGCTCACCTTGGGATAGCCTTATGCCGTGCTCTTTCTATCCCGGCAAGATACTTTACGGGGTATTCGTATCAATTAAATCCGCCGGATTTCCACGCTTGTTTTGAGGCCTTTTTAGGCAGCGAATGGGTGATATTTGATGCCACCAAATTAGCTCCGCTAAATGGCTTGGTTAAAATAGCCACAGGACGGGATGCAGCTGATACCGCCATTGCCACTATTTTTGGGCATGTTAACTGCACATTCATCTCCGCATCGTGCGAACTGGCCGAAGATAAGTTTAAGCCATTTAACTACACGGACAGTAAATCATCGGGTTTAACTTATTTGTAAGGGATCAGGCTGAACAGCTTGAATGCATACCCTTAAGTTATTGATAGCCAACATATAACTGTCATTGCGAGGAACGAAGCAATAGCGAACTATGCAGAGCGAACATGCCTCCGTGAGATTGCTTCGTTCCTCGCAATGACATAGTTTAAGAGCCCTTTCAAACGTCATTTTCTATTTTTTTCCCGACTGGGCCGGATCGGATACTTATAATGACATCTTCTTAAGTTATTGATTATCAGCGCGTCTATTTTCGTTCCGATAATCAGTATTCTTAATTTAGAACATCGGCGCGCTCAATCGCCGCGCGAAGGGCTTTGTTCTTTTTGTCTTGACACAAAAAGAACAAAAAAAGTCAAGACTGCCCGATCCTTCCGCCCACAGGCCAGCTCCCGGCCCGGCGTGCAGTCTGGCTTTTGCGCACTTTTCTTTCTGCACTTAACAGTCTGCGAGGTTTCGAATGTCATCCCTGTTTTTTCCGGGGTGAAGCCCGGTGGGCTACTCAATGACGCCTGGTGAAGGTAGTTTAATAAGCTGCTTCTTGCCCCCGTCATTGCGAGGAAGTACGACGAAGCAATCTCTAAACTATACAGGGCAGATCTACAGAGCGGACCTGCTTAAGTAGAGATTGCTTCGTTCCTTAATGACGATTGAACAATAAAACACCTAAAAATCAATCAGTTATTGCTTTTTGATCTCTACGCGACGGTTTAATACTCTACCTTCTTCTGTAGTATTGGGTGTAATAGGGTTGCTATCACCGTAACCCTTTGCAGTGAGTTGCGAAGCATCTACCCCGGCATTTAGCAAATATGTTTTTACCGAATTAGCTCTTTCTTCTGAAAGCAGCAAATTATGTTCAGGCGTACCTTCGGCAGATGAATAACCATTCAAAACAAATTTAACGGATGCATCCAACTTCATCGCCCGGGCAACTTTATCCAGCATTGGGTAAGATGAGGTTTTTAAGATAGCAGAATCAAATTCAAATTGCAGATTTGAAAAATTATAATCTGGCTTTTCAACTACGGGAGCAACTTCTTTTGGTGCTTCAACCTGTGGTTCAGGCTTTTTTTCTTCGGGAACCTTCTTTACCACTTCAACCAGTGGAGGTTGTGGTTTGGCAATCTCCTTTTTTGATTTACATGCCGGCAAACAAAATGCAAGCAGCATGGCTATAACAGGAACGGAATAATTTTTACGGGCCTTCATCATAATTTATACTGTTAATGGTATAAATATAAAAAAAAGGCCATTATGTTGTAAGAACGTAAGTACTTTTACAAGTAACAAATTTATGTGTTAATCCTATAGGTGAAAATTTAAACCAGCAGGTAAATATTATACCTGTGAGATAAACCACAACTCGCAATACCATATTAAAACTGCTAATTTTAATGGCTTAACAAAAAATTGCTAACTACAGTCCAGGTAGCTATCAGTAACAACACCAGCAAGAATAACATAGCGTAACCTTTAGGAAGCATCTTTGTGCTGACAGGCTCACTGAGTGTTGAAGATGGAACACCGGCTACTAAATAGTCAGTAATTACTCGAGCTCCCAAACCGGCGAATCCGCCAGCATTGATAAAAGCGATGCCTTCATCAGTAATGTGGGCGCTATAAATCCTTTTCAGGGTTTTCACCAAGGTAACCAATTGCTGAGATTCAAGAAAAATCAAATCTCTGGTGGTCGCCAGTTCGTCGTCTTCTTTAGTATAACTTAACCAGGAATAGCCCTCCGGTTTTAAGAGTAATCCTAAAAGATTATCATAACGTTCAGTTTGTTTATCGGTCATGGCAACAAGGTTTATTAACTCCTATTACGTCCGCTGGGAAGGTTTTGTTACAGCAATAACCGATCATTTAGCTATGGTTAAACCGATAAGGCTAAAAAGCGCGCAGACCAACCCTTGAATTTTTCGTTCAGTTTGCGCCGCTTTTTAACTTCGTCTTTAAGTTTGCAAACAGTCTATAGCCCTGACCTAAAAAAATCAATCAATCAATCAATCAATCAATCAATCTTTAAGGCATCGGTTTTAAACCCTCCCATTTCACCTTCCACTTTCCGTTTTTAGGGAACCCTGGATTTTTAACCGTACAACCGTCCCAACCGGCACACATCATGGCAACAGCGGTTAACAGGCCGCCGTTACCCGGTAGATAAATACGAAGGCGTCCATCCTGATAGTTATGGCCATTCACCAAATAAGTATTGGTATGCACTTTCATAAACAAGGCATCAATGGCTTTTTCAGGCATACCTAAGCGTGCGGCAGTCATGGCAGTCATCGGGAAGTCCCATCCCCAGGTATCTGCCCAAACCCAGTTTTTCCATATATAGTTAAAAGTTTTTTTCATAACAGCTTTATCCAACATTTTACTTTCTGGCAGCATGCCGTAGGTACCAAACACGGAGGGGTGATCAGTAATATATCGCGGATTGGTATAAGAGTCTGTCGCGCTTTCGGTAGCCAGGTAAAGCCCTTTTTGTTTGGGCAGGGCAGATAACTTGTTTATTACATCATCCCATTTGGGGTTACGCGGTAACCCGCTACGTTCGCGCCATTGTTGGGCTACCCTGAGGGCCCAGTTCCAATAAGCAAGTTCGTAAGTGGGGTTATAAGTATCTTCGGCTTTAAACCTCTCCTGGGCCGGTATTAAACCTTTTCCAAGCACATAACGGTCATGTTCTTTATCGTAAGTAGCAAATGAAGCCATAAAATCTGCCGTTTCAAAAACCAGGTTCTTGTACTTGTCAATCGTTTGCTGGTTAGGATGATCACGATAGTCCAACTCGGCAAATGTAATTAAGTGCGGCTGCTGCCAGATCAGCATGGCCCCAACAGAAGATGGGCTTTCGTTACCTTTATTATCCGTCATTTTGGGCCAGCGCACGCCTTCAAATCCCTGGCGCATGGCTATCGCCTTCGCCCTGTCTTCTATTTTAAAATACCAGTCCATACTGTTTTCCAGCAAGTCTGGCCGTCCCCACAGCGGGTAATGTACGGCGTGCCACCAATGCATTTCCAGGTGCGGTTTACCATACCAGCTATTATAGGTAAGCCCGGTTTCCTGCGGAGGATATCCGCCGGAGCACTGTATCTTGGTCAAATATTCAGAAAGTATCACCCTGCGCTCCAGTTCATGAGCCCGGGGATCGGTACTGCCAGCAAAATCAATCGCCCCTCCCCTGCTCCAAAAGGATTTCCAGGCAGTAACGCTATTGTTTTTTACTGCAGCAAATAATGGTGTAGGTTCAGTATCCTGCACTGGGCTAAACTCGCAGCTCAGCTCAAAACTATCGGAAGTTTTATCTGGCGAAACGATAAAATAGTGTGCCTTTTTCTGCGAGATAATACCTCTCCCTGTCCAGTTTAAAGCGGTGAAATATAAAGCCGAATCCAGTTGATGGTTAATGATGGCATGTCCTTCTGCCGATGAGGTAATTACAGTTTGATGTTTTTCGGGAGCGTTCCAATTATCGCCAACATCCGTCCAGTCGGCTGTTGGATACGGAAAGCGTAGCCTCACCTTTAAGCGCCCCAGCTTAACCAACGCTGATTTAACCGACACTGAAACAATATCCTTATCCTGATGAGATACCGTTAAAACCTGAACGGGAATATCATCAACAGTAAAATTACTTTTAATTTCGCCAGTCCACAGGTTGAGTACCTGGTGGATATTGCGGATGTCTTTAGGTAGGGCGGGCTTTCCATTCTTCTTAGTTATTTCGAGCCCAAGATTCGCGAGTTGCACCCGGTGTACGTTTTGCCTGAACCAAAGTGTTGCATCTTTTTTTCGCTTCGGCTCCTTCCACTCCACAGTATAGGTTACTTTACGGCCTTGTTGATGATACTCTTTATAAGCCTCAGAGAGGTTATAACCAACCGTATCTTTAAAGGTATCCCAGCACCACTCGGAAAGTGTGCCCAGTGGCACTCCTTTTTGATAACTTTCAGGGAATGTTTGCAGCCCTGTAGCATCCACCGTAAACGCAAAACGGCCATTACCTACTGATAATGAGGATAGCGAATCTATTTTGCGCACAACCACGTTATGCCTGCTTACTACAGCCATCCTGTTGATTGGTGTTTGAGCAGATCCAGGCAGCCAATTAAGGATAGCCAGTATCAAAAAAGAAATTATTTTAACCTTATTCGTATTTCCAGACATATTCTATTCTTACAATTACCACTTATAACTATTTTTTTGCTTGTTTAATTGCAGGCCCGTTTAAATATCTTTCCAGGTTGCTATAACCGTCTTTGCCAATCAGCTGTGCATCACCGGCTTTGTTGGGGTTTAGTTTATTACTTTTTTCCCATGCATCGGGTATACCGTCGGCATCGGTATCGGTTGGTGGCGTTCCATTTTTCATTTCGCCCTGTCCGCCGGCATCAGCTTCAGTTTTAAATATCTGCCCTGCTGTACCTAACGATCGCAGGTAACCGATAATCCGGGTATCAACAGCGTCACGATGTAACGATGCGCCGGCCTCTTTCAGCACCAACTGGTAGGCTACCGCTGCATCATCTACTTTAACAGTCCTTTTAAAATTAGGCTCGATACGCAACGATGCGCCCTTTAACGAATTGGAATCAACAACAATAGCAGGTTTTACTCTCTTACTTACAAAATCGGTATCCGAAACTTTCACACCATTTAAAACACCGTCCCTATTCATATCAATATAATTACCACTATGATAAACATGATCGGTAGTGGTAAACATCCCTAAAAAAGCATGCCCGGAGTTTGGCCCCGCTATAAAGTAGTTACCAATAATATCCTGGAAATGATCGGCACCGGAGTGGCCGCCAACCAACCCGTTAACACCCCAATTGTAAATTACGTTGTTAACGTATTCAATACCCGCCTTGGCTTTAGGGTTACGGCTGTGGTTATCTATCCAAAGGCAATGATGTACGGTTACATTACGCGGATCCTCAAATAAAGCTCCAAAGCGCTGCGGATCTATCGGCTCGCCTATAAGGCAGTATTGTAAGGTAATGTTTGAGGTCCCCTTAATATGCAAATTATCCCAGCGGCCCCACTCAATGGTTACGTGGTCAAAAATAACATTGGTTGCATTATCCGCGGTAACGGTGCAGGCTCCCCTTGGCATAGTTATACTTCCGCGGAAGCGCATATAACGGGTGATATCATCAGTAGAAAAGCCAACTCCATTACCATAAACTACAATACCATCGCCAGGGGCAGTTTGCCCTGCGATGGTAACATGCGGAGATACCAGTATTTTATCTTTAATTTTTATTACACCACCTACATCGAAAACTACGGTTCGATTAGGCTGGCTTACAGCATCGCGAAAAGAGCCTGCTCCCGTATCGCCCAAATGGGTTACGCGGTAAACTGTTCCGCCGCGCCCGCCCGTGGCAAAACGGCCAAAGCCTTCTGCACCAGGGAAGGCCAGTTGTTGCGCAAAAGTTAAAATAGTTAAACAACTAAGACATGATGTGAGATAGATACTTTTAAGCATTAATTTTAGTTTTTATGTTTTAAATAGATGATTTTGAAATAGGATTTAGGTTGATTCTTTTAATGTAGTTGGTTTGATATCGCCGTTACCGATTCCTGTAACTTCTTGAGCTGTTATCTTAACAAATCTCCATTCCAAGCAAATTATTGCCATTTAAACGGCAGGAACCAATTGGCCTTGTTTGATAAACGTGCTCTTACTGTACTTGCGTCTGCGCTACCAACTGCATCAAACTTAGCCCCTATTTTATTAGCAAGGTAGCTGGGGTCGGTTGCATACCTTCTTAAAGCTACGCGAAGCAGATCGGGCCACCTGTAACCTTCATATGCCAGTTCGAGGCCATCTTCGTCAATAATTTTATTTTCAGTATCGGTAACCAGGTTGGTTGGGTCGAAGGTTACATTTTTGTTAACAGCGCGCCCTCTGATGCCTATGCTGCGGTACCAGTTTCCATTGATGCCTCCGCTGGGTTTAACCGCGTTAAAATTAAAAGGATACGCTTCCGGCACTCCGTTATAGGAACTTACGCTGCCAGGGAAACCGGTATAAAAGCCATCGTTTATCACTACTCCCGCAAGCTGGCTACGGCCTAACTGATTTACGGCCTCGGCATAATGTAAGTGCAGGGCTCCGGCTCTGTAAAGTAACCAGATGCCGGTTTTTGTACTTAAGGGCAGCAGGGGATCATAATTATACAGATATTTTGCAATTTCTGGCTTTCCTTTGGTTACCCTGTACGATCCATTTAAGCCCCTTCGGTCGCCTAAGCCGCCGTCAGACCGTGTTTGGTTATCCCAGTTGTTGATGGCCAGTGCCGAAGGTTTGAGCAAATAGCTTGAAGTTGAAGAAAACAGAGCCAGAAAAGGGTTTGCATTATAATTCTGGTCAAGCGGCAGTATCCACATGCGCTCACGGTTAGTTTCGGTTTCCGACAAAGGATTTGAGAAAATAGCAGGCCAAGGGTTTGTTGTGCCCGTTGTCATTAAAGTATTACGCCCACTATTATCATTAGTAACCCGGTAGGTATCATACAACTGAATATCAAAGTCATTACCGGCAACTAACGAGGTGGCCGTTTCCACTACATCCTTATAATAAGATGCCGCTTGCAGATAATTGCCTTTCCATAGGTTCAGGTCGCCAAGGAAGCTTTTCTTATGAATAAAAAATTTAAATACACCATCCTTCAAAATATAGTTACTGTTAGCAACAAGTAAGGTAGGGCTTGTTACCGAGGTGTTTTGAGCGAGATATGGTGTGGGGATAGTACCGGTGAAGGCTATCAGTTTATCTAACAATTGGTCGAATGTTATTTTAGGAAATTTACTCTCATTATTCAGGTCATTCACATCTGCAATCGGATCGGTAACATACGGAACGGTGCCATATTGTATCCCCACCTGCAGGTATAACCATGAACGCAAAATACCAATGTCGCTGTAACGCTGATAGTACTGATTATCATCAAGCAATTTGCTTTGATGCATGATGCCAAAATTTTTCAATGCATCGTTACAGCTATTGATCACCTTATAAAATGGCCTCGGATCCGCATATGGGTTATCCGCGGTGACAGTATGGTTACCTAATTGCTTCAGATAATTACTGGCGTTGGGAGTAATATCGGCCAGATCGCCCTGTAACTCGTTCAGGATGATATACCGGTCGGCCAGGCCGATAAACTGCCCGTATATACCCAGCACAGCCGCGTCGGCATCGTATATATTCTGATAAACCTGGCTTCCGTTCAACGAATCCTGGGGCTGTAAATCATACATTTTTTTGCACGACGGGAGTGTGCCAACGCATAAGGTTAACAGTAAAATCTTTTTTAATAAACCAGATAAATCCTTGTTCATATATGTCTTATTTCTTATACTATCTATTAATAAACCGATCACTATAAACCTATACGTATACCTAACAGCATCGACTTAACCATAGGCTCCAAGCCAACATCAACACCGCGTGAAAACAAACTACCTGACGAACTGAATTCGGGATCGTAACCTAAATAATTAGTCACGGTAAACAGGTTGTTGGCTATAGCATAAACCGTGGCCGAGCGTAAAAAGCTACCTTTTAAAGGCACGCTATAGCTCAGGGTAATGGTGCGCAAACGCAGGTATGAGCCATTTTCTATCCACCGATCAGAGAATCTTGAATTACCCATCGGGTCGCCATAAGATGCGCGGGGTATATTGGTAACCTGCCCATCAAACCGCCACCTGTTTACGGCAGCATCTGTTTGATTTTGCACCCCCGAGAGTGATTCCAGGCTGGCGCGCGTGCTGTTATAAATATCATTGCCGATACTAAAAGCCAGCATAGCATCAAGCGACCATCTTTTATAAGTAAACACGTTGCTGTATGATCCGATCAGATCCGGATTAGGGTTGCCAATGGCGGTACGGTCTTTATCATCTATTACACGGTCGCCGTTCATATCAACAAATTTCACGTCTCCGCCCTGAAACGGGGCGGTATAGCCGTTAGCTAATTTATTGGTCAGGCCCGATGCTGTCGCCTCGGCATTTGAGGTATAAATTCCATTTGTTTTATAACCATAAAATAAATTGGCTGGCTGGCCTACTTGCGTTATAAAGGTTGCACCGGCGTAGGTGCTGATGATGCTGCTTCCGCCGGGCAGATTTGTAACTTTGTTACGGTTGGCTGCCACGTTTAAAGCCATATCCCATTTTAAGGTGCTTTTATTTAACAGCCTGCCGTTTAAAGCTACCTCAATACCGTTGTTGCGCATACCGCCACTATTGGTAACAGCATAATCAAAGCCAGAAGCTGTTATGGCTGGTTGGTAGATCAACATTTTTGATACTTTATCGTTATATACGTCAACACTTACATTGAGGCGTTCGTTTAAAAAGCCAGCGTCTAAACCAACATTGAGTTTTGCTACTCCCTCCCATTGTAACTGCGGGTTGCCAATGCTGCTGCGCACAAGTCCCTGCCTGCTTAAAAATGCCTGCGACGTGTATAAGCTTTGCGCAGTGTAGTTGCCAATATCATCGTTACCAACTAAACCAAAGCTTGCGCGGAGTTTTAACAGCTCGATAAATTTAGCCTTAGCCATAAAACCTTCCGACGAAATTAACCATGAGGCAGCTAATGACGGGAGCACCGCGTATTTGTTGCTGTTAATGGTTAAAACATTGGGTATCTGGTTTCCAAACCTTGAAGAACCGTCTACCGCGAGGTTAACCGAAAGGAAATATTTATTAAAAGCGTTATAATCTGTATTGAAATAAGTATTAAGCCAATTCCACTTACCTAAAGAGCCACCTACTATCCTGTTAGCGCTACTGGCGCCGCTTAGGCTTACAAAGTCGTCGCTGGCGGTATTGAACCCATAACCATAATCGGATTCGCTGTTGCTGTTATTAAACCTGAACCCTAAGTTGCTGCTAATCTGGTTCTCTTTATTAAATTGATGGGTATACTGCAGCCGGTTATCGGTATACAAACTAAACAAACGTTGTACGTTGGCCGCCGCCTGGTTATTAGCCACAAAAGTGTTATAGGTTGATGGCGCTATGCCATTTGCCGGGTAAAACAAATTTTCGCGAACCTTATCATAAGTTAAACCAACAAGGGTTTTAACAGCCAATTGACTACTGATCTGGTAATCAAACGCTACCGACCCTATAAACCTGTAATTACGGTTTAGCTCCTGTATTTTACTGGCAGCGACAACGGGGTTACTGATACCGAAGGTATCGGCCTTTGCCAGATTTGGGGATAGTATCCCGTTGCTTGATATCACATTGGGCCCTAAAAAAGGAGCTTTAATTAAACTAAGATATAGGGGATTGGTATTATAGGCTTGCCCCTGGTCGCGCAGGTTCTGCTCGCTTTTGGTAAAAGCCAGGTTTACCCTTGATACCAGCTTTTTTGATAAATTAAGGTTGGCATTAAATCTTGTTTCGTAACGGGTGAGATCGGTATTGTTGGTTGCACCCTTATTACCTAAATAACCAACAGATAATGCATACGTGGCTATGTTATCTCCCCCGGATACCTTCATATAATAATTCTGGCTCGTGCTGCTCCCCATTACCTGCTTTTGCCAATTGGTATTTTGGTGATAGGTATAATAATTGGGGTTAGCCGTTGGGTTTGAGTTATCGTTCATAAAAGGTAAGGCCTGTATCTGCCCATCGGTAACTCCGGGTATGGTTTTCAGTACATCGGCAAGGTAAATGCGGTAGTTATCAGCTTGCATTACCGGTAGCTCTTTTACGCTGGAGTTGTATCCGCCGTAGGCAGCAAAATCAAAACGGGTTGCAACGTCTTTTGCACGGCCCGTAGTAATTAATATCACACCATTGGCGGCACGGGTACCATAGGTGGAGCTTCCATCTTTAATCACGGTGATGTTATCAATATCTTTCAGATCGATATTGGCAAAGTGATTGGTAACATGGCCCGCAATAATTGACTTTCCGTAGTTGTTATTATCGTAAATAATACCGTCAACAACTATCAATGGTTGCGAGGTGGCGTATAACGAATTATACCCGCGTAGCAGTACGTCGGCACCAATGTCAGGCGTGCCCGAGCGGCGCACAACATCAAGGCCGGCAACCCGGCCCTGGAGGTATGAGTCGGGGGTTTCCAGGGCCCGGTTCCAGGTGCCCTGGGTATTAATGGAAGCCACCGCATTGGGCACCTGGCTTTTGGGTACCATGGCAAACGGCATTAAAGCAAGATCATATTGCGAGTTATAGCCCTCTTCAAACAAGGTTATCTGCAACGTTTGCTTACCCTTTAAAGCTATTATTTTACGTTGATAACCCGGCCCCGAAATAATTAATGAGGCATTATAATCAGGCACGCTGATGGCAAACTGGCCCTTATCATCTGTTAAAGCTGCCGAATAACCCGTTACCGCGATATTAATGCCTGGAAGCGGCTTGCCTGTGGCGCCTTCTTTTACTGTGCCGCTTATCTTTATTTTTTTATAATCAGACAGAGAAGTTTTGACCTTTTTTAAAGAGTCGGGCAATTGTGCATGAAGTTGCGATGGCGCAACCGCCACAATTAAGCCCTGTAGGATTAGTATTTTTACTGATTTTGTAAAAAAATGCATATGGTTGATTTATGACAGCTATTTAATTAACAGGGACCAATTTTATATAATCGAGTGAAAGGGCGCTTGGCGCGGTGCTGACCACGCCGGTAGCCGAAACCAGAAATGTATACAGGGTACCATAATTGGCAGGTGTATAAAGCCCCAGGTAAACTTCCGAATAGTCGCTCACCGCAACTGCTTTATAGCCCATGGTTGCTAATGGAGTTTCTACCGCTTTGGGGTAGTATCTTGTAGCGCTAAAATCAACTTTCTGGTTAAATGATGTTGTAAAAATATCATTAACCGCACGCCAGTAAACTTTATATTGTGCGGAGTTTACGGTAGTTTTATACCTGTAGTAATAAAGCGGATCGGGCGATGAGGTAATACTCCTGGATTGCATATCCGTATATTTTACGTCGTTCAGGTCCTTTTTAGTTCTTATAGAAAGGGTTGATGGTACACGAACCGAATCGGGCAGTTCTCCCTGGATATAAATAACGGGGATCTTATTTTGAAGTATTTGATAACCAATGCTGCTTACTACATAAGCAATACCGTTGCTTAACTTTTGAGTTTGAATAATAGCGCTTCTATCTAAATGTATTTTAACACCACTTACTGTTGTTAGCGTATCAGGTAAATTATCAATAGTGTAAACATGGTTAACAACCAGATCTTTAACAACGGCAAACTGGGTAAGCGTATCGGTTTTGGTGGCAGATGTACTCAAATTATAATACCTGCCAATTTTAGCTTTTTCGGCATCGTAGGCAACATCGCTCAATATAATGTAGGTAAGCAGGCTGTCTTCGCTGCTGATATCGGATACTCTTTGAAAATAGGTGTTTTTAGTTACCGGGAAAGTTGTACCTGCCTGGTAAATTGTTTTTTTGGTGATTGGGTCGGTATATAATTTTACTCCCTTGCTTGTATCAATCTCCGTATGAAATAGCGATTGAATAAATCCCCGCTGTTTGGTAGACAGCCCGGTACTCATCATAAATTCGTAGGCGTTCTGTTTGGTTCCCGAAGCCTGGTCGATGGTATGGAGTACACCATTCTTTACATAAACATTCCCCTTTACAATTTTGGCTTCTTCAAACGTAGCCGGTGTAAAAATTATATTCTTGCCGCTCAACGTTCTGATTACCAGTGAAGGGTTTGGCGCGGTTGTAAAATACTCCTGGTACGAAATATGATTGGCTACAAACAGCCTAAGTTTGGCTGTATCGGCCAATATCGCTGCATCGATGGTTTGCATAGCCGTATTGGTTGGCGCCCATACCGTATACGATTTTGAAGATGCCAGTACTTTATCATAACCGGTTTTCACCAGGTAGGTACTAAAGGTGCTCAAATCGGGTGTTTCGTTAATTTGCTGTATCAGCGTTTTATTGAGCGCCTCGATAGTTATCGCGGTATGATCTTGCCAGGCTTTTTTACAGGCCTGTAGTGAGATGCATGCGGCGAATAACAACAAGGTATATCGTATCTTAAAATTGATCATCATTTAAATAATAAGTATAATCTTGAAATTCAATTTAACTCCCAAACCAAAAATTATAGTCTGGGAGTTACTAATGTTTATTAAGGCCTGTTTATTACCGAATTATCAGGGTTCCATTTAGGATACTGCTGATCCATACCAAGCGGTATAAAGTGTATCATATCGATGTTATTGGTTTGCTGCCCGCCGTTTACCGCGGTAAACCTGATCCAGTATTGCCCACTCTGGCCTATGGTAACAACACCTACCAACCTGCCAACCTGCGGGCCCGATGTACTTGCCATATAGGTTTTAAAACCAATAGCTTCCTCACCGTCCGGATCGTCAACACTACTACCGTTCACTGTTTTTTTCAAGCCGGGGCGTTTTGTAGCAAAATTGATGGTGCGCGCATTGGCTAATGGCTTGAAATTGATGGTATCTGCACTCATGGATACTGATGCCTCGGTTGCCGGGGCCGATCCTTGTTGCTGTGCATAAATACAAACCCAAACTTTATATGTACCACGGATAAGTAAAGGAGTTTTAAATTCAACCCATACCGGGTCGCCGCTGGTTCCAAGAGGCACATGGAGCACATCCTTACCATGCGAAGCTTTTGAAACCGTTTGCGAGCTTCCGTAGTAAGCAAATTTTGAGGTAACCGAAGCAAACTTGATATTGGGCATAGCCTTAACTTCGTCGGTAGTATAGGTATATATCCCTGGTTGCTGATAAACGCTGGTGTTCTTGGTGATCTCGGGCAGGGTTTCTACATCCCAGTAAACCGGGTACGGGTTACGTACCTTAATACCAAAATGCGTAGCAGCATCGTTTATAACACCATTGGTTGCGGTAACATCGCTAAAATCGCGGGTTAAAACCTGCCCTTGTTCGTGTACGCCATTAAAGTCATCATCATTAATCAATACCGTTGTACCCGATAATTTAGAGGTTATAACCTGTGCTGGCGCCAATGTAGGCCAGGCTGCCTGGGTTATAATATCGGCCAGGTATTGAGCCCCATATAAAATATGGTAGTCCATAAACAGGTGTAAACTATCAGTAGGAGTTTGAGGGCTACCTGTTTTTGAATACTTAGCTTTTAACGCGGCATAACTGGTAATCCCTGCCGCCTTAAATACATCATCACTTTCGGCAATCACTGTTAGAAATTTTCGCGCGGCATCCGGGTTATTCGCTGTAGCTAAATTCAAAGAGTCGTATAAAGTGGTTTCTTTGAGGGCCTGCGTAAATATGGAATATTTAGGATTAGCTTCGATAGTTTGCGCAACAGTAAGCGCTGCCGGTGTTAAAACATGATCAACAACATGTATTATACCGTTACCAACTGATATATTGGCCTGGCTGATATTGGCTTGGCGGTTAACAACAATTTGGGTGATCCCGTTTGTATTGGTGGCAAGGGTAATTAAATACTGGCCATACATGGTTAAAGTTGGCAGCTTGCCATCGGTAAACCTGGATGTGGGTACAGAGTCGGCAAGAAGATGGAACCGAACAAAATCTTTCCAGGCGGCGCCGCTAATATCCTGAACGTTGCTTTTACCCATAGTTTTCAGATATGCCCTTATAGCGTCATCGGTTGGCGCAAATAGCGTATACGAGCCATAAGCTTTTAAAAACGATGCCGTTTCTGATACAGTCAATATCTGGCTCAATAGCGAGAACTTAGCCGGGTATTTGCCCAGGTATTGCGTAATATTCACGGTATCTGATGTGGTGTGCTGTATAGACTCCCTCACACATCCCCAGATGCCGAACATCAACATGGCCGATATGAACATTGCTGATAACCTGATATTAATTTTCCGTTCCATAATAATTAGGTTTAATAGGTGGTTATTGATAAAATGGGTTTTGAACTAATAAGTTATTAGTTTGTATCTCGTATGAGTATATGGGAAGATAGTGGCTCCTGATATCTTTATATTTATTGATAACAGATTGCTGCTTATCCGCGGGAGCACTGGACGAAACGATGTTCAACAAAATAATGATGTTGGCATAATTATTTCGCTTAGCATTGCGTAATATATCGAACCACCGCTTACCTTCGTATGCAAACTCACGCGCACGCTCGTTAAAAATATAGTTCGATACGTCAAGTGTAATATTGGGATCCGGATCGGATATGGTAGTTCCATTCACATTGCTTAACGCATGGCGCGCAAGCCTTACCTGATCAACTATCGCAATGGCCGCCGTAGCATTTGCCACGTTGCCCGGTGTTAGCCAGGTAAGGGCCTCGGCTTTCATCAGCAACACATCCGAGTACCTGTATAGAAACCAATGACTGTATGATGTTGCCGTTGTGGCAAACTGGGTGTACTTAGTGATGCCTCCGCTTCCTTCAGACATGGAAACACCTGCACCCCTGATATCTTTGTTGGTAGCATCAACGATATCGGTGCCGAACAGATCTCCGGTTGCCACCCAATCGGCTGCTTTAAATTCCCTCCCGGTGGCGGCAAACATATTAAAAAACGGATTTAACTTTTGCGCGTAAAATTGCAATTCAAATATCCCCTCCACTGAGTTTCCGTTAAAAAAAACACTGTTATACCAATCGGCTTGCAAAGTTCCGGCAGGAAACAACTGGTAGTTGTTTGATTGTATAACCTTGTTACAGGCATCAATGCAATTTTGATAGTCCTCCGTCCATAAATAAACATCGGCCAATATGGTATAAGCAGTATATTGATTAATACGGCCTTTATCATCACCTATGTTACCATACGAAACCAGCACATTTGCCGCGGCAAACTTAAGATCATCAATAATTTGAGCGGCAACCTGCGCCCTGGTGCTTTTGGCTAAAGGTTGTATATCGGCATCGCTTGATGTTGGCTCCAGTTTTAAAGGTACCTCGCCAAAGGTTCTTAACAGGTAAAAATACATTAAGCCCCTTAGCCCCCTGGCCTCGCCAATATAGGCATTAAGAGCAGCCTGCGTTAAGGTATTATCGTTTGTTTTTACGCCAGGGCCATATTTGATCACGTTATTGCAATAATTGATGATCTCGTAAAAAGCATCCCAGTTGTTAAGCGTATTGGTTGCCACAATGTCGGTATGCAACATGTCTAATTCATCACGTGTTAATGTGCTCAATGTCGCGGTAGACGTTCCGGCGGCGGGCTCGGTTCCGGCAACAACCATATCCCCTCTTAACTCGCCCCAAATAAACATGTACTTGGTTAATGGCAGCGCCGCCCCATCAAGCATTGAAGCGTAACAACCGGTTACCGCGGCTGCCAGTTGCTCTTTTGTTTTCCAGTAATCCTGATTTACCAGGCCGTCTTGCGGTTTAATGTTGAGCCACTTGTTACATGATGATGATACGCCGGCTACCAATACCGTTACCAACAACAAAATTTTATATGTACTATTTTTAATCATCTTCATCATTTTTAAATCGTATTAAAATCCTACTGTTAAGCCCAGGGTATAGGTAATTGCGGGCGGAGTTAAACCACTATCTGTCGGGAAAGAAAACGGCGTGTTATCGCCTGATGTGCTTACGTCTGGGTTTTGACCGGTATATTTAGTTAAAGTGAGTAGATTTTGCCCGGTTACGTAAAAACTGGCGTTGCTAAGTTTAACTCTTTGCAACAGTGTTTTAGGCAAATTATACCTTACCGTTACCGAACTTAATTTGACAAACGATCCGTCCTCTACATACCTGTCTGATCCTAACCAGTTATAGCCTGCCTGGTATAAAGCCCTGGGTATATCGGTTACATCACCGGGATTACGCCACCGCCTTAACACAGCGGTACTCTGGTTATTAACCGTATACATATTAGTGGTTGAAATTTTAACGGCGTTGATAACCTGGTAGCCCCAGCGGTAACTAAAAAATGCCGATATTTTAAGGTTACCCCTAAAGGTAATATTAGGGCCAAAGCCACCTGTAAATTTGGGTACACCGTTGCCCAGGTAAACAAGGTCGCGGTAGTCTATATTACCATCATGATTAATATCTTCGTATTTAGCATCTCCCGGCTGAAAAACATAGTTAACCAGCGGGTAATTGTAACGCATATAAATTTTGTTGCCGTTGGCATCGGCTATTTGCTTGCCATTCTCGTCAGTGGCAACGGTTGCTTCTTTATCTTTATACACGCCATCGTACTTAAAGCCATAGAAAGAACCGAAAGGATTGCCTAACAACAGGAACGACTTAAACTTACCCAGCCCTGGAACGCCGATAACACTCTCGCGCGGATAAAAATCGGATACCGAAGTTAACTTGTTGGCGTTTTGCGCAATGTTAAAATCAAAGCCGATTACCCAATTCCGCGTTTTGATTGGAATGGTGTTAATGCCAAGCTCCCACCCGTTATTTTCCAGGGTGCCGATATTCAAGCCGATGTTGCTGTAACCTGCTATGGTTGCAATATTTAAACCATCAAAAAACATATCCTTGGTTGTGTTTTGGTACACTTCCATATCAACCTTAACACGCGAGTTAAACATCCCCAGGTTAAAGCCAATGTTTTTGCCAACAACGGTTTGCCATTTCAGGTTAGTTAGCTCCACCTTATTGGGCACCACCGACGCCTGCCCATTATATGTCCAGCTGAGTGGCGAGTAAGTGCCATAATAGCTACCACTTGGGGCCTGCCCTGCCTCTCCGTAACTTACCCTCAAACTTAACTCGTTTAAAAAGGTCAGTTTTTTCATGAAAGGCTCTCCGGAAATGCGCCACCTGCCGGCAACACCCGGAAATATGCCGTAACGGTGGTTTGGGCCAAATTTGGAATTACCGTCCAGGCGGGCGTTTAAACTTATAATATACCTGTCCAGGTAAACATATTGGCCCTGTGTTAAAACACCAAAGTTTCTGCTTTCGCTATTGGACGAACTTAAACCAAGGCTATTTAAACCGGGGCTGGAGGCATCCTGCAAATTTGCCGAGGCGGTGTTGGCAGTTGCTTCGCTGTAAGATGCGGTTTTGGTATCTTCAGTCTGGAAAGAAAGTAAGCCCTGGAAAGTACTTTTTTCGCCAAGCGATGGCGTGTAAATCAAATTCACCTTCGACTGCACATTATACGAGTCTCCATCGGCATCAGAAGCCCGGTTAACCGTATTTTCTGTACTTGGCCGGCCGGTAGCTACCTGCGGTAAAAATGTTTTCGATTTGGTATTGTTGATATCAAACTGAAGATCGACAGTGGAAACCAGCAAAGATGGTATAATATCATATTGGATATTAAATTTGGGGGTGATACGCTCGCCGGTTAAATGGCTCAAGCCGGTATTAGCCAAAGCCAGCGGATTATAAGTATCAGGATATTTACCCTGAATATTGGATTCGGGAGAAAAGTAAGCGCCTGTGATATGCCCATACTCATCAAACAGATAAGGCGACATGTTAGGCATTTTATTATAAGCAACCGTTCTTAACGAATTATCATAATTAAGCGTGTTATTGACGTGGGTATAAGTTAAATCCGTACGGAAACGCAGCCTGCTGGATACGGTATAGTCGAGATTGATTTTGGTTGTGATACGCCCCAGATCAGTACCGAGTGTGGTACCTATTTGATTCAAATAACCAAAGGAAGTATAATACCTGGCCTTTTCTCCGCCCCCGCTCATGGAGATGTTATGGTCCTGGGTGTACCCGGTGCGGGTAATCAGGTCTATCCAATTGGTATTTTGTCCATAGTTATAGTAATAAAACGCGTCGGAGGGATCATACTGAAAAGCTTTGTTCTGCCCGTTATTCCCCAAAAAGTCAAGCGGAGCGCCGGTGGCATTCATAATCTCTTCGGGAATAAGCGTAGCATAGCTATTTCCGTTTAACATGGGGATTGATTTAGGCTGATGAGCCATGGTACCCTTAAAATTATAGGTAACAACGGGGCTGCCCATGGCGCCACGCTTGGTGTTAATAAGCAATACGCCGTTCGCAGCCTTTGAACCCCATACCGCCGTTGATGCTGCGTCTTTTAAAACGGTAATGTCCTTAATGTCCGAAGGCGAAATATTTAGTAGCTGGGCATAGCCCACATCATCGGCAGTACCAAAGTTGAAGTCTTTTGGAATTTCGGTTTCGTAGGGCATCCCGTCCAGAACGATCAACGGCTCTGCACTCCCCGTAATGGATGCGGTACCCCTTATCCGGATAGACATACCCGCACCCGGATCTCCCGATGTGGCGCCAAAATCTACCCCTGGCAATCTGCCGGCTAATGCCTGGTCAATTGACGTTACCGCCAGTTCTTCCAGATCTTTAGCGTTTATTGTTGCCGATGCCATAGTAGAGTTACGTGCATCGATGTTTAAACCGGTACCATTATTTACGGTACGGTTGCCTGTTATGGATACTTCAACCAACTGGCCGGTGTTAGCTTCAAGTTGTACATTAATAACCCGCCGATCGTTAATAGCTTTGGTTAAAAATGTTTTGTATCCGATAAATGATACCGAGATTTGGTTAGTGGGTTTGGATATTTTAATAGCAAAATTACCATCGATATCTGTTGATACACCTGTTACCGTACGATTGTTATTATCTAACTCAATAACTGATGCCCCAATAATGGCTTGCTTGTCCTTTTTATCGATAACCCGTCCCCGGATAGTTATACTTTGTTGAACCTGGGCTTGTACCGGCATAACGCCAATCAAAATTCCGGCAATCAAAAAGCACAAACTCTTTAGTAAAAGTGTTTTCATATTTTGTTATTCGGTATGGGCTTAATTAATAATGCAGATATTTATCTATCGAATGAATAATAGTACGGTTTGATAACTGGTTACTGGTGGCACCCAGAATTACGTTTATATACTTATTGGTGCGGTCAATCACCGTCATCGAGGTGGGCGCGTTTTCAACCCCTACAAACGTGGTGGCTCCACTCTCGTTTTGCAACAGAGTTGGGTAGTTATCCTGCCTTGTTTTTTGATCTACCGCGAGCGAGCTGCCGTTAATAATGTGGTACAGAATAAATTTACGTACCAGGTCCAGGTCGGCCGCAGAGCTTGGCGCTGCCGTTGGCAGGGCTCCTGTGGTTTTATTTCCGGGCAGCATACCGTCTTTTATAGCCTGTGTTATGGCGGCATTGGTAGGCACCAGGACGGTATAGTTAACATCAACCCCTGTGTTTATACCTGCAATAGCTTGTGTGGTAGCATTGTATAAAGTATTTGGCGCAGTTGACAGATAATAATAAAATGAAGAATAGGTTGACGGGTATTGTGCTGCCAGTTTTTGAAGATGATAGCCTACGTTATTATTGGTGAACGATAGCATCCCGTCAACATAATAAGCTGTACCGTTGACCGAAGTTTTATTGGTTTGCGTTACGTTCAAATCAACACCCGCGTCAAGTGTGCCACTTGTTTGTATTTTACCGTTGTTATATTTAATAAACTCATGGTTAATGGTTTCAACAATCCCGGTGCCGGTAAGGCTTGTTAAATCGATATTAGGCAATACGCCTGTTTGAAACATCCGGAAAATCACATCACGATAGACGGCGCTTTGAGAATAACTGGTTGAGCCAACTGCCTTATATCCCCACGCCGTTGTTGTAGCGCTGGTTGCACCGGCTTCGTAATATCTCCATCCATTGGCGGTCAGTACATCATCATTCATTAATATCACCGTATTTTTCACACCCGGTTGGGTGGTTTGAGATTTGATAGGCAGAGCTCCCGAACTGTAGGCTTGCAAGATAATACTGCATTTAGGATCCAGGTACTGAACACCATAAACCGTACGGAAAACATTAGCCTCCTGCGATTGAGTTGCACCGTAAAATGTGCCGTTACTAAGTATCTGCTTATCAACAATGCTACCCATATCAACAGTGGCCGGCTCTAACTGGTAATTGTTAGTTAAGGTAAACTGGCTCGGCCATAAGTTAGAAGGCCACATTAAGGAGTTAACAAAATCAATAACCACGCTTGCCGGTGCGGTTTTGAAAAACGAATTACCAAACTTTGATAATATTTTTTGCCGGTAGGCCCTTAAGGCGGTGTTATTGGGCACCAATATGCTCCACCCGGCAGCCTGAGATGCTGTAGTAATGAAACTTCCACCGCTTTGATAATTTTCGTTGTTGATGCAGTAAGCCAGCCTGCCATCGTATGATTTTACGTATACCGAATCGGCCGAGCCGGTGGCCACCGAGTTGGCATGGGTAAGGTTAACGTTGGCAACGTAATAAGCCAGCGAATCCATTAACAATTTAAAATCGCTGTAGTTGGCATTAAGCCTGATGTACTGGTCGATGCTCGGCAAAGGCGTAATTACCCTGTCAATTTCATGGATAATACCGTTTGAAGCTATGATATCGCTGTTTACAACATTAGCGCCACATACGTTAAAACCACTGTATGCTGAGTTTGGATAAAAGGCATTATAATCGCTGGCGCCCAGTCCGTTGGTTGCCATAAACACATCAGTGAAGTATGGAATATACTTGTTGTTATTATCACCATCCACATAACGCACGGTGGTAACTTTACCATCACTGGTATTATTCCTGTTGGTGGCGATAATTTTTTTGTGTACGGCATCACCTTTTTGTTGGATACCATCGTAATAAGTGGTTTTTCTTTTGTAACCCATGCCCGGATTACCAACCGTACCGGCTATCTGGTAAATATTCAACTGATCTTTCCGGTAGCCGTTATATACCAGCGAAAACTTAACAATGCCTTTGGCGAGTGAATCGCTTATAGCGGCATCGGTTGATATGCCGCTATCGGTAAAATACTTTGTAAAGGCGGCATCGTCGGGGGCAAATACCGTGAACCAACCTGTGGCACTAAGGATATCTTTATACCCGGCCCTATCCACCAAAGCAAGGTAATGTTTAAAATTACCTTTTGCCTGCAAGGTTTGATAAATGGGATCGCCCAGACCATCGGGAACCGCATAATAATCATCAAACTTCTTTTTACAGCTTGTTACGGCCAAAGCAAGCGTTAAAAAGAGAAAAGTGAGTCGTAGAGTTTTAATCATAGATTTATAAAATAAAAAAGGGTAATAAGCTTCAGCGAGCCAATTTTATGCCCACAGGTTTATATTTTACTATACCGTTAGTATTTATTTTAATAATTGGTTCGGGCAAACTTCAGGCGTTTTTCTTTTTAAAACAGTTAACAAATTAGCGCTATGCTATAGCATTAATTTTATACCGGATGATTAAAAATACTGGGCCTTGACGTATTGACCTTGTTTATAATTGTGTTACAAACCTATCGCAAATTGGTATTTTGGGTGTACAAAATTTGACGAATTGTTTTTAAAATTTGGTGAATAACCCGCCTCAAAGCTACCTAAAGCCTTTTTTTGCTTTTTTTTTATTTTTAGATAAAACAACACGAAGTTATTTTTTGTGGGATAGCAGATTTTATATGCCGAAAGGAGAAGCGGTAGCAGTTGGACTTATCGCTTTTATGATCATACGACGTAACACTTCAAGGCAACGGGGTCGCCCCTAACGGAGCAACAACAGATCCCCTAAAGTAAAAGGTACCAAAATGCGAAAATAGGTAAAGCAGATAATGAGATGAGAACACAAATGCGCTTTGTACGGTGTAAAGAGTTAACAATACTGGTATTAAAACCCAATACAGCATATTTAATCACTAAACGGTTTGTTATCGGCCTATTTAACAATTAATTGAGATTATTATGCAAAGTTGCGCTCTTTTCTTTTTTCAAATACTGAGATGGTGTCAGGTTATATTTTTCTTTAAAACAGGTGCTGAAATACCCTGAGCTGCTAAAGCCTATCTTATAAGCAATCTCCGAAATATTAAACTCCCCGGCGCATAGCAACTGTTCGCCGCGTTGAAGCCTGATATCGCGCACAAATTCAACTGGTGCCAGGCCCGTAAGGCTCTTCAATTTTTTATAAAAAGTGGTTCGGCCTAAGCCTACTGCAATAGCAACGCTATCAATATTAAAATCAGGATCGCTCATACCCTCCTCTACTATCCTGATAGTTTCTTTTAATAATTGCTCATCTTTTGATGTAATGAATACTTCGCCAGGTGAAAGCTGTAGGATACTTTTATTGCCTAATATAGATTCAAATAATTGCTTACGTTGTTTAATCAGGCTCTCAATACAGGCCATTATAAAGTCGGTATGAAATGGTTTGGTAATATAAAAATCGGCGCCGTATTTTAAACCTTCTATCTGGTTATCAACAGACGACTTGGCCGTAAGCAGTATCACGGGAATATGACTGGTTAAAATGTTATTTTTTAACTGATCAAGCATTTGTATGCCATCCATATTGGGCATCATCACATCGCTCACAACCAGGTCCGGAAGCGAGGCTTGCGCTATCCTTAAACCTTCTTCCCCATCAGCCGCTTCAATTACGCGATAATTAACGGATAGCTGGCTATACAAAAACCGTCGTAAGTCGGTATTGTCCTCAACGATGAGTACCGTGTAGGCATTAGCATCACTTTGTGGCAACCCAACAACTGTGGTTTCGGGTTTGTCTACATAAAATGATTGCACAAACTCGGGTACATGGTTTTCGTTCACAAAATCAACATCCTTACTACCAAAGTGTTCCTTGCCTGTTTTAAGTTCCAGACTAAAGGTTGCCCCCCCGTCGGTATTATTTTGGGCAATTATTTTTCCGTGATGATTAATTACCAGCTCTTTTGATAAAGCCAGGCCGATACCAGTTCCTTTTAAATTACTGCCGTTTGTTTTGTCGCCTTCGTAATAAAGTTCAAAAACTTCCGTGAGTTTATCTTTGGGTATGCCCTCACCCTGATCAATCACGTTAATGTAAAAGCAAGTGTCTCCGCTGTTAAACTTAACTTCCAACACAATCTTTCTGTGGGCAGGAGTAAACTTAAATGAGTTGGAGAGCAGGTTGTAAATCACAATATCAAGCTTCTCCTCATCTACCCAGGCATATAACTTATCAACGTTTGATTTTACAATCAAATCGATTTGCTTTTCCTTGGCCAATTCGGTAAAGTACAAACTGATTTGTTTTACAAGGCCAACTATTTCAACCTCCGATATCTTTAAACGCATTTTACCGCTCTGTGCCTTCCTGAAATCTAATAACTGGTTAATAAAGCGAATCATCCGGTTGGCATTTTTATTCACTACGTTAATGTATTCCCTCCCCTTAGGCGACAGATTTTCGGCTCTTGTGATTTCTTCCAGCGGACTAACAATTAAGGTTAGCGGCGTTTTAAGTTCGTGCGATATGTTGGTAAAAAACTGCAACTTCAGCTCTGTCAATTTTTGCTCAACAACCACCCTGTTACGCAAACGGATCATGGTAAAAACTATGCGGCGGGCTACTTCCAGTAATACGAAAGCCAGTATAAAGTAACCAATAAACGCCCACACGGTAAGCCAGGGCGGCGGTAGTATGGTGATGGCAATAGTTTTTTCGGGTATGTTTTTAAACAGATCATAACTTACACTTTTTACCCTGAATATATATTTGCCAGGCGCAAGGTTGGTATAAGTGGCCTGGCGCTGCGTTTTAACATAGTTCCAGTCTTTATCCAGTCCATCCATTTTATAAGCATATAAAATTTTATGGCTTTCGCGATAATCAAGCGCCGTATATTCTATCCCTATCAGATTCTGATCGTAATTTAAGGTGATGTGATCAGTTTGGTCTGCCGGGTATTTCAACACAGACCCTGGCGCACCCGCAATTACAGTTTTATTATAGATCTGGATATTGGTTAATGCAATGTTTGCTTTGTATTTGGTATTGTATACTTTATCCGGATTGAAAGATATGTAACCGTTTAAGCATCCCAATAGGATATTGCCCGAACGCGATTTAAAACATGCCGCCTCAGAAAACTTTGAATTTGGCAAACCATCGTAGTAATCATAATTTTGAAATCGACGGGCTTTAACATCGTATTTAGAGAGGCCATTCTCGGTAGTTAACCACAAGTTACCTTTATTGTCGCCCGTTATACTCAATATAATATCGTTCGGCAAACCATCAGAAGTATTAAAAAATTTAAACTGCAGTTTTTGATGCAGGCCACCAGATGAAATGAGCTGATGTAAACCACCGCCAAAGGTACCTATCCACATGTGGCGCTGTTTATCCTTATAGATAAATTGCACGTCGTTATTACCCAGGCTGGTAGCATCCCCAGGAACCTTGTAATGCCTGTAAAACTTATAATCATCAGGCGAGCTTTCGTTAGGGTTGAATATCACCAGCCCGTTTGTGGTAGCTACCCAAATAAAACCGTTGCCATCTTCGCCCAAATGCCTAACCACGTTACAAGTTGCTATGGGATAATTTTTAAACGAGTTGTTGCTATTTTTAAAAACGGCCTTCGGCCCATCTTTAACCAACAGGTTAATACCGCCGCCAAACGTACCAACCCAAATCCGGCCCCGGCTATCTTCTAAAATAGAGTAAATGCGTTTATTGCTTAAACTATGAACATCATCCGGATCCGAGTCATAATGGGTTAAGGTATACCGCCTGCCGTCTTTGGTAACTTGCTCTGCCTTATACAAGCCACTACCCTTGGTACCCAGCCATATCGATCCAGTTTTTGATTGTATAATAGTGTACACGCTGCCTATACCACCTGCAGGCATATTAACAAAAGGGTTATCCAGCCTTTTTCCATCTTTCAATACATAAATCTCGCCAGCTTTTGTACCTATCCACAGCTTACCGTCTCTATCTTCATAAATCGCCCTTACCTCGTTCTCAGTTTTATTTTTAGGGTTTTTAACCAACAGGTGATGAGTAAAGTTATCTGGTTGAAAAATGGCACGGTAAATACTGCCTTCATAACCACTTAACCAGAGTATGCCCGAAGCATCAACATATAAAGCGGTAATGATATTTGAAAATTGTTGATTAAGGCTTCCGGGCTCGTCATAAAAATAAGATATCTCATCCTTCCCTGCATCATAATAGCCAAATCCGCCGCCGCGCATGCTTACCCAAACTATACCATTAGAGCCATTGATGACGTTGTAATTGGTATGTGGACCGGAAATATTTGCATCTGTTTTTTGGGTGAATAATTTAAAAGAGCTATTACGGGGATCGTATTTGATGACACCCGTTTTTTCGGGCTCAATCCATAACAAGCCCGCCTGGTCTTCAAACAACGAATTATACTTATCGCCGTTATAAATACCCTGGTACTTGATACTAAAATTTGCAGGATTGATTATGGCAAGCCCCCTACCCTGTGTTGAAGCATAAAGTATATTGCTTTTAGAAAAACATAAATCGTTAATGGCTATGCCTGCGCTAACGTCAACAGCGTGAAACCTATTGCTATTCACCTGATAACATAATAGCCTGCCATTTGCGGTACCCAGATATATTATTCCGTTGTTCTCGGTGATACAGGTAAAATTGCTTTCGCGGCTAAAATAGGGCAGTTGGTTTTCAAAAATAAGGGAAGTGTATTTTTCGCCACGCTTAACCAAGCATGCCACACCGTTTGAGGTGCCTATCCAAAGCCTTTGCCTGCTATCCTCAAATAAAAACCTGATATCATTACTGCAAATATTGTACTCGCCACCCAAGGCTTCGGCATATTGCACAGTAACCGGCGGATTTAGTGATTTGCTGCCCACAGCACATAACAAGCCGTGTTTATCAGTTACCAGCCAGGTATCCCCGTTAGAAACCGGTACAATTTTATTGATCAGGATATTTTTAAACCGACTGCGAACTTCGGTACCAGGTATAGCCAAAAACTTCTCGGTACGCTTATCAAAACGGTAAACTTCGTTATCGTAGGTTTTTACCCATAGGTAACCTAATTTATCTTCAATAATGTTACGGATCTTGTTGTTTTTAAGGCTTGAGCTATCACCCGGTCGGGCCTTATACGCTATAAAGTTGTGACCATCAAACCGGTTAATGCCATCCCAGGTGCCAAACCACATAAAGCCTTCGCTGTCCTTTGTCATGCACAAAACCCTATCGTGCGATAAGCCATCTTCTGTTGAATAGTGCTTTAAATTACACTTTAGCTGCGCGGCAGTGTTAAGAGCGAAACACAGGATTGCAAAAATCAGAGAAAGCCGGTTAAGCAAATTCCAACTAATCATTATAAAAATAAAACTTATTAAAGGTCTATAAAAGCAAAGATGGAGTACCCCGCATGAGCACCACTTATGAATGGCGCAATATCGGGTTTATGGAATAAATATAATGCTTTTAATTGATAATTGTTACATGGCGAAAATATGGCCGGTGCAATTGCAACAACTTACCACAAGGGAGGGGGAACACTTTGCCAAGTGCTTAGAGTACAAGAAATATAACCGGGCAGCATTTTTTTACTGCCATTCGTCTTCTTGTTCGCGGTGCACAAGACCGGTAAACACAAAAACGATGATCACGAGACAGAAGGCAGCTACAATTTGAAACATAATGATAAATATTAAATTATACCATTATTACGCTTACAACATTCCGCAGGTTACGCAGCCTTGCAGTTTTTTTTTAAATTGATTAAATGCATTAATTACATTTAAAGGGCGGCTGATTGGATTATGGCTACCGATAACCAAAGCTAACTACTCAAACAAACTGTTATACAAATACATATAGCGCCGGTTTTTTGAAGCTTTTGCCTTTGTGGTGATTCAAAACTTGCAAACGTTGTTATACCGCACTAAGTATGTAATAATAAAACATTATTTGAGTTTAATTTATGCTTGCCTAAAAGATTAATTAAAGGCATATGTTCCATTTTTAAGTAACATTTTAAACACTTAACGTAAAAGTTACCGTTGTTTTATTTAAACTAATACCTTAGTAACTGTGAAAAAGTATCTGTTTCTTTTACCACTGCTTTGCTTTTCGGCCGTTGTAAAGGCACAAACAGATACCGTTGCCTATAAAATAAGCAAACTCCCTTATAAGCACGTTGATGCTTTAGCCAAATTTGTACAGGGAGATTTTAACGCCTATATCTCTAAAACTCTACAATACAATCACGTAGTAAAAAACAGCGTTAAAGGACAAATTATTTTGTTGATGAGCATAGGCGCGGATGGCAGCATATCCAACGTCGTGATATTAAAAAGCCTGTCGCCCGTAATTGACCAGGAGGTGGTAAAGGTGGTAAGCGCCTCACCCAAATGGCAACCAGCGATGCTCAATGGCCAAAAAGTGAGTATGGATATGGTACTCAATATCGCTATAGCCATCAGCGGATCAAACACAGCTACGCCGCCAAAAGCTCCGGTAAAGCAATTGCTGGCCAATAACCAGCCTACGGCGTTACCTGTAAAAGCTGTTAACAGTGCACCATCCCCTACGGCAATAAAAGCTCCCCCGGCTGTTGTAAATAAACCCACACTACCAGTTGTAAAAACCCGGAAACCTGTTGCTACCAAGCCTGCCGCTCTTGTTGCAAAAAAACCGCAACCAATTTTGCTAAAAAAGCCAGCCATTACAGTTGCTAAAAAGATGGCGACGCCGGTGACTAAAAAGCCGGTTATAGCGAAAGTTACTCCGCCGGTAATAAAAAAAGTTATTCCGCCCGTGGTTAAGAAACCGGTTCTGCCGATTGCTAAAAAGACCCTGCCACCAGTGGCTAAAAAAACGGCTCCTCCAAAACCGCTGCCACCAGTGGCTAAAAAGGCTATCGCGCCACCCGTAAAAAAACTTGTTCTGCTGGTTGCCAAAAAGCCAATACCACCCGCGGTGAAAAAAGCAGATCCTCCAAAATTGGCACCGCCGGTAATTAAAAAAGTTACTCCCACGGTTGTGAAGAAACCTGAGCCTGTTGTTGCTAAAAAACCGGCAACACCGGTAGTAAAAAAAGCAGTACCACCGAAGATCGTACCTCCGGTTGCAAAAAAGGTAATTTTGCCGGTGGCCAAAAAACCGCTGCCGGTAGTGGATAAAAAAGCTATAAAACCTATCACAAACAAACCAGCTCCACCAAAAGCAGCACCGATAGCAAAAAAAGCGTTTACGGCTTTGCCAAAGAAAACTGAACCGTTGCTGGCCAAAAAGGAGAAGGAACCGGTTATTAAAAAACCGAAACGGAAGATCATGAAACAGGATCTGTTTAATCCATCGAGCAAAGGTGCAGTATTCCCTGGTGGCGGCCTTCCTGCTTTCTTTAAATACCTCGCCGGAAATATCAGTTACCCGTTGGGCTCAAAAAAAGCCAATATCGAGGGTAAGGTACTTTTATCTTTCGTGGTAGAAGAGGATGGCAGTGTTAACGACGTTGAAATTATAAGCAGTCCGGCCGATGATCTGGGCCAGGAGGCAATTCGTGTGTTGTTAGCTTCACCTAAATGGAAGCCAGCTGAACAAAATGGGCGAAAAGTACCTGTATCGTATCAAATTCCTATTAAATTTACGTTAACAGATAAAGCAACTAATTAATCTCTTTTACGTTATTTCATGATGAATAAATATCTTTTAATACTGCTAATAACAACTCTGCCCTATACTTTAAGGGCGCAGAGAGTTACTGTAACCAAAATACCCGAAAACAAAATAAACAATAAAGCACTGGATGTTGAACCTAAATTTCCGGGAGGCGCCAAAGCTTTTTATAAATATATCTCAAAAAATATAGCCTATGATAAAGATGCCGAAGCAAAAGATATGCAAGGTATTGTTACCATAAGCATGGCCATTGAAAAAGACGGTCGCATTACCGATGTTAAGGTGGTTAAAGGCGTATCGGATATTGTGGACAAAGAGGTAGTGAGGGTAATCAGTTCTTCGCCGATGTGGAAACCTGGGATGCAGCATGGCGCACCTATTAAGGTTCGTTATACTTTTAAAATTGCATTAACTGCCAGTTGAACTTACAAAAGGTTAAAATACTAAAACGAAAATATCTTACGCAGGTAATCCCTTATAATACACAACTGCATCATAAGGGATTACAAAGTTTCCGAAGGGTGCTGCTAATAGTCGCCCATTGGCGGCCCTCCTAATGGCGGACCACCCATTGGCGGATTACCATCACGAGGGGCGCCATTGGGCAGTCCTGGCTTCTGGCCGGCAAATTTCTGCAGGCGTAGCGTAAAGGTCAGCAGGAAATATCTGCCCAGCCTGTTGCTCTCTGTCTGCGTAATATAACTACCATTCTGCGTGGTGCTGAATCCTGTATTTTGGTTAAACAAATCAAAAGCTGATAAGCGCAGAGCTCCTGCATTTAGCTTCAGAAATTTCTTCTCTACATAGGCATTCAGGATGTTCGGATTAGTAGCCCCGGTATAACCGTAGTATAATGTCTTCGTAAAATCGTAACTTAATGTCCAGGTTTTATAAAAATAGTTTTTACCATTCAACCCCAGGTTCAGCGTACGGAAGTTATTGTTCAGATTATTTTGTTTTAACGAGTTATTGGTACTGGTAACTCCATAGCTGGTGCTCAATTCGGCATCAATGATGTTATCTATACTGGTCCGGAATTTTACGCCCTGGGTAAGGTTAATGCTTTTGGCGATGTTCTTCTCCGTGGTCTGTTCATAAGTTACCGGTGCCACATTGCTCACATATGATATATTGTTACTATAGCTGATGTTACCATTAAACATTAGCGTGTAGCGCCTTTCCTGCCACGGCCTGGCATAAACATAATTACCCGCAGCACTGTAATAGCCATCCGCATTTTGGTATCGTGTTAAAATAGTACCGGCAAGCTTGCTATCGGGGGTATAACTTTGCGGATAAGTAATGGTATTAGCTGCAATTTTATTGTTTGTTTGAGTGAATGATAAACCTGCGAAAAGTACGTTGCCCGACATAAAGTCGAATTTATTGTAGCGTAACGACAGGTTGTTGTTAAACTCGGGCTTTAAATCAGGATTTCCCTGCACCGGGTAAAGGCTATTTGAAAAATCAGTTACGGGCTGTAATTCTGTATAGATAGGCTGATTACTCGCTCCGCTATAGTTAAAATTAAGCGACTGGCTGCGCGAGACATTATAAACAAAGCGGGCATTGGGTGCAAAGTTAAGCGTACTTACACGCGTATCTGCTCCCGCCTTGGCCGAGTAGCCGCTCAATAAAACCGGTTGCAGTGCTACACCAAGGGTGTAGTTATATTTTTGCTCAATAAAACGGTAGTTTAAACCCACCCGGTTAGTAATAAAATCAAAAGCGTAATCGTTACTTAGCAAATTATACCGGTTGCGGGTGTTGGCGGTAGTTAGAGTGTCGGTTGCTTTATCCGACGTGGTATGGGCATAATGATAGGCATAGTTAAGTTCCAAAAACGATCGTTTGCTCAAAGGCTCCATGTAAGATAGTGAAGCGCCTACGCTATCAAGTTTCACGTCAGTACTAATCAGTTGGTTAACAGGTGCATTGGCTACCCCAGCTAAATAGCTGTATACCGGGTTCTGTGTTTGGGTTAATGATGTTGAACCAGCACTAAAATTGACGCTGAAGTTGCGCCCGCTCGTATTAAATTTATGGTTATACAACACATTTGCACCATAATTTGGAGATGATGAGTTTAAGGTTGAGTTAAGGATATAATCGCTCGCTACCGTATTATTATTGGTTAACGTACTATTTTGAACCAGGCTGGTATTCACCCCGGCATAACTAAAAGTAGGTGAAACTTTTAAATAATTGAGTGGGTCTATTTTGTATTCGATGTTTAAATTAAACCGGTGGTTTTGCTTACCGTCGGTTTGATTGCTGCTGTAGTTATTGATACTTGGCAAATTTAAAGAAGAATTGCTTTGAATGGTTGAACTGAGCGTATTCACCGTATTATCGGAGAAGCTATAGCTGCCATAAACGGAGATATTTTTACCCCACTGATCGCGATAATTTAAACCGGCCGAACGAGTGGCGGTAATGCCGTTTGAACTTGCAGCGTTTCCGGATGGACCGCCGCCGCCCCCACCAGGGCCACCACCCCTTGGGCCGCCACCACCGAAGCTGAACAAGTTAGCGTTGGTGTTATTCAGGTTGGCCAAAATGGCAATTTGTTGGTCGCCGTTAAATTTAAAAAGGTTTCCGGAGGCAACGTAGCGGTTACTCTCGTTTTTATCTAATACGCCGCTTTGCGCATCTGCGCCATCACCTAAATTAAGCTGACCGAAATAGCCGTAATTTTTATCGGGCCGGATGGTGATGTTCAATATTTTGTCAGATTCTCCAGTCTTTAACCCGGTCAGATTAGCCTGGTCGCCATAATCATCAATAATCTGGATACTCTGTACAATACTGGCTGGCAGGTTTTGAGTAGCCGTTTTTACATCGCCGTTAAAAAAATCCTTCCCGTTTACCCGTACTTTGGTTACGCTTTTCCCTTGCGCAGTTACGTTGCCATCCTTATCCACATCAACCCCTGGCAGCTTTTTAAGTATATCCTCAACGGGTGCGCCATCCTGAACCTTATAGGCGGCTGCATTAAACTCTACAGTGTCCTCTTTTAACTTAATGGGGTTTACTCCTACTATATTTACCGCGTTAAGCAAGGTGCTGCTATTTTTCAACACAGTTGTTCCTAAAAAAAACGCGCCGGTTTTGGTAACTCCCTTATAAGCTTTCCGGTTAGGCAGGTACCCAAGTGCCGAAATGGTAATACTGAACGGAGCCTGCTGCACCTTTGTAAAACTAAACACGCCATTAGTACCTGTACTTACTGATAAGCTATCATTTGCCATCAGCATGGTAACTTTTGCGCCGGGTACAGCGAGTCCCGTTGAATCCTTCACTATGCCGCTAACTGTGAGTGTTTGTTGCGCAAAGCCCTGACTCGACAAAAAAAGAAATAACATCAATATGAGTTTCCTAAACATATCCTGGTCTTTGAGTTGACAAAAATTATTAACTCAAATAAACGGGCTATAATTTGGCTGCTCAAATGCAATAGACCATTGGCTAAGATTAGTCGACCATCCGTCAGAAGCTGCTTTTCATACCGTGGAACCAGGGCTTCATGGGCTTTTATCGTTTAAAGTTGTTAAATGGTCGGCAAGGAATTGCCTATGGACGATTAGCAAGCATATTCCGGTTTGTAGTAGTACGTGGACATAATTAAATAACAAAGGCCGCTTAGTTTAAGCGGCCCTTGATGTACATATTGTAATCGGATGTTTTATTCGGCTGCGGCCTGCTCGTTAACAAAAGTTTCCGCAACGGTTGTTAGTGCTACATCTGTAGCTTTTTCGTTTTCCAATGTTTGCGACAGCAGGTCAGCAACATCAGTATGGCCCATGTTTGCAGCAAAAACTCTAAGCGTACCGTAAGTAGCAATTTCGTAATGCTCAACTTTTTGAGCCGCCAGGATAAGTCCCGCATCACGTATCATGGTACCGGCATCGGTATCTTCAATAATACCATTAGCCTCCTCCAGCAATCCAGCCATCGCATCGCATTTTTTTGCAGCTGGTTTTTCGTCAAGCAAAGCAAAAACCTGTTCTAAGGTTTCAATATGCGTTTGGGTTTCTAAAGTATGCTTGTCAAAGGCCTCGGCCAATTCGCTGCTTGTAGCAGCCTTCTTCATTTTAGGTAATGCCTTAACCAGGTGTTTTTCGGCCCAGTAAATATCTTTTAACTCGTCAATAAAAAATTCATGGAATTCAGAATCTTCCATTTTGCCTGTTTTTGAAGGCACTGCTTGTTTTTTTGTGGTTTTCATAGGTATTTTTTTTTAATAGATTGATAGAATGAGGCAGCGGGGGTTAAACAACCGCGTCGCGCCTGATGAAGCCGAGGATAAGTGATATGATAGCAATCACTAATAAAATGTGAATTAAGCTGCCAGCTGAATAAACGAAGGCCCCTAATGCCCATCCTATAATCAGGATAACGGCAACGATGTAAAGTAATGATCTCATGGTTAATGTTTTTTAGTGTATGTTGAATTTTACTTGTTATCGGTATACAATTTATATACCAATGCAGGGCGCAATGTTAAATCAACCGTATGGGCCATACTTTTTAAATGATGTGTAGGGAATATCAAAATTGGGTTTACAATAGCATACATTATTAAATAAATTTAAGCGAGGCATAAATATTGCTAAGAATTATTTCTTAACAATTAAAAATAGAACTAAATGATGAAAAAATACTTCAGCATAAAAGCCCTTAAAAACGGATTCACTATTTTAAAGGCCGCCTTTAATAGTTTTATGGACGACAAAGCACTCAAGTATAGCGCCTCCCTTGCCTATTATACAATTTTCTCGCTTGCCCCGCTGTTGTTGTTGCTAATTTCGCTTGCCGCCGTATTTTTAGGAAAGGATGCCATTCAGGGTAAGGTTTTTTCAGAAATTAACGGCATCGTTGGCAACGATGCGGCTAAGCAAATCCAGGACATGATCAAACACCTCGAACTCTCCGGAGAATCTACCTTATCGGTAGTTGTTGGGGTTGTTACCCTCATCATCGGAGCCACATCGGTTTTCGGCGAAATACAGGATACCATCAACATTATCTGGCAAGTAAAAGCAAAACCAGAAAAAGGTTGGCTTAAACTTATTAAAGACCGCTTACTATCTTCGTCACTTATTATTACCCTCGGATTTTTACTGTTGGTATCGCTTGTGGTTAACGGCGCCCTCCTCGCGTTGAGCGACAGGCTGAAAAACTTTTTGCCGGATATCACAGTTATCCTGTTAAGCGTCATCAATATAGTCATCAGCTTTATTGTTATTGCCGTGTTATTCGGTATTATTTTCAAGATGCTTCCCGATGCCAAAATAGCCTGGAAAGACGTAGTATCCGGAGCTATTTTTACCGCTATTTTGTTCATGATAGGTAGGTTGGTTATTGGAATTTATATTGATCAATCGGGAACAAGTTCAACTTATGGCGCCGCAGGATCATTAATCGTGATCCTGTTGTGGATTTATTATACGGCGGCAATTCTTTATTTTGGAGCAGAATTTACAAGAGCCTACGCCGACTTTAACGGAATTAAAATTGAACCGGCGGATTTTGCGGTACATGTGGAGCAAAAAGAAGAGGAAAAAGATGTGGCTGTATTGCCAAGGCAACATCACGACACAGCAAAATAATACTGGCGTTAAGTAAATGTTAATAACGTTATTTGTCTGTCTTTTATTTTTTTTCCATATTTAAAACCAATGAAACAAATTGAAAAAGTAAAGCAGCAGCTTAGGGAGCTGGCAGAGCCTGTTAATTCGTTTACTTCAGAACTTGTTCAACTGAAGGTAGTCGACTGGTTATTAAATCATCTGGAGCATTGGAACAAAAAGAATCATGACAGCGATTTGCCGTCATCAGATGCAAAAGTTACTACTTCAGGTACCTCACTCAACGAAGACCAGCCATCAGACAAAGCTGAGGATGTAATGCAAACGCTGGAAAGTTAGATCGGTCCCAAACCAATAATTTCCCGTGTCAACGTGGTTACTCATCTCAATAAAACTGGCAAAGAGTAACCACGATTACTTTTGATATTTTTGTTGAACAAGATATCTGTGCACAATAATAACTTGCCGGGCACAATTATATTTATCCTATAGGCTATTTTTGATAATACCGTTTTACCTGCGATATCGAAATACTCAATCATATCGAGGCATCCTGTCCCTTTGTTATTATTTAGTGAAAAAGCTCCGTTTTTTTCCGGATTTGATATAACAAGTACAGCAACTCGGCAATGCCCTCGCCTATTCAGGAGTAAGCCATAAACGATTTCGTTGATCAATGTTACTCTTCTCCCCCCTGAAAAAAATTGATGCATCATCATAGCAGCCATTTTTTCCAAATGATACGTATATCCAAATTTACTACAAAATTGATAGTGATGTTTGCGGAACACTAATCATACATGAAGTACTTCTCCACATTAATTCTACTGGTTTTTATTCCTGTTGTTGCAGCTGCGCAAAGCGGGCTGAAGGATAAAGGAAAAATTAGCGGTAAAGTAAAAGACGCAGTTACCAATACGCCTATAGAATATGCCACAATAGCCATTTACAAACAGGGAAAGCTCCAACCCATCAACGGTACAACATCAGATGCGAAAGGCAATTTCGTTTTAACCAATATCCCTGATGGTGAGTACCAGGTATCGATAGATTTTTTGGGATACAAACGAGCCTTAACAGAGCACCTGTTGATCAACGCAACGTCCAATAGCATTAGGTTAAATACAATTGTTATTGCGCCTAACCAAAAAATGCTCAACAGTGTTAATATTACTGCACAGGCCAGTGCTGTAGAGAATAAGATTGATAAACTGGTTTATAACGCAGGTAACGATCTTACATCGCAAGGTGGCGTAGCTACAGATTTATTAAAAAAAGTGCCGATGGTATCTGTAGATATTGACGGCAATGTTGAATTGCTCGGCAACCCAAACGTTAAATTTCTGATCAATGGCAAACCTTCCAGTATATTTGGCACAAGCCTTGCCGATGCTCTGCAATCTATCCCCGCGAGCCAGGTCAAAAGTGTGGAAGTGATTACCAGCCCGGGCGCTCAATACGATGCCTCGGGCACAGGGGGCATCATTAACATTATATTAAAGGATAATAAGGTAAAGGGCTATAACGGAAGCATAAACTTATCCGCAGGTACGCGTTTGGAAAACACATCCGTTAACCTTAACGCGCGTACTGATAATTTTGGTGTCAACTTGTTTTTCAGCGCTAATAAAACACTGCGTTCAAAAACTTTAAACACACGCAACAAAACAAATTTGATAACTGACACTACTTCAAACCAGTTGCAAAACGGTTATGGTTACCTGGAAAGAAACAGCTATCAGTCGGGCATCAACTTCGACTGGGCCATCACCCCAAAAAACAACCTTACTTTTGGTATCAGTATGCATCATTTCAGCAATTACAACGAAGGATTAACCAACCAGCAAGACGAGCAGATCAAAGGTTCCAACTTCCCCTTCTCTGATCTGTTTTCAATGCGTAATTCAAACAGCCACTCCGGAGAAAATGCAATTGACGTACATGCCGATTATAAAAAAACTTTCAAAAAAGATGGCGAAGAATTAAACATCGGTTATACGGCCAGCTTTGGTAAAAACAGCGGAGATTATTATCAGAAACAAGATTATATCAATGGCGCCAAACCGTCGTCGGGCTCAACAGGAAATAATCCGGGTAACGACAAGCAGCACCAGGTATCCGTGGACTATACCTTACCTTTAAATACCGATGCAAGCTTTGCAACAGGGGCTAAAGTTGAGTTTGAAAACATCAACAGCACATCGCTTGTTAATCCGTTCAATAGCAGCCTTAACCAGTTTATTTATTCAGCCAGCCAGTCGAGCAGTTTTAATTATAGCCGGCAGGTTTATGCTTACTATGTTTCGGCAAGTTTTCAGTTATTTAAGTTTTTTGATGCCAAAGCCGGGCTAAGAGATGAATATACCAATACAGGTGTAGATTTTCAAGGAGCTTCTATCCCCTCTTACAATTTCCTGTCTCCGTCACTCGTTTTATCACATAAATTAAATAAAAGCACAACGATTAAAGTAGCCTATAGTAAACGGATTGAGCGCCCCGATTTCGGCGACCTTAATCCTTTTGTCAACAGCAGCGATCCTTACAATATTTCATACGGCAACCCCAATCTGCACCCAGAGATAGGTAACAACTTTGAATTAGGTTTTAACAAGTCATTTGAGGAAGGTGGCAATATCAATATCACCGGCTTTTACCGGCATAACGGATTTGATATCAAGCAATATACAGCCCCTTACGACTCGCTGTTGGTTGCCGGGAAATACTATAAAAATGTGTACGTAACAACCAGGGCCAACGTGGGCTCCGAGGTGCGCACGGGTATCAACATTTCAGCCTCACTACCGATAGGTAAAAATTTCACATTAAGGCCGCAAATTATGGCGTCTAACAGGCGGGTGACGGTAAACCTGCCCAACACGCCCGACTTTGTAAGCGGCTATGAATGCCGGATGAATATGAATGCATCATACGATTTTAAGCACAACTTTACCGCCGAAGCCTTTATTAATTACGAAAGTCCAAGGTTTTTGCTTAACGGCAAAAACTCATCGTTGGCAACCTATAACTTTGCCGTTCGCAAACAGTTGCTCAATAAAAAGGCAAGTATAGGCTTAACAACCAACATGCCTTTTAGCCAATATGTTAAGCAAAGTCAAACCGTTATTACGCCCGGTAATTACCAGTATTCGCAACGGCAGGTACCTAACCGGTGGTTCGGTATCAGCCTAAGCTACAAATTTGGCAAACTTGAATTTAAAAAAGATAGAAATGAGGATATTAGTCCTCCCGGCATACCGAACGACCTATAGTGGCCAATTTAGTTATACGGCTTGCTATCATTGATGTAATACCTATATTTAAAAAAGAAAGGGTTGTATGAAAATTTTAATTATTGAAGACGAGCAAGGGCTGTCTGAAAGTATAGAATCTTATTTTTCGGAAGCCGGTAACATTTGCGAAACCGCTAAGGATTTTGCATCGGCCATGGCCAAAGTAAGTATGTACAGTTACGACTGCATTTTACTCGATATCAATTTGCCCGGCGGCAGCGGAATGAATATTTTAAAATACCTGAAAGAAAACCATAACCCCGATGGCGTATTGATTATATCGGCCAAAAACTCTCTGGATGATAAGTTAGCGGGCCTTGACCTGGGTGCCGACGACTACCTGGTTAAACCTTTTCACCTTTCTGAGCTAAAGGCCAGGGTTACCGCCATCATCAGGCGGAAGACGTTTAGCGGAAGCAATGTGCTTACTTTTAACGAGATCAGCATTGATCTGCTTGCCAAAGAGGTTAAGGTGAATAACCAATTGGTTAAATTTACCCGGAAAGAGTATGCGCTTTTACTTTACTTTTTTGCCAACAAAGGTAAAGTTGTATCTAAAAACGCCATTGCCGAACACCTTTGGGGCGATACCGCCGATATGGCCGATAATTTTGATTTCATTTACTCGCACCTTAAAAACGTACGCAAAAAGCTGGAAGAAGCCGGAGCAAAAGATTACATCAAAGCCAGCTATGGCATGGGCTATAAATTAACGGATGTATGAAGCTTTTTGCCCGGTACAACCGCATTAATGTACTAACTACTGTTATTGTACTGTTTATTACAGGTATTATTTATTACCAGGCCATTAGTTACATCCTGAACCACCAGGTTGACAAGGACATTAAAACTGAAGAGCAGGAGATTTTAGATTATATAGGGAAATACAACAGCCTGCCCGAACCTGCAGACTCCAAATATCAGCAAGTTAAGTTTTCGCCGCTGAGCCATCCCATCGAGCGGCAATTTGTAAACAGCGATTTTTTTAATAAAAAGGAGCAGCAATACGAATCCGGGCGCGGATTGTTGACATCCGCACTGGTTAACGGCCATTATTACCAGATTAACATCACAGAATCAAAGGTAGAAACTGAGGATCTGATCACCATTGTTTTTATGATTACCATTGGCGTAATTGTGTTCCTGGTGCTCATCTTATTTATAACAAACCGCTTTGTTTTGAACAGGATGTGGCAGCCCTTTTACAGCATGCTGAACCAGCTACGTTTGTTTAATTTAAGCGATGGTACTGATGTAAGCGTGGCGCATTCAAAAATTGATGAATTTAACGAGCTGAACCAGGCTATTGTGCAAATGTCGTCACGGGTAAAAGGCGATTACCGGGATCTGAAAGATTTTACAGAAAACGCGGCTCACGAACTGATGACGCCCATAGCGGTAATCAACTCCAAACTGGACACCCTTTTGCAAACCGGGGAATATAACGAGCCACAAAGCAATTTGCTGACTGATGTTTACGGAGCAGTATCCCGGCTGAGCCGGTTAAACCAATCTTTATTATTACTTGTTAAAATAGAGAACAAGCTATTGCACGATGAGCAACTGATTGACTTTAAGCCACTAATAGAAGAAAAAATTGGCGAATTTAAAGAACTGTTCGGCTCCAAAGAAATAAGCGTAGTATGCCAACTGGAAGAAAAACAATTGTTGATAAGCCGGTACCTTACGGAGATATTGCTGAACAACCTGATTAGTAACGCCATGCGGCACAACTATTACCGCGGCCAGATCCTCATCCGTTTAACCGCCGAAAAACTGATTATCCAAAACACCGGCGACACGGTTGCATTAGAGGATAAAGATATTTTTAAGCGCTTCAACAAATCATCCGGATCCGAAGGCACCGGCCTTGGGCTTACCATCTCGAGGCAAATCTGTACTAATTACGGCCTGCAATTCGGCTATAGCTTTGAATCGCCTTTCCACACTTTCAGCCTTAATTTTACCGCAGCGGCTGTCTGATTTTCATTATCTACCAATTGTATCCAGAATCAGTTGATAGCTTTACCTTACAAATCAATTAAACAGCTTTAACCAAATGAAAAAGTTTTTTTTAGGCCTTACAGGCGCATTGTTAATCGCCACAGTATCCTTAACAGTGCGGGCACAAAACGTAAAATATGTTTTAGATAAAAAGATAGCCCTTCCCGGTGATGGCGGCTACGATTATTTATCCATTGATAAGGTAAACAATCGCTTATATGTTTCGCACGGTACGGAAGTAAATGTGATTGATTTAGCTACCGAAAAGTTGATCGGCACGATAGATGGCATGCAGGGTGTACACGGTATTGCCTTTGATAATAAGGTTAATAAAGGCTTTATCAGTGATGGAAGGGGTAACGCGGCAGTTGCCTTTGATTTAAAAACACTAAAAAAAATAGCCTCTATCCCATTGAGCAACAAGGGTGCAGATGCCATTCTTTACGATCCCTTCTCGGATAAAGTTTTAACCTTTAACGGCGACAGCAAAAATGCCTCTATAGTTGATCCGAATACGTTAAAGCAAACCGGCACCATTCAGCTAAGCGGCGCGCCCGAATTCGCCGTATCTGATGGTAAAGGCAGAATATACAATAACCTGGAGGATAAGAGCAGCCTTGATGTAATAGATACTAAAACCATGAAGGTAATTAAAAACTACCCGCTGGCGCCATGCGGCGGCCCCACCGGCCTGGCACTCGACCAAAAAAATCAACGCTTGTTTACCGTTTGTCGCGAAAATAAAGGCATGAGCGTAATTGATATCACAACCGGTAAAGTAATTACCACCATACCCATTGGAGCCGGTGTTGATGCGGTAGCTTACGATGCCGAAACTAAACTGATACTGGTATCCAATGGCGACGGTACAAGCACCGTTATTCAGCAAGAGTCTGCCAACGCCTATAAAACCATTCAAACCCTTACTACACAATATCGTGCTAAAACACTTGCTTTAGATACCAAAACCCATAAAATATACCTAAGCGTAGCCGAGTTTGAAAAAGGAACACGCAAAGCTTTGCCGCATACCTTTACCGTATTAGTGTACAAGCTGCAATAAAATCATTTATTGATTTTATCATAGTGTAGCCAAGCCATACAGTATACCGGCTTAGCGTACTACCTGCATTTTTTCTGATTGAGCTTGATGTTATTTTTGGCACATCAGGCTCAATTTTTATAGTGTAATCTGCTGTCGGGCGCTTATTAGCGGTAATGCCGTGGTACTGATAATTAAGTTCAGTATATTTGAATTTTGCAAATCAGCCCAATATGGAAATTACAACCCTTGAAGATTTTTACAGGCAAACGGCAACGCTTATCCCCGAAGGCATTAATAAAGAAATTGGCCATTTTAATGTTTTTAAAGTAGCTGATTTAATTGCCCCGTCGAAAAAGAAGGGATTTATGCCCTACAACAGGCGCGCGTATTACAAAATCAGCATCATCAGCGGACGTAATAAAGCAGAATACGCCGACAAAGTGGTTGATATTGAAAAGAATGCCATATTATTTGCTACGCCCAAAATACCCTACAACTGGATACCGCAGGACGATTTGCAAAGTGGCTTTTTTTGCATTTTTACCAGCGATTTTTTAGTGCAGGCTAAAAGCGGGGTAATCCTGGATGATCTGCCCATATTTCAGCCCGGCGGCTATCCTATTTTTCAACTCACAGACGAAGCGGCCCACGACATTGCCTCTATTTTCAGCAAGATGTACAAGGAGCTTTCATCCGATTATGTTTACAAATATGATTTGATACGTAATTATGTGCTCGAATTGATCCATTACGGGCAAAAACTCCAACCGCTAACAGCCCTTTATCCTTCACATACAGCTTCTGCGCGTGTTTCTTCCCTTTTTATTGAGTTGCTGGAAAGGCAGTTCCCGATAGAATCGCCGCATCAAAAATTAAATTTACGCACAGCGAAAGATTATGCCGACAGGTTAGCTGTACATGTAAACCATCTGAATAAAGTATTGAAAGAAAATACCGGCAAAACAACCACAGATATCATTACCGGCCGGATTATACAGGAGGCCAAAATCCTGCTTAAACAAACCGACTGGAACATATCCGAGATTGCCTATTGCCTGGGCTTTGAGCAGGTATCTCATTTTTCAAACTTCTTCAGGAAACAAACTTCATTTGCGCCGATGAGCTTCAGAGCTTAGCCTATCGTATTTGAATTTCGTAAACATTGGATTGATGTTTGCAAACAACATCGCCTTTTATTACCGCATCTTTGTTTCATCAAAAATTTAAAACAGATATCCAGATGGAAACAAAGAGTAAAATAGCATTAGTAACCGGCGGCAGCCGCGGCTTAGGTAAAGACATGGCTTTGAGCCTTGCCAAAAAAGGAATCAGCGTTATATTAACTTATAATCATAAAAAGGACGAAGCATTGGCCGTAGTAGCCGCAATTGAGCAGGCTGGGCAAAAGGCAGCCGCACTGCAACTTAATACAGGTGAAGTAAAAACCTTTGATGCATTTTTTAACAAAGTAAAAACTGTTTTGAAAGAGGTTTTCGATACTGATAAGTTCGACTTTTTAATAAATAATGCAGGTATAGGCATGAATACTCCCTTTGCCGAAACCACAGAAGAACAGTTTGACCTGTTGATGAACGTTCATTTTAAAGGTGTTTATTTTTTAACGCAAAAAGCACTTCCGTTAATTAACAACGGTGGCAGAATCATCAACCTTTCAACAGGACTGGCCCGCTTTACGGCACCCGGCTATTCAGCTTACGCGGCAATGAAAGGCGCTATAGAAACCTTAACTAAATACCAGGCCAAAGAATTGGGTGCCCGCGGCATAGCCGTGAACATCGTTGCGCCGGGAGCCATTGAAACCGATTTTGGTGGCGGCGTAGTGCGCGATAATCCTCAGTATAATGACTATGTTAAGTCAACCACCGCCCTTGGCCGCGTTGGCTTGCCGGAAGATATTGGCGGAGTAGTAGCCTTTTTATGCAGTGATGATGCGAGGTGGATTAATGCGCAACGCATTGAAGTATCCGGTGGCGCTAATTTGTAAGCACGATCAGCACCTGAAAAGACTACGCTGTTCTACTCTGCCTGCGAACAACAAAAAGGAGGATAACCACCAAATGGCATTAAATAAAAATAGCTTCCTTTTGGAAGCTATTTTTATTTACATCAACATGATGGAAATTAATACCCAAAGTTTTGAGCCCAGTTAGAGCGGGTTTTCAATTCGTTTTGCGGAATAGGTAACAACAAATCGCGCTTGGTTGGTAACTGGCCATTCAACTTGGAGTGGTAATAGGTAGTAGAAGCTGCTAAAGTGCTTACCGCTTCGGTTTCTCCCCAACGCACGAGGTCAAAAAATCTTCTGCCCTCGCCAATAAACTCGTATTTTCTTTCTCTTTTGATATCGGCCAGTGTAGGGTCGGCGGTAAGTACCGGTAAACCTCCCCTTGTTCTGATCGCGTTAACGTACTGCCTTGCGGTACCCGCTTTACCATCCTGAATTAAGGCTTCGGCATATAAAAGGTAAACGTCCGCGTCGCGGATAATCGGGAAGTTTCTGGGTTGATCATTCCACGATTTGATCCTGGTATTGGTGTTATCCTTCTCCAAAAACTTGGTTACAATATTCCTGGCAATAAAAAGGCGGTTTGTAACGGTACTGAGGGCATTGTAATATCCTGTATCTATACTTGCTGAAAAACGCAGATCCTTATTCTTTTTCATCTCCTTCACCAAAATACTATCTACACGCATATCCTGCCCCTGCAGCGTATAACTATTATACATCCATTCGGGAAAAGGGGTGCCCGATGATGCCGAGCTGGTGATATAACCGGCCAGGCTTGAGCCCGTGCCTAAACCACCTGACGCGAATTGGATAGAGAACAGATCATACTTATTCTCGTTGGCCAAAGTAAACAATTGCGCGTAAACCGGGCCAAAACGGGCGCTTACATCGGTAATAATACCGGCAAAAACAGCTTCGGCCTTGGCGTTGGCAGTGGCATCATTTAAGGGGTAACCTGCCATGGTCATGTACACCTGTCCGAGCAGTGCGTTAGCGGCCAGGCTGCCAACACGGCCAGCATCGGTGCCGGTATATGTTTTTTGCAGGTTAGCAGCCGCATATTGAAGATCAGAAATAATTTGCGCATAAATATCCACGGCTGGAGCGCGTGGCAGGGCAACAGCATCCGAATTTTCAATCGGCGCAGTCACTAAAGCAACAGGACCAAACGACCTCACCAGTTCTGAATATGCATACGCTCTTAAAAACTTCGCCTCGGCACGGTACCGTAAATATTCACCTTCTTTGGTATAATATAACAGGTTATTGGCCTCTTTAATAACCTGGTAAAGTCGTGAAAATATGACCGAAACAGTTCCAGAGGTTGATGTGGTTAAATATTTCCGTAACTCCAGCTGATCATTTTGTGCTGATGTTTCCCCGGCGATATACAACAAATCCGACCGGTTTTCTGATGCCAGCCAAAAATAATCGGTAGCAAAATCGGTATTGGTTCCGTTTCTTCCTAAGCGGGCATAAATGCCGATTGCGGCCTGCTTGATCTCGATCTCATTTGAATAAAATTGTTTCGAGGTATTATTTTCTATCGGGGATATATCGATGGTGCTTTTGCACGATTGCATCAGCAAGGCGGTGCCCGCTAAGATGATCATGTAATTTTTTATATTTTTCATTACTGTAAATTTTAAGGCTCAATTAAAAGTTTGCGGTTAAACCAAATGAAAGCGTGCGGGCCAATGGATAAGAACCCCAGTCGGACGACGAGTTATCCTGGGTTGCGGCTTCAGGAGAGTACCCCGGATAGTATGAATCCCATAGGTATACGTTATCGCATGATGCGTAAACCCTTAATCGCTTAAACGCCTTTTTTAATACAGGCAGGTTATAGCCCAAAGCTATATTTTTAAGCCTCAGGTAACTGGCACTGTACATCCAGTTGGTATCGTACTGGCTGGTTACGGCCGAGAAAAAAGCAGGCACTTTGCCATTGCCAGGTTCAGCCTCAGACCAGTAGGCATCCTTTAACCAGCTTTGCATATAATTATAACGGGTATCGTTAGTTGCCCTGTTCCATCCCCGCGAACCTATAGAGAGCAGATCGCCGCCCACCCGGCCCTGTATTAATATAGTCAGGTCCCAGTTTTTATAAGTAAAAGTATTGGTGATACCAAAATCGAAGTCAGGTTGATAGTTCCCTGCTACCACATAATCATTGGCATCAATTTTACCATCGGCAACAGCATCCAGGTATTTGGTGTCACCAGGCTTTTGGCCCGAATAAATTGGAACTTTGGCTACGTAGTTTCCGGATGCATCTTTAGTAAAATCGCTTTCGCGTAATACCCCAATAGCCTTAAGCAGGTAATAAGAGTTGATAGGCGAACCTACCCGCTGAATGATGGTGTTGCCCTGCCCTATTTTGATATCAGCATTGTTGTTGGTTAACCCGGTGATCTTATTCCGGTTAATTGAAATATTTAAAGAGGTGTTCCATTTAAAGGATTTTTTAGCAATGTTTACTGTGTTTAACTCAACCTCAAAACCTTTGTTATCCATGCTGCCCACGTTATCATACATATTGGCAAAGCCTGTTGTTAACGATACAGGAGCATTCAATAATAAGTCGGTTGTTTTTTTGTAATAGGCATCGAGCGATAAGCTTATCCTGTCGCGCAATAAACCGATATCCAAACCCAGGTTATAACTATCTGTTTTTTCCCAGCGAAGCCTGGAGTTTGATATGTTGCCCACAACAAATCCGTTGGTTATTGCCTGCGCATCACCGGTAGGATAATTTAAGGCTACCATGTTTGATACGTAGCTTGAAGCTACAATACGGTCGTTACCTGCGCGGCCCCAGCTTGCCCTCAGTTTAGTAGTACCCATCCAGTCAATCTTTTTCAGGAAATCTTCCTCACTCAACACCCACCCTGCGGAAACCGATGGGAATAAACCCCAACGGTTATTAGGCCCAAATATGGAGGAACCATCCGTTCTTAACGAGGCGGAAAAGAGGTACTTGTTTTTGTAGCTGTATTGTACCCTGCCGAAGTATGATATAATCGCCTTATTTGTTGCATAAATACTGTTGTAATTGGTTGTTGTGCCCCTTGTAACATCAAAAATATAAGTTTTGTCATTCGGGAAACCTGTTTGGCCCTGATCAGTAGTTTCGTCTTTATTGGTTTCCTGCGTAGCACCTAATAAAGCAGTGAAAGAATTATTTCCAAAATCCTTTTTATAATTGATAGTACCCTGGTATAGCAAATTGTTTGCTATCGTGGTGGTTTTGCGGGACGACGAAAGTTGGCCCGGAGTTGCCGAATCCCAGGTACCCTGTATCCAGGTTGGGCTATAGGTACGATTGGTATTACCACGGTAGTTCCAGCCAATTAACGCATTTACATCTAAACCTTTAATAATATTAACAGTGGTATTAAAGGCAGAATTTAGACGCACATCCTGGTTAATACGGTCATTATATACAGCCTGAACATAAGGGCTTACGTTGTTTGCGCCCGGCCCCCAGCCATCGTAGTATTTATAAGGCGAAGCGCCGGCCATGTTACCGCTTCCGGCTAAAACCCATCCCGGGAAACTTAAACCGCGGGATACGGCATTATCTTTACCGTCAACGTTGGTACCGTTGATGGTTCCCACTGAAGGTGCCAGGATGAGACCAATTTTAACGCGCTCACTCATTTTAGCTTCCAAGTTTGCCCTAAAGGAGTAACGGGTATAAGATGAGCCGACCACAATACCATTTTGGTTATAGGCACCTCCGGATATAGCGTAATTCAACACATCATTAGCACCTGATGCGCTAACCTGCAAATCGTTTACCGGTGCAGAGCGCAGCAACTGATCCTGCCAGTCAATAGGTTCAATTGCGCTCGTTCCCCAATACGGATCGTAAATACCATAAGTAGCGCGGATGCCCAATAAATCATTACGGGTAGTATAGGTTTTTCCATCGGTACGGTTTGCGTAAGCAATCCTATCGGCCTGACTAACATTTGCGCTCTGGCCGGTTTTAGTTACCCATTGCCTGTCGAGCCATTTTTTATTAAACTCGATCCATTCGTCGGATGTCATTACCTGCACCTTTCTCTCGGCGGTAGCCAAAGCGGTGTAAGCTGACACCGAGAATGCAGGTTGCCCGGTTTTTCCACGTTTGGTGGTCACTAAAATAACACCGTTAGAACCACGTGAACCGTAAATAGCAGCCGAAGAAGCATCCTTTAAAACATCGATTGATGCAATATCGGACGGGTTAATGCCCGAAAGGTTATCCAGTGGAACACCATCAACAATATATAAAGGGGTTGAACTACCACTTAAAGATGCGGCTCCACGCACATTGATCTGGATATCGCTACCCGGTGCCCCGGAAGTTGAACGGACAGCAACACCGGCTATTTGGCCTTGTAAGGCTTGCTCAACCCTTGTTATCGGCCTTTCATTTATCTGGGCATCAGTTATTTTGGCAATAGCGCCCGTAACCGCAACTCTTTTTTGCGTGCCGTAACCAACTACAACAACCTCGTTCAGTTTGCTGGCATTATCAGCCAGTACTACCTTTATGGTTGCCCTGCCATTAACAGGTACCTCCTGGGTTGCAAAACCAATGTAACTGAACACCAATATAGCATTGGCGCCTTGTGTTTTTATTTTAAACTTACCATCCAGATCGGTAACCGCGCCATTGCTGGTGTTCTTCTCTTTGATGCTCACACCGGGCAGCGGTAAATTATCCGGCCCTAAAACGGTTCCGCCAACTTCAAATACAGGTAAAGTTTTTGTGGTTGTATTTGTCTTTGAATCTGCCGGAAGCGCGTCCTTTTTTACTATCAGGATACTATTATCCATTTGTTTATAAGTGAGCGAGGTATTTTCCAGAATTAAATTCAGTATTTCATCTACCGACCGCTCCTTAACCGGAATGCTAACAGGGTTAATTTTGTCAACTTCCTCATTATGGTAAATAAAATGGAATGCAGTAACCTTTTCCAGCTTTTTTAGTGCCGAAACTACAGACTGATGCTTCAGTTCAAAACTGACCTGAACATCGCTTGTTTTTTGCGCCCGTGCATGTGATGCCAACAATAGCTGTGATGTTGTTGCCAAAAAAAGCCCGGCTAATAAACCTATCCGCATAAGCCGATGTATTAAATTTAAATTAAATTTTGGAGGCGGAGCATAGAACTCCCTGTTTTCTGTTGGTTTTTCAGAAAAAATCATAATTTTGATTGGTTTTAATTGGTTCTCAAATAATTAATTGAAACATGCCTGCCTACGGTTGGCGCCGGAAACAGGCTTACAAACTATCTCCCTGCTGATACAGGGAGATTTTTTTAATTACTACAGGTAAACTTTTTTCATTATATCATTGATATTGGTTGGCTTTAAATTTAGCAGCCCGGGCCGCTGATGATAACTTCGTGGTCGGGCTTAATTAAATATGTAGCATTGTTAAAAGAGCACAGCACTTTCAATATTTGCTGTAAACTTTCGTGATGCGTAAAGGCACCTGTTAAAGTACAGTGCCTGATGTGTTCGTTATCAAAATCTATTTTGGTATTAAACCGGTTTTCAAGTGTCTTCATGGCAGCAGCCATCGTTACATCATCAAAAAACAGATCGTCTGATTGCCACTGAATAACCTGGCCGGCATTCACAACAAGTTGTTTAGACACTAAGCTTTTTGTATTGACACTGATTTGTTGGTTACGGACCAACGTACCCAAAACTTTATGCTGGTCGCTTACCGAAACCTTACCCCTGGTAACTGTAACCGCTATATTGTTTTTAATACTATTGGCGTTAATGTTAAAAGCTGTTCCTAAAACAGTAACTGTTAGCTTACCAACATGAACCAAAAATGGTTTATGGCCATCATGTTTCACATCAAAATAACCTTCACCAACTAATGTAACCTCTCGGGTTAAACCATTAAAAGCTTCGGGGTATTCAATACGACTGTTTTTATTAAGTGTTACCGTGGTTCCATCACTCAAGCGGATCAGCTGATGATCGTTAACGGGCTTGGAATATGTTATTTTAATATCACCGGCCGCTTGTGTATAATGGCTTAGAAACAGAAAACTAAGCCCCGCGACAAGTAAAACAGATGCCGCCAGCCAAAGCAAAGCCGGTAGGTTTTTAGCTGAAACTATTGTTCTTGCTGAGGAAGCTTCGGTACCTGCAATAGTTTTTTTAAGAATCTTCCGCGCTTTTATTGGGGATAGTTGCTCATCTGGCAAATGCTCCCCCGCGTTATATAGTAACTGATTTAATAACGCATCATTATCGCGGTCATTAATGTACATCATCAACTCCTGGTACTCCGCCGGAGTGCAGGTTTTGTCAATATATTTTTGAAATAGATAGCTCAGCCGAAAATTTTCCATTTAGGTATTGGTGGTCATTTTACTGCAGAAACTACAGTAGTGCAATTAACCTTATATTGATGATGATGATCGGCAGCAGAAAAGGGAGTAGTTGTAAATGATAAAAAAGCAATTATTTTTCAAATAGCTGATTTACAATTAAGAAAAATAAAAAGCTGGTGTTTGAGAGTACTATCTCGCGTACGGTTTTTACTGCCTGCCTCAGGTGCACCTTAACGGTGAGCCTCGAAATACTCAGTTGGTTGGCTACCTCCTGGTGTTTCATTCCTTCCATATGGCACATATGGTAAACTAATTTCTGTTGTGATGGCAAGGTAGCTATGGCTTTATCCAAAATCATCTTGGCATCCTTATAATTAATGTAGTTTTCGGTTTGTTTGTCAAGCTCGGTCCAATCCAGATTTTTAACCGCATTGCAATGGGTTTCGAGCGCTATTTTTTTGAGTGCTTGCAAAGCCTGATTACGCGTCATGGTAAAAATATACCCGCCGATATTTTCAATTCCCGGCAAACTTGCCTTGTTGATCCAGATTTTCATGAAAACGTCTTGCACTATTTCTTCGGCAACAAACTCCGACTGGCAAATTTTCATCGCGTAGCTGTAAACCTTATTGTAGCAATTTTTAAATAACGAAGTAAAAGCCTTATGGTTACCTTCCGCTATTTTAGCTACCAATGATTTCTCATTTTCAATTTCAATATTCCACACGCTACTCACAATGGCTAATACTATTCACAGTCAATAATAATGCCGAAATTTCAACAATTCAATATTTCCGCTTTAAGTACCTCCAAATATAAGATTAATATAATTTAACTATTAAGATAATTTTTAATTGGCACCGAAAACGTCATGTTCGGAAATTGAATGTTAACATAAAAGTATAAGATACCATTTTAACGCGCATCCTGCTCCATCCTGTGTGTTGCTAATTTGCCGCAGTATTCCTTACATATCAATCTAAAACAACCCCCGGCTAAAATAAACAGCCGTAGCTAAAGCTTTAACTAACCTCTGATAACTTTTTTAACTTTATAAAAACACAATGCCGCAAAAGCTGTTTAATGCTGATAATTTAGACAGTTTAATACACAGAATTTTAATGAAGAACAGCTATCAGCTGCAGCTAAATATAACTAAACGAAAAGCCGCTTTCTGTGAGTTAGCTTATTTTTTCATCATAATTAATTTTGTTCTATTATATTAGCTTTTCATTCTACCAAATGGATAAATGATGATCCTGATCGTTGACGATAAATCAGAAAATTTAATAGCATTAAGCAAAACACTTGAAAGCCGTGGCTTCCAGATCGATACTGCAATTTCAGGCGAAGAAGCATTAAAAAAAGTATTAAAACATCCTTATGATCTGATTATACTTGACGTGCAAATGCCTGGCATGGACGGTTTTGAGGTTGCCGAAGCAATTGGCGGCTACAGTAAAACCGCCGACATCCCTATTATCTTTTTATCGGCCGTAAACGTAAGCAAAGAGTTTATTACCAAAGGGTACGCCTCGGGCGGAAGGGATTATCTTGTTAAACCCTTCGATACGGACATCCTGGTGTTAAAGATCAAAACATTCATTAAACTAAACCAGGTACAGCAATCCCTGCAAACCGAAATTGAGCAACGTAAGCTGGCCGAATCTAAAAAAGATGAATTTATCAGCATTGCCAGTCATGAGTTAAACACTCCACTCACTTCTGTAAAAGGCTATCTGCAATTAGCGGAAAATTCGCTCGGCAAGCAGCGGCTCGATCAAACCAAAATCTTCCTTGAGCGCTCAAAAAAGCAAGTTGATAAACTCAATCACCTGGTAGCCGATTTATTGGATACCACCAAGATAGCATCCGGTAAAATAAAGTTCAACTATCAGCATTTTGAGCTCGAGCCTTTTATGCAAAACGCTATAGAAAGTATCCGGCATTCATACCCCGGCAAACAAATTACCACTACAGGCGTGAGCTTATCAGGAATAAGTTTGTTAGGCGATGAAAACCGATTGGAACAGGTAATGCTTAATTACCTGAGTAACGCTATTAAATATGCCCCCGATAGTAACGAGGTAACTGTAGATGTTCAGCTTTTGCCCGACAAACATTTGCAAGTGAGCGTCATCGATCAAGGTATCGGCATATCCCACGAACGGCAACTGCAACTTTTTGAAAAGTTTTACCGCGTAGAAGAGAATGCCAACCGTTTTCAGGGCCTGGGCATGGGCCTGTACATTTGCGCCGAAATTATTAAGCGCCACCAGGGAACCTACGGCGTGCAGAGCGAAACGGGCAAAGGCTCAACCTTTTATTTTAAGATTCCGATAAATCCGGTTATGGCCGATCTGAATTAAAAACACATCCCCCTATTTTATACACCGAATGAGAACGACGCTCACACGAAACCTTCAAATTGGCTTTGGCTTATCCCTTCTTTTGTTAATTATCAGCTCTGTTGCATCTTACGTAAGTATACAAAACTTATTGGAAAGTGCAGATCTGGTTGAGCATAGCACCAAAGTTGTACAGGGCCTTGAAAGCGTGATGTCGACCATGAAGGATGCCGAAACAGGGCAACGGGGATATCTGCTTACCGGCGAGGATGATTTTTTAGAACCCTATACCGGCGCCTATGGGCGGGCTTTGACTATGGTGAACCGTTTGCAGGATATGACAGGAGACAATCCGCAACAACAACTGAACATCAGCCATATTAAGGATATTATGTTAAAACGCCTCACGGCTCTGCAAAACATGCTCGAGAAAAAACGCTCGGGCAAAGCGGTAACCGTAGACGACCTGCGTTATGGCAAAATAGCCATGGACGCCCTGCGTAAAGAAGTTGACACTGCCGAGGCGGCCGAAAAGGCTTTGCTGAGTAGTCGGAACGGCACGTTAAAAAAATTCACATCACTAACTCCCCTTATTATAGTTTTTGCAGCATTACTGGCCATGGGCGTTTCGATATTTTCATACATTAAGGTAACTGCGGATATGGCTGAAAGATTGCGCCTGCAACAAGAACTCCAGGATAAGGATGAAGAAGTTAGCAGGCGGATCAATATCATTCAACACATTGCAGAGCAAATATCAACAGGCGATTATACCATCAGGGTAGATGATCATGAAAAAGACAGTTTGGGCAGCCTTGCCTTGTCGTTGAATAAAATGGCCGAATCATTAGAATATTCCTTCAAACGGCTATCTGATAACGAATGGATGCAAACCGGGATGAGCCAATTGAACGACCGCATGATTGGCGAGAAGGAACAATCAATGCTCACACACCAGATATTGCAATTTTTAGCAGCTTATACAGCAAGCCAGGTAGGCGCCTTATATTTATTGGAGGATAATGCGCTATGGCTGCAGAGCGGTTTTGCCTTAACAGATGCCAGCCCTAAGATAGCTCTGGGCGAAGGGTTAGTGGGCCAGGCTGCTTTAAACGATGAAGCGTACTGGCTAAAAGAGATTAAAAATGATTTTATTACCGTTAGCCATGCAACTGGTAGCATTAAGCCTCAGCATTTATTAGTTGTACCAATACACCACGAAAACCAGGTAACAGGTATTATTGAGCTGGCATCTATCCACAGCTATCCGGATAGAAAACTTAAATTTTTGAAAGCCGTAGCCCCCAATATCGGCATTGCCATTCACGGAGCACAAAACCGTAAGCGGATGCAGGAGTTACTGGAAGAAACGCAGGCGCAGTCGGAAGAGTTACAGGCCCAGCATAGCGAGCTTGAAAATCTGAACACGGAACTGGAAGCCCACACCCAAAAACTGCAAACCTCCGAGGAGGAATTAAGGGTACAGCAGGAAGAGCTACAACAAACCAACCTTGAGCTGGAAGAGCGAAACCGGATGATTAATGCCCGAAACCAGGAAATTCAACAAAAGGCCGAAGAACTGGAACAGAGCACCCGGTACAAAACAGAGTTTATGGCCAATATGTCGCATGAACTGCGCACGCCGCTTAACTCCATCTTACTGCTGTCGCGTTACCTGGCCGAAAATACCGAGCAGAACCTCAATCCCGACCAGGTAGAATCAGCAAGCGTAATTCTTAATTCGGGAAATGGCTTACTCAACCTGATTGACGAACTGCTGGACCTTTCGAAAATTGAGGCTGGCAAAATGGAACTTGAATATCAACAGGTGTCTGTAGAAGGTGTATTGAACGATATTAAATCCCTATTCGCTCCTATCGCCAAAGAAAAAAAACTCGATTTTATTATCAAAAACGAGCTGTCTGAGATAACGCAACTTGAAACAGACAGAATGCGATTGGAGCAAATTTTAAAGAACCTGCTCTCGAACGCACTTAAGTTTACCAGTAAGGGCCAGGTATCTTTAACACTCCGCCAACCTGAACTTACCGGTAATCTGCTTCAATTTGCAGTAACCGATACGGGTATTGGTATTCCGCAGAATAAGCAGCAATTGGTATTCGACGCATTTCAACAGGCAGATGGTTCTACCAAACGCAAATTTGGCGGAACAGGACTGGGTCTTTCAATCAGTCGTGAACTGGCGCGCCTATTGGGCGGAGAAATCAGCCTAAGCAGCGAACCAGGTAAGGGTAGCGAATTTGTACTCACCATACCTATGGACAGGCAAGCCATTGTACCCACTCAAAACCCGGCAACCCAACCCGAAAAGTTAAAAACCGATGATGAGCAGGAGCTCAAAATGACTGGTCGATATGTAGTTCCAGTTATTCCTGAAGCGGTTGAAGATGACCGCAACAACTTACAGCCCTATGATCAAGTAGTTTTGATTGTTGAGGACGATACAGCCTTTGGTAAGGCGCTTTTGGGCTTTACCCGCAAACGTGGATATAAAGGAATTGTAGCCGTAAGAGGAGATCATGGGATAGCGCTGGCTCAGCAATATCAACCTGTAGCCATTTTGCTGGATATTCAGCTACCCGTAAAAGATGGATGGGAAGTGATGGAAGAATTGAAAAGTAACAGCGCTACGCGTCATATTCCCGTCCACATTATGTCATCGATGGAGGTAAAACGGGAAAGCCGCATGAAAGGTGCCGTTGATTTTATCAATAAGCCTATAGCGATGGATCAAATGAAACAGATGTTTCAGAAGTTGGAGGAAGCGTGGAGCAAAAACCCTAAAAAAGTATTAATTGTTGAAGAAAATGCAAGGCACGCGCAAGCACTTTCTTACTTTCTTGAAACCTTCAAGGTGTCTTCCGCCATAGCGGGAAGTGTGAATGAAAGTGTTGACGCCTTGAAAAATAAAGAAGTAGACTGCGTAATTATGGATATGGGCATTCCGGATAAAAATGCTTACGAAATGCTTGAAACCATTAAACACAACCCCGGTTTGGAAGACCTGCCCATTATCATCTTTACGGGTAAACACCTATCCTCGGGCGAAGAAAGCCGTATCCGCCAATATGCAGATACCATTGTGGTTAAAACCGCCCACTCCTACCAACGCATCCTTGATGAAGTAACGCTATTTTTGCACCTAATTGAAGATCAAAAACAAGACAACATCGATACGAGCAACAAAAAGCCAAGTCTTTTAAATGAGGTTCTGAAAGATAAAACAGTGCTGATAGCCGACGACGATGTGCGTAATATTTTCTCGATGACTAAATCACTCGAAAAGCACGGCATGAAGGTAATTTCGGCCACAGATGGTAAAGAGGCGTTACATCAATTGGATAGCCATCCGGAAACGGCAATTGTACTAATGGACATGATGATGCCCGAAATGGATGGTTACGAAAGCACAGCCAGGATAAGGCAGCATCCCCATTTTAAACATTTACCGGTAATTGCGGTAACCGCCAAGGCGATGTTAGGCGACCGCGAAAAATGTATTGCAGCGGGTGCTTCAGATTATATTTCAAAACCAGTAGACATTGATCAGTTAACCTCATTGCTAAGAGTTTGGCTGTTTGACAAAAGATAATAAATAAAACATGGATAATCCATCATCACCGGTACTGATCATCGATGACGACAGCCGCAATATATTTGCATTAGGCCTGGTTTTACGCAGCAAGGGTTATCAGTGCCTTTCGGCTACGGCCGCACAACCGGGTATCAAATTATTGACCGAGAATCCTGATATCGGCATAGTATTGCTTGACATGACGATGCCCGACATGGACGGCTATGAAGCCATCGGCGTGATCAGGAAAGTGCCCGGCCGTGAAAATTTACCCATTATTGCCGTTACCGCCCAGGCCATGCCTGGCGATCGTGAAAAGTGCCTTTCCGCTGGAGCTAATGCGTACATTTCAAAGCCTGTTAATGTAGATATGATGATTAGCCTGCTAAAGCAATACATCAGCTAATTATGGAATCACCGGTTGACGACCAGCAGATTAGTTTACTGTTAACAGACTTGTTGGACACTTATGGTTATGATTTTACAGACTATTCCAAAGCCTCTTTGAAGCGCCGGATCAACCGCCTGTATATCCTTGACCGTTTCCCGAGCTTTGCGGAATTCAGGTATAAAGTACGTACGGATGAAAACTACTTTAACCGGTTTATTGAACAGCTTACAGTGAATGTTACTGAAATGTTTCGCGATCCCTTTTTTTACCAGGCACTAAAAAATGAAATATTGCCAGTATTGGCTACCTATCCTTTTATCAGGATATGGCATGCTGGTTGCTCTACAGGCGAAGAGGTGTATTCTACAGCTATTTTCCTCAAGGAGGCCAATTTATTACACAAATCGATATTATACGCCACAGATATTAATTCCGAGGTGGTAAAAAAAGCGGCAGAGGGCATCTTTCCTATCAACCATATGCAGCAGTACTCCGAAAACTACAGGCAGGCAGGTGGAAATCAAGATTTTAGCAGTTATTATTCGGCCGGTTACGATCACGTTCTGTTTAGCGAAGAACTCAAAAAACGTATGGTTTTTTCTACACATAACCTGGTTTCCGAAAGTTCTTTTAACCAATTTCAACTGATTATGTGCCGCAATGTGTTGATTTATTTTGAAAGAGAATTACAGGGCAAAGTTTTTGCATTATTCGACGAAAGTTTGGATAGCCTGGGCTTTTTAGCACTGGGAAGCAAGGAGACTTTAAAGTTGTCGCCGATTGTTTCGCGCTACCGGCAAATAGGTAAAGAAAAAATATGGAGGAAAATGTATTAAATACCCAATGCATTATTATCGGAGGATCTGCCGGAAGCCTCGAAGTAATGATGTTTATTTTAACCAGGCTGGAGACTAATTTCTCTATCCCTATCATCATTGTGTTGCACCGTAAATACAACCATGATTCAGCTTTAATTGAGGTATTAAGCCATAAAACAAAATTACATGTTAAAGAAGCTGAAGATAAAGAACAGATAAAACCAGGAGTAATTTATATTGCCCCGGCAGATTATCATTTGCTGGTTGAAAGCAATCATTCCTTCTCATTAGACTGTTCTGAAAAGGTTCAGTTTTCCAGACCAAGCATCGATGTATCATTTCAAACTGCCGCCGAAGCATACGGGCCTGGCTTGCTTGCCATCCTTTTATCCGGCGCCAATGCCGACGGAACCGAAGGCTTTATGCATGTGCGTAGAAACGGCGGAGTACTGATAGCCCAAAACCCCAGCGATGCGTTGGTTCCCTTTATGCCACAGAGCGCAATTAACGAAGGGCTGGCAGATTTTGTACTAAACAGGCAAGAGATATCGAAACTACTTAACTATCAACAGGATAATAAAAATAGCAACTCCGATTGATCTTTACGCATATATCTATTAATTCTACAAAAGGAAATTACCCTTTTAACATAATACCGTCAAAAGAAATTCAATAGCTGGTTTTTTCAGCGATAAGCATCGAAGCCAGGTGATCGTCGAGGTTATAGATATCTTTCCTGAAATTCAACTTATTGTTTCCGTCTGTAAAAGCAGTAAAGTAAGCTATAAAAACAGGCACCTTATTTTGTAAAGTAACATATTGCTCTTTCCCGGCGTGCATAGCTACGTCAATTTTCTGAGCGTCCCAGTTTTTTTGATCCTTCAACAGAAAATTTGCCAGCTTGGTTGGGTTTTGAACCCTAATACAGCCGTGGCTAAAAGCCCTTGCCGATTCGCCAAACAATGATTTGGAGGGCGTATCGTGCAGATAGATATTATAGCTGTTTGGAAAAAGAAATTTCACCAGGCCAAGAGAATTTTCGGGCCCTGGTAATTGCCTTATTGTAGGCAGGCCATCTGCGTAACCTGTGATTTGCATCCGGTGAGTGGATAAATAATCCCGATGCCTTTTCATTTCCGGAACAACCTCTTTCTGCACAATACTCGGTGGTACATTCCAATAAGGGCTAAATACAACGTACTTCACATCGCCATAAAATACAGTGGTTTGATGCATGGTTTGCCCTACCACTACATTGCAACTCCACAATAAACTATCAGCATGAAAAACGTGTAATTTAAATTCGGGGATATTAACGGCCAGATAATCCGAATTTAAACTTATAGGCAGCCAGCGGCAGCGTTCCATATTCACCAGGATCTGCTGTATTCTTTTTTTCAACGGAACATTCATTTCGGCAACCGTCTCTTTATTCAACAGGCCATTGGCCAGCAACCCATTCCTGCTTTGAAATTGAAGGATGGCAGTGTCCAGGTCTGCGTTATAAGCACGATCCAGCGTATCGCCCTTAAAATCTTCCAATAGGTATAGCCGTTTTTTTACAGTGGCAATTACGGCGGCTGTATCTCCGGGTTTGAACACTTTACCTGTTAAAGTGATATTTGACCACTTATCCCGTTCGTTCAGTAAGTAGTATTTGCGCAGATAGCTTCTTAGCAGTTCGTATTGGCGGTAAACCGGCTCGGCGGCAGCAGCTTGCTTAGACGGCATTTTTATTAAACTATCAAGATATTGCGCATAGTTTACTTTTTTCCGAGGCAGGTACCACCGTGCAGACGAACTTGCCGTGCTATCCATACCCTGCCATACTAATTTCGAAAAAGCAAAATATTGGGCCGTTAACATCAGCTCAACCTGTATATCAGGCTGCTTTGCCCGGGTATTTAAATTATTAACTAAGGAGTCGAGTTCTTTTTGATAAGGAGGCTTTTGATACACACCCTCGTTTTGCAAGTTGAGTACGCGGTTTTCCAGGTTGCCTGCTTGTTCAATCAGGCTACCTTTCTCAAACCAGGCGTAAGCGTAATTTCTTTTTTTATAAAAACTATTGATCTCACCGGTGTAAATTTTAAATCCGGGGTATTTTTTCAAAAACGACCCGATACCCAGGCTGTCAAAAACTGCTTCAGACTGGCCGCTGAAGTTTCCCGGAATAGTTTTGTTCCACTCTTTATGCAAAGAGTCTGTAACAGAAGTTTTTGAGGGGTAATGAACGCAGGAACTCATCATTAAACAGCCAGCAAAAAGCAACAGCAAAGTATATCTTAAATATCCGTAGGGCATAGCATTTATGATCAACAATTAGGCCGATATATTCAGCCCGAGCGCCCTAAAGATAGCTGTTTGCCAACATCAAATTAAATAAGCCTGTAATTTTCAATTAAATGATTAGGCTTAAATTACCAAAAAAAAGCACAAATTATTTTTGACTTCCAATTTTAACAGGAACAAAATACTGAATACCTCATTTATTCTGCGCCAGGGCAAATAGCTTAATTGCACATTTTAGCAGGCAGAATCATAAGCGGCACCTTTTGATAGTTCAGCACTTTTTTTGCGGTACTTTGATGCAGCATGCGGATAAAAAAAGATTGATCATAATATACAACGGATAAAAGTTCTGATTCCGATTCTTCGCATAGGCGTATCAGACGTTTAACAACATCTTTGCCTTTTACGGCGTTAAATGTTATTTGAGGGTAATTCAATTCGGTTACCTGTTTTTTAAAGTTTGCTTCTATTTCGTCCTGAATCTCGCCTTTTTTATCCAGAGGATCCACATGTACAATGTCCAATTGAAAACCAAAAACCGATCCCAATTTACAGATATACCTAATTGCGTTGATATCCGATTCGTTGAAGCCGGTAGCGAAAGTCACCTTCTTCAATTTATCCAACGTTGACGGCTGCGGAACAATGATAAGCGGACGGCTGATGTAATCGATAACTGTAGATGTGTTGTTATCATTCAAAATCTGCTCGAGCGTGCAATTTACACCGCCACCCATCAGAGCAAACTCTATGTCATTGCTCTGCATAATGTTCTCTACATTTTCCCCTATGTTTCCGGCCCCACAATCAACAGAAACATTCGGCTTATACTGCCCGCGTTTTAAATTAACGGCCTGCTGTTCAATAAATTCAGCAGTTTTTTGCAGGTTAAGATACCGTTCTGGTTCGCACTCGGGCAAGCTATCCTGCAACCATTGGCTCCCCACATAACCCTCAGATACCGTTGCCCCACATAAATTATTGAATAAAAGTAAATTGTTGTGAAGCCTTGAACAAAGCATCAAAGCTGATTGCGCGGCATGATCTGCGTTCTCAGAAAAGTCAGTCAATAGCAGAATTGTCTTCATGGTCAGAATTTAGTAATCGCCTTATTATTAAACAGGCACGGTTATTATTGCATCCAAATTTGCCCATACACAGTTGATAAAAAAATGACAGGTGTCATTTAAATTACTGACACTTAATTAGGTACAAAACAACACTACTTAACACATCTTAAATACCACAACTCAATAATAACCAGATCATTAAATAATAATTTAAATATCATCGCATTAAATAGTGTTATGATATCAAGCAACATCAAGAGTAAGAATACTTTTATTAATCACCTTATCTACAGTACATTAAATTCATCATAGCACTGCATATTTAACCAGGCAGAAAACTTTGTTCAGATCAACATATACCTCATCTCCATCATCTGCAAGTAAGCAAGCCCGCCGGATAGTGTAAATAATCAGTGTTTTTAATGATGACCGTCAAAGTTTTTCATTTTTCAATCATTGAACTTTACGCCATAAATATTTATGATGAACACACTATTGACACCAGAAATCCGGCAGGTAATAGGTGCGTTACACTATAGGCCATCAGTTTCAATCATGATACCTTTTGAACCCAAAACCAACTCAAAAACGGAACTGATCCTTTCATTAAAATTAATTGCCGAAAGCGCAGAAAAAGAGTTACTTGAAAACTACCCCGTTGAGGTATGCGCTGTTATTACAGAAAAACTACGGAAAATCATCCGGAATTTAAGTTTCAACACAAACAAAAAAAGCATCGCTATTTACGTTTCGCTGGTTTTTGAAAAAGTAATATACCTTGATACCACCGTAAACGAAAAAATAACTATCGACGATTCTTTCGAGATCAGAGACCTGGTTTATAATAAAAAACAAATTGAAAAGTACCTGTTGCTTTTGTTTACCGATAAAAAGAGTGAGGTGTTTTTAATTAACTCGAGCAAATTCTTCCGGGTAGTTCCGCATGCGCCTGAATTAATTTATGCCTATACTAACGATATCACTAAAAATGACGGGCCTCCAAGCCAGTTTGAATTTACAGACCGGGTTTTACATCATATGGATCAATCCCTTGATGAGATTACCCTGGCCTACCCTCTACCGGTTTTTATAATGGGTACCGATGATATTGTTGATCATTTTAAAAAGATCACAAAACATGCCGCATCAATTGTTGATTATGTGCAAGGCAACTATGAGTATGCTACTTTTACTGAGTTGAAAGCCGCACTAAAACCGCACATTGTCAGCTGGCATAAGCAACAAAAAGATCATTTACTGGCCAAACTGCAAACTGAGAACGCTAAAAACAAACTGATAACTGGAGTGAAGAATGTATGGGCAGAAATAAATCATCATAAAGGCCGACTATTGGTTGTTGAAAAAAACTTTAGATATCTTGAAGACCATCAAGTTGCTGGCCGAACTACCGCCCAAGCAAGCCAGACCGGCGAAAGGACAATCTATGACAGAGATAGCGTAGACGACATGATAGAAAAAGTACTTGAAAATGGCGGCGATGTTGAATTTGTTAACGACGGTGATTTGGATACCTACCACCATATCGCGCTGGTACAGTATTACTAATCACAATGAACTAAATAATTACACCATGATGAAATATATAACAGGAAAAAGTTGGAGGGAGAAAAGAGAGAAACCCATACAACCTAAAGTGATTGATATACCCGATTTATGGGCCAGAAAAATGGGTCACGGCAAAATGTTTATTCCTACGCCGATGCTGATTGATGAAATTATCAAAAGAATTCCAATAGGCAGAGTAACTACGGTAAATATTATTAGAAATCACCTGGCAAGCGAGTATCACGCCGACATGACCTGCCCGCTAAGTACAGGAATAGACTTATGCATTGCAGCCCAGGCCGCTGAAGAAGACAGGCTAAACGGCGAAAGCGAAATAACCCCCTATTGGAGGGTACTAAAAGAGGATGGTAAACTAAATGCTAAATTTCCGGGAGGCAAACAACAACAGGCTGAGTATTTACGGGCGGAGGGCTTCGAAATTATAGAAAACGAAGTTGATTATAGCCTATCCGTTAAAAACTATAAAAACAGGCTGATTAATTTATCCTATCGTTTATTCGCCGATAGTTATAACCTCATTTGAGTAAAAGAGGTATTGGAGAGAACGGGCTCCAATACCTTCAATAACGTATTGACCGTCACTTAACATGAGATAGTTACAATTTTATCTGTAATACACCACACTTTTATCTGCGACAAATATTGGCAATAATGAGTTAGTATCGTTGCCCATCCGGCAGCAAGAGTGCCAATACAAAACCACAGCAAAGTACTTTAAATAAGATAGTTAATAATAAAATCGCAGTGTTATTTCGGTCAATTATAAAACCACCTTATTTCAAGAACTCACATTGTAATTTGGCCAATCAAATCATATTTTAGCTAAAAACGGTAAAAACAATTCTCCTGTTAGCTCAACAAAAACTTATTTTTATGCATTACGCATTCAACCAATCTGAATAATTCTTTTTTTACTTCACGATATTCGGCAGTGAGCTTGGTCATGGTAATCTCTAACTCTGCTTGTGCTACCGGCAGAGCTTCCTTAATTTCAGGAATAAGATTTTCGGATATCAGCTCAACCCGCTTAAGTTGATCTTTAATAAGTTGGTGGGCTTCTTTTTCGTCTTTCTCTAAATTTAACAGCCTTTTACCTACTTGTCGTAACTTCAAAATGTAAGTCTGATCAGACAGTGGGGTAAAATGTTCATCTAATAAACGGTGCAAAAAAGCCGTCTCAATTTTAAAAAATTCAAGATCTGAAAGCCATTTTCTGGAGGTTACATAGTATTGAACGGAGGAACTTGACAGTGTAGATATATTTTCCATCTGATTTGTATTAATTGATTTTCTTTTGATTTGTGACTGACGTTGAGTAGTTTGTTATAAATAGCTAAATGCCCTTAACCATAACTTAAACGTATTTTTATTCATCAGCCGCATACGGTAACGATTCAATAACAGACGTAAAAATCATCACATTAACCCCATTTTCAAATGACACCAGTCAGTAAAAAATATGATCATGCTCAAAACAAAATAAGGCTACTCGCTGGGTACCCTGCTTGCATTGTACATTAAATCGTAATATTCCCTTGCCTGTCTCCCCGCTTCAAAAGCAGGAACAACATCGTGAGCGGCTTTTTTTAGAATACTGAGCCATTGCTGATGGTTGTCATAATAAAGGGGCACAACGGTATTCTCTAAAACGCTGAGTAAGCTATCATTCTCCTGCCTATCCTTTTCTCCTTCAGGTAAGTCATCAGCTGCAGGCTGTATTAAAAAGCAGTTTTGATTGTCCACGGCAAACTCGGGCACCCAGCCATCGGGCATGGATAAATTGATACTGCCGTTCATGGCCGCCGTCATTCCACTGGTGCCGGATGCCTCGCGATACATTCGCGGATTATTAAGCCAAACATCAGAGCCACGTTTTAACACACCAGACAATTCCAGCTCATATCCTATCAGCACTGCGCAGTTGGGCATATTTTTCACTTTGCCCATAATATAGTTGAACTGATCAATCGAACCCTTGTCTTCCGGATAGGGCTTTCCAGCCCAAATCATTTGCACAGGGCGTTGCGTGTTACTGATCAGGCTTACAAAACGATCCCAATTGGCCATTAAAAAATCGGCGCGCTTATACCCGGTAATTCTCCTGGCCCACACTATTGTCAATACATCTTCTTTAAATAATTTACCGCATTGGTCGGCCACAATTTTAAAAAGGTTGTGTTTTAATTCCTTTTTCCTGCTCACAATAGCATCGTCATCGCCGTTTGTAATAGCCTCGTCCAAAACTTCATCCTTCCAATAAGCCTTATCCTGGGCGTTTGTAATAGATATGATATCGCAGATACCGGGGTTACTCTGCCACATCTTCCGGGCCACCTCGCCATGTATTTTAGATACACCGTTAGCCTTGCGCGAAAATTTAAGTGCCGCCAGTGTATAATTAAACCCGTCGCCATTCATTTGCAGCATTTCCCTAACCTGAGGCACCGGTATCTGTCCAAAAAACGACATTTCATCAAGCAAACCAAACCTGTGCTCTTCATTACCGGCCACTTCAGGCGTATGGGTTGTAAACACTACCCGCTTTTTCACTTCTTGCAGGCTGTTATATTTTTGGTATAAATAAAAATTAAGTGGTACGGCGTGCCCTTCATTCATATGATAAACATCCGGCTCAATATTTAAGGCGTCCAGCACCATGGCGCCGCCAATGCCTAATATCATTGATTGGGCAATGCGGGTAGCCTCGTTAGAATCATAAAGACGTGCCGTAATTGTATCCGATAGGTAATCGTTCTCCGGAATATCAGTAGTTAAAAACAGAACGGGCGCAGTGCCGAAGGTTTCGGGCTTTAACAGGTAAGCTTTTACATGCACCGGCGACCGATGCACCTGCACTATAACCGTAATGCCGGTATCTACTAAAAACGAATAATGTTTTTCAATAAACGCGGGCTTTAAAAACCCGGCGCTATCACGGGCCTGGTCGTAATAGCCATAAGTCCATAGCATGCTTATACCTATCATATTTTGTTTAAGTTGATAGGCGCTGCGCATATGTGAGCCTGCCAAAAAGCCAAGACCGCCACTATAGGTTTTTAAGGCCTGATCGATAGCAAATTCCATCGAAAAATACGCCACCATGGTATTATATTTCGGATCGGCTTCGTAGCCAAAAATTTCTTCTCTGCTTAGCATAACGGATTATAAAATGAAGTGTAACTGTTTAAACACACAATGTAACAACTGTCAAAGCCAACTAAAGTTTCTTAAAGGCCATTTAAATATCCTGGCTATGCGCTTATGACGTATCACTATTTGTAAGACTTAATCCCTTATTTTAATGACGGTAAAACCAATAACGGAATGTTAATGTGCGCAGCCATTTTTTGCGTGCAACTTCCGTTAAAAAGGGCGCTGAACAAACTATGAGGCCTATGCACCATCACCAACAAGTCAACATCGCCATCGGCACATAGTTTATCAAAGCCCGATATAGGCTGATCATTGTTAATAATACTGGCGTAGATAAAGGGATATTGCGTTTTATTTGCACAATAGTTAACAAACTGGGCCATCCGGTCGGGGATATTCTGGTCAACATGTTTTATATTATACACATGAGTGATATAAATTTCGGCCTCGAGCGATGCAGCCATAGGCACTATTGAGCAGGCCAATTCCAAATCATCTTCCGGATGTTTAAAATCAGTTGCAAATGCTATCCGCCTGGGTATTTTGATTTTGGCTGAGAGAGGAACAAGCAACAAGGGCTTGTGAATACAATCGATTAATATTTTGCTATGGTTGCCTATCAATATTGTACCCCAACCAGGCTGATGCGTGCCGGAAACTACCAGGTCGCACTTTTTTTCGGTGGCTATATGGCTTACCACATCTGCTACCGACCCAACCTCATTGAAAAAAGTGATTGACGGCTTAAAAACCTCGCCATCATTGATACACTCTAAATGCGTTTTTATTTTGGCTATCTCAACCTCGTTTTCTTCAACTAATTTATCGTAATCATCTATAGGCAGCCCAACCAAACCGGATTGCGGCACTTCTGCAGGAAGAATAAACGCGTTGCATAAAATCACATCGGCCTTTATTTGCTTAGCTAAATGGTATCCATACTCTATGGCATGCATCGAAGTAGCCGAAAAATCAGTTGGAAATAATAATGTCTTCATGTTTTCTGATCAAAGCTTGATGATGTAAAACTGGTAAATCTGCAGAATATAAATAATGACAGTACTCACCTTTCAGTATGATACAACACTCAATGTTTGCCCCAATTTGCTTCCAGCATCATAGCAGCGATCATATTGAGATAGAGATCACTTTATTATTGATACCATGCCAATTAACCCCAAGCCGAATACTAAGCAGTTAGCTATAAATGCAGCACGATATATTGAAAAAAACAAACCAATTCACTTTTAATATGTTGATTAATTACTATGCGCTCATACTCAACTCCTCCGTAAAACTGTATAAACCGTTCCTTGCGGCATATCAATACCTGTATATTTTATTCATCCGGCAGTTATTTTTTCTTAGTTCTAAATGTAAAACACATCGGTTATTATGGACTCAAACCAACAGTTGTTAAAAAATATTGCTGCCCAGTTAATGGCGAACGATAAGGGCCTATTGGCAATGGACGAGAGTACGGCAACCTGCAACAAGCGGTTTGCTGATCTGGGAATTCCACAAAATGAAGAATACCGCCGCAAATACCGGGAGCTTATCGTAACCACCCCAGGTCTGGAAGAAAGTATCAGCGGAGCCATTTTGTTTGATGAAACGATAAGGCAACGTGCAAAAGATGGTACATTATTGATAGACATATTAAAAAACAAAGGCATTATTCCCGGGATTAAAGTAGACGAAGGCACCATACCTATGGCTGGCTTTCCCGGAGAAAAGATCACCGAGGGCATTGATAAACTACCTGAACGTTTAAAGGAGTACCATGAAATGGGCGCACAGTTTGCTAAATGGCGCGCAGTTATCACCATCGGCCAGGATTTACCGACTGCAACAAGTATTAAAGCAAATGCTTACCTGTTAGCCCGTTATGCTGCGCTTTGTCAGGAGGCCGGTCTGTTACCTATTGTTGAGCCAGAAGTAATTATGGATGGCGACCATTCGCTTAAAGTTTGCGCCCAGGTAACCACAGAAGTACTACACGCAGTTTTTAATGCTTTGTACCAGCACCGCGTTGATTTAGAATGTATGATATTGAAACCCAACATGGTTCTGCCAGGCAAAGATGCGTCAGCGCAAAACAGCGCAGAGGAAATTGCCAACGCTACAATTTCCTGCTTTTTGAGGTGTGTTCCGGCGGCGGTACCAGTAATCGCATTTTTATCAGGCGGACAAGCTGCCGAACTTGCTACACAAAGGCTGAATGCCATGCACCAGATGTTTGATAAAGTAATGCCCTGGAAGCTTACCTTTTCTTTTTCGCGTGCGGTTCAGCAACCTGCACTTGAGATCTGGAAGGGCAATGACCAAAATATAGTTACCGCGCAAAAGGCCTTAGCTCACCGTGCGGCCTGTAACCGCCAGGCAAATCGCGGAGAATATACAGCAGACTCGGAGATTCAATCTTGAAAAGCGCTATTCAAGCCACTCTGTATCATACTGAGTGGTTAAGCCCCCAACCAGAATAAAGATTATTTAACAGTTAAAAGAGGCTGATCACCAACTGAAGTGAACCCCAAAAGTTAGACAAAAACTTTTGGGGTTTATTATTTATGTCAAAGCACACATTTGAAGAGAAACTTGATGTAGTTTCTCAAGTAAGAAAGGGAAAGCCGATTCTACGGATATCCCGCGAACGCCATATCCGTGAAGGCATGATATTGGAATGGGTTCGGAAATATGATCTTTATGGCGAAAGTGGGCTGCTCAAACAACCTAACGTCAAGCCCACGCCTGATTTCAAAGAAGAAGTTGTAAGGCTTGTCATAGAAAAAAAAGTACCTTTAAATCAGGTTGTTCTGGAATATAGATTAAGCAAGACTGCTTTAGAGCGCTGGGTAAGATCAGTACGGGTTGAGGGATATGCAGTACTATACCAGCAAAAGAATCCTGGACGACCACCTAAATGCATGGGAAGATCAAAGAAGCTTGAACCTGAAACAGAAGTAGAGAAGCTCCAGGCGGAAAATAGCCGTTTGCGGGCGGAGAACGCACTATTAAAAAAAGTCACGGCCTTAGTCAAGGAAAAAGAAGCCCGCGAACGCATGAGTGGGCAAAAGCCATCGAAGAACTAAGGCCCGAACATGATGTTTCAATTCTATTGGATTGCAAACAGATGGCTCGTTCTGTATTTTATTATCATCGCAAGCGCCTAAATGATGATAAATACAAGCATGAAAAAGAAGAGATCGCAAGTATATACCACTTGCATAAAGGCAGATATGGTTATCGGCGGGTCACCGCCGAAATGAAGAACCGGGGTTATAGCATAAATCACAAGACTGTCCAAAAATTGATGGGAACATTAGGCCTAAAATGCAATATCAGGAAAGTAAGTTATCGCTCATACAAAGGTGAGGTTGGTAAAATTGCCCCTAATGTACTTGAAAGGGATTTTGAGGCAAATCTGCCTAATCAGAAATGGGCTACGGATGTCACTCAGATGAACATTAAAGGGGAGAAGATCTATTTATCTCCTATAATTGACATGTTCAACGGGGAAGTCATTTCTTATAGTATTTCAAAATCTCCAAATATGCAGATGATAGATGAAATGTTATATGAGGCTTTTGATAAAGTGAAAGATATAAGGGGACTTATTTTTCACTCTGACCAAGGGTGGCAATATCAACATTATGGATATAGAAAGGCTTTGGAAAAACATGGAATTATTCAAAGCATGTCCAGAAAGGGAAACTGCTTGGATAATGCCTTGGCCGAAAGCTTCTTTGGGATCTTAAAGACAGAATTACTGTACAAACAGAGCTTTGAAACTGCGGAAGAATTTATAACTTCGTTAAAAGAATACATTCATTACTATAACAATGAAAGAATAAAAAACAGGTTAAATGGAAAGAGCCCGGTGGAATACCGAGCTCTCGTACAAAAAACTTAATTTTGTAAACTGTCCAACTTTTTGGGGTCACACCAACATGATGCAGCCTCTTCTTATTATCCGCTACTTACTTACATCATCGGCGAAAATGCTTCGGCCCTCCATCCGGTCATATCTTCATAAGTTTTCCATCGTAAGTTAACCTGCTCCTGGGCTATGTTTAACAAATGTTCGGCTTCTACAGGATGATTTTTCTTTAGGGAGGTATAACGCAATTCATTTTCAGCATAATCACGAAACGCGATATCAGGACGCGGAGAATCCAGAACAAATGGATTTTTGCCTGCCGCTCTTAATGTCGGGTTAAACCTGATTAAAGGCCAGTACCCACTCGCAACGGCCAGCTTTTGCTGATTTAATCCTTTCTCCATATCGATGCCGTGAGCGATGCAATGGCTGTAGGCCAGGATGAGCGATGGGCCGTTATAAGCTTCAGCTTCGCGCATGGCCAGCAGTGTTTGCTGCGGATTAGCCCCCATGGCAACCTGGGCCACATAAACATTTCCGTAAGAAATTACCTGCAAAGCCAGATCCTTTTTACCTACTTTTTTGCCCGATGAGGCAAATTTAGCCGTAGCTCCTGTAGGTGTAGCTTTAGACATTTGCCCACCTGTATTGGAGTATACTTCGGTATCGAGCACCAGCACATTCACATTTCTGCCGGTTGACAGCACATGGTCAAGGCCTGATGAGCCAATATCGTAGGCCCAGCCATCGCCACCAATAAGCCAAACGCTCCTGCGCACCATTTGATCGGCTACCGACAATAGTTTTTCTGCCAGCGGAACCGTCAGTTGAGCTAATTTAGCTTTAAGCGCACTAACCCGAACACGTTGCGTGCCTATTTGCGATTCCAATTGTTGTGGAGAATTCAATAAGCCATCGGCCAGCTCATCGCCCAATTCGGGCCGTAACTGATCTATTAAAGTCCTGGCTATCGATAACTGTTTGTCTGTCGATATTCGCATACCCAACCCAAATTCGGCATTATCTTCAAACAGTGAGTTCGACCAGGCAGGGCCTCTTTTATCCTGATTAACTGTCCAGGGTGTGGTAGGCAGATTACCGCCGTAGATGGAGGAACAGCCAGTAGCGTTAGCCACTAATAAACGGTCGCCAAATAATTGCGTAAGTACCTTAATGTATGGAGTTTCACCACATCCGGCGCAAGCGCCCGAAAATTCAAACAAAGGTTCCAAAAACTGGGTCCCTCTTACCAACGAAAAGTCTACAGTTGAGCGGTCGTTAACCGGAAGGCACTCAAAGAAGCGTATATTCTCCCTGTCAATTTCAATCTGTGTTTTTTCCTCCAGGTTAATAGCCTTCCTGGTTTTGCCTTCAGCCGGAATAAGTACAGGGCAAACTTCGGCACATAGGTTACAGCCTGTACAATCTTCGGCATACACCTGCAAGGTATAGCGTGTTTGCGGAAAGCCACGGGCGTTAATTGGAGACGATTGAAAATCTTCAGGCGCATCTGCCAGGTAATCCTGGTGGTAAAATTTAGAACGGATGACGCCATGCGGACAAACAAAGCTGCAATTACCGCACTGGATACAATTGTCGGCATCCCAAACGGCTATTACATCGGATATATTCCGTTTCTCCCATTTGGTAGTTCCGCTTGGATAGGTACCATCTGCCGGTATCATACTTACAGGCAGCAAATCGCCCCGGCCGGCCAGTAGCTCGGCGGTAACTTTTTGCACAAAATCCGGCGCCTCTTGTGCCACAACGGGCGACTGGTAAATACTACCGGTGGCCGTTGCCGCAATTTTAACTTCAAACAATTGCGCCAAACTATCATCCACAACCTTAAAATTTTGCAATACTACCGCTTCGCCTTTTGATTGATAGGATTTGCGGATCGCTTTTTTAATCTGCTCGATAGCTTCCTCCTTAGGCAAAACGCCTGCAAGGGCAAAAAAGCAAGTCTGCATAACCGTGTTGATCCTTTGGCCCAAACCAGCTGCTTGCGCTACCTTGGTGGCATCAATGGTGTAAAACTTCATTTTTTTGCTGATCAGCTCCTGCTGAAACGAACGGGGTAGCTTGTCCCAAATTTCGTCCTTATTATAAGGGCTGCTCAGTAGCAGCACCGCGCCGGGTTTAGCATAGCGTAACATTTCAACCTTGCCAATAAAGTTATATTTATGGCAAGCAATAAAATCAGCCTTATCAATTAAATAGGGCGCCCTGATAGGATTTTTTCCAAATCGAAGATGCGAAGTGGTTTGCGCTCCAGACTTCCTGGAATCGTAAACAAAATATCCCTGGGCATGTAGTTCCGTTTCTTCACCAATAATTTTTATGCTGTTTTTGTTAGCTCCAACGGTACCATCGGCACCCAGGCCAAAAAACATGCTGCAAACCTGATCTTCCGGGTCAATGTTATATAAGGGATCATAGTCCAAACTGGTATGCGAAACATCATCGTTGATACCAATGGTAAAACCATTTTTAGGTTTATCTGCCTTGAGCGAGTCGAAGATACCTTTAACCATACCGGGCGTAAACTCTTTTGAAGCGAGCCCATAACGCCCGCCCACAATTTGAGGTATCTGGCTTAACAAACCTTCGCTATAAGCGGCAAACAAACCAGTAACAATATCCTGGTAAAGCGGTTCGCCACCGGCTCCGGGTTCTTTGTTACGATCAAGTACTGCTATTTTTTTAACGCTGGTCGGCAGAGTTGAAAGCAAATGCGATAAGGAGAAAGGCCTGAACAGGCGCACCTGGATCACGCCTATCTTTTCGCCTTCCGCCATTAATTTCTTAACAGTTTCTTTCACGGTTTCGCCTCCGGAAGCCATAATCACAATCAACCTTTCCGCTTCGGGATCGCCATAATAATCAAAGATGTGATAGTTGCGGCCCGTTAATTTGGCAAATTCATCCATCGTATCCTGAACGATACCGGGTGTTGCCGCGTAATAAGGGTTTACCGTTTCCCTGCCTTGAAAATACATATCCGGGTTTTGGGCAGTGCCGCGGATAAAAGGATTATCCGGATTGAGGCTTCTTTTACGGTGGGCGTAAACCAGTTCGTCGCTGATCATCGCGCGGATCTGATCGTCAGACAGGAGTGTGATCTTATTGATTTCGTGCGATGTGCGGAAGCCATCAAAAAAATGTATAAAGGGGATCCTTGCTTTTAAGGTTGCCGAATGACTGATCATGGCCATATCATGCGCCTCTTGCACCGAAGCCGACGCCAGCATAGCAAAACCTGTGGTACGTGCGGCCATTACATCGCTGTGGTCGCCAAAAATGGATAATCCCTGGGCGGCCAGGGCCCTTGCAGCTACATGGAAAACAGTGGCCGTAAGTTCTCCGGCTATCTTATACATATTGGGCAGCATCAGCAACAAGCCTTGCGAGGCCGTAAAGGTGGTAGTAAGCGCGCCGGTTTGCAACGAGCCGTGTACAACGCCTGCCGCGCCGCCTTCGCTTTGCATTTCTATTACATCCGGAACGTTTCCCCAGATATTAGTTTTACCCGCTGAACTCCACTCATCCGTCAGCTCGGCCATGGTTGAGGCCGGTGTAATAGGGTATATAGCACATACTTCGTTAACACGGTAGGCCACATAAGTAACGGCTTCATTTCCGTCCAGTGTGGCAATTTTTGGCAAATTATTGCTCATCTTAAATTTCTTTTAAAAAGGTAATCATTAATTCCCGGCTACAAGCGCTATGGCATGGCAAGGGCATTGCTCATAACAGATAGCGCAACCTGTGCATTCATCATAATTGAAAGCATAACGCTTACCCTTCCCCAGTTTGATAACGGCCTGTTGCGGGCAGGCGCCAAAGCAACCATCGCACTCAAAACAATTTCCGCACGACAGGCATCGCTGGGCTTCAAACCGGGCTTCTTTTTCTGTCAATCCGTTAATTACCTCATCAAAACTATCAACCCTGGTGGCCGATGACAGGGCACCCTGTTTGGTTTTTGGCGCGTAGGTATTATACCAGCGGTGCAAGCCCTCAAAACCCACCACGGGGTGTTTGGCCGCAGGCTGATAAGGTATGCCCATTAAATAACCATTGATATTGCGGGCGGCAGTTTTGCCGTGCCCTAAAGCTATGGTAACGCTACGCTCACCCGGCACCATATCGCCACCGGCAAATATGCCTTTGCCACCTGTCATCATATCCGGGCCAACAACTACGCTGCCATCGCGTTTAAAGGCAATGCCGGTAACGTTTTTTAAAAAGCCTGTATCGGCATCCTGGCCTAAAGCCAATATCAGATTATCAGCCTCCAGGGTTTCAAACTTGCCGGTTGGCACGGGTTTTCCGTCAACCAGTTCCATTACTTCAACCACAAAACCATCCTGATCCATCTCTTTAATGGTTCGTAACCAGTTGATTTGCACTCCTTCGTCCAAAGCTTCCTGTGCTTCAAAATCATGCGCGCGCATATGATCGCGGTCGCGGCGGTAAATGATCATCGCTTCTGATGCGCCGAGCCTTTTAACGGTGCGCGCAGTATCCATGGCGGTATTACCGCCTCCATATATAGCTACCCGGCGGCCAAGCTTGGGTGCCTCCCCCGCTTCTACTTGTTTTAAAAAGCTTACGGCATCCAGTATCTTCCCGGCATCTCTGCCGGGAATGTCAATTTTACGGGATAACTGGGTACCTATAGCCACAAATACAGCATCAAAGTTGCCTTCGTTTTTTTCTTTCAATATATCCTCAACCTTGTGATTGTAGATGATAGAAACGCCCATCTGCCTTATCCGTTCCACTTCCAGCTCCAGCTCGGTTCTGGGTAGCCTGTATGCGGGGATGCCAAAATGCATCATCCCCCCAGGTAAGGGCCCCGCTTCATGAATCTCGGCATAATGCCCCATCATCGTCAAATGATAAGCTGCTGCCAGGCCGCTTGGCCCCGCGCCGACAATTAAAACACGTTTGCCTGTAGCGGCAACAGCGGGTTCAACTTTCCAACCCTGCTTCAAGGCTTCATCACCCAAAAACCGTTCTACGGCATGTATACTTACCGTGCTATCCATTTGCGCCCTGTTACACTTATCCTCGCAGGTATGGTAGCATACCCTGCCGCAAACGGCCGGTAACGGATTGTTTTCCATAATTACCCGCCACGCGGCTTCATATTTAGCTTCCTGAGCAAGGGATAACCAGGCCTGTATATTCTCTCCGGTCGGGCAACTTTGGTTGCAGGGCGGTAACATATCAATATATACCGGGCGTTGTTTCCTCACCGGGCCAGTCCCCTCGCTATGATCATGGAGATCAGCAGGATTAGTTATGTCATGAAGTTTATTAATCATATGGTAAAATTATCAGCTCTGGTTGGCTGCGTACATGTGCCTTATCACCACCAAAACTGATTGCGATCATATATTGCGCCCGTTTTTTATCACAATACCCTTAACACGAAAATTAGTTGATGCAGATCACTTTTCTTTTGCCCCGGATCATGCTATCATCCGCTGCTTATACTTAAGTCCAAGGCTATATTTCATCTACCTTTCCACAATTGTTGCACGGCCCTGTTCCTTTGGCTAATTTCGGCCTCTTATGAAAGTGATCATTGCCGAGAAGCCTTCTGTTGCGCGCGAGATAGCCAAAGTGTTTGGGGCTACCACCAAAAAAGATGGTTATATGGAAGGTAAGGGCTATACCTTTACCTGGGCCTTTGGCCATTTGCTGCAACTTGCACCACCCCAGGAATACGGTTTTTACGGCTGGAATGTACAAAACCTGCCTATGCTGCCTGCAAAATTTAAACTATCCATTCGCAAGGTAAAAACCAAGGACGGCATTGTAGAAGACCCTTCGGTTAAAAAACAACTGGCTACCATACAAGCCTTGTTTGATGAAGCTACAGAAATTATTGTTGCTACGGATGCCGGGCGCGAGGGCGAGCTGATCTTCCGCTATATTTATTATTACTTAAAATGTAAAAAGCCTTTTAAACGACTGTGGATATCATCGCAAACGGATGAAGCGATTAAAGAAGGCTTCAGGAACCTGAAGCCGGGCACTGATTATGATACGCTGTTTAACTCTGCACATTGCCGCTCACAGTCCGACTGGCTCGTTGGCATGAATGCCACACAAGCGCTAAGCCTTTCATCTGGAACCCGCGCGGTGTTATCGCTCGGCAGGGTACAAACCCCTACCCTGGCGATGATTTGCTCCCGATACCTGGAGAACCGAAACTTTGTACCCGAACTTTTTTACCAGGTGGCCATTCAACCTGATAAAGACGGGCAGGTATTTAAAGCGGTATCCGTAAAAAACTTTAAAACAAAGGAAGAAGCGCAAGCTATACTTGATTTAGTTGAAGATGTAGGCTCCGGTTTCCCCCAGGGCGGCCATATCCTGAATGTGGAAGCCAAGCCCCGCAAGGAACCGCCACCGCTACTGCACGACCTGAGCAGTTTACAACAGGAGGCCAACAAGCGTAAAGGATTTACCGCCGAGCAAACTTTAAACCTACTGCAAGGCCTGTACGAAAGCAAATTAGTAACCTACCCGCGTACCGGTAGCCGCTATATTGGGGACGATGTGTTTGCGGGTGTACCTGCACTAATTGACCATTTTAAGGCCCACGCCGACTTTGGTAAGCAGGCCACACTACTATCAACGGCAAAACTGAACAAACGCAGCGTTAACGCCAAAAAAGTGACTGACCACCACGCTATATTACCAACCGGAGAGCCCGCTCATCAACTGATGCCGGATAAACAGGCCATTTACGACCTGGTGGTAGGGCGTATGCTGGAAGCCTTTAGTCAGGACTGTATTAAAGAGGTTACCAAGATCACGGTGCAATCGGGCTCGCTTTTTACGGCGAGCGGTACTGTGATCCATACCGCGGGATGGCGCGCGGTTTTCAATGAGACGGATGATGAGAAGAAGGATGAAGAAAATGCTACACTACCTAAAGTACAGGCAGGCGAAAACTTGCCTGTGATTGATAAAGCCCTGCTTGAAAAACAAACCAAACCCAAGCCGCTATATAATGAAGCCAGTTTATTGAAGGCCCTTGAAACTGCCGGTAAAGAAATTGATGACGAGGAGTTGCGTTATGCGATGAAAGACAGTGGCCTGGGCACGCCGGCAACACGGGCAGCAATGATTGAAACTTTGCTGAAACGGAACTACATCTCGAGAGAGAAAAAAAACCTGGTACCTACCGAAACCGGCCTGGCCGTTTACCATGTGGTAAAGCATCAGCAGATAGCACAGGCCGAACTAACCGGCAACTGGGAAAAACGGCTTGAAGAGATTCGCGGCGGCGCATCGGTTGCTGATTTCCAGGAAGAGATTAAAGCTTATACGCGTACCATAACCAAAGAATTGCTCCAAACAGGAAAAAGCCTGGTGATCAAACCTACGGAAAAGGTGCTGGCCAAATAATTTGATTAACGTTTTTTGTATTTTTGCAAAGTGACAACCCCGCCCCGTAAACCCGCTGCCAAAACACCTCCAGTAAAAAAAACAGTTGCGCCTAAGCGAACAGTAAAACCCAAGGCACCTGCTAAAAAGCCTGTTAAAAAACATGGTATAACCGAGTTGAAAATTATAGCCGCCGTGGTGGTGCTCATACTGGCCTCTCCTTTTTACTATCGCTACATTACCAACGGATTTAGTTCGTTGTGGCATTGGATAAACGATATTGGCGAGGATATTAACTACCGGCATTACAAAAGCTTCAATGTACACGTATCAGAAAAATACAGCATTCATGGTATTGACGTATCTTACGCGCAGGGTAAAATAGACTGGCAAAAAGTGAAGCAGATGGAAGAAAACGGATTGCACGTTAGCTTCGCTTTTATTAAAGCTACCGAGGGCGAGAATTTTGTTGACTCGTACTTCCAGCGTAACTGGCGCGAGGCTGCCAAAACCGGTATCATTTGCGGTGCTTACCATTACTTTAGGCCGGGCAAAAGCGGAAAGCTACAGGCAAAACTATTTTTAAAAACCGTTAAACTCGAAAAAAATGATTTGCCCTTGGTAGTGGATGTAGAACAGCTTGACGGAGTTGCCCCCGAACAAATGCGCGTTACCTTAAATGATTTTTTTGCCACCATACGGCATAAAACCTATATTAAACCTATCATTTATTCGGGCCTGAGTTTTTACCAGGATTACCTCAAGGGCTATTATGACGAATATCCACTATGGATAGCCCACTATGATAAACCCGAAACGGATGTTAACCGGGCCGCCAACTGGCAATTTTGGCAGCACACCAGCAAAGCAACCGTTAACGGCATTCATCATGTGGTTGACTTTGACACCTTTAAAGGCGATAGCGTAGCTTTTAGAAAGCTATTGAAGCCATAGCGCTATGGCAAGATGGCTTATCCAGGAGTTAGTTAATTAATGGGAATTATGGTACGAGTTTGAAATTCATTGAGCTCAGGCATGATACGATTCAGTTTTACAGCAAGCAAGCATTGCAGCATACTTGAGAGAAGCATGTACTGTTCGGATTCATTCAGGCTATATGTTCTCCCCCCGCTCCAACTGATACTTAATTACCTTACAGCCTGTTGTATAAAGAGCATCAATTATCTATCTGCTTAATAGCAGCAACATCCCTCTGTGTTTACATCCCGATCCATTTAAGCTCTAAAAGCAAAAAATAAAATACTTTCACAAATATATATAAAATCTATAGACTTTATATATATTTGTATGGTCATTCAAATGGAATGCTTGTTCTTTATATACTTATCCAGAAAGACTGAGGGAATGGCCCGATGAAGTCTTAGCAACCTGTACAGCTCTTGCTGCTAAAAGGTGCTAACTCCTACCCCATCAATACGCGGGGGAAAGATAAGTTGACAGTATATTTTACTGGTCATCAAGCTGCTGCCGCTTTCCGGATAAGTTAATACATGTAGTTTAACTTATAAAACATTATCAACAATGAAAATTTACCTGGATAACGCCGCCACCACCCCGCTTGAACCACAAGTTTTTGAAGCCATGACTCCCTTTTTGTTAAATCATTTCGGTAATCCCTCTTCACAGCATCATCATGGCAGAGAAGTTAAAAGCGCAATTGAAGAAAGCAGAAAAATTATTGCCCAGCAGATTAACGCATTGCCCGAAGAAATCATTTTCACCTCAGGAGGAACTGAAGCAGATAATATTGCCATCCTTTCTGCTGTACAATTTGGCGCTGTTAAACATGTCATCACCACAAGTATGGAACATCATGCCGTTTTAAACACGTTAGAGGCTTTAAGAGTTAAAGGTGATATTCAAATCAGTTTTGTTAAAAACGATGAGAAGGGAAACCTGGATTATGCCGGTTTAGAGTTGCTCCTCAGAACCAAATCGCGCAGCCTGGTTTCTATTATGCATGCCAATAACGAAATAGGCAATATCAATGACATTGAAAGGATAGCCTTGCTTTGTGAAAAATATGATGCCTTGTTTCATACCGATACCGTTCAGACTATGGGCCACTACCGCTTTAATTTGAAACAGTGCAAAATTCATTTCCTAACCGCTTCTGCCCATAAATTCCACGGACCCAAAGGTATTGGTTTTTTATATTTCAGGAAAGGACTCAAATTAACACAACTGATTAAGGGCGGAGGACAGGAAAACAGTTTAAGGGCCGGAACGGAGAATATCGCAGGTATTGTTGGGCTGGCTTCGGCTTTAAAAATTGCTAACCTGCACCTCAAACGCGACCACGATTATATCTTATCCATCAAACGATATTTAAAAAAGCGGTTAGTTGATGTTATTCCGGATATAAAGTTTAATGGAAACTCATCCGACGACGACCAAAGTTTGTATACCGTACTGAGCGTAAACTTTCCGTACTGTTGTGCGTATCCTGACCTGCTGCGCCATTTAGACCAATCGGGCATATCTGTATCGGGCGGCAGCGCCTGTTCCAAAGGTGCTGCATCACATGTGTTGGAAGCTGTTGGTATCCCTGTACAATACGATACTGTCCGTTTCTCTTTCAGTAAATTGAATACACTACAGGAAATTGATTACGTTATCCAGGTATTATCAAGTATATACCAAACTGTGGCGGCTTAGGTAACATAACGGATACTATTGGGTCGCAAACCAACAGCAAGAACATCACATAATTAAAAGAAACGAAGCAATCGCACTAAGGCTTACCTGCGCCAGATAGTCGGCGGTTGCTTCGCTTGTCCTATCACAATTTCTCACACAAAAAAAGGATGTCGTTGTCAGCTGGCCGAGGCTCACCGTAGTAGCCTTTGTTACGCTAACCATCAGACGACGACGCTTCTTAAGATTCAGAAATAAAGTTCCACACTCACTATCAATAATTTAGAGGAAAATCACTATTGAACTAAACTTACAACCGAACCATCTAACCCCTTTGCCTCAGCTTTGATTGTAAGCACCTTACCCAATTTTTTTATTTTAAGTAAAGCCGTAGCTATACCGGCCTCGGCTTTTACAGATGGCTGACCAATAATCTGAGCATCTCCGTCTACAGAAAAATCTACCTGAGGATTAGCATCCGGTACAACCGTTCCCTTATCATCAACCACACTGGCATAAACAAAAATCACATCGTTGTCACTTGCTCCTTTTCCGCTGTAATCAAAGGTCAATTTAATGGCCGCCGGTTTACCCGCAGTTTCGCGCGTGCTTTCAATTGTCTTTTTTCCGTTGATATAGCCTATGGCCTGTATTTTGCCGGGTTCAAATTTGGCTAAATCAAAGGTAAACGGCGCATGCGTTAAATTGGCCGAATACTGATCATGATCAGGGTGTTGCCTTGCTATTGATTTACCGTTAATCAGAAGCTCTACCTCATCGCAGTTGCTGTATACTTTAACCGTTTTATCAGCAGGGCTGTTCCAGTAATTGGCAATATAGATCATTGGTTTACCAAAGGTACGACCATCCGTAACCGGACCGGCCTGGCTCTGATAAAAATAGAAAGCATATTTAGGAATCCTGTAAATATCCATAATCCCCGACGACTCGATATCTGCGGCATAGCCACGCTTATAATCAAACATCAGCCAGTTTACATCGCCCACGGCAGGTCCATATAAATTATCGTTATGTGCTTCCTGAAAATTAAGTGCCTGCTGAAGCATTCTATCCTGCCCATCCGTTCTCAACTGGCGCGAATTACGCGCTTCGCTCTTTAAACCCGCATATTCCTTTTGATTGAAACCGGCATTTTGGGCGTAATATTCCCAATCGCCATACTCTGCTATCAGTAATGGTTTTTTCTTGCTGTAGTTTTTCCAGTAATCGGGTGCTTTGGCATGTTGCCTTGCCGGGTTGGAAACATCGTAACCATAATCTTTCCACCCGGTTGAAAACACGTCGGTAAACGGCAGCTCCTGGTGTACAATCTGGTTCGCCCTATCCATATATGGCTTGCTCATATCCGATTCGTTCAGCGATGCTTCCCAAAGTATAATGGAGGCGTGGTTGCGGTCGCGGTGCAGCATATCACGGATATCCTGAAAACTATTTTGCTGAAAAATCTCGTCTCCAAAAAACTGCCAGCCCGGAATGGCATCCATCACCATAATCCCCAACTCGTCGCAGGCATCTAAAAATACAGTAGACGGCGGATAATGCGAACAGCGCACAAAGTTAAAGCCGGCTTGCTTAATTTTCCAGGCGTCACGGTACTGTGCGTTATCACTCAGGGCATAGCCCACGTAAGGATATTCCTGGTGACGATTGGTACCCGATATGCTAAGTTTATCGCCATTTAAATAAAATCCATCAGCCCCAAACCTGAAAGTCTTCACGCCCGTTTTAAGCGTTTGCTGGCTGATCACCTTGCCATTTTTAATTACCTGAACATGAAGCGTATACAAGTAAGGCTGCAATGGCGACCAGAGCTGTGGCGCTTTAACCAACAGGCTTTGTTCAAAACTTTGATGGCTGTTGGTTTTAAGATTTTGCGGAGCAGATAAAAAGGAAACCACCAGCTTTCCTTTAGCATCTGCCAAGATAGTTTTAATTTGAATGGATGAAGGATCGGCGCTATCGTTTTGCACCTCGGTTTTCACAAGCAACTTTGCAGTTGCCTTGCTTACCTTTTCATAATGGATCAGGATACCGCCGCCTGCTTCACGGTTCGCGCTTACCGCGTCGGTAATATGAACTTTATCTTCCACAATTAACCAGGTGTTACGGTAAATACCACCGTAATAATTAAAATCCAGATCCTTAATATTTTTACCTGGCGGGATGTGCGGATTATCCTGGTTGTTGAGTTTTACCAGGATGCAATTCTCTTTTCCATAATTGAGTCGATTTGACAGGTCTATCTCAAACGGCAGATAGCCGCCGATATGTTTAAACAAATGTTTTCCGTTTAAATAAACGTCGGCCTCGTGCATGGCCGCATCAAATTTGATTGCCACTCGCTTTTGCCTGTCGGCAACAGGCAAGGTAAAATATTTACGGTAATAGCAAGTACCCTGCCATTGCTCAAAAGTTGTTTTCACAACAGGTTCCAGCCGGGGCGTATGAGGCAGGGATACCTTTTGCCATGTAATACTACCTGCATTTTTTAATAATAGTGTTTGCGTGGCTGAAGTATCAATATCTTTTACAAACTCCCAGTTTGAATTAAAGTTGATCGGTTTATCAATAGTTTGGGCATAACTGTGATGAGTGAGCAGTATTAAAATAAAAAAAATAAGAGGCTTGGAAGTCATATCTTATAAGTTGTAGTGCGCAGGTATCTGGTTAATTAATTTAGAAACCAGTACTGCGGTTTTTGAGTTGATAGCGCATGTTAATTGAAAACAGAATTACTCATCAGTTCATAAAAGCGTCCATTGCTACTGTAGGTTTGCCGGTACTGTCAAAAGCACCTAAGGAATAACCTTGCCAATTGTTGTAGCATTCGGGTTCCCAATAAAACACGCCAAGGCCCTTTCCGCCTGTTACACTATTGGTTTTACTGATGATGTCGGTTAAAAAAGCTTTGCAGGTACTGGCGGCGATAACATCCATACCTACTTCGGATATCATCACTTCTTTACCGTAGCGGCTTACCATATCATTCATGTTAGCCAAACATTGAGAGTTTAGAGTGGCCCAATTGGTAGTTGTTGGATATAAGGACATGCCGATAACATCCCAGTTAGCACCATTGGCCTTAAGCCCATCAAACATCCACCTGAACAAGGTATTATCATATCCGTTGGAGATATGGACAATCACTTTGATAGAAGGATTAACAGCCTTAACGGCATTGTACCCCGAGTTGATGAGGTTGGCAAAATTCTGCATATTTTTAGATGCCCGGCCATCTTCCCATAACATCCCATCGTTAGTTTCATTGCCTACCTGTACCCATTCGGGTGTGATACCGTTTGATTTAAGGGTGGTTAATACCGTGAATGTATGATTGTAGACCGAAGTTAACAAAGCGCTAAAAGTTTGCCCTACCCAAGCCGCCGGTTTCGTTTGCTTACCCGGGTCGGCCCAGGAATCACTGTAATGGAAATCGATCATGATGCGCATTCCCATATTTTTTGCGCGGATGGCTTTGGCTACCACATCGGCCGTATTGCACCAGCCATCAGCCGGGTTAACCCAAACACGTAGCCTGATGGAATTGATGCCCTTATCTTTTAAAATTTGCAAACAGTCCTGCTTGGTGCCTGCGCTATTAAAAAACTGGTATCCTGAAGATTCCATCTGTGTAAGCCAGCCTATGTCGGCCCCTTTAGCAAACGTGGCGGATAGAACCACCGGCGGGTTGGTAACTGTGGTGGTACTGTCGGTAGAAGTCGATCCCTTTTTGCAGGCCATGCTCACCAGTAAAACCAGCGCACAGGGTATTAATATTTTTTTAAACATCATATAGATATGATAAAGGGGCTGTATTAAAAGTCCATTTGAAACATCGAACATCAAATATCTTTGACCGGGCTTTTCCTTCTTCATCATTTTAAGATTAAAATTAAAACCATAAAGTTCATAAAGTTTGGCATCATAGCTTTGCCAGATTTACCAAAATCGTACTTATTCCGTTGTTCGTATCGCATATATCTTTAATACAGCCACCTTTGATTTTTAATTATATCCTGGGGTTTGTGTTAACTTGCCTTTGCTGGCGGTAATCTCATAGGTTGGTACCGGAAACAGATACGGGCCATGGTTTTTATCTGCCGGTAATGCCGAGGGCCATTGGCCGTGCCTCACCAGGTCCATTTTGCGATAGCCTTCAAAATAAGTTTCCCATCCTTCTTCTTTTAATATCCAGGCATCAAAAGTGGCTTTATCAACCGTATTGGCTGCGGGAACCACGCCTAAGCCAGCGTGATGAAGCCTTACCTGGTTTACATACCCTATAGCCTCGCTTGTTGGGCCACTGTTTTGATTGATGGCTTCGGCAAGCATCAGATATACATCACCAAGGCGCGCCTTCGGGATATCATTACCTTGCGCGGAGTTGGCCACGGTACCATTATCCGGATATTTCGCCACTACCGGCCCCGCCAATCCGCTGGCCTGGTTCATTACCGTATGATCCCATTTATCAACATAGCTGGCTATCAATAACTTTCTGCGTTTATCGGCCGGATCGAACGAATTATAAAAATTCCAGGTTGCCGATATAGGAGCAGGGATACGGTAACCGGCATACGAATTCTGGATGCTATTACCCGGATAGCCGTTAGGATAGGTATAAAAGTCCCAGGCGTTAAAATTGGCGTGGTTTTCGGCACCGTCCTGGTTAGGCGCGCATGATACGGCGAACATGGTTTCGGTATTCAACTCGCCGGCTTCGGTAAACATGCTGGCATAATCATCAACCAAACGATAACCGGCAGTATTTGCCAGGGCGATGATTTGGCGTCCTGTTTTTTCGGCGTTAACAAAATCCTTTTCGTTCATATAGGTTCGCATCAATACTGTTAATGCGATAGCCTGGTTAAAACGGCCGTATTCCGACGGTGTAACCGGCAGGTTAGCGGCTGCATAGGTTAAATCGCTCACGATGGCTGCTAAAAAATCGGCGCGTGATGGGCGCGTTAAATTAAGCTCGGCGTCGGTATTAATTAAAGCCGGATCCAGGATAACCGGCACGGGGCCGTATAACTGTAAAAGATAGTACATATTCCAACCCCTCGACATCCGGGCCTCAGCGGTATACTTGGTTTTGGATGCCGTGCTGATGGTTGATTTAGTTACGTCGTCAATAATCTGGGTAAGGCGTGTTACAAAGCGTATTTTTTCGAAGTGGTTACTGCCAGTTCCCTGGTTGATAAGGAAAGTGAAATTTGCCGAACTGAATTGCTGAAAAATGCCACCCCAGTTGGTATATGTATTAAACTCGTCGGTAGGTAAATCAAACATCATAATGTCGCCATATTCGGGGCTGAACCAGTCGTTCTGATAACCCAGCGGTGCCGGTTCGGTATAGCCCCATTTGGATTGAAATGGTTTATATACTTCGGCCACGTAGTTAACAAAATCAGCCTCGGTTTTAGGAAAGTTTGTGGTAGATAACGATCCGTAAATTTGCGGATCAAGGCCCTTTTTACAACCACTTATCATGATAAGGGAGGCCGTCATCATCAGTATCAATATTTTTTTCATGTTGTTTTGCATTATAGTTTAAAACCCAGCCTTTACACCAAAAGAAAATGTCCTCATCATAGGATACGGAGCATAACCGCCTTTAACGCCGGTATTGTAAACTTCCGGATCAACACCCTTATAGTTGGTTATGATGAATAGATTTTGAGCATCGGCAAACACCCTTAATGATTTGGTAAACCTGTTTACAAACGCCGAGTTAAAAGTATAGCCCAGCGTTAAATTACGGCAACGCACAAAATTGGTACTTACTAAATTAAGGTCGGAGCCAACCAGTAATCCCGCGGCGCTTTCAATGTAGTTTACACCAGGACGAGTACCACTTGTGTTAGCCGAGGTGTAGGCATTAAGCGCCTGCACAGTGCCACCTTGCGTGCCGGACGCGATGCTCGACAGATCGCCCCAGGCATTGTTATAATTGGTACCGGTACCACCAAACTGGCCGTAAAAAAAGATGCTCAGGTCAAATTGTTTGTAGTGAAAATCGTTACCAAAACCAATACTGAGTTTAGGATCGGGGTTGAGTTTAAATACATCGTTACCGTCGAGCTTATTATCTTTATTCACGTCGACAAAAATAGGCGCCCCTGGCAGGTTAGCACCACCTGCGGTTGGTTGCGACAAAGGTACCGCCTGCCCGGCCTGCAGTATGCCGCTGGTTTTAAAGTAATAAATTTCATTAACCGGATCGGTATCACTTTGATAAGTATGGTTTATATTATCATATTTAAACCGCTCCACCCATTTGTATACATAATGCGAAATGTTGATGTTGGTGTTCCATTCAAAATTTTTAACCTTCAGGTTATGCGTATTGATACCGATATCATAACCGGTTCTGGTTTGGTGGCCACCATTAAAAGGCTCGGTAGATAGATACGATAAAGGGGCGGCAGAATAGTAACCTAATAGATTGTTGATATCATCCTTAAAAAAATCGATGGAGCCGTTTATCCTGTCTTTAAAAAAACCGAAATCAAGCCCTATATTTTTATTGGTGGTTTTTTGCCATTGTAAATCAGGCTGATCAACACCATAGCGGCTCAGGGTTACATAGCTCGCCGCCCCGTTATTAAAGTAGGTGATATTGCCATCGGCCGAATATCCGCCGTATGCTGCGGTACCGGCGAGTGTTTGGCCGGTTGTACCGATACTGGCACGGAGTTTCAGCTGATCGATAAACGTGATGTTTTTCATAAACGACTCGTTATTGATCTTCCACCCGATGGAAACCGAAGGGAACGAGGCATACTTGTTATCCGGGAAAAACAAACTGTAACCATCGTAGCGATAGGTTAAAGTGAGCAGGTAACGATCAACAAAATCAAAAGTGCCCCTGGCAAAATACGACCTTAATTTATTTGCTGTTTGCGATGAGGTAATCCCCAGGTTGCTGGCTTCCTGGGCCAGGTTGGTAGTGCCTATGGCATCCTGCCCGCCTTGCCCCTGGCTGCCGAACGAGCTATAGGTACTTTTATACTGGCCAAAACCGGCTACCGCATCAATATTTACAATTTTAGCTAAACTTTTTTTGAAAGATAAGGTAGCTTCCACCGTTTGGTTTTCGCGGTTATTGTAGTTAAGCGATGCCCTTGAAATATTTTGCTGGTAATAGTATACCGTGCTGGGTACAAAAAAGTTACGGGTTGCACTTTCGTAATTATCGCCAAATAACACATGGCCTGTTAAAACCTGCGGAATGAATTTGACATCGGCGGATACATTGGCAGATAAAGAGTGGTAATTGGTTTGATCCTGAATATCCTGAAACGATACCGGGTTGGTGATTACGCCAAATTGCGAATAATTACCGTTAGCATCCCGTACCGGTACATTGGCAGGGTAGCCTAAAGCCGCCTGGATGATACCGAAGCCCTGGCTACCGGAGCCCCCGGTTTGCCCGCCCGAAGACGAATTTAAATACTTGTTGGAGTTGCCGGTAAAATTGGTATTGAGCGTTAAAAACTTGGCTAAATTGAATGACAGGTTTGCCCTACCGGTAACCTTGGTAAGCCCGGCTCCTTTCAAGGTTCCAACCTCGTCGTAATATCCGCCGGATAAATAATAGGTGGTTTTATCGGTGCCGCCGTTAATGTTCACCATATGATTGTTAATGCTGCCCGTTTGAAAAACCTGGTTGAGCCAGTTTGTGCCAGCCCCAGCATTGGCAATATCGGCAGCCGAATACTTTGGAGCGGCATTGGTTTGATCTTTGGTGATCTGGTTATAAAGTGTTTCGTATTGCGTGGCGTTTAAGGGTTGCAGGTACGGATAGTTTTTTTCGAAAGAGTAGCTGCCGTTGTAAGTAACGTTCATTCGCCCCGCTTTTCCTTTTTTGGTTGTAATTAAAATAACACCGTTAGCTGCGTTTACACCATATATGGCGGCGGCGGCATCCTTCAATACTTCAATGGATTCAATATCGCTGGGGTTTATACCCGCAAGCCCCCCGCGGCTAACGCCATTGGTTTCGCCCGCTATACTGCCGTTGCCCGGCTCAAGGCCATCACCCGGAAAAATAACGCCGTCAACCACGTATAACGGATTGCCGCGCCCGCGAATGGATAAATTAATATTGCCGCCCGGCTGTGTGCTGGCCTGCGTAACCTGTAAACCGGGCGCACGCCCAAAAAGCAACTGCCCCACCGAGTTATTGGCCGCCTGCGGAACGTTTTTGGGATCAACCTTGGCAACCGAGGTGGTTATATTTTGCTTGGTTGTAGTACCGTAGCCAATAACCACCACCTCGTTTAAACTATTTAAACGGGTGCTTAGCGCAATATTCAGCGTTGCACCGGTTACAGTAACTTCGCGGCTGCCGTAACCAACGCTTCTAAATATCAGGATGGCACCTACTGTAGTTTTTATACTGTATTTACCCCCTATATCTGTAGTGGTACCCTGGGTGTTATTTTTGATGATCACACTTACACCGGGTAGTGTTGAGGCATCCTCTTGCGCGGTAACGGTACCGCTAACCGTTATGCTGCTTTGCGCATAAATGGGGGTAGTGATTAAACCGGCTATCAATATGGCCAGCAAAGTCCAGATCCTCCGAAATTGAAAAGTAAAATTGTTCATCATTATCTTTTAGGTTTATAACTGGGTATTATTTTTTGCACATCAACTATCAGGCAGACGCTTATGTAAAACCTGAATGGGCTGTCAGTTTAGTAAAAACTATGGTACAGGCAGATGTGCCTGAAAAGGATAAACAAGGGTTCATAATCAGCAAAATTGGTTTAACAAAAAAAGGGATAGTTAAACAAATTGTCTTGTCCTAATCAACTCTCTTTTAGTTCAAATTACCGTTATTCAGGCTTCTAAACATGGCCAAAAATCAATTGAACAACTGAAATACAGATCGTTATAAAAAAAACCACATTGAAACACATTTGGTACTTAACTTTAGCCCAAGCCAGTTAAAAGGAAAGAGCTTGAGTGGGCAGTAGAAGAAAGTATACTTCTACCGGGCACGATTTAAATGGGCTGTTTAATTTTTCCGGTCAATATCCTGCAAAAACTGGGATGGGGTTTTATTGAATTCCTTTTTAAAGGCTTTGGTAAAATACGATTGGGTTTGGATGCCTACCCTGTACATTACTTCTGTAATGCTCACGTCTTCATGCGTCATGATGCGGGCTGCGTTACGCAGTTTAATCGTCCGCACAAACTCAATGATAGACTGACCCGCGGTGCTTTTTAATTTTTCGTATAACTTGGTGCGGCCCATATTGAGCTCGCTGCATAAATAATCAACATCGAGGTCGGGGTTAGTTAACTGCGCCTCAATAACGCCGGTTAATTTATCTAAAAACTCCTTATCTTTAGCAGCGTGTACTTGCTCCCGGCCTTCGGTATAATGCTTGTTGATGTAGAGCTTTTTCAGCTTTTGCGATTGCTCAAAAATATTATTGATAGTTAACAGTAATAAGCCGATGCTTATCGGCTTGGCAAAGTAAAAATCCGCGCCCGACTCTACCCCTTCGATGTTTGAATCGAGTGCATCCTTGGCCGTCAGCATAATAAAGGGAATATAACTGGTGGCCTCATTTTGTTTAACCGCTTTACAAAAGGCATTTCCATCCATCCCGGGCATCATTACATCGCTGATGATGAGGTCCGGAACGTGGTGTTTTATTTTTTCGAGGGCAGCATACCCGTCCGCGCAGCCATCAACTTCAAAATATGGGCTTAAGCTGTCTATCAAAAATGCTCTTAACTCTTCATTATCGTCAACAATTAAAACGTGTTTAAAACCGGTAGCCAGGCTCGGATTAACAACAGCTACCCGTGGAGCGACTTCGGCAGTGGATAGGTATTGAGCCCCTTTATATTGAATACTTTCCAGTTGTATCCCGGCATCGGCATTTTGTAGCCAGCGCTCGTCCTTATCATAATTTGCGGCGTTACATGGCAAAGCAATAATAATTTCGGTTCCTTCCCCTTTTTGGCTGTAAACATAAATTTCGCCTTTATGCAGGGTGGTTAAGCTTTTTACAAAAGCCAACCCTACACCCGAGCCCATGTGCGATTCAGTGATGCGGTAATATCGTTCGAATAAGTGCTGAATAGATTCTTTAGATATGCCGATGCCACTATCCGCCACGCGGAAATAAATATAATTTTTGGATTGATAGCCATTTTTAATCATGAGCTCGTTTTGAAAAGCGGCCTTAAAGTCTTTCAGGGATGATAATACCTCCAAAACAATCTCACCATTATTGGGCGTATATTTAAAGGCATTATTAACCAGGTTTAACATAATTTTTTCTACTATCTGTCTGTCAAACCAGGCTTCGGATACCCTATCCGATTGATTAACTTTAAATGTTATATTCTTTTCCTGGGCCAGGTCGTAAAACTCATCCGCTATTTCGCTCAAAAACAGGTTGGGGTTGCCGGGCATCACCTTCAGATTTAAAACGCCCGATTCCACCTTTCTGAAATCCATCAGCTCATTGATCAAGCCCATTAAGCGGTTAGCGTTGCGGTGTATGGTATTATAATAATGGGTGAAGCCAATACGGCTCTCCCCTTTCCTCAATATTTCCAACGGGCCCAGAATTAAAGTTAATGGCGTGCGGAATTCGTGCGATATGTTGGTAAAAAACTGCAACTGCAATTGGTGTATTTCTTCGCGCTTTTGCTCTTCGAGCTTCCTTAGTTCCAGGTTTCTTTTTAACCTTAAAATATAATAGGTGCTCATAAATACAATACCTGCGATGAGCAAGGTAAACCACCAGGTTTTCCAGAATGGCGGCGCGATCACAATTTTTAACGATGCGCCTTTCTCGTTCCAAACCCCGTCGTTATTTGAAGCTTTTACTCTGAAGGTATAAGTGCCCGGACTTAAATTAGTATAGTTGGCTTTTTTTTGATTGCCAACATAGTTCCAGGTTTTATCAAGTCCTTCAAGTTTGTAAGCGTATTGATTATTATCCGACGAGGTGTAATTTAAACTGGCATAATTAAACGAGAAATCGGATTGCCGGTAAGTAAGGTTAATCTGGCTTGTTAAGCTGACGTCTTTTTGTAACGGAGAGTCTTTTTCGCCGGCAATTACCTTTTTATTAAAAATTTGAAAATTAGTAATATATACCGGCGGTATAAATTGGTTAACACTGATACTATGGGGGTAAAAGGCATTAAACCCGTTAACCCCGCCAAAAAGCAACTGGCCGTCCCTGGTTTTTAAAAAAGCATTCGCCTCAAATTCCAGCCCTTGCAGGCCATCGCCGGTATTATATTTTTTACAATAATAATTGTCGGGATTAAACTGGGTGAGTCCGTTGGATGTAGAGATCCAGAAATTACCTTTTTCATCTTCGGCAATCCCCTTGATAAACTCGGTTGATAATCCACCTTTACCTGTATATAAAGCAAACTTTTTATGTACAGCATCAAACAAGTAAAGCCCGGCCTGCCCTATCCACACCCTGCCCTTACTGTCCACAAATATTACCCGCAGATCGGGCATCCGCTCTCCATCGTCAAAATAATGAGTAAAGGTTTTGTAAACCGGATCGTAGCAGTTTAGTCCGCCGTCGTCTGTTCCTATCCAAATATTGCCTGCTTTGTCTTCGTTAACCGAGATCACGTTGTTACCCTTCAAACTGGTTTTATGGGCCGCATCGTAATTTACGCGAGTAAACGTATGCGTTTTACGATTGTAAAGATTAAGACCACCGTAGTAGGTTGCCACCCATAGGTTTTTTCGGCTGTCTTCAAATACCTTTTGTACTTTGTTGGAGCTGATGGATTTGCTATCCGCCGGATTATTTAAAAAACGGGTAAAGTTACCAGTTTGCTTATCCAGCAGGTTAAGCCCGCCTCCCCAAGTGCTTACCCAAATATTGTTCCGGCTATCCTGGGTGATATCCAATACAGCATCGGCACCTAAAGTATTTTTCTGTTTGGGATTGTACCTGTAATGCCGGACGATATTGATTTCCTTATCAAATAAATTAAGCCCACCGCCATCTGTACCTATCCATATATCGCCATCCCTATCCTGGCAAAAAGTTTTAACATCATTATAACTCAAACCTTTACCCGAAGCTTCCTGCTGAAACAACTTGAATTTATCGGCGCCTGGCGTATATAAGTTGATGCCGCCGCGATGGGTGCCTACCCATAAATTACCTTGCCTATCTTCAAACAAGGCGGAAATGGTTCTTTGAGATAGGCTGGACGAATTTTGGGGCTGATTTTGATAATGATTAAAAACATGATTTTTAGCATCGTACTGGTTAAGCCCGCCGTTGATGGTGCCCGCCCATAGCTGACCGGAATGATCAACCAATAAGCTTTTAATCATATTGCCTGATAAGCTCCCATCATCCTGATCACTATGCCTGATCGGCGTAAAAACATTTTTTGCAGGGTCAAACAAAATCAAACCATTATCTTCGGTACCCAGCCATAGTGCCCCGGAAGCATCTTGCTGAATAAAATTGATCACATTGGTTTTAGAGTCCTTTGGAATATCCACCCGATTTGGATATGAACTGAACCTTTTAGTTTTAACATCAAAAAACACCAATCCGGTGGCAGTGCCCAGCCACAAATTTTGATTTTTATCCGCATATAGATAATGAATGTCGGCTGCTTGCCGGTTGATGTATGGGCGGTTAAAAGTGCGAGTATTCAAATTAAAATGGTTAAGCCCGCCGCCATTTGTGCTTATCCATAAACCATCGTGATTATCGCGGCTAATCCCCGTAATGTTATTGCTGCTTATACTATTAACATTGCTGCCGCTATGCTTATACCTGATAAAGTTATTCCTGTCGGAATTATAACTGTTTAAGCCATTGATGGTACCTATCCAGAGGTTGTGATATCGATCCTCGTAAATACAGCTGATATAGTTATCACTGATGGACGTGGTATCCTTTAAATTATTGCGGTAAACTGTAATGCTATTGCCATCGTACCGGTTTAGCCCATCGCGGGTGCCAAACCACATAAAGCCCCTGCTATCCTGAAAAATAACTTCGATGGTACTGTTGGATAATCCCTGCTCAATACTGATGTGCTTAAATTTTAATTTACGGGCCTGGGCGGAAGATTTAAAGGCTATGCAAAGGGCAAGCAAAAAAACCAGTTTATACCTAAGGGCAAAACATGGCCTAATGCTTTTAAAAATGACAATAAAGGATTTCAAATAATTGGCTTAAAGGCCATAAATATATAAATTTTGTTCAGACCGCGATGTTTTGAACCTAAAAGAAAGGAAAACCTGCGCTGATTGAAATTCCTTTTTTTATCGTTCGCGGGCATTGCTGTACTGATAAACGTCCAATAGCCAAATAACTGTGCCAATATTAACTCCGGCTGAACTGCATTTTTGGATGAGCGCCATCTCTGTCTATTTTTTTATTTACCTGCCCGTTTTGATAAGGTGCTTGAATTATTCAAATCAGTCATTGTTTCCAGTAACAAGCCTGTTGTTATGAACGGGTAGGCACATTATTGTCACTCATTATAAATTAGTTACCTATCTAATGTTTATTAACTCAAAAAAATACTTGCACTTAATCCAAATCTGGCTATATTTGCACTCCCAACAACGAAAAAGTTTATAAGCTATAAGCAAAACGAAAGGGAAAAAATTGAGATCACACCAAAATCTCAAATAAAAAAATGCGAAAGTAGCTCAGTTGGTAGAGCACGACCTTGCCAAGGTCGGGGTCGCGAGTTCGAATCTCGTCTTTCGCTCTAAATCCCTCTCTAAAAAGGAGGGATTTATTTTTACAAGGTTAATTGCCTTGCCCAGATGGTGGAACTGGTAGACACGCAGGACTTAAAATCCTGTTCCCGTAAACGGAGTGCGGGTTCGATTCCCGCTCTGGGTACTTAGAAATTGAATCGACACAAAGCCTGATATGAAAGTATTGGGCTTTGTTGTGCAATATAAGTGATACAAAAAAGCCCTGAGTTGCGGTTGGTCGGAATCTTATATAATAAGAAAAAACTTACCTGTTACCGGAACATCAACAGGGGCGTTATTTAAAACATTTTCTGATCTTAAAAATTTAAGAAATTGTTAGTAATTAGCTCATGTGTTAATGTTCATTTTCTCAGATTCAACTTTTGGGTAATGGCTTAGCCAAAAAAAGGTCGCCTCCATTTAAATATCTTGTTGGCATGGCATGAAGATCTACATCACCACTAATGGTTCCAGCCAAATCCATCATAAATACTCCATTTTGTGTTTCATTAAAAAACCAACCGTGGCTATTAAAGGGATCGTTAGACATACGGGTTATCCTTATTCGAGCACCACAATACGTGCTATGGGTAACGCGGAGGAAATAGATTTATTTCTTGCAGGGAAAAGCAAGTAACACTTAAAAAGCTCGAAAAAATATACAATTATCTAAAATAAGCTATCTACTTTTAGAGTAAAGCAGCCAAAGCCTTATTTTAACCTTTAATAAAAAATCAAAAGTTTATTTGTAATATATGCAAATAAGGTTGTAGCCCGTTGAGCGGAACCTTTTATTTTTTTTTGTTGCTTAGCATAACCTCACTATTTAAACCGGTAGGTAATTCCGGCCTGGAAGGTTTGGTAACGTTTGCTATACCCACCCAGCGCGTTGCTGATTTTAAAAGGCGAAAACAACTGGTAACTGCCCTCGATACTAAACCTGCTGCGGATCTGGAGGCTTAGCCCGCCGGTAAAGCCAAAACTCAGTTTATTGACGCCCGTACCAAGCAAAGCGCTCTTAACCTCGGCACCGTGGTATACCGTATCGCGCTGATCAACAATTGCGCCCAAGGTGGTACTCGCCTCCGATTGTTTGATTGCCAAACTAATTACCGGCCCTGTCTTTATGCTCAATAAATTCGATAATTTATATTCGAGCGTAATAGGCATATGCAATACCATCACCTTCCGCTCGTCAATAAACTTAAAGGGTGGCAATGAGTCGGGGCGGTAATAACTAACGTGCTCAAATTCCCCCGAAAGTGATTGAGGTGTATTTAACCTGAATCCGGCGTTAACCAACAATCGGTTTTTGAGGGTATATGAGCCAAACACTCCAAAATACAATCCGCCATTACCATTCCCTGCATTAAGGCCCGCCTCAATACCGTAATTGTACGGCGGCGTTATCATTTCTTTTGCAGTATGGTTCTTAACCTGCTTACTTTTCAGCTGTTTAGCCTGAATAACCCCGGTACCTTGCCCCGATATACTACCGCCCTTTGAGGTGCCGTCTTCCTTCCTACTAAGCACTGTATCCTTCAGCGGAGCCGAATTGCCGGTAGTTAACCATATTGACGGATCACTTTTCGGTTGGCTAACGATGTCGTCAATACCAGCGCGGAGTATGCTATCCGATTTTTTAAATGCCGCCGCTTTTTGTTGGGCCGAATGAATATCCTCAGTTCCGCTATCTGCCAACAAATTTAGTGAGCTTCGGCTCGATCTGTTAATCACGGAACCGGAACGGGCGGCAATGTGTTTATTTGCTGATAAATGAGATAAACGCCCTTTATCATATTGAGCACGGGTTGATATCAACCCCGGTCTTTCATATTTTTTGATGTTTTTTACTTCTGGAGCAGTATAATTTACCGGTGACCGACCATCAACACTTGAAGGAATTACCGAGGCACTATCTTTACCCCGCTCAGGTATAATAAACGCCTTACCCTTTGCTTCAATAACCAGTTGCTCCTTTGTTGCTTGGTTAAGTACTTTACTTAACCCGTTATTATATGGGGCTGACGATGCCAATAAACCGTCTGTAGCGGTAACGTTAGTTTTACCACGATAAACAACACTGTCTGTCCAGGTATCTTGTTTATCGGCGGTGGATTTAACAAGATGTATTGAACTGACGCGGCACTTGTTCGCCCTATTAGGGCTATCTTTCTTTAGAGCCGGCACTGCAAAATAAATCCCTGTGCCAATTAATGCTACGGCTGGCAACAGATAACTCAATAATTTAATCAGCTTTAGGCCGCTTAAATAGCCCGGATTATTCGTGGGGATGGGCAGAACCGGCATTTGCTCATCAAGTGCCTGCTGCATATTGGCCCATGCCAAATTCATATCCTCTTTTACAGGGAGACCGTCCATTTTTTTGCGCCAAAGTTTTTGATACCTTGCTGAATTTCTCATCTTCCCTTTTGGTTTTCAGTTGGTTTATCAATACTTTTAATAACAGGTGCCAGCATCACCCTGAGCTGCTTTTTAGCTTCGGATAAATGCCACCTGGAGGTACTCTCGCTAATGTTTACCTGCTCGCCAATCTCCTTGTGCGAAAACCCGTCAATTACCGAAAGGTTAAATACCAGTTGTGTTGCAACCGGCAACTGCCTTATGGCTTTTAACAGGTCTTCAGCAAACAATTTATCTAAAACAGCAGGCTCAATAAAAATATCTTCAATTTCTTCCTGGCTGTTTACCTCGGCAAACTTCGCTTCTTTTCGGCCAAGGTCAATGCACGATCTTACCATGATCGTCCTGATCCATGCTCCCAGTTCGCCTTTTTGCACATCAAACGCGTTCATATTTTGAAACACTTTTAAAAAGCCCGAATTAATGGCCTCCTGCGCCAATTCGTTCGATTTTAAATAACGGCAACATACGCGTAACATTTCAGGATAGAACAGTTTATATAACCGTTCCTGTGCCTGGCGGTCATTGGCTTTACAGCCATTGATCAGTTTAGCATCTTGCTTAATAAACAATTTCATCCAGGTGGTGCGGTGGTCGGGTATACATAGTTCTCGTTGCTATTACGCATGGGATACACCAAACGCTGGGTGAAACTCAACTTATTTTTAGTTTTTTTTAATATAGTTTTATTTTAACCAATGTAACACTTTTTAACCAGCGTTTTGATAGCGGCAGCCGTAAGGTTTGTAAACCGAACAAAACATGTATTACCAGGAGAGTTACAACCGCCATACCGATTGGTACAATAAACACTTCCCCACCAGGGAATCCAAAATTGATTGCTACCGTAAAGCAAAATCTGCCGGCAACCACCACATCGCACATTGGCTGCAGCAATTATTTTTTAACTGCCTCGATCCCCTGCTCCGCCAACAACCGCAAAAATGGCTTACCGTGGGCGATGCTTATGGTTTTGACGCGCAATATATTTTAGCCAGCGGCAACGATGCGCTGGCTACCGACCTGAGCACCGATTTTTTAGAAGTGGCCAAAGACGAAGGCGTCATATCGGCTTATGCTGCCGAAAATGCCGAAAAATTATCCTTTGCCGATCAACAATTTGATTACGTACTGTGTAAAGAATCATACCACCACTTCCCCAGGCCTTATGCCGCATTGTACGAAATGATCCGCGTGGCCAAAAAAGGAATAGTGATTATTGAACCGCAAGACCCGGTATTAAAAATGCCCTTACTGCTTTTCATCAACAACTTACTGGCTACAAATGTGCACCTGCTCAACAAAGCATGGAAAAACCGTTTCTCTTTCGAGCCCGTAGGCAATTTTGTTTACAAGGTATCTGAACGCGAGTTTGAAAAATTTGCTGCCGGGCTTAATTTGCCCATGGTGGCCTTTAAAAAGATCAACCCTAACTTTTATTTTAAAGGTGCCGACGAGCTCAAAACCAGCCATAAAAAATTTTTATCCATCCGGGTAAAAAAGCAAATTTTAGATGTGCTGGTTAAGTTAAAGCTTATGCCCGGCCAGGTTTTGGCTACCATTATATTTAAAGAGCGACCTGGATTAGGATGTATTGAGGCGTTAAAAAAGCAGGGCTATCATTTGGTGAATATTCCGGTTAATCCATATTCGAAATAGAAAGGCTAAACTTGCCATTAAGCCATCGTTTAAAATACAATCCGTTCTATTTTTAATTAAGCTAATAAATTTCAAAAAGCGCTGAAGCCGACTATTAAAATTAAAATATTATATATAAATTTATATTACAAAATACACAGAAAATCAAGCTTTTAACAACAAAAGAAGAAACTCATTAATATCGCTATAAAATTTAAAAATAGTTGCAAAATGCTAACCATTGGAATATTGATTATATTAATCTCAAACGGAGTTTTGTTATTCAAGCACAAGAGGTTTTTTAAATACTTAAAACATATATTACTTTATGATAGTATTGCATTTGTAATATTTCTGATATTCACATTCTATCAAAGTCGGAACACTCCCAATTATATTACAACTAATAGCGGTAAAATATATACAATCAAAGAATTAAATATTAATAGTCGTTTATATATAGATAGAGGCTACAAATTCAACAATTTGGCGGATTCTCTAAAGGGTTCAGTTTTCATTCAAACGGCAAATGATGATAAAGCCAACAATCAACAAAACCTATTCTCCATTATCATAAGCGATTGTATAGGATCTCGCGTATTTTTTCTTTTTGATAAGCGAATTTACAGTACTCAACTTTACAATTGGATGCCCCAAAAGAAATTCCAGGAAGTCCATCCTTTAATTACGTCTACTGACAAGGATGCAAATTACATTTTATACACTTATACTATAACCAAAGAAAAAGACACACTTTATATTGGCGGTAATCAATCTGTAATTGATAAAAAAAACAGGAAAAACATCAAAAAATGCAGTTCAAATTTGATAATTTTCAAAGAAGTACAGGCAGACCATATCACTAATTTCAACAATTTAGATAAAGACAAGCATTCATTCAAATTGCTTGTAACAGGCCCTGATTCGTTATCATTTCAACAAAAAATCATAGATCACGATTTATGGCTCAACGGTAAAAAAGGTATGCGTTTAGATAATCTAGGAAAAATCAGCAACAAAGTATGTTATAATGGAAATTTAATAGAAGCTGATTTAAGCTCAACAATAATCGACAGTTCCGGTTTCAATTCATCGCTTTTAAACAATGTCGAGTTTTCAAATTCAACATTCACTAATGTTAACTTCTTTAACTCACATCTGGATAGCACTAATTTCAATAAAGCAATTTTAAAAAACTGCATGTTTCTGGGTTCTGACCTTAGAGGTGCAATTTTCACAAATACTAAATTTAAAAACGTAGATTTTTCTTGTGCTAATATGGCAGGTGTGATATTCGAACCTGATAGTCTTCCTAATATACAAGGCATAGCATCGTCCTACAACCTGGACTCAATAACATACCGTACAGATCCAGGAGCCCTTATTAAACTAAAAGAAAAATTAAAAACAGCTGGGTTTACAGATGCTCATAGAAAAGTAACAGCAGCAATACAACGAAAAAAACATACGCTAACCTCGTCTACGGCAACCAAATTTATCGATTATCTACTTTTTGACTTTACAAGCTCATATGGTCTAAATCCCCTACGACCGCTAATTTTGCTTTTGATCCTTATATACGTTTTTTACAAAACCTATCTTTTCCTCTTCTTTATCGACAAACTTAAAATTCATATTAAACATGCAGGAACAAGTGGTGAAATGATAACAGATAAAATCCATCCGGGAAGGTTACTTTTTTTGAGCATTATCACCTCTTTTGCGATTGGCTTTGGACCATATAATATTAATGATTGGGCCAAAAAGCTGCTGGCGGAAGATTACATATTACAACCCTGGGGATATACCCGGATACTGATCGGCATACAAAATTTAATAAGCCTATACTTATTTTCACTAACAATTCTACTGTTATTTGGCGATCCTTTTAGTTTTTGGTAAAAACAACCCAGGTCGATGTTTAATTTCCGTTTATGTAATCTTATATAGCATACAATATTTATGTAAATAAATCGTAATCAAGACATTAATATAACTCTTTAAGCTGCGCTTATAATCGATTAAACCAACATTTGTTTACTTCGTCTTAATTGTCACAAAGGGCGCTACGCTTCTTTTTCAAACCTCGTTACCCCAAAATCCTTAAAAATTTCGTAATTTTAAAGCATTTTAAAGATCATGATACTGGCAACAGTAAACATAAACAACAAAGTCTATGAATGCAATTCACAATAAAGATATTGGAACCAAACAAAAGGCGCTTGCTATCAATCTTGATCCTAAAATTTATGGTTCGTTTGCCGAGATTGGAGCCGGACAGGACGTAGCCGCCAACTTCTTCAAGGCGGGAGCGTCATCAGGCACTATTGCTAAAACCATGTCGGCTTACGACATGACATTCTCCGATGCCATTTATGGCGTGCAGCAAGTACGCCGCTACGTGAGCGAACAAAGGCTGATATCCATGCTCGATCATGAATACGAATTGTTAATTGAACGGCTGGCTGCACAACGCGGTAATAACAGCACTTTTTTTGCTTTTTCGGATACGGTATCGGCGCTTAACTACAATAAAACTAACGATGGCCACGGCTGGATGGGGGTTCGCTTTCAGCTGCAACCCAACGGCGAGTTTAACGACGTGGTACTGCACGTCAAGCTGCTGGATAACGATAATAATTTACAGCAACAGGCCGTAGGTATACTGGGCGTAAACCTGCTTTATGCTTGTTTTTATTATCACGAGGTGCCACCGGTATTTTTGCTTTCGCTGATGGATAACTTATCGAGAGACAGGATACAGATTGACATGATCCGTTTTGAAGGCCCCGATTTTACCAAAGTAGATAACCGCCTAATGAGCCTCCACCTCGTAAAATACGGATTTTCTGACGCAGCTCTCTTCGGGCCGGATGGCAAAAACATGCAGCCGTCAGAAGCCATGTATAAAAAACATATCGTAGTGATTCGCGGGCGCTTCCGGCCTATCATCAACGTGCACCTGGATATGCTGAATACGGGTGTTAAGCAGTTTATGCAGGAATCGGATGTTGATAAAACTAACGTGATTGTGGTTACCGAACTTACCCTGCAATCGCTCAAAGAACGCAATGCCGATCAAACCGCCGAAATTGATGAAAAAGATTTCCTCGACAGGGTAGACATTCTTTGCTCGCTCGGCCAAACAGTACTGATCTCCAATTTCCACGAGTATTATAAGCTGGTGGCCTATCTTTCAAAAATTACCAAGTTAAAAATCGGCGTGGTTCTGGGCTACCCTAATCTGGACTATATTTTTTCGGAAGAACATTATACCGACCTGCCCGGCGGTATCCTGGAATCGTTCGCTACGCTGTTTAGCCGCAAGGTAAAGCTGTTTGTATACCCTACCCTGCGCGACGGCGTAATATGGAACTGCCTCAAATTTTTCCCGCCCCCACACCTGATCGATTTATACCGCTACCTGATCTCTAATAACAAAATTGAAGACATCAGGCATTATAACGAAAATAATTTATCGGTAGAAACCGATAACGTGTTGCAGATGATTAAAGATAACGTAGACGGCTGGGAAGAGTTTGTACCCGCCGAAGTAGCTACCATGATTAAGGAACGCCGCCTGTTCGGTTTTTCGTGCCAAGTAAAACCGCCTAAAAAGGAAGAAGTTACTGCTGCTAAGGACGTATAAATATGGTCCATAGTCCATGGTCCATAGTCCATGGATTGCGATGTGGGCTATGGGATGGATTAAAAAGAATCAATCGCTATGAACTATCGACCGTAGACTAAAACACCAATCACCATGGACTATCGACTATGGACCATGGACTAAACTATCAACCATGAACCATCGCCTACTAACTGTCCTGGCCACAGGGATTTCTCTTTTATGTACCAACCCGGTCTTTGGTCAGTCCAAAACCAATCCTGAATCGGCAAGGATGAAGCTGCCAAACCAAACTGCTCCGGTTAAGCAAAGTTCCATCACCTTCCATTTAGAAAAGGTTGCGGGCCTGGGCTCTGACGGTTTAAGTTCGTATGGTATTGCTACTAAAGCTGTCATCCGGGAACAACAGCCAGAAGAGTACAAGGCATATCCGGAGATGAAAAACAAGCCGGAAAACCTGAGCGATGTAATAGAATACTTTTATATTTTGGATGGCCCGCAGTTTTACTATCAAAACTATGTGGCTCATCTGTACACCAAAGAGTTTCTTATCGAAAAACTGGCTCAGCTTAAGTTTAAACTTGCCGATACCCTTCAGTTATCCAGGAAACCCGTTAAATGTTATATCTCGGCATTAGGTGGCATTAACGCTAATAAAGAGCACGTTTATATGGTTGACGCTAACAATAACGGCGATTTTTCGGACGACGTGATCAGGCCGCTTTTAAAAATGTGCTTGATGAAAGCGCTATCCTGAATGCGTCGGTACTGGTGGACATCACTTATGCCAATAACGGGGAAATTAAAAACGAAAAAAAGCTGGTGTTTGTAGCGCAATCCAACGATCCCCATCATTCGGGAATGGATTTTACATTTCCTGAATTCGGGTATTGCCGTTTCGTATACAAAGGTAAACCGTACCTGCTCGCTACCGGTAGCAATACAGCGAATCCATACATCACAGTACTGCCCGACCGGCCTTATTTCACCAGTATTGGCTGGGACAAACGTGTTAAAAAAGATCAAGTTGTGCAAATTGGCGATGATGAACTTTTGGTATCTAACATTACCGATAATACCAAAGAGATCACACTGACTGGTAATGATATATACGGCTTTGCCACCGGTTTAAACAGCAAGGGCACAAGCCCCCAAACGGCGGTTAAAAAAGCACCAGCTCTAACTTTAAGGCAAACCGGTTTTATAGCACCTCCAGTTAAGGGCATTAACATCAACCCAAATGCTTCGCCGGGCACATCAATAGCCACTGCCAACTTAAAGGGTAAATATGTTTTTATCGATTTTTGGAGTACCTACTGCGGCCCCTGTATCCAGGAGTTTGATTATTTGAAGGAGGCTTATGCAAAATACAACCGCCAACAATTGGAAATAGTAGGCGTGATTGATGATCGAGATCAGAACGTTACCCTACAGATTTTAAAAGAACACAATATCAATTGGCCCAATATTAAAATGGAAGCCAGCGGTACCAGCATACCGGGCTATCAGGATATCAACAGCTATCCTACCAACCTGTTGATAGATCCGCAAGGCAAAATTATTGCCATGGATTTACGGGGTGATGCCCTAATGAATAAATTGAAAACTTTGATCGCCCTTTAAAAACAAAATCCCCGGAAAGCAAATTCCGGGGACTTTCGTCAGTTTCGCAAAGCCTTTTACCGCTTTACGCGATAGCCATGCTACTTGATATCTTTCAAAACACGGGTAGCTTTGGCATAATCGATATAGTTGTATTTGCCTAAAATGGTACGATGTATCATCAGCTTATAAGTTCCCCAGGGTGCCGAAACTTCCGTTTCTATGGAATCTGTTTTTGCTGTTACCGGTGCTGATGATGGTACTTTTTCATTGAGCAATTCGTAAACAACGCGACCGTCCATTTGCCGGGGCACGGGTACATGCTGCAGGTATAATACCGTAGGCGCAATATCTACGTTGGAGGTAGGCAGTTCGCTTTCAAATGTTTTTTTGAAGCTCGGCCCGGCAGCCATCAGTGCGATATGCACCTCATACGGGCTAAACCCGCCGTGCCCCGCAACACCGCCCGAAAAACTGGTACCTTCGTAACCAAACTTATTTTTACTGTTATCCCATTTTTCATCTACCAGGATATCTGCCGAGCGCGTAGGATGGTTCCAATGGATAGCCTCAAAGGCAAGCGTTCCTGCAACCCAGCCTTTCAGGTCGCCAGGGTTAGTACCTTTGGTAAATACCGGGCCAACAAAATCCTGTTCCTGCAGGGTGGCAACAATCTTTTTAATTACTTCAGCGTCATGATTTTTTACATAGATGGCACCTTCGGCAACCACAACATCATCCGATAGGCGATCCTTTTTCAGCCCCTTTTCAATCAGCACGCTGGTTACGTTCTGCTTGCCCACATGGGTAACAAAACCATGATCTGTCGAGATGATGATGTTATAAACCTGATCCAGGTTGTTGCTTTTCAGGTACTCCATTATCCGGCCAAATTCGTGATCGACAGACTGGATCGACGCCATAGCGGTTTCGCTGCCAATACCATCGGCATGGGCGGTACCGTCGGGGTCAGAAAACCAGATGGCGCTTACCGCAGGCCCATTGGCGGCTAAACCAAATTTAATCAGCGCGTCGGCAACCCATTTGTGCTGGGCTGTATTGGGTTTTTCATGTTTGGGTATAGGGCCAATGGAGTTAACTACGGTATCTTTAAACGATTCGGGCAAAATCATGGATGGGTTTACAATAGCGCCGCCGCTAACCGTATGATTTTGCAATAAGGCCTGCCCGGTTGAACCGGAGCTGAACACCATCATGCGCTTGCCAGCGGCTTTCAATAATTCGCCCAGCGATACGGTGGTAAGCAATTTACCATTAGTAGCTTTGCTAATGCGATTCAGATCCTCCGCTTCGCCGGTATTAAGGCCCTTTAATTGATCCACCTCGGGGAAATATACCGTATTGCCCATCAGGCCGGTTTTAGCCGGATAGCTACCTGTTGAATAAGCCGATGAATTAACACGGGTTACGGTTGGGTAAACGCTATGGTGCTGTTTACCGTACGATCCTTGTTTCCTGAAGGCGTATAAATTGGGCATTGCCTCGGGGGTAATATAATCCGGGCGCAGTCCGTCAAAAAACACGATCAGCGTTTTTAGTTCTTTCGAGTTCGGTTTAACCTGGGCATTGGCTCCGGCTGCCACAAGCAGTAATACAAACGCCTGTAGTATGATTGTTTTTTTAAACATGATATTTTATCGTTATCGTTTTAAACTGGTTAATTATTTATCCCACCAAACCTTGATGTTGCTATTATCGCCACCCATAGCGGCTACCGCCGCGGCCAGGTTGGCCGGGTTTAACGATTGCAGATAAGTTGGATAAGGGATACGGCTTGGAAACTGATTTTCGGCCGGGATTCCCGATCCACGGGGCAATACCGGATAGCCGGTACGCCTTTTTTCAAACCAGGCCTGGTAATCGTTAAAAAAGTAGGCGTAATATTTTTGGATCATGATCAGTTGCAGGCGCGCATCCGCACTGGCCGTTTCATCATAAGCCACGCCAGCCTGTTGTAAATAACCGGCTGGTAAGGCAACGCCCCATTGCACCATCGAGGCGGTTATACCGTTCTCGTAATGTGTTTTTGCGTTGCCGGCAGCAGTAAAACCCTTTAGGGCAAGTTCGGCCATCATAAATTCCTCTTCGGCATAAGTAATCATCACCCCGGTTATGGCCGATGTTTTAAGCGCATCCGTATAACTGGAGTTTTTACCTACCACATATTCGGTTGTGGTGGGGTATCCACTCTCAATCCCCTGGTAAACATTTTGCCCGTTTACCGGTACGGTTAGGGCCCACACGGCACGACGCGGGTCGTTCCAACTGTTCAGGTGATCAATAAAAAATTTGGTATAATAGGTACCGTCGCGCCAGTCTAACTGCCTTGCGGTATAATACGGATTAAAGTATGGGTAAACGTTCGGGAACTTATAGATGCCCTCGTCGGCATTCGATGCGAATACAGGATATTTAGTTGGATTAGCCAGTATAGCTTTGATCTGATCGCTGATGCCTAATTCCGAATCACGTTTAATCAAACGTAGCAGCAGCCTGATGCGCAGCGTGTTACAAAACTTCTTCCAGCGCTGTATCCCCAGGTTTTTGCCGCTTGTTAAGGCATTAGACGGGTAAACGCCATCGCCGCCGTAGGTAAGCGCTTTTGAATCGTCGAACAAATCATTAGCTGTCGAAAGATCTTTCAAAATTTGGGTATAGATATCTTGCTGCTTATCAAACTTTGGCAAAAAATTACCATTATCTGCTTTAATAGCTTCAGAGTAAGGCACATCGCCATAAACATCCGTCAGGATAGAATAGGCCCAGCATTTATAAACCAAACCTATGGCTTTGTAATTGGGCTCTTTTAACCTATCAGCACTGGCTATTATTAACTCTATATCGGCCAGATAAGTATAAAAGCTGGTCCATACGCCGGTACCGGGCGTAATTACATAACGGTGTACACCGCCGCCGCTACTGCTGCGCGGTGCATCAACCTGCATCAGCTCGTGGGTAAAGCCACGTGCAGCGCTGATACTACTGCTCACAATACGATATTGCATTTGGCCGAGCACTACGCCTGGGTTTACATCCTTAGGTCGGTTAGGGTCGGTATTGATCTGTTCAAAGTTTTTGGTGCACGATACCGATAGGCAGCTGAGCAGCAAAATGATTAGATATACTTTTTTCATGGTGTAAAGATGATTAGAGTTTGAAGGTGAGGTTAATACCCATAGTTCGCGGCGAAGGGAACTGCATCAGCTCAACACCGGGTGTTAAGGTGCCGCTGTTCAAGTTTCCGCCTTCCGGATCAAAACCAGGATATTTGGTAATATCAAATAAGTCGCGACCATAAATTGCTACGCTGGTTTGTTTTAAGCCTGCCCTGGTAAGCAATGCCAAAGCCAGGTTAAATTCAATGCGCACCTCCCTCAGTTTTAAATAGCTGGTATCAAATATGTTATTCTCGGCATTGTTAATGGCGTAATAGTTTTCGTAGTAGGAGCTGGCCGATACGCTAACCGTATTGGGGCGATAAACACCATCGGCGCCAAGTACCACGCCATCGCCTACAATCCCATTATCGCGGCCGGGCAGCGTTACCTTGGTTTTACCCAGCGTATTGTTTTTATGGTTGGTTTGCGAAAACATTTTGCCACCGTGCTGATAATCAAGCAGGAAACTAAACTTCACTTTTTTAATACTGAATTCGTTTAAAAGGCCGACCTTCCAATCAGGGAAAGCATTGCCCAATAATTTGGAGGTTGGGTTAAGTGGAGCAGGCAATCCGGTAGAGTTATAAATAACCTTCCCCTCGGGCGAGCGCTGGTAGCCCAAACCGTATAAGTCGCCCATTCGGCCACCCACGCGGGCTTCAATGGTAACGTTACCATCGTGACTGTAAATAACATAGTTATTTAAACTATTAGTCAGTTCACGCACGTAACTCCTGTTCTCGCTCCAGTTAAGGGTAGTGTTCCACCTAAAGTTAGATTTTAATACCGGTGTACCCTTTAGTTGCACCTCTACCCCATTGCTTTCAATCAATCCGGCGTTTACCAAGGCATTGGCGTAACCGGAAGTTGGATCGAGCGGGATGGCCAATATCTGGTTACGGCTGCTGTTGCGGTAAACAGCAATATCGGTTGACAGGCGATTATTAAACAACCTTAAATCCAAACCGGCCTCGTAACTTGACGTAATTTCGGGTTTAAGTGTGGGGTTATATAAGGTTGTAGGCGAGGTAAAGCTGTTACTGTAAATCTTATCATAGTATTTTGAAGTTTGATAAGGCCTGGTATCGTTACCTACCTGGGCGTATGATAATCTCAGCTTGGCAAACGAAACCTGTTTTGGAAGGCTAAATATATCGCCCAATGAGAAACTGGTACTGATGGAGGGATAGAAAAACGAATTGTTTTTATAAGGCAGCGTACTGCTCCAATCGTTACGACCGGTAAGGTCCAGAAAGAAGGCATCGTTATACGACCATTGCGTAGCAGCGTATAAACTATTTACGGCTTTCTTTGTGCGTTGTGGATCGGCCACGGCCGGATCAAGGCTGTTAGATAACTGGTAAACACCCGGTTGCGCCAGCTGATCGGCATACATCCCCGCGAAATTGTAATCCGTGGTTAAGGCATTAGCACCCGCGTTAATGGAGTACTTTATTTTTTTGCCAATTTTATCCTTATAGGTTAACAATAAATCATTGTTGGCCTCGTAACTATAAACATTCTCTTCGCGGTAGCTACCCTTAGGATATTTGGTGATACTGTAAGGGCGTTGCTGAGAACGAAATTCGCTCGACATATCCAAACTGGTACGCAGCATCAGTTCCAATTTACTGTTAAACTGGTAATTGGCAGAAACTGTACCGATAAACCCGTTTTTTGATAGTTTATTTAAATCTTCGTAGATATCGATATAAGGATTATCCGGCCCAGGGTTAAACGGATTTTTTTGCGCTACCCCAGTTAGCCCCGGTTGCCAGTAAGGCTTAAACCAGTTGTGATCAATGTTGGCCGCTGTACCTATCGCCAGGAAATACATCAGCGTTTGGTTGTTGTACCCCGCCGACGGAAGGTTATCGCTATTTTTGTTGGTGTAATTGGCTTTTGCGCTTATCTTGAGCTTATCCGTCATTTTATGATTAACCGATAGCGCTACCGATGTACGCGCAAAACCTGTATTAGGGATGATCCATTTGTTATCCAAATGTGATAACGAAAGCCTGGCCGAACTCTTCTCGTCGCCACCTTCGATAGACAGGTTGTTGGTAACGGTAGATCCGGTTTGAAAAAAGCCCTTTACATAATCCTTATAGGCAACCCAGGGCGTGCGCACAGTTGCTTTATTGTCGGGTGTATTTGGGTCGTATTGAAAATAAGATTGCCCGTTAAACTTAGGCCCCCAGGCCCGGCCAGCGGCGGCGTTGGTACTGGTATTGATACCGTCCGGACTGTCGCCATAAGAGTAGTAGGCTGTGGTTCTGCCTTCGCCGTATTCATATTGATAATCGGGCCAACGGTTAACCTGATCAATGCTCACGTTTAAATTGTAGGTAATACCCAGGCCGCTCTCTTTACGGGCTCCACTTTTGGTGGTGATAATCAAAGCGCCACCGGCGGCCCTGCTACCGTAAAGCGCTGTCGCGCCGGGCCCTTTAAGTACAGTAATGCTTTCGATATCATCGGGATTAATATCCGAAACATCCGAGCCAAAATCTACCGGGCTATCGGCGGCTAAGTGCGCCTTAAAGCCGGTGCCGGTCACTTTGCTATTAACAGGTACACCATCAAGTACAATAAGCGCCTGGTTATTGTCAAGGTTTAAAGAGTTTTCGCCACGCAGGGTAATCCGCGAAGAACCGATAGGCCCCGAGCCTGTACCCTGGATATTTAAACCGGCTACTTTGCCCGAAAGGGAGTTAACCCAATTATTGGTCTTGGCATCTTCAACCGCGTTGCTTTTTAGCGTTTGTGCGGCAAATCCCAGCGATTTTTCTTCGCGTTTAATGCCAAGGGCGGTTACCACAACATCGTTGAGCCGGGTAGCATCCTGCACCAGTTTTACATTGATAACGTGCTTGCCGCTAACCAGTACTTCGGTTTTTTTAAAGCCGATGAACGAAAATACCAGTGTTTGCCCCTCTTCGGCCATTATACCATAGTTCCCTTTAGTATCAGAAACGGCTGCATGGGTTGTGCCTTTGATGCTGATCGTTACACCCGGCACCGGGTTGCCTTCGTTATCGGTAACCGTACCGGTTATACGCACGGGTATATTGGCAATTGGGTTAGCGCTACCTTTTGTACTAATTACCACGGTATGATCAACAATGGTATAAGTAAAGGGCTGGCCTTTGAGTACCAGCGTTAAAGCCTGTTCCAGGGTGGCATCGCGTAAGTAAACATTCTCTACATATACCTTTTTAATCAGCGTATTATCATAAAAAATACTTTGACCGCTCTGGTTTTTGATAATGGTGAGCAACTTGCTCAACGGTGCATTTTTTTCGTTTATGGAGATGTGCTGGGCCGATGTTTTTGCTGATAAATGTAAACACGCTACTATTAATAATATGAAAGTTAATTTCATTACCAGGAAAATTTTGGAATAAGGAAAAACTTCCTGAGCGGGGCCTTTCCTGCTTTGGTTGAATTGCATACTTTTGCATTGTTTGGGTTAATAAAAATTCTGTAGTTAAAAGATTGTTTTGGCTACCCAGGCATATAGCCGGTCGTGTTCGCAGCACTTCCGGTTTTTTTGTGGGTATAGTTTTTTACTGTACTGTTTCCATGTTGTGTTTTGGGGATTAAAACTTGTTAAATTTTATTGTTTATTAGGGTTGGATATAAAGATTTTCACCTTCTATTTTAAAGTGCACGCCGCTTGCCTCTAAAATTTTCAGTACGCTTGATAGCTTTACGCTCCGCTTAATCTGACCAACAAATTCGTGATTGCCAGCGTTGCCGTTGTAAACCGTATTCACATCATACCAGCGCGAAAGCTGGCGCATAAGCGTTGGCAGATCGGTATTATCAAAAACAAAGTAGCCGTTCTTCCAGGCCACGGCGGCTTCGGTATCGCTGTTATTGATAATGGTGATCCGGTTGTTGGTTACCTCGGCCTGCTGCCCCGGAGTTAATATTTTACTGTTGCTATGCGCGGATAATTTAATGCTGCCCTCTAACAAAGTGGTTTTAATGGTATTTTCATCATCATAGGCGTTAATGTTAAAGTGGGTACCCAGCACCGTTACATTTTGGCCCCTGGTTTCAACTATAAATGGCTTATTTTTATTTTTAGCCACCTCAAAATAAACTTCACCGGTAATGCTCACCCTGCGCTCGTTGCCGGTAAAAGCTGTTGGGAAAGTAATGGACGAAACCGAGTTGAGCCAGATTTTGGTTCCGTCAGGCAGCGTTATTTCATATTCACCGGCTTTTGGCGTGCTCACGGTGTTATAGGTAACCTGGTTGGCTGTAGCATTTTGCCATTTATCGGAGCTGCCTGTAGCCTGGTAAACCAATTGTCCGTTGCGTATCTTATCAACCTGTGTATTGCCCTGTAACGCAATGGTGCCATTGCCCGCATTGCCCAAAACTATTTTTTTCCCGTTAGCCAAGGTCAATATCGCCCTGTTTCCGCCAGGCAGCGCATCGTTTTTAATAACCCTTGTAACAGCTACAGGTTTATTGAGATGCGTAAAATGTGAATACACGATTACCGAAGCCGATGCCATCAAGATAACAGCAGCCGCATATTTAAGCCAGGCCGCAAATACAAAGCTTTTTTTGTTATCCCTTTCAGTTGATATTTCATCATCAGCATGGATGCCAGCTTCAACGTTTATCGCTTCGTTCAAATAAACATCCAGCTTGCCCTCTTTTACCAGATGAGCAAAAACTTCCAGTTCATCATCAGTGGCATTTCCGGCCAGGTAGCGGCTAACTAATTGCTTGTAGTATCTATCATCCATTATTGATGGCTTTTAGTACTAAGACGGTAAAAGTTAAATGGAGGGTAGCAGAAAGATGAGATTTAATAATTACTTAACACAAGTAGCTATTTAGCCCCTGAAAAGTACCGTTAACAGTATGCTAAGCGAAATGCCCAGTTCTTTTTTTACAGAATTGCTCAGAATTTTCATGGAGAACACCATGTGATTTTTTACCGCGTTGCGCGAGATACCTAAAATATCGGCCACTTCATCATAAGATTTTCCCTGCTCACGGCATAGGGCAAAAATTTCTCTCGTGCGCTCAGGTAATGATGCCAATACCCTGTCTAAAAACAAGCGGTATTCTTTATCCAGTAAATTTTCGGCCGTACTATCGCGCTGCTCTATAAAGCTGCGGATAACTTCGCCCATGGCCACTTCCGAACGGAACGCAGCCTTTAAGCTATCTAAGGCATGGTTGCGAGCAGCGATATATAGGTAAGCTTTAAATGATTTGATTTGAGCCAGTTTGGCCCGGTTTGCCCATACTTTGATAAAAACCTCCTGGGTAATATCCTCGGTAAGTTCAGTGGATTTTAAAATCTTGAACAGAAACTGTTTTAAGGGATTAACATAACGGCTGTAAATTACTGTAAAAGCCTGATAATCGCCGTTAACCATAAGCTCCTGCAGTTCTGCATCCGAAAGTACTTCCACCTCTGCCATAAATTAACTTTAAGGACTATTAACTTTTGCAAAATAAAGGCAAGCGTATTAGCTTAATGTTAACTCTATAAAAACACTGGGTGCTTGTTGGAAATGAGGCATAAGATGTAAGAAGCAAGAGACAAGAAGCAGGAAAAGAAAAAAGTTCAATATAAAACAATAAATCAGGGAGTAAAGTTGGGCCCCCCTCTTACATCTTACATCTTACATCTTGCTTCTTACATCTTCCCCCCCCTATCTAACCGCCATACTGGTTTTGTATTTAATTAAAGCTGCCACAATGGAATGCACGATGGCTTGCTGCCCTTCGTCCGAGTTAAGGTATTTTTCTTCGCTTATGTTATTGATAAAGCCAGTTTCAACCAGTACGGCGGGCATGGCGCTATGGGCCAATACCAAAACCCCCTGCTCCTTAACTCCTAAACTGCGGCGGCCATCATTGGCTGTAAACTGCTGGTTAATTAATTCGGCAAACTGAACGCTTTGTTTACGGTATTTTTGGCGGAAGGCATTTAAAGCGATAAAAGCCGTAGGATCGTTTTCGTTATAATCGCTATAGGTTTCTTTGTAGTTTTTTTCAATGTAGATCGACGCGTTTTCGCGGAGCGCTTCCATCTGTTCCTGGTTTCTGTGAAAGCCATACACCAGCAGCAATACCCCTTTATGATAATTATCGGCCCTGATTTGCGGCGAAGAGTTACAATGGATAGATATAAATAGATTGGCGCCATTTTTATTGGCAATCTCCGATCGTTTATTCAACTCGATAAACTTATCGGTACTGCGCGTCATCACCACATTAACATCCGGAATTTGCGCTTCTATAGCTTTTTCTAACTTTTTGGCGATGGCAAGTGCAACATTTTTTTCAAGCGATATGGCACCATGCGCACCGGGATCTTTGCCACCGTGCCCAGCGTCGATCACAACGGTTTTAAATTTAAACGATGTAGGGACGGATTGATCTTTTTGCTGGGCGTTTGAACTAAACGCCAGTGTTAACATCAGCCAAAAAAACAAGAACTTTTTTAAATTAGATAGCATCATTTAAAACAAAACACAATCAATAATAAAGCAAACATAAAGCAATACAGAGCTTTACTTTGCAAAATTTACCTAACCACAGGCTTTAACTCACAACGACTACTGCTTACTATTATTTTTTTCTTTCAAGTTTCCAGTAAATGATTTCAAAGTATAAGCCATGTTCCACAGCCAATTCCTTCCTCCTTTTATCCAGAATCACATCAAGAGATTCAGCCGATGCAGACGCTGGCACAGATAAATAAGCAATAACATTACCTGTTTGGCTGTTCACAAAGTGGTAATGTTTTTTATCATCGTCCATAACAGGTTAAACGTATAACAATTTATTTTGTTAGAGCCAGTTATAATTATTTATCAAGCAGTTTTCTTATCCTAACATCTTTACCGTTAAACTATCTCCAGGGCCTGGAATATTTGCTTCATTGAAAATTGCGCACCACATACAAACTCATCTGCCGCGCCATAATAAATGGTGATGGTATCGCCGTTAACTATATGCCCGTTAGTAAATACCACATGCCAAAAAAAGCCTGTCAGCTCGTAACTTTCCGTTGGCACCATAATCGGATCAACGGTACGGGCAATTACTACCGAAGGTTCGTCAAGACTCAGCAAAAAAGCGCCGAGGCAATATTGATGCTCGTAATTGGCACCATGATAAATTTCGAGCCATCCTTTTTCGGTTTTAATGGGCGCCGCACCCGCCCCCACCCTGGCGCTATCCCAGCTATTTAAACGGGTTTTAATAAGGCACTGGTGGTTGCCCCAGTGGATACCATCCGGCGATTGTGCCAGCCAGATGTAATTGCCGCCAATATCAACACTGCTGGGCCGGTGAAGGGCATAATACATTCCGTTAATCTTCTCCTCAAAAATGGCACAGTCCTTATTGTGAGGAGGCAATATCATGCCAAGCGATTCAAAGTTCTTCCAATCGGTAGTGGTGCGTAAACCAACCCCCACCCCGCTGGCCGATACTGCTGTAAAGGTGAGATAATATTTATTGTCCAAATGAGCTACGCGGCAATCTTCAATGCCAAAAGTTTGCAAAGCTCCTATTCCAAATAAGGGTGGATAGCCCTCCGGTTGGTAAAATTTAATTCCATCATCGCTACAAAGCAGGCGCAAATGGGATAGTGTAGTTAAATAATCCACACCCCGGTATCTTATCACGCGCGGATCAGTAGTAACAACGTCTGGGTCATCCAAAGCTATCTCCATAATTTCGGTGGTGCCGGTTTCGGTCAAAACGGGGAACGAGATCACAGCATCACTTTGTTCGGGCCTCTCCGCCACGCGTACCAGTAGCCACGTTTTATTCTCAAATTGAAACACACCTGGATTTAACAGGCAGGCAATGTGTAAGCCATCCATGCTGGGCTTTAAATCCGAGGGCGATAATATCGGATTTTCCGGAAAACGACGGGCTATATCTTTCATGTTTCATTTCAGGTTGATGTCATTTCTAAACACTACGGTTTTGAAATAGGTTTTAATTTAAAAAGATAAATCGAAAGCTATAGGCAAGTGAATAGCATTCGCACAGCGTGTAAAATATACGCTGTTACTTCGGGCTCCTGACTTTTCACTTCCGGAATGATCCACAATCAGCTACAGTGTACCCTTCTTGGTAGCATCTTTTTCATCGTCGGTTTTTTGCATCCATTGCTCAAAAACCCTGATGGCATCGCTTGCGCCAATTCGTTTAAACTGAACCTTCCGGCCTGTTAAGGGTTTAGCCAGTTCTTCGGTAATAAAAGTATCACTAAAGCCAGCCCATTCGGCATCTGTTTTGGTATTGCCGTAATAAACCACATTTATTTGAGCCCAGTAAATGGCGCTGGTACACATGGGGCAAGGCTCGCAACTGGTGTACATAATACAACCTTCTAAATCGGGCGATTTTAAGGCCTGGCAAGCCGCACGAATGGCATTAACCTCGGCATGAGCAGTCGGGTCGTTTGAGCTGGTTACCGTATTGCCTTCACACGCTATAACTTTGCCATTTTTTACAATAATCGCCCCAAACGGGCCGCCCAAATTGGTTTTCAGATTATCGGAAGAACATTTGACAGCCATATTCATAAACTTTAAATGCTCCGCATTAACTTCGGTATTCCTCATTCGCTGTATTTTGAATTTTCTTTCCCAACAAACACCGGTATAACGTTATTAGTTTTACATTAATTAAAATCAGCAAAAAAGGCGTCCGTAAATGGGCGCCCTTTCAAAACAAGCCGATAAAAGTCGATAGTTGTGCAACAATCAGCTATTTTCGGGCACGGTATCCAACCACTTCAATATCGCTTTCACGGTATCCTCGTAAAATAGCTTGTAAGTATTTTCTGTTACATAACCGATATGCGGCGTTGCCAGTACATTATCCAGTTTGCGGAAAGGATGCCCGGGCGGCAGCGGTTCTGTTTCAAAAACATCCAGTGCGGCGCCTGCTATCTTTTTTTGCTCCAATACTTTAATCAGAGCCTGCTCATCGGCCAAAGGCCCTCTTGAAGTATTGATAAAATAAGCCGTTGGCTTCATCAGGTTCAGGTCCACCTCACCCACAATACCGCGGCTGCGATCACTCAAAACCAGGTGAATGGTTACAAAATCAGCCTGGCTAAAAAGCTCCTCTTTAGTTACCAGTTTAGCACCGGAAGCCGCGGCTTTCTCTTCGGTAAGGTTTTGGCTCCAGGCTATCACGTTCATATCAAACGCTTTGGCATAGACAGCCATTTTTGCGCCGATATTTCCGAGCCCGATGATACCGAGGGTTTTGCCGGTAAGATCGGCAGCAATAGTAGTTTGCCATCCCCCCGACCGGACATTAGCGGCCTCCAGGGGAATATGACGGGTAATAGCCATCAACATGGCCCAGGTCATTTCCGGTGCGCCGGTACCAATGTATCCGGTAGGCATTATCCGGATATTAAATTCTTCTGCCGCCTGTACATCTATAGATGCATTGCGCTTACCTGTTGATACAATCACCTTTAAATTAGGCAACTGGCTCAAAATGTTCCTGTTTAATGGTGTGCGCTCCCTCATCACACAAACCACATCAAAAGGCAACAGGCGATTGATCACCTCGGTCTCATTAAACAGGTGATCATGAAAGATGGTAACCTGTGCCCGTCGCTGTACTTCGCTCCAATCGGCAGTAGCTGTCGCTACCTGCTGATAGTCGTCTAATACGGCTATTTGTATTTTTGAATTCATGGGTCCAATTTATCAATTTTAGCCGCATTTTTGATTAGATTTTGCATAATCGCTATGGTGCTTCAGCTTTCCCAAACAGGATATAAATAGAAAAAGACGGAATTTCTCCCGTCTTCTTTCTAAAAAAAACCATTAATTAATTATTTAACCGGAATAATATCTATAATCACAGTCCTGTTATAAAAACGCTCCTCGGGCAGGTTGTTATCAAATGGGGAGTGACTTACATCTTCGCCAAAACCAATGGTTTCAAACTTGACGCTGTTTTTTCCGGCTTTGGCTAAAGCGCGCTCCAAAATGCTTTGAACTTCGCGGGCCCTCTCCTGAGAAAGTTTCAGATTATGGTCTTCTTCACCTATAATATCGGTATGACCATGGATGATAACCGTTGCGCCATCAGTAATAGATGAAGCTACTGTATTGGATAAAAATTTGGTGTAAGCAGCTGTGGAGTTGGCCCTGTCAAAATCAAACAGGATACTAAAGCGCAAACCTTTTTCAACCGCTTCATTAACACCTGCTAAGTGTACCGAATTCTCTTTTGTAATGGTTAGTCCATTTTTGGTTTGGCCAACCATCACTACTTTATAATTACCTTCGGGGTTAGTGCCTAAAATAGCTGCGCCCGAAATGCTTTCCTGGTTGTTAGTAAATGGCCCGTAATGTTGTACAACGCCTCTTTCGTCGGTCAGGTCTACCGACCATGATTTAAATAACTCTTTAGCTTTATCTACATTAAGCACAACGCGACTATCGAGCGGATCAACCTGGGTGGCTTCGATCTGCACCGGTTTCATCAAGCCTCCGCCCACTTCCATTAATAACTGTGGCGATGTGCTGGTTACATCAACCCGGCGATCACCGGCACGCAAAAGCACCAGCTCTTTGCTTCCTCCAGGTTGTTCGGAAGGGATAAGCGGCTTAATACGTCCTTCAGTCGCAATTCTCGATCCGTCAATAGCAAAGGTGTTTACAATATATTGTTTAACCGATATGGCAAGTGCGGTACCATCAGCAATACCTTTACCCGAAGCACCGCTTAACGAGATTGTTGTACCGGGATTCGCCCTTAAACGATCGCCTAAAATATTTAAGATATTGTGATAAACATTCAACTGCCTTGAAGAACGGCCCGTTGTGTTGTCCGACTGCTGTTTTTGCAATTGTTCTTCCTTAAAATTACCTGCCTGCGTATTGGAGAGCATAATGTACCTTCCGGGTATTTCAGCCGATCCGTCATCGAAAAATATAGAACTGCGCAAAGGCAGGGTTTCGCTTACCTGGCGCTGCAACGGCACCGTTTTAGGCGCACGAACAGTAAAAGAGATTTCGGGTACGGGCGGTGCTGTAATATCCTTGACAGGCAGTTTTGAACCCCTTCCAAATTTCAAGGCAATACCTGCCCTAACCGTAGTGATAGACCAACTTTCGATATCACGTGGCTCCTCACCAAAATATGGCTGGTACGAAACGAAGGGAGAAAGATTGACTTTAGTAAGGCTGGCCGCAGGCGAAAGAGGAATTTCATAACCAACGCCAACCTGGCCCGAGATTATGGTTTTATGCATATCGCTCAGCTGCGCATTGGTAGTAGGCTGTTTAAGTTGCGTATAGGTAAAATCGTTGGTAAGGCTAAAGGCAACTCTTGGCCCTGCAAAAAAGTACAGGTTTGTTTTGGGCACGGATAAGCGCAAACTTGGCTCTACCGTAACATAACTGGTGTTGGTAGTTAAGTCGGCGGGGCAGTTACATGGGGCCACAACCTCTTTAAATTTACCTCCACGACCATCATAGCCTACGTTTAAAGCACCACCCCACATACCCGCCGGGCGGTATTCAACCAAAACCGAACCGTAAGGGCGTACCCCAAAACCTTTATGAAAAGCCGCCGGAACAATGAGCGAGCCATTAAGCCTTTGAGTAGTTCCGTCGTACCAGTTAAAATTGGCGGCACCGGATATTCCAAACCACCAGTTAGGCTGTGTAACCTGTGCTTTAAGTGCGTTGTTAGCTAAAATCATTATCATCGAACAGATGATGACTGTTTGTATTTTTTTATGGAGGTGTATCATTCTAAATCTCTTTTAAATTAGTGGAACTTTTTTTAACCTCATCAATCCCGCGTTGGCCGGATTGATGAAGGTTATGATAATTAAGGGAGAATAACAGTACTGGCGTTTAAGGTAACGGCTGTTTGTGCAAGTAACCTGCCTGTAACTTTAGCACCAGTGTTTAAAGAGACCAGTGTTTTACTTAAAATATTGCCGCTAAAATCAACATTGGTTCCAAGCGTGGCCTGACCTGCAACTACCCACATCACGTTTTTTGCCTGGGCGCCACCAGTTAAGGTAATGATAGCGCTATTGTTTACCGTTAAATCCTGAGAGATCTGGAATACCCAGGTATCATTAGGGCCACCGGCAAGTGTTACACCTGCGCTGGTTATCAATACTCCGGAGTTATATTTATACAGGCCGGGAGTTAAAATTTTGCCGCTTATATTACCTGCATACAAATCAACAATTGGTGCCGGGGTAACTAAACCGTTTGCAGTGGTATAGGCGGTTTGCATATCGTTAACGGCAACCGTCATGTTAGATGGCGTTGGCGCAGCATAGTCAGACGCGTAAACCACACCGGTTACAATAGGCGTATGCGACGACTGGCCATTGGCATTCATAATTAACCCAAATCCGGTAATGGATGTTGCCGCAGCCGGGCTCACACCTATATCGCCCCCAACCGAGGTAATACCTGTAGTTGAAATACCCGCTTTGGTTAAAATGGTAAAATTAGCCGCTGTACCAAGGCTCGGCAATACCGGGCCAATGGCCGGAGTTAAAATAAAGTTAGCCGTGATGTTTTTATTGGCGTTCATGGTGACCGTTAATGGGTTGCTAATACTTACAGCATCACCCGTCCAGGAACTGAAAGTGTAGCCCGCTTTGGCTGTTGCCGTAAGTATTACAGTGGCGCCGCTGTTGTAAGCTGCCAGGTTAGGGTTGGCTACAACCGTTCCATTCACCGCGGTTACATTCAGGGTATAAGTAATAGCCGTAAAATTGGCTGTAATGTTTTTATTAGCATCCATGGTAACCGTTAATGGATTTGTGGAGCCTGTGGCATCCCCGCTCCATCCAGAAAACACGTAGCCAGTATTGGGCGTGGCCGAAACCTGTACGGTTGTGCCGCTGTTATAAGTGGCCTGCGATGGCGTTTTAGCCGTTGTGCCGTTTGTAGCTGATACATTTAACGTATAGGTATTGATAGCAAAATTAGCCACCAACGTTCTGCTGGCAGATAAAGCGAAAGTATAAACAGCGCTGGTTGAAACAACATTTCCGTTCTCGGTCCAGTTGGTAAAGGTATAACCAGGGTTTTGATTGGCAGTTACCGTTACAGATGACGCTGCTGAATATGAACCCGATCCGCTTGTTGAACCACCTGCTGGAGGGTTTGATGATAATACCACCGCGAACTGAGATGCAGGTATCACTTTAAAATTAGCAATCAATATCCTGTTTCCGGCTATGGCAAACTGATAGCTTGAGCTTACCGACACAATATTGCCATTTTCTGTCCAGTTCACAAAAGTGTACCCTGTATTAGGCGCTGCTGTTACCGTTACCTGCGAACCAGACGCATATGAACCTGAGCCATTAGTTGTGCCCCCGGCTACAGGTAAGGATGTTAAGGTGACCGCAAAACGGCCAGCCGGTATGGCTGTAAAATTAGCAACCAGAGTTCTGTTACCAGCCATGGTGAATTGATAGCTTGAACTTGTTGAAGCTATTACACCGTTGTCTGTCCAGTTGGTAAAGGTATAACCCGTGTTAGGGGTAGCAGTAACTGTAGTTGTTGAACCTTGTGCGAACGTTCCGGCACCACTCACTGTTCCGCCAATTGCGGGGTTGGCCGATAAAACTACTTGTGGGCTTGTGGTAAAGCTCCATACATAATCGCTCACCAATGCGGTGCGAAGTGTATCTGTAGCCGCAGTTGTAATAGTACCGGTATAGACAGTAAACGGTAATAAAGGTACGTCCGGTGTAAATGTAAAGTTAGCGCCGTTGGTAGTTGGTGCAATAGTACCGGAAATAACTGTAGTTCCTTGTTTAATTGAGAACGTAGTTTTATTAATAGTGGCCGCGCTCATGCTGGTATTGAAGGTTACCGCTATCACTTTGTTCAAAGCCACATCTACGGCTTTGTCCATAGGGTCGGTACTAACAACCAGGGGGCACACCCCTACTACTTCGCCTTTATAGTTGTCTTTTTTACAACTCGATATCAAGGTGGCCGCCAGGAGCACAAGGCAACAGATGGCATTGAAGATTTTAGAATAGCCAGCACCTTTACGCTGCGGACTATCCACTGTTAAAGTAGAGATTCTTTTCATGATTATTTATTAAAACGATGTTGAATTTTATTGCGAGGATTTATAATGTCAAAATTCAGGACAATACAAACCTACCCTAAGTGTTAGATGAAGCTGTTACACAATTTTTTAAATAAGTTCTATAATTCACACATTTCAAACTGCAGAGAGCCCTTGCAGGTGATGTGTTTGTAATAGGAAGGAGTTATACCGGTAACTTTTTTAAATTGGGTGGATAGGTGAGCCACACTACTATAATTCAATTTCCACGAAATCTCGGTGAGGTTAAGCTCGTTATTGCAAATTAATTGCTTAACCCGTTTTATTTTATTGATGATGATGTAATGCTCAATGGCGATGCGTTGTGTTTCCGAAAAAACATTAGCCAGGTAAGTATAATCAAGATTGAGTTTGCCACTGAGATAATCAGAAAAATTAATCTTCATGCCTTCCGGATGTTGGATCATTTCTGAAATAGCACTGACGATTTTTTCTACCAGGATATTTTTTTTATCGTCCATCAGTTCCAAGCCTGCTTTAATTAAAGCGACCCAGAATTTTTGCATCTGATCTGTTGATACTGGTTCCAGAATTTCTACCCCACCTGCATTTACCTTGATCACGGTCAGCCCGATCCTCTCTAACTCATATTGAACCACTATCTGGCAGCTCAGGCAAACCATATTTTTAATAAACAGTATCATTGCAGGTATACTTGCAAAGCAAGTGCCCGTTTACGTACAGCAAGGTACACCATAAAACATAATAGCTGCTCAACCTTTTGTTTGGACAACTTAAATAGCCTGCCCTGTTCAAACCAAAGTACTTTTGCTTAAAATTAAGGCAATGCAACATGTGCCTTTAAACACAAAATAAACTCAGCTCGCAATCGGCGCAAGCCTTTTAAACTTAACCAAAAATTAAGTTATGATTACTATTAGAGAATAAACTGTATCATATTAACTTATAGTTTATATTTAGTTGATTTCAAATTAAACTAAATATCAATCGGTTTCAATAAATAAA